>NZ_JAKIKW010000020.1 GCF_023283945.1 Shewanella gelidimarina | reverse complement strand
ACCATCTTTCATGTGTCGCCGAAGACGCTAGGTCGTTGGCTTGAGGAGGCGTATTCTACACTCTCCAGTGTCAGCGTCAAGTGCTTATTTTAAGAAGTTTTTCGAGTGATGCTTTCTTAATCAGAAGTCAAAACCGAAGCCCTTAAAGCGCTTGTCACCTGAATCAAATCTCCGAAGAGTTTTAACTCTCTAACACTGCTGCAAGTCCCGTACTACCTAAGTAGTTGGCCTGCTGTGCCGTGTCAGTGGGTGCGAATTATAGGGAAATACTGATGGAGCACAAGAGGCTTTCTTAATAAAAAGGGTCTATTGTTGCTGTTTGATGATAAAACACCCTGACTAGCTACTTTTTAGGCTTTATAATGCCCAAAACAGCCACTTTAAGGATTTTGAGATGACTAGCTCGCAAAATAACAAGTCACTACGCTCATACAAAGGAACAGTGCCACAGCTTAAAAATGATGTTTATATCGATGAAGCATGTGTTTTGGTGGGTGATATCACCTTAGATGATGATTCGAGTATTTGGCCTTTAGTCGCTGCCAGAGGTGACGTTAACCATATTAGCATTGGCAAACGTACAAACATTCAGGATGGCACTGTACTACATGTCACTCGCAAGTCTCCTTCATTACCTGAGGGTCAGCCGTTAATTATTGGTGACGATGTAACGATTGGGCATAAAGCGATGTTGCATGGCTGTAAAGTGGGTAATCGTATTTTAGTCGGTATGGGGGCGATCATCCTTGATGGTGCGATATTAGAAGATGATGTGATTTTGGGTGCGGGTTCTTTAGTGCCGCCCAATAAAGTATTAAAAAGTGGTTATCTCTATGTCGGTAGCCCGGCTAAGCAGATCCGTGCACTAACCGAAGCAGAGCTTGCCTTCTTACCTCAATCTGCTGACAACTATGTCAGACTGAAAAATGAATATTTGCAAGAAGGCGCATAAGAGAGACTAGCTATATAAGTATCACTCTACCTAACTCATCGAATGACTCTTGTTCGATGAGTTGTTCGACCTCATCCTCTATATCAAATCGATACTCGTCAAATATAGTCAAAGCCTTGCTAGCGATATCATGTTGATCTGCACTCAGTGCTGTCGCAGACAATTCAGCTAACTTTGCTAAGCCAATTCGACACTCTACATTGACGCCTTGCACCTGAACGGGGAAAACAACACTCAGGGCTTGCGGCTCCCAATCTTGTAAGTCAGGAAACAATATACTTTGATTCATTTTGCTCTCTATTAAAGCTCTGCTCTCAACTGCGTTAAAACCGTTTCAACGCTAGGTTTAACCTTACGCCATATCAAAAAACTCTGCGCAGCTTGTCCCACCAGCATCCCTAAACCATCAACTGCTTGCTTGGCGCCTTGCGCTAGTGCCCAAGCGTTAAAGGCGGTTTGCTCTTTGCCATACATCATATCGTAGCAAACAGTGTCTTCAGCTATCGTTTGGTAACTGATCTTGGGTACATCGCCGCTTAAGCTAGATGAGGTTGAGTTAATGATGACGTCATAGCTGTGGCCAGTATGTTCGATAGGTAATGTGACGACATCACCGTACTCAGAAAATATATCGACCAATGCTTCAGCTTTAGATTGGGTGCGATTAACGATCGTTAACTTAGCGATACCAGCCTGCAATAGTGGCAATACACTGCCTCTAGCCGCCCCCCCCGCACCCACCAGCAAAATATTTAAGCCTTTTAGGCTACCGAACTGTCGCTGTAGATCGGTAACCAGTCCCAGCCCGTCGGTATTATCCCCACGAATTGTGCCATTGCTTAATACCGATAGCGTGTTTACAGCCCCAGCAAGCTGCGCTTGGTCACTTAATTCATCACACAGTGCAAACGCTTGCTCTTTAAAAGGCACGGTAACATTTGCCCCCAAGCCTTGGTTGGCAACAAAAGTACCAAAGCTAGCTTCAAATGCATCCACTGGCGCCAAAATGGCTTCATAACGTAATGACTGATCTGTTTCAGCAGCAAACACGGCATGGATTTTCGGTGACTTACTGTGCCCAATGGGGTTGCCAAATACTGCGTATCTATCCGTCATGATCAACACTCTGTTGCTAGCTAAACTTAGTGAGGGTTAGTTTACCGCGGATTTAGCCACTAGCAATCTATTCTGTCGCCGTTATTTTCACTGCGCATGTTGCTACAATGGCGGCATGAGTGCTAACAGAAGATGAAAAATGAACTGGTTAAAACGCCTAGTAAGTAAAAAAGAGACCACAGAAGAGCGAGATCCGCAGCAATCGAATGCTTATGATCGTATTGGTGGCGAGAAAACGATTCGCGCAGTTGCTCATCAGTTTTATTTGCAGATGCAGTCTAAACAAGAAAGCAAAGAGTTGCTGAATATTCACAGAGCACCGCTGAGTGAATCTGAACAAAAGTTATTTGAATTTCTAAGCGGTTGGTTAGGCGGACCGCAGCTATATCAGCAAAAACATGGCCATCCCGCTTTAAGAGCAAGACATATGCCGTTCAACATTGACGAGAACATGCGCGACCAATGGTTAGCTTGTATGAGAACCGCGATTGAAATAGAGATAGAAGATAAGCAACACCAACAGGCCATTTACACTGCGATATCGACACTTGCTGATCATATGCGAAACCAGTAACGCCCTTTTAGGCTGACGAAACTGGTTTCATCTTATTTTGTAGACTACTTTCTGCAGCCTACGCGCTTAACCACTCTCTTGGCTTAAGAAAGTCACTGTATAATTCGGCTTCAGGGCTGCCGGCTTCTGGAGTGTAGGCATATTCCCAACGCACTAGCGGTGGCATAGACATCAAAATTGACTCAGTACGGCCTCCTGTCTGTAATCCAAACAAGGTGCCACGATCATAAACCAAATTAAATTCAACATAACGGCCACGGCGATACAGTTGGAATTGGCGTTCATGTTCGCCATACTCAGTATCCTTACGGCGTTCAACAATGGGTGAGTAAGCCGTTATAAAGCCATTACCTACCGCCTGCATAAAGGCAAAACTCTTATCAAAGCCCTCTTTATTGAGATCATCAAAGAACAACCCGCCAACGCCGCGAGTTTCGTTTCGATGCGGTAACCAAAAGTATTCATCACACCATTGCTTATATTTTGGATATACCTCGTCGCCAAAGGGTTCACACAAAGACTTGGCATTTTGGTGCCACTCTACAACGTCTTCTAGGTAAGGGTAATAAGGGGTCAAGTCAAAACCACCCCCAAACCACCATACCGGATCAGCGCCCTCTTTATGCGCGATAAAAAAGCGTACATTGGCATGAGTCGTTGGTATATGCGGGTTCTTAGGGTGAATAACTAACGAAACCCCCATCGCCTCGAAGCTACGCCCAGCGAGTTCAGGACGGTGAGCCGTTGCCGATGCAGGCATAGATGCACCTGTCACATGAGAAAAGTTTACCCCCGCTTGTTCAAATACCGCTCCTGCCGTTAATACACGACTTTGTCCACCACCGCCCTCTTCACGTTTCCAAGAGTCCTCCACAAATTGTGCAGAGCCGTCTAGCGCTTGGAGTCCATTACAAATTCGAGTTTGAAGATCGAGTAAGAAAGCTTTTACTATTGCAGAATCTGGTGTGCTCATACTTTTCCTTGATTAACCTTTTCTTATAATGTTGCCGCTCTTGGCATCGATAATCGTTGAAGGAGCTGTCTGACTTCCTAGCTCTCCAACCACTAACCCAGCAATAATGCCCTCAAACTGCTGTCGAACGGCTATAGGTGATAACGCGGGCTCTTGACCTGATAAATTGGCACTGGTTGAAACAATGGGTTTATTGATTGCAGCGCATAGCCCTTTCACACCGATGTGCGAGGTAACTCGTACGGCTATGGAATCAAAGGTACCGCTTAATAATTTAGACAGCCCAGGCTTAATTGGCATGATAAAGGTAAAGGGGCCGGGCCATTTACTGTGAACAAATGCCAGCTGCTCAACGCTAAGCTGAGATTCATCTATATAGGGAAGGAGTTGTTGATAGTCACCTGCAACGAGTATCAAGCCTTTGTGCCAAGGACGTTGCTTGATTTGCAGCAATTGATGAATAGCTTCATCATTGTCAGGATCACAACCTAAGCCATAAACGGCCTCAGTTGGGTAGGCGATGATGCCTCCTTGTTCAATAAGCTCAGCCACTTCAGCAGGCAATACTTCTAACATTTATCTCACTGATCCTTACTCATATAAGCTGCACTGTTCAATATCACTATGATTACTCAAAAGCGACATTAGTGGAAGATAATATGATTATTTAGACTGGCCGTTTATATTTGCACGTTTTCTCGGGACATTCTAAGCGCATGCCTGCCGCCCCTTTACGTTCAACTAAGATCTCAAAACCACAATCAGGACACGCTTCAGCTCTAGGTGGGTAGTTCACCAAAAACTTACATTTAGGATAAGCACTGCAAGCATAGAATGATTTACCAAATCGACTGGTTCTATGCTCAACATGACCCGACTTACACTTTGGACAATCAATTTCATCTTCTGCGTCGGTTTGATCGTGTTTTTCGATGTGACTGCATTGAGGGTAATTAGTACAACCAATAAAAATACCAAATCGACCAGACTTAACAGCGAGTTCACTGCCGCACTCGGGGCAGGATGAGCCTTCAATCACTTGAGTTTCTATAGACTCATGCTGCACTAATGGCCGAGTGTAATCACAACTAGGATAGTTATTGCAGCCGATAAACCCACCGTGTTTACTGTGTCTTACTGACAGCTCACAGCCACACTTAGGACAGAGTTCATACTCTTTTTCTAATGCGTGTTCATGTGTTGTAAACAGTTGCTTATCGATTTTAGCCATGATTATCTCAGTTCTTCAATATAGCGCTATTCTACCAAGTATTAGCGTAACTTTTGTATTCATCTAATAGGTTTTGATAAAAAGCGGTGGTATATTGTATTCAAAACACAAAGGTGTAATTGATGAATACAAAAAATAAAATAGCTTTAACCATCATAGCGGCGCTATCTGGCTCAATATCTGGCTGTTCAAGCACAAACAATCCCCCACTTAAGCCAGCACTCGTACAACAAATATCTACAGCTTCAGAAAGTACACTCTTTGATGCTTCAAGCCCACTGTTAACTGTTGCTCATTTCCAACAAGCAAGCGCGGCTTTGGCAACCACCACTGAATTCAATAGCCTTGATAAGCTACTCTATTACTTCCGTGCATTTAGTTATTATGGCCCCATAGATCAGCTAGAAGCGAAGGACTATGCTGGGTTATCTGTTGCCCTTGAACAACTTGCAAGCTCAGGTCAATTAAATAACCAAGCTCGCTTGCAGGAGCAGTATGCGGTAACTGTTTATCGCTATTTCTCGAGCAATGAACGTGCAGTGCAACTCGCACCACTACTACCGCAGCTAAACACTCAGCTAGCCCAACTGGCAAACACTGCCAGCCAACAGGCAAACGACTACGCTTTGCTGGAAACATTAAAAGCCTATGGTTTTTTGTTCAGTGTGAGTCGCAAGGACACTGATGGCGAGCTCAACACCACGTTACTCTCGGCACAGCTCAATGAGCCTTTAGTTTCTTTTGCTGCCAGCGCCGCAAGTATTCGCGCTGATAAAGACTGGCCGCGAACCAATGCATATTGGGCGTTAGCACTCTATAGACTGGCACTGCCATCATCAGAGGATGGCGAAACAACAGCACTTGAAAAAGCTGTCGATGAAGCCGTTGCAAATATTGCTAAGCAAGATGTCGCCGAACGCGGAGATAGCGCCAAAGATGCATACAGCAAGGGCTACCATGTTAATACCTTTGCCGCACAAGAGCGCTGCCAAGAAAACAGCGAAATATGCCGTATCCCAGAACTTAAAGAAGCACTCCCAATAGAGCACCGTTGCTCTGACTCGCTATTTATCTTAGCGCAAGATCTTAACTCACAAGAGCTCACTGACAGCTGTACTAAGCTCACATCTCAAGAGTCGCATTTTCATCAGCTGCTTGAAACGCAGCAGCAGCCCACAGCCAATGATAACAATGATGCATTAAGAGTGGTGGCGTTCAAAAACTGGAGCCAGTATCACTACTATGGTCAGTTAGTCTTCGACATTCAAACCGATAACGGTGGCATGTATATCGAAGGACAGCCGTCCAAACCGGGGAACCAAGCGACTTTCTTTGCCTATCGCCAATGGTGGATAGAGCCTGAATTTGCGATTTGGAACTTAAATCATGAATATGTACATTATTTAGATGGCCACTTTGTAAAGTATGGTGGTTTCGGACACTTCCCTAGCAAAATGGTGTGGTGGTCAGAGGGTTTAGCAGAGTACATTGCGCGGGGAGATAAAAATCCAACCACGCTTAAAATCATCAAGCGCGACATCGAAGAGGCCCCGTCATTAGAAGATATATTCGCGACTGAGTACAAAGATGGCGTAGATATGACCTACAAATGGAGTTACATGGCGGTGCGTTTTCTTGCCGAGCATCACCATAGTGATTACGTGAAGCTGAGCCAGTTCTTGAAAACGGATTACTTTGAAGGTTATGAGTCATTACTCGCCGAGTTGACTCAACATCAACAAGAGTTTGCAGATTGGCTTACCACTCAAGTCGAACAATTCGATGAAAGTGAAGAAAAAGCTAAGCCTAGACTGCATAAACAGAACCGCTATGCTTATCGTGACTACTTGCAGCCAGAGCACTTAACTCAAGACAGCAAACACTTACATTTTTAGCACTCGCTATTGAATGTACTAAAAAGGAGGCGTTAGCCTCCTTTTTATATGCTCAAACAGGTACTTAACTATGAATGCAGACGGCCATCAGGCTGCTCAAAGATAAGATCTTCCATCTGTTCATAGGCCAACTCATGTCCTGGCGCATTAAATAACACCATTAAGATAACCCATTTTAGATCATCTAAATTTAACGTTGTTTCGTCTAGCTCCATCACTCGATCGATAACCATCTCACGCGTTTCTACACTGAGCACTTTAATTTGCTCTAGAAACAGCAGAAAGCCTCGGCTTTCCACATCAATTTTATTTATCTCATCTTTGGTATAAATACGGAAAGATTGTTGATCATGATTGCAAAGGTAAGGTGTTCCCGCCTCTTGCAACTCGGCTAAGCCTTCTAACCAAGTCAAAGCCTTGATTATCTCCGACTGGTGAAAGCCAGCACGCGTTAATTCTTTTGTGAGTTCGTCTTCATCGACTAAAAACTCAGCTTCACTATGCACATAGTTTTCAAATAGATACATGAGGATATCAAACATGGCTAGCTCCTCTTAAGTCTTACATAACCACCGGGTACAGCAGTAACCCAACCTTGTAATTCAAGCTCAAGCAACTGCTCCAATACTAGCTCTATGGCTTTTCCACTATGCTCAACCACGTTATCAATCGTTGTGGTTTCATAACCTACACTAGCTAACAGCGAAGCAAATGGCAAATCAGAGACTATCTCACCCCCTATATGGTGGCAGGCCTTCACTTCTTCAAGGTGGTAGCCAGATAAAACCGCGATTTCTTCTAAAATGTCGCCAGCAGACTCCACTAATTTGGCCCCATCACGAAGCAGTTGATGACAGCCCTCACTCTGACCACTCAATACACTTCCCGGTATCGCAAACACTTCTCGTCCTTGCTCATTGGCTAACCTAGCACTAATTAAAGAACCACTTTTCAAGCTAGCTTCTACAACAAGGGTACCTAGAGTTAGACCGCTAATGATCCGGTTTCGTTTCGGAAAATTACCAGAATAGGGTTTCACTTGGGGCCAAAACTCACTCATAACGCAGCCATCATTCTGAATATCATGATAAATACTCCGATGCCTTTTGGGATAAATAACTTCAGCCCCTGTGCCCAAAACCGCAATGCTGGTGCCTCTGTTATCAATAGCAGCCTGATGTGCAGCCCCATCGATCCCTAACGCCATACCACTGACAATGCACAGATACTGATCCACCAGCTGCGAAGACAACGAGTAAGCCATTTTCAATCCCCCCGGCGTGGCATTACGACTACCAACAATCGCAATACTCGGGCGTATTAAACTGGTGATATTACCTTTGATGAACAGGACGGTTGGCGGGTCACTAATCTGTTTAAGCAAAGGCGGATAGAGAGGATCAGCCAAACACACTAAATGGTTGAATTCACTTTGTTGTTGCCATTCAAGTGCAGTATCAACTAAGGCGTAATTGGGGGTTAAATTAGAATTGAGTAATGACTCTGGTAGAGGTAATGCATCGGGTTCATGGGCTAACCTTTGCCTTAGCTCTTCCACATCCATGTAATTTATTAATTGTTTAATCCGAGCGGGTCCTAGCCCAGATACAGCAGAAACAACTAGCCAATCGACCAGCTTGTCATTAATAACTTAGCCTCTAATGTCAGTGCAGCACTATCGCTGCACTGGTATAAGCTCTAACTCTAGACTATTCACCCGCTATCAGCGAATCGGGAATGGTGAGTTTATCCGCAACGCGGACAGGCCTTTCATTTTTGAGGATAATTCCTAAGCTGACCTTTTCGAAGACTTTGAAGACCATTAACTTACCACGATATAGATCCGGCATTTGTACTGCATTATCCGCCGATACATTGGCTAACATCTTCTCGTAACGATTACGATCGTTAGGCTGTACAGGTATACCGTCACCATCGATAACGACAACGTCGCCCTCTTTGAAAATAGAGAACACATGACCAGTTTCAACCCCGTCGATATCACCACGGTCAAGGTAGACGACATCTAGCTTACCCATTTCTCTAATGTCTTTACCCGATGCCAAAACGGTCGTAACAGCGGTTAACTCCGCAGCTCTCGGCATAAAGTAGGCTGACATCAACGAGTCATCTTCAATCGGTAAGATACGGTTGCCAGCTCTTGTTTCGCGTAAGCTACTGAGTAATTCAATCTTAGAAACAGCGCCAGATTCAACCACTCGACCACTGGCCGTCAACACCACTTCTAACCCGAGAGCCTCGCCCTCAGTATTAGAGAACTCACGGCCCTGCGCATAAACGCCAAACTTATCACCGACGGTCAGTTCACCTTGAACATAGACAATATCTGACACCACATGATATTTAGACGGACTTTCACCACCCATAATCATAGGCTGCGCTTCAAACCACTGCGCATCAACAACTCTATTTTGCAGTAAATAAGGTTGAATAAGTGACAAATCGACCGCGGGGATGGCGCCGTTCTTTGCCGAGATACGCCCAGCAGGGCTCTTGCTTAAATGAGGTTTAACCACCAAACGTGGCACACCATCAATAAACACCAACGTCAGTTTATCACCGGGATAAATTAAGTGCGGGTTAGCCACTTGCGGGTTCGCTCCCCACAATGTTGGCCAGCGCCAAGGATCCTTTAGGAAAAAAGTTGATATATCCCAAAGGGTATCGCCTTTTTTGACAACATAGGACTCAGGGTGTCCAGATTTAAGTGTCAAAGTATCAGCGAATACGAACGTACAACCAAGCATAAGTGAGGCAAGTAATAGTAACCGTTTCATCAGGGTATCCATGCTATTTGCTCTTTATTAGATTATAAGTAGAGCTTTTGCTGTTATTGAATGCCGCTAAAGACTAAAATTGAGTCATTAGCCAAAGCCAGTATAACCAACTGACTTAGATTTGACAGACCTGTTAAGAGTTTAGGTATGAGTTTACTAAAAGTGTTACGTTTTCCAGATGAAAGATTACGCACGATTGCACAGCCAATCACTGAGTTTGGCGCTGCACTGCAGACGCAAATCGACGATATGCTCGAAACCATGTACGAAGAAAAGGGCATTGGCCTAGCAGCCACCCAAGTTGATTTTCATCATCAGCTCATCGTAATGGACTTGCAAGATGAGGTCGAACGGCCAACGGTATTCATTAATTTAGAGATTATCGCCAAAAGCGGTGATTTTCGTAATGAAGAAGGCTGTCTGTCTGTTCCAGGGATATATGCCGAAGTGGATCGGGCAGAGTTTGTCACCATTAAAGCGCTTGACCGTGACGGTAATGAGTTTACGTTAGAAGCAGAAGGCTTGTTTGCGATTTGCTTGCAACATGAACTCGACCATTTGGCAGGAAAGC
This sequence comes from Shewanella gelidimarina, assembly GCF_023283945.1. GTDB lineage: Bacteria > Pseudomonadota > Gammaproteobacteria > Enterobacterales > Shewanellaceae > Shewanella > Shewanella gelidimarina. The sequence goes on along the minus strand of NZ_JAKIKW010000020.1, from coordinate 99,288 downwards.
TGTTTGTTGACTACTTATCACCATTAAAACGTCAACGTATTAAGCAAAAGCTAGAAAAAGCAGCTCGATTAGACGCAAAACAAGGATAAATTTTTGAAACCATTAAATGTCATTTTTGCGGGCACGCCTGACTTTGCCGCTCGTCACCTTCAAGCACTAATCGAATCACAGCATAATGTTGTCGCTGTATATACTCAACCTGACCGCCCTGCCGGCCGCGGTAAGAAACTGCAATCGAGTCCAGTAAAGGCGTTGGCACTCGAAAATGACATTCCGGTGCTACAACCCAAATCTTTACGTGATGAAGCTGCGCAACAAGAGCTTACCGCCCTCAATGCAGATATCATGGTCGTTGTTGCCTACGGTTTGATTTTACCTAAAGTGGTACTCGATACTCCGCGCCTAGGTTGTATTAACGTGCATGGTTCGATATTGCCTCGCTGGCGAGGCGCTGCGCCAATTCAACGCGCTTTGTGGGCGGGTGACAGCGAAACTGGCATCACTATTATGCAGATGGATGTTGGCTTAGATACCGGTGATATGCTGCTCAAGACTAAGCTCACCATTGAAGATGAAGATACCTCTGCGACTCTATATGAAAAATTAGCATTGCAAGGACCTGACGCGCTTATTGGAGCACTTTCCGCGCTAGCGGAAGACAACTTACCCGCTGAAAAGCAAGATGAAAGCTTAGCAAATTATGCCGCCAAGCTTTCAAAAGAAGAAGCGCGCTTAGATTGGTCAAAATCAGCACTGGCACTGTGGCGTGAAATCAGAGCCTTTAATCCATGGCCGGTGAGTCACTATCAACATCAGCATGAAGCTAACACCATTAAAGTGTGGCAAAGTCATGTCAGTGCCAACAGTACCACTGCAGCGCCAGGCACGATTATTTCAGCAGATAAAACCGGTATCAATATTGCCACCGGTGATGGCGTATTAACCATTACCAGTATGCAACTTCCAGGTAAAAAGCCACTCAGTGTGGCCGACATCCTTAACTCTCGAGCTGACTGGTTCATACCAGGCACCCAACTCACTCATAAAATGGACGACCAAGCCTAATGGCAATGAATTTAAGAGCGCTTGCCGCAAAAGTGGTATTTCAGGTCCTTGAAAAAGGGATATCACTCTCAGTCGCCCTACCCGATCAACAGCGACATATTGAAAGTGGTAAAGACAAGGCCCTGTTGGCCGAACTTTGCTACGGCGTAATGCGCCACTTGCCACAAATTGATAAGCAAGTGAGTGATTGCATGAGTAAGCCCCTTAAGGGCAAACAACGCATTGTGCATCAACTGTTATTGGTTGGCTGTTATCAGCTTTACTTCACCCGTATACCTAGTCATGCCGCTATATCAGAAACAGCAGAAGCATGCCGTCAGTTAAAATTCGAGGGTATGGTTAAGGTCGTCAATGGGGTATTGCGCACCATCCAGCGCCAAGAAAAACCATTAGCCACCGATAACGATACGCTAGCGCATAATACTCCTGCATGGATCATTAAGCGGCTTAAAGATGCTTATCCAGAAAACTGGCAAGAGATTATTGAGCAAAGCCACCAGCGCCCGCCAATGTGGTTGCGTAACAATCAGCAATCACAAACGCGTGATGCCTATTTAAGTGCATTGGCTGATATTGAAGTCGAAGCGACGGCAGGCAGCAGCAATGACGCAATTTTATTGGCAAGCCCACGCGATGTAATGCAGCTTCCTGGCTTTGAGACCGGCTCGGCTTCGGTACAAGATGGGGCTGCACAATGGGCCGCAACGATACTGGCACCACAGGGTAACGAGCTCGTTCTCGATGCCTGCGCTGCACCCGGCGGTAAAACCTGTCACCTATTAGAGCTTGCGCCTGACATTCAATTGGTTGCGGTTGATAATGACGCCAAAAGACTTGAACGAGTACAACAAAACTTAGACCGACTATCATTGAAAGCAGAATTGATACATGGTGATGCTGCAGATATTGATTCCTGGTGGCAAGGTGATAAGTTTGATCGCATATTATTAGATGCACCCTGCTCTGCAACGGGTGTTATTCGACGTCATCCAGATATCAAATGGCTCAGAAAAAACGACGACATCGAAGAGCTGGCTGCATTGCAATCACAAATAGTTGATCATTGCTGGAAGTGGCTGAAACCCGGTGGCACACTCTTATATGCGACCTGTTCTATTTTGCCTCAGGAAAACAAAGATCAGATCAGTGCCTTCTTACAAAGAACACCTGACGCGACTTTAGTCCCAATCGAACAACAGCCAAACCCGAGTGATGTGGGTTGGCAAATTGTTCCTGGGCAAGAAAACATGGATGGCTTTTATTACGCTCGCCTAGTGAAGGATTAGTACGGCAATGAAAATTATCATTTTGGGTGCGGGACAAGTTGGCGGTACATTGGCCGAAAACTTAGTCGGTGAAAATAACGATATCACCATCGTAGACACCGATAAAAAGCGCTTACGTACCTTGCAAGATAAGTACGATTTACGTGTGATTGTTGGCCATGGTGCTCACCCAGATGTGTTAAAAGAAGCTGGAGCCGAAGACGCAGACATGCTGATTGCGGTCACCAACAGTGATGAGTGTAATATGGCAGCCTGCCAAATTGCTTATTCACTGTTTGGTACTCCAACCAAAATTGCGCGGATCCGTTCAGAGCAGTATTTAAACCTTCGCGATAAATTGTTTATCGATAGCGAAACTAAGCACTCAGAAAATCGCCCACGAGGTGGTTTTATTATTGATGAGCTCATTGCCCCAGAACAACTGGTCACGGCTTATATTGGCCGTTTAGTTGAATATCCTGGCGCACTGCAGGTACTTGAGTTTGCAGAAGGTAGATTAAGCCTTGTTGCCGTTCGAGCCTATTATGGTGGCCCACTTGTCGGTAATGCTTTAGCTGCGCTACGAGAGCACATGCCCAATATTGATACCCGAGTAGCCGCTATTTTTAGGCAAGGTCGACCGATCATGCCGCGTGGTACCACCATTATTGAAGCTGATGACGAAGTCTTCTTTGTGGCCGATAGTCGCCATATCCGTGCTGTGATGAGTGAAATGCAAAAGCTCGATAACTCTTATCGCAATATTATGATTGCCGGCGGCGGCAATATTGGCCTTGGATTAGCGAAACAACTGCAACGCAACCACTCGGTTAAACTGATCGAACATAAGCAAGAGCGCGCTGAAGAGCTATCAGAAAAGTTAGAAAACACCACAGTATTTTGTGGCGATGCCTCAGATCAAGAATTGCTACTTGAAGAGCACATAGACCAAACTGACGTATTCATTGCGGTCACTAACGATGATGAAGCCAATATTATGGCTGCATTGCTCGCTAAGCGCATGGGGGCTAAAAAAGTCATGGTGCTGATTCAGCGAGAAGCTTATGTTGATATTGTGCAAGAGGCCAATATTGATATCGCCATCTCCCCTCAGCAAGCCACTATTTCTGCATTATTAACCCATATCCGCCAAGGTGATATTTGTAATGTTTACTCACTGCGACGTGGGGCTGCAGAAGCCATTGAAGCTATTGCCCATGGCGATAAAAATACTTCAAAAGTTGTCGGCAAGAAAATCAGCGATATAAAGCTACCACCAGGTACGACTATCGGCGCTATTGTCAGAGATGATGAAGTGTTAATGGCACACGACAAAACAGTTATTGAGCAAGGTGACCATGTCATCCTATTCTTAGTAAACAAGAAGTTTATCGGTGAAGTCGAAAAGCTATTCCAACCTAGCGCCTTCTTCTTTTAAACCTGTTCAGGGAGCTTAATTCAACACGATGCTGAACTTTAGGCCTCTGCTGTTTATATTGGGGATTTTTCTATCAACGCTAACCGCGTTTATGTTAATCCCTGGTGCGTTTGCGCTTTACTACGGTGAAGAAACCGTCGGTGCATTTATGATTTCATCTCTGGTTGCAGGCACTGCGGCCAGCTTTTGTATGCGCCAAGGTCAATCCCAAACACTGCACCTCAACATCAGAGACATGTTTCTACTCACCAGCCTGACCTGGTTTATTGTCAGCCTATTTGCCGCCCTACCTTTTACCCTGTATCACGGCATAAATTACACCGATGCCTTTTTCGAAACCATGTCAGGGATCACCACAACCGGCTCAACAGTGCTTTCGGGGCTCGATAGCATGGATCACAGCATCCTGATTTGGCGTTCCTTATTGCAATGGCTCGGTGGCATCGGCTTTATCGTCATGGCCGTCGCGGTACTCCCCTTTCTCAACGTCGGCGGTATGCGGCTGTTTAGAACAGAATCTTCCGATTGGGGCGACAAAGCGACTCCTCGCACCCAGCATATGGCAATGAGCCTGTTTATTGTTTACACCCTACTCACTTTTCTATGTTTTTTGGCTTATCACAACAGCGGTATGAGTTGGTTTGAGGCCATCAACCACGCCATGACAACCCTTTCAACCGGCGGCTATTCCACATCTGACAATTCAATGGCGGCGTTCTCTAATCAAGCGCATTGGGTCGGCATTACCTTTATGCTAGCAGGTGGTCTACCTTTGCTAATGTTTGTCTATATGGTGCAGCAGAAATCGCTGAAGGTATGGAATGATGCGCAGGTAAAAGGCTTTCTAAAGTTTATATTTTTAGTTTCTTCATTATTGGCGCTGTGGTTATGGAGCAGCCGAGAAATCGATCCTATTGATGCCCTTCGTCTAGCCAGTTTTAATGTTGTCTCCGTAGTGACCACCACAGGGTATGGCTTAACGGATTACTCCGCTTGGGGCGCCGTGGCCAATATTGTATTCCTGTTCTTAATGTTTGTTGGTAGTTGTTCGGGCTCGACATCCGGTGGGATTAAGATTTTCCGTTTCCAAATTGCTGGCGTTATTATGCGCGAGCAGCTCAAGCAACAATTCCACCCGAATGGAGTGTTTAAAGAGCGCTATAACAACCGCATAATCAGAGATGATATTGTGCGCTCGCTCGTCACCTTTATGCTGCTCTTTACCATGGTCATTGTTGGTTTATCTATCGTATTAGTGCTAACGGGATTAGATCCAGTGACCAGCTTTACCGGTGCGATTACTGCCGTCACCAACGTTGGGCCGGGACTTGGAGCGACAATTGGGCCCGCAGGTAATTTCTCTACGCTGCCCGATACGGCCAAATGGGCACTTTCAATCGGGATGCTACTCGGGCGGTTGGAGATCTTAACCGTTGCAGTGCTGTTTCACCCCAGCTTTTGGAAGTACTAAAGCTAGGATACTTAACTTCAGGGGCTTAAACTCAGAAACTAAAAAGCCGCATCAAATGCGGCTTTCATTTCACTCAAGCGATTAAACTCAAACTCGATTATTTGGCTAACTTAACGAGATGGTCGGCGTAAACGTTAACGTCTTCCCAATCGGTGTAATCAATGACCGATGTTGGATCGGTTGGACCGTTAGTCATCTTCATAATAAATTGGATCATCCAACGATCATACCAGCGCCATGATGGGTAATCGACTTTACCCGCAATCACTTTAACGTCTAGTGGCTTCCAAGGAGAGAGCTCAATAAATTTTTGTAGGTACTTATTGTTTTCCGGAATACGCTTTTCTGGGTTACGCGCAACCACGTTAACACTGAAGAAACTGGCTGATTTTGCCGTCAACTGCGCCTGATGCTCAGTGACAAATTCAAATACCGACTTATGATATGAGCCATAAAGCACACACGCGCCAAGGGCAACAACGTCATACTTTGACCAGTCCAGCCCTTCAGCCTTAGCTTCATTAATGTGCATCATATCGCACTGATGCCCTTCACTAACGATACGGTCGGCAATCGCGCGGCTAATCCTAGCGGTATGACCGCCACGAGAGTAGTACAGGACCAATACTGATTTATTCATTATGCTAACTCGGAAGATTCCATATTGAATTCATTGTTACAGTAAATTAGCTATTTAACAGGATAATAGATCACAAATTAGGTGTAGCTCATATTATCAGCATCAAAAATTGAGATCCCTGTGTTGCATTGGTATATTGTTTTATAATGACAACTCAATTAGAATTAACTAATTAAAGGCGATAAAAGAGAGTAACCGTATGCAAAAAGAAATCGATGCAAGTGCAATGGTGACTAATGCCGAGAACGCTGCAAAATGGCTAAAAGCAATCGCCAACCCATACCGGTTAATGATTTTGTGCTTACTGCTAGACAAAGAGCTAAGCGTAACCGAGTTAAATGCAACGGTCCCACTGAGCCAATCTGCATTATCACAGCATTTAGCCGTATTACGCTCTGAAGACTTGGTCACTACACGCAAGAGCTCTCAAGTGGTTTTTTATAGCTTAAAGAACGGAGAAGTGACCGAAGTCATCTCCATCTTATATCGTAAATATTGTGCTTAAGCTTATTTTAGACATAAAAAAGCCTGCGAGTGAGCAGGCCTTTTTATGTCATATAGAATTGAAACAGCAGTAACAATTAGCGCTCGGCAAAAGCACGGGCAAACTCATCCACTTTAGTCCAATCAGTAAATTCGAACGTACCACTGGTATCCGTCGGCCCTTTGGTCATCCACATAATAAAACGGATCATGGTCTTATCGAAGAGCCGATATTTAGGGTAATCAATTTTACCGGCAAACACGGCTAGTTGTTGCGGCTGCCACAATGAAAGCGCTAAAAACTTTTTCACGTAAGGATTAGTTTCAGGGGTATTTTTTTCAGGTTTTCTCGCCACTACATTAACCGTAAAAAAGGCATTTTTCTTCGCATCTAATACCGCATGGTGGCGATTTATAAATTGGTACAACTCTGGTCGATGTTTGCCATAGCGAATACTCGCGGCAACTAATATTTTGTCAAATTGAGCCAGGCCTAAGCTTTCCGCTTCATCTAATGATGCCAGCGTTACCGTCGCGCCAAGTTCTTGATTGATTTTCCTAACCTGCTCACAAATTGCTTTGGTTTGACCATCAACTGTCGAATAGATAACTAGTGTATTACTCATTAACGTCCTGCTATGTTCTGATTCAAATTATGGCAAAGTGCCACGACTAATTAATATAAAACTGAATAATTAAAGCTAGCTTAGTCGCGAACGTCGTGCTGTACTTTTTTTAGTTTTTCCAAAATGTCGGCGTAAACAAGATCAATAACGTAAAGACCTCTAAGCGACCAAATAACATGGCAAACAGCAGTACCCATTTTGCGCCATCACCAATGTTGGCATAGTTACTGGCCACCTCACCTAAGCCAGGACCCAAGTTATTTAAGCATGCCGCTGTCGCACTGAATGCGGTAATGGCATCCATCTCCATCGCCATTAAGATGAGCATGCACACCACAAAGACTAAGGCGTAGGCAGAGAAAAACCCCCACACTGCATCAATGACCCGATCGGGTAATGCTTTACCACCAATTCGAATCGAAAACATGCCACGTGGATGTACCAATCGCTTAAGCTCACGAGAACCTTGCAGCAGCAATAGAATCATTCTCATAACCTTAATACCGCCAGCTGTAGATCCACCACTGCCGCCAATGAAACTCGAAAAAATCAACAAAATCGGTAAAAACAGCGGCCAAGTATGAAAACTTTCAGTCCCAAAACCTGCGGTCGTAGACACTGATACAGCTTGAAAAAGTGCGTAATCGAGTGTTTCCTCAGCTGAGTCATAAATGCCAGAATGATACAGAGTCAAGAAACAGACCGTTGTTAACGCCAACTGAATGGCAATCAACGCCTTAAATTCAGCATCTTTGAAATAGACTTTGAGGTTGATCCCTCGACGTGAAAAAGCAGCAAAATGCAGGCTGAAATTTAGGGCTGCGATTAACAGAAAAACGACACAGACCATATTTATCGCGGGACTATCAAAATAGCCTATGCTGGCGTCATGGGTTGAGAAGCCGCCTATCGCAATGGTTGAAAACGAGTGACATATTGCATCAAATACATCCATACCCGCAGCCCAATAAGCCACGGCACATGCTACCGTTAATGCAAAATAAATATACCAAAGCGCCTTGGCTGTTTCAGCAATTCTCGGCGTCATCTTACTGTCTTTAACGGGCCCTGGTGTTTCGGCGCGATATAGCTGCATCCCTCCCACACCCAGCACAGGTAAAATAGCGACGGCGAGTACAATAATCCCCATTCCACCAAGCCACTGCAGTAAGTGTCGATAGAAAAGGATTGCTTTGGGGAGCGCGTCTAACCCGACGATAACGGTAGCCCCCGTTGTGGTTAACGCTGAGAAGGATTCAAAAAAACTATCGGTAAGGCTAAGGGAGGGTTGACCTGAGAAAATAAACGGCACGGCACCAATAGAGCCCAACACCACCCAGAAGAGCACCACTAACAGAAATCCCTCTCGGGTACGCAGATCTTTACGATGATGGCGGTTAGGATACCAAAGTGTAAACCCGAGTATAAGACACAAAACAAATGCCTGAATAAATGCCATGCCGCCACCATCTTTATAGATAACAGCAACAAGGGCTGGCGGAAGTAAAGACAAGGAAAACAATCCCATTAATAGGCCTGTTATTCTTATTATTGTTCTATATTGCATTCTATTCCATTGCTAGCGCATTTTTGCTCAAACGCATTTTCGCATACTTAGTGGTTTTGTTCACAACCGATTCACTTCCAGTAACAGTCATCCTATTAAGTAGACTTAAATACCGCAATCAACTGCCCTTGACTCATGGTTGCCAATTCTTGGTTCAAGTCCTTTTTAAAGCACTTGGGGATCGCAAATTGAATACAGATGTTGTCACTAAAGACTTTTTCTTCAATAACGACATCAAGCTGTGAAAAAAGATGTTCAACATCTTTCAACTGATGGTATCCACACACCAACAGGCCTGGGTAACGGATCTGTTTTAGCTGAGTCTCTAGTAAAGGTAGCCCTTTTTTAAGCCCCAAGCTATACGCGCGCACAAGTCCACCGACACCGAGTTTAGTACCACCAAAATAACGGATAACAACAGCACCGATCTCACCAATATTGGAGCCTTGTAGCGAAGCCAGCATAGGACGCCCCGCACTTCCTGACGGCTCACCGTCATCGCTAGAACCAATATTGATGCTGTCAGACGGTGCTCCGGCCACAAACGCATAACAATAATGGTTTGCCCCGGGGTACTTAATTTTTAATTGAGAGAGTTCACGTTTAAACTCTACAGCTGAACCGCAATGAAATACGCAGGAGATAAATCGGCTATGTTTTATCTCCTCCTCAATCAATAATTCGGCAGCTGGTATAAGATAACTCTCACTCAAAATAAACGACTCATTGAGGTTTCCAAGGTTAATTTAGGACTAGGTATAACGTTACCGATTAAGCCCAAAGTTTCGAGTCATATTTTCAGTACGGTCGCTATGCACGATCACGTTATCTTCAATACGTATCCCGCCAAAAGGACGCAATATATCAACCGTGTCCCAGTTTATCTGTTGCTGACGCTTATCTTGCTTCAACTCATTCAACAAAGAGTCGATAATATAAACACCGGGCTCAATCGTTAACACTTGGTTTTCAGCTAAAGTGCGAGTACAACGTAAAAATGGGTGCGCATCAGGGGAAGCAATATGAGTGCCTTTCTCATCCGCGAGGAATCCCCCCATATCATGAACCTGTAAACCAAGCATATGCCCTAGCCCATGAGGGAAAAAGACACTGGTGATCCCTTGCTCAACCAAACCATTTATATCACCTGAAACGATATCAAAATCAATCAGTATTTGCGCGAGTTTATGATGCGTTGCAACGTGTAAATCGGCGTAATTAACCCCGGGTTTCATCATAGTAATGATCTGCTGCTGCATTGTATCTATTGCGGTGATCAGATCATCGAAGATATTTTTTTCGAATGCGTAAGTTCGAGTGATATCTGACGCATAGCCATGAAAATTAGCCCCTGCATCAATCAAAAACGAGTGCCTATGTGCCGGTGTTGTTTGTTCAAGCGCGGTGTAATGTAATATCGCCGCATTTTCATTTAACGCCACAATACTACCGTATGGCACTTGGTTTTCACCTTGCGCGATAGCGCTGAGGTAGACCTGCAAGATTTCAAATTCGCTGGCGCCATTGTAAAAAGCCGTCTTTGCAGCTTGATGCCCAGTGACTGCGATATCGTTAGCCTTTCTCATACAGGCTAACTCATAGGCCGTTTTATTGGCTCTATGGTAGTTAAGGTAACTTAAGACTGAATCTGGATTACGTCTTGTAAACCCAAGTACATCAGCAACATCTAAATGCTCACCAATATAAGCCCAATCATCGATATCTTTTGGCAATAACTCTGCGACTTTATCGGCTTTGGTAAGGTATTTAATATCGACATGCTCAGCCCAAAAGTCCGTTGGTTTATCTGCAACTTTATGCCAGAAATCAACAGGACGATAAAAAATAAGGGTAGGCTTATCTCGACCGTTAACCACTAACCAAGAGTTGGGGTTATCGGTCACCGGTAACCAAGCTTTAAAATGAGGGTTCACCTTAAACGGATAGTCCATGTCATCTAAAAACTGTCGATGTAGTTGGCCAGAGTGGATCACTAGACCTGACAAGTTTTCACGAGAAGTGATATCAGCCACGCGGCGATTTAACTCGCTAATATGGTCACGATAAAGATGCGCTAACTGTTCCATGAGGGTTACCTTATTGTTATATAGTCTGGTATCGACGTTGGCTCAGTCTATCACAAGGTCGGTAAAACTCTAGATTTGTCACAGCAGGACTGTCCCGAAAAAGGCATGTTTACAGAGATGTATAAAGGTATCGGTAAAGGGATCGGTAAAGGGATCGGTAAAGGGATAATATTCATCCGGCATTAAAAGGCGTAGTGAAGTCTAAACTTAGTAAACTCCTCATTTTTAATGCATATAAGCATCGAGCATTCTGATTTACAGACTGCCCCCTTCATTTTGACTTTAATCCGCAAGTCGTCAATCGATATTGGCAGCTCAGCGTATTGACTGGCATATTCCAAATCATAGCGGTATAGCACTCTTACCTGAGCTGCGTTTTCAATGAAGTCTAGTGCCTATAGACTGGTCATTCTGCGCTTGGATTCAGCCCTATGGGCCTGAGCATTAAATACATACTCAGCAATCCCCTTAAATTTTTATTTTTTGGCTTAACTATTAGTAACTGCCTTTCACCAAAATCCACGTAAAGTTACTAGGTTAATAACAGAAAAAGTCGCGCTTTAATCACAGCAGCTCTAACCAGAGTGATTTACAAATGAGAAAGCGTACACACTGGTTTATTTAATAAAAAAATTTAGTACTTCAAACATTTCATGCCTATTTTAACACTATAGTTTTAGGTTAAAACAAGATACACACACGCCACAACCACAGTAAGTCATTGATATTAATCCATTAGCAGTAACGCGCAAGCAAAAACAAAACGGTCGTTTAAATTGGGTGTTGTAATTTAATGTGATTAGTCGCACACTGAGCAACAACTGGTCAAATGATGGCCGAAGCTGCTGTGAAGAAGAGAGTTATATTTACTCACAAAAGTAAGAGTGGATATTTAACTTAAGCTATAAGGAAGCAAGCAATGATCTACCAAAGCCCTACAATTGAGGTTGAGTTACTTGAGGACAATATCGCTCATTTGTGTTTTAACGCACAAGGTTCGGTCAATAAGTTCGATAGAGAAACCATCGACTCTTTAAATGCTGCACTCGACAGCATTAAGCAAAATAACAATATCAAAGGTTTAATGCTAACGTCAGCAAAATCTGCATTTATTGTTGGTGCTGACATTACTGAATTCTTGGGACTTTTTGCTGAAGAAGATTCAGTACTACTGTCTTGGTTGGAACAAGCTAATGTTGTTTTCAACAAATTGGAAGATCTGCCGTTCCCGACGATTTCAGCCATTAATGGATTTGCACTCGGCGCTGGATGTGAAACCATCCTAGCCACCGATTTCCGTGTTGCAGACACCACCGCTCGCATTGGTCTACCAGAAACTAAGTTAGGCATCATTCCAGGTTTTGGCGGCACTGTTCGCTTACCTCGCGTCGTCGGCGCAGACAATGCTCTTGAATGGATCACCTCAGGCAAAGATCAACGACCAGATGCCGCATTAAAAATTGGTGCTATCGATGCGCTTGTTGCACCAGAAAAACTGCAAAGTGCGGCACTTAGAATGTTGAAAGATGCCATCGCAGAAAAGCTCGATTGGCAGACGCGCCGAGCTAGAAAGCTAGCGCCACTCACGCTGCCAAAACTTGAAGCTATGATGTCATTTGCAACCGCTAAAGGCATGGTCTTTAAAGTTGCAGGTAAACACTACCCCGCGCCAATGGCTGTGGTCAGTGTTATCGAGCAAGCGGCACAATGCGATCGCGCTGCGGCACTAAAAATTGAACATCAAGCCTTCGTGAAACTCGCTAAAACCGAAGTGGCTCAAGCACTGATTGGTATTTTCCTAAACGACCAGTTGGTTAAAGGTAAAGCCAAGAAAGCAGGCAAGCTTGCTAAGAAAGTTAATTCAGCTGCAGTATTAGGGGCTGGGATCATGGGCGGGGGAATTGCTTACCAGAGTGCAAGTAAAGGCACCCCAATCGTGATGAAAGATATTGCGCAACCTGCGCTAGATTTAGGCCTTAATGAAGCATCTAAACTGCTAACCGCACAAGTTAAACGTGGCCGTTCTACCCCTGCTAAAATGGCAGTGGTACTCAACAACATCACCCCAACGCTGGATTACGCCCCCGTTAAAGCGGTAGATATTATTGTTGAAGCCGTTGTTGAGCATCCAAAAGTTAAATCGATGGTGCTAGCAGAAGTTGAGCAGCATGTTAGTGAAGATACGATCATCACTTCAAATACCTCGACGATCTCAATCAACCTACTTGCTAAGAGCCTTAAAAAGCCTGAGCGCTTCTGTGGCATGCACTTCTTTAACCCAGTGCACAAAATGCCTTTAGTAGAAATTATTCGCGGCGAAAACAGCTCTGAAGAAACGATTGCTTCTGTTGTTGCTTACGCCAGCAAGATGGGTAAAACCCCTATCGTTGTTAACGACTGCCCTGGTTTCTTCGTAAACCGTGTATTGTTTCCATATTTTGCAGGCTTCAGTGGCCTACTCGCTGATGGCGCAGACTTTGCGGCTATCGATAAAGTCATGGAGAAGCAGTTTGGCTGGCCTATGGGTCCTGCATACTTACTTGATGTTGTTGGCCTTGATACGGGCCACCATGCTCAAGCCGTTATGGCGGAAGGTTTCCCAGAGCGTATGGGTAAAACAGGTAAAGATGCCATTGACGTGATGTTTGAAGCTGAGCGTTTTGGTCAGAAGAACAACAAAGGCTTCTACCAATATTCGGTTGACCGTCGCGGTAAGCCAAAGAAAGATTTAGACCCAACGAGCTATGCGTTACTGCAAGCTGAGTTTGGCGAGAAGAAAGCATTTGAGTCAGATGAGATCATCGCTCGTACAATGATCCCAATGATTATCGAGACGGTACGCTGTCTTGAAGAAGGTATTATCGCTTCGCCTGCTGAAGCGGATATGGGCTTAGTTTATGGCCTTGGTTTCCCACCCTTTAGAGGCGGTGTATTCCGTTATCTAGATACTATGGGTGTTGCTAACTTTGTCGCTCTCGCTGACAAATATGCTCACCTAGGTGGCCTATATCAAGTAACCGACACTATGCGTGAACTCGCCGCCAACAATGGCAGCTACTACCAGCAGGCTTAAGCAGCAAGGATTAGAACAATGAAAAATGCCGTAATCGTAGATTGCATTCGTACTCCAATGGGCCGCTCAAAGGCTGGTGTATTTAGAAATGTACGTGCAGAAACTCTTTCTGCTGAACTCATGAAGTCACTGCTTGAGCGTAACCCTCAGCTTGACCCAAATACCATTGAAGATGTGCTTTGGGGTTGTGTACAACAAACTCTTGAGCAAGGCTTCAACATCGCCCGTAACGCCGCGCTACTTGCAGGTATTCCTAAGCAAGTCGGTGCAGTTACCATTAACCGCCTGTGTGGTTCATCAATGGATGCACTTCACCAAGCTGCCCGTGCAATTATGACAGGCCAAGGCGATACGTTTATCGTCGGTGGTGTTGAGCACATGGGCCACGTACCAATGAGCCATGGAGTGGATTTCCACCCAGGTCTTGCCAATAACGTCGCTAAAGCGTCGGGTATGATGGGCCTTACCGCTGAAATGCTCGGTAAAATGCACGGCATTACCCGTGAACAGCAAGATGCATTTGCAGTACGCTCACATCAACGTGCACAAGCTGCAACGGTTGAAGGTCGCTTCGCCAATGAAATCGTTGCCATTGAAGGTCACGACGCAGACGGCGCGCTGATTAAAGTTGAGCATGATGAAGTGATCCGCCCTGAAACATCAATGGAATCGCTCTCTGGACTACGCCCCGCTTTTGATCCTGTCAACGGCACAGTTACCGCAGGTACCTCATCTGCATTGTCTGATGGCGCATCTGCCATGTTGGTGATGGAAGAAGAGAAAGCCAAAGCGCTCGGTTTGCCTATTCGAGCGCGTATTCGTTCGATGGCGATTGCCGGTTGTGATGCCGCAATTATGGGTTACGGCCCAGTACCTGCAACTAAGAAAGCTCTGGCTCGCGCCGGGTTGACGGTTGACGACTTAGACGTTATTGAGCTCAACGAAGCCTTTGCTGCGCAGTCACTCCCTTGCGTTAAAGAGCTAGGTTTGATGGATGTTGTCGACGAGAAGATTAACCTTAACGGCGGCGCAATTGCATTGGGCCACCCACTAGGGTGTTCGGGCACGCGTATCTCAACGACTCTTATCAATCTAATGGAAGCAAAAGATGCAAAATATGGTCTTGCGACTATGTGTATTGGTTTAGGCCAAGGTATCGCAACTATATTTGAACGTCCGTAAGCTTCGATTGATAATAATTAATTAAATAATCGTTTAGCGATTTTATTAAGCCAGTTGGTGCTCCCGACTGGTTTTTTCATTCACATGGCTTTTGGGAGTATTCCTAAACTAAGGTGCGGCCGTAATCTGTTGTAAATCTTTATCGCCATGCTCAACGATTGATTGCATCATATGCTTTCAATCTCATGGTTTATTTCATATCCCATTATATTTCTAGAATAGGCGTCAACTACTAGCAATAAGCTTACGAGAGCCTTCACACCAATGCATCACCATAGATACCACTGGTTTGAGGCCTATATATACACGGACAGTTAGCGGGAAGGAGGAGTTATACTTGCTTATAAGAACTCTAATTTTATGTTTTATAATTATTTATTGTTTTAGCTTTAATTTAGTGAGTTACAAATGGCACTTATGTTTATTATTGGAGCACTATTGGTGAAGTGATTAGCTATCTATTAGTTTAATTTCGTTTTAACTTCCAATTTAGATATATATCCTGCAATTTCAAATTCTACATAATAGTTCCACTAAAAACACATGCCCCCCCACGCCCCCATGTTAACAAACGTCGTAACTTGATAAGCCTTTGCAAGGCTTTGTGCAAAACATGATATAGAACAGTATCTTCTGTTTTTTTATTGTTGTAGTATCAGCGCTTAGTTCAAGGAAGAGTTAAGCAAAATTTTAGGGGGAGATACTTTTTACAAAAGACTCTCTTTTAACCTTCCTTGATATTTTTAATATTAAAGGAGCTGTCTTGTGAAGAAAACCCTCATTAGCGCATTAATATGCGTCCCATTATTTACTGGTTGTGTATCTACATCTGATGACGCTGCAGCAACGCTTGACCGTAATCAAGCGGTGTCTGAATTGACTGTAAAAATGGATGAATTAGGCTACAGTCCTGTTACTATTCAACCTGGCGTCGATGAGTTCCTTAATATGGCAGCAGCGATATTAGAACGCCAGCGTAACGTTATTGGTGAGTACAGAAAGCAAACTGAAAACTATACAGATGTGCAAGCATTTTTATATTCATACCGGGGAGCAACTCCTGAAGCACTTCAACTCGCTATTGATAAGTTTGATGCTGGTGCAAAAACAGAAGATGAAAAAATTGGCCATAAAATAGATGTTTATACCAAAGCCAATGAAAATGTTTATGACCAAAATATAGAACTGACAACAACTTTGGCTCTAGAAATCGCAGAGTCTGCTTATATATTATCAGAGCATAGTACAGAGGTAGCAAAAGCTACTGCTGCCAATTTAGGTGGTTCAGTATTCGGCTCTCTTCTCAGTGATGAAAAAGAAGAAGATCCTAAAGACCTAGGTAATGCATTACTCAAAGCGAAAGATCAATTATCTCTAGCACTAGAAGCTAATGATATTATTGATTTAGAGCTCGCGACTATTGATGCTGTTAAGCAGTTACAACAAGAGCAGGAAGCTAAAAGCTAATGATTAAAAGCCTATTTGCCTTTTTGGCAATTGCTTTTAGTTCTTCTGTATATGCTTGGCCTGAGTGGGTGACTCATACTCCTCAATATGATGATTTTATTGTTGGAGTTGGGACTGGCAGCGATCGTATCGCTGCCAGAGATGCAGCCTTAAGTGAGATAGTGGCACAATTAAGTGTTGATTATCGCGTTGAACAAACTCAGACCTTAAGCACTAATAATAGCCATACAGAAACTAATTTTAAGCAATCTAGCCAGATGAATAGCTTGCCTTTTACTCTTGAAGGCGTGCAGGAGTTAAAGGCTGCACAATTAGATAACGAAAGTGCATTATTGCTTGGAATTAAAAAATCCACACTAATAGCAAACTTAGAAAATGAGTTGGCTGTAGTGTCTCGCTTGTCAAAGCCCCCTTCACTGCCAACCCAAAAATTCATATGGGCGCTTCACTATGGTGAAACGCTTGAACTTGCTAACAAGCGCTTAAGAGTACTCAATTTACTCGGTGGCGAAAATGCAGAAGTATCTCATCAACTTGAGTCATTTCAACGTGAAAGACGTCATGCACTAGATGCCATTTCTTGCAAAGTGATCGCCAGTAATGAATTAACCACTATTAAATCGGCATTAAGTCTCTCGCTACCTCAAAGTGGTAATACTGAGTTATGGGTAAAAGCTAACCTCAAATGGAAACATGCCAAAAGAGGCTCCCAACGCCAAGCACAAGCCAACTTGCAACTCACTATTACAGAAACAGAGTCACCGTTTAGAGTATTGCATCAACGTCATTTAGTGGCTGAAGGCACAGGCTCTAGCACTGCAATGGCTAAATCTGCTGCATTACAACGGATAGAGACACAAGTACAAGCCCCTATCAGTAAATGGATGTTCGATAATTAGGATTTGTTATGAAATTAGTAAAACATATTACACTATCTTTACTCACTGTGGCCTTACTGGCTAGTTGTCAGAGTGATAAAGCAGTGCAAACTAAAATGACAAAAGTAAGTAATCGCGCATCAAATGCGGAGATAGCAAAAAGTGCTTACGAATTCAGTGATAGTGATATTCGCGTACCTTCATATTTTGATACTCAAGGCTTAAATCTTTGTAGCTTCGATGCTAACAATGAAAACGAAGGCTGCCCGCTGAAGAAACCCGTTGTACGTATGTACTTTGATGTAGCCAGAGTTAAGGGTGAGGGAGAAGGAGTGGAAGCGTTAAGCTCCTTTGAAGATCAGCAATTGTTATTGATGTTAGAAAACCAGTTTGCTGGTATTAACCGTTTTCGAATTGTTACTCGTGATGACGCAGTCGTATCAAAAGAACAGCAAATATACCTTGAACAGCAAGGGGCTAAAGCGTTAGCAGAAAGAGTCAGCCAGCAACAGGTTCTTAAACCTGATTATATTGTTAAGTTAGATTCTGTTCGAACAGTCAAAAATGAAGGCAGCATTACCAGTTGGATGGACTACACGTTAGAACTCACTAGCTCGGTATTAAATCCTTATACTCGCGAAAAATTATCCCACCCTAATTTAGGTAAAATCAGAGTTAAATCTGAAGATGTCCGTGAGCGTTCTGAGCTCAAATATATTAAGGCTAGTAACCGTTATGTGAGTGGCTTCAGATACTTTGACACTGCTCATGTGAACGCTGTTATCAATGATATGGCGTCTCGAGGAATAGATATTTTATTAACACGCATGCTTACCGAAATGCCTGCAACTACACAAGTTATGGGAATTAAAGGCAATCAATTAAGTTTAGACCGCGGTCAAAATGCGGGTGTTTTACCTAACGAAACCATGATCGTATTCAGTTATGAAGGTGGATTTGTGGAACCTATCTGTGTGGCAAATGTAACTCCGTCAGCCAACAGCTCTATCGGTGAAATTATTCGTTGGAAAGATAATGACTTAGCTGATGAAATCAAAGATAAAGCTGAGAATGGTATTTATCGTCCAGATTCAAATATTAAGGTCTTTGCCGTATCTGTCGGCACGCCTCAGGGATTTTTGGAGAAGCGTACATGAGAACAATAGGGTTGAGTTTATTAGCCTTATTATCCACACCGTTGGCCGCCGAGGTTAAGGTGTTGTCTGATGCAACCATGCAAACGACAGCCTGTGCTTATGGTCGTGGAAGTGTGGCTGTTTCAAGTGCTAGAGCACTCGCTGCAGTGGAGCTAGCAGCTTTTATTAAAGGCAACAAAATTTTAGCTATAACTGATAATAAGACAACGGTAGAAACTTCATTAAGTAAAAAGAATGCAAGTCTCTATGAGCAACAGCGAAGTTATCTGTTAGAAGGGCTGAATATGGACGCTATTCCACTATCAACGTCTTCACCAACCCTTAGCGGCAATGATACTTGTGTCACTGTTAGTTTGTCTTTAAAAGATTTAGCTGAGCCTACATCCCAAGGTTGGGAAGAAGATACTCAAAACATAAGCGTAACTGTATCCGGTGAAGGTTGGCCTAAAAATGGCCGTTCAGCCCGCCATTATGCAGAAATGGATGCCTTGCAGAGAGCAGTTTCACAGGTTGTTGGCGTCTGGTTGACGCAACAACATAGTCAATCATCACAGTTAAATTTACAGGTGTTGAATGATGATGAAACCACTCAAATGCAAGAGATTATAGGGCAACAACTGTCCAGCCATAGTGAAGGCTTAGTTAAGGAGTGGCAGACCTTAGATAGCAAAGCTATGGATAATCATGGCTTGCAAGTGACCGTACATGCTGTTGTAGAAAAATCGCCTCTAGTTCAGCAAGCTTCGCAACTCCTGTCTGTGATTGGTTCTCCAAGGGTTAAAGTGGTTGCACCAGAACCGCTAAAAACAGAGTTAACGTTATGGCTCAGTGAGCAAGGTGTTGAGGTCGCTAATACTGCTAGTTTAGTGGTATTAGCTGATGCTGCTCTAGCAAACACTGGAGAAACTAGTCGTTTGCACCTAAGTGTTAATGTTCAAGATTTAAGCGGCAATATCTATGGCGCTTGGAAAAATAATCCTGCGTTATTAGCTTTACCCCACAGCCAACGAGTTGAGCAAGACTTAATGTCTGTTCATCTTGCTCATGAACAACAAGCCAGAAATTTAAAGCAATCTTTGCAAAAAGCATTTACGCAAGTTGTTGCTCGTGGCGGTCTAGTGAGACAAATTTGGTTGCCTCAATCAAAAATAAAACAGCCCGAAAAACTACAAGCCTTGTTGAGTACGTTAGGTGGGGTGTCTGATGTATCCATAGAACAAAAAGATAAAAACATTGTTGCCAGTCTTAGGTTTAAGGGCGCGACTGGCGAGCTAGCAGACGCCATAAATCAAGCTTTAACAACAAGAAACAGCGGACTATCCGCTATTAGTATCGAAAATGATTTTACTCTTAGATATAGGTAAGGAAACTGTTTTGAAATTAAACTTATTTACATTGGCATTAGCGCTATCTATGCCAGTTATGGCCAATGATGCTTTTGATTTGACCGATATGATCCCCGCTAGACCAGGTGTTGAACTGGCAAACACTGAGCAAGTGGTTATTAAGGGAGATGCCATTGTTGGTGATGATGCAAATTTGGCTATTGCGGTGGCACATAAAGCATTAATTGATAGTGATGACGATGGCGTAAAAATGATTCAAGTTGGTAGTGGTACTGGGATCTTATCTATCGGCAGCATTAGCTACACCACCTATGACAATATCAATGCAACGCTGCTGTCTAAACGGGGGGCTTATAACCAAGCATACTTAATTGCCAAAAAGCAGTTAATAGAAAATATGAAAGGGGTTGAGCATCAGTGTAGCAACCTAGTGTCTGTCAGTATGGATGTTATCGATACCGGAGTAGAGAGTGTCGCTAATACACAAAACAAAATGACAGAAGCGTGTAAAGAGTCAGTTTCTGGCTCATTAGCTGGATTTGTGACATTCGATGTATATGACAATGCAGAGTCGAAAAATGTTCGGGTCAGTCTAATTTCTACACCAAAGACTCGTGCACAAGTACGGAAACAGCACGGAGCTGTAGCAGTCACAACCGATCCGAATAGTATTTTCAAACAAGTTATTACTGATATTCGTGGTGGTGTTTTACCTCCTGTAGGAGCCAAAATACTTACTCATGCAGACTCTGGTGAAGTCATCGTTATGGGTTATGGATCAGCCATTATTAGACAAAATAAAAACAAGACTATCGCTAATAAGTTACGCGGTGCCGCAAAGTCACAATCGCAGACTCGTGCACGCGACGCTTTGCTGGCAACAATGCAAGGTGAAAAAGTGTATTGGCAAGGTAGTTTTGACGAAAAACAGATGGAAGGCTCTTCTCAATTTCAATATGACGACCCTTCTATGCAAGATCCTAATCAGGTAAAAGTGCTTGATGATGATCGAGATACTTTTATGAGCCAACTTAAAATGTCAGATGATTACTCAACACTGGCCAAAGGTAAGCTACCAGCTGGTGTTAGTGTCAAAAGCTTTAGCAGTGCGGATGGATATTGGCAATACAGTGTTGCCGTATATGCGCCGAGCTTGGAAGCAACAGCAAAAAAAGCGGCTAAAGAGATGCAAGTTGGTGGTAGTAGCCTAAATGCTAGCGATAATTCAGGCGGCAAAATTAGAGTTGTCGGTGGCGTAAATGATAACAGCGCTAACCCAGAAACTGCATCGGGCAAAGTCTCGAGCACCGAGGAGCTTTGATGCTGTCAGCCTTTTTGGCTATCTCTGTTTTATTGAGCGCTATTACGACTGATGCATCAGGAATAATCAAAGAACAAAGTGCTTTCTTTGCTAGCGAAGTGAGTGTTGATGGCGCAAAAGTTGTTGCGCTAAAAACACTTTCAAGTAGTGCATTGAAAGCTGCGTGTCGACGGGCTCTAACGTTACCTCAGCGTATGAGCATACGCTCTGAACTTGCAGTATTAACTGCGAAAAATATCCCTCAACATTTGAGTTTTATTGATGCGAACATTACGGGATATAGACAAACTCCATTTGAAAATGGTGTCAATTGTGTCGGCAAGGTTAGTGTTGTTGATGCCTCATATAATCAGGCGGGGCTTGCATTAATAACGGCATGGTGGGCGGCAGAACAAGGTGATATGAAGTTACTACGTGCAATGCTAAAAGTATCTTTACAGCATGCGAGAACTCAAGCCGATTCGGTCGCACTCATCGCTAGCCAAACAGACTCTAAATCAGGATTAGCTTATTTAGATAAACATTTACACCCAGCAGAGCTAACCCTTGACCATGCAAAACTGGCCGTTGGACAAATATGGTTAGATAGCAAGAAATTTGAAGCCGTTATCGGCTTAATTTCATCTTGTCATGAACCTTTATGTCAGCAGTTACTTACTCAGGCTGAGGAAAGGTTACAGCAAATAGAAATTGAGCAAGCTAATGATTTAAGTAGCTACTTTTAGCCTGCGTGGACTAAAAATTACATGCGACAGAACCAAAGGGATAAAAGGATACCCGTATGAGTGTTCAAGATATTTTGCGAAAAAGTGAAGTCAATGCTGATGGTACGCCGAAAAAGAAAGGTTTCTTTGCTCGGTTGGCTTCAGGTTTCTTATTATTGATGGTGATATTGATGGGGTTAGGTAATTGGGCTGATACTAAGCAACTGCTTACAGAGGCCTATCAAGCGTTCATTACGAATTTTACACATCAAATCGAAAATAATAGAGTCGCCTCTTTAGATATTGGTAATTACCTACAGTTTGCTCAAAAAAGTGTAGGTATTCCTCAGGTTATCAAGGCCTCTAATTTAGATCCAACAATAGAGTATCGCTATTATAAAGATCCCAAATATTTGCTGACGTTAATTAATAAAGATCAGCGAATAGTGGGCATTGTACTGCATAGTTTACAACAGAATAACTCTATTATTTCTGAGTTCACTCCAATGGTGCCGTTCACCGATAATCTCCTTAAAGTAAACAGCATTGCTGATATCACATTAGATTCAAATTTATTTTTCTATGACTATCAGAATATTAGTTATTACTTGCAATCTAAGGAGCTAGGACCACAAGGAATGTTTTTGAATTTGTTGGCAGGGTTTACTGAATATGAACAGGTCCAACCCAATGCATTTTCTATGTTGAATGAGCTTGAACACGCAACATTAGATGGGAACTCTGCCGATGTCAGTGCACTGACTCAAAAGTTAGCTACTTATCCGGCTAACTTTTATGCCATTTCTGAAATACCACCTGAATACATTGCTGATTCATTGCTAACAAAGCATGAGTTTAAAGCTTACTTCTAAGGATATAGTCATGCGTAAATTAATACTAGCAGTGATATTTCTCCCCTCTTTAGTGCATGCTACAGATGCATCTTTTGATGAATTTAAAAAGGACTGGCAAGAGCAACAACAGAACCATATTCAACAGCAACAGCAGGAATATGATGCGTTTAGAACAGAGTATTTGTCAGATTACGATAAATTTCGTGGTCAACTCTTACAGAACTGGGCTGTACCGGTACAAAGTTCAATGGATCAGCAGATTGTTTATAGTGGCGATTTACAAAGTCGAGTTATTGTTGATGAAGAAGCACAAACTTTAACTATTGAGCAGCTTGATACCAATGTGCCATTTGAGCCTGAAGCTGTGATAACTGAGTTACTCGATGAAGGAAATGCTGCACCTGTACTTCAAGTCATAATAGACAATGAGGAGTCAGTAAAAAAGTTACAGCAATCCACTCCAACAATAAGTGCACAGCCTAAAGTGGCTGTAAGTGAGAAAGTGTTAGAGCAGCAAATTGTAGTGCAATATGAGCAAGTATTTAATAGTCTTGATGCCGATGAAACAATTACAGAGTCAGAGGTTAAAGCTAAAAAAGAAGTACTAGAGAAGCAGCAAAAAGTAAGAGTTGAAAACCTTGTCAAGCAGGTCGATAAAGTTAAAACACAGGATGTAAAGTATAAGAATATTAAGTCCTATACTATCGCTTTACCTGAAGATTATCTTTATAGGAAAGCATCTCCTTTTTTAGACTCATTTAGTAAACAAGCAAGTGATCATCAACAAGAGCTTGCACTGTTACTTGCTATTTCACATGCTGAATCGTCATTTAACCCACAAGCAAAATCGCATATTCCCGCTTTTGGTTTAATGCAGATTGTCCCGCGTTCTGCAGGAATGGATGTGGCCAATAAATTGCTAAAGCAATCGGCAGCACCGACAGCGAATGAACTTTACCAGCCTGAGACAAACATTCTCTATGGTGCGGGTTATCTTTCTATATTATCTGATCGTTACCTAAAGGGGATTAAAGACCCTAAGAGCCAGAAATACTGTGTGATAGCTGCATACAATACGGGTGCTGGTAACGTTGCAAAGGCATTTAATGGCGGAAATAGCCGTAATGTTAAGCAGGCATTAGTAAAAATAAATGCGATGTCTAGTGAGCAAGTTTATCAGACATTACTTAAACGTTTACCCTATTCGGAAACTAAGAAGTACCTTAAGAAAGTTCGTAAATTAGAAGAGCAATATCACTCAAAATTACCCACATGGAATGGAAATAGTAAATTATGATGAAAAGACACTTAATGGTCGCTAGCGCTCTCCTTTTAGGGGCATGTAGTAGTACTCAGGAACCACAATCGACACCATTATCTGAAAATGACAGTATCCCTAGTTGGGTATTGATGCCTACGCATGAAACTGGGTTGGCCTCTTCTAGTTGTGTATTGTGGAGTGGTAATATGGCCGCTAGTCGAGCACTAGCCATTGCTAATGCAAGAGCTGATCTGGCGACACAAATTAATACTAAAGCTAAGGTGATGGATAAGTTCGTTAACCAACAGACTCAAGAAAATGAAATGAGCAATACTAGCTCAAGCTTTTCTCAAGTCAGTAAACAAATTGCAGAGCAAAGCTTAATAGGAGCAGTGCCGAAAGAAGTCGCTTTTGCTCGCATTGATGACAAAAAGCAATTGTGTGTACTCGTGGTTATGGAAAACACCAAACCACTGTTCGATAAATTGCTTCAACAATCAGGCAAAACGTTAAACCCTAATGATGAAGCAGTACTTTACTCTGAGTTTAAAACCCAAAAGGCGATGGAGGAGTTAGAAGCTGAGCTTTCTAAGTCTAAAAAACTATAAAGTGAATTCATCTAGCACTAAAATAGGTTGACGATTTTTATTAAGCCAGTTGGTGTTCCCAACTGGCTTTTTCGTGCTTCTCATTTAAGGGGTTCATTCCTAAACTAAGATACGCTCGGGATTGACTTAAATCCCCTTAGATTCTTTGACTGCGACATCAAACCCTCCATTTTTCGGCAGAAGCAAAGTAAAAAGTCATGTTTTCTAGCCGCTAAAGGGCCGAACTTCGGCATTGAATATAGTAGATATATTGAATATTTTCATAGGTTAACCCACCTTTTTTCTACTTGGCTGAAATGTGCAATCACGCTGTGCACTTTTTTATTGATTGAACCTGAATGTTGCAAAGGTAAGCTTCCTAAGCTTGGTCAACTTAGCGAAATTTAAGTAAAAGTTCTAACTTATAATAGAACAGATATAACCTCCCAAAATTGAGTATTATTTATCTTTCAATTGGGTGTATTGATCTGTTTTCGATATAAAAAACCATACTCTCGATCTGTTTGACTCGACACTACATAAGTAATTGTTAAATTAAAGTAGCATTAATGACTCAAGGAGTTCAGCGTAGATGCAGCTGTTTTTACTCGCAGAAAAGCCACAAGCAATACACCTGATAGCGACATGGTATAGCAATGAGTGGGGGTATATAGGTGATGGTCGTAGCGTTGATGAGCTTGAACTAAAGCTTAAAGAGTATCTTAATCACGATAAGCTACCGCTTATGATGGTGGCATTTGATAAAGGTACATTCATCGGAGCGGCGCAACTGCGCTTTCATGAAATGGACATCTATCCTGAGCGTGAACATTGGCTTGGCGGTGTTTACGTTGCAGCATCATCTCGCGGTATGGGTGTAGGTAAAGCGCTCGTTGAAGCCATTATCGAGAAAGCTAAAGCGTTAGGCGTAACAAGTATTAACCTACAAACAGAAGATATCTCTGGTGGCCTTTATCGCAGCCTGGGCTGGCAAACAGTAGAACAAGTGACTTATCACGGTATTGATGTATTAGTTATGGAAAAATCACTTTAAAGTTAACTACAGTCCACACTAGGTTATAAAATGACACCAGCCATAGACTTGCTCGTTAAGCACAATATTACACATCAAGTTCATGAGTATAAACATGACCCTGCATGCCAAGCATATGGGTTAGAAGCAGCCGAAAAGATCGGAGTCCCAATCGGTTTGGTCTTTAAAACCTTAGTGGTGAAGCTAGACGGCAAACAGCTTGCTGTGGCGATTATTCCGGTCGCGGATAAGCTCAGCTTAAAAGCTATCGCCAAGGCAAGCAAAGCTAAAAAAGCGGTTATGGCTGAGGCTATCGAAGTTCAGCGTAGCTCTGGCTATGTATTAGGCGGCGTTAGCCCTTTAGCCCAAAAACGGCAGCTATTCACCATCATTGATAGTAGCTGTGCACAACTGGCTCAAATGTACGTTAGTGGCGGACGTCGCGGGTTAGATATCGAGATAGCACCAACCGACTTACAGCGATTACTCAATGCCGATATCACCTCAATAACAGCCTAACATAGGATTATAATCCTTAAAGATGTTCCACGTGGAACCTACCGCTTTCAGCAAATAAATCCAAGTTCACAAAATCTGGCGACAAGCTTGGATATACCCATCCGCTGGAGTAATATTAGCCTCTTCTGTTTAATCGTTCTGCTGAGGTAATATGAGCGACCAATTTAATACTGCACAACACCAACTCGACGCTTTAGGGCTAAGATGCCCTGAACCCGTGATGATGGTGCGTAAGTCAGTTAGACGCATGAACAATGGTGAAACTTTATTGATCATTGCTGATGACCCAGCCACGACTCGTGACATCCCTAGCTTTTGTGAATTCATGGACCACACTCTCATTGCGAGTCAAACAGAAGCAACCCCTTATCAATATTTGATAAAGAAAGGCTTATAAGCTTAATGAACTGAAACGGACATAAGGATTTTTCCGATGGCAAAGCTAATTGGTATTGCATATAAAACAGAAAAACGTGGCGAGATGATAACGGTAGAACATGCAGCCGTGACTCAAGCCAAGGGTGTTGAAAATGACATCTTTGGCCGTCCAGGTAAGCGTCAAGTGACCGTAATGTCTATCGAGCAGTGGCAACTGGCCTGTAATGATGTTGATAAACGCCTTCCTTGGTTTACCCGCAGAGCCAACATTCTAGTCGAAGGCATTACGTTTTCTGCAGAAGATAAAGGCAAGCAACTTGTCATCGGTGAACTCACCTTAGAGATAACAGGTGAAACAGATCCCTGTAAAAAAATGGAAATCGCCTACCCCGGTTTAGAAAAAGCACTGCAGCCAGATTGGCGCGGCGGAGTCACTTGCCGTGTAATGACTGGCGCCAGCATTACCATCAATGATTCAGTTTCGTTAAATTAGCATAACAACTCCTATTTTGAGATGGCCGCTTTAGATAAAAGTAAAGCGGTTGCCGCCCCCTTGAAACATCCCATTAGATCATTCAATTCAACTTCATCTACTCAACAAAACCCAACTTGCCCATATTCCAATTTACTGTGCTGCACTGTCCAGCAGATCTTAACTAATTGAAACAGTATTTCTGTTTTACTGTTAACGAATTTATGCGATAACAGTTATCGCAGTAGACTCTACTTGTAACCAATACTGCCAACTCCTGAACAATTACAACAAAAAATAGGACAAGCATGTTAAAAAATAAGCTTACCCCTCTATATGCAGCAATTGCACTTAGCTTCAGTATCCCCGTCGTCGCCGAAGAAGAAGACAAAAAAACATGGCAAGTGAATGCACCTGCTAATGCACCACTTCAGCAAGTTAAGATTGAGGTTAATGAAGGCACTTGGATGAATATCAATGTCAGCCCTGACGGTAAACACATCGTGTTTGATCTACTCGGAGATATCTACCAGATACCTGTCGACGGTGGCGACGCAATACCGTTAGCCAAAGGTATCGCTTGGCAGATGCAGCCTGTCTATAGCCCTGATGGAAAGTATATTGCGTTTACCTCTGATGAAGATGGCGGCGACAACATCTGGATTATGGAAGCTGACGGTAGCAACCCTCGCGCAGTCACAGAGGAAACATTCCGCCTGCTTAACAGCCCTGCATGGAGTCCTGACGGACAATACTTAGTTGCACGTAAACATTATACGGGTAGCCGCAGTTTAGGCGCTGGCGAAGTCTGGATGTACCACGTTGCGGGTGGTGAAGGCGTTAAATTAACAGAAAGACCGAATGAACAAAAAGATCTAGGCGAACCCGCATACTCGCCTGATGGCCGTTACATCTACTTTAGCCAAGACGCTACTCCAGGGAAGACCTTTCACTATTCTAAAGATTCAGTGAAGGGCATCTATAAAATCAAACGTTACGATACGCAAACTGGCGATATCGAAGTCATTGTCCAAGGCACTGGCGGCGCAATCCGTCCAACTCCAAGTCCTGATGGTGAAAAGCTGGCTTATATCAAACGCGATGGCTTCCAGTCATCTCTGTATCTGCTCGACTTGAAGTCAGGTAAAACAGAAAAACTTTATGGCGAACTAGATCGCGATATGCAAGAAACCTGGGCTATTCATGGTGTATACCCAACCATGAGTTGGACCGCTGACAACGAAGACATCGTATTCTGGGCTAACGGTAAAATTAACAAACTCGAAGTCGAGTCTAAGACTGTTGTACAGATCCCTTTCAGCGTGAAGTCAGAACGCACCGTACAACCTGCCGTTCGCTTTCAACAAGATCTCGATAAAGATGTCTTCGATGTGAAGATGTTGAGAATGGCTCAAGTCTCACCTGATGGAAAAAAAGTGGCTTTTGAAGCACTCGGTAAGATCTGGGTTAAAAGCCTACCAGATGGAAAAATGGAGCGCTTAACAAAACTAGACAGTGAACTTCGCGAACTATTTCCACAATGGTCTAGAGATGGCAAGAGTATTGTCTTCACCACTTGGGATGACCAAGAACAAGGAACAGTGAGTCTAGCAACGGTGCGTAATAAACGCGTCAAAGTACTCACTGAAGAGCCTGGTAAATATGTAGAACCTACCTTTTCACCCGATGGTGAAACCGTCGTTTATCGCAAGGCCAAAGGTGGCTATATCACCCCCAAAACCTGGTCGCAGGAAACAGGCCTTTACCAAGTTGATGTGGATGGCGATAAAAATACCAAGATCACAGCTTCAGGTTACCAACCGCAATTCGGCGCAGATAACCAACGCGTCTACTTTATGGAGAGTGACGAAACACCGCAGTTGGCATCAATTGGCTTAAATGGATTTGAAAAGCGAGTCCATTACACCAGTAAGCATGCAACTGAATTTAGAGTTTCCCCCGACGGTAAGCAACTCGCGTTTGCCGAGCGCTTTAGGGTTTATGTTACCCCTTTTGCTAAACATGGAGAAACGGTTGAAATTGGACCCAAGGCGAGTAATTTACCCGTCACTCAACTCAGTGTTCGCGCTGGTGAAAGCATTAGCTGGAACAACGCTAACGACCAAATTTATTGGACGCTTGGCCCCGAGCTTTACCAAGTTAAAGTGGATACTCAATATAAAGAAACTGCGGCGGCTGATGAAACCAAGGTCGAGCCAGAGATTACCGATCTAGGCTTTACTAAAAAAGCTGATGTTCCACGTGGAACAATTGCTTTTGTTGGCGGCAACATTATCACTATGGAGAATGATGAAGTCATCGAAAATGGCACTGTTATCGTCAAAGATAACCATATTGTCAGTGTCGGTCCTGCATCTATAATCGATATTCCAAGTGATGCCAAGGTCATCGACATTAAAGGCAAGACACTAATGCCTGGTTTGTTTGACGCCCATGCACACGGAGCTCAAGGTGAAAGTGAAATTATCCCACAGCAGAACTGGGAACTTTACTCGAACTTATCTCTTGGTGTGACCGCGATTCATGATCCATCAAACGATACTACCGAAATTTTTGCCGCATCGGAGCAGCAAAAAGCAGGTAACATCGCTGGACCCCGTATTTTCTCTACCGGCACCATTTTATATGGAGCCAATGCACCAGGTTATACATCACATATCGATTCGTTAGACGATGCGAAATTTCACTTGGAGCGCCTAAAGAAAGTCGGTGCTTTTAGCGTAAAAAGCTATAACCAACCGCGTCGAAACCAACGTCAACAAGTTATCGCCGCAGCCCGCGAACTTGAGATGATGGTCGTTCCTGAAGGTGGTAGTTTGCTGCAACATAACCTCACTATGATTGCAGACGGCCACACAGGTATTGAGCACTCTTTGCCAGCGGCTAATATCTATAGCGATATAAAGCAGTTCTGGAGTCAAACCGATGTGGGTTACACACCGACACTCGTTGTGGCTTATGGTGGTATCTCAGGTGAAAACTACTGGTACGACAAAACTGATGTTTGGGCTCACCCACGTTTATCGATGTATGTACCTTCGGACATTTTGAATGCGCGTTCAATGCGTCGCCCCACTGCACCCTATGAACATTACAATCATTTCAATGTTGCACGTGTAGCCAATGAATTGAACGAAATAGGTGTTAAGTCAAACATTGGTGCCCATGGTCAGCGTGAAGGTTTAGCAGCCCATTGGGAAATGTGGATGTTCGCTCAAGGTGGAATGAGTAATCTTGAAGTGTTAAAAACAGCAACCATTAATCCGGCTAAGCACTTTGCCATGGATCATCAAATTGGTTCAATCAAGCAAGGCAAGTTGGCCGACTTAATTGTTATCGACGGCAATCCGCTTGAAGATATCCGTGTAACAGATCGCGTCACTTATACCATGGTTAACGGTAAGCTCTACAATGCCGAAACCATGGACCAGTTAAATGGCGGTTCAAAAAATAATGGAAAAGAGAGAAAACCATTCTTTTTTGAAAAATAGATTCTATTTTTAATTTTGTAATCTGGCTAACTTAGCTCTGGATTTTTAGTTTCATGAAAATTTATTTTTGAAACAAAAATAGAGGTTTTAAGCCAGTAACCAAAAAGGATGTTCCACGTGGAACATCCTTTTTTAGATTCCACGATCAAACATTAGCAAACCCTAAACTTAAACGACTATTTTCAACCTTAGCTCTTTCCTAAAATCGTCTTAGCTTTATTCCTACAACCTTTCTTATTCTTTTCCGTCTCAGCTTTATCCAATCTTTTCACGACAAAAACAATCTATTGTGTGGTCATCGAACATACCAACGGCTTGCATGAACGCATAGCAAATTGTCGGCCCGACAAAGTTAAATCCCATTTTTTTTAGCGCTTTTGACATTGCTTCTGATTCACTAGTTTGTGTAGGGAAATCTTTGCTTGAAGTAAAATGATTCACTATGGGTTCACCACCCACAAAGCTCCATAAAAACTCTGAAAAATCATTACCATGCTCTACATAAGCCATGTAGCCCTTGGCGTTTTTAATAATCGAATTCACCTTTAAACGATTGCGAACAATCCCAGGATTAAGCAACAGTTCTTCTATTTTATCGTCATCAAAAGTAGCAATAATTGCCGGGTCAAAATGGGCAAAGGCAGCTTCGTAATTCTGTTGTTTCTTCAAAATAGTTAACCACGACAGCCCTGCTTGCTGTCCATCAAGGCAGAGTTTGGCAAACAGTTCATGGCTGTCGTATACAGGTCGACCCCACACTTTATCGTGATACTCTTGATAGATAGGATCTTTTCCGACCCAACCGCAACGTGTCACTTCCATTGTCATAATCCTATATTTTTAATCTATGAGATAAAAAATAACCTATATAAGCTTAATCCTACAAGGTATAATCGACACCATTTTCTATTTAAGCTTCCAGGCAGTAGACAAGCGGATATGACGACCAAACACGACGTAAAAACATTCCAAGGTTTCATAATGACCCTTCAGGAATACTGGGCGCAGCAAGGTTGCGCAATCGTACAACCATTGGACATGGAAGTAGGTGCTGGTACATTCCACCCTATGACCTTCTTACGAGCCTTAGGCCCAGAGCCAATGAGCTGTGCCTATGTTCAACCTAGTCGCCGCCCTACTGATGGCCGTTATGGCGACAACCCGAATCGCCTACAACACTTCTATCAATTCCAAGTCGTGTTAAAGCCATCTCCAGATAATATTCAAGAGCTTTATCTGGGTTCTTTGGCTGCCGCAGGTGTCGACATGAACATTCATGACGTGCGCTTTGTTGAAGACAACTGGGAATCACCGACTCTAGGTGCCTGGGGTCTAGGCTGGGAAGTTTGGTTAAACGGCATGGAAGTGTCGCAATTTACTTACTTCCAGCAAGTAGGTGGATTGGAGTGTAAGCCTGTAACAGGTGAGATCACTTACGGCCTTGAACGTCTTGCAATGTACATTCAAGAAGTCGACAACGTGTACGACCTCGTATGGACAGACGGCCCATTGGGCAAAGTGATGTATGGTGATATTTTCCACCAGAACGAAGTTGAGCAATCAGCTTATAACTTTGAACACGCTAATGTTGAAGTGTTATTCAGAAATTTTGATGACTGCGAGAAAGCCTGTCAGCATCTGCTAACACTTGAAAAGCCACTGCCATTACCTGCTTACGAGCAAGTCATGAAAGCCTCTCACGCATTTAACTTGCTTGATGCACGCCACGCTATTTCAGTCACTGAACGCCAGCGTTATATCTTACGCGTTCGTACCATGGCTAAGGGTGTAGCTGAAGCTTACTATCAAGCCCGTGAAGCTCTTGGCTTCCCAATCGGTAAGTAGAGGAATAACTTATGAATTTTGAAAACTTACTGATTGAAGTAGGCACTGAAGAACTACCTCCAAAATCTTTACGTAAACTAGCTGAGACTTTTCTTAGCAACTTTACTGATGAACTAAAAAAAGCTGAACTTAGCTTTGAGACTGCGGTATGGCATGCGGCCCCTCGCCGTTTAGCGATCAGCGTTAACCAACTTGCTCTAGCTCAGGCTGACAAAGTGGTCGAAAAACGTGGACCAGCAGTTGCACAGGCGTTTGATGCTGACGGCAACCCGACTAAAGCCGCTATGGGCTGGGCCCGTGGTAATGGCATTACTGTAGAGCAAGCTGACCGTCTTAAAACCGATAAAGGTGAATGGTTACTACATCAAGCTAAAGTGGTTGGTGTTGAAACAAAAAGCCTTATTGCCGCGATGGCACAGCGCTCTTTAGACAAGTTGCCTATCCCTAAGCCTATGCGCTGGGGTAACAACACCACTCAATTTATTCGCCCAGTTCACACTGTGACGATGCTGCTTGGCAGCGATGTGGTTGAAGGTGAATTGTTAGGTATAAAGTCGGCTCGCGTTATTCGTGGTCACCGCTTTATGGGCACACCAAGCTTCGAGCTTGATCATGCCGACAACTATCTATCAGCACTAAAAGAACAAGGTAAAGTAGAGGCCAACTATGAGGTGCGTAAAGCACTGATTAAAGCCGATGCAGAAGCCGCAGCGACTAAACTAGGTGGCGTGGCCGATCTAGAAGACGATCTACTAGAAGAGGTTACATCACTGGTTGAATGGCCAGTAGTGCTAACGGCTAGCTTCGAAGAGAAGTTCTTAGACGTGCCGGCTGAAGCTTTGGTTTACACCATGAAAGGCGACCAAAAGTACTTCCCAGTATTTGATAAAGCGGGCCAGTTAATGCCTAACTTTATCTTTGTCACCAATATCGAATCAAAAGATCCGCAGCAGATTATTGCCGGTAACGAGAAAGTAGTTCGCCCACGTCTTGCCGATGCAGAATTCTTCTTCGAAACCGATAAGAAAAACTCACTAGAGTCTCGTCTTACTAGTTTAGAAACAGTGGTATTCCAAAAGCAGCTTGGCACCATCAAGCAGCGCGTAGAACGCATATCAGCAATGGCCGCTTATATTGCCACCAGCATTGGTGCTAATAGCGAAGAAGCTGCACGTGCAGGGCTTTTATCTAAGTCTGACTTGATGACTAACATGGTCATGGAGTTCACCGATCTTCAAGGCACTATGGGCATGCATTACGCACGTCTTAATGGTGAAACTGAAGCGGTAGCCGTGGCATTATCAGAGCAATACAAGCCTAAGTTCTCAGGCGATACAGTGCCAACAGCCCCTATCTCAATTAGTGTTG
Organism: Shewanella gelidimarina; assembly: GCF_023283945.1. Taxonomy (GTDB): domain Bacteria; phylum Pseudomonadota; class Gammaproteobacteria; order Enterobacterales; family Shewanellaceae; genus Shewanella; species Shewanella gelidimarina. The sequence goes on along the minus strand of NZ_JAKIKW010000020.1, from coordinate 65,689 downwards.
CCTTGGCTGAAAAGCTAGACACCTTAGTGGGTATTTTTGGTATTGGCCAAGCACCGAAAGGCGCAGCGGATCCATTTGCACTACGTCGTGCTGCCATTGGTATTCTACGTATCTGTTTAGAAAACAACTTACCACTCGATCTTGTTGATTTAATAGCTAAAGCACAAGAGTTACATGGTGAAACGTTAACGAACGATAAGGTTGCAGAGCAAGTACTTGAGTTCTTTATGGGTCGCTTCCGTGCTTGGTATCAAGATCAAGGTGTTAGCGTAGACGTTATCCTTGCCGTATTGGCTCGTCGCCCTACTGCACCTGCAGATTTTGAAAGCCGCATTAAAGCCGTTGCTCACTTTAGAACGTTAGAGCAAGCATCTGCACTGGCTGCCGCGAACAAGCGCGTATCAAACATTTTGGCTAAAGTTGAAGGTGAACTTCCAGCCACTATCGATGATACGTTACTGGTTGAAGCGGCAGAAAAAGCCCTCGCGACTAAACTAACAGAGCTACAACCACAATTAGCACCGCTATTTGCTGCTGCTAATTATCAAGAAGCGCTCGCACTATTAGCAAGCCTACGTGAAAGCGTGGATACCTTCTTTGAAGATGTGATGGTGATGGTTGATGACGAAGCCCTTAAGAACAACCGCCTAGCGCTACTTTCTAGCCTACGCGAACAGTTCCTACATGCGGCTGACATTTCACTGCTGCAGTAATATCACCACAGTAATCTTGTTACTGTGACCCAATAAAAAGCCCCTTAATTAGGGGCTTTTTTGTATCTGCACTTAGAGTTCAACAAACACATTAAAACAGGATCAGCTTTTGATGTAGCTCATCAAAACCGCCTCTATCGAGACCTGCTTCTAGCAATAATCGATTAAGTTGTTGCTCAGTTAGCTTATCGGCTTCAAACAACATAGAGCATTCACTGATCAAGTTAGCCCGCCAAACAACTTCAGCTAAGCCACCAACAGGCTTAGAATCAACAACCGCCAAACGACCAAGCTCTGCCTCAAAGACTGCTGGTAACTGCCAGTGCTGGGCGAGTAAGGCGCTTAAACTTAACGATTTCGTCGTCATAACCTGTCGGAATAGACTTGAGCAAGGCTGCTCACCCGGTTCAGCCTGCTTAAAGGCTTCTAATAGCAACTTGAAGATAGCGATCTTGCCAACATCATGAATCAGTCCCAATAAGAATGCGCTATCAGCATCTTCATCGGTTAACTCGCTTGCAAGGTAAGCGACTTGCATTGAGTGGCGCCATATCTGCGAGCCAAAACGGCGAAAATAGATGGCTTTGATCTCGATACAGTCCCGCAATAATGCCGTAGTAATAAAGCGCCTTATCTGTTCCCTGCCAAGTTGCACAATGGCCAGCTGTAAACTAGTGATCTCTTTTTCACTGCGTCTAAACAAAGGGGCATTACATAGCTTTAGCACTTCAACACTGAGCACAGGGTCTTTTTCTATGAGCGCCAGTAAAACCTTAGTGTTGCTAGATTCATCTGCTAACTGTTTATCTAGCGCCGCCACTTGTGTCGGGAGTTTCAACACTCTTTCCGCAATGGCTTTCGGAGAAGACAGTGCTGCCTCTACCCGTCTAAATATGCTCTTTTCTAACTCGTTAGCCACACCACTTTGTAAGGTGCTAGGAAATAACAAACTATAAAACAGTGCTGATATATCGATCGGCGCGACAGGCGGTATGGCTGGAGGAGTATTGTTTATTGGAGATACAGATGAGATAGCTTGGGAGTATTCAGCCTGACCGCTGAAACTTTTAGGCTTCTCTATAATTACTTTATCTCTGATATTAAACAGTTTTTTAAACGCTTTCTTGAACAATTTCGATGACCGAGTGTAATAATACCCATCACTAAAGGCAGTGGTTAATATTAGTATGCAATAAAACAAAAAAAATCGGCGCAGTATGCGCCGATTTCACTATTTGTAAGGTTAGTACTATCGCAATAAGACTATACGTCTAAGTTAGCCACGTTAAGCGCGTTAGACTCAATAAACTCACGACGAGGCTCAACGTGATCACCCATCAAACAAGTGAATAACTGGTCAGCACCAATCGCATCTTCAATGGTCACTTGCAGCATACGGCGAGACTCTGGATCCATTGTAGTTTCCCACAACTGCTCAGGGTTCATCTCACCCAATCCCTTATAACGTTGGATATATTGACCGCGTTTAGCTTCACTCATTAACCAATCAAGTGCTTCAATAAAGCTAGTGACATCTTTAGTCCGTTCGCCACGCTGAACATAACCGCCAACTTCAACTAAGCCATCAATCTCAGCACCTAACTTAACAATGCGTTGATAGTCGGTAGACTGGAAAAAGTCATATGTGAACAGATAGTTAGTATCAATACCATGCTTACGAATAGTAATTTTTGGTAGATAAACCTGACGCTCTGGATCAAGAATAGGCTCTGCACTATACAAGATACCGCCAGACTCTTTTTCAATTAAGTCAGCAATAAAGGCATCAGACCAAACTTTAACTTGTGCTTCATCACTCAACATCTCGTTAGTTAATGTTGGGTGGTACAACATCAAGTCAACAATGTTAGTTGGGTAACGCTTTTCAAGACGCTTAATAACCGCTTCTACTTCGCGGTACTGCTTAACCAATGTCTCTAGCGGCTGGCCTGACATACCTGGTGCACCTTGCGAAGGATAAACATTAGCGTTATCCAATGCTTGAGTCGTTAGGTACTCAGTTAGTGCAGGATCATCTTTTAGATACTGTTCTTGCTTACCCTTTTTCACTTTGTACAAAGGTGGCTGTGCAATATAGATATAACCACGTTCGATAAGCTCAGGCATTTGACGGAAGAAGAAGGTCAATAGCAAGGTACGAATGTGCGAGCCATCGACGTCGGCATCGGTCATGATAACAATGTTGTGATAACGGGTCTTATCAGGATCATATTCATCACGGCCAATACCACAACCGAGTGCAGTAATCAGCGTGACCACTTCTTGCGAAGACAACATTTTATCAAAACGTGCTTTTTCAACGTTTAAGATCTTACCTTTAAGCGGAAGAATCGCTTGGTTCTTACGGTTACGTCCCTGCTTGGCTGATCCGCCAGCAGAGTCACCTTCCACTATGTATATTTCAGAAAGACCAGGGTCCTTCTCTTGGCAATCGGCCAACTTACCAGGCAAACCACCTAAATCTAATGCGCCTTTACGACGTGTCAATTCACGGGCTTTACGCGCCGCTTCACGAGCACGCGATGCATCGATGATCTTACCAACAATCAACTTAGCTTCATTTGGATGTTCAACTAGGTAATCAGCTAACTGCTCGCCCATTGTCTGCTCAACAGCCGTTTTAACTTCACTCGAGACCAATTTGTCTTTGGTCTGTGAGCTAAATTTAGGATCTGGAACCTTAACAGAGATAACAGCGGTCAAACCTTCACGAGCATCATCGCCAGTCGCGTTAGTCTTGCCCTTCTTGTTATAACCCTCTTTTTCCATGTAGTTGTTCAGGTTACGCGTCAACGCACCACGGAAACCCGCTAAGTGAGTACCACCATCGCGTTGAGGAATGTTGTTAGTAAAACAGAAGATGTTCTCTTGGAAACCGTCATTCCACTGCATAGCCACTTCAACGGTGATACCGTCGTCACGCTCATGGATAAAATGGAAAACTTCTTTGTTTACCGGTGTCTTGTTAACGTTTAAGTAGTCAACAAACGCACTAATCCCGCCTTCGTACTTAAAGAACTCATCTTTATCATCACGCTCATCAATTAAGCGAATACCTACACCTGAGTTTAGGAAAGACAGTTCACGGACACGCTTGGCAAGAATCTCAAAATGAAACAGTACATTGGTAAACGTATCGGTACTTGGCCAGAATCTTAGCTCAGTACCGGTATTAGTCGAATCACCAATCTCTTTAACAGGCGCATCAGGTACACCGTGGGTGTAAAATTGCTCATAAAGCTTACCGTCACGACGAATGGTCAACTGCACCTTACTAGAGAGTGCGTTTACCACTGAAACACCTACACCGTGAAGGCCACCAGAAACTTTATACGAGTTATCATCGAACTTACCGCCAGCATGCAGTACCGTCATGATCACTTCAGCCGCAGAAATACCCTCTTCTGGGTGAATCGCAACTGGGATACCACGTCCATCATCTTTAACCGAAACGGAACCATCGGCATGAATAGTAATAATGACGTCGTTACAGTGGCCGGCTAATGCTTCATCGATAGAGTTATCGACCACTTCGAATACCATGTGATGTAGACCGGTGCCATCATCGGTATCACCAATGTACATTCCTGGTCTTTTACGTACCGCATCAAGGCCTTTTAATACCTTAATACTCGAAGAATCATAACTATTCTCTGACATATTATACTCTCGTCGGTTATTCAATTACCGTTACACACCCATGTTCCACATGGAACACCTTACTTGGCGGCGTGATTAACGAATCGACTATTGCTGCTGGTTCGATTGCCGTGACAAAAACTTGTGCCCCGGTATCTGCTAACTGCTGTAGCAATAGTTTTCTATGCTGTGCATCCAATTCCGATGGAAGATCATCCACCAGATAAATACTTTTTTTATCTATTTGTTGTTTGAGCAACTTTCCTTGTGCAATACGCAATGCACAGACTAACAATTTCAACTGTCCGCGGGACAAAGCATCTTGTGCTGGCAGTGTTCCTACCCGCAACCTTAAGTCCGCTTTATGAGGTCCGCTGACGGTAAAGCCTGTGGCTAAATCTCTGGGATACTGCGTCTCGAGCAGCTGTGCATACTCTGTTTTACTATCCCATCCTCGGGTAAAAGAAACCTTCACATCAACCTGAGGTAAAAACTCTTCGATTATACCCTTAAGTAGCTCATTTAACGAGTCTACATATTGCTTTCGTATATCGGTAACCAGTTCAGCATAACGAATAAATTCTTTATCCCAAAATTGTATCGAACTATAGGGCGATTCATCCCTGAGCAACTGATTTCGTTGCTTTATAATTCGTCGTACATTTACCCATGCCGCATAAAAACGGGGGTCAGAATGGAACGCACCCCAATCAATAAACTGCCGTCTGGCTTTTGGCCCCTCAAAAAGCAATGAAAAGCTTTCGGGAGTGATCACCTGAATCGGTAATGTTTCCGCTAATGTCGATAAACGTTTAACTTTATCGCCATTAATTTTAACTTCAATCTCGCCACTTCTAAAACGTCTGAGGCCTATCTTACTGTCCTCTTCGCCGGTTTGCATATTGGCAAATAACGTCAGCGCATCTTGGTCATGTTGAATCACTCGCTGCGATAAATGACTGCGAAAAGAGCGCCCCATTCCCAAAAAATAGATGGCTTCTAAAATGCTGGTCTTGCCACTGCCATTTTTGCCATAAATTAAATTGAGCCCTTCACCTGGCTGCAACTGCGCAGAGACAATATTACGGAAAGCTTCAATATGAAGACGGTTAAGGCTCATTAATACCCTTTAAATGCAACGGGGAGGATTTTTCTGAAGTGGTCATTTATACCAGATAAAGCCGACGGTGTGTCGAAGTACTTTATCTGGTCTCTAAAGCAGAATAAAACAGTCTGTTATAAACGCATTGGCATAACAACATACATAGAGTTCTGCTCTATGTGATTATCGATAAGTGCGCTTGAATTACCATCAATAAGCGTAATACGCACGTCATCAGAAGGTAAGTTATTTAATACATCCAGTAAATAACTGACGTTAAAACCAATCTCTAACGGGGTGTTTTCGTATTCAACATCTAAGATCTCTTCCGCTTCTTCCTGTTCAGGGTTATTGGCAGTGATCTTAATCAGGTTGTTTTCTAACTGTACTCGCACACCACGAAACTTTTCATTCGATAAAATAGAAGCACGTAGCAACGCCTGTTTAAGCTGCAGACGGTTGGCAATAACAATCTTATCGCCGCCTTTTGGCAACACTCGGCGATAATCAGGGAAACGTCCGTCGACCAGCTTACTGGTAAACACAGCAGTCGCTGTCGTCGCTCTAATGGCGTTGTCACCAATAGCGATGGTGACATCTAAATCATCACCTTCGAACGAGCGCATCAGCTCTAACACGCCTTTACGCGGCACAATTACCTGCTTTTCAGGCAAAGTGGCGTCAATAATACGATGACTCAAAGCAAGACGGTGACCATCGGTTGCGATAGCACGCAAAACATTACCTTCGGTCTCTAATAACAAGCCATTGAGGTAGTAACGTACATCTTGATTAGCCATTGAGAACTGAGTCGCATCAATCAAGGACTTCATCGTGCCTTGCTTGAGGGTAAATTCAATATCAGCTGTAAACGCTTCTACATTCGGGTACTCTTCAGCAGGCAAGGTTGCCAACGTAAAACGGCTGCGACCAGAACGTAACAATAATCGGTTTTCTTGCTGTTCAATCTTAAGCTCGACCAGATCAGGTAAAGACTTAACAATATCTAGAAATTTTTTCGCTGGAACCGTGGTTCGCCCTTCAATGACGTCACCCTCAAGTTGAACTTCACCCACCAATTCAACTTCTAAATCGGTGCCAGTCAACTTAAGTGAGTGAGCACTTACTTCTACTAAAAGGTTCGCCAGAATAGGCAAGTTGTGACGTCTCTCCACCGCTCCACTAACTAACTGAAGTGGCTTTAATAGGGCATCCCTATCAATAGAAAATTTCATTCGTTTCAACTCCCTGATATTAAGAAGATAAGGTTCTTATCAAGTTAGCATAATCTTCTTTAATGTCATGACTTTCTTCACGCAACTGCGCAATTTTACGACATGCATGTAAAACGGTTGTATGGTCACGGCCACCAAATGCATCACCAATCTCAGGCAAGCTTTGGTTGGTAAGTTCTTTTGATAATGCCATCGCCATTTGTCTTGGACGTGCCACACTGCGTGAACGACGCTTCGACAACATATCAGCCATTTTAATTTTATAGTACTCAGCCACGGTTTTTTGAATATTATCGATAGTGACCAGCTTTTCTTGCAGCGCAAGTAAGTCACGTAATGCTTCGCGGACGAAATCGATAGTAATTGGACGACCGGTAAAGTTCGCATTAGCGATAACACGGTTTAACGCGCCTTCAAGCTCACGAACATTAGAACGCAAACGCTTAGCAATAAAGAATGCCACTTCATCAGGTAAGTTAATGCCACTCTCTTGCGCTTTGCGCATCAAGATCGCCACACGAGTTTCTAGTTCAGGTGGTTCAATAGCAACCGTTAAGCCCCAACCGAAACGAGATTTAAGACGATCTTCAACACCGTCGATCTCTTTTGGATACTTATCTGACGTCAGAATGATCTGATGATTACCTTCTAATAGTGCGTTAAAGGTATGGAAAAATTCTTCTTGTGAACGATCTTTGTTGGCAAAGAATTGAATGTCATCAATAAAGAGTGCATCAACACTGCGGTAGTAACGCTTAAATTCTTCAATTGCATTGTTTTGTAGGGCTTTAACCATGTCCTGTACAAAACGCTCTGAATGCATGTAAACCACTTTAGCATCAGGCTTGTTCTTAATAATGCCATTACCCACGGCGTGCAAAAGGTGGGTTTTACCCAAACCTGTACCGCCATAAAGAAACAGTGGGTTGTAAGCACCGCCTGGATTCTCAGCAACCTGCATTGCAGCCGCTTTACCTAATTGGTTTGATTTACCTTCAACGAAGTTATCAAACTGGTAGGTCGGATTAATGTTGCTACGATGATTAGCCGAGGGCGCTGGAGCAGAATGCGGAGTATTAAAAATAGGTTTCTCTACCGCTTGTCTAACCGCAGGTCGACTTCTGATCGAAGCAGTCGCCTGCACAATTGGCTTAGCCGATGGACGACTGCCTATATCAAAGCGCAAGTTAGGCGCATCAGCACCCATTTGTTCAATAAAGAATTGATTAATGATATTAAGGTATTTGTCTCTAACCCAATCTAAAACGAAACGGTTAGGTGCATATATGACAAGCGTATCGCCTTCCATCTCTGCCTGTAACGGTCTTATCCACATACTGAATTGCTGAGCAGAAAGCTCATCTTGCAGCCTTGCGATACATTGTTGCCAAAGTGAAACCGCCACGTACTTATCCCCAAAACATCTTACAAAAGAGGTGTATTCTATAGTGAGATCACGCTGATCGCTATCCTTTAAATATATTTATCCCCAGATAGATAAGGCAATCGATAAGATCTCGATCTTAAGGGATCTGCTGCGATCAAAAATAGTGCAAAAACCCTCAAATCCAGCTTTATAAAGCGATCCAGAACGATCTATAATAGATTAACTTCGATCTGCTTTTAGATCAGCGGAACCACTAGATATAGTGGTAACTCACAGAGTTATCCACAATTTATAGTAGTTTTTAATGTTCGAGGAAAAAACGAAGATGGCATTATTTAATCACTTAAGTCGATTGCGTATTGACGTGCTCAATTAAAGTGATTACAATTCGGCCTCTTTTTTGCCCTTACCTCTAATTTCTAGAGACTAAGGTTTATTAACCTAACAAAGACGGATTGCCATAATGAGTAAACGTACTTTTCAACCTAGCAACCTGAAGCGCAAGCGTTCTCACGGCTTCCGCGCTCGTATGGCTACTGTAGGTGGCCGCAAGGTTATCGCACGTCGCCGTGCTAAAGGTCGCACTCGTCTTTCTGCTTAAGTAGAGATGCAAGTGACCAGCTATACCTTTACGCGGGAGTTACGTTTGTTAACTCCCGCGCAATTTAAATCTGTCTTTACCAAACCTATCAAAGCGTCTTCCGCTGAAATAACCTTACTTGCTATTCCTAATTCTGAACAACATCCACGTTTAGGACTAACGATTGCTAAGCGTTATGTAAAGAAAGCTCATCAACGAAACCGTATTAAACGTGTAATTAGAGATAATTTTCGTTTACATCAGCATGATCTCCCCGCTGTAGATATCGTTGTGCTCGTCAGAAATGGCGTACTTGATATGGAAAGTGCAGAACTCAAAAAATTGGTAGAAAAGCTATGGCGAAAACTCTCTCGCCGTTACAATGGCTAGCAACTACGATTATTCGTGGCTACCAAGTACTCATAAGTCCCATGCTGGGACCTCGTTGCAGGTTCAATCCAACATGTTCACATTACGCCATTGAAGCCATTCGCTTACATGGAGTTGTGACAGGATGTTGGTTTGCAGCGAAACGCATATTAAAATGTCACCCTTTACATCCGGGTGGTGAAGACCCCGTCCCTCACAAAAAAAATAGGTGCGATAAATAGGCTATGGAATCTCAACGCAATATATTGCTTATCGGTCTGCTTTTTGTCAGCTTTTTACTTTGGCAACAATGGCAAACGGATCAAGCTCCTCAACCGGTTGTAGCGCAAACTCAATCTTCAGTAGCGGCGTCTACTGTCGCCGATGCTCATAGTTCAGATGTTCCAAATGCTGATTCAGCATTACCAGAAGTGATTACCGCTTCTAAAGAACTCATCACTGTGACCACTGACCAACTTGAAATCAGAATTGATCCAATTGGCGGTGACATCGTTTATTCAGCTTTGCTGTCTCATAAACTTAAAGAAGAAGCTGAAGACCCATTTGTTCTGCTAGAGCAAACTAATGACATCTATTATGTCGCTCAAAGTGGTCTAATTGGTCGTGATGGTATCGACAGCAGTACTACAGGTCGTGCACATTTCGATAGCACAGCCCGTGATTTTGACTTAGCAGCAGGCCAAGACACATTAAATGTGCCATTAACCTACTTAGCACCTAACGGTGTGACTTACACTAAAATGTTTACCTTCTACCGTGGTAAACATAATGTTGATGTTGCTTACCAAATCAACAACAGCTCTAGTGCGCAGCTTCAAGTTCAGATGTATGGCCAAATCAAGCACAGCATCAAGAAAAGCGAAAGCAGCATGATGATGCCGACTTATCGTGGTGGCGCATTCTCAACAGCAGATACACGCTATGAGAAATACAGCTTCGACGATATGGCTGATAAGAACCTAGACAAATCGACTCTTGGTGGTTGGGCAGCAATGCTACAACACTATTTCGTTTCTGCTTGGGTACCACCAGCAACTGATAAAAACGTTATCTTCTCAAGCGTAAGCGCGGGCGGATTAGCTAACATCGGTTTCCGTGGCGCGCTATATGACATTGCACCTGGTAGCGAACAGACCATTAAAGCCCAGTTCTATGTCGGCCCTAAAGATCAAGAAGCGCTATCGGCTATCTCTGAATCATTAAATCTGGTTGTTGACTACGGTTTCCTTTGGTGGCTAGCCATTCCAATTCACTGGTTATTGATGTTCTATCAATCATTTGTGGGCAACTGGGGTGTGGCAATTATCCTTATTACGCTTACCGTTCGTGGCATGTTATATCCACTCACTAAAGCGCAATACACCTCTATGGCGAAGATGCGTAATCTACAGCCTAAACTTGCGGAAATGAAAGAACGCATGGGTGATGACCGTCAGAAGATGGGTCAAGCGATGATGGAACTGTACAAGAAAGAGAAAGTTAACCCTATGGGTGGCTGTCTACCAATCTTGCTACAAATGCCAATTTTCATCGCTCTATACTGGGTATTGTTAGAAAGTTACGAGCTACGTCATGCACCATTCATGTTATGGATTACTGATTTATCAGTACAAGATCCATACTATGTGATGCCTATTCTAATGGGTATCTCAATGTTTGTGATGCAAAGAATGCAGCCAATGGCACCGACTATGGATCCAATGCAAGTTAAGATGATGCAGTGGATGCCGGTTATCTTTACCGTATTCTTCTTATGGTTCCCAGCGGGTCTGGTTCTATACTGGTTGGTAGGTAACTTAGTCGCGATTACACAGCAGAAGATTATCTATGCTGGCTTGGCGAAGAAAGGGTTAAAATAACTCTTAGTTCCAACTAAGCAAAGCGGCTAGATACTTCGGTATCAGCCGCTTTTCTCATTTAATGAGAAACACTTTTTGTTAATCACCTTTCATATTTGAACTAGGAAACACAGTAATGACAACAGATACTATCGTGGCACAAGCGACCGCTCCAGGTCGTGGCGGTGTCGGTATTATTCGAGTGTCTGGCGACTTAGCTAGCAATGTGGCTATGGCTGTAATTGGGCGCATACCTAAAACCCGTTATGCCGACTACTGTGACTTTAAAAATGACCAAGGCGAGGTTATCGACCAAGGTATCGCTTTATATTTTAAAGGCCCTAACTCATTTACCGGTGAAGACGTGCTAGAACTTCAAGGTCACGGTGGCCAAATCGTGCTTGATATGCTCATTAAGCGTGTGATGGAAACCACAGGGTTACGTATCGCCAGGCCCGGTGAGTTCAGCGAGCAAGCTTTTATGAACGACAAGCTTGACCTAACGCAAGCAGAAGCGATTGCCGACCTAATTGATGCCACGAGTGAACAAGCGGCTAAAAGCGCTTTAAACTCGCTACAGGGCGAATTTTCGACCCAAGTACACGAACTTGTCGAACAAACCACCAACCTACGCTTATACGTTGAGGCTGCCATTGATTTCCCAGATGAAGAAGTCGATTTTTTATCTGACGGCAAAGTCGCAGCGTCGCTGTACCGGATCATCACTCAGCTCGATTCAGTGCAAGCAAGTGCAAAACAGGGTTCTATCATCCGTGAAGGCATGAAAGTGGTTATTGCAGGCCGTCCTAATGCAGGTAAATCAAGCTTACTCAATGCTCTCGCCGGTAAAGAGTCCGCTATTGTCACCGAAATAGCGGGTACCACTCGCGATGTATTGCGCGAACATATTCACCTAGACGGCATGCCACTGCACATCATTGATACCGCTGGCTTGCGTGATACTGTCGATACCGTTGAAAAAATAGGTATTGAACGCGCATGGGACGAGATAACAACCGCCGATCAAGTATTGTTTATGGTTGATGGCACCACGACTACCGCCGTTGATCCTCATGAAATTTGGCCAGACTTTATCGATCGCCTGCCCAAAAACTTAGGCATAACAGTCGTCCGCAATAAAGCCGATCTCACGGGCGAAACATTGGATGTTACCGAAGAAGCAGGACACCCCGTTCACCGTATATCGGCTAAAACAGGCTTAGGTGTAGCAACGCTGCAACAACACCTAAAATCCTTAATGGGTTATCAAAGTAATCTAGAAGGTGGCTTTATCGCACGTCGTCGCCATTTAGAAGCACTCGACCTTGCTAGCAGCCATCTACAATTAGGTAAAGAGCAACTCGAAGTCTATCAAGCAGGCGAATTGTTGGCCGAAGAACTACGCATGACTCAAATGGCATTATCGGAGATCACCGGTAAATTTACTTCAGATGACCTATTAGGAAAGATTTTTAGCTCTTTTTGTATTGGTAAATAACCCTACCCACCTCATATTCCATTTCAAATAAAGCGAACGCCAACACGTTCGCTCTACATATTTGCAACATTCCATTTTACAATCTATAGTCAATTACAGTTTAGGTAATCCCCTAAACTTACGTAATAAAAATATAAAAATACAAAAAAACACAGATCACAATGGATGTCATATCGTATAGAAAGGAATCTAGATGATACACAGCTTAGATAAGTTTAACTTTCTAATGCTTAAAGCAATGGAAGGCGAGCAGTTACGCATAGAGGATGGCAAAGGTAATAGTCTGTCACTCACTATCAGTACAGTCATAGCTGGAGCAGCTCATAGCACTGACTATGAAAGCTTTAGCACTCATCTCACCGATATAGCGCCCGAACGAATTCCTCAAGGTAATTACACTTTTAGCCACCCTAAAATTGGCAAACACCCCCTTTTTTGTACTGCTACCTCAGCAACCGATTATGAAATTGTCATTAATCGTGGTCTGAGCGCTATCCCATAACAAACACACATTATTGATGACGCCACACCATCAGCAGATAGACCTCATCAGTCTCAGTTTTTAAGGAAAATCCAAGCCGCTCATACAAAACTATAGCGGGATTGTTGCGCTCAACATGAATCGATATTGTAACACCGAGGCTTATCGCTTGTTGAAACAATAATTCAAAAAGGTGAGTGCCTACACCTAAACCACGATATTCAGGTAATAAAGAGATGTCGACAATCCGGATATCTTGCCGCTCATCAAGCCAGTAATCAACAAATAACCGGCCAATAGCTTGGTTTTTATAGTAAATAATATTAAAGCTGTCGGTGCAATAATGCTGACAATAATAGCGGTACTGGGCATTAAACTGCTCAGATAAAAAGACATTTAATTGCGACTCTGACCAGTTGGCGGCCGCAAACTCAGCCTGACGAACACTGGCATATAGCCGCGATAAAAAAGGAACATCGGCTTCATTATGAGTAACAAGCTCAAGTGAAGTAAGTTGTAAACCGCTCATGTTTGGTCATTTTTATGTAGTAAATGGTTCGTACCCAACATACGCAAAGGAATGAAAATAACAAGTTTTGGAGAAAGACAATGTCGGAACCATTTATCGGTGAAATCAAGATGGTGGGGTTTAACTATGCCCCTAGAAATTATGCAAAATGCGATGGTGCAATTATTGCCATCTCACAAAATTCAGCATTATATTCATTATTAGCAACCCAATTTGGTGGTGATGGACGTACTACTTTTGGTTTACCTGATTTTCGTGGCCGCACACCGATGAGCCAAGGCACTGGCCCAGGGTTAACCACTCGAATTATGGGGCAGAAGAATGGCTCAGAATACAACACGCTACAACTGGCACAAATGCCTAACCACGCCCACCCGATAGTCGATACCGAAACCAAAATCACCGGCACATTAAGTATTTCGATTCCCGCCTCAAGCGACAACGCCACTGAGACCACCCCGATTGGTAACGTGCCAGCCATAGGGATCTCAGCATCAAGAGCAACACCTTTATATGCCACAGAGGCCACTGGTAAAATGAAAGCGTTTGAGGCCAAACTAGACACCACAGCCGAACTCAAGACTAACACCCAAAATACCGGCGGCAATACAGCCGTTAACAATGTGCAACCCTACCAGGTGGTGAACTTTATCATCGCACTGCAAGGGTTATATCCCCCCAGACCCTAAGGCTAGATTTAACGGACATCGCTCACAGGGCAGTTAGCTGCCCCGCACTCCACTCAAGGAATTACCATGGACAGGCTAAAATTTTTTTTCTGCGTTATATGTATAACCACCATTTTTACTCCTTTAGCGCAAGCGGCTGCAGATGTCACTTTTGATGGGGTTGGTGTAAATGCAAACCTTGGTCAACCCTATATAGACGGGGATTTCACCTTTGATCAAGATGTGAATGGTGGAGGGGCCCAGTTCATCGGGTTGATAAATGGAGGAGCTATAGGTAATTTTGATAATGCCCAAGGCTCTAACGCGGTCACTTTTCAAACTACAAATGGGAGCGAATTTAGCCTGGTCTCCTTTCAGATGGAGTGGGCGGGGGGCGATGATATTTATTCTATATCTGCCTATAAAGACAACGGATTAATAGGCAGTGAAACTTGGGATCAAACCGGCCTTTCAGGATTTAACACTTTCACGCCAACGACTAGTCATTTCGATAATATCGACGAAATAAGGGTAATTAACAACTTAAATGCTGCTGGATTTATACTCGTTAACTTTGACAATATTGATGTCGATGTAGCGGTCACTCCCAACACAGCCCCCACCACAACCGACCTTAACGGCGACAGCTTTACCTACACCGAAGGTGATGGAGCACAATCACTCGATCAAGCTACATCTGCGACGGTTACCGATGCCGACGGCGGCGACCTCAATGGCGGTAACATCACTCTCACTATCACTTCAGGCGAAGATGCTGCCGAAGATACTCTCTCCATAAATACCGCTGGCACCATTTCATTGGCTGGAACAGCTGCGGGCAGCAATGTATTGATAACAGGCCCCGGCGTCATCGGCACTTTAGGCAATAATATTGCTGCAGGTAATGACTTTGTTATTAACCTAAATGCCTCAGCCACCCCAGTACATGTGCAAACTTTAGTGCAAGCACTCACCTATGAAAACAGTGATAACGATAACCCTACTACCGGCCCCCGCAATGTACGCCTGACTATTAATGATGGTGATGGTGGCACCTCAAGTAATGCCGATATCACCGTCACTGTAGCAGGGGTTAACGATAGTCCCAGCTTAACTAATCTAGCCGGCGATAACCTTAACTACAGCGAGGGTGCTGGTGCGCAGAATATCGATAGCAGCAACAACGCGACGATTACCGATGTCGATTCAGTTAATTTCAATACCGGTAGCCTCACCATTACAATCCCTACCAATAAAGATGCCAGTGAAGATATTATCGGCTTCGATAACAGTGTCACCACCACGGGCTTAGCCAGTGCCAGTATTACAATAAGCGCGACTAATATAGGCACACTCACCAATGCTATATCCGAAGGCAACGATCTAATAGTCACCTTCAATAGCAATGCAACACCCACCTTAGTCCAATCACTTGTTCGTGCTATCACCTATGAAAATAGCGATAATGTCGCGCCTACCGAGTCAACTCGCACCGTTAGATACGTGCTCACCGACGGCGATGGTGGTAGCAGTGGTAATATCGACACCACGATCATTGTCAGTGCCGTTAACAATTTGCCTGTTGGCACAAACAACACGCTCACCCCAAATGAGAATACAACGTTAACCATTGCGACTGCAGACTTTGGTTACAGCGATCTAGAAGGCAGTGTTCTTAATCATATAACCATAACTGCTGCGCCAGTAAATGGCTCACTTTGGTTAGATACCGATAGCAGTAACACCATCAATAACGCCGAGTCAGCATTAGCCACTAACGCAACGGTGAGTAAGGCTAATCTTGATGCGAGCTTGCTAAAATACTTCCCAAATGGCAGTACAAGCTCCAGTTTCAGCTTTAATGTCAATGATGGTATGGGCGATGCAGCAGCTGATAACACCATGACCTTGACGGTCAATGCACAACCCACAGTCACCATCAATCAGGCCAGTGGACAGGGAGATCCCACCAATAATCCAGCGATTGTATTTGATGTGGTCTTTAGCGAATCAGTGACAGGCTTTGATAGCAGTGATATTAACCTAACACTCGATTCAGGAATGACAGCTAGCGTCACCAGTGTTTCTGGAGGCGGTGCTAGTTACACAGTAACCGCAACCATTACTGCTGGCGACGGAGATATCAATGCTAACATCCCAAGTTCAGCGGCGGTAGACGGCTCAGGCGCGCTCAATAAAGCCAGTAGCAGCACAGATAACCAAATTACCTTCGATAATACGCCACCAGCAGCCCCCACAGGAATCGATTTGGCAGTGGGATCAGATTTAGGTGATAGTGATTCAGATAACCTCACCAGCGATAACACGCCAAGCATGAGCGGCGCAGGTGAAACGGGCTCAACCTTAACCTTGTTTGCCGATCTCAATAATAACAGCGCCCTTGATGGCGGCGAACCGAACACCACAGCTTCAGTGAGTGCAAGTAGCTGGAGTTTAGTGATGCCAACACTAAGCGATACCGATCATAGCTTAGTCACGTTTCAAACAGATGGCGTGGGCAACGTATCTCCCATGAGCGCCCCTCTCTCCATCACTGTAGATACAGCAGAGCCGACAGGCCAAAGTGTCGCCCTAGACCAAGATCCCGTATTTAATGACAATCAAACTGCGGTTAGCTTTCAATTTACTAATAGCGAAGTAAACAGCCATTATCAATACATTCTTACCAGCTCAGGTGGCGGAACGCCCACTTCAGGTAACGGCACCCTTGCCAGTACAGACGAGTCAATCACAGCGATAGACGCAACCAGCCTACAAGACGGCACTTTGACCTTATCGGTCGTCTTGACGGATCCGGCAGGCAACGCCGCACCAGCAGTAATAGATACTGCCGATAAGGACACTTCACCACCAAGCAGCTTCGCTATCTGGATTGATTCTGCGATTAATGCTGCCAATGCTAACAATTTCACTATCAAAACCGATGTAGCCGAATTAAACACTTTATTGTCTTACAGCATCAGCTCAAGTGGCGGCACAGGGACGGTCAACGGCTCAGGTTTATTGGTTGACCAATACACCATGGATTTTGGCAATATTGATGTCAGCTCGTTAGGTGACGGCACTTTAACGCTTTCAGCGATCCTTACCGATCCCAACGGCAACAGCGCCACCCCTTCTGTCAGTACCGTTGAAAAAGATGCACTAGGGCCACAGATAACTTCAGCTTCCCTCAATACCGGCAACCTCAAAGCTGGCGACACCATCACGGCTGTGGTGAATTTCGACGATTCGGTATTATTAAGTGGTAGCAACAGCACCGCCACACTTGATATTGGCGGAGTCAGCCGCACAGCGACATACGCCAGTGGACATAACAGCACGACTCTCACCTTCAGCTATGTCGTCGTCAGTGGTGATAACGACACTGATGGCGTTACGCTCAGCTCAGTGCAGAGCAACAGCGATACCGCCCAAGATAGCAATGGTAACGCTGCCATCCTAACGTTCACCGCACTGACAGAGGTCAACTTGCTGGTGGACACAAGCGCACCTGGTGCACCCACTCCCGAACAGGTAGCGCAAACACTCAATGCAGATACGCTCACATTGAGCCAAAGTGGTTATGGTGAAGATGGCATCACTGTCAGTCTACTGGCCGATGGCGATGGCAATGGCATTGCCGACAACAGTACACCGCTCGCAAGCGATACGGTCAGTGACGGTAACTGGTCAGTCAATGCCAACCTGACTCAGGACAGTGATAACTATTTTGTGCTGCGAGTTAGCGACATTTCAGGTAATCAGAGTGACTTAGCCATTGGCAACTTCCTTGAGGACTCAACCGCACCAGATGAGCCAGTTATCACCGCACCACTGGTCGATCTCTATCAAACCAGTACCGCGTTTACTATTGTCGGTAACCACACAGAAGACGGCATCATCATTGGCCTTTATCCAGACAACGACAATAACGGTATCGCCGATAACGATTCTTTAATGTTCCAATCTTACGTTGTGGCTGGCAGCTGGAGCATATCCTTTACTCAAAATGAAAATAGTCCTTTCAATTTTGTCGCCATCGCCAGCGATCAAGCCGGCAATACCTCTGCCAGCGTAGCCGTCGCCACTACCGTGCATGATGATATAGCCCCAGACGCCACAATCACAGCTCTGCTCACCAAGGACACCACCCCAGAAGTCACCGGCACCCTTACCGATGTTGGAGGTTTGGCTACACTCACCTTCACCTTGGAAGACTCTGGTGGGACAGTATACGGTCCCTATACACCAGACAGCTTCAGTGACATCAACAGCGGTAACTGGACTGACAATGAAATAGACGACACGCTCAGTGATGACACCTATGATGTCAGCATCACAGTGAGAGATTTGGCAGGTAATAACCAGATTATTACAGAGATAGGCAGCATTGAAGTCGACACTCAGGCACCGTCCAGCTATAGCGTATCAATCAATCAAAGTCGTATTGATACTGGTAATGAAACCGCTTTGAGTTTTGATATTTCTAGCGCTGAAGTTGGTACTCAATACAGCTACAGCATCAGTGATGGAGTCAATAGTGTTACCGGAACAGGAACCATAAGCTCAACGGTTCAAACTGTAGACAATATTGATGTATCAAGCCTATCAGAGACAACCATTACGCTGTTCCTCACGCTAACGGATGATGCCTCAAATACCGGAGATATTGTTAATGCTAGCTCGAACAAGATATATAACCTTTCACCTATAATTAGCCAAGGCGAAAACACCAGCGTTACGCTAAGCGAAGATGGTGTTCCAACGCCATTCAGCCTAAGTCTCAACGCCAGCGATATGGATGGCGACCCCCTCACTTGGAGTCTAAGCACCATACCAAGCAATGGTTCAGCTTCTATAGTGAGTAACAACAATCAGGCCAGCATTAACTTTAGCCCGACAGCTAACTACAATGGCAACGACTCATTTATTGTTAATGTTAGCGATGGTTTATTCACTGCTAGCATTACCATCAATATTACGGTTAGCCCGGTTAACGATGCCCCAACGATTACAGGCTCGCCAAGCACGACAGTTAATCAAGGTGCAAGCTATGGTTTCAGCCCTGCTGCCCATGATATAGACAGTACTAACCTCACGTTCCAGATCAGCGGTAAACCTAGTTGGGCAAGCTTTAACAGCGAAAACGGTAGCCTAACGGGAACGCCGGCCAATGACGATGTGGGGACTCACAGTAATATTGTGATCACCGTGAGTGATAACAGCGGTGCCAGTGACAGCTTAGCCGCATTTACCATTACCGTCGTGAATGTTAATGAAGCACCTGAAATATCAGGCGTTCCAAATTCATCGGTAATTGTCGGCCAACGGTATACCTTCACCCCTATAGCAACTGATAACGATGTTGGTGATGTATTAACCTTTAGTGCAACTAATAAACCGGCTTGGTTAACGCTTAATAGCGACTCCGGATCATTAACGGGTACACCAGAAATTGAAGATGTCGGTATAGTGGACGCTATAACTCTAAGCGTGAGCGACGGTAAACTTACCAGCTCACTTAATAGCTTTGCTATTGAAGTCATCAGCAACAACCAAGTGCCAAGCGCTAGCGATTACACTGTGTCAGTAGAAGAAGACACTAGTTTAGCTATAGACCCCCAAGCTGAAGATAAAGATGGAGACTCACTAACATACACCTTAGTCGCCTCAACCAGCCATGGAGAACTACAAACAAATGGCCAATCTTGGCTATATCAACCAGAAGAAAACTTCCACGGCGAAGATAGTTTTACCTTCTATGCCAGCGACAATGAAGCAGACTCTGAAGTTGCTACTGTAACTATCACGGTTTCACCCGTGAATGACGATCCAGTTGCCATGCCAGATGAAGTTAGTGTCGTCAGTACTAGCAGCAATTTTTACACTTTATCAGTGTTGGGTAATGACTACGATATTGATGAAGACGAGCTCAAACTCATTGGTGTTTCTGCCGACATAGGTTCGGTCACCATTGATAATAATCAACTCGTTTATCAGGCTATAGAAGGAACCTTAAGCGCGATTAACATTAGCTACATGATAGAAGATGGCAATAAGGCCACTGCCGAATCGACACTGCGATTAACCATCAAACCAAGTGATAACAACGAGCTTCCACTGCTTACACTCCCTAGCGATATAGAGCTTAATGCTCAAAGCCTATTCACAAAAGTAGAACTCGGGTTTGCGACTGCAACGGATAGATTAGGGAATGCTATTTCAGTCAAGCTATTAGATGAGGACAACTACTTTGCACCAGGAAACCATCAGGTTTACTGGCAAGCAGAAGACAGTGAAGGGAATATTGTTACAGCGGCTCAAACTTTGGTTATCCACCCACTTATTTCACTCAGTAGGAACAGAGTTACGGCGGAAAATTCAGAGCAAACGGTTAAAATATATTTAAATGGTCCGGCGGCAACCTATCCTTTAGTCATCCCATACAGTGTATCGGGAACTGCTGATGCAGGTGATCATAATCTAGCTAACGGTGAAGCAGTAATTACAGAAGGTACTCAAGGTGAAATTAGTTTCGATATCTTTGCTGATGGCGAAGTAGAAACTGATGAAACATTGATAATAACCCTTGATGAAAACCTTAACCGCGCAAGCCAATCAAGCACCGAAGTGTTAATTACAGAGGCCAATATTGCACCAGAAGTTAGCTTGAGCGTGACTCAAGACTCTGAGTTGACCAATATTATCCTTATCTCTGGTGAGCCCGTAATTCTCAATGCTAGTGTGTTTGACGCAAATCCAAATGACGGCCATCAGTACAGTTGGCAGGCGAGTGATAATGCTATTACCAGCCTTGCTACAGAGAATAACCAGTGGATATTTAACCCTAATGACTTAACCGCTGGAGTGTATTCATTCACTGTTGTCGTGACAGACGATGCAACCGAACAAAAGTCATCGACCAAAGAAGTGTACTTAGACTTAGTAGAACAACTAGCTGAATTAGGTGAGGAAGATAGCGATAATGACCTACTACCAGATAATCTAGAAAGCCGTCAGGACTCTGATGGAGACGGTATTCCAAACTATTTGGACAATATTTCAGACTGTAACTTGCTGCAACAGAAGTTAGTGAATGACCACACATACCTAAAAGAGACTAATCCCAGCCTATGCGTTCGTAAAGGACAATACACAGCAGGTAACGAGTCAGGCGGTTCATTCCTAACTCCAGAGGAAGTAAAACAGCTATTAGGGGAGGATAATACTGCTGAGAATATAGGCGGAATATTCGACTTTATTATCTATGACTTATCGGTTGTCGGTCAGAGTGCCAATATTGTTATCCCACAATACCAGCCACTGCCGCTTAACGCTGTTTACCGAAAATTCACACCCAATGGATGGGTAGATTTTAGCCAAGATGATAAGAACACCTTATTATCTGCACAAGGAGAAGCTGGCTACTGTCCGCCACCTGGTGCAACACTTTGGACACCAGGTCTAACTCTTGGTCATTGGTGTGTACAACTCACCATCGAAGATGGTGGAGCCAACGATGATGATGGACTAGCGAATGGCAAAATTGTTGATCCTGGTGGAGTAGCCGTTAATAAACTCGGTAATACCCAACCTATCGCCAACCTAGATACCATAACAATGTTAGCCGACACTCAAGTCATTATTGATGTACTCGCTAACGATACTGATGATGATAATGACCCACTTACTATTATCAATGTTAGTGCCAATATTGGCCAAGTATCTATACAGGATGACAAGCTATCTTATACGTCACCGGCACCCTATCTAGGTCAAGTCATCGTTAACTACACAGTCGATGATAACAAGGGTGGAACCGCTTTCGCTAAAGTAAAAATAGAGGTTATCGCTAACACTTCGCCTATTGCTAATGATGACCAAGCAAGTACGACTGATAAAGACGATATCGTGATTGATGCCTTACTCAATGATACCGATATTGATAATCAAGCTTTGAAAATAACCCAAGCTGAAGCTGAAGTTGGTACGGTAACCATCACCAATAATCAGCTCCTTTATAGCCCTAAGGCAGGATTTGATGGACTCGATATTATTAACTACACCATTACCGACGAAAGTGGAAGCCAAGCCATGGGACAAGTAGAAGTGACTGTCAATGCCTATAAAGAGGTCATCGTTGAAAATAGCAGCTCTGGCGGTTCAGCCAGTAACATATCTATTCTGCTCACTCTATTAGCCGCTTTCTGGCGTAGGTTCGGCTATAAAGTGGCGGTAATCGCGTTATGTAGCCTCAGTTCAACAGCCCATGCTTCAGCTTGGTTTGTTGAAACTGAGCTTGGTCAATTCAGTGCTGATTTCGATAGAAATCAGCACTTGGAAGCCACAGATGTACTCAGCATTGACCACAGTGACTCCGGCTGGTCCTTAGGCCTAGGCTATCAATTTACAACCGACTGGAAATTAACGGCTCGTTATATAGACATGGGATATGCCACCGCCAACATTATAACCAAGATGAATCTACTCAATAACAACCATCAAGATGTAAGTGATATAGGACCTGTATTAGCTAGAGGTACAGGGCTTGATGTCCAATATACCTTTTGGCAAGGAGAGAGTTTTAGCACCTCATTACAACTCGGCGCAATATATTGGGAAAGTGATCAAAAAAGCGTAATAGTTGGTTCAGAACCCGTTCAGATCATTGAAGACTCCAACGAAGAGATAGATCCGTATTTTGGCATACAAGGAAACTTCAATATCAATGAGTCTTGGTATGCAGGAGTTGGTATCAAAAGGTACGCTTTGTCAGCCAATAATGTAGACTCATTTTACTTAATTATCGGCCTTCGCTTCTAAAATACTCTTCAATTAAGCTCGAGCTGGCAGGCTCATCGAACGATAGGGTCTGCCTTTTAATCAACCAAGATAACACATCTCTTTTTATAGCCACAAACAACCAATAAACCCCATAAACTCAACAACTTAAACAATAATAATTGTCAAAAGATTTAAAAATTAGATTTAGTTTCTTAAAATCTGTTTATTTATAATAACAAGTCAGAATCAAGCTTTTATTTAAAGTTATAGCCCTTATTTAATACCCTCAATGTAAGCCTATATTTACATCGCGATCGCAATTGATCGCCAACTGTAAACCTCCCTTTATAGACCACTAAAAGTAAGATCGTTAAATACAAGTATCAACAGAGATATCAACAAGCAAACACGATCAGAAAACAGATCTACACTTTAGCGACTTATCGATATAAGTCGTTGTTACTTAACAACTAAATAAAAATGAACTCTAATAAATATCCTCAAAAAAATGCTTAAAATAGATCTTTCTTGATAAGTTATACTCAGAAAAAAAACTTTAGATATTTCAACCTGTGTAAAAGTGGATTACCAGTCGTTAAGATCATCAATTAGTCGTATAGATCTTTACTCGAAGATCTACGCCAATATTACTTGATCTCAATAACACGACTCGCTTTGCGGTATTGGATCTTCCAGCCTGTCCAGCGCGGTAGTTCCCAACGTTTTGGCCCCTGCTTACGCCCCCCGTTTACATAATCTACAATCACCAGCTTGCGTTTAGGTTCATAGCTCACCGTTAATTTAAGCTCAGGTAACTGCAGTAACGCAGGATAGAGGTGATCAAACTCTTCACGCTGCCAATCTGGGATACCGTCAAACAGTAAATCATCATCCTCAAGCAGACCTAAATCTTCAAAATTCTCAACCCCTAATTGAACCAGCTTATCTTTAAGGTAAGTATCCAACACTAAAGGCTGTTTAATCTCATTTTCAAATTCTGCCGTTTTTCCCAGAGCAAACCATATATTCCATGCCGCAATATCAGCCGTTAAGCGCTTAGCAACACCAGACAATTCACGCCCTTGTATAATGCTGCGGGCAATAGCCTCAGTAGCCTGTTCACCCGATGCCCGCTCAAAACGAGAATCTATCACTCTGCCAGCATAGAGACGCTCTATAAGCACTTTACGCGTCGCTGAGCGTTCTTTATTTTCGGCCAACTTATCTTCGCCTAATCCAGCTTGGTAGAGTAACTGTGTCGAAATGGGTGCCATTACAGACCCCAAGTTCAATGTCTGCTTAACCCCTTTACCCGCGATAGAGTGTTGATCAAACACCACCGCCGCCGCGATTGCAGCATCTTTACCGGCAAAATCTTTAAGTTCAGCACTAAAGCGGCTATCACGACCAATTTGTACTTCACTAAAACCATTCCCTAACGCTTGCACCCGTTTAATACGTCGAATAAAAGCTAACTCTGGCAGCGCCTTGATAACCGCCAACAACCACCGCGTTCGCAGCGCATCTGACTGACGATTTAACACCGCGGCCTTGTTCAGCTTTGGCAGATCTAGCCCCTGCCGAATCTGACTCGCCAGCCTGCGCGCCTCTTTAACCGCATGATGCTCGATATTAAGGAAATCGACGGCAGGCTCTCGCACGATTTTAACCAGAGTTAAGGCATCACACCCCAGAGGCTCCCAGTCATGCAGCGACTTAATATCGTATTCAGTGACGGGTGGCTGATATAAACGTTGCGGCACACTAATCGCGGCGGCCAAATCAACCATTAACTCGGTGCATTCATCATCTGGCATGGCACTAATCAAATGCGCAAACTGAGTATCTATCGGCAACGGAAATAATTTTCTGCCATGAGCGGTGACTTTACCCTGTTGATCAATCGCGCCCATCGCAAGTAGACGGCTTTCTGCTATCGCTAGCGGTTTACTGTTAATCGCATCAACAAAGGTTAATTCAGCTAAGCGCACACCACTGCATGCAGCAGCCAACATAGGTTCAACCAACTCTTCGCGTTGTAGTTCTGGTGGTGTCATCGCCTCTAATGGCGCGTGCTCACCCCATAAACGCACACATAGGCCTGCTTGTGTTCGACCTGCACGCCCTTTTCGTTGCTCAGTACTGGCTCTTGATATTCGGGCCAACGACAACACCGTTCGACCATTACGTTGATGTGTACGCCGCTCAAGACCTGAATCAATCACTGCGGTCACGCCAGGAATAGTCAAAGAGGTTTCAGCGATATTGGTGGCAAAAATAACTCGCTGTGTAAGCGCACTGGCTAATAGCGACTGTTGCTCAGTAGCAGAAATACCACCATGTAGGGCGACCAAATCAATATTAGCTGAGCCACTACTTAATGACGTTGATGAAGCCGATAGAGATGGCAGTAAGGATTGGCAAGCCTGTAAACAAGATTGGATTTCACGTTTACCGGGTAAAAACACCAAAATGTCACCCGTAGTTTTACCCAACAATGATGTCACTGCGGTTTTGACCTTTTGCTCTAAACTCGATATATCCGGTAACTGCTGACTATCCGTTGCCGACTGGTACGATAGTTCCACGTGAAACATTCTACCTTTAGCCAACAATCTTTTTGAATTTATTCCAATAGAATCAGACAAGTAGTCATTCAACCTTGCACCGTCAATCGTCGCAGAAGTGAGAATTAAACGATGTTGATCCCGCTTTTTAAGTAATGCTAACAGTAAATCGGTATCCCAACGGCGCTCATGAAACTCATCAATCATAATGGTATCGAAACAAGCCAACCCCGCTTTCTCATCTATACCATTGTGTTGCAGTGACGACCCGTCCATAGACAGCCAACGCAACGCGATGCCCGGCGTCACAAAGGCAATATCGGTATTTTCATCCACGGTTGAATCAAAACGGATGGCATAACCGACGTTTAGCGGACTAGTACCTTTTGATAAAGAGCCTTTAGCTAACTCGCCGACAAAACTAGCCAACGCCAAGCACGCCACTCGCCTAGGTTCCACCACCAACACTCGCCTTCTACTGCCGTCACTCTCGGGTTCAGCACACCAAAGCGGTAAACGCGTCGATTTACCCGAACCGGTGTCAGACTCAACCACTAAGTGATGGTCTTTAATGGCAGATTTAAACTCTTGATAGAGAGAGTCGATAGGTAACTTGAGATTTTGAGGAGTGGGCATAGATGAATTCTAAACGGTAAGAGTAAAAACTATGATAGCGCGTAGTTAACTAAATTTGGCAATTAACTTATAAATTGAGCATTAGTAAATATTAAATTTACCTTGCTAAGAACAACTTGCAATCAATTGCTTTCCTGGCATAGTTAATATCAATTGAGGTAGTTAGAGTTTTCCAATGCAAACAGGTATTTATGAGCAACTTATAACTAAAGTGATCAGTGATAAGTTGGATAAAGAAAATTTTTACGTGTCAGACAGAAAGATGGATACAACCGAGCAAACTCTTTGGTTAACTCGCGCATTAGTTCATGTTTTTCATCTCGCAATATCTGAATCAAAACATACAAAAGACTCACCATTAGCCCAAATAGAGCTTGCTAATGAGCTTATCTATTGGCTTCAGGAAAAGGTCGATAATTTAGATTTATCAGATTACACCGTAGCCCAACCGGCAAAGCTGCTTACTGCCATCTTTGATAAACAAGATCCTGTTGCTGCCAAATTATCCGCACATATTGATAAAATAACTCCACTTACCGGCCTCACACAAAGCGAGTTATTCTGCGGTAGTAACCAAGGAATTTCACTGGAAAGTGAAATAAAGCGTGAAATATTATCTTCCAATAGAATCTGTTGGATTGTTTCATTTATTAAATGGACCGGTCTCAGAATTTTCATGGATGAACTTCGAACTTTTACGAGTAATAACAAACATAAACTTCAAATTATTACGACATCGTATATGGGGGCAACGGATCTTAAAGCCGTTCAATGGCTAGCTAAGTTACCTAACACCGAAGTTAAATTAAGCTATAACCATAACCAAGAACGTCTTCATGCTAAATCCTATCTATTCATGCGAAATTCAGGATTTCATACTGGCTATATTGGATCATCTAACCTTTCACGTTCAGCACTCACTAATGGACTCGAGTGGAACTTAAAGATAACCAATCAAGAAATCCCACACATAATTGAGAAGACATTCAGTACATTTGAAACATACTGGCAGCAACCTGAATTTGAGTTTTTCGATGGTTCAGATAAAGCGAGTAGCAAGCTAAAGCGTTCACTTAGTGTTGGTCGTGGAGATAAAGATCTTTCAAGTACCGTATTTTTCGATTTAGCCCCTCATCAACATCAAATTGAAATATTAGAACGATTAGATGCTGAGCGGAATATTCATGGTCGAAATAGGAACCTGATAGTCGCCGCTACAGGTACCGGAAAAACGCTGATATCAGCTTTTGATTTCAAACGTTTCTATCAAAATAACCCTACAGCAAAAATTCTATTTATTGCTCATAGAGAAGAGATATTAAAACAAGCAATCGAAAGTTTTAGAGCTGTACTAAAACAGCCTAATTTTGGCGAGTTATGGGTAGGACAATATAAACCAGATTCATACAATCAACTTTTTGCATCAATTCAGAGCTTTAATAATCAAATAGACACTATAAAGCTACATTCAGATTATTATGATTTTATTGTGATTGATGAAGTTCATCATGTATCAGCTGATAGTTATCGAAAATTCATCAACCATTTTACCCCCACTATTTTGCTCGGACTCACCGCTACACCCGAACGTCATGATGGCAAAAGTATATTGGATGATTTTGGTGGTGTTATAGCAGCAGAACTCAGATTACCTGAAGCAATAAATCTAAGGCATTTATGCCCTTTTCAATATTTTGGCATAGACGATAATACCGATCTACGACAGGTTAAGTGGGAAAATGGCCGTTACAACCCAAGTGAGTTGACTCAGCTCTATACCCAAAATGATCAACGGCTACAGAAAATACTTCAAAATATTGATGAGCTTGTAACTAAGCCTTTAGAAATGCGTGCATTGGCTTTTTGTGTCAACCAAGATCATGCTCGATATATGGCTGAAAAGTTTTGCCTTAAAGGAATACCGAGCGCGGTACTTACCAGCAAAAATGCTTCTGAAAGGCATGCTGTAAGACAAGATCTGCAATTAGGAAATATTAATATTCTCTGTGTTGTCGATATATTCAACGAAGGCGTCGATATTCCAGAAATAGATACCCTACTCTTCTTACGGCCAACAGAAAGCTTAACTATATTTTTGCAACAGCTAGGCCGAGGCTTACGCCATAGCGATGGCAAAGAATGTGTCACTGTATTGGATTTTGTCGGTAATGCTAGAGCCGAATATGATTTTTCACAGAAGTTCAGAGCCCTAATAGGAAAGACACATACCGCCATAAGCAACGAAATAGAGCACGGTTTTCCGCACCTTCCACTTGGATGCCACATTGAACTGCAGAAAAAAACCAAAGAGATAATCTTAGAAAATATTAGGAAAGCAACATTAAACCAGCAAAGATTAAAATCATATATTAATAATTTTCAACATCATACAAATCAAAAGCTAACGTTGAGTAATTTGTTAAAATTTAATCCTAATATTCAGCTTAATGATATTTATAAGAAAAAGCCTAAAGATGGTGGAGGGTGGACTCGTTTGTTAAGCGATCTAAAATTAATAGAAAAAGTAGATGAAACCCCAATCGCCGAAAATTATCACAAAGCCATTAGCAACAGCTTAATGAGCTGTGATGCTAGAACTTACCTAATTTTTATTCGTTCACTAGCAATAAATAACTTTAAGTGGATAGATAATGACGATCCAATAGAGCAAAAAATGGCTTTGATGTGTCACTATGATTTTTGGAATTGTGCAGGTGATAAACTAGGTTATAAATCCTTATCTGAAAGCTTATCTGCACTTTATCATCCTGAATATCAAAGTGAATTAATACAGGTTATCAATTATTTACTTGATAATAACGATACCAGAATTCAAAAACTTGAAGCAGACTTTCCCTGCCCAATTCAGCTTAATGCTCGCTATACACGAGAGCAAATTATTACGGGATTAGGAGGTTCAAGTTTCGAAAAACAAGCGGTGAGTCGCGAAGGAGTATTCAATTTACAAGAGCTCAATGTCGAACTCTTGTTTGTTACTTTGCAAAAGTCGGATCAACATTTTTCACCAACAACGCTTTATCACGATTATGCAATGAGCCCTACTCACTTCCATTGGCAAACTCAGAACTCAGCCAGACCAGATAAAGGCAAAGGACTGGCCTATATTCAGCATAAAAAAATAGGTAAAAGACTCATGCTCTGGGTACGAGAGTCCAATAAGGACGAGAATGGAAATACGATGGGATTTGTAAACTTAGGTTGGGTTAATTTGGCAGAAACTAGCGGCTCACAACCTATGAATATAACTTGGGAGTTGCATGAACCTATGCCTAGCTATCTATGGAAAGATGCTGCAAAACTAGCAAATAGTTAACTAATTGGAAGAAACACCGCTTTTAGATAGCAAGTGCAGATGCGGCTGCGAGCTTCCAAAACAGGGCCGTTCTATGACATCCCTGTCACCACGGCATTTGTAAATCCATTCACATCAGATGTTTTGGCAGAGCCCACAGGGAAGACTCTTATTAAATAAAAAACCGGCATCTCGCAGAAGCATCTGCACATTCGGATAATACCAATGAGGCCACGGTTCACCATAGCCTATCAAACGCTTACCCGATAAATTAAACCAACAACCAACTCTTTGTTTATCAGCGGTCTAATTCAAACAACACTTCTTGTATTTCTTACCACTGCCACAGGGACAAGGGTCATTGCGACCAGCTTGAATATCGGCAATAAAGGGTTCTTTAGGCTCAAGGTTTTCAAAATAGCTCTCGTCGAGTTCCTTTGGCGTGTTCATCAAGTCATCAAAAACCGCCATGAGGTCATCATCATTCATATCAGATTCTGAGTTGAAACCCGCCCACTGACTTAGGGAGTCGATAACATCATAATCCCCGCTAATTAGACCACTTTCCCACTCTGAATAACCGATAGACTGATTATCCCAATCGATGATGCACTGATTCTCTGCAGGGCCTTCGTCTATCACTTTGCTTTTAACATAACCAACAAACTGGCTATGGTATTGATTAAACTCATTAGAAATTAACAGATTAATCAATTCAAAAAGTGCTATTGAGTGATTACTTTTGAGCAGATTTTCGATAAAGCCAGGAACACTTTGATTAAGTGACTCTCTATCAATTTGGCCGGTATGCAGTTGAGAAAAGAGTGCACTTAAGGCAGACATCTTAACGATTTCGCCCGCTTGATCTGAATTAACTAAGAAACAAAGTTGCTCAGGCTTACCCTCGGCCAAAATGTAGTAAGCAGTGGAAAGATCTGAAGCGATAAAGTCACCGAGTAGCACTTCTAACGGACTATTACAGTCGTCCTTGTTAGTGAGATTGATCAGCGAATCAAAACAACTATATTGCTTACGATCGACAATAAGGCATAACCCGAAGAAAAGAAGGTTGGACTCAGGATCGGTCAGCTCCTCTTTAACGATAAACCTCTGCATCAATTCATCGATAACCGGCAGCAACTCAGACCACTGCAGCCTAGCCGCCTGCAAAGCATCAATAGGGAGTTTTGTTAAGTCGCCACGACTCAGAGTGGTCATTATCTCATCTAATTTCATATTACATTCAAGGTAAAAGGTGATGTTGCCTCATAGAGTAGCAAAAGAGGACGCTAAAGCCCCAAGTAAAATGGCTATAGCAACGGATTGGCCTATATTGAGCATAAAGAAATGGGGAAACAACTCATGCTGTGGCTGCGAGAGTCCAATAGAGGCGATAAGATAAATACCATGGGATTTGTAAACTTAAATTAGATTGGCATAACTGAATCGAAACCAGCGGTGCCCACGCTGTAAATATAACCTGGGAACGGCACAACTCTACCCAGTTCCCTTTGGAAAGATGCAGCAACATTAGTGACTAATTGACGTGAGTCGTATTAACAACCGGAATCGACAATCTCAAATACTGGTGGCGTGGTAGGACTTTGTGCCTCGGTATACTTGAGGTAGCAATTATCACCACTGAATTTCTTAGTTTGTGGCATAAAGCGGATAAATGGCTTGGCTGGATTATTATTAAAATACCAATCAGCTGGTCGTTCGGAGTTAAAAACCGAGTCTTCAAACTTAGCCATGATCAGTTTACTCCAGCTATTAGCAGCATCAGCGGCTGGATAACCGTAAACCAAATCAATTTGATCACCATCGATAATAATAAAGTTATCTTCACCTGGAGCGGGTTTAGGCTTGCTCTCTAAGCCTTGTAAAACTGACTTGGCATATAGCACACTCATAGCGCCATTCATCTCGGCTTTTAAGCCTTTTAAAGATGAAATTCGGGCGTCTGATTGTAGTTCAATGAAACGTGGTACTGCGATCACTGAAAGTATGCCTAAAATAATAATAGTTACAACTAACTCTATAAGAGTAAAACCATTTTTACGCATTGAAAACTTCATTTTATTAAACAAAAGTGGAACACTATTATATTGAATACTCTCCATTTTAAAAAGGTAATTCGCAAATGGTTAGCTGACTAAAGTGATGCAAAAAAGAATAAATACAGCCTCAATCCTATTAAAAATATCGACCAGAGTCGCGCCAGGCCTATAGCGGCTTGTACTCCCGTAAACAAAGCCTGCCAACTGTACCTCTCATTTAAACACTGCATGACTTTCATTCATGTTGGATAACTGTAGAATCCGCGCCTTGTTTGATTCTTTCCTTTTATATAGTGCATTAATGATGATCGATCTGGCTTTACTTCCTCTTTATTTAACCACCGTAGTCGCCCTGCTGTTAATTCCTGGGCCTGACATGTTACTCATCGCCAGCTCAAGCTTGAGCTATGGTAAAAAAGTGGGCGTGTATGCCAGTTTAGGTAATGCCACATCGGGCCTTATTTTGACTTTTCTTGCGGCTATGGGCGTGTCAGCTTTAGTGGCTATGAACCCCATGGCACTAGAGTTATTACGCATTTTAGGTGCCGCCTATCTACTGAAGATGGGTTGGGATTGCATGCGCAGTTCTGCTGCTGAAGCACCAGAGATAGAACAACAACATAATCTGGCTAAACAGTTATATCGCCGCGCGGTGATGAGTAATTTGTTAAACCCCAAAGCGCTGATCTTCTTTGTATTGTTTCTACCACAGTTTGTTTCAACTCAGTTGAGCGCAAGCTCGGGTGAGCAGATGCTAGCATTGGGCTTATTGCTCAATGTGATGGGATTACTGTTTAACCTACTGCTTGTGGCTATGGTTGGAAGCCTGGGTAAACCACTATTGAAAAATGAGAAATTCAGGGCGAATCAGAATAAGTTTATGGGCTTTATATTCTTTGCCCTCGCTATCTGGTTGTTGGCCTCTCAAGTTCAAACCATGAGCTAAGTAATATTATTGATAAACCGGCACAGCCGGTTGTAGATGACTACGGAAGTGAATCTCTCGTAGTCAATTCTCGTTTTTTGCCGTCATGATCCTCAGATACAACTCCCACAAAAACAAAACTATAAAATTTTCCCACCCGTTTTACTGAAGACTCACCTATAACTATTTTTTTTATTAGCGAACACTCCCTCAATATTTGGCGAGTTTGGTCGATAAAGAACATACGCTGAGGGCAGCGATGACCTCATTCCCCCAGCCTTAGTGTTTTCGAAAGTGATAAAAGAGATGGCCAGATAAATACCTTCAAATTATTTTAATAAGCTGTAACAACAAGTAGACAAAGTGCTGCTTACTGTTAAGCAATATAATTTGAGCCCGGATGGCCAGCCAACTATCACGCCAAATTTAGGATGATCATAATGAAAGAAGTCGCTTTCCGTTGGATAGACAAGTTTCTGGTAAATATCAAATTACAGGAAAATTTTTTAATCCTGTTTTTCTCTTCGCTGCTGGCAATACTTATCGTTAGCCTCACTTTAATCAGTGCCGAACAAGATCAGAAAAATAAACAATTACAGCAAGAAATTCACTTGGTATCTAATCTGATATCTAAAACAGAATTAAGTCAAAATGAGCTGTCGGGTATTCTCGCTAACAGTAACCTCAAGCTTGGAAATCAGGGGGCATACGCCACTAAAGTTCCCAATACAAACGTGTCTATAAGCGCCAAAGCGCTACCAGGAATTTTCTCTACCTTAGGTCTTGGCCATTACGCCATCATCCTGTTTTGTATCGGCTTTATTATCATCAGTTATTATTATATTAGATCATTTATGGGGGGTGCCCTCTTTAATATCTACGATGCTGTTAAGCGTCTGGCCGATGGCGATCTCGCATCCCGTATTGCTTATGCGCCAGCGCGTAATGAATTCAACATTATTGCTCAGACGATCGATAGAGTTTCGGAACGTGAACATGTATTGGTAAAAACCACTCAGGAAGCCATCGCCCTTATTCAACAGATCAGTTCTCAGTTGCGTCAACGTAGTAATGAAAACGCCACATTAACCAGTCAACAGCAAGAACGTATCGATTCGCTGGCCAGTGCAACCGAACAGATGGCCTCCTCTATTCGTGAAGTGGCGAGTCATGCCCATGATTCTTCAACTCAAACCAGTGATGCTACCCAAACCGCAACATTAGGACTATCTCAGGTAGAGTCGACTCAGAGAGCAATTAAAAAACTGACCTCAGAAATTAATGCCGCATCCGGTGCCGTGGCAGATTTGGACTCGAGTGCCTCACAGATAGATGATGTAGTTTCCACTATTAATGCCATCTCTCAGCAGACAAACTTACTCGCACTCAATGCCGCTATCGAAGCCGCTCGAGCGGGTGAACAGGGACGAGGTTTTGCTGTTGTCGCGGATGAAGTACGCACCCTGGCCGGTCGAACACAAACTGCCACGGTAGAAATTCAGAAGATGATCGAGGCACTGCAGAGTAACAGTCAGGGCCTTATTACAGTGATGAAGCAGACGGTCGCGGAAGCCGAAACCAGTGAGTCCCTCATGGAGTCGGTGAGTAAGAACATCAGCCAAATAACGAGTCAGAACCAATATATCGCCGATCGCAGTGTTGAAATTGCCGCAGCAGCCGAAGAACAAGGCGCCGTGGCAGACAATATCGCCTCCGATGTGGATCTGGTGCGAACAGGTTCAGAAAGTGTTGCCTTAATGGTGACTCAGACAGCCAGCGAAATAGAAACCTTAAACAGCCAAGCCGATGTGCTAGAAAATCTGATGAAAGATCTCAAGGTCTAAGATCTTAACGTCTAATATTAATGTAAGCTGTCGATGTTATTCGTGACTCGACAGATTTTTATTCATTAAAATCAATTCCATACCAATCATTATAAAAATATAAACGCTCAGCGAGAATCTAGTATTTTAGAGGCAAGGCCCTCTATTGCTCCTCGGATCTGCCATGCTCACAGTAACTCGGTGACGGTAGACTATCGGTATTGTTTAGCTGAATCACTATTAACTACTGGAGAGAAAGAGCTAATCAGTATGATGTTGTGCTCAACACTGAGCTCATCGAACAGGTAGACAGCCAAGAAGCATTGATTAATACCTGCTGCCAATGACTTAAGCCGAGTGGATTACTGATCATCCGACATTGAACCGCACAATAAAATCATACCTGACAGCCATATCGGCGCCGAATATCTGATGCGTTACCTACCCATAGGGACTCGCGATTGGCGTTTTTTTAGTTACACCTAAAGAGATAGATAGCATGATAACGCCCTACGTTTACGCACCGTAAAAGCAGAAATAATGAGCTTTAACCCTGTGGAAAGTGACCAATAACACTGACGTAAACTAGCTGCTATATGCGATAAAAAGCTAATACGTTCACTCTATGAACCCAATTATTAGCACTGCTATTTCTCTTGCTAGGCAACTCATATAAACCCAGATTGAGTGCTTCAATTCCATTAAAATCAAGCCAGTACTCACCTATCCTAGTCGATGCGCACACTTTAATAGACCCTATTATATCGTTTTCACTTTAGTTAACTGACAATGCCTCAGTCTCCATTTACACATATTAAACGGTAATCTGCTTAGTAAAAATCGGCTTATACCTTATGATTAGCGCAAACATAACGCAGATCGTAACGATAAATGAGATAGATTAGTGGCGATCTTATGCGTTAAATACGTACTAAATAGCTCAGTTGAAGATGAGATCAGGAACATATATGGCAAAAGTAGAACTATTAGTAGGCACAACACTAGGAAGTGCAGAGTATGTTGCTGATGAAATGTCGGCACAATTGAACGATCTAGGCCATGAAACTATCGTACATTTGGCTCCTAATTTGGATGATCTGGACCCAAAATCGCTATGGTTGATCGCCTGTTCAACACATGGAGCAGGCGATCTTCCAGACAATATAGTGCCGTTTATGGACGAGATCTTAGCTAAAAAACCGGATCTGCTGACCACCCAGTTTGCGTTATGTGCGATTGGTGATTCAAGTTACGATACTTTTTGCCAAGGCCCCGAAAAATTAGTGGAAGCACTGGCCTTATGCGGTGCACAAGTTTTTGTGGATAAGATCCAGATCGATGTACAGTACGATCCAATTCCAGAAGAACCCGCCCTAGCTTGGCTAAGCGGCTGGCAAGATCAACTTTAAGATCCTTTTCTTGATCGCTTTTACCTATTAACTTTTAAACCACTCACAGTTTAGATCATACTTATCCACATATTAAGTTAAAAAATAACAAATATGTGGATAACCTATTATTTAGATCTGATTAACCTCTGTATTAATTCACCCCCGATCTGGTCAATGATCCACCCTGTGGATAAGTAGCCGATCTATCCCCAAGCTTAAGTGAGTTTGATCGCGATCTAATCACAGGTTTGATCGCTCATTAACTCATGATTCTAATAAGGAATTCGGGTTATCCACCGAAAAAGCCGCCCTTAATAATAAACATAATAAGAGATCTATCTAAAGATCTTAAGATCTATTAAGCAGATCGGTGTTGATCAAAACAAGCAAAATTGATCGTTCACCTTAGGCAAAGCAAATGCTAAAATGATCCGCTCAGAAACAGAATTTTATCCTTTTAACAATCGAAGGCTGTCGAATGCATTTTCATGAACGGTTTGATGTAATCGTTGTTGGTGGTGGTCATGCTGGAACAGAAGCTGCGTTAGCTTCTGCCAGAATGGGTTCCAAAACACTTTTGCTAACCCACAACATAGATACCTTGGGACAGATGTCCTGTAATCCAGCTATCGGCGGCATCGGAAAGGGACACCTGGTTAAAGAAATTGATGCGCTTGGCGGAGCCATGGCAATTGCCACGGATTTTGCGGGCATTCAATTTAGAACATTAAATTCGAGCAAAGGCCCAGCAGTACGAGCAACTCGTGCTCAAGCGGATAGAGCCCTTTATCGACACAAGATCCAAGAGATTTTACAGCACCAATCCAACCTACGTATTTTTCAACAAGCGGTAGACGATCTTGTTGTTGAAAATGAAACCGTGGTGGGTGTCGTTACTCAAATGGGTTTAGCGTTCGAAGCGCCTGCAGTCGTGTTAACGACGGGCACTTTTTTGAGCGGCAAGATCCACATAGGATTAGAAAATTACAGCGGCGGCCGAGCTGGCGATCCTCCGGCGATTGCTCTGGCTCATCGTCTGCGTGAGTTACCTATTCGAGTGGGTCGTTTAAAAACCGGAACACCACCACGGATAGACTCAAACACCATTGATTTTTCTCAAATGACAGAGCAAAAAGGTGATAATCCTTTACCGGTTATGTCGTTTGTGGGTGACGTTAGCCAGCATCCAGAACAAGTCTCATGTCATATCACTCATACCAATGAGCGAACCCACGATATTATTCGTGCAGGACTGGATCGTAGCCCAATGTATTCGGGAGTTATCGAAGGTATTGGCCCACGTTACTGCCCTTCCATCGAAGACAAAATTAATCGTTTTGCTGATAAAGATTCGCATCAAATATTTATTGAGCCAGAGGGATTAAATACCACTGAAATTTATCCTAATGGTATTTCAACAAGCTTACCTTTTGACGTGCAACTCAACTTGGTTCGTTCGATAAAAGGCATGGAAAACGCAGATATCATGCGTCCTGGCTACGCAATCGAATATGATTATTTTGATCCACGCGATCTTAAAAATTCATTAGAGACCAAAACCATCAATGGTTTATTCTTTGCGGGACAAATTAACGGCACCACAGGCTATGAAGAAGCGGGTGCACAAGGCTTATTAGCCGGCATGAACGCATCATTGCAAGTTCAAGGCAAAGACACTTGGTGCCCTCGTCGTGACCAAGCTTACCTTGGGGTGTTGGTTGACGATCTGTCGACATTAGGCACTAAAGAACCTTATCGCATGTTCACTAGCCGTGCGGAATACCGCTTGCTGCTACGTGAAGACAATGCCGATATTCGTTTAACGGAAAAAGGCCGTGAACTCGGTTTAGTTGACGACAATCGTTGGGCGCTATTTAGTGAAAAAGTGGAATCGATAGAAACGGAACTACAGCGTTTACGTGGTCAGTGGATCCACCCTAAATCACCGCTTGTTGATGTGTTAAATCCACATTTAAAAACCCCGATTGCACGCGAAGCCACGTTTGAAGATCTACTGCGTCGTCCAGAGCTAGATTACCCAACATTGATGTCCATTGACGGATTTGGTCCAGGTATCGAAGATCAACGTGCTGCTGAACAGGTACAGATCCAAGTTAAGTATTCTGGTTACATTCAGCGACAGCAAGACGAGATTGATAAAGCGATCCGTAACGAAACGACGGGGTTGCCGCTGGATCTCGATTATCAAGAGATCCCGGGCTTGTCTAACGAGGTCATTGCAAAGATGAATGAGTACAAACCTGAAACGGTTGGCCAAGCGTCACGTATCCCAGGTATGACGCCAGCTGCAATCTCAATATTGTTAGTTCATTTGAAAAAACGCGGTTTACTGAGAAAAAGCGCCTAAATAACCTTGTTATGCACGATGAAAGGAAGCTCTGAGGCTTCCTTTCATCTTTTCTGCGCTTCATCATACCGATGAATATCTGATTTAAATTGTTTTGAGGACACTACCAGTGTTATTTGCCCAGTTAAACGAATACATGGCTGAAGTTGGCCTAGAGGCTACCGAGCAGCAAAAAAAGCAACTTGTTGACTTTGTTGGCATGCTCAATAAATGGAATAAGGCATTTAACCTGACTTCTGTACGTGATCCGGAGCAGATGCTCATTCGACATATCATGGACAGCTTAGTGGTTTCGCCACACCTGCAAGGATCGCGTTTTATTGATGTAGGTACCGGCCCTGGTTTACCGGGGATCCCGTTGGCGATCTTAAATCCTGATAAAGAATTTGTATTGCTTGATAGTTTAGGCAAACGCATTCGTTTTCAAAAGCAGGTTCAATTTGAACTTGGGATCAATAATATTTCATCGATTGAGAGCCGCGTAGAAGCGTATCAACCTGAAGAGTTATTTGATGGTGTATTGAGCCGTGCATTTGCCTCGATTCAAGACATGTTGCAATGGTGCCACCATTTGCCAAAAGCTGATGGCTGTTTCTATGCGTTAAAGGGCCAGTTAAGTCAGGATGAGTTGGCAAACTTGCCCGCAGGATTTGCGGTTGCTGAGACGATTGAACTTGTTGTTCCTAAGCTTGATGAGCAGCGTCATTTGCTGCGTGTAGTCAAGGTTAGTTAATCTAAGCTGCCTCTCCAAACTGGAAATATACTCGCTTGATGTCGTGGTTTAGACCATCTTTAACGATGGTTTTTTGAACCATTAGCGATAAAACGTACTGAACGGTTGCAATCTTTCAGCGCTTCAAGCAATTATATAAAATATGCGCATTAATTCCCCCTCATTTTTAGACAGCCAATGAGAGAGGGCCGGAATATAATAACAGTGACTTACAGGGTGATATTGTGGGTAAAGTGATTGCCGTAGCCAACCAAAAAGGTGGCGTCGGAAAGACAACAACTTGTGTTAATTTAGCGGCTTCTCTAGCTGCAACTAAACGTCGTGTGCTGCTGATCGATCTCGATCCGCAAGGTAACGCAACCATGGGCAGTGGTATCGACAAATATACCGTCGAAAATACCGCCTATGAATTATTGGTTGAAGAGAAGTCATTCGAAGAAGTTGTTTGCCGAAACACTAGCGGAAAATATGATCTTATTGCAGGCAATGGCGATGTAACTGCCGCTGAAATTAAGCTGATGGAGTTTTTCGCCAGAGAAGTTCGCTTGCGTAATGCTATTGCGCCGATTAAAGATGATTACGATTATATCTTTATCGACTGCCCCCCTTCACTCAACATGCTGACCGTTAATGCCATGTCTGCGGCTGATTCTGTATTGGTCCCTATGCAGTGTGAGTATTACGCATTAGAAGGCTTAACCGCGTTGATGGATACCATCACTAAGTTAGGTTCTATGGTAAACAATGGTTTGCACATCGAAGGGATTTTACGAACTATGTATGATCCTCGTAACCGTTTGTCTAACGATGTATCCGATCAACTCAAACAGCATTTTGGTGATAAAGTTTATCGCACTGTGATCCCAAGAAATGTGCGTCTTGCTGAAGCGCCTAGTTTTGGTGCCCCAGCAATGTATTACGATAAATCGAGCGCAGGAGCAAAAGCCTATCTGGCATTGGCGGGTGAAATTATTCGCCGAGCAGAGCAATTGGAACTGGCTGAGCAGGATTAAGGAAGAGAAATGACAGTGAAGAAAAGAGGTTTAGGCAAAGGGCTTGATGCTTTATTGAGTACTAGCCATGCTGCCAGCAAGCGACTTGAACCTAGAACGTTTGAAGGTGAGCAAGATATTAAAAATAATGATCTGATCACCTTAGATATTGATAGGCTTCAACCTGGCAAATATCAGCCTCGAAAAGACATGTCGGCCGAAGCGCTTGAAGAACTTGCTGAGTCTATTCGTGCTCAAGGGATTATCCAACCGATTGTGGTACGTAAAGTCTCTGCTGAAAACTTTGAAATTATAGCGGGTGAGCGTCGCTGGCGCGCTTCACAGCTTGCTGGACTGGCAAAGATACCCTGTATTGTTAAACAAGTCGCTGACGAAGCTGCAGTCGCGATAGCCTTGATTGAAAATATTCAACGTGAAGATTTGAATGCGATGGAAGAAGCTATTGCATTAAATCGTTTGATTGAAGAGTTCAATCTTACACATCAACAAATTGCTGATGCTGTAGGAAAGTCACGTGCCACAGTATCCAATTTACTGCGTTTAAACGGTCTCAATGAGCATGTTAAGCGTATGTTGGAGTATGGCGATATTGATATGGGCCATGGTCGTGCTTTGCTGGCTATTGAAGGTGATGAGCAGACAAATTTGGCTCGATTGGTCGTTTCTAAAGAACTGACTGTTCGCGAAACCGAACGATTAGTTAACCAAACCTTAAATCAAACTGAAATCGTCGAAAAAGCACCTAAAGATCACGATGTAGTCCGTCTAGAGAGTCAATTAATTGAAAGGCTAGGTGCCAAGGTTTCTCTTACCCATAATAAGAAAGGTAAAGGAAAAATGGTAATTAACTATCAAAATTTGGCTGAATTAGAGGGTATTATCAGTAAAATCCGCTAAAAAACCGACGTTACGACAATATTATGTAATTTTGTGACATCTGTTAATCCTCCACTTTTAGACTTTTGGCGTAGATCACGCTAAAAGTCTCCTTTTTCTAGCGGTTAAACTTGCTTTGAAACCCCGAAACGGTATACTTTCGCAAGCTTTTTGTACCTCGGGTTTATACGGATATATGTCGTCCGGTCATCGAAACAGGAAGTTATAATGCGGAGAAGATAAATTGAGCAAGGTTTTAGCACGTCGTGGCCGTTGGTCAGCCTATAAATTAGTTTTGATACAGGCGGCGGTGGCTGGAAGTGTTTCTGTTTTCTTTTTCGCCATGTGGGGAGCTCAGTATGGTATATCTGCATTAGCAGGTGGTGCTATTGCTGTACTCCCTAATTTTGTATTCGCAACCCTCGCTTTTTCCCATACGGGAGCAAGCTCCGCAGCTAAAGTTGTTAAGACTTTTTACTGGGGGGAAGCGGTAAAGATGCTGTTAACCATAGCAATGTTTTCGTTTGTGTTTATCAATATTGAAATTGGTTTTATGCCTCTTTTTGTATGTTACACCCTGGCGTTAGTGATGCATTGGACAGCTCCTTTATATTTCAAGCAAAGTTAAGTGGGATGAATCATGGCTGCAACTGGTGAAGCGTTAACACCGCAGGGCTATATCCAGCACCACCTTACCAACTTAAGTGTTGGTGAAGGCTTCTGGACATGGCACATTGATTCGTTGTTCTTTTCGGTTGGGCTTGGTGTTTTGTTCTTGTGGCTATTCCGTAGCGTTGGCAAGAAAGCAACTACCGGTGTTCCCGGCAAACTTCAGTGTTTTGTCGAGATGATAGTTGAGTTCGTTGACAGTAGCGTTAAGGAAACCTTCCATGGCCGCAATCCTGTTATTGCTCCGTTGGCATTAACGATTTTTGTATGGGTATTCATGATGAACTTCATGGATATGGTTCCAGTTGACTGGATCCCATCACTAGCACTTGCTGCTGGTATCCCTTACATGAAAGTTGTACCAACGACTGACTTAAACATAACCTTTAGTATGGCTTTAGGTGTGTTTGTGCTGATTATTTATTACAGCATTAAGGTCAAGGGTATTTCAGGGTTTGTTAAAGAACTGACCATGCAGCCTTTTAACCATTGGGCAATGATACCCGTCAACTTTCTGCTAGAAACAGTTACTTTGATCGCTAAGCCAATTTCATTGGCACTGCGTTTGTTTGGTAACTTGTAT
Source organism: Shewanella gelidimarina (assembly GCF_023283945.1). Taxonomy (GTDB): domain Bacteria; phylum Pseudomonadota; class Gammaproteobacteria; order Enterobacterales; family Shewanellaceae; genus Shewanella; species Shewanella gelidimarina. The sequence continues at coordinate 23,864 of NZ_JAKIKW010000020.1, read as the reverse complement.
GCGGGTGAGTTGATTTTCATCCTTATTGCGTTGATGTACGGTGCTAACTGGGCATTATCTACTCTAGGTGTAACATTACAGCTAGGTTGGTTAATTTTCCATATTATGGTTATCACTTTACAGGCGTTTATCTTCATGATGTTGACCGTTGTTTACTTAAGCATGGCGCATGAAGATCATTAAGGAATGCTGTAAAATTTTTAAACTAAATCATTAATAACAACGATTTAGAATATTGGAGATAGAGATGGAAACTGTATTAGGCATGACAGCTATTGCTGTTGCTCTGTTGATTGGTATGGGTGCATTAGGTACTGCTATCGGTTTCGGCCTACTAGGTGGTAAGTTCTTGGAAGGCGCTGCGCGTCAACCAGAAATGGCTCCTATGCTACAAGTTAAAATGTTCATCGTAGCGGGTCTTTTAGACGCCGTAACTATGATCGGTGTTGGTATTGCATTATTTATGCTCTTTACTAACCCTCTTGGTGCAATGCTTTAATAAACGCTTCTGTCTTTAAACTTAATAGGAGGCTGTTGTGAATATCAACGCTACCCTACTCGGTCAGACGGTTGCCTTTTTACTCTTCGTGTGGTTTTGCATGAAGTTTGTTTGGCCTCCTTTGATGAATGCCATCGAAGAACGTCAAAAAAGGATTGCCGACGGTTTAGCTGATGCTGACCGTGCCGTGAAAGACCTTGAGTTGGCACAGGCGAAAGCCACTGATCAACTCAAAGATGCAAAAGCGACTGCTAACGAAATTATTGAGCAAGCTAATAAGCGTAAAGCTCAAATCGTTGATGAAGCTAAAGCCGAAGCTGATACTGAGCGCGCTAAGATTATCGCGCAAGGTTATGCAGAAATTGAAGCTGAACGTAATCGCGTAAAAGAAGACCTGCGTAAGCAAGTCGCTGTACTGGCTATTGCCGGCGCTGAAAAAATTCTTGAACGTTCGATTGATGAAGCCGCCCACAGTGACATAGTTAATAAACTAGTTGCTGAACTTTAAATAAGGAGTTGGAGTTATGGCTGAACAAACCACCATCGCTCGTCCTTACGCAAAGGCAGCTTTTGAATTTGCTCTTGAAAAAGATGCAATAGAGAATTGGGCAGAAATGCTTAATTTTGCCGCACAAGTTAGTGAAAACGAAACTATGCAGTCTCTATTGGCTGGCTCTTTAGCCAGTAACCAGCTTGCAGAACTCTTTATTGGAGTTTGTGGTGAGCAGGTCAATGAGCAAGCTCATAATCTGTTAAAGGTAATGGCTGAAAACGGTCGTTTAGTAGTGCTACCAGCTGTTGCTCAACTATTTGTTGAGATGCAACATGAGCATGCGAAAGAAGTTGAAGCGTTCGTCGTTTCAGCTACAGAGCTAACCTCTGAGCAACAACAGGCCATGAGCGCTTCTTTAGAGAAACGTCTAGCACGCAAAGTTAAGCTGAATTGCAGCATAGATGCCAGCCTTATTGCTGGCGTAATTATCACGGCAGGAGACTTAGTCATTGATGGCTCGGTCCGCGGAAAAATTTCGCGTCTGTCTGATACGCTGCAGTCGTAATTGGGAGTTTGAGCATGCAACTGAATTCCACTGAAATCAGCGATCTGATTAAACAGCGGATCGAGCAGTTCGAAGTCGTTAGTGAAGCTCGCAACGAAGGTACAATCGTTGCAGTAAGTGACGGCATCATCCGCATCCACGGCCTAGCCGATGTGATGCAAGGTGAAATGATCGAGCTGCCTGGTAACCGTTTCGCAATCGCGTTGAACTTAGAACGCGATTCTGTCGGTGCCGTAGTAATGGGTCCTTATGCCACTTTGGCAGAAGGCGATAAAGTTAAAACAACTGGTCGTATTTTGGAAGTCCCAGTTGGCCGTGGTCTATTAGGCCGCGTAGTCAACACATTGGGTGAGCCAATCGACGGAAAAGGACCTATCGACAACGATGGTTTCTCTCCTGTTGAAGTTATCGCACCAGGTGTTATTGAACGTCAGTCAGTAGATCAACCAGTGCAAACTGGTTATAAAGCCGTTGACTCTATGATCCCAATCGGTCGTGGACAACGTGAATTGATTATTGGTGACCGTCAGATCGGTAAAACCGCTCTAGCGATCGATTCAATCATTAATCAAAAAAATACTGGCATTAAGTGTGTATACGTAGCTGTAGGCCAAAAGGCTTCTACAATCGCTAACGTGGTACGCAAGCTAGAAGAACATGGCGCTTTGGCGAACACCATTGTTGTTGTTGCTACAGCTTCTGAAGCTGCTGCTCTGCAATATTTGGCTCCATACTCTGGTTGTTCAATGGGTGAGTATTTCCGCGACCGCGGTGAAGATGCACTGATTGTCTATGATGATCTTTCTAAGCAAGCAGTTGCTTACCGTCAGATCTCATTGCTACTTAAGCGTCCACCAGGACGTGAAGCATACCCAGGTGATGTATTCTATCTTCACTCTCGTCTGTTAGAACGTGCTTCACGTGTTAACGCTGAGTATGTTGAGAAGTTCACTAAAGGCGAAGTTAAAGGCCAAACAGGTTCTTTGACAGCATTGCCGATTATCGAAACTCAAGCGGGTGACGTATCTGCATTCGTACCGACTAACGTAATTTCGATTACTGATGGTCAGATCTTCCTTGAAACAGACCTGTTTAACTCTGGACTACGTCCTGCTGTTAACCCTGGTATTTCTGTTTCTCGTGTTGGTGGTGCGGCTCAGACTAAGATCATCAAGAAACTGTCAGGCGGTATTCGTAGCGCACTTGCACAGTATCGAGAGCTTGCAGCGTTCTCACAGTTTGCATCTGACTTAGATGATGCAACACGTGCTCAGCTTGAGCATGGTGAGCGTGTTACTGAACTTATGAAGCAAAAGCAATATGCCCCTATGAGTATCGCTGATCAGTCTGTGTCTATTTTCGCAGCTGAAAAAGGTTACTTAAAGAGCGTTGAGCTTAATAAGATTGGTGATTTCGAAGCGTCTTTGCTCTCTTTCATGAACAGCGAACATGCTGACCTTATGAAGACCATTAACGATACTGGCAACTATAATGCCGATATCGAAGGTGAGTTAAAGGCTAGCTTGGACAAGTTCGTCGAAACCCAAACCTGGTAATCGAAAGAGGTGTCGTAAGGCACCTCAGGTCCAGATTGGAGAGTTAAGATGGCCAACGCTAAAGAGATTAAAACCAAGATCGCGAGTGTTCAAAACACTCAGAAGATCACGTCTGCTATGGAAATGGTTGCCGCCAGCAAAATGCGCAGAGCGCAGGAACGCATGGCTGCAAGTCGTCCATATGCAGAAAATATGCGTAAGGTGATCGGTCACGTAGCGCAAGGTTCTCTCGAGTATAAACACCCCTATTTAGAGGTGAGAGAGACTAAGCGTGTTGGTTACATTGTAGTGTCAACCGACCGTGGTCTTTGTGGTGGTCTGAACGTTAACCTTTTCAAAAAGGTTGTCGCAGACGTGAAGAAGCAACGTGCAGCTGGTGTAGAAGTTGAATTCTGCCCAATCGGCGCTCGTAGCGTACAGTTCTTCACTAATTTTGGCGGAATAGTACCTGCTCAAGCATCTGGTTTAGGCGACGCTCCAAAGCTCGCTGACCTGATCGGAACAGTACGTGTGATGCTAGAAGAATACAACGAAGGCAAGCTGGACCGTTTGTATGTAGTATTTAACAAATTCGTTAATACTATGTCCCAAACGCCAGTGATCGAGCAGCTGCTACCTTTGCCAAAGTCAGAAGAGGATGAGATTTCTCATCATTGGGACTACCTATACGAGCCAGATCCAAAAGAACTTTTGGATACTTTATTGGTTCGTTATGTGGAGTCGCAAGTTTACCAAGGTGTTGTTGAGAATATTGCGTCTGAACAAGCAGCCCGTATGGTTGCTATGAAGTCTGCTACCGACAATGCTGGTGATCTTATTAGTGACTTGCAGTTAGTTTATAACAAGGCTCGTCAGGCTGCGATTACGCAGGAACTGTCGGAAATTGTTGCTGGCGCTGCAGCCGTTTAGGCTAGGTAACGAATACAAGTTTTAGAGGATTTATCATGAGCACAGGTACTGTTGTCCAAGTCATTGGCGCGGTTGTGGACGTTGAGTTTCCACAAGATGCCGTACCTCAGATATATGACGCTCTAAAGATCGAAAGTGAAGGCTTGGTGCTGGAAGTTCAGCAACAACTTGGTGGTGGTGTAGTTCGTACCATCGCTATGGGTACTTCAGATGGTCTGCGTCGTGGTCTTGAGGTCGTAAACTCTGGTTCACCAATTTCTGTTCCGGTTGGGGATAAAACCCTTGGCCGTATTATGAATGTATTGGGCGAGCCTATTGATGAATGTGGTGAAATCGGTGAAGAAGATCGCTATGTGATCCACCGTGAAGCTCCTTCATACGAAGATCAATCAAGCTCTACTGAACTTTTAGAGACGGGTATCAAGGTTATTGACCTTGTTTGTCCGTTTGCTAAAGGTGGTAAAGTTGGCTTGTTTGGTGGTGCTGGTGTAGGTAAGACCGTCAACATGATGGAACTTATTAACAACATCGCTAAAGCACACTCAGGTTTATCAGTTTTCGCTGGTGTAGGTGAGCGTACTCGTGAGGGTAACGATTTCTACTACGAGATGAAAGATTCTGGTGTTCTCGACAAAGTGGCCATGGTTTATGGTCAGATGAACGAGCCTCCAGGAAACCGTCTACGTGTGGCACTTACTGGTCTGACTATGGCCGAAAGATTCCGTGACGAAGGGAAAGATGTTCTTTTCTTCGTTGATAACATCTATCGTTACACCTTAGCAGGTACTGAAGTATCTGCACTGCTAGGCCGTATGCCATCAGCAGTAGGTTACCAGCCAACATTGGCTGAAGAGATGGGTGTACTTCAGGAGCGTATTACATCGACTAAAACAGGGTCTATTACCTCTGTTCAAGCCGTTTACGTACCTGCGGATGATTTAACGGATCCGTCACCAGCAACAACCTTCGCTCACTTAGATGCGACTGTTGTATTGTCACGTAACATCGCTTCTATGGGTATTTACCCAGCGGTTGACCCATTGGATTCGACTTCACGTCAATTAGATCCTTTGGTTGTTGGTCAAGAGCATTATGATGTTGCTAACGGTGTGCAGACTGTACTTCAGCGCTATAAAGAGCTGAAAGATATTATTGCGATTCTTGGTATGGATGAATTATCTGATGAAGATAAGACAACTGTATCTCGTGCTCGTAAGATTGAAAAATATCTTTCTCAGCCTTTCTTCGTAGCCGAAGTATTCACTGGTTCTCCAGGTAAGTACGTTTCTCTTAAAGACACTATTCGTGGCTTTAAGGGTATTCTAGCAGGTGAGTTTGACAGCCTTCCAGAGCAAGCGTTCTACATGGTTGGTTCAATCGACGAAGCCGTTGAGAAAGCCAACAAAAAATAACTGAGTATTCTGTACTGATGTGAAAACGTTGGTGAAGAACACTAGTTTAAGGAGAACTGATGGCAGCCATGACAGTACAACTTGATATAGTAAGTGCAGAAAGTAGCATCTATTCTGGCCTTGTAGCACATCTACAAGTGACTGGTTCAGAAGGTGATCTAGGTGTTATGCCTGGTCACGCGCCACTACTGACACATATCAAACCTGGCATGGCACGCATCGTCAAGCAAGATGGGAAAGAAGAGGTGTTTTATCTTTCGGGTGGAATCCTGGAAGTTCAACCTTTTTCTGTTTCAGTATTGGCTGACGTGGTATTGCGTGCCGATGAAATTGACGAGAAGGCTGCTGAAGAAGCCAAGCGTCGTGCAGAATCTGCTATGGCAGATGCTGGCGCTGACTTCAACTATGCAGCCGCTGCGATTGAACTAGCTCAGGCTATTGCTCAATTGCGCGTTGTTGAAACCATCAAGAAAAACATTGCCAGATAAGGTTATTGTTTGATGAAAAAAGGCGCCTAAGGGCGCCTTTTTTGTACATGGAATGTACTTATCCCCGGTTGGCATGGATAGCCAAAGGAGGGGATTTGTGTTTGGCCATAAATGTTCCATACATTTATAGGTATTCCCTCCGTCCTTGGAGGTCAGAACACTTATGTAAATTTTCCATGGATGGAAAAAAATTGACGTTGTTTTTAAAAAAGGTTAAAAGCAGATTCTAGGAGAAGCAAAGGCGAACCCTTCGCTGACGGATAACGGAACGCTCGCAAGCTCACTCTCGGAAAAAACGAAAAGATCAGAGCATATAAAAAATCGAAACGAAGGCTAGAACCTTCGTTGTAGGTCGTCATTTATGCCGTCTCATATCTGATAATATTAGAACGTGATCCAAGTAAAACCCTCTCTCCCGTTTGAATGCTACCCTCTGGCGATTAATTTAATGCTAGAGAATCTATCTATGCAACACGTACTCATTATTGTCAATGACGCCCCTTATGGTTCAGAGAAGCTATTTAACGCACTGCGTTTGGCGATACAACTCAATGAGCAAGAGAGTCCTACAGCGAAGGTGAGTCTGTTTTTATTGTCAGATGCTATTACAGCTGTACTGCCAAAACAGAATCCAGCCGAAGGTTATAACATTCAGCAAATGCTTGAGATTATCATTGCACAAAAAACGGAAGTTAAGTTTTGTGGTTCATGTATGCATGCGCGTGGATTAACTGAATTAACGGTGATTGATGGCTGTGAAGTGGCGACTATGGATGATCTTGCTCAGTGGGTGTTAACGGCTGACAAAACGCTGACCTTTTAATTATTACGGTATTAGAGGCTGTTGATCTTTCGAGCTTAGTTTTTGTTCTACTCTTTCCCGTAAAGAAGAATGATTTTAATACAAGGCTTGAGCTATGACGCTTAGCTGGCTAAGTGTCATAGCGCGTAACGCACTCTAGTCATAAAAGACTAAAAGCATTGAAACGAACTCTAAGGGCCGCGCTTCTTGGCTATTTTTTACGGTGTTGTAGGCAATTTGTGGAGAATGACTAAACGACATCGCCTCCGCCTTGTCAAAATTGCCAATAAACGGCGGCAAAAACAACCGTGAAAGATCAACAGTCCCTAAGACAGAGTCGCTTTTAGCGGGTATTTAGCTTAAAATTAGCGTTCCAAATTTTTTAAACAAGCATCAGCTCAAGGATTTAGTAATGACACTGAATGTCGTGATTTTGGCCGCAGGCAAGGGAACCCGCATGCGTTCAGATCTTCCCAAAGTTCTTCACCCAATTGCTCATAAGAGTATGGTTCAACATGTGATTGATACCGCTCATGACGTTGGCAGTGACGCTATTCAGCTTGTTTATGGCTATGGTGCGGATAAGCTACAAGCTAAGCTTGGCGAACAACAGCTTAATTGGATTTTACAAGCAGAGCAATTGGGTACAGGCCACGCTGTGGCACAGGCCAATGACAATATAGCTGATGATGACACTGTGTTAATCCTTTACGGTGACGTGCCATTAATACAAGCCGCTACGCTTGATTCGTTGCTCGCAGCGCGAGAAGACGGTGGTCTCGCTATTCTGACCGTTAACCTACCCAATCCAATGGGGTATGGTCGCATCGTACGCGAAGCGGATAAAGTGGTTGGCATTATTGAGCAGAAAGATGCTACTGCAGAACAGTTAGCTATCAATGAGATCAATACCGGCATTATGGCAGCTCCCGGTAAGCAACTTAAATCTTGGTTGAGCCAATTGTCATCAGACAATGCACAGGGTGAATACTATCTTACTGATATAGTTGCTATGGCACATAAAGACGGTGTGGCAATTACGACCGCTCAGCCTGAATCTGCGGTAGAAGTCGAAGGCGCTAATAACCGCGTGCAGCTGGCACAACTAGAACGTGCTTACCAAGTACGTGCTGCTGAAAAACTCATGCTTGAAGGCGCTAACCTGCGTGATCCTGCCCGCATTGATATCCGTGGTGATGTTACTGTTGGTATGGATGTCATGATTGATATCAACGTGATTATCGAAGGCAAAGTGACTATTGGTAATAACGTGACTATTGGTGCTGGTGCAATTCTTATCAATTGTGACATTAGTGATAATGCTGTTATTAAACCTTATTCTATTATCGAGAATGCCAAAGTAGGTGTTAGTGCGAGTGCGGGGCCTTTTGCTCGTTTACGCCCAGGTGCTGAACTAAAAGAAGATGCCCATGTAGGTAACTTCGTTGAGATCAAGAAAGCCGTATTAGGTAAAGGCTCTAAAGCGGGTCATTTGGCTTATATTGGTGATGCGCAGATAGGCAGTGGCGTAAATATTGGCGCAGGTACTATTACTTGTAATTATGATGGCGCTAATAAGTTCTTAACGGTTATCGAAGACAACGTCTTTGTTGGCAGCGATACCCAACTTATTGCACCGGTGACTATTGGTAAAGGCGCGACCTTGGGTGCAGGTTCAACCATTACCAAAGATGTTGCTGCTGGTGAGCTTGTTATCACCCGTGTTAAGCAGCGTCATATATCGGATTGGGCACGACCAGTAAAACGCTCGAAGAAGTAACTAAACATCTCCTGCCAAAAAGCGACCATCAAGGTCGCTTTTTACTTAGGGGCTGCATCCTAAAATCCTCTTTACTTCGTTATACGCTATAAGTCTATTCCCCTAGTCATTGGTTTAAGCCTCTGTAACGCTTGGTTACTTATGTTGTGCACTTTGTTTTTACCTGGTTGTTTTTCGACCTTTGCTTGATGGGTGTCACTTGCCTTTGTAAAGGAGTGTAAAGAAGCTTAAATAAAAACAATTCTCATTTATATTACGCCCAATTATTACATTTAGGTTTCATTTTTGGGGTTGGCTATGTCTTTTCAGACGTCTTTTAAGTTTTCTCGTATCGGTCTTGCCGTTGTTGCTGCTTTAGCATCATCAACTACTTTTGCTGAAGAAGTTACAGCAGAATCTAACGTTGTTGTGGAGAGCAACATCGAGCGTATTACGGTTACTGGACGTAGTTTTAACGACTATAAAGTGGGCTCATCTTCAGGCGCAATGCGTGGTGATATCGATATTCTTGACACTCCGCAATCGGTAACCGTTATTCCAGATTTTGTTACCGATGAGCAGTTAGCGACGAACCTAGGTGAAGTACTGGTTAACGATTCTAGTGTGACGGGAGGCAGTGAAAAGTGGAACCGCCAAGTATTTAGCATCCGTGGTTTTGAGTTGTCGTCAGGTTCAGGTTATTTGATCAACGGTCAACAGCAATGGTCTCACTACGTACAGCCCATTGAAACCTTGCAACAAGTTGAAGTACTTAAAGGCCCTTCAAGCATGCTTTATGGTCAATCAGGCCCTGGTGGACTGATTAACATGGTGAGCAAGAAGCCAACAACGGAAACGATGCTAGACGTTGGTTTTGACACTGATGAACACGGTTCTACCCGTTTTCAAATTGATGCCGGTGGCAGCTTAAATGAATCAGAAACGATTCGTTATCGTACTGTGCTTGTTAAGCAGGACACTCAATACTGGCGTGAATACCAAGATGGTACTAATCAGGAACGTGATCGTTGGTTAGGCTATCTAAACCTAGAGTTTGATATTACTGATGACTTAATGCTGTCGGTTAAATATGACCATACCCAAGACAAAACGGGGATTGATCGCGGTGGCTGGTTAGACAGTAGCGGTGATTTGATTGGTGGCAGTGACATTATTTGGGATCAGCCGTGGGCGTTCACCGATAATACCATCTCTAATATGGGGGCTGATTTAACTTATTATCTAACTGATGATTGGCAAGTTAAGGCCGGCTATAACGACCAACAGTTTAATCGCCAACGTTTAGATTCATCTCCATCACTGATGAGTGGTTCAGAAGACCCATTTACTGATGGTTACACTGTTAGTCCATTCGATCGCTATGATGATTGGCAACATAAAACAGGTTATGTCGATTTCACTGGTAACTTATATACAGGTGATGTTGAGCATCAATTGCTTATTGGCGCCAACATGCTTGATTACTACTATGGTCAGTTAAAAGAGTCAGGCACGAAAAAACAAACTGTGATGCCTGGTCAGCCGTTACCTAAGCCTGATCTTGATTATAATCGCGATGAAACGTTATACGAGAGTAGCTATAAGCATTATGGCTTCTATGTTCAAGATCTCGTGACGATTAACGATGAATGGCAAGTCCTTGCCGGTATGCGTTATGACGAACAAAAGAAAGATGGTGACGGTGGCGACAGTTACGCCGTTTCACCTAAATTTGGTGTTATTTATTCACCTGCTGAAAATGGCAGTATCTACGTAAACTACTCTAAGAGCTTCACTCCGCAAGGGATTGTGAATAACGATGAAGATGCTAGCAACGGCATGAATCTTGACCCTGAATACGGTGAGCAATATGAGATTGGCACTAAGTGGGAACTGTTTGATGGCAGCTTGCTATTAACCGGTGCCATATTTGATATTACTGTTTCAAATGTGACTGTTCAGCAAGAGCTAGAAACGCCAGATGCTGATGGCAATATCTATATGACCACTCAAGAAGGTGAGCAACGTCATAAAGGTTTTGAAATGGGTGCTCAAGGCCAAGTGAGTGATAAGTGGTTTATGACCGGCTCTATGATGTATTTAGACGCACAGTATGAAACTGGTGCCAGCGATAAAGAGAATTTAGATGGCATGACACCTGTTGATGCACCAGAGTGGTCAGCCAACGTATGGACGCGTTATGAGATGACAGAAGCATTAGCCCTTAACTTTGGTGCTATCTATGTGGGTGAGCGTTTTGCTAATACCAGCAACACCATCAGTAAAGACGGTTATGTTCGTTTCGATATGGGCGCGGCATATACCATGGATATAATGGGTAGCGATGTTAGCGTACGTATGAACGTGAAAAACCTATTCGATGTTGATTATCTAGCCGGTGGCACTAACACTGATGTCACTGTGGGTGAAGGTCGTAACTTTAGCTTGGCATTAGAAGCTAAGTTCTAAGCTCTCTTATAACAATAAAAGCCCCCATCGAAAGATAGGGGCTTTTTTTTGACTAAAATTCAGCTTATATAGATTTTATAAGTTTCAAAACTGGCTTTTAAGTTTCGTTTGTCTATAATCCACCTTTCGAAACGAAACTTAAATGCCAAATTATGAATAAACGTAACACTCAACAACGACGTCACAGCATTATTAGCCTGCTTAATGAGCAAGGCGAGGTGAGTGTTGAAGAGTTATCCTTACGTTTTGAAACTTCTGAAGTCACCATTCGTAAAGATCTCGGCACGTTAGAAAAAACAGGCCTCTTGCTTCGGCGTTATGGCGGCGCGGTAGCTGTACCTGATGAAGTGACTCAGCAATTTAGTGCCAAAATCGCACCGAATAAGCTATCTATCGCTAGGGTTGCAGCTGAACTGATAAGAGATCATAACCGCATTATCATCGATAGCGGCAGTACCACTTCAGGCTTAATTGCGCAGTTAAATGCTAAGCGTGGATTGTTAGTCATGACTAACTCTCTCACTCTCGCCAATGCGATACACGATCTCGAAAATGAGCCTACGCTGTTAATGACTGGCGGTACTTGGGATCCGCATTCAGAATCATTTCAAGGCCAAATAGCGGAACAGGTTTTACGCTCCTATAATTTTGACCAACTGTTCATTGGTGCAGATGGTATTGACCTTGAGCGTGGCACTACCACCTTCAATGAGTTAACCGGCCTTAGTAAGGTGATGGCTGAAGTTTCACGCGAAGTGGTAGTGATGCTTGAATCTGAAAAACTGGGTCGACGTATCCCCAATTTAGAACTGCCTTGGAGCAATATTAGTGTGCTTGTATCGGATGACAAGCTACCAAGCGATGCGGTTGAAAGTATTTCAAAACATGGCGTGCGAGTGATTCTTGCGCCATATGTGGGATAACTGAGGTTATCCATTTTCGAATTCAATTTTTAGTTTTTAATCTCAAATTAACTCTTCGTTAGAGAGTCTAGGTAATCAATATGTGTGGAATAGTAGGCGCAGTAGCGCAAAGGGATGTTGCAGAAATTCTAGTTGAAGGATTAAGACGACTTGAATACCGCGGTTATGATTCAGCAGGTGTTGCTGTACTTCATAATGGTGAATTAAGCCGTACTCGTCGTGTTGGTAAGGTGCAGGAATTATCATCAGCACTGGAAGAGCAGCCGCTGACAGGCGGTACTGGTATTGCTCATACGCGTTGGGCTACTCATGGTGAGCCAAGTGAGCGTAATGCGCATCCACATGAGTCAGAAGGTGATATTGCCGTGGTTCATAACGGTATTATCGAAAATCACAATAAACTGCGCGTCATGCTTAAAGGCTTAGGTTATACCTTTGCATCTGATACCGACACCGAAGTTATTTGTCACTTAGTTCACCATGAACTTAAAACTCATGACACTTTACTTGCTGCGGTTCAAGTAACAGTTAAACAGTTAGAAGGTGCTTACGGTACTGTGGTTATCGACCGTCGTGACAGCCAGCGCATGGTTGTGGCACGCAGTGGCAGCCCATTGGTAATTGGTTATGGCTTAGGCGAAAACTTTGTCGCTTCTGATCAGCTAGCGTTACTGCCAGTGACTCGCTCGTTTGCGTTCCTTGAAGAGGGTGATGTTGCTGAAGTGACTCGTCGTGAAGTTAATATCTTTGATGTTGATGGCAACGCCGTTGAGCGTGAAATGAAAGAGTCTGAAGTTACCCATGATGCGGGTGATAAAGGTGAATATCGTCACTACATGCTAAAAGAGATCTATGAGCAGCCAACAGCAATTGCCCATACGCTTGAAGGCCGTATTGCAGGTGGTAAAGTTCTAGATTCAGCATTTGGTGAAAATGCCGCTGAATTCTTAAAAGATATTAAGCACGTACAGATCATTGCCTGTGGTACCAGCTACCATGCGGGTATGGCGGCGCGTTATTGGTTAGAAGATTGGGCGGGTGTTTCTTGTAACGTCGAAATTGCTTCTGAATTCCGTTACCGTAAATCGCATTTGTTCCCGAATAGTTTATTAGTGACTATTTCACAGTCTGGTGAAACAGCTGACACATTAGCGGCAATGCGTTTAGCCAAAGAGATGGGCTACAAAGCCACACTGACTATCTGTAATGCAGCCGGTTCCTCTTTAGTGCGTGAGTCTGATATGGCTTACATGATGAAAGCGGGCGTCGAAATTGGTGTCGCATCTACTAAAGCGTTTACGGTGCAACTCGCAGGCTTGTTAATGCTAACCACCGTGATTGGCCGCCATAACGGTATGTCTGAGCAGATGGAAGCAGATATTACACAAAGCTTGCAATCTATGCCGGCTAAAGTCGAACAAGCATTAAGTTTAGATGATGCTATTGCGGAACTGGCTGAAGATTTTGCAGATAAGCACCATGCACTCTTCTTAGGTCGCGGCGATCAATACCCGATTGCGATGGAAGGTGCGTTGAAGCTGAAAGAGATCTCTTATATTCACGCCGAAGCGTATGCATCGGGTGAGCTTAAACATGGTCCTCTTGCGCTGATTGATGCTGATATGCCGGTTATCGTCGTGGCACCCAACAACGAGCTACTTGAAAAGCTAAAGTCTAACGTTGAAGAGGTCCGTGCTCGTGGCGGTTTAATGTATGTGTTTGCTGATAAAGACGCTGAGTTTGAGTCAGACGATACTATGAAGGTGATCCCGGTACCTCATTGCGATGAGTTTATGGCACCGCTTATCTACACTATTCCTTTGCAGTTATTGTCATATCATGTGGCATTAATCAAAGGGACTGACGTTGACCAGCCACGTAACTTGGCTAAGTCCGTCACCGTAGAGTAAGCCCGGTTAAATACTCATAAACAAAAAAAGCCTCCTAAATTTAGGAGGCTTTTTTAATGTAGATAAAACGCTTTGAGCTACTTTTCAGCAGCCCCTTTCTCTTTTGCTATTTTTATATCGAAATTGTCCAGCAGTAACAAGGTGTCAGCGATTGCCGCTTTGAGTTTTCCAGCGGGTGGAGAGCTGAGTTTTTTAGCTTGTTTTAATGACTCTCTGCGAGTGACAAACTCAAGCATGGTTTCGAGTTTTTCTGGGCAATCAATATCGAGAGGAGGGAGCTTTTTAGCTGCCGCATTATTATAGATTTCGAACTCACTTTTTAAGTGTTCTTGAGCTTCTCTGATTCTTTCCATATAAGTTCTAACCCCTGTATATGATTAACCCATAACTCGAAGCTAACTTATTAACAAAATTTAAACAAGTTACTCGGCAAAAGTTAACCCGTTAGAGGGGGGGTAGGTTTTTGTAGATGACCCTTTTGTACTCGTTTTTACGGTTTAAGGGGCTTCTTATATAAGCGAATAATATAAGAGTTCTTAAATTCGAACTCGTTGCCTGCCAATATAGACTCCTTTACTTGCGGGAGCTGATCCAGAGGGAGCCCTTTAGAGAGTAAGATGAGTAATGCTTGAGAAAGGTGCTTGGTTTCTGAACAAAGTGATTTATTGTTATAGATTTCGACCTGCATATACACCCTAAAAACACTGTGTTGACTCTGTCGATATCAACTTATGGCTGAAAAGAAGTGCTTGCTGACGTTGGTCACAAGCGGAATGACAGAATTTACAATAATGGTTTAATTTATCAAGTGTTAGCTTTTTAGTACGTTAAGTAGATCCTTATCTAATGATAAATAATCTGTTCAGTGGGGATAAAGCGAGGAATTGCTGCGCCCACGTAAGAAAGTGGGCGTCTAAATTTAAAATTCGAGCTTAACCAAACTCTCCACTGACATAACCCTGAGTCCGTTTGTCTAGCGGATGATTAAATATCTGGCTTGTTTCACCGTGTTCGACTAACTCACCCATCCAGAAGAAAGCGGTTTTATCTGAGATGCGTTTTGCTTGGTTCATAGAATGGGTCACTATCACTATGGTGAATTTTTTACGCAGTTCATCCATTAACTCTTCAATTTTATGAGTTGCAATTGGGTCTAGTGCGCTGGTGGGTTCATCCATCAAGATCACTTCTGGCTTCATTGCTATGGCTCGGGCAATACACAGTCTTTGTTGCTGACCACCAGATAAACCTTGGCCTGGTGAGTCGAGTCTGTCTTTGACTTCATCCCAAAGGGCCGCGCTACGAAGCGATTCCTCTACTGCTTCATTTAATACCCGTTTATCTCTGACACCTTGGGCTTTTAGTCCAAAAGCGACATTCTCAAAAATGCTCATTGGAAATGGGTTTGGTTTTTGAAAAACCATACCCACGCGCATTCTAAGCTGTTTTACATCAACATCTTTATAGATATTGTTTCCCTCAAACATCACGTCACCGTCAATCTTCACGCCAGCGACCAAGTCATTCATGCGATTTAGAGTGCGAAGCAGTGTTGATTTTCCGCAGCCAGAGGGACCAATAAGCGCGGTCACTTGGCGTGATGGTATTGCCATTGAGATATTTTTTAGCGCATGGTTATCGCCGTAAAATAGGTTTAAGTTGTTCACTTCTAGCTTATTCATAGGGATAGCCTTTTAAGATTTGCTTAGACGTGTAGCAATGAATTTGGTGGTCATGTTGAGCAGCAGCACTAATACAATCAGCACTGTTGCGGTGGCATAAGCCTGATCCCACTCATGTTGGGTAAAGAGTTCTTGCGTGAGCTTATACAGGTGAACGGTTAAGGTTCGGCCCGAATCAAGAACCGATTCGGGTATTTGCGTCACCATTCCCGCCGTTAAAAATACCGGAGCAGACTCACCGATAACTCGGCCTGTGCTTAAGATTACTGCGGTGACAATACCGGGTAAGGCACTGGGGAGAATTAGGCGCCAGATGGTGTAGATTTTTGAGCTACCAAGAGCATAGCCGCCTTCACGGTAGCTCATAGGGACCGCGAGGAGTGCTTCTTCTGTGGTACGGATAATCACAGGCAATATCAACATCGCCAGTGTTAAGGAGCCTGAAAGAATAGAGAAGCCCAGCCCCAAAGTCGTGACGAAGAAAGTCATACCAAATAAGCCATAAACGATGGATGGGATCCCAGCAAGTGATTCAGTACAGAAACGAATGGTTTTAACCACTTTACTGCCCGGAGCTGCATATTCGGTTAAGTATATGGCCGTCATAATGCCGATAGGCGCGGCGATGCTGAGTGACAGACCCACCATATATACGGTTGATACTATCATTGCCCAAATACCCGAAGCTTCACCAATACGGGTGTAGGAGCCAGTGATGAACTCCCAGCTAACATAGGCCAAGCCATTACTTAAAATGTGCCAAACAACCCAGAGTAGGAACAAAATCGTGATGGCTGCTGCAGCCCAAATTGCGGCAAACAGCAATTTGTCTTGCACGCCTCTGTTAAACATACGCTTATCTTGAAGCATTAGTCGCTCCTCTTTCGGTTTAGATATAACAAACTAGCGTTAAGTAAAACGATAAACACCAATAACACGATACCTGTTGAGTAAAGGGCGCTGGAGTGAATGCCTGTGGCATAAGACATCTCCATCGCGATATTGGCCGTTAATGTTCTCGCGGGCTCAAGTATCGACCCTGGCATGGCTGGCGCGTTACCCATCACCATAATAATGGCCATCGTCTCGCCAATTGCGCGGGCAACACCGAGCGCTACGCCAGTGAATATACCGCTGCGTGCCGCAGGTATAAGCACTTTGAAAATACTGTAAATATGCGATGCGCCAAGCGCTAATGCACTCTCTTTATACACAGGAGGTAGCGCGCGTAGCGAGGTTTCTGAGATGGTGATTACGGTGGGCAAAATCATGATAGCTAATACAATGATCCCGGCAAGAATGGTATTACCCGCTGGAATGTTAAAGATGACTTCGATAGCAGGAACGATAATAACGAGGCCGAAAAACCCGTATACAACTGAAGGAATACCAGCTAATAGTTCGACAGCGGGACGCACAATATCAGCCAACCACTTAGGGGCGAGCTCCGCTAAGAAAACCGCTGTTAGAATCGCAATGGGTACACCAATGATTACCGCACCCGTTGTTGATATGAGGGTCGAAACTATCATCGGAAAAATGCCGTAAAGGGCTGGTGGCAACCATTCACGACCAAATACTAAGTTGAGTACGCCAGCTTCTTTAAAGGCAGGCAGTCCCTCTTGGAATACAAACCAACCAATGGTGGCGACGGACACCACGCCAATCATGGCACTGGCTAGAAATAACAGATGAAAAAAGAGCTCTTTCCAATCATGTTTTTTTGCTGGGGCGAGTTGCAGTCCTTGCGCTCGGGCTTTACTGGCAGTGCTCATCACTTGGCCTCGATATCTTACGGCTTATAAATAATTGGCTGATCAATTAACTAAATAGAGAGCAGCAAAGCTGCTCTTTTTTATGACCTTGTAAGCTTATTGAACGCGGATATAACCTTCGTTCGCGACAATGTTCTGTCCGTCATCAGACAAGATGTATTTAATAAAGTCTTGCGCATTACTCGGTGCGTTCTTATCCATTAACACAATGAAGGGACGAGCGATTTGATAGTCACCCTTAGCTATGTTGTCATCTGTTGCGGCAATACCATCCACATCGATTGCACGTAGGCTGTCATCGACGCTGCCTAATGAGATATAACCTATGGCATATGGATTGTTAGCCACAATGGTCTTGATCATGCCGTTACCATTGCCGACTTGGGCTTTAGGGGTGATAGCGGTAACTTTATGACCGTTGACGTTACGTTGTAGCTTCATTATCTCTTCGAAGGCCCCGCGAGTTCCTGATCCATTTTCACGAGTAACGACCACAATAGGGCGTGACTCACCGCCAACTTCACTCCAGTTTTTAATTTCACCGCGATAGATTTTAGAAATTTGAGCTTGGGTTAAACTGGTTACTAGGTTGGCGTTGTTAACCGCCGCTGCGATGCCATCTCGTGCGATAACAATTTTCTTGGTGTCACTGCTAAGCTCACTTTGTTTTACGTTGCGTGATGACATGCCTATCATGCTGGTGCCATCTTTAGCGGCGCGAATCCCCGCTGAAGATCCTGTGCTCTGCACTTCAACATTGTTCTTCGTGGTAATTTGGTAATTCTCTGCTAGCACTTCCATTACATGTGCTACTGAAGTTGAACCCGATACGGTAACAGTGCCAGCTTGAACCAGTGGCGATACCATCAAACCGACAGCGGTTAATAAGCTAATAACTTTTTTCATTACTTTTCCTACTCTGTTGTAATACCAATTGCATTTGGTATTTAGTCAATTCAGAAACGCTCACGCTTTTCAATTCAAAGCGCATTGACGAGAGAATGGTTATTCCCTTGTGAGCCAATGCAAAGCAGAAGTGGAATGCGTGAGCGCTTCCCTTAGGGTGGGTTTCAAAGCGCCGCATGCTGCGTCGAAAACTCTCGATATAGAATAACTATTAGCTTCATGTTTCCGGCTTGCCTTCAGCGCTTTGAATTCCCACTGAATGAACAGATACTTAATGCAATTGGTATAGTCTAAATACGAAACTAAATTAGTGCCTCACTGAAGGCGATTGCATTAAGACAGAGATATATGACAGTTAGGTGACAGTGTTTTATGGATGTAAAAGCTGAATTGAAAATGTAAATGAGCTTTACTTGAGTAAAATGCAGGGGCTTTATTAGATTGATAACATTTAAGACGACTTTTCTTAAATGCTATTTTAAAACCACTTTTGAGGGCTTGGTATGTGTTGCTGTTGGTTTTGGTGACTTAACTTACTGGTGTGCTTCATGGGGTTCACTTAGCGTTAAGCTTAATTTAAGGGTTAACCCAGTGTTTTGTAGTATATTTAGCGTTGAAGAATGCTTGATAAATTTATTGTTAAACTTTTATGACAGTACTCGGTTGGCCGCATTAATTATTAGCAGATATTTGCAACCTATTCGGTTATTGCAAGTTCGTCTACTAAGCTACATAAATGGTTATAAAGCGGATTTATATTTCGCTCACCGCACGCGCTGGGTTTTAACACTCTCATTAGCTCGACTTACTTAAGGACGTTTTATGACGACTGAAATGATCATGATTGGTATGTCTATTTTGATCTTAGTCGGAATATTACTGCATCACCCTTCAAGAACATTGGGGATCCCATCACTGCTTATTTTTATGGGCGTGGGCTTAGTGTTAGGCAATGGTGAGTTCAACTTTGTTTATGATGACTTAGGTAAAACGGCTTGGATTGGTGGGCTGGCGCTGAATATTATTGTCTTTGTTGGTGGCATCAATACATCAACCGATAAGATCAAAGTGGCCTATAAAGAAGGCGGTGTGTTGGCTTCTTTTGGAGTATTGTTTACCACAATATTTTTTGCGGTCATTTTATATTGGCTGCTTGATTTCGATATTATCACCTGCCTGCTATTTGCGGCCATCGTGTCATCGACAGATGCCGCCGCCGTATTCTCTATTTTAGAATCTAAAAAGTTAAAGCTGAAAGAGCAAACTGACACCATATTGGAATTTGAATCTGCAACTAATGACCCGGTCGCTATGTTACTGGTGATCTTCTTAACCGATATGGCTCTTTCTGCGAGTAAAACGGTAGTAGCCTCTGAAATTGCGCTTGAATTAGTAACACAGATATCGGTGGCGATAATCGTCGGTGGGCTGGTGGCTAAGGTGGCTGTTACGTTACTTAATCGAATTCATCTTTCCGAGTTCGGTCTTATCCCTGTTTTTGTGCTCGCAAGCTTTGTGGTGGCAACTTATGGCGCTGAAATGCTCGGCGGTAATATTCTATTAGCGTCTTATATCGCGGGTGTAGTGATAGGCAATGGTATTAAGCGTGGGCAATCGGTTAATCAACACTTCCTTAATAGCTTGTCTTGGTTAGCTCAAGCACTGATGTTTATTGTGTTGGGCTTACAGATCTTCCCGCAGTCGCTCGCAGCGGTATTTGTGAGTTCATTATTACCTGCAATATTGCTGATGTTGGTTGCAAGGCCATTGGCTGTACAGCTTTGTTATCTGCCATTTGTAAAAGCGAGCTGGAAGAAGCGATTGTTTATTTCGGCCATTGGTTTAAAAGGGGCTACCCCGATCGTATTTGCATTAATTCCTGCCGCGGCGGGTGTTCCAGGCTCGCTCGACATCGTGCATATGGTGTTCTTTATCGTGCTGTTCTCTGTGTTTATCCAAGGTGGGGCGATAGCACCTTTGGCAAATAAATTGGGTTTGAACAATTCAGATAAAAACTAAAAAGCATTTATGTCGCACTCGATTATGCCGTGGCGCTTTGTAAGGTATTTTTAGACTCAATACTTTTCCATATTTTTCATGGAAATAGAACACTACGGTATTAATAGCGGGCTCTATTAAGGCTATTGCACCACCAATGATAACGCTGCCGGTTAGCAAATAAGTCACTGTGAAAGCGACGCTAAAGTGAATAATTGCAAAGGTCATAGTCTTGATCATGAGGGGACTCCTTTAAAAGTTAACTAAATGATAATGGTTATCATTTGCAATTGAAGGGGGTTTATATAGATAAGTTTGATCGGAATATTCGATTGGAAAGTCTTTTTAGGTATAAACCCATCAACATTCTTAATGTATTGATGGGTTTACATCATCTCTGATTAATTGCTCAATCTGTCAATTAGTAGTGCCATGGGAATGATGAGAAGTCTTTCTCACGCTTTTCTAAGAATGCGTCACGTCCCTCTTGGGCTTCAGCTGTACCGTAAGCCAAACGTGTTGCTTCACCAGCAAAAAGTTGCTGCCCCACTAAACCATCATCAGGTAAGTTAAACCCATATTTAAGCATGCGCATAGCCGTTGGCGACTTGGAGTTTATCTCTTTCCCCCAGTTTAACGCTTCGGTCTCAAGCTCTGCATGAGGAATAGCCCGGTTAACCATACCCATATCGAAGGCTTCTTCTGCTGTGTAGTTAAAACCAAGGAAGAAGATTTCTCGAGCACGTTTTTGGCCAATCATCTTGGCTAAATAAGCGCTGCCGTAGCCAGAGTCAAAGCTACCAACATCAGGATCTGTCTGTTTGAATACCGCGTGCTCTTTTGACGCTAAAGTTAAGTCACAGACCACGTGCAAACTATGCCCTCCGCCCACAGCCCAACCAGGTACAACAGCAATAACCACTTTAGGCATAAAGCGTATTAGGCGCTGTACTTCAAGAATATGGAGGCGGCCCATTCGAGCGACATCTGGCGTACCCTCTTCAGCTCCTTCGTATTTGTAACCATCTTTGCCACGGATCCGTTGATCGCCGCCAGCACAGAAAGAGTGTTGCCCTTTAGCTGATGGGCCGTTGCCGGTAATTAACACGCAGCCTACATCAGACCATTGGCGAGCATGGTTGAGTGCTGTGTAAAGTTCATCTACCGTTTTTGGTCGGAACGAGTTTAGGCAATCAGGACGGTTTATCGCAACGCGAACGGTTCCCTGAGCTTTAGCTCTGTGGTAGGTAATATCTTCGAAATCAAATCCAGGAACGACATCCCATAATGCGGGGTCAAAAATATCAGATACTTTTTCAGTCATGAGCAGCTAGCCTTTTCATTTCGTTATATAACAGTAATGAGTAAAGGCTAGGCGGAATCAGATCTCAGGTCAATTAACATTAATCGCTAATGCGTGAACTGAGATCTATCGCAATGGCTTATTGGTTAGGCTATAGCAGTCTAATTCAATTTGTCGCATAGATAAGTTTGGTTTTCTTTACTAAAGCTACTGTGCCTATCTGCACCGTTGCCACAATAGCGCTCTTTATAGTCATCTAGTTTTACCTGTGACTGGCTAATGAGTTTTAGGGCTTGTTGCTCTGTAACCGATAGTCGTTCTGTTATATCAGTCGTTAAGAGGTTAACTTTATCGTCAATACGCTTCATTTGTGTGCCAGTCATGCTATCAAGTTTGTCCTCAGCTTGTTGATAAATAGCCTGAACCTCGGCAACCGGTTCATCAAGTGTGTCTGTTTCGGTATAGAGGTAATAAAGGATACCGCCAATTAACGCTATTAAAATCCAGCCTTTCATCAATTAGTCCTATATAGGTGAATAACTTGTATTATAAGCGTTATAATAAGCTAGTTTTCTAGCAATATTAAAGCTGTAAGGCTACAAAATGAACGAAGAGCAAAATAAAAAAGATTTTTCAAAAGTAGAAAGAATCAAAATCCATCAACCAGATGCTAGTAAAGCAGATAGGTTTAATCCTCGAAATCGAATCTATGTAAGGGCTGTAGAAGGCTTATGGAGCACACTGCGTCGACGCTTAGGTTGGGTCGCGATGCTGTTCTTTTTACTGCTGCCATGGATCCCTTGGGGAGATAGGCAAGCGGTATGGTTTAACTTAGCAGAGCAAAAGTTTCATGTGTTTGGCTTAACTATATGGCCACAAGACCTCACTTTGCTCGCCGCGCTATTGATGATAGCAGCCTTTGGATTGTTCTTTATTACCACCTATCTAGGGCGGGTTTGGTGCGGTTATACCTGCCCCCAAACGGTTTGGACCTTTATCTTTATTTGGTTTGAAGAGAAGCTCGAAGGCGCACGTAATAAACGTATTAAGCTAGACCAGATGCCATGGAGCTTTAATAAGCTTTGGCGTAAAACGGCAAAACATGCGGCTTGGTTGCTGGTATCGTTATTAACCGCAATGACGTTTGTTTCCTACTTTGTGCCTACACGAGAAGTCTACTTAGAAGTATTCAGCTTAAGTGCCAGTGGTGGGATCTATTTCTGGGTGATCTTCTTTACCTTCGCGACTTACGGTAACGCGGGTTGGATGCGCGAGATCATGTGTATCCATATGTGCCCCTATGCCCGTTTTCAAGCTGCTATGTTTGATAAAAATACCTATATAGTGGGCTACGATACTCAGCGCGGTGAAACGCGAGGGCCAAGATCACGCAAAGCGGACCATAAAGCGATGGGCTTAGGTGACTGCATTGATTGTGACTTATGTGTGCAGGTTTGCCCAACAGGTATCGATATACGTAACGGTCTACAGTACGAGTGCATTAACTGTGGTGCATGTATTGATGCTTGCGATACCACGATGCAACGCATGGGATACGACAAAGGTTTAATCAGTTATACCACTGAGAACAAGTTAGAAGGGGTAAAAGAGAAAGTCTTACGTCCTAAGCTTGTTGGCTACGGTGTCATCCTATCGGTGATGATTTTAGTCTTTATATATGCCACAGCGACAATTGCTCCGATCCGCATTGATGTTATCCGTGACCGTAACCTATTGTTTAGAGAAACTGACCAAGGTTTAATTGAGAACACCTTTACGCTAAAGATCCTTAATAAGACCGAAAGTACTCATATCTATAATATGACAGTGGAAGGCTTAACTAACTATGAATGGATTGGCCCACAACAAGTGACTTTAAATGGCGGGGAGGTATTAACGCTTCCGATCAGTATCGCTGTTGACCCTGTTGATCTCACCAGAGCGATGACGCATATCAACTTTGAAGTAGAAACTAATGATGGTGCTATAGAAGCTAAACAAGAATCCCGCTTCTTTGGTAACTAATCTAGTGATATAAATGGTAAAAAAGGGGCTTTCAGCCCCTTTTTTGTACGTATCGTTTGATAACCATGCGGTTGGCGTGATTGTTTCACTTTTATTAAGAAAGGCCCTTGCGCTTGCTGAGGAATTCCCTATAATTCGCACCCACTGACACGGCACAGCAGGCCAACTACTTAGGTAGCACGGGACTTGCAGCAGTGTTAGAGAGTTAAAACTCTTCGGAGATTTGATTCAGGTGACAAGCGCTTTAAGGGCTTCGAGTTTGACTTCTGATTAAGAAATCATCACTCGAAAAACTTCTTAAAATAAGCACTTGACGCTGACACTGGAGAGTGTAGAATACGCCTCCTCAAGCCAACGACCTAGCGTCTTCGGCGACACATGAAAGATGGT
>NZ_JAKIKW010000019.1 GCF_023283945.1 Shewanella gelidimarina | reverse complement strand
AACTCTCTAACACCGCTGCAAGTCCCGTACTACCTAAGTAGTTGGCCTGCTGTGCCGTGTCAGTGGGTGCGAATTATAGGGAATTCCTCAGCAAGCGCAAGTGCTTTTTTACAAGAAAATGTTCGCTTGCCTAACTTTTCACCAAGATGTCTATTTGTGCGCATTTATCGCGCTTTTTACGACAATAAATCTGCCTATAAAGGAAGAGAATGTAGATAAAGTTCATTTTTTCAGCAACACACTAGTGTATTGGCTAATAATTCATTACCATAAGCAAGTTATTAACAGTTAGTTATCGATCCATTCATTTACACTTCAGAGATTATATATATGCAGAAGTCATTCTTTATCGTTTTAGCCGTTGCCATTATTGGTGCATTAGCTATTTTTCAGATCGCTCCAGATCTAAACGCTTCCATTGCTTTCTTTACTGGCGCTATCATCGCAAGCGTTATCTTTTCTATTCAATCTAAATCAGGAACGTCTGCTGTTGCCAGTAACGAACCTTACACTGGTCCTACTATGACCTTATATGTAGGTAACCTGCCATACCGTGTTCATGAAGGTGAAGTGAAAGCTTTATTTGGTGAGTATGGTCCGGTCAATTCAGTCCGCTTAGTACGCGATCGTAAAACAGGTCGCCGTAAAGGCTTCGGCTTTATCGAGATGTCTGAAGCTGGCGCAAAGAAAGCAATGTCTAAGTTAAACGAATACGATTTTCAAGAAAGAACATTGAAGGTTCGTGAGGCTAAGTCTCAAGATTCAGATGCTGATAAAGCAGAAAGCCAGGCATAGCCTAGCTAAGGTGTGTTGAGGAGTGTGGTTCTATTTTAGTGAACCCCTCTTCAACTAACCTTTCTCTCAACCCTACTGCAATATCATCCGTCGTATACACTGCACTGTAATTTACACACCTTTTGTCATCTGATATAACCGCCGTATTATCTCCCAGTAAATAAGCTACCCGATCCGCTACCGCCTTACCCGAATCAAGCAAAGTGATGTGATTGCCTAGTACTTGCCGTATCTCAGCTGCCAGTATAGGAAAGTGGGTACAACCTAGCACTAAGGTGTCGAGTGCCGATTCTCGGATAGGGGTGAGCAGCAAAGTAAGCTTGGCCATATCGATAGCGATTCCTGCTAGTTTTGCTTCAGCCAACATCACCAGTTCAGACGAACCAAATAGCTCGACTTGACAATCTTCAGCAAATGCCTCAATTAGCTCCTTTGTATAAGGCCGTTTAATCGTACCTGGAGTAGCAAGCAGCCCAATATGTCGCTGTATTGATATTTTTGCTGCGGGTTTAATTGCTGGTACCACGCCAACAATCGGAATCGATAACCGCTTTCTTAGTATAGGAAGCACTAGGGTGCTGGCTGAGTTACATGCAACCACCACTATAGCGGCATTAATTCGCTTAGCATGTTCGCAGATAAGTGAAACGCAGCCGATGATCAGTGGGGACTCTGCTAACTCGCCATAAGGTAGACGCGCATTATCAAATAAGTAGCAACAGTCCTTGTCAGGTATCAGTGTTCTGATCTCATCCAGAATCGATAAGCCACCAATTCCTGAGTCAAAAATGAGAATAGGTCCAGACAAATGCGTGCTCCACTATTTATGTAAATACGTTCATACCGCTGCGTGGTTACGGTAACTCCCAGCAGAATTGACTATTTTGCGTTAAAATTTTCCCACAAGCTAGGTCTAATAGGGAAGGGAAACTGGACATCCCAGCTATCTAGTATAATATTCCGCCCCTAATTTAATGCTCACGGTGATCAAAATATGAATTTAGCAGCAATGGACCCTTCAACCTATGATGTGCAACTCGAAGCAAAGCGCGTCAAGCTAAAGCAGCTATTTACCGATTTTGATACTCCAGAGCTTGAATCGTTTGGTTCTGAGCCTGCCCATTATCGCATGCGTGCTGAATTTAGAATGTGGCATGAAGGTGAAGACCTCTACTACTATATGTTCGATAAAGCACTTGATAGTAAAGTACGTTGCGATCAGTTCCTCCCAGCAAGTGAACTTATTAATAAAATGATGCCTGCTTTGGTTGCACTATTAAAGCCAAACACTATTTTGCGTCATCGCTTGTTCCAAATTGACTTTCTATCGACGTTAAGTGGTGAGATTCTAGTATCACTGCTGTATCACAAGCAGCTCGATAGCGAATGGGAAGAGCAAGCTAAAATTTTAAAGCAAACACTGAGTAGCCAGTTTAACGTCAACTTAATTGGCCGTGCTCGCAAGCAAAAGCTTATCTTTGATAAAGACTTCGTCATCGAATCACTTAACGTGGCTGGCGAACAGCTGCAATATCATCAAATTGAAAACAGCTTTACGCAACCGAACGGCAAAGTGTCAGTCAAAATGCTTGAATGGGCAATTGATGTTACTAAGAACAGTACCGGTGATCTACTCGAGCTTTATTGCGGCAACGGCAACTTTTCTATCGCGCTAGCACAAAATTTTGAACGAGTATTAGCAACAGAATTAGCTAAACCATCGGTTGAGTCAGCTCAATATAATATTAAAATTAACAAAGTAGATAATTTGCAGATCATTCGCATGTCTGCTGAAGACTTTACCGATGCAATGGCTAAAAAGCGCAGCTATCGACGTTTAGAAGGTATCGATCTCGACGGCTACAACTGTAATACCATTTTCGTTGACCCACCTCGTGCCGGGCTCGATGACAACACGGTTAAATTAGTCCAAGGCTATGAGCGTATCATTTACATCTCATGTAATCCCAATACACTATTAGACAATCTCAAAGAGTTAAGTAAAACGCATAAGATCACTCGATTTGCGTTATTTGATCAGTTCCCTTACACCGACCATATGGAGTCTGGTGTTTTTCTTGAGAAAAAGTAACCTCACCCTTTATTAAACAAAAACGGCATCCAAAAGGATGCCGTTTTGTTATTTATGCCAATATAATTAAATAAGTGAGCTCGTTATTAGCCTGAATAAATGGGCTTATACTGGCGTGAATTGCAATCACCAGTTGTTCTATTGATAAAGCTCACCGCGTCGTAAAACGCATTTTAGCCATAAAGAATGGCCCGATATTTAATCCGATTGGTATAAGTTAGCTACTTATGATCTCTTTTACTTTGTAAAGCATCTGCACCTTTAGCAATCATATGCAGTTGAATCACTAAGCGGTCAGCGAGTACCTTACGATCAGTACGTTTCATATCCAATGCTGCGGCGCCGGCATTAAACACCAAGGTAACCAAAGCTTCTGCCTGTGCATGAGCTAAATCTGGTGACCTATGAGCTGTAGCTTCCGTGTAATGTGCAAGTTCAGAGATAAAATGCTCTATTTCACGTGCTACTGCTGCTCTAAAGGGAGCTGAGGTGCCAGATCGTTCGTGCAATAGAATACGGAACACGTTTGGATTCGACTCCATCACTTCCATGAAAGTTTCAACTGAGATTCGAATGACACTCCCACCTGCCTCTGCACGTTGACGCCCTTTACGCATCATTTGTCGTAGTGTCAGTCCACCTTCATCTACCATGGTCAAGCCCAGTTCATTCATATCTTTGAAATGACGATAGAATGAGGTTGGAGCAATATTGGCCTCACGCGCAACTTCGCGCAAACTTAGGCTAGAAAAGCTACGTTCAGCGCTCAACTGATTAAACGCTGCATCGACCAGCGCCCGACGCGTCTTCTCTTTTTGTTGTGCTCTTATGCCCATGTTGCACCTACTCACAAAAATTATATTTCGAATAATAACGCTTTTTTACACAAAACGCAGCATCAACAAACTTGACCCAAGTTCTTATCCAAGTTAAATTAGCGTACAGCTGTACGCTCAACTAGAGATTATTAAAAATAATGAAAAAACCTCCTATTCTTTGGATGAATGTGAGTCTATTTACCATCACATTTGCCTCCGCTGTGTTATTCGTTCCTTGGTACGGTATTGCCCATGTCTTTGAAGCCATTGAATGGGTTGCCTTTGTCGTACTGGCCTTTGCTAGTGGCCTGTCGATCACTGGTGGCTACCATAGACTCTGGTCTCATCGCACTTACAAAGCACATGCTTCAGTGCGCTTCCTATATGCTCTTGGTGGAGCTTTAGCGCTACAAAACAGTGCGCTGCATTGGTCATCAGATCATCGAGTTCACCACAAGCATGTCGATAACAACGACAAAGACCCTTATTCCGCTAAAATGGGATTTTGGTATAGCCATATCGGCTGGATGCTACGAGAATATCAATCTCAGCGTTACCACGATTACAAGAATGTGCGTGACCTACAGAATGATAAAATTGTGATGTGGCAGCATAAATACTACCTACCCTTACTGATTATTATGAATTTTGGCCTACCCATTTTGCTCGGTTGGTTAAATGGCGACATCCTCGGCATGTTGCTACTTGCAGGCCTGCTGCGCTTAGTGGTTGTGCATCACTGCACTTTCTTTATCAATTCGCTTGCCCATATTTGGGGTTCACAGCCGTATACCGATAAAAATACCGCGCGTGATAACGGTTTCATCGCCTTATTAACCTACGGCGAGGGTTACCATAACTACCATCATATTTTTGAGAACGACTATCGCAACGGTATTCACTGGTGGCAGTATGACCCGACCAAGTGGTTAATTGACGGTTTAGCCCTAGTGGGTCTGACTCATAGTCGCCGTGTGGTGCCACAAGAGCGTATTGAGAGCGCTCGCTTACAGATGCAGTTAAAACGCACTCAAAATAAAGTGGCTCATCTACCCAATAGCGACGAAATAGTCGAAAAGCTACAAGCTGAATATGAAACATTGAAAGCACATTTAGTTGAATATTACGACGCTAAAAAAATATTACTCGAAGCCAAACGTAAACAACTTGCAGATAGAGACCTTATGACGCGAGTCAAAGAGTTAAAACTTCGATTCAAGCAACAGCAGAAAAGTTGGCACAGTCTGACGGCCAGTTTCAGCTAACGTAATTAACGCCACTCAATAGAGTGGCTTTTTTTTATCTACATTGCGGTCTTGTCAGTAAGATAGCGCTTAAGCATCAACTTACCTCATGACTTCATTGAAGTCATAAGGTGATGGGTCTATGATGATCGGCTAATTAGCTTCTTTTAGGGCGTTTTAAGCTCATGTCAGATCAACAAATCAAACTTACCGAATACAGCCACGGCGCTGGTTGCGGCTGCAAAATTTCTCCGAAAGTGCTTGGCACTATACTCGCAACTCAGCTGCCAGTATTTCACGACCCTAAGTTGCTTGTGGGCAACCAAACGCGAGATGATGCCGCGGTTTACAAACTGAACGATACCACTGGTATTATCAGCACCACCGACTTCTTTATGCCGATTGTTGATGACCCATTTACATTCGGACGCATTGCCGCGACCAATGCAATAAGCGATATCTATGCAATGGGCGGTACCCCTATGATGGCGATAGCTATTCTGGGCTGGCCAGTGAATAAATTACCCGCAGAAGTGGCGCAACAAGTGGTTGATGGTGGCAGACAAGCCTGTGCAGATGCGGGCATCATGCTTGCCGGTGGCCACAGTATTGATTCGCCTGAGCCTATTTTTGGTTTGGCCGTAACCGGACAAATTCCGCTTGAAGAGCTAAAACAGAACAGTACAGCAAAAGTTGGTGACAAACTTTATCTGACTAAACCACTCGGTATCGGTATTTTAACCACTGCGCAAAAACAGAAAAAGCTCGCTGATGCTGATCTCAATACTGCAGCAGAGGCAATGTGCCAACTCAACGTCTTGGGCCCTGATATCGCAAAGATCCCACAGGTAAATGCACTGACAGATGTCACTGGATTTGGCTTAGCAGGACATCTTTTGGAGATGTGCCATGGTGCAGAACTGGGGGCGAAAATTGATATTAGCTTGTTACCCTTGCTCCCCAATGCACGGCACTATTTAGAAATGGGCTGCATTCCTGGAGGCACTCACAGAAACTTCGACAGTTATGCTGAGCACTTACCTCCATTAACGGACGAGCAAAAAGCAATTATCTGCGATCCCCAAACAAGTGGTGGTTTACTGATCTCTGTTTCGGCTGACGGTGAAGCGACGCTACAAAAATTGCTTACCGATAACGGCGTAGCACCTATCTGTATCGGCCAACTCGTCGAGAAAGCTGCGACCACAGTGGAGCTTATCTAATGCCACTCAACATTGTGAGCGCAACTGAGTACAGACGAATACTCGTCAGTGATCACCCTATAATGGATGTGCGAGCACCTGTTGAATTTGACAAAGGTGCCTTTCTTGGCAGCACTAATCATCCGTTAATGGAAGATGAAGAGCGCAAGCTTGTCGGCACCTGTTACAAGGCGAAAGGCCAAGAAGCGGCTATAGCACTTGGGCACTCACTTGTGGGCGGAGAGATTAAACAGCAAAGAGTTGATACTTGGCTGCGTTTTTTCAGCGAAAATCCTAATGCTTATCTGTACTGCTTTCGTGGCGGGTTGCGCTCTCAATTAACCCAGCAATGGTTAAAAGAGGCTGGCATTGACGTCCCCTTTATTGAAGGGGGCTACAAAGCGATGCGTCAATTTTTGATTGAAACTATCGATAACGCACCGAGCCAAAAGCCAATGTTAATCCTAAGTGGGATCACCGGCAGCGGTAAGACTGACTTTTTATTAGCCCGCAATGATGCGGTCGATCTAGAAGGTATTGCGCATCATCGTGGTTCAAGCTTTGGCCGTTACCATGAACCTCAACCAACGCAGATTAACTTTGAAAACGCACTCGCTGTGGCACTCCTAAAACATCAAGACAGCGACGCCAAACACTTGCTACTTGAAGATGAAAGTTTTCTCATTGGCCGCTCTGCATTACCGAAACCTTTCTATAACGGGATGCAAGCAGCAAATGTCGTTGTGCTAGAGGAGCCATTAGAAGCCAGACTGACACGCTTGCTCAACGAGTATGTGCACAAAATGCATAGCGGATATATTGAACGTTTAGGTGAAGAAGCTGGCTTTACTGCCTTTGCTGAGTATCTTGCTGCGAGTATCACTGGCATACAGAAACGCCTTGGTGGCAAACAACATGATGAGTTCCAAGCGATTATCACTAACGCGCTAAATATTCAACGGAGTCGCGGTGATACCCAAGCCCATTTAGAATGGATTGAACTGCTTCTTAGCATATACTACGACCCTATGTACAAATATCAAATAGATAAGAAGGCTGAGCGGATTTTGTTTAAAGGTACCCACGCCGAAGTCCATCAATGGTTAGATGCGATCTAATCATCAACATAGCGTCAATCGATTATCTTGCATCCTCTGCAAGTAATCGATTTATCGCTTCGAAAAACTCACCTCTACCAGCCCTCTTAGTCCATCCGTTTGCTGATGCTCGATACTGCACTTGAGCCTGTTGGCATGAGCTGTTGAGTGCTGGGTGTTGGCTCCCGCAAGACAGACCAATACCGAGTTAGTGGAGGCTGAGTCATCCCACCGCCGCTGGTTAACTATATACCCCACTAAGCCTTTTTGACTCACCTCTAACGGGTCCGTAATAAAATACACGGGTCGATTAAACAGACCGTCAATGACCAGTAATGCTCGCCAATTTATCGAGGATAACTCGATGACCAACGGCGCGGTGTAGTCCTGCAACAATGGTTCAAATTCGACTTTATTGACCACTTTCACGCGATTCAATACTCGACGCATCCCATAACTCAATGTGCTCACCACCAATTCAGGCCAGCGTCCTAATAACAGTAAAAGCACTAATACATTGCCACAAGCGAGCAGTAAAAATAGCTGTTCTATCTGCCACTGCAATCCATTTAATATCGATATGGCGAAAATAGCCGATGCCACCATAAAGAGCGCATTAATGATGTTATTACTGGCGATAGCTTGTGCACACTCACTTTCATCAGCACGAGACTGAATAAAGGTATATAACGGCACGATAAACAAGCCACCACCCACCCCTATCATTGAGAGATCAAACATCAAACGATAGTGACTAGCATCAGCGACAAAGGCACTGATATCAAACACGGGATCTGACGCTAACACCACTGGTAACGCCATCGTCAGATCAATACCAAAGTAGCCGAGTAAAATAAGGCCGATGGGAGCCACACCTAACTCAACCTGTTTGAATGACAAGCGCTCACACACAAAAGACCCCACACCGATCCCCACTGAAAATAGTAACAGTAGCAAGGAAACCACAGTCGGATCGGCATTAAGCGTGATCCTCGCAAAGTTGGGGATCTGGGTTAAGTAGGTTGCACCCACAAACCAAAACCAACTAATCGCCAAGATGGCTAACCAGATATCCGGCGTTTTTCTGGCCTTTATAATACTCACGACAGTAGCTGAGACAATCGAAAATTTGGGTTTTATGCTATTGAGTGTCGGGATATTAGGGATCATCCAACTGGCAAGCATACCGATCATCGACAGTATAAATACACTGCCAGCTGCCCAGTATGTTGCGTGCTCACTCGCAACAATCAGCCCTGCGGATAATGTGCCGATTAATATGGCTAAAAACGTTCCCATTTCAACCCAAGCGTTGCCCGATACCAGTTCATTCTCTTTCAAGACGCGTGGTAATAATGAGTATTTAACAGGACCAAAGTATGCCGATTGCGTTCCCATTAAAAACAGTAATAGCAGCATAACAACATAGCTATGGGAAATGATTGCGAACACTGCCGCCGACATAATCAAAAATTCAAGGGCCTTAAGGCGACGAATAAGTATCGCTTTATCAACACTATCGGCAATTTGGCCCGCATGCGCAGAAAAGAGTAAAAAAGGCAGAATGAACAGACCTGCGGCAAGGTTAACAAATAGATGAACATCTATAGGTAAAGCCTCGACTTGCGAGTAACTCACCATCAGTAACAACACATTTTTAAAGACATTGTCATTTAATGCCCCTAGGCATTGCGTCATGAAATAGGGCAAAAAGCGGCGACTAAATAGCATGATTTTCCTTTTGAAATGACTGACGAGACTTACAACTACACGACAATGACAAAATAAGTCCAATAAAAAAGCCATCACACTGTGATGGCTTTAATCTGCTGAACACTTAACTTTCAGCGGTAAGGATCTCGTCCCAGGCTAAATTCGGCGAACCAACGACAATGAAATTTGGATTCTCTAAACTTTCTCGCTCGTTATAGCTCAGCGGTTGCAGTGCAAGGTCCATAATCTGCCCGCCAGCCTCTTCAACAATAATCTGCGCGGCGCCAGTGTCCCATTCACCAGTGGGGCCTATGCGCACATAGCTATCGGCGCGACCTTCTGCCACTAAACAGCTTTTCAATGCCGCTCCACCGAGAACGACGAGTTCACAGTGCTTATTCTGATTAAACAGCTTAATCACCGACTGTGGATCTTGACGCCGACTGACCGCCAATCGCAATGGACTATTATCATCTTTGCCAATCTGACGACTACTGATGCGTAGATCATTACCTTTAACACGCTTATAAGCGCCTAATCCAGCAATCGCGTAATAACACACCTCAGTCATAGGCACATAAACAACACCCACGATAGGACGGTTATGCTCGACCAATGCGATGATGACCGAGAAGTCCCCACTACCTGCGATAAACTCGCCAGTACCATCAAGCGGGTCAACTAACCAATACCGTTGCCAGTCACTGCGCTGTGCGAAAGGGATATCAGCAGCTTCTTCCGATAATACTGGAATATCGGGGGTTAACTCATTCAACGCTTTGGTAATAATATTATGCGCTGCGATATCAGCCGAGGTAACAGGGGTGTTATCTGACTTTATCTCGCGATCATAATCACCTTTTTGGTAAATATCGCGGATTCTCTTACCCGCCACGGTGGCGATTTCAATGACTTGATCGATGTAACTCTCTGGCTTCATAACGACTCCAACAGCCTCACTACCCGAATATGTTTGTTGAACTACTTAAGTTGTAGATGCTTTTGCGCTAAAAATAAAGCACTTACACTACGTGACTCTGAAAAATCCTGCTCTTGTAATAAACTCAGCCATTGGTCAAGTGGCCACTTGACCAACTCTATCGGCTCAGGTTCATCCCCTTCCAGCTTACTCTGGTAAAGCTCTTCAGCCAGAAATATCTGCATTTTACTCGCAAAATATCCTGGTGCTAAGCTTAATTCCATCAAATGAGTCAGTTTTTTTGATCCAAAACCAATCTCTTCCTGTAACTCTCGGTTGGCAGCCTCTGCAGCGTTCTCACCCGGATCAATCAATCCTTTCGGAAAACCGAGCTCGTAACTGTGCGTGCCCGCCGCGTACTCTCGACCTAACAGTAGCTGCTTTTGATCAAGTACGGGCACAACCATTACCGCGCCACGGTTATTGCCTTTCATCCGCTCATATTGGCGTTCGACTTGATTCGAAAACCTTAAATGCACTTGTTCAATTTGAAATAATCGACTCTTGGCGACCACTTCAGCATGCAATATTTCCGGTTTAACATTCTTTTTAGTCATACACATCCCAGTGTTGATGCAGATAAATTAGCGAAATCAGTTACAATCTTACTATTCTATCCTCATTCCACAACCTGAATTTTTAGGATCAGCAAACTATGTTCCCATGGCGTGAAATTGATACCGTTCTACTCGATATGGATGGCACCCTGCTCGACCTTCATTTCGATAACCATTTTTGGCTAAATTTGATCCCCAAAGCGCTCAGTGAACAACGCAATATCACAGAGAAAACAGCAATGGAGTGGGTTGAGCAGAGTTACCAGAATGTAGAGGGGACCCTCGATTGGTACTGCTTAGACTATTGGGAACGGCAGATGGGGTTAGATATAATGACCTTGCATAAAACGCTCGTGGATAAGATCCAGCTACGCCAAGACAGCTTGCCGTTTTTATATGCGTTAAAGCAAGCAGATAAGCGCCGCATCCTGGTGACAAATGCCCACCCGAAAGGCTTAGCCCTAAAACTGCAGCATACAGACTTAGCACTTGGGCTCGATGAGATGATCTCTAGCCATGAAACCGGTTACCCAAAAGAGCATCCGTTATTCTGGCAGCAACTTTTTCAGCACTTTAACTTAGACCCAGCTCGCTGCTTATTCATTGATGATAACGAAGCGATTCTAGCAGCCGCGAAACTGGCAGGGGTGGGCTATCAATTAGGTGTCGCCAACCCCGATAGTCAGAAGCCAGTTAAACCCTTTAACGATTTTCCTGCGATAGCAGATTATCGTCACCTGCTAGACGAATTACTCGCCAGCGACAGCCTGATTTAAAGCGAGCTTGTCGATCTAAAAAGGGCACTATAAAGTGCCCTTTTTTAATAACAGTTAATAATGCCTAGATCGGCAACCGGCCTTGATAAGTAATAGGGTAATAGCCTTGGCTGTCTTTTTTACCTAAAAAGCCCAGCGCTTTTTTCAAATCATCCGGTTGAGTATTCACTTCACGAATTTTGGCATTTACCTGCATCATCTTATTGTCCGCCAATACGATGGTGCCATCTAAACCCAATCCGTTTAGCTTTTCATCAGTGGCTAATTGCACGTTACCATCGAGACAACTTAAGCCTAAAGCAATGTCACCGAGTGGGTAATTACCAAACTGATTGGTGACTTGTACCTTATTTAAAAATAGCTTACCGACTAGCTGCTCACACCAAGGTAATCCCTGCTCAAAGGTATTCACTAACGCACTAATATCACCATTGATTTTGGTCTTAAACGGTAAACGAGTCTTGCCAAGCAAGAAGTCACTTGGTGCGTCAAAACGCAAACCACTGACATCGAGTCCGCCAAATGAATAAGCCACAACGCCTTTACCATTAACTGCACTGCTGCGCGTACCGATACTTATATCAGCCTTAACCGTTCCGGTTAATAATGAAGCAATACTTAAATCCCATTGCACCTGTTCAACTTGACGTTTTTGCACGCTAAGCATATCAATCCTGCCAGACCAAATAGTACCCGACACACCATTGAGAACGATATTGGCTGGGATAGGGGCCAATTTAACGGCCATACTTGCAGGAAACAAAACCAGCAGGAACACCAAATAGATGAAAAAACCGAGCGCTATTTTTTTAACTAATTTCACAACAACATCCTACTTGGATAACTGAATTCGGCGAACATTTACAAAACCAGGCGTATCAGATTCTGCCAAATCGAGGCTCTCTAACGACAAGCCTTGATTTTGAACCAACTCATAAAGGTAGCTAAGCAAGGTTTCGAACGGAACTTCATCCATCCATACTTGGATTTTATTCCCTTGCGGCTGCATACGTGTAATGGTCAAACCAAAACTACCTGCGGTTTGGTTAACTGCTGCACTTAAGCTGCCTTTAAAAGCACTACCTTGGCTTGTCTGTTTCAAGCCGGCGATACGGTTAGCGGTCTTCTTTACATAATTTAGCGTACTAAGTTGCCCTTCAAGATTGAGCTGCGCATCATTTTCAGCGTTAGCTATCGGAGTCCAAATACCCCAATACAAAATACCAATCAATAACACGACACCACAAACACTGACCATCTGCTTTTCACGCAGAACCAGTCCAGCCCACCATACTTTAATGTTATCCATCTTATTTGCTCCTGATGGTTAAGGTGCTAGTGACTTCTGATTCACCGCTATTCATTGCGCCACCATCGAGCTTATATGAGCGAGAGATTATCTCTTTAAACTTTTCAATCTGATCGTAGCTCTTGGCCTTAACCTGCATGCGGATCTCGCTACGACTACTGTCAAAGCGCAATGAGGTGGGTTTTAAGTCCGTGACTTGAGCAAAGGCGACTTTTGTACCTTCTAGCATCGCAAAAAATTCACTACCACTGCCGCCGCCCTGCATCTTGCGAACATAGCTTTCCATTTGAGCCCGTAAATTAACGACTCGAGAACTGCCCGGAACCACTTGCTTATAAATCTGTTCACTTTGTAACTTTACGGCATCAGCTTTGGCATTCATCTGATGAATGTTGAGCCCTTTGTTTACCAGAGCCAACACCACAACCACGGCAAATACAACGGCGGTATTGCGCCATAAACTCAAATGCTTGCCATATTCGCGTTTAGGCTGATAAACACCTGACAGTAAATTCATTGGTGCATTCAGTATGCCCCGAGCCAATACCAGCATCGGGAGGTCGAGTGGCTGCTCTTTAATATCAACACCCGTCAACGTTAATTCGGTATAGCCTGCGACAGTGGTGGTGTTTACGCTATCAGCTAACAATTGTGGTAAAGCCACATCTAACCAGTCTTTATTAAGGCTAACACCACTGCTTTCACCTGTTCTAAGCAGTATATCTTGCCCAAAAGTAATGGCTGCCCAGTCACACTCAGCCAGCGGCAGTGCCAAACAATCAGGGACGATACACTTGGCTTTTAGCCCAGCTTCAGCTAGCCATTCAATCCAATTTTGCATCTGTTCGTGTGCCACGACAGCAATGCTGAGTGCGTCACCTTGGCGTGGGCCTACGACAAAATGAAGCTCATCAACATCTTGAGCTAAATTTTCTTCCAGCATAAAAGGTAGCGCTTTAATCGCTTGGCGCTGACCCTTTTCTGGCAGGTCCACTGCAGTCAATGTAATGCTAGAGGCCGGGACTAAAACGTCTACCGCACGGTTACCCGCTCTTTCAGTCAGAGTTGATAGCGCACTGGCATCACTCAGTTCACCAGAACCTATAATTTCTTGCTCCTGTTCAGACCAAACGAGCCACGAACATGGTTGCTCAAATGATTGCCCTAAACGGATGAATAATCTTTCACTCACTGATCTGTCTCCACGAGTCTCTTTAACTCATTAAAGGACTGTTGTTATTTTTGTCCGCCAAACTGCCGGGATAACACTTCTAGCGTTTTGCTATCGCCTTTGAGCACACTTTCAAGCCTAAAGACGGCGTTATCAACCTTGGCTCCCGCTTGCAGTAGGAAATAGCTACTGGTCACCCCAAAACTTGATTTAAGTTGTGCATCACTGGCTAGACTAGCGATAGAGGAGTTTTCCCAAAACTCGTCTATTTTTTCGTAGCCATCACCAGGGCGTTGGTTAATGATGCTTTCCGCTTCACCCACCGAAATTTTATTATCGAGCATGCCAGCAATCAGTGCCGCTTGCTCAACAGGGACCGTATTAACATTTAACACCATAGTGCTATTGCCCGGTACTGCACAGACATACGGCGCTATTTTCAGATAGATATCTTGGGTAAACCCCATCACCGCACGCAGTTCACTCTTATGGCTCAGCAAGGTATTAGCAGCACGATAAGGGACATTACGCGCCTCATAGTCTGCATCTTCTGCACCGTAAGGTCCTGCAGTCGTATCCTCATCGATATAATCTTTTAAGGTTTGCGCTAAGCGCTCGGCCGCAAAGTCATCCATACCCAGTGCCACTAGTAAGCCTTTAAATTGCACCGCGGGCAAAGGTAATTTTGGTTGACCATTTTCTACTGTCTTAGTCGTCTGTGATAATGCATTCAGGTTAAAGCATGACTGCATATCACTTATTTTACCGGCGATCTCCCCATTCTCTGCTGGAAAAATCACATCGGCTTGCGCCCAGTACTGTTGCATATGCACAGTATCAGAGTCTTCTAAATCTTGTTTTAAGACCTTCTTCGCGATCTCTTCAGCCGAGATGGCATACCAAAAAGCTTGATCGTATTGCGCCAAATTAATGGTGCGTCTAACAGATATCTGGTTTCTAGAGGTGATCTTGGTCGCCACTATTGCCACTATTGCTACAATCAATAACACGACAATGAGGGCGACTCCACGCTGCTTAGTCCGCATCGTTAAGTTCCTTTACCGTTATTGCCCGAACCATTACCCGTGTCATCTTCGTCTTCGTCTTCGTCTTCGTCTTCGTCTTCGTCGTTATTGTTGTTATTGTTGTTATTACTATTATTGCCGCCGTTATCATTGCTCGAGTTACTGCCCGCGGGGGCCCCTAACGGCAATAGAAACTTACGCTGAACTTTGCCCAAATCTTCAAATTCAATTTCCATGGCTATCGCCTTGGGTAATTTGGTGGCGTCGGTTTTTCGTTCCCATTTATCGTCGCTAAAGAAAGCATACTCAACAGAAATAACCTTTTCCATTATCACCGTTTTTATCGGTTCAGCACCAATTTCAGGCTCTGGATAGGGGTAATACCAACGCTGTAACTGTCCCTCTATCACTACGTAGGCTACCGACTGCAGGCTACCTCGAGGTAATAGCCCGTCAGGGTTTAACCAACCTAAACGGAAAAATACTAGCGACTCAGATTCTGAGTCGAGCATGTTGTCACCAGTTTGAAATACCGTAGTACCGCGACCGCCGTCAAGCAGCCTAGGCGTGCGAGCCACCATTTGGTTTAGATCGCGCTCAATGATCCCAAAGCCTTGTTGCATCGCTTTTAACTTGCCAGCGAACTCACGCGTAACCGTGTCGTTTTGTAGCACTGTGTGCAGTACCGTATTGGCTGCCAGCCCTAACAAAGCAAAAATCGAAATAGCGATCAACATCTCAAGCAGCGTAAAGCCACGATTAGATTTAGTCAGACTTGAGGACATAACTGCTCACCTCGGCAATGACACGACCAAAGCGCTCATCGTCGCTGATGGTTATTCGTATCATTCTAAAATTATCATCCGTTGTCTTAACAACCTCTTTGCGCCAATACCAATCTTTACTCGCTAACTGCTCTTGGCCATCTTTACGACCAATATCAGGAAACTTAGACTCTAAGCGGGCTTCAACCATTTGGTTATGCGCGACCCACTGTGCCATGGTGCGCTCTTCCAATATCGGCATATTAGCCATCTGCTCGCCTAAGCTTTTGGTAATCGATACCGCGGCAATAGAAAAAACCGCTAGCGCCACAATCACTTCAAGTAAGGTCATACCGCGTTGCTTAATAAACATAAGCACTCACGCTGTTGCTCGCGCTTGAAAACGCAGGAAAATAACTAGATATCATCTTCATGGTCCAATTTTAATCTACCCAGCACGTCGCCGAACACAACCACTTCAATCTCTTTATTCATTTCATTTCTGGTGACGAAAGACAGTTCAAATGCACTCATTTCACCACTCGGGAATAGCAGGATTTGCGGTTCCGGATATTTCTTTTTGTCGTCCGCCGATGGTTCAATTAAAGGCTCATCGAACCAACTGTCTTGTTCTTCATCTTCTTGCACTAGCGGCAAACCATCTAGCACAAGGTGCAACTCAAATCCAGGTTCCATCTGCCTTGCAGATAACAGCCTGTCTTGTTCTAAGGGCTTCCATTTACCGTCGTCGTAGTCGTAATAGACATATTCATAACTGTCTTTTTCGACAACAATACCAATGAATTGACCACTAAGTACCGTTTCATCTAACACCATCTCAGCTGACATCATAAATTGCACAGCCAGACGTTCGAGCGCTTTCTCTTGGCTTGCGCCGCCCATACTTAAGGTAACAGCCGAAGCGGCTAATCCCATCAGTAACACCACGAGCAACACCTCCATTAAGGTGAAGCCCGCTTGGCGTGCTCGAACAATTCGTGACAATGTCATCTTATTGTAAGTTCTGCAGGTTCCAGTTACCGATATCATCTTCTGTACCCGCCTGGCCATCAGGCCCGACACTGAAAATATCTAACTTACCATTTTCACCTGGGCTTAAAAGCAGGTAATCATTGCGCCATGGATCTTGTGGTAAACGCTTAACATAACCATCTTCGCGGTAGTTACGTGGCTCTGGCGACATCGTTGGCTTCTGCACTAATGCTTCTAAGCCCTGCTCTGTCGTTGGATAGATACTATTGTCTAACCGATACATATCTAATGCATTTTCTAGCGCAACAATGTCTGAAACCGCTTTTTGTTGGTCAGCTTTATCTTTATTACCCATTAAGTTAGGCACAACCATTGAGGCTAAAATACCTAAAATAACAATAACGACCATCACTTCTAAAAGCGTAAAACCTTTTTGTTTACTACGAGTTTGCATTAAAAACTTCCTTTAACTGAATGACTTAAATATCTCGCTATATGGCAATGCCAACATCGAAACTATTCGTTAACCACTGATCAGATTATTCAGCGCTAAAATAGGCTGAAGAATCGCTAACACAATAAATAACACCACGGCGGCCATGCTCACAACCAACATAGGTTCAAACACACCCAGTGCAATCGTGACATTTGACTCAAACTCCCGATCTTGGTTATCCGCAGCTCGCTCCAACATCTGCTCGAGTTGACCACTTTTTTCACCAGAGCTAATCATATAGAGCATCATTGGCGGAAAAAGTTTAGTATTTGCTAAAGCAGCACCCAAACTTGTGCCCTCGCGCACACGCGATGTGGCCTCTTCAACGGCAGCTTTAACTCTTACATTAATCAATACATCACTCGCAATGCGCATAGCATCAAGCAATGGCACCGAACTCGCAGCGAGGATGCTCAAAGTACGAGCAAAACGAGCGGTGTTTAAACTTTTACTGACCTTACTGACCACAGGCACACGCAATAACAGCGTATCGTATTTCATTCTATTGGCTGGTACCACGAGTAAGCGCTTCAATAACACAAACAGTCCGATAAGCAGCCCAAGAACAACCAGTCCATAGTCTCGAATAAAATCAGAAGAGCTGATGAGTAACTCGGTAGTCCAAGGTAATGCTTGGCCCATGTGCTCAAACTGACCAACCACCTCTGGCACTACGGCTGCAAGCAAAATAGCAATCACACCCACTGCAACACACGTTAGGACGACAGGATAGATCATCGCTTGAGTCATTTTGCTTTTCAGTTGCTGGCGACGCTCGGTATAGTCTGCAAGACGATTCAATACCACTTCTAAATGACCAGACTTTTCACCTGATGCCACCATAGCGCGATAGAGTTCGTCAAAAATGTGGGGGAACTCCGCCATCGAGTCGGCTAAGCTATAACCTTCAACAACACGTGAACGAACCGCCATAATCATACTGGCGAGGCGATCTTTTTCGCATTGTTGACCGACGGCTTTAAGGGCCTCTTCAATCGGTAAGCCCGCCGCGACTAACGTTGCAATCTGGCGAGTGATCAACGCCAGTTCCGACACCGATATTCCGCGCTGAAAAAAGCTCACACCTGCGGATTTGGTTTTACTCTCTTTTTCTACCACTGGAGTTATTTCCAGCGGCATTAAACGCAGCTCTCTGAGCTGGCCTCGGGCATGCCTTGCGGTGTCTGCTTCAACAACACCTTTTTGTTGCTTGCCGGCTTTATCTAATGCTTTGTATTCAAATGCTGGCACTGATTATTCCTCGCGAGTGACACGCAGCACTTCTTCAAGGGTGGTTTTCCCTGCAAGCACTTTACTCATACCGTCATGACGAATACTCGGCACGGTTTTGCGAATATGTTTCTCTATCGCTAGCTCTCCGCGACCGGTATGGATCAATTCACGCACATGA
The DNA here is from genome assembly GCF_023283945.1 of Shewanella gelidimarina. Classification (GTDB taxonomy): domain Bacteria; phylum Pseudomonadota; class Gammaproteobacteria; order Enterobacterales; family Shewanellaceae; genus Shewanella; species Shewanella gelidimarina. The sequence continues at coordinate 91,528 of NZ_JAKIKW010000019.1, read as the reverse complement.
TCATCGACAATGAGCAGCTCATGGATACCGGTACGACCACGGTAGCCATTATGGCCACAGATCTGACAGCCTTTAGCACGGTAGATTGAACGTGGGTCATCAAATGCAATACCCAGTAGCTCTCTTTCACGCTCGTCAGGTACATGCTCTTCCTTACAGTGCTTACATAAGGTTCTGATCAATCGCTGTGCGAGTACGCCCAACAAACTCGACGAAACAAGGAAGGGTTCAACACCCATATCTTGTAAACGCGTAATAGAACCAGATGCAGTATTCGTATGCAGTGTTGATAGCACCATGTGGCCGGTTAACGAAGCTTGTACAGCAATTTGCGCCGTTTCAAGATCTCGAATTTCACCAATCATGACCACATCAGGATCTTGACGCAAAATAGCGCGCAGACCACGAGCAAAAGTCATATCAACCTTGGTGTTTACTTGCGTTTGACCAATACCCTCTAACTCATACTCGATAGGATCTTCGACGGTTAGAATATTGGTATCAACTGAATTGAGTTCGGTTAAGCCGGCATACAAGGTGGTACTTTTACCAGAACCTGTGGGCCCAGTGACCAAGATAATACCGTGGGGCCTGCGGATTAACTCATCGAATTTGACACGGACAGCTTCTGTCATTCCCAGCTGGACCAGATCTAAATTGCCAGCATTTTTATCGAGTAGACGCAGTACCACACGTTCGCCATGGCTTGATGGCATAGTCGATACACGTACATCAACGGCTCGACCAGCGATACGCAATGAAATACGACCATCTTGCGGGACGCGTTTTTCTGCAATATCTAATCGCGCCATTACTTTAATACGTGACACTAACAGTGACGATAGTTTGCGGTTAGGCTTTAGGACTTCTTTTAAGATACCGTCAACGCGGAAACGCACAACAAGTTGCTTTTCATAGGTTTCGATATGAATATCGGATGCTTCTTCTTTAATCGCTTCAGACAAGAGCGCGTTGATCAGTTTAATGATTGGCGCATCATCGTCACCCTCAAGCAAATCCTCTGTTTGAGGTAGCTCTTCTGCGATGGTAAACAAGTCCATCTCGTTACCAATATCTTCCATCATTTGCTGCGCTTCTGATGAGTTGGCTTGATACGCTTGGGTTAAGCGTGTTTCAAACGCTATATCCTCTAGCTTGACCAGTGGTAACGACTTGCCACTATAACGACGAGCCTCCAGCAGCGCCGATAACGGGGTGCCGCTGGTATGGTAAAGCGATAAAATGCCATGTTCATCTTTATCTAATGCAGCGTTGAATCGATGCGCAAATGCAAAGGGTAACCGCTCTTTGCTCGTCGAGTGGAAGACTTCGTCAGCTTCTGCTTCAGACACTAGCCCAAGCTCATTCGATACTTGTGCTAGTTCATCATCTCCTTGGATCTTATTATCACTCATCAGCTGAATCTTTATCAATATCAGTTGCGGCTTCTGCCTTTGCGGCCTCAGCTGCATCTTCAGCCGCTTGCGCTTTTTCTGCGTCAGTATTTTTATTCTCAGAAATACTCTTTAAAGCGGCATCTGTTTGGCGCATCTTAGTATCTAGCCCTTTACCCTCTTTATAGCGGTTCAGCACTTCGTTCACTTCTGCGGGCAGATATGCCTCTTGATTCCATTCTTCCAGAATTGGCACATTAGTATCTGGCATCAAGTTAACACCACGTTCTTGTTGCTCAAGTTGCAGTGCTCGGAAATAGTTGTACTTGCGACCTGCGATACCTTGCATGGTAATGCCATCTCGAATAATCGTCGGCTTAATAAACACCATTAAATTGGTCTTTTTCTTGCCGCTAGAAGATGACTTAAACAGATAACCAATAATCGGAAGATCGCCCAAGAAAGGGACTTTCTGCACCGACTCCTGCACTTCTTCTTTAATTAAACCACCCAGCACCACTATCTGGCCTGAATCTGCCATGACAGTCGTGGTTAAACGGCGAGTGGCAAAAGTAATATCGACACCGGTTTTACCATTAATACCAGAGACTTCCTGCTCAATGGTTAGCTTAACCGCGTTACCTTCGTTGACCTGAGGAAGCACTTTTAGCTTAACGCCAACCTCTTTACGTTCAACGGTTTGAAATGGGTTACTGTTACCATTACTTGAATTCTGACTACCAGTAAGAATCGGTACTTCATCGCCCACAATGAATGAGGCTTCTTGGTTATCCAATGTGGTAATAGAAGGCGTTGCGAGTACGTTTGATTTAGTATCGCTTGATACCGCTTGAATAAGCGCGCCAAAATCACCCATTGCCACACCCCAAGCCATACCATTCACTTTGCCTAGTGCTTGCGCTAGTAAGGTGATATCACCACGAGTATCAGGGTTGTCCGTACAGGTTAAGTTATCACCAGAACCAGTACATGTTTGCGATGCTTTCTCTGGTTGTGCTTGCCAAACACCGGCGCCAACTTCGCCAATAGTCGGGCCTAAGTTGTTAAACTGTGTTCCACCACCTGCAGCCGTTGCCCACTGCACGCCGAAACCAACATCATCACCTTCGCCAACTTCAACAATAATGGCTTCAACCAGCACCTGTGCACGACGAATATCTAACTGATTAATCACGCTTTCAATCGTGCGCATTTGATCTGGTTCAGCGCTAATAACCAACGCATTGGTATCGTTATGCGCCATAATATTGATTTCGTTACGGCGCTTCTTAGTACCTTGAGCTGCGCCACCTTTGTCGTCCACCAGTTGTTCAGCGAAACCGGTTAACACTTCAACTAAATCCTCAGCTTTGGCGTAATGTAAATAACGTACCTTAGTATTGCCCGTGCTCGCTTGCTCAGCATCTAATTGTCTAATTAACTTAACAACACGCTGGCGGCTCTTCTCGTCACCACTGACCAGAACGCCGTTGGTACGTTCATCAGCCACAACTTTAGGCGCTTGGCCTGGCATTTTGGCTTGATTAGCCGTTGAACGATAAAGAGTATCGACGATACGGACAATTTCACCCGCTGAAGCAAATTCAAGTTTGACCACTTCAACAGCGGTGTCGCCCTGTTTATCAACGCGGCGCACAATTTCAACTAACTTATTGACCACGGCAGCACGGCCCGAGATCATCAATACGTTTGATGGATCGTAGTTCACGACGTTACCGCCACCGGCATTGTCATTTAACTGACGTAGCAATGGCGCTAACTGCTTAGCTTCGGTGTTATAAAGCGCAACGATACGAGTGACCATCTCGTCACCCATTCCAGGCGCATTATCATCAGCAACTCGAATCGACGCTGTTTTAGCATCTTTATCCTTGATGACCTTAATGATGTTGTTATCCATTTCGACAACAGCGTAACCGTAGACTTGAAGTACATTGAGGAAAAATTGATAGTATTGGTCGTCATCTAAAAGGTCATAACTTCGAACATTAATTTTGCCGCGAACGGTAGGATCGACAATAATAGTGCGATTCAAGTTCTTACCAACAATGTTGATGAACTCTTGAATATCAGTGCCCTTAAAGTTAGCCGCATATTGTTCAGACCAAGCAAGTTGTGGTGCGAGTAATGATGCCCCCATGACTATGCCAGCGATTAGTCTGCGTCTAATCCTTTTATTATTCATTGTAATACGTCCCCTAAAACCTTTAATTGCGGCAAGCTCAATTATTTATTGCAGCAGCCTTTATTTTTATTGGTTGCTGCTCTTTTATTGCGGCAAGCTAAACATAATTTCGATCAGTTGACCTTCACGCTCAACCATTAAGGCAATTTCAGTCATTTCTGGTAGTTGCCCCATTACTTCCAATGCTTGACCCATGTTGGTCAAGTCGTAACCATTAAGCGATTTTGCCAAATCATTGGGCTTAAAACCCGCCTCAATAAATAGCTTTCTGTCTTTACCTGGATTGAGTCGGTAGCCCGCAAGCTCTCCGCCACTTTTAACGGGTGAGATTGCTAAGTAATCGGTGATTTTACTGGGATCAGCCAAGATTTGTTCACGTGACTGACTTAACTCACGGGCCACTTCACGGTTTTGACGTTGATCTATTTTTCTACTTTTAGGTAAGCTCTTGGCTTTTTGCAGCTGCTGATTAGCATTGCTATTGGTGTTGTATTCAAGTCCATCTAACATCAAGGTTTCGTATCTGCCACTGTTAGTGATAATAATACGATCGGCATAGACCTCTTTTAATGACGCTGATGTGCCTTTAATTTTGTCGCCCAAGCCATAGGTATCTTGGCTACCACCTGACGCAATCACCGCTAAACCTTTTTGCTCAGTTGTTGATGCAACCACGCCAGTCAATTGAATTGACAGCGATGTTTTGGGTGCGTCAGTAATAATCTCTTCTGCTGGAGCAACTTTAGGTTTGGCAGAAGTACCGTCAGTACGCCCAAATAACCCTAAATCGTGCAAGCCTGAGATGTTAACCGTCCCCGACGCTGTCGAAGAGGCAGGTGTCGGCGTCCAGCGAGAAACAGCTGAATTTTCAGGAACTAACTTCCATGTGATCTGCGCTAATAGAAACAGCATTAGCACAACACCGATACTAAATATCGCGGAGCTAACAGGTTTTTGAGGCACAGTAGCCGCTTTAGTTAAAAACTTATCTAATAAATCCATATTTATGTGGACCCTCTGCACAGGTCTCTGTTCTGATTATGATAATTTAGCCAATCCTGACTCATGCTAACCTACACTGCACCCCGCAACAAGCCCATAACAGCAGCAATGTTGGCGATAATAGGCCAAACATGCTAACTTTACGCGCCTTAAAAGGGTGTGAAGCACGCCACTATTATACGAGTCGGGACACACTCATTTGTATCTTAATACTCAGCTTGTGAACTTACCCCTACTTTAACAAAGGTTAATCTACCACTGGAGTCGCTCATGAACGACAACGAGCAACAAGCAGAAAAAGTCAGGCTAGATAAATGGCTCTGGGCCGCACGCTTCTATAAGACTCGCGCCATCGCAAAAGAGATGATTAATGGTGGTAAAGTACACTACAACGGCCAACGTACAAAATCGAGTAAATATGCCGAGGTAGGGGCCACTATTAGATTAAGGCAAGGGTATGACGAAAAAGAGATCGTCATCATAAAAATGTCCGAACATCGCCAAAAAGGGTTAATCGCGCAAACCCTTTATGAAGAAACTCCGCAAAGCATAGCTAAACGTGAGACATATGCCGAGCAAAGACGTTTAAATATACTTCATAATCCCGCTCCTGAGCAGAAGCCGGATAAGAAGCAGCGTCGTCAAATCATGCGCTTTAAAGAAAGCTAAAATTGGAATACCGAAATGACTAAAGACAATTTATATCGCTACCTATTTGAAAACGCCAGCGTGCGTGGTGAATTGGTACAACTAGAAAAGAGCTACCAAGAAGTGATTGCAGCGCATGACTACCCATTGGCAATTCAACATTTGTTGGGTGAACTGATGGCTGCAACATCACTGGTAACAGCCACATTAAAATTCAGCGGCGATATTAGCATTCAATTGCAAGGTGATGGCCCGGTATCATTAGCCGTCATTAATGGTAATAACCTACAGCAGCTGCGTGGCGTTTCTCGCTGGACTGGAGACATTGCCAAGGATGCTCCACTGCAAGCTCTGTTTGGCAAAGGACACATGGTTATCACCTTAACGCCTAATGACGGCGAGCGTTACCAAGGTGTGGTCGCACTCGACAAGGAAACATTGGGCGAGTGTTTAGAAGCTTATTTTGAACAATCTGAGCAGCTACCGACTAAAATAAAACTGTTTGCGAACACTAAACAAGCGGCCGGTATATTCCTGCAAGTGTTACCTACTGACGGCGAGCATAATGACGATTTCGAACATTTATCAGTGTTAACTGAAACCGTTAAGCAAGAGGAGCTATTTGAGCTTGAAGCAGAGGATGTATTGCATCGTTTGTACCATGAAGAAGAGGTCCTTTTATTCGACCCTGTTGCGGTTACGTTTAGCTGTACCTGTTCAAAAGAGCGTAGTGCTCAAGCGATTCGCACCGTCGCTAAAGAAGAGATTGATTCTATTATTGCAGAGGAAGGTAAAATCGAGATGGGCTGTGAGTACTGCAATAGTAAGTATGTATTTGACAGCATTGATGTCGAAGCCATTTATGCTAATGCCCTCAGCAGCAATGTCACTCAGTAAATCTCCCAACAAAGCGTAAGTTAATTAACTTACTCGATTAAAGGCGCTCATTGAGCGCCTTTTTTATGATTAAAATCTGCCCTCCTAACATGAATATCGGGCACCATTATGTAGCGGCAGTCACTTTTTAAGCTTTTTTTTGAACTAGTGCACATATTCAATTGCGCATACGTTACAATCGCCTCAGACAAAATAGCTGGCGCCATAGACCGGCAAACTTAAACGACCCTACAGATGGAGACCTTACACATGGCGGATGGATCTAACCGCGAGTACCTTAACCTCTCTACAGGCCAATTAGTCGAGCTTGCGTTAGCACGCGGCGAAGGTGAGTTGACTGCAAACGGTGCTTTAGTTGCAAAAACCGGCGAACGTTCTGGTCGTTCACCCAATGACCGCTTTATCGTGAAAGAGTCTAGCTCAGAAGCTGATATTGAATGGGGCCCCGTCAACAAGCCATTTGAAGCTGACGCTTTTACCGCCCTTTGGGATCGTGTTGAAGCATACTTAGCGGATAAAGACACTTTCGTATCGAACTTAGAAGTCGGTGCAAGCAAAGAGCATTACCAGCCCGTTACTGTAACAACTGAATATGCATGGCACCAACTATTCGCCCGTAATCTTTTCATCATTCCAGAAGAGTTTAATGCGGCAGATAAGCCAACTTGGCAGATAATCAATGCACCAGGTTTTGAGTGTGTACCAGAGCGTGACGGTACTCATTCCGACGCGACGGTCATCTTAAATTTCGCAGAACGCAAAGTGTTACTTGCTGGCCTTAAATATGCTGGCGAAATGAAAAAGTCGATGTTCTCGGTACAAAACTTTCTACTTCCAGCGAAAGGTGTATTACCAATGCACTGCTCAGCTAACGTGGGTACTGACGGCGACACCACACTGTTCTTCGGTCTATCAGGAACGGGTAAAACAACCCTTTCAGCGGATCCTAAACGTTTCCTCATCGGTGATGATGAACACGGTTGGGCACCTGGTGGCGTATTTAACATCGAAGGCGGTTGCTACGCAAAGTGTATCGATCTCAGCGAGAAGAACGAGCCTGTGATCTGGGATGCTATACGTTTCGGTACCGTACTTGAAAACGTCGTCACCGATGAGAACCGTGTGCCTGATTACACCAACTCTTCACTGACAGAAAATACCCGTGCAGCCTATCCACTTGAGCACATCGCGCAACGTAAAGAGGAGAACTGCGGTGCAGAACCTCATGCCGTTGTATTCCTAACATGCGACGTTTCGGGTGTATTACCACCGGTTTCTAAGCTCACCAAAGAGCAAGCCGCATATCACTTCTTGTCGGGTTATACCGCGAAAGTGGGTTCCACTGAGATGGGTTCAACAGCCGCCATTCAGTCAACGTTCTCAACTTGCTTCGGCGCACCCTTCTTCCCACGCCCAGCAGGAGTATATGCTGAGCTATTAATGAAGCGTATCGAATCATTTGGTAGCCAAGTGTACCTCGTTAATACCGGTTGGACGGGTGGTCCACACGGGATTGGTAAGCGTTTTGATATCCCAACGACTCGCGCCATTGTCGATGCGATAGTCAGCGGTGAGCTAAAAGATGTTGAAACTGAGTACCTTGAAAAGCTAAACCTACATGTACCAGTGTCGGTCACAGGTGTAGACAGTAACTTATTAAACCCAATCAACACTTGGGAAGATAAGCAACAGTACGCAGAGTTTGCACAGCACCTAGCTGAAAGCTTCAAAGCTAACTTTGAAAAATACCAAGTCGTTGATTCAATCAAGAATGCAGGACCAAACGCTTAACGATTTTTTATCGAGTTAAAGGCGTTTGTAAAACCCAGTTTAGCTTAGCTAATCTGGGTTTTTTTATGCCTGTAAGTTACCGTTACTTTAGATTACAGAGCGGTCTAAAAAGTAAAGCCTTGCGAACTATAAGTAAAGCAGGCTTGACTTTGATGTCGAATGGGCCTAACTTTAAGTCAAGCTTACTTTACATCGTAGTAAAAACAAAAGGAACTGTACCTATGAACAAACTATTAGAAGCAATCTGCGTCAAAGGGTTGCCCAAACGCGATATTAAAAATGCCAATCTGGTTAACTTATTAGCACTGCTGTGGGCGCTTACTCTTTTGATTAGCACTTATCTTGCCGAAGAAGGAATGCTAGATAGTCCAGTCAGCATCGCTATTGCCTTTGGGATACACTCTATTATCGGCATCGCCATGCTGCTGTCTTATAAACGCTTTCTAATCCAGCTAGATGAAATGGAACGTAAAGTGCAACTAGGTGCTCTAGCATTGGCTGTCGGCGTGGCCATCATTAGTTTTTCGAGCTATTCCATTTTAGAAACAGCAACGGCGGTACCGCCTTTACAAACCTCTTATCTCATTGCACTTATGGCCTTAGCCTATATGGTTGGCATTATTAAAGGAAGGTTGGCCTACCGATGAAGAATCGTCTCAAAGTACTTAGGGCTGAACGAGATTGGACTCAAGCTGATCTCGCCGACAAACTCGAAGTTTCACGCCAAACCATCAATGCGATAGAAAAAGGCAAGTACGATCCCAGTTTACCGCTGGCCTTCAAAGTTGCCCGTTTATTTGAGATGCCAATTGAAGCAATTTTTGAAGATGAAACTGAAGTGGAAGTGAGTTAGGCCACTTTTGGAAGGACATCCCAGTATTAACTTGTCCTTTTACATCAGACTTTCAGTGGTTCCAATGGCCTGCAGTCAGTGCAGACGCAACTGAGGCTCGATGTAATTATTGATAAAAGAATGAGTCGTTAAGCTCAACGAAAACATCTGACTTCCAAGGATGGATTATGTCGGGAATAAAATTGGCCCTGTTTTCGACGCCCTCAGCCACATCTTCACTAGGTTAGAAAAGTACAACCATTCGACTATCGAATACTCAACAGAAAACGACAAAACTCATTGTTCCCCTTCAAACTAACGGTTAACAACCATTCCCCATCAAAGTAGCCGAAGTACGCTAAAGACTTCTTATAAACAAAAGTCCGTAATGCCGCAGCATAACTCGACCAATCAGCATAATTAGACACAGTTATCCTATTGCACTCATTCGCATTTTGATGAAATATAACAGGCTTATAATAATTCTAAATTGATCTAATAGATGGATATCCTATCATGCGCCTAACAGCCTTCCGGACTAGGAAAGTCGCCCTTACTGGCCTTATTGCTCTTGCGACAAGTGCCACCAGCTTATGCACTGTTGCAGCTGAACACGACACCACGCCTCAACTGGCGACAACTTACGTTAATGACGCCATTTTACCGCCTAATATTGAATGGCATGGAAAAAGCGAATCGCTGTTAGCGGCACCTGACAGTGAATGGGCGACACCTTTTGAAAAGAATGGCCTTAAAACCAGTCCAAGTTACGACGAAACATTTGCCTGGTTAGATAAGCTCATTGCCCAAAGCGATATGCTTAAAAAAGTCAGTATAGGTAAGAGCCCACAAGGGCGTGATATTTGGATGATTGTCGCGTCCAAAGAGGGCGCAGAAGACGCCGTCACGTTATTGAAGAACAATAAACCTAGTGTGTTAGTACAGGCGGGGATCCACTCAGGCGAGATCGACGGTAAAGACGCTGGCATGATGTTACTACGAGATATCATCTTCGGCGGCAAAGCATCGCTGCTCGACAATGCTAACCTGTTGTTTGTGCCTATTTTCAGCGTCGATGCCCACGAACGCTCAACAGAATATAATCGCGTCAATCAGAGAGGTCCATTAAACATGGGTTGGCGTACTACCGCCAATAATCTCAACCTTAATCGTGACTACGCTAAAGCTGATACTCTCGAAATGCAGCATATGCTGCGGGCTATCAATATCTGGCAACCTGAACTGTATATTGACATACACGTTACCGATGGTATCGACTATCAGTACGACGTTACCTTTGGCTATAACTTAGCCCAAGGTCAGAGCCCTGCAAGCTATAAATGGTTAGAGAACAGTTACCGCCCAGCAATTGAAGCAGCGCTTGTTAATGAAGGTCATACCCCTGGGCCCCTAGTGTTCGCACTAGATAATACTGACATCACTAAAGGAATGTCTTTGTGGAACGCCAGTCCGCGTTTTTCTAATGGCTACGGCGATGCACGCCACCTGCCGACCATCTTGATAGAGAACCACAGCTTAAAGCCGTTTAAGCAGCGAGTACTTGGCACCTATGTCATGCTCGAAGCCACACTGAAAACCATTGGCGATGAATCAACTAAGCTAAAGACTGCTATTCAGCAAGATAAGTATCGCTACTCGCCACGACTCACCTTAACTTGGAAACAAGAACAGCAGAAACAGACTTGGGACTTTAAAGGCATCGGCTACTCAATGGAGCAAAGCGCCATTAGTGGTAACGATATTGTGCGTTGGAATGGTGAGCCCAAGCTATACGAGAACCTACCAGTGATTGGGGGGACTAAAGCGGATATCAAAGTTAATCGACCCACGGCATATTTTGTGCCGCCTCAATGGACAGACGTGATTGAGCGATTGAGTATTCATGGTATCCGCATGACCACTCTCACGAAACCAAGCAAACAAAAGCTGCAGCAATATCAATTTGCAGATGCTAAGTTTGGCACTGCTGATTACGAAGGCCACCAGCGCGTCGAAGCCAAGGTCACTAGCAACAAGATCACCACAACGTTACCCGTCGGTACTGTCCGTATCGATACCGAGCAACCTTTGGGTGACTTAGCCATACTGCTGCTTGAACCACAATCGCCTGATTCACTTTTTCAATGGGGTTTCTTTAACCCAATTTTCACTCGCACCGAATATATTGAAAACTACGCGGTTGAACCACTGGCGGCCAAAATGCTTAAACAAGACCCTGCATTGCAAGCTGAGTTTAATGAAGCATTAAAAGACAGTGAATTTGCAGCGGATCCTAAGGCTCGACTGCGTTGGTTCTATGAGCGCAGCCCATATTTTGACAGCGAGTATTTGAAGTACCCAGTGCTGCGCAGCAACTAACGTGCAGAACTCACTGAGTAACACTCAGATTAAACCTAACTTGGCGTAGGTTTAATCTGGCTTAATTAAAAACAGCGCCATAAGGCGCTGTTTTAGTTATGGCTATTCAGCTCAAGCTTTCTTAAAGCCCGATATAGCATAGGTCAGCGGTAAACGCTGGCCTTGTTGCTCTACATAAAAACGCTCACATTGTGTGTTACCTGCCGGCAACTCGACTTCAACGGTCTCTTTAGTTAGCCCCTCAAAACAGTCATAAGGGCTGAACGGAAACTCATTGAATGACTCTATTTCAATGCCTGCACCAATCAACGCATTAATCACATCTGATAAAGAGTGCGGCCAACTGACAAAAGTATCCGTTTCATCCGTCGCGTTCTCGGTGTAGGTCGTTTCATCTTCGATATCGGGTTCATCTTGATGAAAATAGCTATAGCCTTCAAAGACAGCCTGAGCAGGGTGAAACTCCACCATATAGAACTGACCACCCGCCTTGAGCTTACTCGCAATGGTCTGTGCCCACTTGTCTAAATCGGGTAACCACACGATTGCGCCGTAAGAGGTAAACACTATGTCGAATTGCCCCGCGACCTGCTCCCCCACTTTATATACGTCGGTACAAACAAAATCGGCATTCAGTCCAGCTTGTGTTGCCAGTAAATTGGCTTGCTCAATCGCCGCAATAGACAAATCCACACCCGTGACCTTGGCCCCGAGTCTCGCCCACGATAACGTGTCTAAGCCAAAATGGCATTGCAGGTGTAATAGGCTTTTTCCGGCAACATTCAACGCCGCTAGCTCTATCTCTTGTAAAGAGCTGTTACCCTTTAAAAAGCCAGCAACATCGTAGAAGTCTGATGTGACGTGCGTTTGTACGCGGCGATCCCAACCTTGTTGGTTTACTGATAAATAATCCATGTTCATACTTCCATTTAGTTAATTTGACTCTTTGCTATCAACGCCTTGAGTAAAATCACCAATAATGTCGACTTTGGCCAACTTGATGAGAAAATTCACCACTGCAGATCAAGGTAACAATAAAACATCATAATTAAAACAAATAGATAACCACTTGGCACGTTATCTGCAAACATTAAAAGCAATAGCAGTATGACTAAATATTGGTCACTAAAATAAAAAACAAAAAATAACAAGGACATCGTCTAATGAAACTACTCTCTAGCCTTTTTGCCGCAGCGATTACGCTAACCCTCTCTGGTTGCATCATCAATGTGAATGGCGCGAGTGCCGGCCCTATGGATCACCAGAAAAAAACAATTAAGATTGAAGCCGCGGGCATCGACACTCTTGTTGCCGATACGGGCGCTGGAGACTTGAAGATCCAAGGCATTGAAGGACTCACTCAGATCACCGTCATTGCCGACATATACACCTATGGCGATATCAACGCTGATCTATCTTTAGAGAAAAACGGTAGTAGCGCTAAACTTATCGCCGAGTTTGACAGCAATATCAACTTCAGCCGCTCTCCCTATATTGATTTAACCATTCAAGTACCCGCCAATATGATACTCAAGCTTGAAGATGGCTCTGGTGATATTGAAATCAAAGATGTCTCGGCAAATATCGACCTTGAAGATGGCTCAGGTGATCTTTGGATTCAAGGCGGACATAACCTCAGCATCATCGACGGCTCTGGCTCAGTATCGATTAGCAACACGACAGGTAAGCTCACCCTAGAAGATGGTTCTGGGTCTATCAACGTAAAAGGGATCGGTGGCGATACCAACATTAATGATGGTTCTGGAGACATGACGGTCACCAACATCAATGGCCACGTCGTTATTGACGATGGTTCTGGTGATATCGAAGTAGACAACACCAAAGGACTTAGCATTGTCGATTCAGGTAGCGGCGACCTCAGCGTCGACAATATCAACGGCTCTGTGAGCATGAACTAACTCGGCATAGAGTCGAATAAGTCATCCAGATAAGCGATTCAAATTCGCTTTTATAACTAACTCTTAAAATTTGATCTAAAATTAACTCTTAAATGAGTAATCCTTCCCGGCGCAGGTGCTGTTGTCGATTAATGTGCTTACCGGTCAGTTATGCTGACCGAAAGCACACTAGAGTACAGCAGCGCCCTGCCCACCCTTTCAGGATCTCAGCTGGATTATCAGCTGAGTTTGATAATTCCCCTCAGCTTTATCGTTACTCCGTAATACGAAGTTAACTTCAATACCTGTGGTTCCAATGGCTTGCGGCCTGCGGCCAGCGCATGTGCAGAGACTCGCTGCGAGTACATCTGACCTCCAGGGATGGAGGGAATGCCAAATTATGTATGGAACAAAATTAGCCCTGTAAGCTCGGCTATGACATCCATATCATAGATGGTCACGGCCTTATCTACACTGGGCTATAAAAGCGCAGGCTCTTGGCATTTGAGTTATCTAATTTGAAAGCACCAAACACTTCCAGCCAACTCAGGATTCATTGAATACACCTCTTCCCCATCGAAGTAGCCGATTTTTAATTTATCTTGAACCACAGACGCCTACTAGTAACATTTGTGGTTCCAATGGCCTGCGGCCAGCGCATGTGCAGACGCTACTGAGGCTCGCCGCAAGTTCGTCCCTGAAGGATCAACGAAAACATCCCTGTTTTCGAAGGCCTCAGCCGCATCTACACTGGGTTATAAAAGTGCAAGTCTTCAGCATTTGTGCTTTTTAATTAACAAATACAAAAGCAACCGTTCCGCAAAACTAACAGAAAACACCCATTCCCCATCGGAGTTGCCGAAGTACGTTGAAGAAATAGCCGTAATGCCCACACGGTCTTTCTCGTGCATCCATGCACTTCAAGACATTCAGACATCCTGCCTATCAGATGAGGGCATGGCTTTCGCGGGACAGGCCGTTCCTTGCCATCTGACCCATATGGATATGGGAAATGTCTATATGATGTCGGGAACATCATTGACCATGCCATCACGGCATTCGTAAATCCATATACATCAGATGTCCCATCGGAAGCGTTAGGCTATTTCGAATAAGAACAAGGAAGACAACTTCGTCTGGGGCGGCACGGGAGATCCAAAAGGGGATTGCTGTTGATCCCCTTTTGGCCGGGTGTGGGATGGAATCCCACGACCTTTATCAAACGAAGTTTGATTATCTCCGCCTCTGGTGTGGGCGAAGTGCCACGACGTGGGTCAAGCGCAGCTTGATAGATTTGTGGTTCCAATGGCCTACGACCAGCGCATGTGCAAATTCTTGGCATTTGAGTTATCTAATTTGAAAGCACCAAACACTCAAACGAACTCTAAATTCATATATACCGTAACACTGTATTTATATACAGATATAACTAGATTCGCATCAAATGGTCACTCAATACGCGCAAAAAGATATTTACTTGAACTCCATAAAAGAACTTATCCATTTACAGTAATACCTTAGCGGTGGTAGTTTGTACAAAAAGACACCTAATTTAGTTGCAGATAACGTTATCGAACGACTAATGAACAAGCTGCTAATTGTCTCAAGGATGGAGTCATATATGGTCTACTTTTTCACAGCTATTTCTTTATTAGCTATCTACTTTTCGGCCAGAACATCTTCTATGCCCTACAGAAGTTATTTACTCGAAAAAAAACAAGTCTACTGAATTACTGCGGTGGCTTGGTTGGTACCGTTTATAGGTCCGATTCTGATTAGCGCCCTTCTAAAACCTGAACTGACTAGTGGAATTGGATATTTTGGTTTAATCCGCAAGGGCAACCCAATGTTTTTCCTTCAGAGATTACTAGCCAAGTGGGAGCGTCAGTAGATGATGGCGACCATTAACAAGCTAATAAATCCAGATTCAACAAGCTGTAATGCCATTTTTTATAAAACCTGCCCGCTAGCACTTCCTATAGCAGGGCATTAGCCATTCGGAGATTAGCATTGAAGATTGAACAAAGTCGTAGCCAGTATATTTTTAATCTAATTTATACACAGTCAATAAACTTAGCTGTTGGTATTTTTGTAATCAGTGCAATATCTATGTTTAGTCAAGATGAACCTAGCTTCGATGTTATTTATGTTGTAGCTGGAGCTCCCGCCATATTTGCATTGTGGCTTTCAGTGTTCAACTCAGGTGAATCTAAGATTGTTGAAAACGGTATAATTATCAATCAAGAAGGCTTTACGTATGTCCGCTTTAATGAACGAAATACTATTAAATGGTCTCAATATGATGGTTATACAATCACAGGTAGTTGGCTCAGAATTATATCGATAAAAAGAAAGGCAGGCTCTAATATTGCCTTTAGTTACTATACTTTTTCATCTAACCAACGTAGAAAAGTTTTTGATTATCTGAGCCAAATACATTACTAACAAGGGTTTAAAGTGTAAACCAAAGTATTTCACATGACCTCAAAAATAGGCTATCCCTCTATCAATGCCAGTTTCTTAACCCTTGGCCACTTCTTTAACACTATCTCTCGCCTAAGTGCTTCCGACCGAGTACCGACCGTCTCGCTATAAGCCAAGCTCAACGGGCCTTTACCACGCAGAAACTTGGCAGACTTAGCACTGTTACTCTGATGCTCTTTAAAGCGCCGTGCTACATCTGTAGTGACGCCTGTGTATAGGTGGCCGTTGGCACAGCGCACCATATACAAGAACCAGACTGACTCGTTTGCCACTACTTAGCAGTTTCCTTATTCAGACTCTTATCTAAGCCATTATCTAAGCCGAGCAATCCAATGAAGAACGCATACTCTTGTGCTTTGTCTTCATACTGGCGATAACGACCACTCTTACCGCCATGTCCCGCTTCCATATCGGTATCAAACAGCAGTACATTGTCGTCAGTCTTCATATCACGCAGCTTCGCAACCCACTTGGCAGGTTCGAAATACTGCACCTGTGAGTCATGTAAGCCCGTCGTCACCAATAAGTGGGGGTAGGCTTGTGGTGTTACATTGTCATACGGTGCGTAACTCAGCATGTAATCGAAGTAGGTTTTCTCGTTCGGATTGCCCCATTCGTCATACTCGTTGGTCGTTAGCGGAATAGATTCATCCAGCATAGTGGTGACCACATCAACAAACGGCACGTGAGCGGCAACCGCAAAATAGCTTTGTGGTGCTTGGTTTATCACTCCGCCCATTAACAAGCCACCGGCACTGCCCCCCGCCGCTACGACTTTGTTTTTATCGGCATAACCTTCTGCAGTTAATGCTTGGGTAACATCGACAAAATCATTGAAGCTATTTTGCTTGTTGAGCATACGACCATCGTCATACCAACTACGGCCAAGCATCTCCGAACCTCGAACATGCGCGATTGAATACACAAAGCCGCGATCGAGCAAGCTTAAAATCGAAGAGCTAAAGTCGGGTTCAACCGTATAGCCGTATGAGCCATAGCCATACTGGTACAGTGGGTTAGTCGCGTCCTTGTTGAACATGTCTTTTCGGTAGACCAAGGTGACGGGGACTTCTTTACCGTCTCTGGCTGTAATAAAGACACGCTCTGCTTGGTAAAGCTCTGCATCAAAGCCACCAAGCACTTGTTCTTGCTTAAGCAGTTGGCGCTGATTCGGTTCGGTGAGGTCATACTCATAGACAGATTCAGGCGTGGTTGGGCTAGAGTAATACACTCGAAGTTTATCACTCAGTTGGTTGGCATTCACATCAAAGCCGACAACATAGGCAGGGTCGTTGAATTTAAGCTCAAAGCCCGCAGTGATATCAAAGTTTTGGTTTTTTACTGGGTACACATGGATCCGACTGATACCACGCTCACGTGTTTGCACCACCATGTATTGCTTTAACAGTAAAACGTCTTCAATTCTTGATTGCTCATCGTGCCCAATCACATCTTGCCACGCTTGTTTGTCAGCAGCTTGATCAACCGCCACTTTCATTAATCTAAAGTTACTCGCCTGCCAGTTGGTTAAGATGTAATAGCTATCACCCAATTTAGAGACTGAGTACTCATGCCCCTCTTCGCGAGGCAGTACCGGCTTAAACTCGCCTAAGGCTGCATTGGCATTGATCATTAACACTTCACTGGTAACGGTACTTTCAGCGTACAAAGCAATCGAGGTTTCATCGAGTGATTTGCCTAGGCCAATGTAGAATGTGTCGTCTTTCTCTTCATACACCAATACATCTTCAGTTTGAGCCGTCCCCAGCTTATGACGGAACACTTGATATCCGAGCAAGGTTTGTGGATCTTTAGCGATATAGAATAGATGCTGATTGTCATTCGCCCATACCACGTCCCCGTCAGTGCCTTCGAGCTTATCTTTGATTAGCTCACCACTGTTAAGATCTTTAAAATAGAGGGTGTAAATTCGGCGACTTAGCAGATCTTCAGCAAACACCAATGTGGTTTCATCTGGGCTGACCGACACCCCGCCTAAACCATAAAAATCATGACCCTTAGCGCGCTCATTGACATCGAGTAACACCCACTCTTCACTGCTTGCCAACTCGACTTTTCTGGCAACAACTGGGTATTCAAAGCCTGCTTTGTAATAGCGGTAATACCAATGGTTATGCCAAAAATAAGGCACGCTCGACTCATCTTTATCGAGTCTGCCAATCAGCTCTTCAAATAACTGTTTTTTGAGTGCGTCGTAAGGCTTAAATTGCGCCGCGGTATATTTATTTTCAGCATTAAGGTGAGCAATGATTTTGGGGTCTTTACGCTCATCGTCACGCATCCAGTAATAGTCATCGACACGAGTTTCACCATGCAGCTCCATGATATGCGGAACTTTGTCAGCTTTAGGTGGTTCGATTTGTGGTTTTGCGGTCATATTAGTACATCCGAGTAGCATTACGGTGCTTAGTGTAAGAGCGAAAATCAATTTCATGTGGCACATCCTTATGGGCAAAAGTATCGCGGCGAGACAATTCATCACCATGGCCACATTTCTGTATTCGCCAGCTTGTCATTTTAATCAAATTGACGCAACATGGCGGCGCTTATCTAATCAACAAACATAAGATAAGCATAATTCTCAGGGCGGGGTGTAACTCCCCACCGGCGGTAAGTTATTAACTGATGACCGATTTCATTGAATGAAGTGGGCCATTACGACATAAAAGCCCGCGAGCGCCTACCGATACGACAAGAGGTCCACAGGTAGGGTCAGCAGATCTGGTAAACACGCCTTATTGAGGTTGCACCTACTCCAGAGCCGACGGTAATGAATACTACAGCGCACTATGTCGCTATGTACTAAGTCCGGATGAAAGAGAATATAAGAATACGCTAGTCACCCACAGTGCTTTTACGCATTGCGATGAATACGCACAGCTCTTATTAAGCATATGCCTTTGTCATTTTTATATGACCAAAGTCACATGTCATTTTCTGTACGCCCTGATTCTGGCAACCCAATGTAGTTTATTAAAGGATGTTAACCATGAATCAGTCTTTACTCGCGCCTTATGGCAATGCTATCGAACGTGTCAATGCAGCACTTATCGCCCTCCAACAAGGAAAAGGCGTTTTGGTTGTTGATGATGAAGATAGAGAAAATGAAGGCGACCTTATCTATGCAGCAGAAACGCTAACCAATGAGCAGATGGCTCTCTTAATTCGTGAATGCAGCGGCATTGTGTGCCTTTGTCTTACCGATGAGCGCATTGCGCAACTTAAGCTGCCCCCCATGGTCGCTAACAACAACAGCCAATACGGTACGGCCTTTACGGTCAGCATAGAAGCCAAAATGGGTGTCACCACTGGCGTATCGGCAGCAGATCGAGTCACCACGGTAAAAGCCGCTATCGCTGATGGCGCAAAACCTGATGATCTTGCCCACCCAGGGCATGTCTACCCGCTACGTGCTCGACCTGGTGGCGTATTAGAGCGCCGTGGCCATACCGAAGGCACCGTTGATTTAATGAAACTTGCTGGATTGAAACCTTTTGGCGTGCTGTGTGAAGTAACTTTGCCCGACGGCACGATGGCGCGTTTACCTGAGATCATCAGTTTTGGTCAGCAGCATGATATGCCCGTACTGACGATTGAAGACATTGTGGCTTTCCGTAACTCGCAGTAATGCCGTTAAATACCCCTTAAATTAGCAGCTCGAACTCCTTGTTCCACGCTCTAATTATACCAGTAGACCGCATTTTTATGCGGTCTACTTCTTTGCGTAGAACTATTCCCCTCAGAGATAAAATCGCTTAAGCAAAAGCATTTTTTAGCCAAGCTAACGATAAGATAATTTAGCAACAACGCATTTATTAGCATTTCAGGTAATTGACACTGTCAAAAAAAAATCAATTAGAAGAAAATTTTAGTCACTGCATTGACACTAACAACTAAATTCGTGACCTAGATTAGACTTTGGTGAATTAACTGAGACACCACAATCTTGATATGGTTATTATTTGGCGCGATTTTTAATCTCATATTTTTATTTTTAATGATTAAAACAACAATGTTGATAATTAGAGTATTACGCGAAAGGGTTGTCGCCGAATGTTAAACCTATTGAGTCGCTTAAGCTTTAAACAAAAGCTATTCTTATTTGCCTCACTGCCAATGTTTATATTGGTGGTGTTTGCTGTGCTGCATTCCTTATCGCTATTTAAGCAATATCAAAGTGCCTCCGCGAATGCGTTAACCACCCAGGTCACACTCCGCGTCGAGAACGTCATTTTCGAGCTGCAAAAAGAGCGCGGTTTATCAGCTGGCTACTTAAGCAGTGGCGGCGAACAATTTGCCACTGAGCTACAGCAGCAGTGGCAAACCACAGATCAAGCATTACAAAATTTAGCGCAAAACAGCTCACTTAAGAACGTAATGCAAACCAGCCAAGACGACTATCCGTTATTGATTGCACTACAGGAGCGAATTGACCGCAGCAGTGCCGAACGCAAACGCCTGGCACAGTATCGTCGCCAAGTGCTCAATCTCGACAATAGTCAGTACTTTAATTATTACTCGCAACTAAATCAAAAACTGATCAATTTTGTCTCGCAACTGCGCTTGAAAAGTGAAGATTCCTATCTGGTAATGATTCAAGCCGATCTTGTAAACACCTTAAAAATCCAAGAACTAGCAGGGCAAGAGCGCGGTTTAGTCAACCAGCTGCTTGCGGCGCCAACGATGAACCTTGACTCATACGGTGCCATTTTAAGTATCAGCAACCAGCTTAATAATTCCGTTAATAACGCTAGATTGTTAATGACAAAAGATAATCGCACTAAGTTGAATGCATTTTTGAATAGCCCTGAACAGCAAGAGATACAAGCGTTACGACAGACACTACTACAACAAGTTGGCCTCATCAAACATGCACGCATCATTAGTGACCTCATGGGCCATCAGGGCTTAATGCATGACTTCTATCGCTCAGTCACATCGGCACAGCAGACGGATAACATGAGTTTTGAGCAGCACTATGCTGAGCTCGGAATTGCCCTTACAGAGATTAAGCACAAGCAAAACTTAACTGAGCATCAACTGCAGCTCATTGTCGCTCTTGAACGCACTGTTAATAGTTACTCCCAGCACCTACAGCAGATTAAAAGTACGCAACAGACGTTCCTGAGCACCACAAAAATCGTGGATGAATACACGGCAATGCATCAAGCGTTGCAGCAATTGCAAAACCAAACCCCGTTGATTAGCAGCGCACATTGGTGGTCAATGGCCAGCGCGGGGATCGAGTTGTTGCATCAAATGAACATTCAACTGACAGAGAAAATTGCCCGTCAAAGCGATATCGAAAAACAACAAATTTTGTACTCTCTGTATATTAATCTGCTCACTGGCATATTGTTTTTCTATATTATATTTATCTTAGGTAAATACATCGGCAATAGCCTGATCAATTCAATCACCGTCATAGTACGTGATGTTGAAAAGATGGCAAAAGACCCAAATCTACAGCTGAAAATTGAGATTAAAGGTAACGATGAATTAGCACAAATATCCACCGCACTTAACCAAATGCTAAGCGAGCGCACGCTGGCCCAAATCTCATTACAACAAGCATCTGCGGTATTTGAACACTCTGCCGAAGGCATCATGGTGACCGATGCCGACAATCGTATCGAGTTGGTCAACCCCGCTTTTACCAAAATCACCGGTTATAACCTTGAAGACGTTAAAGGGCATAAGCCGAGTATTTTAAGCTCCAACCATCATCATCCACAATTTTATCGTCAACTGTGGCAATCACTGGCTGACACTAATCATTGGGAAGGCGAGATCTGGAATAAGCGCAAAGATGGCAACGTTTATCCAGAGTATCTGTCGATCACTGCAGTAAAAAATGCCCAAGGTGATATTTGCCAGCACATAGGCTTATTCCTGGATGTGAGTAACCATAAGCAGTATGAACAAGACTTGTGGTACAAAACTAATTACGATTCACTGACTAAGCTGCCTAATCGCCATCTGTTTTCATCACGATTAGAGCACGCCATTGATACCGCGAGCCAATATCAATCTCAGATTGCCGTTTTCTTAATCGATTTAGATCGTTTCAAATTCATTAATGAACTGCATGGTCATGCCGCTGGTAACAAAATTCTCAAGCAATCAGCCATGCGCCTTGAAGCAGTGCTGGGGCCAAAAGATTCTATTGCCCGTATCGGTGGCGATGAATTTGCCATTATCTCACCGCAACATAATACAACCGAAACCGCTGAGCATCTGGCGCAGAAGCTAACAGAGGTATTAGGGCAACCGATAAAGCTCGATGCGATTGAAAGCAATATATCCGCCAGCATCGGGGTTTCATTCTACCCAGAAGATGGCCAAGACATAGAGACGCTACTGAGAAACTCCGAAACTGCGATGTACCAAGCCAAGCGAGATGGTCGAGCACATTTCCAGTACTTCTCACCAGAGATGAACGTGGAGATGTTAGCGCGGATGCGACTCGAGCAACGGCTACGAAAAGCGGTAAAACAGTCTGAGTTTTATTTGGAATACCAACCCGTTGTTGATATGCAGCACGGCACAGTTGCCAGTGTTGAAGCGTTGATCCGCTGGCGAGATCCTGAGTTTGGCATTATCTCACCCACGCTCTTTATTCCCATCGCGGAAGAGACAGGGCTGATTGAATCTTTAGGGGAGTGGGTTTTAAATCAAGCGCTTACCGACTTGGCTCTGTGGCATTCACAAGGTCATATGCTTAAAGTCGCCATTAACGTGTCTGGCCGCCAATGCATTAACTCTAATGGTCGCAGTTTTTATCAGATACTCAAGCAAGCGTTAGCACACCATGGCATAGCGCCGCATTATTTGCATGTAGAGATAACAGAAAGCATGCTCATCGAAGACAAGCCTTATAGCTTACAGATCCTTAACTCTATCAGGCAGCTTGGTATCGATATCTACCTCGATGACTTTGGCACTGGCTATTCGGCATTAAGCTACCTTAACCAATTCCCTATTTCAGTGATCAAAATTGATAAGAGTTTCATCGACAACGCAACGGTTAACCAGTCTGATGCCAAACTCGTTAAAGCCATTGTGATGATGGGGCAAAGCTTAGAAATGCCCCTTGTGGCCGAAGGAATCGAAACCGAAGAACAATGGGATTTTTTACAAGCGCTCGGCTGCGACTATGCCCAAGGCTACTTAATGTCTAAACCATTATCCAGTGAAAAACTGCTCACCTTTCTTGAAAATGAAACCGCCATTAACCGTATCATTAACCGCAAAGCGCTTGGTTATGTCGTTAATGAAGTTTAACCATTTGGCTGTGATAAATTAAGCCCATAAAAAAAGAGCAGCCTAGCTGCTCTTTTTTATGTACTAGCCGCTATTAAACGGTGCTAGTCATCACGCTAGCAGACTCTTCAACCGCCATTTGTGCTAAATCTTTATCGACGAAGAACAAGGCTTTGCCGTCTTCACCCACCAAACGAATTTTATCTACGATTGATTTGAATAGTTTCTCTTCTTCATGCTGCTCTGAAACATACCACTGCAAGAAGTTAAAGGTAGAGTAATCTTGATTAGAAAATGCTGCGTGAGCAAGCTCGTTAATCTTTTTAGTGATCAATTGCTCGTGCTCATAGGTGTATTCGAATAACGCAAGCAAAGAAGGGAAGTCAGCCTGTGGCGCTTCAATCGTCCCTAACAGTGGCATGCCACCTGTTTCACTGACATAAGTGAACAAACGGTGCATATGCCCCATCTCTTCATCAGCATGGGTGCGCATAAATTTAGCCGCGCCTTCAAAACCTTTGTCTTCACACCATGCACTCATCTGTAAGTACAGGTTAGAGGAGAAAAACTCCATGTTGATCTGGTCGTTTAATTGGTCAATCATCTTCTGGGCCAACATCTTAATTCCTCTGACTATTCTGTTTATGGCCGCTATTGTTATCAAGCTAGCGTAGAAATGCAATGAAATTTACTTAAGTTACTGTTTAATAAATAATAATGGTTTTCATTCACATAAAGTTGCGATTGCTAATGTTACGACTGTATGATTAAAAAACTCAAAAGAATCAGCCCTTAGCCTGAGCTGACACAAAGATAAAGTAATCGATGTAAGCGATAATCGAACGTGGATTTATTTGCCCAGTGGTAAGAAAAATAATCATAAAGCTGCAATCAGCTGTTAAAACTGCCAAGCAGATCATAGTCATCTACAATCACCATGGCATAATGCGCTATATTCGTTTTTACTTAACGTACTCTTTATTAAGCCTCAAGGATAGATAGATGCAGACTCATGCAGACCCGTGTTCTCAACCTAGCCTAATGCATCCCACGCTGGCTATCGTAAAATTACTAGAGCAAGTGCAGCCTGTCACCGATTCAGAAGTCGTGTTACTGACACAAGCCTTAGGACGCGTCCTAGCTGAAGACCTAGCTTCTCATGTCGACTTACCTCCTTTCGACAACTCAGCAATGGACGGCTATGCCTTTAATTTTGATGATCTTGACCCTGCTAAGCCATTAACGCTTATTGGCGACTCTTTTGCGGGTCACCCATTTACAGGCCAATGCGTTAAAGGCGGCTGCATTCGCATTATGACGGGAGCACCGGTTCCGGCTGGCTATGACACCGTTCAAATGCAAGAAAAAGTGACTGCTGACGGTACAAACATCAGCATTGAAGCGCCAAAGAAAAAAGGGGCAAACGTCCGCTATCGCGCTGAAGAGCTCACGATTGGCACCAAAGTACTTAAAGTTGGCACCCTTATCGGGGCAGCGGAGATGGGAGTACTGGCAACGATAGGCGCGAGTCAGTTACGTGTATTTCGCCCACTCAAAGTCGCTTTCTTCTCAACGGGTGACGAATTGCGCCCCGTCGGCAGTGAGCTTGGCCCTGGCCAGATTTACGACTCAAATCGATACAGTATTCAAGGCCTACTCAGCCGCGCTAACGTTGAGTGGATAGATCTCGGCGTCATTGAAGATGACAAAGAAGCAATTCGCCAAGCCTTTAAAACAGCTTCAGTAAGTGCCGATATGGTACTGACATCAGGCGGTGTTTCGGTCGGTGACGCAGACTATACCAAGCAAATTCTTGACGAAGAGGGTGAGATTACCTTTTGGAAGCTCGCCATTAAGCCTGGCAAACCGTTTGCTTTCGGTCACTTAGGTGATGCTGTTTTCTGTGGACTGCCAGGCAACCCAGTTTCCTCTATGGTGACGTTTTACAAGCTTGTTTGGCCACTACTGCAAAAAATGCAGGGTCTCCCCCAAGTTAAACCTGTCACATTCAAGGCCACGCTAACCCAAGATATTCGCAAGTTCCCAGGCAGAATGGAATTCCAACGGGCGGTACTGAGCTATAACGAAGAAGGTGAAGCACAAGTCGCCGTCACTGGTGGACAAGGCTCAGGCATGTTGACTTCAATGACGTTAGCCAACTGCTTTATCATCTTAGAGCAAGATTGTGATGGCGTAGCCGCAGGTGAACGAGTGACGGTTGAGCCCTTCAATAGCGTACTAGCGTAAGAGACAAATACTAATGCCAAGTCAACACACCGTCACGGACGAGATATTAACTGACGCAGAAATATTGCGTTATAGCCGTCAAATATCCATTAAATCGATGGACTTTGAAGGACAGGAAAAGCTCAAACAAGCCAAAGTATTGATTATCGGTGCCGGCGGTTTGGGCTGTGCAGCCAGCCAGTACTTGGCTGTAGCGGGTGCAGGCTTAATCACACTAGTCGACTTTGATACGGTTGAAGTCTCTAACTTGCAGCGCCAAGTATTGCATCAAGATGCTAATGTGGGACAAGCCAAAGTTGACTCTGCCAAAGAGACGTTAACGAGCTTAAATCCACATATTCAAATTGATACTATCAATGCCGTGTTAGATGACCATGAGATTGAAGCGCTCGTTAAGCAGCACTCCATCGTGATGGATTGTACTGATAATGTGGCAGTGAGGGAGCAGCTTAATCAAAGCTGTTTTTCCCATAAGGTGCCCTTAGTATCTGCCGCCGCGATTAGAATGGAAGGCATGGTCACGGTATTTGATTACCAAGCCAGCACGCCTTGTTATCACTGCTTTAGTCAGCTATTTGGTGAGCAACAGCTTAGCTGTGTTGAGTCGGGCATTCTTGCCCCAGTGGTCGGCATGATAGGTTGTTTACAAGCCGTAGAAGCGATAAAAGTGATCGCCAATATGGGACGCACCTTAGCGGGACGAATTTTGATGATCGATGCCATGACCATGGAGTTTCGTGAAATGAAGTTACCCAAACAGCCAAACTGCCCAATCTGCTCCACCGGTAGCTAATTCTTAGCTGACATAATGAGAGATATTCGCTAACGGCGGATATCTCGCTTTTCTCTTGCTCAACCCCCGACAACTATATTGCTACAGTAAACCGTTGTGTACTTCGCACCAAAGGAAAAACTCTAACTTAGATCCTTTATCTAATACTGAGTAAAAATAAGAAAACATGCCATGATTAACACTGGAAATGCTTATTTTATAACAAGAATAGAGCGTCAACCTATGGAATAGTTTACTTGCCTAAATCTAATAGCCTTACATTAATTTAGGCTGTTATACAAGGCCGCTAATATTGAAAAACATCTCTCACCATGCGGCACGGCGATGACCATTCCCCTCATAGAATCCAAGTATAAATAGCAAGGATTTTACGTAAGACAATAGTATTAATACTGACCAGCATGGGTACAATTAAATTGCGATGACAATTGAGATGCTATTATATAGCTATCAGATTGATAATCTGGATTTACGTATCTAACATTTATTTATGTAAATAAAAATCACTCTTTACCAAAGGATTTGGTATACACATTGAGAATATGGAAGTTGTATGTCAGCATTATTTCGTCAACAAGCTGTTGAGGCACAAAAGCAAAAGTTACACGGGGATGTGTCATTGGCACAGCCTATTTCAATCTATTTAACTGCATTCATTTTGCTCTGTATTATTACTGCACTCGCTCTATTCCTTTCTTGTTCTCATTATGCTCGTAAAGAAACAGTTCGTGGTTATTTAGTTCCGGACAAAGGCCTAATCAAAACATTTGCCAACCGTAGCGGTAATGTCGAAATATTACATGTGTCTGAAGGTGATATTGTTAAAAAGGGCTCCCCTTTAGCGACGATAGTATTACGACGCAGCATGCTCTCTGGTGAAGAATTAAGTGAGTCACTGATTGAAGAATTAACACTGCAACTTACCCTGCTTCAAACTGAGCAGAGCGTTAATCATGCCATGGAAGTAAAAGAAACCTCGCGCTTAAAAATTGCCATGACTGACAGTCGCTCATCGCTGGCGGTATTAACTAAGCTCGAAGAGCTGTTAGTTGAAAAGTTAGCACTACAGATGGCGCAACAAGTTCAGCACAATAAGCTATATAAAGATGGCTTCTTATCGACGTTAGATTATCAATCCCAGCAAGAGAAATTCATTGCTGTTCGGCAAGAAATAGAAAGTTTAGCCTCCAACAAGATACAAACTCAAAGCCAACTTAATGCTTCGTCAGCAGAGCTGGATGTATTACCGAGCCAATATGCACTTAAAGATGGCGACTTATCCAGGCGACGCTCAGAGCTCAAGCGCCAAATTGCTGAAACCGAAAATAATTATCGTTATGTTATTCGAGCAACAGAAGCGGGTACCGTTGCCTCTATACAAGTCGTAGAGGGAGAGTTTGTTGTTAACAGTCGTCCATTAATGAGTTTAATTCCACAAGGGGCGCAATTGGTGGCGGAGCTATTACTGCCGACGCGCAGTGCTGGCTTTGTAAAGTCCGGAGATGAGGCCCGATTACGTTTCGACGCCTTCCCTTATCAGCGCTTTGGCTTTCTTGAGAGTCACGTTTCACGCATTGATAAAGCCTTATTACTTGATGGTGAAGCTAGAGTGCCTATCACTTTATCTGAGCCTGTTTATCGCATTAGAACCCAACTATCAAAACAAGATATGCTGGCCTATGGTGATAAGTTCCCATTGAAAAGCGGCATGCTACTTGAGGCTGATATCGTACTCGATAGACGCAGTTTGCTTGACTGGCTACTCGACCCTATCTACAGCTTGCAAGGGAGAGTGGGATAATGCTCGACACGTCATTAAACCAACCTAGCAACCCTGTTGAACTGCTGGAGTTTTCAGGCAATAAACGGGTGCCACTTATCCTGCAGGCTGAAATGGCCGAGTGCGGCTTAGCGTGTGTCGCCATGATTGCCAGTTTTCATGGTCATAAGCTGGATATGGCAGCATTAAGGAAACGCTATAGTGCTGACCTTAAGGGGATGAACTTACAGCAGCTTATTGGCCTAAGTGACAGTATGGGACTTGCGAGCCGTGCGCTGCGATGTCCGATTGAAGAGGTGGGTAAGTTAGCTCTGCCCTGTGTGCTGCATTGGGACATGAATCACTTTGTAGTGCTTACGGGTGTCACAAAATCAGGGGTGAGTATTAATGACCCTGGGCTAGGTAAGAGAAAGCTATCCCTTAAAGAGTTTGCCGAGCACTTTACGGGGATAGCACTGGAACTGACCCCAACAAAGGGCTTTGAGCAGCAAGATGAGCGCCAGCAAATGCGTTTATCCCAACTCTGGAGCAAGATGACTGGGTTAGGTAAAACCTTAACCTCTTTGTTCGTACTGTCCATATTACTTCAAGTTTTTGCACTTGTGACGCCCTATTACATGCAGTGGGTAGTAGATGAGGTACTGATTAGTCAGGACAAACCACTGCTAATCGTGCTCGCGTTAGGCTTTGGCTTGCTTGCCATTATTAATGTCATTACTACCAGTGTACGTAGCTGGTTAGTGCTTAGGGTATCGAGCCTACTCAATATGCAGATGGGCGTTAATCTACTGCGTCACTTGCTTAGACTGCCCATGAGCTATTTTGAAAAACGCCACATTGGCGATTTAGTGTCACGCTTTGGCTCCCTAGCTCAAGTACGTGAAAGGCTCACTACTGGACTTGTTGAAACGGTAGTTGATGGCGTTATGTCAATTGCCGTATTGGTGATGATGCTCTTATACAGCATCAAGCTGACATTGGTGGTGGTCGCAGCCATTTTGATTTATGCCTTGCTGCGGTTAGCCCTCTATCGTCCTTTACATCGTGCGACTGAAGAGTCCATTCAGGCTAGCGCAAAAGAGCAGACTAACTTTCTTGAAAATATCCGCGGTATTCAGACTATCAAGCTATTTACCTGTGAGCCACAAAGGCAAAGCATTTGGCAAAACCGTTATAGCGAAGTTATCAATGCAGACATTCGACTCGGTAAACTAAAAATCAGTTTTGAAGCGGTGAATAAACTGCTATTTGGCCTTGAGAACATCATTGTTATCTATCTTGCGGCAACAATTGTCATGTCTGGCGACTTAACCATCGGTATGGTACTGGCATTTATCGCTTATAAAAATCTATTGACGGAGCGTTTCGCGAGTTTAATCGAACAACTTATTCTGTTTCGTATGCTGCGCCTGCATCTGGACCGAATTTCAGACATTGCATTGCATGAGCAAGAAGCCAATCGCGAAAGCGTTATGCCGCTTAACAAGGTGACCGGACAATTGACCCTTGAGCACGTCAGTTATTGTTATGGCGATAACGAGCTGAATATTATCGACGATGCGTGCCTAACGATTAATGCACATGAGTCGGTCGCAATAGTGGGAGAGTCGGGCTGTGGTAAAACAACCTTAGTCAAACTGATGCTCGGGTTACTCACCCCCACTCAAGGCCGCATATTGCTCGATGGGCAAGATATTACTCAAATCGGTCTGACTCAATATCGACAACAGATTGCGGCAGTCATGCAGGACGATACCTTGCTATCCGGTTCCATCGCCGACAACTTAACCTTCTTTGAGCCTGAGCCCAATTATTTACGCATGCAGCAATGTGCGCAAATGGCCGCCATTGACAGTGATATCAGTAAAATGACCATGGGCTACAACACGCTTGTGGGGGATATGGGCAGTCAGTTCTCAGGCGGACAGCTTCAACGCTTATTACTGGCAAGAGCGCTATACCAGCAGCCTAGTTTACTGTTTATGGATGAAGCCACCAGTCATCTTGATATCGACAATGAAGCAAAAATCAGTGAGCAGATAAAGCACCTTGAAATGACACGCATCATCATTGCCCACAGACCTGAAACCATCAAACAAGCACAGCGGCTATTAGTCATGCACCAAGGCAAAGTCTACACGCCTGAAGAGCTGCATCAATTAACAGGAACGGAATAAAAAAGATGATGCGAGAGTAAAAAGGTGCCTCGGAAAAGAAATTTAAACGGTGGAGTATTGAGTTCAAAGTAACGATAATATTTCATTGGTTAAAAACAAGGATGTGACAACTTTAAACGGACGCCACATCCTTGGTCAATCGCTTAAGGCTGGGATAGTCGAATAGACGCTCCAAGCACTTAGGCAAACATAACGTTAAACAGTGTAATTTAAGGAAGATATTATGCAAGAACTAACAATGAACGAGATTGAACAAGTAAATGGTGGTGGAGCAATAGGAATTATAGGCTGGGGAATTCTCGCTACAGCCACAATTATCACTGGCGGGGGCGCTCTTGCTGTTGCTGGTTGTGTTTTTGGAATGTTTCAATCTTATGAGTAACTTTGGGGGGATTCAGTTATGAAATGGAGAATTGGCTACCTAGTCATTTTCGTCGCATTTCAAATTGATTATTTTGTACGATTAAAGCAGATTACTTTGTTTAATACTCTTCTTTTGATCGTAGCTGTTGTTTTTAGCTTAGTTTATTTAAAAAAAGAAATCTTTGATAAAAATAACGGCAATAAAAAATAACCAAGTTATAAGATGAATTCCTGTGATGTTGCATGAATCAATAAGTTCGATTCATGTAACGTCATTAATTCAAATAAAAGAATTTGATAGTCAGGAGTGACTTAAGCTCTGAATGAACCAGTAACCAATAATCCCCACCGATTACTAAGCTGTACTCGCGGGGCTATTGCAAAAACAGATGATATTGGTGAATATGCAACTTTACTTTCTAGAGTCGTCGGATCATGAGCACTGATGAATAACGATAATAAGAAACATGGCCAAGTAGACCCAAAAGGTCCTACACTAAAATACAACAATGAGATCCAGGATGTTTATTAAGAAATTACTTCTATAACTTAACGTTAAGCTTTAGGCATAAAATTATACTCTCTTCCTAATAAGTATTAATCATTAATTATCAGAATGAAAAGTAAGAGAAATAATCTATTGGTTATCGCCACTACATTAGCTCTGAGGAATTGACTAAAGAGTTATTTGCAAGCGATAACGCAATCATTGGGGGATAGGGAATGGCTTACATTGGGTACTTGATGCCTCTATAAATGAGGATGAATGTAAAATTTATCGGGATAATAGAGTTGAAGTGTTGGCTGTAGTGCGGCATGTCGCTTTGAATTCACTCCGCGCAGAGACAATGAGGAAAGCCAGTATCAAGCGGAAAAATATCAGCGATGAATACTTCATACCTTGAGAAGGTGTTAATTGCTGGAGTTTATAAGCGGGGCAAAAATGAACGTTCTCATTCTGGCAGAGGTACGAATCACACGACTTGTGACATATAAATTATTTACTATTACAACAATTATCTTTTTTGTCAGGAAAAAGATATGACACTACGATATTTATGTACATAATTACAATGTAGCATATGTCGAAAAACAACGACATAATTAGTGGAAATGATTTAATAAGGCACTTAAGGAATTTATGGAATTGATACTTCAACTATTATCTCTCTTAATTAAGCTTTTCTTCTTTATTAGCGTCATTCAGTTTTTTTTAGGAAAAGAAAGTTTATTAGAGAAAGTTATATTAATTTTCTCTAAACACTAAATAACCAATACAAATCAGTTGTATGCCAAGTTTGAGTGATGTCAACGCTTAGCCTCTATCAGCTCCTTTTTATAACAGGGCGGTCATGAGTGTGCATCATTTTAATAACGGCCTTTGTAAACGATCAGAAACTCTGCCGCGGAAAACCCCATACCACAATAAATGGTCTAAACCATGCTACCCCTACCCTCAACTGAAGAGCCCATAGGTACTGAGTACCACTATCTCTAAAATAAAATTATGCTATTGATTATTAATAACTGAAGATATAATTTCCGTTGTGGATTTTCGCTAAATGAAATGCCGAGTTCTGCCGAACGAAGCTCGGAAGGAACATGTTTTAAAGGTTTTTAATTTTTATATTAATCACGGGCTTTATCTTATGCTAAAAGTGTCGACTTACTTAGGCTATAGATTGTTGTTTTTTACTCATGCTATGACTCGATGTAAACGACTGAGCTAATTATTTGGTTCTGTTTTTCCTGAGTTCAGTGTTTAACTAAGTTTATGTTGGGGTTTGTTTTGTCTGCCTTTTACCACCGATGTCGCTATTTCTTTCTTCCACTTTTATACACTGCCCTTATTTTGAGCATAATTAAGCTCTTTCTGCCAAACTTACAAACATGGCAAGCAGTGATTGAGCAACTGCCTAACTGGCTACTTCCTGCAGTCGCTATCATTGCGCTGCAATTCAACCGCAGTCGATTAGCCTATTTAGCCATCTTGTTGTTGGCATATTACTTTTGTATCACCACTGCTCGGTTGGCAATAACAGATCTTAATCAATACTCAGATCAGCTACTGCTTGCAGGTGCTCTCACCATCACTTGGTTCGCGTTTATTAAAGACAGAGGGCTTCTATCTCCCCATAGTGTAGTGAGAATCCTTGGGGTAATCGTTAGCTTAGCGATCGCTTTCGGTTGGAGCTGGGTTAACACTAAATTCAAGATAGCACTCGATAGTTATCTTCCCAGTATGATTACCATGGAGATTCGAATACTAACGCCTTTGTATATTTGTGTATTACTGGTTTTTATTCGGGGAATTTGGCAGTCTAATTTGGTCAATACTTCGATCTTAATTACATTAGTGTTATGGGCAATACATTTTATTTATCCTAGCTTGCTCCCCATCTCCATTTCAATGACAGCATTGGCCATTATTTATATTTTGACGGTACTGACAGATTCCTATTTTCTCGCTTATCGTGATGAGCTAACAGGGCTCGCTTCACGCCGTGCCCTTTATAATGCAGTGCTTTCCTTAGGTCGTAAATACAGCGTGGCCATGCTAGATATAGATCATTTTAAGAAGTTTAATGATACCTATGGCCATGATGTTGGTGATCAGGTTCTGAAGCTCGTTTCCAGTAAAATTAACCAAGTAAATGGCAGTGGTAAAGCCTTCCGTTATGGCGGTGAGGAGTTCACCATCATCTTTCCCCGTAAAGATGTAGCATCCGTTATCATCTTTCTCGAAGAGGTGCGCGAGGCCATAGAAGACTACGATATAGTGCTACGCAATGATAAACGTAAGCAGCAAACCAAAGCTAAACGTAGTAGCACTCAAAGTGACAGGAAAACAGTCAATGTCACCATCTCGATAGGCGTTGCAGAACATAAAAATGGCGAAACTTTTGAGCAAACCCTGAAACGATCTGATGTGGCCTTGTACAGTGCGAAGAAAAAAGGACGTAATCAAGTTTGTGCTTAATCCGTCACAGAGATAAATGAAAGTAGTGAATCAAAAGTCGATTTGTTAACTATTCTTTCTATCGTCGAGCCTCAACTAACCCTTTTGCGTATTCGGTGCGTTAGTACTTATAGCGATACTTATCAGCCAACACACAGCGGAGAACGCAACATGAGAAAAATAACCTTACTTAGCCTTGTAACCATCACAACATTATTTCTCCTAGGCTGTGATGCCCAGAAAGCAGAACAAGCGACAGCAGGTTCTATCAGCTTGGCAAACCCGGCATCTACTTACTGTGTCGCTCAAGGCGGTACCCTCTCGATTGAATCTGAAGAAGATGCGCAAGTTGGTTATTGCACTTTGCCCAGTGGTGAGAAAGTGGATGAGTGGCAGCTGTATAAGCGTGATCACAAAGAGAGTCATGAGGATATTGAAGTGACCGAGATGCTACAAACTCCGAATCCAGCAGCAGAATACTGCTTAAAGCTGGGCGGTACTTCAGATCTTTCCACTGGTAGTTGTGTTTTGCCAAATGGCGAAAAAATGGATCAATGGCAACTGTTTCGCCGAGATCACCTGCTTATCCAACCACAAAACGAATAGCCCAGCAGCAAGCCCACGAATAAGACAAACTCGCTCTAATTCAATCGACCGAACGGGCCGTTGCCATCAGTAAGCCCTTCTCGACCCAAATTGATACATCTACCCCCCTTACGACTTGCTCAATGGGTTGCTGTCCTTGCTCTAGCACTGGCAGCTCTCCATAAAGACTGGGATCGTATTGCACCTCATACAGAGTAACGGGTGTACCGTTATCCTGTTTAAAGCGGATCTGCGCGGCTGTTAATCCTTGAATGGAGCAGTAGCGGCCGCCCAACATTTTACTTGCGGAGTTATCTAACAAACTCGAATTAACCAAGGTGAAATCCAGTTGAGTGAAATACTCTCTAAGCTGGTTTAAATTTTGTGTTTGCACTTCCAGTGGTTTCATCTTTACATGATTACGAGCGACTTCATCGGCAATTTTCCAGCTCATGTCTCTAGCCGTAACGGCCGGTGAACCTGAGTGTAAATAACGGCGTAACTCCACACCAGAAGACAACTGATATCCTGCCACCAGCAGTAATAAGCTGGCGACCATGGCGTAAACCATTTTGCTGATACTGCGAGATTTTTCGTTAGGGATCTTGCCCGCGGTTGCACCAGTCGATATTTCGCCAGGTACTTCGCTGCGCTTAGCACGATTATATTCAGTAGGCTGAGCATCGGTCGGGTTAACAGGCTGCATCAGTGACGGCGTGTCTGCTGCCAACGTTGACGAGTCAGCCCCAGCGTCGGCACTAACATGTTGCTTGCCCGCTAACAGCGCTTCCATGCGTGCGAGCCCATCTTGTGAAAGGCTTTGCGCTTCAATATATTGCTTTACCATGCCTTTAAAGTTGTTGTCGGCGGCGCCGTGTTTTTTACTCATGATGTTAGCCCCCCTGACCTGTGGTATTTGTTTGAGCAGACAGCTGCATAATATCGACTGATTTAATCTTAATACGATGCAATCTCGATAAAATGGTGCCTCTGGGTTGACCTAAATCCTTAGCAATTTCAGCGGCGCTATAGCCCTCAACCGCCCATAGATAAAGCACCTCTCGTTCCGCCGCGTTTAGCTGCGAAAACAGATACTCGATTAAGTCATGCTGCAGCTCGACCTCTTCCAAACATGTTTCATCGAGTAAGGCAGGATCATGATCATCTATGGGTTCGAAATCAATTATTTTTAAGCGCCTGCAGTCATCAATAAATTGATGACGGATCACGGTGCGTAAATAGGCTCTCAGATGTTCTGGTTTTGCTTCGCTCTTTAACCAACGTTCAATGGCTGTTTGCAGCAGGTCTTCCGCTTGCGCATTATGCCGAGTGAGACATAAACAATAACGGTATAAGCTCTGTAACAGCTCTCTATCCATCATGGGTTACCATTGACCGATAACCGGCAATCCACCCTTGTTGGATCAACTGCGGCAATATGTTCAAATCAACATCAGCATCCGTTAATGCCCCTAAAGACAAGCCGCGCTTTATCGCCAGCAATAGCAGTGCTTCAGCGGCTGAAACCAGCGTGAATGTCGCCTTAAAACGCTCTCTAAAGGTCAATAGGTATAGCGGAGATGTGTCGCTTTGCGCCTGTGAATATTTCACTGCATCGGCTGGAGCTTGATGCTTTAACCAAATGCGATGCACTGGATACCGACAGGTCAGTAACTCCATGTCAGGCTGCAATAACAACACCGCTTGTTGTTGCTGCGCTTCACTCAGTTGTCCCAGCCCTTCAAGTTCACACACTTGTGGCTGTTGCAAAAAATCCGTACGGTTCTGTGCGTAATAACCTTGCTTTAACGACCACTCTAGCGCTGCGAGCTCAGACAGATACTCAAGTCCTTTAAATGCTTGATGTTGCTTTATCTCTTTAGCGAGTAGCTGCGAAAACTGCGCGCCATAATGATTTAAATTAGCGTCGTTAAGTGGATAAGCAGTGCAATACTGCTGCGCTAACTGACCAAAACAGCCCTCACCTAGCACCGTTTGGCACACTGGAAAACTGGTCTGTAAACCATTTAACAACGCCTGAAATGCATTGTTTCGATAGACACTCAGCCGCGACTGTTCACGTTGATTAACCATGCTGAGCAACTCACTATCATCGCCATTAGCTTGCAGCGCTTGAATAAACGCCCCCTGCCAGTCAGCTAAGCGCATTGGTCAACTCCCGCTGATGGCTTGCTGTTGAACTGCATGATATCAGCGGCAATTTGTCGCTCTTGCAACAGTCTATTTAATGAAGGGATCTCGCTGTCCCACTCGATCATGGTGGGAATATTGCCATTAAGCTCTATATAGCGCTGATAAGCGTTCCAGACTTGCGGGTCGACGGGATGGTTGTGCGCATCAAGCAGATAGTCACCTTTTTGATGAAAGCCCGCCAGATGGATCTGTTTCACCCGATGGGCAGGTACTGCCTCTAAAAATGACTGCAACTGCTGATCAAGGTTCACGCTCGTCACAAAAGCATTGTTGATATCAAGCAGCAGATAGCAATCTGCTTCTTCGGCAATCGCGGCGATAAACTCCCCCTCACTCAATTCATTATGTTGACAGCTCATATAGGTAGACACATTTTCGAGCAATATTCTTTCACCCATAATGTCTTGAGTTTGCTTTATCCTGTTACTGATATGCATTACCGCTTCGGCGGTATAGGGCAGCGGTAGCAGGTCAGCCACCTTAAAATCGTCGTTGCCAGAAAAGCTCGCGTGTTCCGAATACCAATGGCCGCCACACGCTTGCTTGAGTGATTTGATCTTATTGAGGTAATCAACATCTAGCGTATTCGCGCCGCCAAGAGACAAGCCCACGCTGTGAAACACCAGCGGAAAACGCTCGCTAATACGATTGAGCAGATGTTGATTCAGCCCACCGTCCACCAGCCAGTTATCAACCAAGACTTCAAGCCAAGGGATCTCAACACTGTCGTCAGCCAGGATCTGTTGCACGTGAGGAATGCGCAGGCCAATACCTGCGCCTGCTATAGCCGTAGCTAACATTAGCTTTTAGCCGGTTTAACCGCTTTTACTTCACCGCCGGCTATTTTGTCGCATGTTCCAGCGGGCACATAAACCCACTCAGCCGCCAAGTTGTCAGTTTTAGCTTGGCCCGCACAACCATGGCTGCCATCTAAAGCACCACAATCATTGGCACCCGCTTTTGCGATACCTGCGCATTTTTCCCACTCTTTCGGTTGATCAGGTACCGCTTGTGCACCTAAAGATAAACTGGCAGCCAAAATACCTGCCACGGTTACGCCGAGTGCTGTTGTAGATTTCATATCGATTATTCCTTTTGATAGATAACACATTCAACCCTATAACGATTGAGTCATGGGATTGATTGCATTGTGGTCAAAATTAATTCTAGTTGAATCGAGATGAATCGTGTAAACCACTCACGCTAGCGGGAACAAGTACCACTTTCGCAACGCTTCTTACCGGTTAACAGGTAAGAGATACGGTAGCGATGCTTAGCAAAAAATAGATAACCTTTATCGGCGAATGGTTTCACTAATGAGCAACGCAGCAGTGAAACCCACCTCTCTTTGCCGACCACCGCCCAAGCTTCGTAAGTAACATCAAGCCCGGTAATAATTGAACCATCTGGACGTTGGGCATGCAGTATGCGGTTAGCAACAGTGAAATCAATCTCTGGGTATTTACTCGCAAAATCACTCTGGTTAAGATCTTGTAGTTCTATATTATCGTCAATATCTCGGGCTTTTATATGCTGCATTTCAGCGTCACAAAGCGGACAAAGTGAGTCATAAAAAATACGTAGTTTCATTGCAAACCTCCAAACAACTGATGGATCAACATCAGTAAATGCATACTCACAGCCACCAACGTTAGGCGATGTCTCATCGAGAGATAGTCATCATTAAGGCATAGCGCTTGCGATTTTTTCTCAACCGCGAGCAAACTTAAATAACCTACCGACAGAATTGCCAGACTGATGACCTCTTGATTGAGTAATAAAGCGACCCAAGCGAGTATCGAATAAAGATTACTGAGGATCAGTAATCGACCAATGGTGCCACTCGTCGATAGGGCTAGCGCACGGCCCCAAAGAGTGCCGGAAATAAAGCTAAGGATAATCGCGCTGTAGCTAATAAACGCAAAATTGGCACTAAACCACGGCAGCTGCCAACCCAGCCAAACCATTAATGTGGATAAGATAAAAGGCAACAGCCCGGCATAACCCAGTCCTAGCCAAACACGTTCATTTTTCCCCATAGCGGACTCATCTTCAGCGCTAAACATGACTAATCTGTACGATGTCAGTTGACTTTTAGATCTCTGCTTGATGTAAATGAGTCGTTAAGAGTTGATCTTAATCGCGGGATTATCCGTATTCTTGCCTATAATTGTACTTTTGGCCTCGCGTGAGTTTGAAAGCTCGTAGCTAAGGAAGCTAACCTTCGATATACGACTGGATGAATCCCTTAGCCGAGAATAACTATTAGCTTTTTGCTTTCAGTGCTTTAAATTTCCACTGAATGAACAGATACTGAATGCCATCAGTATCCATTTAAAAAGGACTCTAAATGACAACCAGCAATGCCATTATAAAAGTGACCAATTTACGCCTGCGCACCTACATCGGCTTCAATATCGAAGAACGCGAGAAGATGCAGGACGTGGTGATTAACATTGAAATCCACTACCCCGCAAGCAATGCGATTCGAGAAGATAATGTAGACGAAGCGCTCAACTACAAGAAAG
Organism: Shewanella gelidimarina; assembly: GCF_023283945.1. Taxonomy (GTDB): domain Bacteria; phylum Pseudomonadota; class Gammaproteobacteria; order Enterobacterales; family Shewanellaceae; genus Shewanella; species Shewanella gelidimarina. The sequence goes on along the minus strand of NZ_JAKIKW010000019.1, from coordinate 53,067 downwards.
TGACCAAAGCGGTTATCCAGCATGTGGAAGAGGGACGATTCCTACTGTTAGAAAAGCTCGTGTCTGACGTACTCGACATCAGTAGTCAACATCCATGGGTGCAATATGCCCGTGTGACGATTGATAAACCCCATGCATTAAGATTTGCAGACTCTGTTTCATTGTCACTCGAGTACCGTAAATCCTAATGCCCAATTGCCAAATTATTCATTCACAGCAGGAGTCAACTATGGATGTATCACAGGCTGAACAAGTGAGAGAAGCACTCATCGCCCAAGGGCTCGAAACGCCATTAACGCCCTCGGATATGACCGCCGAGCAAAAATATGAACGTATTAAAGGCTTAATGACTGAAGTCGTATCCACCCTGGGGCTAGATCTTAGCGATGACAGTTTGCAAGAAACTCCGCATCGTATTGCCAAGATGTATGTAAACGAAATATTTGCTGGCTTAGATTATGCAAATTTCCCCAAAATTGCCCAAATTGAAAATAAAATGGCTATCGATGAAATGGTACGGATCACCGATATCAGCGTGGTCAGCACCTGCGAGCACCACTTTGTCACCATCGATGGGCTCGCAAAAGTCGCCTACATACCCAATAACACCATTATCGGTTTATCGAAGATCAATCGCATTGTGCGATTTTTTGCTCAACGCCCACAGGTGCAGGAACGCTTAACCAAGCAGATTTTAGTCGCACTGCAAACATTACTCGCGACCGATAATGTAGCGGTGAGCATTGACGCCACACACTACTGCGTAAAGTCCAGAGGGGTTATGGATACCCAATCTAAAACTCAAACGACGGCACTGGGCGGAAACTTTAAATCGAATGCTTCAACCCGTGCAGAGTTTTTAAGATAAATTAAGTCAGCACCTCGGCTATCAGGCCCTAAAGGGATTAGATTAACGGAAGTGGTATAATGACAGCCCCCATTTTAATTACGGGAGTCGGCAAGCGTGTCGGCTTTTATCTTGCTAAACACTTGGCCCAGCAGGGACAAAAAGTCATTGGCACCTATCGTAGCCAATATCCGCAACTGCAAGAGCTTGAAACCTTAGGTGTCGAGCTGTATCGATGCGACTTTGAAGATGCATCACAACTTGATGAGCTACTGGTCACGCTAAAACAGCAACCCGCCATCAGAGCTATTATCCATAATGCATCCGATTGGTTGCCAGACGGTGATGCAGACTCTGCCATATTCATTATGGACAAGATGATGCGCATTCATGTCAGCGTGCCTTATGTTATCAACCTTGCCCTGACAGAGCAGCTCAATGCCTATACCGGAGGCACTGCTGATATTATTCACATTACCGATTATGTCGCAGAAAAAGGCAGTAAGAAGCATGCCGCTTATGCCGCCAGTAAAGCAGCACTGCACAACTTAACCTTATCGTTTGCCGCTAAGTTAGCGCCTAATGTTAAGGTCAACAGCATTGCGCCCGCCATGCTGATGTTTAACCCCGATGACGGTGAGCAGTACAAGCAAAAAGCCCTCAAAAAATCACTGTTACAGAAAGAGGGCGGCGAGAGTGAGGTTTTAAATGCGGTGACCTACTTGATGCAGAGTCAGTATGTGACAGGACAAGTGATCAAGATTGATGGTGGTCGGCATTTAGTTTAGCGACAAGCTCAATGTGATAGTAGACCGAACTCAGTTTAAAAATCAGCCCATAAAAAAGGCACGTAAATACGTGCCTTTTTTTGTCTTTCAATTAACTTCGCAGTTTAGTTTAGTGGCTTTGCAAGCTGCGAACATCTGCGCCTGTTGGCCCTTGGTAAACCCTTAAACCAAACTCAGGCAATATGGCAAATACATGGTCAAAAATATCGGCCTGAATGTCTTCATACACTGTCCAGCGAGTGTCGTTGGTGAAGATATAAAGCTCAATAGGGACACCCGATGAGGTCGGCGCAAGCTGACGAACCATCAATGTCATGTCTTTATGTATTTGCTCATGCTGTTTCAAGTAGGACAACATGTAAGCTCTGAACGTGCCGATGTTAGTTAGGTGACGACTGTTCACGGGCATGTCAGCATCAACAACTTGAGCGTTAAATGTGGCGATCTCCTGTGATTTAGCAGTGAAATATGACTTAAGGTGATTAATCTTAGCTAAGCGTTGTTTATCGTCTTCGGTTAAAAAACCGATTGAGCTGATATCTATTTGCACCGAGCGCTTGATCCTGCGGCCACCTGACTCAGACATTCCGCGCCAGTTTTTAAAGGCATCAGACACCAAAGCATAAGCAGGGATCATGGTAATCGTCTGATCCCAATTTCGCACTTTAACCGTGGTCAGCGACACCTCTTCTACCGCACCGTCGGCGCCATACTTGTCCATTTGGATCCAATCCGTTGGGCTCACCATTCTATTGGCGGCCAACTGAATTCCGGCCACAAAACCTAATATGGTGTCCCTAAAGACCAACATAACCAAACCCGTTGCGACACCTAAACCACTAAGGAAATAGACTGGCGATTGGTCAGCAAGCACTGAAACAGAGATGATAATGGCAACGAAAAACATGAATAACTTAAACAACTGCACAAAGCTTTTGATGGGTAATCGGCGGCTGACCAAGTTTACATCTGCAATTTCATTGGCGGCATCGAGTCCGCTATACACTGCTCGAACAAATAAGATAACGATAGTGACGTCTAGCAATCTGTCCGCCAAACTCGCCAATACAGCATGTTCAGTCAACGCTAGCGGCAGAATAATATTGAGGATCAGCGCAGGCACCAGCTTGGCTATTTTCTCCAGTACGCGATAGCGCATGAAGATGTCGTCCCAAGTGACACGAGAACGCTGAATAACCATATTCATGGTGCTAACCACACCTCGCTTAACAACAATGTAGCCAATAAACGCCACAATGAAACAGGCTACAACCAAAATGCTAGTTGAAACCCCATCTGCAGGTTGGCTGTCGATACCCGCACTGGCTAACCATTGCGTAATAGTGGCTCGTAATTCCTGATCCAAAATCTAAATCTCCAAATAGTGAGTAGACAAAGTAACTCATCAATCTTATAAAAAAAAGCCAACACCCTAGACTCAAATAACAAACAACAGCGTTACAAACATCAAGTTTAACAGCTATTTGAGCATTGTGAGTTGACTGTAATCTAAAGATTCACAACAATCCATTTTCTATCACCTGATAGCCAAATGAGAAGACCATGACCAAATACCTAATTGCCAGCCTTTTGGCTTTAATCAGCACTCAAGTTAGTGCTAATGACTTCAGTTTTGATGAGCCCATCTTACCTAAACCAGTCATCGCCCTCACGCTAGATTACATACCCGCGACGTCTGACATGTATGGCATCACCATTGCGCCAAGCCATTACGACACCGATTATGCCGACTGGGGCTATTACATTGGCTATGCGCAGAGCAAAGAGACTGATGTCATTGTAGAAGAACCTGGCGAAGCCCACGCCAAGGACACTCAGTGGCGCTTTGGTCTCAGCTATACCTTGCTGCCTAAGTTAAGCCTATATGGCGGCGCCGCCGCTTATTCCAGCGAGTATTCCTATACCAATAATATCGTGCCCAAGATTGTCGGCGGTAAGCCCGTTTGGGAAACAGACAAAGATACCACTTGGGGAGCCGAGGTAGGCTTACGCTATGTAGTGGGTAAACATCTGTCTTTAGGCGCTGGTTATAACTCTGCGACCGAGTCGGCTGTATTTAGTATCGGTTACTCAATGTGAACCACATCAACCTTTAACAGTGTTAATCTGACGGGAGTTTGTCTATGCTAGAGCAATCTCCTTAGACAGGTAACAAATCATGTATAACGCGCTGCGAAACTACGCTTCAGTTGTCTTATTAATCTTTGCTTTCCCGGCATTTGCCGATGAAGTCACACGGGTCACGTTGGATAATGGTGCGTTGATTCAAATCAACGATGACTTTACTTGGGAATATGTGATCCTAGAAAGTCAGACCCAAGACCACAGTGCAGTCCCAGCGACACTGCCAGCCATAGCTGCAGTCACCGTTCCTGTTGTAGGAGCTGCGGTAGGTACTGCGACAGTCGCGACGCCAGCAACCAAGTCAACACCAGCGACCACACCAAGCACGTTACCAGCCAAAGCCGATAACCTGACTGCCAGCGCCATCGCACAGGCAGCACTGCTTAAATCAACGGCTAAAAATGGCGTAAAAGTTAACTTTTTAGATCAGCAATGGGACGATGACGACCGCTTAGGACTGACCTTCGAGCTATCGAGTACTAGCACAGAGCATTATGTGATGATCGAATTAGAGATCAGCCTATTTGCCGATTCTGGTGCACTCATTAAGAAAGAAACGGTCAATGTATGGCAAGCGGTATTTAGAATGCCTGACTCTTATTTACGTAAAGGCCAAACTCGAGAAAGCCGTGTTTTCTGGATAGAAGGCATAGACAAAGCCCAGTGGACTAAGCAGCTGATGAGCTTAAAGATGAAAGAGATGGATTCTCGCATGTAGTTCGCCCTTTGTGTAAGCAATACCCTTTAGAGACCTAGCCGATTCGGCTGGGTCTTTTTACATTTAGGGTATTGCTTCTTATTCGCGCAGAAGTATAACCATTGCGCTTTTATAATCCAGTGCACATGCGCCGACCGTAGGTCATTGGCACCACTGATGGCAAATCAACTTAACATTGCGGCGTCCCACCTAACGCGATACGCTCTCTGATATGAATGACATATTACTAATAATTATGACTATCGCTGCAGGAGTTTTAGGCTTCGGCGCGCTAATGTTCGGAGCTTTAGGTCTTTATTCCGTTGCCGAGCAAAAAGGTGTTTTAGGCATAACAATATATATCGCTTGCTGGTTATTTCTAGGCCCATTGATGGCGACAGTATCGGTAATTGTAGGTCTATATCTATTGTTTCAACTTGTAAAAGGTTCTAGAGCAAGTACCACCTAGCTTCCATACGCAACGCGCTAGAAAAATGTCACCAGCAACGCCCAAACAGAATATATGACCCACTCCATGTCTTTAAATAGCAGCAGTTAATGCGAAGATTCGGGGGGTAATCAAAGACTCGAACTCACTTCAGTCCAGAAATGAGCTCGTCTACCCAAGTTGCATATTACTATTTAAACAACTCAGCTGATCATACTTTCAGGCATTTTCACTGCCACCATATGTGCTCTTGCACAAGTCACCCCTTTCGCGGAAAGGGTAATATCTAACACCACTTTTCTCGGTTTTATCTCGCGAATAACACCACGCAACTCTAGCTCTACACCCATTGGCGTCGGCGCCAGATAATCAATATTAAGCGCTGCGGTGACAAACCGAGGCGACTGTTGATCGCGGCTGCCAAATGCCCGCAGCCCTGCGGCGCTTGCACTGCCAGTGCCGTGACAATCAATTAAGGACGCTATGAGTCCACCATAAACAAATCCAGGAATGGCAGTATGAAAGGCCTTAGGCATAAAATGCGCTATGGTTTCATCGTCATCCCAATAGCTTTTTAGCTGATGCCCATGAGGGTTATTTTTACCACAGCCATAACAATGACTGAGATCATCTGGATAGTTATCTTGAAAGGCCATAATAGTCATCAGTAGCACCACTTGATTAAACTGCGAAAATAGTCAGCTACTACGCTATTACGCATCTGTCATTTCAACAACCGCGACATTGGGCTTAAGACTAAAGGAGCACGTAGCTAGCAAGGCCATTAAGAACACTAATAATCAGCATATAGCACCGCAAATGATATGGGGAGGCGCAACTTCCCTTATCAATACTTAAGCGGGATCTATTTCCACTTCCACAGGATTTGGAGCAACAGCAAGACTCAGCTTAAACACTGTAAACTTTTCAAGTAAATACTTATCATTTTCATCACTAAGACACGCCTCAAAGATAGTAATGCTGTCTGTAACTTGAGCTTTGCTATACCAGCCTTCATATTCATCATTCCAGCGTTTCACTTGTGCATAAGGGCATGGGTGTTTATTGCAGCCAAAATGCTCATGCACGAGTCTGCAGATACAAAAAAAGGGACTATCAATCGATAGTCCCTTTCTCGCTATTTTAAGGCTAGCAAGCCGATTACACGATTACAGGCTTGGCAGAATATCTGCTGGCAGGTAAGCGTTAAAGCTAGCAGTCAGCAGTAGGTTGGTTGATGCTTCGATATCTGGGCCGAAGAAACGGTCCTTATCGTAATAAGAAACCAACTCACGGATCTCTGCTTTCGCCTTTGCCACTGCTGCACTTGGCTGTAATGGACGACGGAAGTCTAAACCTTGCGCCGAGGCCAATAGCTCAATCGCTAACACACCGCGGGTATTTTCAGACATATAACGTAAACGACGCGCCGCAAAGGTGGCCATAGACACATGGTCTTCTTGGTTAGCAGATGTTGGCAAGCTATCGACTGAGGCTGGGTGAGCGTAGGTCTTGTTCTCTGAAGCCAGTGCTGCAGCAGTCACCTGCGCAATCATAAAGCCTGAGTTTACCCCGCCATTTTCAACTAAGAACGGTGGTAGCTTAGACAAATTAGGATCGATAAGCAGCGCGATACGACGTTCAGCAATTGAACCCAATTCCGCAATCGCAATCGCTAAATTATCGGCTGCCATCGCGACGGGTTCTGCGTGAAAGTTACCGCCTGAGATAATGTCACCGGTATCTTGGAACACTAATGGGTTATCAGTGACACCGTTAGCTTCGGTGCCTAACACCTCAGCTGCGTGGCGAATTTGTGTTAAACATGCACCCAATACCTGTGGCTGACAACGCAGCGAATAAGGATCTTGCACTTTTTCACAGTTAAGATGATCAACACTGATTTCAGATTCATCCGCTAATAAGTGACGGAACACAGCAGCCGAATCAATCTGGCCTTTCTGGCCACGAGCAGCATGAATACGCACATCAAACGGACTACGACTGCCCATTGCCGCTTCAACACTCATAGCACCAATCACTGAACTGGCAGCAAACAGATCTTCAGCGTTAAACAGACCTTCCAGCGCTAAAGCGGTTGAAGCTTGCGTACCATTGAGTAGCGCTAAGCCCTCTTTGGCTGCTAGTTCAATTGGCTTAAGGCCAGCTATTTCCAGCGCTTCAATGGCAGAGATCAGTTTACCCTGGTAGCGCATCTGACCTTCACCAAGCAGAGGTAAGCTCATGTGAGATAATGGCGCTAGGTCGCCTGATGCACCAACAGAGCCTTTTTCAGGTACGCACGGATATACTTCAGCGTTAACCAGCTTGATCAGGAAGTTGATCACCTCTAAACGAATACCGGAGAAGCCACGGCTCAGTGAGTTAATCTTCAATACCATCATCAAGCGTACAGTCGCATCACTCATGAGCTTGCCTGTACCTGCCGCATGGGAAAGTACAATCGAGCGCTGTAGCAGTTGCAGGTCTTCGGCGGCAATATTAGTGTTAGCCAGCAAACCAAAACCAGTGTTGATACCGTAAACGGTACGGCCTTCATCTAAGACCTGTTGCACCAAACCAGCGCTAGTGTTGATGTCCGCTATTGCGCTTGACGCGAGTTCTAACGTCACTTTGCCACGGCTGATGTCACGAATTTGCGGTAGGGTTAGGGTACCCGGCGTTAATACTAAATGGCTCATATTCTACTTACCTTCTGTCTTGGCTGTGTCTAGCATCGGCAGATCTAAGTTCTGCTCTTTTGCACAATTTTTAGCGAGTTCATATCCAGCATCAGCGTGACGCATCACACCTGTTGCAGGGTCATTCCAAAGTACTCGGCCTAGGCGTACGGCTGCGTCATCGCTGCCATCAGCAACAATCACCACACCAGAATGTTGGCTAAAGCCCATACCGACACCACCACCGTGATGCAATGACACCCAAGTGGCGCCACTAGCAGTATTAAGCAGTGCATTCATGAGTGGCCAATCTGATACCGCGTCAGAACCATCGAGCATGGATTCTGTTTCACGGTTAGGACTCGCCACAGATCCTGAGTCTAGGTGATCACGACCGATAACGATTGGCGCTGAAAGCTCACCATTTTTAACCATTTCGTTAAAGGCTAATGCCAAACGAGCACGGTCTTTAAGACCTACCCAACAGATACGCGCAGGCAAACCTTGGAAAGCGATACGCTCGCGCGCCATATCTAACCAATTGTGTAGCTGTGGGTTATCAGGAATAAGCTCTTTAACTTTGGCGTCTGTCTTATAGATATCTTCTGGGTCGCCAGAAAGTGCCACCCAACGGAATGGACCAATACCTTCACAGAATAATGGACGTACATAGGCAGGCACAAAACCAGGGAAATCAAATGCGTTTTCAACGCCCTCTTCAAACGCCATTTGACGAATATTGTTACCGTAGTCGGTGGTCGCAGCGCCAGCGGCTTGCAGTGCTAGCATCGCCCGCACTTGAACGGCCATCGATTGCTTAGCCGCTTTAACCACTGCAGCTTCATCTGTTTTACGCATTTCTATCGCTTGCTCGAGCGTCCAGCCTTGTGGCAGATAACCGTTAAGCGGGTCGTGTGCTGACGTTTGGTCAGTCACAACATCAGGCGTGATACCGCGCTCAACTAGCTCGGCAAAAATATCGGCCGCATTACCGAGTAGACCGACTGATACTGGCTTGCCACTGGTGTTAGCGTCTTCAATCATTGCCAAAGCTTCATCAAGCGAAGTGGCTTTTTTGTCGACGTACTTAGTACGAAGACGGAAATCGATACGGGTTTCATCGACTTCACAGGTCAGCACTGAGTAGCCCGCCATGGTGCCAGCAAGTGGCTGCGCGCCGCCCATACCACCAAGACCACCGGTTAAGATCCACTTACCCTTCGACGAACCGCCAAAGTGTTGCTTAGCCATTGCCACAAACGTTTCGTAAGTGCCTTGCACAATGCCTTGCGAACCAATGTAGATCCAAGAACCCGCTGTCATCTGGCCGTACATGGCCAAGCCTTTCTTATCTAATTCGTTAAAGTGTTCCCAGTTTGCCCAGTGTGGCACTAGGTTTGAGTTAGCGATGATCACCCGGGGTGCGTTGCTGTGGGTTTTGAATACGCCAACGGGCTTACCTGATTGCACCATCAAGGTTTCATCTTCTTCAAGACGCTGCAGCACTTCAATGATCTTGTCGTAACATTCCCAGTCGCGGGCTGCACGGCCAATGCCGCCGTAAACCACTAAATCTTCAGGGCGCTCAGCAACATCTGGATGTAAATTGTTCATCAGCATGCGCATCGGCGCTTCTGTCATCCAGCTTTTACAGCTCAATTTAGTTCCATGCGGCGCAATGATGCGACGACTTGGATCGTGTCTCTTATCCATGGGGTCTACCTCGTTCAATTTGTTTGTTGTATTTGTTTTTATCTATTTTTTATTTACTGTCTTATTGTTTTTTTATGCTGATATTGCCATGGCTGACTTAACCTGCGACAACGTCATTTTTCTCGCTAATTCATTCGTACTAAAGTGGTTATGACCAAATGGGTGCTAACTAAATGTCAGGTGGCCGCCTAATCTAAATCTGCTACCGGGATGCACCAAGCGGGCAAAACTGACCACACCTTGGCGCGACCAAGTGCGACGAGTGATTTGTAAGCAAGGCTCTGTCGCATCAATGTGTAATAGCGCCAACTGGGTAGCGTCCGCCAACTTGGCTTCAATGGTGTGCTTAGCTTCAGTCAGCGGTGCCACCATCGATAAGTATTCATGCGGGGTTTGTTGACTAAAGTCTTGCGCCAAGTACTCAGGCACCAGCTTAGGATTCACAAAACGCTCCTCTAATTGCAGTGGCGTGTCTTGCTCGCAATGCACCAACACCGACAAAAACACCGCGCCGCCCTCTTCCAGCCCCAGCGCAATCGCTATCGCGCCCGTTGCTGTCGTTTCAGTAAGCTGCACTTGTTGAACAGTGTAACCATGGCCACGGTCTTTAATTTCATCAGCAATGTTACGGATCGCCATCATCGATGACTGCGATTTAAGCCCAGCCACAAAAGTACCAAGCCCTTGTGAGCGTTCTAATACGCCAGATTCAGTTAATTCAGTTACGCCACGGCGCGCCGTCATACGGCTGCAATTAAACAATTCAGCTAATTGATTTTCAGACGGAACCCGGCTGTTCTCAGCCCATCTCCCTGACTCAATTTGACCGCGAATGTATTGTTTAATCTCTGCAAACTTTGGCGTTGCCATCGGTTATCCTGTCTTATACCGTTTTTGATGACCGATTACATATCAGTCCAGCGGCTATTTCTAATGGTCGAAAACTCGGCTACAATCCTAGCTTGTATATACAAGTAAACACAAGCTAGCTCACAAATTATTTTTAGTGGCAGCCCTTAGTGTTAGTATTCAACCTCTGCAAAAACTACAAAAGAGAGAGCATCATGTCGTGGGATCAAGTCTGGATTGATATCAATATTGCTACTATGTCACCCAATATTGCAGAGCCTTACGGTGCTATTAAAGATGCCGCACTCGCGGTGCAAGACGGCAAAATAGCCTGGGTAGGCAAGCGCGCAGACCTGCCTAAATTTGATGTGTTGGCCACGCCCACTTACAAAGGTAAAGGCGGCTGGTTAACCCCTGGATTAATTGATGCACACACTCACTTAGTGTTTGCGGGTAACCGTGCCAACGAATTTGAACTGCGCCTTCAAGGTGCTAGCTACGAAGAGATCGCCCGCAGCGGTGGTGGCATTATTTCGACTGTTAAAGCCTGCCGCGAAGCCGACGAAGCTGAACTGTTTGAACTAGGTCGCCAGCGTCTAAATGCCTTAGCAAAAGAGGGCGTCACTACGGTAGAGATAAAATCGGGTTACGGTTTAGACATTGAAACCGAGCTTAAAATACTGCGCGTTGCCCGCGAGCTAGGAAAGCATCACCATGTCGATGTAAAAACCACCTTCTTAGGCGCTCACGCTATTCCGCCAGAATACAAAAATGACAGCAATGCCTATGTTGACTTAGTGATCAACGAGATGTTGCCACGAGTGATTGAAGAAAACCTTGCCGATGCTGTCGATGTATTTTGCGAAAATATCGCCTTCAACCTAGAGCAAACCGAACGAGTACTCACCGCCGCTAAAAATGCTGGACTTGATATCAAGCTACACGCTGAGCAGTTATCAAATCTAGGCGGCTCAGCCATGGCGGCCAAGCTTGGTGCCAAATCAGTCGATCACATCGAGTATTTAGATGAAGCTGGCGTAAAAGCTCTCAGCGAAAGTGGCACCTGCGCCACCCTGCTACCCGGCGCATTCTACTTCTTGCGCGAAACTCAGATGCCTCCCATTGAGCTACTGCGTCAATACAAGGTACCCATGGTGGTTGCCAGCGATTACAACCCCGGTTCATCACCAATGTGTTCAAGCCTACTGATGCTCAACATGGCCTGTACCTTAATGCGTTTAACGCCCGAAGAAGCCTTAGCGGGTATGACGCGCAACGCTGCTAAAGCATTAGGTATTGAAGCTGAAGTCGGTGTGTTAGAAGCAGGCATGAACGCCGATTTTTGCTTGTGGAATATCAGTACTCCAGCAGAGTTAGCCTACACCTACGGTGTTAGCTCTTGTATTGATGTGGTTAAGAATGGCCGTTTGGTACATCAGTAAGGTGGGATGCCTGAGCGATGAGGAATTGTCATCGTTTAGGCGTCAACATTTGGCTTGGGTGCCCTCAGCCTTTTAAGCACAGTTTCAGTATCTAATGACCTTTATGGGTCACTTCCTGCATCAGATGCAACTAATGACCTGCGGTGGTGATGGACAGGATGTCCAAATGTCGTGGCCACATGGTCAACGATGTTCCCGACATCATAATGACATTTCCCATATCCCTATGGGGCAGATGTGAATGAACGACCGCATGTGCAGATACAGCAGAGGCTCGCCGCGACTCTTTATAAAAGAGAGGGTCCCTGTAAGCTCAACTAAAACATCTGACCTCCATGGACGGAGGAAATGCCAAATTCTGTCGGGAACAGAATTGGCCTTTTTTTCAAAGGCCTATGCCGTACCTACACTGGATTAGAAAAGCACAATCATTTCACCCATTAAGTTCAAAAAGGCAGTTAATTAGTTACTTGGCAAAGGTTTTCTCAAAACTGTTTTACTTTTCGGGAACGCCTCAAGGTAGCCCCATGCTTCTAATTTTTTAAAAACCGATTCTGTTTTCGGCCTTGAATCAACATCCAGCAATTCAATAAACTCTCTCGTTGATGGCACACTTTCACCGACTTCAACTCGATTCGAGATGTGCTCTACAACGGCTGAAAAATGGCGGCTAGAGAGTTTGGCTTCTTCAAAACGCTTAATATTTCCCGCTCCATGAACAAGAACTTCAAACATCTCAGGTTTAGTTTTCGCTAGCAACTCTAATGCTTCAACCGATTCATACACTATTTCAGACAACTGTTGTAAATCTTTAAGCCCATCCAAATTTTCTATAGAAATGTTCATACAGTCCTCTTTGACGTCTCATAAATTACACGTTTTATTAAAAGACCCACTTTTACTTTTTGGCCTTATATTCTGCTATCATTTTTAAATTTTTTGCACCAATTATTTTTCATTAACATCAATATTAAAGCTCTAAAGCCACGACTAAATCAGAACATACAGAAAACACTCATTCCCCATCGAAGTTACCGAGGTCATTGAAGATAATTCGCGTGAGCGAGGTATGGATTCCGAGGTTGCCTTGGTAAGTCATAGATGGCGAATATGAGGCGATAGCAATTTTCGAAAATGACAGAGGATCAACAACTTCGTCGGGGACGTCATGGTGGATGCAAGGGCGAGGGTCTGACACTACCTGTGTGAGCGAAGCGCCACGATTTACCTCGGCCGTAAGACCACTGCTTTAAACAGACACTTTAGAGTCCTTCCCAAATACCTTACTCATCCAGTAAACCAGCAGTACTGCTACTGCAGAAGTCACTCCTAAAACAGACGATACACTGCTGTATAAAGAACTAAAATCAAACGACGGTGATAACAGATAAAGACTGATAACAGCCAATGGTGCCTGCATTAGCAATACCGCAAAAATATCATTCGGGAACTGCGGTAGAATTTTCCGATAGCTAAAATAAACACCTGCTGCAAGCAGTAAACTCAGACCAACATCATGTATTAATAGCCACAAAAACTCTGAACTATTGCTGTGCATATCAGTATTAGATAATAAGAATCCCAACATATAACTGGCAGCGAAATCAAACGCAATTAGACTCATTCCCGCCAACAATATGCCAAATAATAGTGCGGGTAGATATTTAATGACTTTCCTTACGATCATAACCATACATCCTATAAAGACGACAAATATCAGCAACCATTAAAGCATTGAGTATGTGTGATTGAAATACTAAAGACGCCTTTCACATCAGAAGATCAATCCTCCTTGCTCAACTTCTTACAAATGACCGAAGTGAAGTCGAACCTCACCCCCTAAGTAATACGCTGATATTTTGCCTCAGTAAGCCTTTTGCCGACCACAAAGTCACTGAAATAATGAACAGTAGTGTCAAGGTGATACAAGCGCCCCATACGAGAGGCTGAAATAGAGACACGTCGATTAACGACTGACTGTAGCTTTCTAACCCAAGAAACACGCTAAAAGTTATTACCATCGCCAGCAACGTTAATTGCAAATTCACCCATACCATTTTTGCCATAAGAGTCTCTTTTTGCCCTCCCACAGCTAACATCACCGCCCACTTAATCTGCTCACTTTTTACGGCATAACAAAACTTGTTATAAAGCGTAAATATCACTAATAAAATGATGAGTGACGCCATCCCACTCGAGGTTAAAAACAGCAGTTTCCCGGCCGAATCCGTATCTTCAATTTGTTGAACTAAACTCAATCCTTTAGCGTAACTCAGCTTAGGTGACTGTAATGAAGCCCAATCATTTAGGTGAGATGAGGTCACCTCTTTATCAGCCCCTTTACTGTAAAATACTGGGGCAATTCGGCTAGCTAAAAGTGGGTTTTGATCCTTAAGGCTTAAATACACCAGAGGTTTAGATTTTTTGGCGATCCCAAAATGAGGTGCATCACTCACAATGCCAGCAACACGAACATGCTTTTCATAGTAAAAACCTGAAAGCTTTAACGCTAACCCTTTAGTTGCTCTCCAATCATTTAAACCTAATTCGGTTGCTAATTGTGATGCCATTGTTTGATTTATCATGACTGCATTTTCAGTCACTTCCCCCCAGGATAAGAGTGAAATACCTAACAAACTAAAGAAGTTCTTAGAAACATATAGACCATTGATGGGTTTTTCGATTCCCATAGCAGTCTCTGACTGGTATTTCAGTGATTGTGCACCTAGCTGGGTAAAAGGCTGCGATGATAGTGCTATCGATTCCCCACCAACGACCCATTCACCATCAAGCTGCTCTGAGGTCAGCATTATACTTAATCGTCCGTCAACTTTTGGCTTGTAGCTGTCAATGTCGTCAGCGATAACCACTGACGAATACTTGTGTATTTCCTGATACATCAAGCTCAAAGAAACCACCATAACACCAACAATAACGGCAAGTTGCAACACCAATGCTAGCCGACTAGATAGTTGCTGAACCTTGCTTAAATGCCCCTGTTTCCCGCGAGAGAAGATCTCTGTCATTGAGCCACTTAGCGGCATCAATGCACAGCAAATGAATAATGCGAGGGAACAAAAAACGGCAACCAGCCACAGCCAAATATTAAAGTTAAACCCATCACTAAAATAATCCAGATAAACACCGATAGTGCCAACGTAGTGAGTAATAACAATTCCCAGTAGTGGGCTTAATACTCCAACCAAAACCAAAGCGGGTATGCTCTCCCTCATTAACTGACTCATTATCCCGCGCTTACAACCCCCTAATGCTAGCTTTAAACTCATTTCAGAACGGCGTGCTATACCCTGCTGTGTATAGGCGGAGACAATTCCGCTAAAAATAATAAATCCAAAACCAGCCAACAGCAGTAGCAGTATCCATGCCTGTCTTTGCAAAATATCGCGACCATTAGGATTTAGCTCTACGCCATTAATTATCCAAGGGCGATAATGTTTATCGGTAAATCCCCCTTCAGGTCTAGGCGTTTGCTGCCTTAAATTGATATATGCATCTTGAAGCTGCTCAACGTCTACTTTTTGCGTCAACAGTGCAAAACCATAGCGATTACTTTCTGTCTTTAGAAAGAGATCCGGATTGTCAGCAAACATATCGGGAACACCCAGCTGTAAATAGGAGTCTGGTAACCAAATGTCTACATGAAAATCCCCTAATCTACCCATGGTGGTCGGCGCTATTCCAGCAATAAGAAAAGCGCTATCTCGATAATATAAACGACTTTCGTTTAACGAAGCGCGAGTCTCAAAATGCTGTTGCCAAAATTGTTTCGATACGATGCCTTTTTTCGCCTCAAAATTTTGCATCGAAAAAGGCGCAGACAACCCCAGCAGCTCAATTGCACTTTGTGAATAAAAGCCAATGGTTAATTTGGGTAGCTCTTTTAGTCCTATCGTCACCAGACTCGGTTGAATCGCAATACTAGCGACACTATCGACTCCAGCGATTGTTGCCATTAAATCGATATCGTAGCCTGAAGTTGCTTGCAAGTTGCCACTCAGATCTTTGTTTGCAACTGTGACGATGGGCTGTTGATTGCCGACCCATTGAGGTCGATCGCTACTCAGAAGCCAAAGGAGGTTGATTACAAAGGCGATTAAGCTACAAAATAGGCACAGACTTACAATTAATAAACTCCAGATTCCACGCTGACCTCGCCACTGACGCCAGCCATAAACGACATCAAACAGCATGTTTAAACTCCAGAGGCGAAACAGCAGCTATTACACCATCATGGATTTTATAAGCTTTTTGGCAATAAGCTGCGACGTCTGGATCATGAGTGATGATCAGTACCGTTTTGCCCTCTTGGTGCAAAGCACTCAGTAATTCCATCACGTTATTTGAATTAGTCGAATCTAAATTTCCCGTTGGCTCATCACATAAAATAATGTCAGGGTGACAGATTAGCGCTCTAGCTATGGCGACTCGTTGCTGCTGCCCACCAGAAAGCTCAGCGGGGTAAAAGGACTTTTTATCACCTAGACCGACCTTTTGTAATACATCATCAATCATTGCTTCATAGTCAACGCGATTAACAGACTTATTAAAACGTAGAGGGACCGATAGGTTCTCAACTACCGTCATGTCGGCAATCAAGTTAAAGTTTTGAAACACCCAGCCTATATGGCTATTTCGAAGCTGGCTGAATTGATAAGCCGAGAAGCTACTCACGTCTTGGTCGCAAAGAAGGTAGCTCCCTGAATCAGCTTTATCTAATAGCCCCATTATTGATAGTAAGGTTGATTTTCCGCTACCCGACTGCCCTAAAATAGCAACCATATCTCCGCTGTACACAGCAAAATCGATATGCTTTAGAACATGATTATTTCCCGCTGCATTAGTAAAAGACTTATTCAAGCCTGTAAGTTTCATGACACAGTTATTCATAGAGATCAGCCAGCATAATTTCAGAGGAGTTAACGAGGTGTTTAGGGACCTTGAGCAAAATCTTATCCCCTTGAAAGATTCCGCCTAATATCTGCATCTTATCTCCTGCAATATCACCGATAGTGACATTACGACGCTGAAATTGAGAACTGCTCTTATCGAGTACAAATAGGGGGTATTCGCGGTGGGCCCGAACGACTCCAACGGGTCTGGCGACGACGAGGGTATTTCGATGCTCAGCAATGTTAATCTTAGCCGTCACATCGATATTTGGCCTTACAGCCGCAGGTAGATTTGCGCTGAAACTTATGTCCAATTCAACACTGCCATTGTTAACCGTTGGGTCGACGCGAGAGACCTCACCGATTATTTCAACACCCTTGAACTGAACTTGGGTTAGCAAACCAGGGCTAACGTACTCTGCATCAGCTGCCGTAATATTAATACGCGCATAATAAGCAGAAAGATCTGCAATCATACCGACAGCTCTCCCCTCTTCAACATGGCGGCCAATCTCGAGTTCATCAGCTAACTCAGTTAACATACCAGCCATGCTCGCACGAACATTTAGCTGCTCGACCTCTGATGCCAATAACTCTTGTTGTTTAACGGCTTTTTCCATGCGATACCGAGTAGAATCATCCGTCGCTTTTCGCGTTTTCTTTAGCGTCTGAAAGCGACTCAACTCCATTTGCAACATGGCATCTTCTTGCTCCCATGCCACCTGTGCCTTATGTAAGTCGAGCGTCGAAATAACTTGATTCTCTTTTAGCTTTTTATGGGCAACTAACTCCGCATCAGCCAAGGCTAGCCGCACCTTAGCAAGACGAATTTTACCTCGTTGATCTTCCAACGCCTGTGCTGATTCAGCCTTTACTCTTTGCTGGTTTGCCAGCTCTTCTAATAAGGCCAACTCACTGGTTTCCAGCAAGCGCAATAACTTAGGGTTATTAAGGCTTAATATAATTTCACCTTTATCAACTAAATTCCCGGGCTTTTTAAACACCTCAACAATATGCCCTCCACTAAGCGCATTGATGCCACGCTGAGTTTTTGGAACAAACTTTCCATAACCAGAGACGGTAACATTTAGAGGAGAATTGATGACACTCGCGATGGGAAAATCACTATTGACGTTATCAGAAGAGAAAGCTTGACGACTGGCTAAAGTAATAAGAATAAAGATGGATGCTATTCCACCAGCAGCAAACAAAAACCAACTGATTTTATTTAGGCGGCTCCTATCCTTAGGGATTTCAAACATAATCAAATTCCATTTAATTTTATAGCTCTCCGCTACAATACAAGCAATCAAGGATTAAAACAATAACGCTACAAGCTGTTGACATAGCGGGAAAAAACATTAGGTTATATCTCGTGGGGATATGGATGTACTTCACATAACTATTTAATCAAGGATGAAAAATGTATAAATCACTTTTACTTTTCTCTGTGCTCACACTTAGCTCTTATAACGTCATGGCAAAATGTACCAACATTGGAGAGGGCGGTGGTGGGGGGCAAATTTGTTGTACCGTTGTAAGTGGTACTTTAGAGTGGGAAGACTCTCTTGGCTAAATAAAACTCTAGCGGGCATTTTACCCCCTACTTTACTTAAATTAGAGACTACTTATGCGTATTATATTTTTATCACTTCTTATCTTTATGTCGATAAATGTCAGTGCTAACACATCCCAACTAATTACTCTTGGTCAGCACGACAAATCAATGATGTTAGATTCTGTATCCGAAAAACAAAAACACAAATTTCCAGCACTCTATATTTACGATACAAAGCAACAGCAATTTCTCAGCAAACAAAATGCAACCGCTTATCTGCAAGCATTAAGTGAGAACCCCCTTTTACCTAAGCTCGCTACCCAATGGACTAAAAGTACCGAACAGTTCTCTACCTCTAACGAATCACTTGCCAAATCACTACCTATGTTGAAGTTAGATAGAGCCTATTTAATCTTGTACGACAACCTTCCTGCTCCGATGTTGGCACAGTTCAAGTCGATGGACCCCGAGCTACAAGATAAAGACAGCTTACTTAAAACAATCTTGAGTCAGTTAGACAACGCCAGAAGTTATGTAACTTACTAATATCCACCGGCCTAACTATGGTTTATCAATTACCCATGATGAAGTGAGCAACTCATTGTAATTGATAAGCCCGGCAGCTTTTTTTATTGGGGGGATGCCATATTGATAAAGACAAGCCCTCCTCCTTGCTCTGCTCCCTTAAGTGGAAAGGGTTAGTTTGAGCCAAATGAAGTCTGGAAAACGTGAAAGGAATTTAGAAGGTTAGTCATCCGAACACACTAGGCTGCTTGGTTAGCTGCACTCGCCGCCAAATCCTCATTATGCTCTTGAATAAAGTCTTCCATAAACCAGGCGCAGAAGGTATGTCGACCATCAACTTCCGCCTTGCCATAGACAGATGAAGCTTGTTGGCGTACCGTCTTCTCTTTGGTTTGCCGCACCTCAGCGATCTCTTTAAAGCTTAAGCCTTTTAACAGCAGATACGCCACCTGTTGCTCACTTTTGGTAAATCCCCAAGTGTCGAACTGACTAATAACAGCTTGACTATAATCCTTACGGGCAGAGCGCATCTGGCTCGACATATTATCGATCTGCTTATCTGCTTGAGCGAGTCGAAGCGCTAAAGATTTAACCTGCCGAGACCGACGTATCAAGTCATAGCTCAAATAGACAGTCCCTATAACAGTAAGCAACACCAATATGCTTTCTTGCATGATATGCCATGCAGGGATATTTAGTTGCAAGTCCGCCATGATATCAATCAGCTTAAACAGCATGATCAACACCAACAAAACAATAATAACAACATCCTTTTTCATGGAAAAAACCACTCCTATAACCAAAAACCAACATCTATTCAGTAAACGAATATTTGAACAAAAATAATTAAAATCAGGCAATTACTTTATGGGACATATGTACCATAAGCGCTTTTATGATACACCTCACTCAAGACATTAGCCTATCAATCTCTAAACTAACGGCACACTTTAATAGCATAGAAATCACTTATGTCTGTCGTTAAGTCTTGTATCAAGATATGTCTGTTGACCGCATTAAGTAGCAGTAGTTTCTTAAGCCATGGGGCATCCAATAGCGAACTGCCACCGCTGCTAGAAATAAGCCAAGCCAGATTGAACTCCTCGCAACACAATGGCACTCAACTCAATGATGAATACGCACTTGAACTAAGCAGTTCATCATGGCTCAGTGGCCTACCTAGTATTGGCCTGAGTTACCTCGGTAGCTTAGATAATGGAAACAGTTACGAACAAGAAGTATCGCTCAATTTGCCGCTTAAATCCCTAGGGTTACGCAGCAGTGATAAGCAACTAAAGCAGCTAACTCAATCAATTCAGGGGCAACAAATTGCTTTGCAGGGCCTCTATATTTCAGGCCTGCTAAGACAAAGTATCTGGGATCATCGCATCGCATCGATGAAGCTCATGCAACTTGATCGCAAAATAAAGTTACTCGAAAAACTGCATACTCAGCAGAAAATTTTAACCGATGTAGGCGAGTTACCACTCGCGAACCAGTTGCTGCTAGAAAGGGAGTTGGTCGATATCGAACTCGAACAAATTAACCTTAAGCAGCAACAAGCTGAGGCGCTCTCTCTCTTTAGTCAGCTAACAGGCCGACATGAGATGCCAACAAAAATTGATGAAAGCTCACGTCCCATTTTTGATGCACACTCATCCACGCTCACAGCGTTCAACACCGCTTTAGCACAGCACCCATTATGGCAACTGCAAACCCTGCAACAGCAACAACAGCTGTTGGTAATAAAGAGTCAACAAGCGGGGGAACGCGATCCTTGGACACTGTCACTAACCGCTAAAAACACCAAAGATGATCAACTTGATGATCAGCAACTAGGGCTAGGCATCACAGTGCCACTTGGCTTTATTTCAGCGCTCTCTCAAAGTGAATTATCAACTTGGCAGCAAGCTCATAGTGAACAAAACCTCAATCGTGATCGAATCTATCTGCAATTAACAACACAAACAGAAAAACTGGCGAAACAGCAGCAAAAATTACTCGATCAACAAGTGCTGTTAAAGCGTGGTCTCTCTTTGAGTCGTACCATCACCGAAGAACTTGCCAAAGTAAAAGAGCAGAACCAAATCAGTTACGAGATATGGCTGCGTCGTTATATGGATGCGCTCGATACCGAGTCACGCTTAGTGCTTAACCAAGTCACCCAACAACAACTTCACTCCCAGCAACTGCAAGCCTTAGGAATTTCATTATGATGGCCAAGTACGGCGCCAGCCTTTTATGTTTATCAGCCTGCCTATCCACCAGCTTGGCCCAGGCAGAATCTATCGCCCTCAAGACATTAGGCAACTTAGAACTCAGCTATGTACAGCCACAAAAGGTCGCTAGCTATGAAGGTAGCGCACTTCCAGCACTGGTTGACCGATTACCGGGCAACGATTATTGGGTTAGCACGCCAGAGAATATCCAGCAGGTCACCTTCTTGGTCGGTCAGGGACAAATCGTCACTAAAGGGCAAGCAATTGTGAGATTAACCGGGCCAGAGGTGTTCCATTTCCTGGCTCAGGTCGATGCAGCAAACAGCTTATATCTGCTGGCAAAAAAACGCTATGAACGCAATAAACCTCTGTTAAGAAATGGCAGTATCAGCACCGAAAAGTGGCGAGAGATCAGTCAAGACTATTTCAGCAGTCATCTCGAGTACGAGCATATGCAACACTTCATGGAGATGGTGCTAAGCACTGATGAGATAACGGAATCCCTAGTGGTAAGCTCACCAGTGGCGGGCATCGTAAAGCTCAATCAACTCAACACCCCCTACATGGCCGACTCACAGCTGTTTTCACTGGTGCCAGCCGAGAGTATTCGCGTCAAGGTCAATGTGCCGATGAGCCAGTCAACTTCGTTATCGGCGATTAATATCGACCAATGTCATATCGCCATCGAGTCAATATCAGCCATTGCTGACGGCGCTTTTGTTAGCGCATGGTCAATGCCCGTGCCGCAAGAATGTAACCTCCTGCTAGGTCAGCAAGCCACGGTGATACCCGAGTATCAAAAAACAGTGTACCTGCTACCGAAAAACAGTGTGTTTAGCTGGCAACAAGAAAGCCAAGTATTTACCCAAACGGCAGAGACACTAACGGCGATCAATATTGATATTTTAGGTTCCACACCTCGGCAATACATCGTCGCCAGCGACCAAGACTTAAGTAAAACCCAAGTATTATCTCAGTCGGTTGCCGCTGTTAAAGGCATATTACTCGGCTTAGGAGGCGAATAATATGCTGACCTCAGTCATCCGTTTTTCACTCACTCAGCGCCTATTTGTACTCATTGTGGCGATGATCTTAATGCTAGCTGGTGCTCGCGCCTGGTTTGTCATTCCGCTTGATGCTTTTCCCGATATATCACCAACTCAGGTGAAGATAATTTTAAAAGCCCCAGGCATGACACCTGAAGAAATTGAAGCACAGATAACGGTGCCGATTGAGACCGAGCTGCTCGGAATACCCAATCAGGCGATCTTACGCTCAACCACTAAATATGCCATCAGTGATATCACCCTCGACTTTACCGAAGGTACCGATATCTACTGGGCGAGACAACAAGTGAGCGAGCGACTCGCCGCCGTGTGGGATAGTTTTCCAGAGAGTGTCTCTGGCGGTGTAGCACCGATGAGTACGCCACTGAGTGAAATTTTTATGTTTTCACTGGAGAACCCCAATCTGTCGTTGATGGAGCGCAGGCAGCTACTAGAGTGGGAGATCCGCCCATTGCTGCGTACCGTTGCGGGCGTGGCTGACGTCAATATTTTAGGTGGCCATGCCAAGAGCTTTAACATTAATCCCAATCCTGCGGCGATGGCGGCGGCGGGAGTGAGTTTTGCCGCGTTGCAACAGGCAATTATCGACAACAACCATAACGAAGGTGCGGGTAAGCTCACCATAGGCACTGATACCATTATCGTGCGCGCTGAGGGGCGGATCGATGATATCGACGAACTGGGTCAGTTGGTGATTAAAGCCGATGATGCCAAGGTGTATCGCCTAAGCGATCTCGCCGACATCCAAATTGGTCATTTAACCCGTTATGGTGCAGTGACTAAAGATGGTGAAGAGACTGCAGAAGCGTTAATTATCGCCCTTAAGAATGCCAACACCGCCCAAGTGGTGACCAACATTAAAGAGAAGCTGGAACAGATAAGCGCCACACTGCCAGAAGGCAGTGTGATCAACACCTTTTATGATCGCGCCAACCTGATTAATACGGCTATCAATACCATCTCTAGTGCCCTGTTTCAGGCGGTGCTTTTAGTGATTGTGTTGCTGGCACTGTTTCTAGGCAATGTGCGCGCCGCCTTAGTGGTGTCGCTCTCTCTACCACTCGCCGCCCTAATGACCTTTCTGATGATGGATCTGTTCAATTTATCCGCCAATCTGATGAGCTTAGGCGGCTTAGTGATCGCTATCGGTATGCTAGTCGACTCCTCGGTGGTGGTGGTCGAAAACATGGTCAATCTGATCGCCAGCAAGCCGCGCTTACCACGCCTGCATCTTATTTTTCGCGCGACTAAAGATGTGGCGGTTCCAGTGGTATCAGGCACCATTATTGTGATGATCGTATTCTCGCCACTGCTCACACTAACGGGGCTGGAGGGGAAACTCTTTACCCCTGTGGCGGTGACTATTGTATTTGCTATGCTGTCGGCGTTGATACTATCGCTGACAGTCATCCCAGTCATCGCCTCGTATTTGGTCAATGAAAAAGCGGCCCAAGAACCTAAGGCCATCATAAAGCTTAAAGCTGCATATCTAGGCAGCTTAAAAACGGCCTTTAACCATAAAAAGCCCTTTATGCTGATCACTTTTGGCCTGCTGATTGTCAGCCTCGGGCTCTTTAGTCTAGTGGGCAAAACTTTTATGCCCACCTTGGATGAAGGCGACATCATATTACAACTAGAAAAATCGCCCTCTATTTCACTCGATGCGTCTATCGCAATTGATAAACAAATTCAGCAAACCTTGCTCGCAAAAGTCCCGGAGATAAAGCAGATGGTCGCCCGAACGGGTGCCGATGAGATGGGTCTAGACCCTATGGGGCTAAACGAAACTGATGTATTTTTAGAATTGGTTCCACGCGATGAATGGCGCTTCGATGACAAAGGGCAACTAATAGAGGCGATCCGCAACGAACTGCTCAACTATCCAGGGGTAAACTTTAACTTTACTCAGCCAATTCAGATGCGGGTCTCAGAAATGCTCACCGGCAGTATTGGTGATGTGGCGATTAAGGTGTTCGGTACCGATATCGACACCCTAGGCCAGTTAACCGCACAAATAGAGCAGTTGGTGAGTGCCACCCGCGGCAGCATCGATGTCAAAATGTCGATGATAGAGGGCAGCCCTTTTATCAACCTCACCCTAGACAACGAACTGGCTCGTGGCTTTGGCATGAGCACCATGGAGTTTGCTCGCTACCTCAAGAGTCAACTCGAAGGGGTGATGGTAACCGAAATATTACAGGGCAAGAAACGCACCCCGGTATTGATTGCCAATAATCAAAGCAGTTTAAGTAGCATCAATGAGTTACAAAATCAGCTGCTAGTGATGCCCGATCACTCATTAAAACGCCTGACTGATGTCGCTAAGTTAAGCTACAAAGAGGGGCCGATTTTGATTGAGCGCGAGCAAGGTGACCGCTTCTCGGTGATCACCACTAACGTACAAGAACGCGACATAGTCAGTTTTGTTGAAGAGCTTAATACTAAAATTGCCCAGCAAATCCAACTCCCCAGCGGCTATAGCGTGAGCTTCGGTGGTGAGTTTGAAAACCAGCAGCGTGCCACCAACAATTTGCTATTAGTGATCCCCATTGCCATCGCGCTGATCACCCTAATCCTATTCACCACCTTTGGCTCGCTCGCCAAGGCCGGACTGATCCTTGCCAACGTCCCGTTTGCGATGATGGGCGGTATCGTCAGCCTTTATCTGTCGGGCGAATATCTGTCAGTGCCGGCATCGGTTGGCTTTATTGCCCTGCTCGGTGTGGCCGTCCTCAATGGCGTGGTGATGGTTAGCTACTACGAGCAGACAAAGCATCTCTTTAGCGATCTATTGGTTCGGGTCGAACAGGGTGCCGCGCGACGTTTGCGCCCCATCTTGATGACGGCAACGACGGCCATGTTTGGTTTGATGCCACTGGTATTTGCCTCTGGGCCAGGAGCTGAGATCCAAAAACCGTTAGCCATAGTGGTCATTGGTGGCTTACTCACCTCGACCATCACTACACTTTACCTATTGCCAATCCTCTATTACTGGCTGGAGAAACGTCGATGAACACAGAACAGCTATTAGTGCTGATCGCACAAAACGATATTAAAGACGATATTGTCGATACCCTGATTGAGTTAGATTTCTTATCAGGCTTTAGTCTGGGCAATATCTGTGGCTTTAGCCGCGAGCACAGCCACTTTAATATCAAGGAACAGGTGGAGGGATATCGGGAATTTTGTAAGTTTGAGATTATGCATCCCACCGCCCAGCAAGATGCGCTTTTACAAGCTCTTGCCGTCGTGTGTA
This sequence comes from Shewanella gelidimarina, assembly GCF_023283945.1. Lineage (GTDB taxonomy): Bacteria > Pseudomonadota > Gammaproteobacteria > Enterobacterales > Shewanellaceae > Shewanella > Shewanella gelidimarina. The sequence goes on along the minus strand of NZ_JAKIKW010000019.1, from coordinate 27,922 downwards.
AACACAACCCCTGTCGCTACTGGATCATGCCAATCCAATTGACTGGAACTCTTTGTTAATCGAGAGTCGAATATTTAGTCCATGGGATATTCACTTTCCCATGGACTAAACGAATCTAGAATTTACGCTACCCAGCCTAAATAAGCATTTTTTGAAGAGTTCCCTTTAGACTACTGCCAATATGTTGAATAGCATCTTTAAGCTGATCACAAACAACAGTAGACCGAATAGCTTCTTGAGCAGCAGTTGAGGGATCCTACCCGATAGTTTCACCCCCAAAGGAGCGGCTAAAAAACCGCTTATCGATATAATGACCACCGAGGGTAGATGGATGAATCCTAACGCCCAAGGTAATGCTGTAGAGCTCCCCCCGTAAGATGTCATCCCATTAATGACATAACCACTAGTGCCAACAATAGCGATTGATACCCCAATGGCTGCTGAACTAGCGACGGCCTTTCTGATATTAATGCCTTGCTTCACCAAATAGGGAACAATTAACGAGCCCCCTCCTATCGCGGTTAACGTCGACACGGCGCCAATGACAACCGATACTAAATTGGTATGCCCTCCTTGCTGGTTTATGGCTTTTGGTGGCAGTCGATTTAACAACATACTCAATGATAGATACCCCATAAAAGCAGTAAAAAATAATGAAAGTAGCAGCGTATTCAAGACTGATATCAGTAATGCCGCCAACACGCTGCCTAATAAAATAAACGGCACCATATTCTTAACGACTTTCCAGTCAACATTTTGCTTTTGATGGTGCGCACGTGCACTTGAAAAGGTCGTTGCAATAATAGAAGCCATCGCAGTCCCTAAGGACAGATGTACAGCCACATCTGGTTGCACACCTCTGGATAAAAACAGACTCGCCAAAACAGGGACTAAAATGCCTCCTCCCCCAACGCCAAGTAAGCCTGCAATAAGACCGACACTTCCCCCTAAAACAGACAACAGTAATAGATCGACCCAAGTCATATATAACCCCCTTCCACAATAAGATGACAGGAGATGTTACATTGATACTGCAGCGTCCTATTATCGAATACAGGACGACATATATCGACTAAAGGACAGATATGAAACTCAGCCCATCAGATGAATCCTTTAAACCAATGGCTAGACCGATTGTTTTAGTCAAAAGGAGTCTCAAAAAAGGGGCTGCTATTGAGTTGCATCAACATGATTGGGGGCAGCTCTTATACGCCCATCGCGGAGTGATCCTTGTAACAACAGCAACAGCAAAATACATTTGCCCTGCAGAACAAGCTGTCTGGATCCCTTCCCATGTCGATCATGAAGTGTTGGTGTTAACCGATTGCGAACTTAGCAGCGGTTATTTTGAGCAACAACAAACCCCAAAACTACCAAATTTTTCTCAAGTAATCAGTATTTCACCCTTACTCAAAATGCTCATTATTGAAGCGCTCAACATACCTGCAAATTACGAATGGCAAAGCCCTGCTGGCAGACATTTAAGATTGATCCGTGACTTCATGACCCTTGCTCCTGCCGTTGCAACCAGCTTACCGTCTCCCACTTCGGTAAAGCTGCTGCATATTGCACAACAGCTCAATGAAACACCTGATGATATTAAGAGCTTAGAGGAATGGGGCAAGCTGGTTGGTGCTTCGGCTCGGACGCTTTCTCGCAACTTCAAGAAGGAAACCGGAATAAGTTATACGTCTTGGCGCCAAAGATTAAAAGTTCAGGCCGCGATACATCTGCTTTACCGAGGACAATCGGTCACCGAAATTGCTTTTCAACTGGGTTACGAAAGCCCATCCGCTTTTATTTGTATGTTCAAAAAAAATACAGGCATAACGCCCAGTAACATTATCACTAGGTCATCGTTATAAAGACTGAGATTGATAATAAGGCTACTAAAAAATGACTAGGTTGCGCTCATTCGCCATTCCCCATGTATAATCCAATCACTGAAACCCTAACACGCTGATAAATGTCTAAATATCTTTTCCTACTACTGTTAATCCCCTTCTATTGTGCCCATGCGAATACGCTGGATCTAACAAAATATGATACCGATGTCGCTGCATTATTACGAGAATACCAAGGGCAAGATGTAAACTCGCGGCCAGTGCTGCCATCAGTATTAGTATTCAATGAGAGTGAACAGGCCTCAACCTATGTCGACTTTAAACGCGGCTTAATTCTGGTTGAGACTCGTAGTAAAGCGCAGCTTAAACAAGCTGTAGTGCAGGTGTTACTGACCCAAATAGACCCTAAAGTGATTGATGCACAAACCGCGCAAGACTTTGGCTTAATCAGCAATAAAAAGAAGCCTTTTTTTTGGGGGCAAGTAAGAGATCAAGACAGTAAACCGATTGAGTTCGAGTGGCGTGCCTCGCGTTACGCTGATTACTTAGTCAATAACAGCCAAAAAGTTAACTCACGCTTCCGCGTCGCTATCTACATGGTTAAAAACCACAGCAAAATTGCCAGCGGTAAATACATTAACTTTGCCCGTAACTCAGGCCAAAAACACGGTATCAATACTGACCTGATAATGGCCATTATTGAAACTGAAAGCGCGTTTAACCCATTAGCCAGATCGCGTTCCAACGCATTAGGATTAATGCAAATCAAAGCCAATACTGCTGGCCGCGATTACTTCTCTTTAGTGAAGGGCTATAAGCACACCCCTTCTTCAGCTTACTTATACGATCCTGAAAAAAATATTGAAGTCGGTACCGCTTATTTAAAGATATTATCAAGTCGCTACCTATCAGGTATTCACCACCCTAAGAAGCGCGAATATGCGGTGATATCTAGCTATAACGGTGGTGCGGGTAATCTCTGGAAGAGTTTAGATTCACAAGGCAATCGTACTAAAGCGCTGGCACGGATTAACAAGATGACCGTCAGTGAATTTTATTGGTTCTTAACCCATCGACATCACCGCCAAGAAACCCGTAACTACTTAAAGAAAGTCAGTAGTAAACAGAAAAAATATCTCTAGAGCATGATTAATATGACGTTAAAAATGATGGTCGTTATTCTGCGGCGCTATGGCTTGGATCTTAATCGCTAGATCCCTAAAAATCAGTAGTTGAGTATTGCATAGCTCCTCATATGACTCACCCCATCATGCGTACCGCTCAAAAGGGTTGGCTACGAAGTGTCTTTACCTATTGCTGAACAATAACCCCCATAACGAGGATGCTGGATACGTCGCATCACTTACAGTATTCACGCCATCTCTATCCTTAGGTGCTGGAAACTAAAACATGACATTTTTTGATCAAACACTCCTAGTCAGTATTTAAGCGTGAGCATTAAAGCTCCCATCACCCCAATTGAACACCAAACAGCTAAAGAACATTAAAAGCAATCACTTACATAAACCTTCATCAATATGTTGCCGATAACTTCAGACAAAGTGACTAATTGCCACTTTGTAGTAACGTCACAGATACACCACCATTTAATAAAACTGTACATAAAACTGAAAATTAACTACAACAAGAGGCCCGAATAAACTAGCCAAGCAGACCATTTCAGCTTAGGATCTGAACAATAAACAAAGCTCAACTACAGTTAATAGCACATTGCGGAGTAACCAAACATCATGGGTATCAGAGCCATTGTCGTAGATACAGCCGGTACAACTACCGATCTTAACTTTATTGAGGATATCCTTTTTCCTTATTCAGCTAAGGCTTTACCCGCTTTTCTTGAAGAAAACCAACATAATGTGTTAGTTGAAAACTGCATTTGTGATGTGCAAGACATTGCGCTTGAGCCGGATGCAGATCTTGTTCGTGTGACTGAAATTTTGTTGCAGTGGATTAGCGAGGATCGCAAAGCGACGCCACTAAAAACCATTCAAGGCCTTATCTGGAAACAAGGTTACGCTAACGGTGAATTTAAAGGTCATATCTTTCCAGACTTTATCGAAGCGCTTGATGGCTACAAGCAAAAAGGCTTACGCGTTTATAGCTTCTCATCAGGTTCTGTTGATGCGCAAAAACTGCTGTTTGGTAATAGCGATGCAGGCGACTTAACCGATAAATTCAATGGTCATTTCGATACCCGCACCGGCAACAAACGCTTTAAACAGGCTTATTGCAATATCCTTAACACTATCAGCCTTAGCCCGAAGCAGATCCTATTTGTTTCTGACGTGCTAGAAGAGTTAAAAGCAGCCAGTGAAGCAGGTTTGAACGTAGCACAAATGGTACGTGACGATAGCCAGCGCACTGGTGACTTTAAGCAGGTTAGCAGCTTTGCAGAGCTTGATATCTAACACGCTATAAATGACTTGAAAGGCATTCATTGAATGCCTTTTTTTGTGGCTAAAATTCGCTTTTCTAGTCCTTGTTGTCACTGAGGCATGCTGTTATGCTGACTATTAATCAAACAAGTGTTTGAATAACAATCAAGCTAGGCTAACGAAAAGAGATCATTATGGATAAGTTTCTCCAGCAATACCCAATCAATACCGCAATTAACGTCGCTTGGGGCGAAATGGATGCCTTGCAACACGTCAACAATGTGGTTTATTTTCGTTACTTCGAGACCGCAAGAATCGATTTTTTTAACCAAATAAACTTGCTCGAAGATCTACAAAAAACCTCTATCGGCCCCGTCATCAGCGAAAACCAAGCACGCTATAAGCGTCCAGTGACCTTTCCAGATACCTTAATTGTCGGCGTTAGCATAAGCAACATTAAAGATAACCGGTTCATGATGCACTATCATGTTTTTAGCCAAAGCCAGCAAGCCGTCACCACCATTGGTGCATCTCAAGTCGTCATGTTTAATTTTAAAACGGGCCAAAAGGCCACGCTTACACCACAACTGCTTGATGCACTAAAGACCTACCAACAAGCATAACGCTGCTATTGTAGTCGTTGATGACATCAGCCTTGCCTGTATGCTCGAACAAGAGGAATAAACGATGAGTGAACACGTTATTCATTTAGTTGATGAAAATCGATTTGTTGTCAACGTCAATAATACTCAAGCTGTGCTGTGCTATGCTATGGTTAACGACCCTAACGTAATATCCGGCTCTGGACGGTGCAACTTCAGCAGTACCTTTGTGCCAAATGAACTACGAGGCAAAGGTCTAGCGGAAAAATTAGTGCGCCATGGCCTTAGCTGGGCCAAATCACAAGGTTTACAGGTTGAAGCGAGCTGCTGGTATGTACAGAAGTTTTTAACCTCAACATAGAGCAGCTCAAATAGCATAAGTTTAGCCGCCGGTTAGCTTAGCTAATTGCTCACGGAGACTATCACTTAAAGCCACGCTTTTTTCTGCTGTATAATCGTAATGTACTACCGATGTTTTCGCTTCGACTGTTTTGTTACCGTTTTGCCAGCAGCTTTGCGTTAACTCAAAACTGCTATTGCCAATGCGGTTCACCCAGGTTTTCACTGTAACATCGCTAGCGAAGTAGGTCGGAGCATTAAAATTTACCGTAAAACCGGCAATGATCAGATTCCACTTCGACAAGTCTTGAGTCGGGTTGAATATCTTGAATATCGGCTCACGTGCCGCTTCGAACCACACAGGAAACACCGTGTTGTTGATATGACCTAAGGCATCTGTTTCGCAAAAACGTGGCTGTATGGTGAGGCTAAATTCGCTTTGTTCCACTCTATCCCTTCCTTATATTTATTATTGATAGGCAATAGCCTGCCATTCTACCGATAAAACCAGAATTTATACCAGTTCAAATACTCTGTTATTAATAACGGATTATCCAGATACAAAAAAGGATGCCTGAGCATCCTTTTTCGTTAGTAAATGAGCGCCAATGCCAGCTTTTAACGCCCGTACATCGCGTTAATTTCTGTTGAGTATTTCTGGTAGATCATCTTACGGCGTAACTTCATGGTGGGCGTGATTAACCCCGCTTCCATTGAAAAAGCATCGGGCAGTAAGGTGAATTTTTTAATCTTCTCAAACCCTGCGAGTTCTGTCTGCAGAGTCTTTAGCCGCTCTTCAAAATGTTCCACCACATGTGAGTGGCGTAGCAGCTCCAGTGGCGACTCGTAATGTAACCCCTTCTCTTTTGCCCACACTTCAAGTGACTCAAAAGCAGGTACAATCAAGGCGGTCACATAGTTACGCGCATCAGCAACAATGGCAACTTGCTCGATGAACGGGCAGCATCCCACTTTACCTTCGACTCGCTGCGGTGCAATGTACTTACCGTTAGAGGTTTTCATTAGCTCTTTAATGCGGTCGGTAATAAAGAGGTTACCTTGCGCATCAATATGGCCAGCATCACCCGTTTTAAGCCAGCCATCTTCAAAGGTATCAGCCGTTTCCTGTGGGCGATTATAGTAACCGCGCATCACGGTATCGCTGCGCACTAGAATCTCGTTATCTTTACCCAACTTAATTTCGGTCTCTGGCAATACCTGACCATTAGAACCCGTGACACGATTACCTAGAGTATTACAGGTCACCGTAGCGGTGGTTTCTGTCATGCCATAACCACATAACACAGGCACGTTGATACTGTGGAAAAAGCTGGCGACCTTAGTATCTAGGGCTGCACCACCAACAGGCATAAATTTCAGACGCCCGCCCAGCACTTGCTGCAACTTGCTATAAACCAGCTTGTTGGCTAAGCGCCACTGTAAACTCAATGCAAAAGAGCCTTTAGCACGACCTTGGCCGACTTCAAATTGACGTTCTCCCACCGACATTGCCCAAGCAAACATCTTCTGGCGCGCAGCGGGCGCTTTGCTGACTTTATCTTGGACGGCGCTATACACTTTTTCAAGGAAGCGCGGCACCACACACAAAGTATGTGGACCCACTGCAGTAATAGCCTCTTTTGCCGCCATTGGATTCTGCAGATAAACATTGTGGCCACCGCGAGAAAGCACGTAAAAGGTCCAGCCACGTTCAAATACATGGCTTAGGGGTAAAAATGCCAGTGAAGTATCACCCGTTTCAAAATTCATTTTGTTATCGTGCTGACGTACTGTTGACGCTATATTACGGTGATCTAGCATCACCCCTTTAGGTTCACCAGTCGTGCCCGAGGTATAGATAAGCGTTAGCAGATCATCAAGATTGGTATCAGCGAGCCGCTTATCGAGTTCAGCACCCGCCGCGTTATCAACTTCACCTTGCAGGAGATCATCTAAATAGAAGTGGTTATGCAGATCGGTCAGTGGCACGCTTTTATCGAATACCACAATACGTGACACCGAATCACACTGCGTAATTAAGTCACATGCCATGGCATATTGCTCTGCGTCGCCTGCAAAAATAAGCTTGGCTTGTGCATCGTTAACGATGTAAGCAGCTTGTTCCAAAGTGCTCGTCGGGTAGATAGGCACCACTACCGCTTTAGCCTTTAATAATCCTAAATCAGCACATGTCCACTGCGGACAATTTTGTGAAAGGATCACTGCGCGGTCTTGCGACTGAATACCAAACTGAATTAACACCCGTGCAATTTTAGAGGTGATAACATCAAAGTCGCCCCAGCTAACTTGGTGCCAAGGCGCAGCCATTTCGAATCCTTCGAGTGCTATCGCATCGCCAAGCGCATGACTCTGTTGCTGTATGAGACGTATAACGTGAAATGATTCGAGTGACATAAAATAACTACCTTTTAGCTTACAAGTGTTCCGCTTTATACTCAGTTTACTCGAAGTTCTCCGAAAAACTAAGAGCTTTTGCTCTATTTATGTTAAGTCAAACATAAAAAAAGCCAGCTTTAGGTGATGAACAGCTGTCTATTAACAATATTTATTTTTAGCTAAGCCGCTCAATCAAAACAGAAACAATCAAATAACAAATGTGTATATCGACTGTACAAAAAGTCTGCATGAGTCATTCCTTTTCCATTTCAAACATGTCACGCACTTTTAGTTAGCCAATAACGTGTCATTACCTCATTAAAAATAGTCACTCACGAGTCAATTCAAGGCACATTGTGGTAATAATGGTTGTTCCCTTATAAACCAATGCCACACAGAAGTGGATCCGCTCAGGCGCTCCCGTTGAGTGGGCTTAAAAGTGATTTAAACTACGTTAAAGACCTTGGCAATAGACCCGCTATTGCACTGCGCTCTAAGCCTCGCTTAAACCACTTTCAATTTCCTCTGAAATCAAGCATCTTGGGGGAGAACAGGTAGATACGCTAAATTGCAAAAAGGAATAAGTATCATGCATCATGGAATGTATTCACCACTACGAGCAAGAGTTTACCCCACTCTAACGTGTCGTAAAAAAGTCGCTCTAGCGGTGGTTATTTGGGCAGCAATACTGCTGCCTACAGTGCACGCACAGCCACTGACACTCAGTGCACCCACAGCGATAATTTCCACAGATACCCGCTGCTATGTTGATGGCCTTTCAGAACAAATGAACTGTGGTTCAATCAGTGTGCCTGAGGATCATGACCAACCTGAAGGTAAGCACATTCAGGTGCACTACGTCGTCATGCCCGCGATTAAGAGCAGCGGTAAAAGTGAAGCGCTACTGGCGATTGCGGGCGGCCCGGGTCAATCGGCGATTGAGAATGCTAAAGGCTTCGACCAGATGTTGGCCAAGGTACGTCAAACCCACGATGTCATTTTGATCGACCAACGTGGTACCGGCCAATCAAACCCCCTTCAATGTGTTGGTGATGGTTTTGAAAGCCCACTTGCCATTAACGAAAGTGACTTTGATGCAGGTGAAGAATCACAAAAATGTTTAGATGAGCTTGATGCCGATGTCACCCAATACGATAGCTTGTCTGCACTTAGAGATTTTGAAGCCGTAAGACAACACCTCGGCTATCAAAAACTACACTTATACGGCGTATCCTATGGCACACGAATGGCACAGCTTTATATGCGTCACTACCCTGAACATATCGCCACCGTCACATTAGATGGTGTAGTACCAATGCAGCAAAGTGTATTGGCCATTGGCGATGCTATCGCCCGTGCTTTTGATCTGTTAATTCAAGATTGTAGCAACAACACCCTGTGCCACAATCAGTTTCCTCAGCTGGCAGCTGAACTCGATAAAATGGATTCTGAACTGGCACAGGCACCAAAAATCAGCATGATTGCCGATCCAAGAACGGGTGAAGCTACTCAACTCACAATGACCCGCAGTAAATTCAACGGTGCACTGCGTATGGCACTGTACTCGCCGAGTGTTCGCGCACTGATCCCCCATACTATTCACCAAGCGTCGCAAGGTAATTTTCAACCCATTACCGGACTTTATGCCATGTCGATGGACGGCGCAGGGATCGCTATGGGAATGCACGCCTCTGTAGTCTGCGCTGAAGACTGGCAACGCTTAACACCACAGCTGCGCGCCAGTGCCAATCAGCACTATTTTGGCCGAGAGATGCTAAAAACATTCGAGCAATCGTGTGCTGTGTGGAATATGCCTGCCGTTGATAGCAGTTTCAGCCAAGCCATTGCCAGTGACATTCCAACACTGATTTTATCTGGCGAACTCGATCCAGCCACCCCACCAAGTTGGGGCGAGATGGCAATGGAAAAACTCACCAACGCCAAACACTTTGTTGCGCCTTATGCCACTCACGGCGTTGCTTACCAGTCTTGCGGCAACAACCTGATTGCCGAACTGGTAGAAAAGGGTGCTGTAACGGATATTGATGGTGAATGCTTAAACAAAGATATTAGCCGTAATTTCTACCTCAATGCCAGTACCGTTGAAGCCATACCCCGCGATACAGACACCAAACAAGCAAAAACAGCCCTGAATCAGTAAGGAAGCACTCATGATACAAGTAACAAATTTATCAAAACGCATCGGAGATGTGCAGGCGCTGGATGATTTAAGTTTTTCAGCACTCGATGGTCAAATTACCGGACTGCTAGGCCCCAATGGTGCAGGTAAAACAACCTGTTTACGCACCGTATTTGGTTTGCTTAAACCCGATAACGGTTTTGCTGAAATCGACGGGATTAACATTGCAAAATCCCCGGTTGCTGCAAAGCAACAATTGGGACTGTTTCCCGACCCTTTTGGGCTTTACGAGCGTTTAACCCCACGTGAATACATCAGTTACTTCGCCGAGCTCAATGGCCTCTCACGCAGTGATGCAAAGCATGCCACCAGCAGTGTAATTGAAAAACTGCACCTCGCCGATATTGCCGACAGACAATGTAAGGGCTTTTCCCAAGGCCAGAGAATGAAAACAGCGCTGGCGCAAGCTATTGTCCACCAGCCAACCAATATAGTGCTCGATGAGCCGACGCGTGGCCTCGATGTCATGAGTACACGGGTGTTACGTGACATATTGCGCGACCTTAAAAACCAAGGTCACTGTGTACTGTTTTCGAGCCATGTAATGCAAGAGGTAGCCGCACTTTGCGATCAAGTGATAGTGATGGCCGAAGGTAAAGTGGTTGCCGTTGGCAGCCCAGATGCACTCTGCCAACAAACGGGTAAAAACTCACTCGAGGATGCCTTCATTCAGCTTATCGGTACCGATGAAGGCATCGCCGCATGATGCATTTAACTGTTGGTTTTACTTTCACGATAGTTTTGACACTCAATGCCGCGACAAACGACGGTAGCAAAAGGATGTGGAAATGAGTAATAAAATAATCACCATGGTTCGAAAAGAACTTATTGATGCCGCTCGCGATAAACGCTCAGTGATGGCCGGGCTCTACTACGCCGTCGGTGCGCCACTGTTGATGTGCGGTATGTTTTTTATGTTAATAGGCCAGCTCACCAGCCCTGAAGATTTGAATATCAAAATTAACAATCCTCAAGGTGCACCGGATCTGATTAAATATCTTTCAAGCAAAGGGATCACCCAAGGAGATGCAGACAAAAATAAAGATATTTTGCTAGTGGTTAGTGATGATTACGCCAGCAATATGGCCAAAGGGATCAGTGCCGACGTCACCTTGATTGCCGACGCTTCAAATGAAAAACTGCAAAAGTCGATTCGTCGCCTTGAAAAGAACCTGCAGCAATACAGTTCAGAAATGGGTAGTTTACGTTTGATTGCCCGCGGCATTGACCCAAGAGTCATGCAGCCTATTAAGCTTAATGTGGAAGACCAAGCCACCCCAGATTCAAAAGCAGGCATGATTTTAGGCTTAGCCACCATGACGATGATCTACGCCGTGTTTATCTCAGGAATGAACCTCGCCATTGACACCAGTGCCGGCGAGCGCGAACGTAACTCGCTAGCGCTGCTACTGAGTCATCCTGTGTCCACCGGGCAAATTGTGATCGCTAAAATCATCTCAGTCACCCTATTTGGAATGATTGGTCTGCTATTAACCTTAATCGTGTCTAAATTTGCCTACAGCTTTGTGCCTTGGCAAGAGCTTGGGTTTAGCGTCAGCGTTAATAGCAGCTTTATCGGCATGATGATGCTCGTAGGTTTACCGGTGGCAATAATGGCAGCCTGTTTACAGCTGTTTGTGTCGTTTATGGCTAAGAGCTTTAAAGAAGCTCAGTCGTACCTCACCATTGTATTGATGTTACCTATGATGCTTGCGATGGCAGCCAGCTATGATATCGCGCCAGACACCCTACAGTGGCTACCAGTATCAGGCCAACTGCAAGCGCTAATTGAGTTCATTAAAGGCCGTGAATTACCGGGAATGCAGTTAGCGATTTCATCATTGATCACCCTTGCCATCTCAGCACTATTAGCCTTTGGGATGCAAAAATCACTTAAAAGCGAAAAGATTGTCTTTGGTTTGTAGCCACAGGCAAGCAATGAGCCTCTTAAACGTAACGGCCTTAAGAGGCTCATAAATAGCAAAACTACCCATCCATGGGTTTTGGCATAAGTTCTGACCTCCAAGGAGGGAGGAAATGCCAATAAAGGTCTGGAATATTTATGGCCAGACACAAATACCAAAACTACCCATCCATGGGTTTTAGCATAAGTTCTGACCTCCAAGGACGGAGGAAATGCCGATAAATGTATGGAACATTTATGGCCAGACACAAATACCAAAACTACCCATCCATGGGTTTTGGCATGAGTTCTGACCTCCAGGACGGAGGAAATGCCGATAAATGTATGGAACATTTATGGCCAGACACAAATACCAAAACTACCCATCCATGGGTTTTGGCATAAGTGTTCCAGACACAAAAAAGCCCGAGTATATTCGGGCCTTTGCATTCAATAAAGCGAGTAAGTACTACTTTGCTTTAGGTCTAAAAGGCTTAATAACCGCTTCGTCACACTCTAAAAATGGACCATCCATAAGATCAATACAGTATGGGATTGCAGGGAATACAGCATCAAGGCACTCACGAATTGATTTTGGCTTGCCTGGCAAGTTAACAATTAATGAGTCACCACGAAGGCCCGCTGTTTGACGAGACAAAATGGCCGTTGCGACAAACTTAAGTGACTCAGCACGCATCAACTCACCAAAGCCAGGCATCATACGATCACATACCGCTTCTGTCGCTTCAGGCGTCACATCGCGCTTTGCTGGACCCGTGCCGCCAGTGGTGACAATCAAACTGCAGTTCTGCACATCAGCCATATCAATTAGCGTGGCTTCAATCACATCAGTTTCGTCAGGGATCACCTTATAAACAGGCTCCCACTCTGATGTAAGGTACTCGTTTAGCACATCGATAATCGCCTTACCGGAAAGATCTTCGTAGACACCAGCGCTAGCACGGTCACTTACCGTAACAATACCAATTTTTGCTTTGCTCATTGTTTTATCCTTTCACTTTAATCTATTCCGAGATCACTCGCGGCTAACTGCCATCGAATGTCAAAACTGTTGATGCCGTATAAAGTAGCATAAAGTTAACTAGCTAGATTTGATAAATATCCAATATATGCGGTAGACCAACTAAAAAAACACCAAGCCGTTAGAGTCTTCTTGCTAACCAATACTTTTGCTTCCAATAGCTATTGTTCAAACTAGAGATCATCACACCTTGGCTCGTCGAAGCATGTAAGAACTGATGGTTCCCAATGTAGATACCAACGTGACGGGTGCTCCAGCCTGTTTTGAAAAAAACTAAATCGCCCTCTCTGAGCTGACTTTTGCTCACACTTTGGCCGATGCTCCTTTGTTCATCAGTGGTTCGAGGCAAGGTGATGCCAAACTTATCTTTAAATCCTAACGCCACAAACCCAGAGCAATCAATGCCACGTTTACTCATACCACCGAAACGATAAGGCGTACCTTTCCATTCACTATGTAATTGCATTAATTGTATTTTTACTGCGGCAGCATTATCTAACGCTACCGTTACTTTTGAATTGTTTGTGCTGCTTATGTCACGACTAGGTTCGCTAGAACAGGCATTTAATAATAAAATAAAAACTAAAACAAAAAGAACTTTCATATAAATCCATAGGGTATATACCCGTTCTACTTCAACCCGCTCATTGCTGTATTTCGAGGTTATTTCAGTCTAAATATACCGTCGGCAGAACGGTAAGCTTACCCAATATGAGTATTTTAAATTAGTAAATCATAAATTAATTAGCAAGTAAGCTTTCAATGCCAAATATTTAAACTATATATAAAGGGAGCGCTAGTTAAATTAAAGGAAGTTGTAATGGAAAAATATGTCATTAATAAATATAAACAGGGTGAATTTGAACAGTCAAAAACAGCTAATGAGGAGTCTACACTGCTGGAAAGCCAGTCATACACTGAAGAACTGGAGGATGAAACACCGAGTTATATCCTTGGTTATAATTAATCCTATACCGCTTCAATTATTAACGATTGAAGCGGTATTAACATAGCGGTTTATTTCAACAATTACGCTACAGCATACCCATCATAGATTAAGTCATCATTAAAATATTATCCGCATACCTAGATGTAAAAAACACTTAATGTTTATGTCACACTCATCAATATATTAACGAGCAATAAAACTACTCCAGGTTCTTTTTAAATCGAAGTGAAGCAATAATTAAGCCTATCACCGTAAAAATGGCTAACCAACTCACATCATAAGACATGTCAATAATGTCCACATCTCGTAATATTACCCCACGTACTAAGCGCATAAAATGCGTTGCTGGTAATGCCTCAGCAATATACTGCGCCTCAATTGGCATGCCTTCGTAAGGGAACATAAAGCCAGATAACAAAATAGAGGGTAATAATACAAATATGGTCATCTGCATTGATTGAAGCTGGTTCTTTGCTATCGTAGAAATGACTAACCCCAATGTTAAACTTGCCATAATAAACAAGAGTGTAGCGCCAAAAAGCTGCGCTAAGCTACCATTGATAGGCACATTAAACAGGCTGTAACCTATCCCTAAAATAATCGTAACTTGCAGCATTCCGATAAACATATAAGGGATGATTTTGCCTAGCATTAACTCCATTGAACGAATGGGAGTGGTAATGAGCATCTCTAAGTTGCCCCGTTCTCGTTCGCGCACGATTGCTGCAGAGGTAAACATTATCATGGTCATGGTTAGGATTACGCCGACCAAACCCGGAACAATATTAACCACGGTGCGCTGCTCTGGGTTATAAAACAGCGCCACCTCAAACGTCGGCGTTGAACGATTACTCGGCAAGCGCAACAATTCAGTTAACGGCATATTGCGTAACCCTTTAATTGCCGCTGCGATCATAGTATCGGAGCCATCTACAATCCACTGTGCAACAGGGCGACTTGTCTCCTCATCAGTCGAGGGTGGACTCCCTAAGCCAACAGCCTGATGGCGTACCAACCGCTGAGCCACATCTTCGGGAATCACTAACACAGCTCTCACTTCTCCCCTAGCGATGGCGGCATTAGCAGATTCAATATCGTAGAAATGTTGGGTAAACTTCACCACTTGAGTCGCCCGCACAGTCTGTACCAACACTCGACTCAATGCTGTTTGGCTTTGATCGATGACACCAACGGGTATATCTCGAATATTGGTATTGATAGCAAAACCAAATAGCATTAATTGAATAAGCGGGATCATTATCACCATGCCAAAGGTCATTCTATCGCGCTTTAGCTGGATTAACTCTTTACTGACAATGGCTTGGATCCGATACAGTGCTTTCATTGTCGCCCCTTACCGGTACAGGTAACAAACACATCTTCAAGGCTTGGCCTAACAATATGTAACTGCTGTTTATCCAGTGATTCATGCTGTGCCAAAAATACGATAGGATCAATGCAACTGTCGCTCACCAATACCCGTAAACGTGAACCTAATTGCGCGGCGGTGATCACCTCTGGTAACGCGGTGAGTTGCTGTTTAAGCTGACGCAAGTTATTGGATTCAACCTCAACGACATGTGCTCCCATGTTCCGCATAAGTTCATCGGGAGAACCGTCTGCGCGCTTTATTCCCGTTTCCAATATTGCCAATTTATGGCACCGTTCCGCTTCATCCATATAATGGGTAGAGACAATAATGCTGGTGCCTTGATCACTTAAGTCGAATAGCTTTTCCCAAAAGTCTCGTCGATTTTCTGGATCAACGGCTGATGTTGGCTCATCTAGAAACAGTAATTCAGGTTTATGTATGGTTGCAGCTGCAAGCCCCAAGCGCTGCTTCTGGCCGCCGCTCATGCTGCCCGCTAACTGACCCGCACGTTGGTCGAGCCCATAGGTACTTAGCAACTCATTAATTCGAGAACGCTGCTCATGGCGGGATAAGCCATATATTTTGGCAATGAATTGCAGATTCTCTTTTACGGTTAAATCATCGTACAAAGAGAATTTTTGCGTCATGTAACCCATTTTTAAACGTAACTTTTCAGCGTCTCTGGGCAGTGTTAGCCCGAGCACCTCAACCTCTCCAGAAGTGGGTAACAAGAGTCCCGTCAGCATGCGAATGGCAGTAGTTTTGCCACATCCATTTGGCCCTAAAAAACCATAGATCTGCCCTCTTTCAACCTCAAAATTAAGGTTTTGAATTGCTTTAAGGCTACCAAAATGACGACATAACTGGGTGGCCCTAATCACAGTGTCACTCATGGCAACTCCACTTGTGCAGGCACCCCACTCGGTAAAGAGGCGGCAGTATCGGGTAGTTGTACCTCAGCAAGGTACATTAACCTCGCTCGTTCCTCTTGGTTAAGCGCGTAATAGGGCGTAAACGCGGGTTCATTTGAAATCCAGCGAACGTGCCCCATGATGGGCTCGTCGACTCCATCAACATGCACCAGCATATTATCGTTAATCTTCACTTTCACCCGGTAAGGCTCAGGTATATAAACCCTGGCAAAAGGTGCTTTTCCCGCAAGCAATATGGCGAGGGGGCTACCTTGCGTCACACGCTCACCCAAATTCCACGGTAAATTATCTAAAATACCGTCTCGTGTCGCGCGGATCGTTAAATCAGCTAACTGCTTCTTCTCTCCTGCTAACACCGCTTTGGCGGCGTCGAGGTTAGCCTTGGCAAACCGAACGTCTTCCTCTCTGGTGCCGGAGGTTAATTCTCGCAATTGCTCTTGGGTATTTTCTAGATTCGCGATACCAGAATCACGACTCGCAAGGGCGCGATCAAGATTTGCCTTGCTGGCTAAATTGTTTTTTACCATGCTTTGCATACGGCGGTAATTGGCTTCACTTTCGAGTAGCGTTGCCTTTGCGCCTGCAACATTCGCGCTGGCAGCGGCTATCTCTTCTTCACGGGCACCTTTGCGTAATTTATCGTAGTTAGCAACCGCTTGATCAACATCAGCCAGTGCCTTTAACACCTGTGATTTTTGAAAAGTATCATCTAATTGAACTAGCACTTCACCTTTGCTAACCATACTCCCTTGTGCGACAGGTAGGCTGACAACAACTTCATTAATGGTCGCAGTATGGGCGATCCGTTCTCGCTCTAAGCTCCCCAATGCGACATGTTTTACGCCACTATCACAAGCTGTGAGAGTAAAGAATACGAATATAAAAATGAGTATGCGCACATTAACCGTCCTTATTGTATTGCACTTGCTAAAGCTCAAATTATCAACGTATTAACGTTATGCCTCAAAGCACAAGTCTGCAAGTAAAAGTCGAACATACTCATCAATTTTTTATCGTTAGCTGAGATTAAGGTTTTTTAAATGCAGAGAGAGATGAAAAGTAAAAAAAATACTGAATCAATCTTCGATTCAGTATTTCCGTTTTGACGTTATGCATGCCGTGATGCTAGCTAATCATTGGACTTGCTTAGTCCTTAGCTTCTAACTGCAATGTCTGATTAATTTCACTCCAAGGCACCCATTTAAAGTTTTGATTCTGGTCCGGCATACGATTACGGCCGTCTTGCACCACCATCATACCTTGGGACCAAACCCCACTCCCAACCGCACTTGAGGTCACATCGAGTCCATCTGTTTCAGCGCTGCCGTCATGACCTTTAAGTGCATTAACAAATAGCGGAACTCACCTAAACCATTAAGACTTGATGCTGCATTTATTAGAAGGGCACTATTACGCGCTGTAAACTTAACCTTTTAGTGACTTAGGTATAAGACTATAATGAGGAAGAAATGCACAACAGATTAGCTATGAATGAATAATAATAACCTAGAGATAGTCACCCGTCTGCGTGAGCGAATTCCAACGTTCGAATGTGTGCCAGGTTGTCACGATTGTTGTGGACCGGTAACCACGTCTTCGGAAGAGATGTCGTGTCTGCCAGTGAAAACGGATGCTGAACATGACGCCGCATTAGAAGAGTGGAACTGCGTCCATTTGGGCCCTAAAGGTTGCAAGGTTTACAAGCAACGACCGTTGATCTGCCGCGTATTTGGCACAACATCGAATATGCCCTGCCCGAATGGTCGTAAACCAGAAGAGATGCTTGATACTGAAACAGAGGCTCAGGTCCATCACTACATCGCAAACACACGCCAAGTACTGGTGTAAGTGACCAATAACCTGTTTTAGCGTTAGTAAGTACGTCCTCGTCATAACAATCGCAGTAACACGGTCCCAGCCTAGAAAAGCGGGCTCTGTTCTGCAGGCGTTACGGATATCCATGAACGAGCTTAGTGCTAACGTGATTTCGGCATGGCAATAGCAGAAACTACTGACACTCTATTCTCTTCCCAATAGCCCATCCATATGTGTACTGTAGACAAAGCACTGCCACACATTGTTTCTGGACTACATCTTAAAACGCTCTTATGGGCTAACTTTATTGTCTCTACACACAACTAAACAGCCTGTCCCGCAGCAACTCCTGAACTCCAGGCCCATTGAAAATTAAACCCACCCAACCAACCACTTACATCCATAACCTCACCAATAAAGTATAGACCTTCGACTGATTTCGACTGCATGTTTTTTGATGAAAGCTCGTCAGTATCAATGCCGCCCAATGTGACCTCAGCAGTACGGTAGCCCTCGGTGCCATTCATGACGATAGTCCACGCTTCGATATCCATTGCCAGCTGTTCACGCTCAGCGTGCACTAACTGATTCAGTGCTTTATTGAGTAATGCTTCCTCAAAGAGTGCTTCCACTAAACGTTTTGGTAACCATAGTGCAAGTGCATTACGCAGACTTTGCTTAGGGCTATTATCGACCAATTGCTCAATCTCAGCTCTGGCATCTTTACCGGGTAGCAAATTAATACTAATCGCCTCTCCGGGATTCCAATAATTTGAGATCTGTAAAATAGCCGGACCAGATAAGCCGCGATGGGTGAAGAGTAATGCTTCACTAAATTGCGTACCATCTTTTGCAGTAATCGTGCTGGGTACCGCAATGCCCGATAGTGGCTCGAAGCGCTGTTTCTGGTCGCTATGCCAGGTAAAAGGCACTAACCCTGCGTGGGTCGGTAACACCTTTAGCCCAAACTGTTCGGCGACGTGGTATCCGTAAGGCGATGCACCCAGTTTAGGCATCGACAAGCCGCCCGTGGCGATAACCAGTGACTCACAGGTGTACTGTAATTTATCGGTGTGCACTTCGAACTGACCATTCGCGTTTTTACTCACTTGCCGGATTTCAGTTCGCAACTTAATCACTGCGCCAGCCCATTCGCATTCGGTCAGCAACATGCTAACAATCTCTTTAGCTGAGTCATTACAAAACAGCTGGCCATGATCACGCTCGTGATATTCAATACCATGACGCTCAACTAGCTCAATAAAATCACTAGAGCGATAGCGTGCCAGTGCAGATTTTACAAAGTGATTATTACTGCAGAGAAAATTTGCCGGTTCGACTTTTTGATTGGTGAAGTTACAACGCCCGCCACCGCTGATAAGAATTTTCTTACCCGCTTGTTTCGCGTTATCGAGTACTAATACATCACGACCACGGTAGCCCGCGGTTGCAGCACACATAAGCCCTGCAGCTCCCGCACCGATAATAATAACGTCATGATGTTCCACTCGCTCACTCCTACACAATCTATATTTACAGCATTGCACTAGCACTTTTCGCTAGACACAAAAAAGGGCGCTATTTTAGCACCCTTCTCTCACGATATACCATCACCGAATGTCAGCACTCATATGGCGAGTCACTGACAGACTTTAGTCGTCCGATGTTTCGGACTTTTTCTCACGACCTAACAGCTCTTTAGCTGCATCATGAGGTGATTTCCCTTTATACAATACTTGGTAAACCTGCTCAGTGATCGGCATTTCAACGCCTAAACGTTTTGCGAGCGTGTAAACTTCTTTAGTATTGCGGTAACCTTCAACAACTTGACCAATCTCTACTTGCGCGGCTTCGACATCACAGCCTTTGCCTAGCGCTAAACCGAAACGACGGTTACGAGATTGATTGTCGGTACAGGTCAACACTAAATCGCCTAAACCTGCCATCCCCATAAAGGTTGATGCTTGCGCACCCATAGCTTCACCGAGACGTGTTAATTCAACTAAACCACGGGTGATTAATGCGGTACGCGCATTTGCACCAAAGCCGATACCATCTGATAGTCCTGCACCAATCGCGATAACATTCTTAACCGCACCGCCCAATTGGAGGCCGATAAAGTCATCGTTAGCATAAACGCGTAAACGTTTAGGGCTATGCAACAATTCAACTAAATCATTAGTAAATTGTGGATCTGTACCTGCGATTGATATTGCTGTAGGCATTCCTGCAGCAAGCTCTTTAGCAAAAGTCGGACCCGATAACACCGCGAGTGGGAAATCATCACCGAGTACTTCACGCGCCACATCTTGTATCAACCGACCAGTTTCAGGCTCAAGGCCTTTGGTCGCCCATACAATACGTGCTTCTTTACGTAAAAACGGCTTAGCTTGTGCTAACACGTCCCCAAAAACATGACTAGGTACAACAACTAATACGTTGTTGGAAGCAGCAAGTGCTGTTGCTAAATCAGATTCTGGAATAAGAAGATCGGGAAGCGGAATACCGGGTAAGAACGCTTGATTACACTTGTCGTTCTTCAGGTTTTCGATGTGCTTAGGGTCATGTCCCCAAAGCAGGGTTCTGTGGCCATTATTCGCTAAAGAAATGGCAAGGGCGGTGCCATAAGAGCCCGCCCCCAGTACCGTAATATCGGCAGTATTTTCCATGCGATTAAGCGTTTGCTTCTTCTGCAGGCGCATCAGCGGCAGCAGCTTGACGCTGTTGAACGTACTGAGCGAATAGCGCGTCAAAGTTAACTGGAGCAAGGTTTAGTTGTGGGAAAGTACCACGGCTAACTAGGCTACCAATTGCTTCACGAGCATATGGGAAAAGAACGTTAGGGCAATATGCACCTAAAGAGTGAGCAAGTTGCTGCTCAGTAAGACCCGTAATTGCGAAGATACCAGCTTGCTGAACTTCACAAAGAAACGCAGTTTCTTCGCCGTTCTTAGCTGTAACCGTTAGAGAAAGAACAACTTCATATACGTCGTCAGACAATTTGTTGCTACGAGTATCAAGGTCTAGCTTAACTTCTGGCGTCCACTCTTTCTGGAAAACAGCTGGGCTGTTTGGTGTTTCAAAAGAGATATCTTTTGTGTAAACACGTTGAATGTTAAATTGTGGACCTTGCTCTTGTTCTTTGTTTGCTACTTCAGCCATGATTTCCTACCTTAAAAATGTTAATGAGGCTACTTCAAAAGAGCCAGTCTCAGGGTTATGCCTTCATGGGTAATAACCCAATTGGTCGTCCCAGTATTTGATTTATTTAGTCAACAGACGCTTTTTGGAGGGTATTCCCTCAATTCATTGCCGGTAACCATTAATGTTAAGCCGTGACACTTTAATCAATTACTTAACAATAATGCAATGGCTACACCGACACTTCTATCTTTTGCTTTTTGAAACAGGCAAATTACTTGACTGCCATTCACCCATACCACCTTTCAAATTATTCACGTTTTCAAACCCGTGCTTAACCATCAGTTGGGCCGCTTGAGACGAAGTCATGCCAGCGTTGCATACCATTATTATGGGACTGGCTTTTGAGTTTTCAAGGGTACCAAGCTGATTATTTTTAATCTCAGCTAACGGAACGTTAATTGCGCCAACAATATGGCCCTTCTTAAATTCCTCTTTACCGCGTACATCAACAACTGTTGCTTCTTGCTTGTTCATCAACAAAGTGGCTTCTTGATGATTCACATTTTTAACTTTTGATACGCTAGACTTAAATACCATCACGATAAGTCCGACGAATAAACCCACCCACGCCAAGCTTAACATCGGGTTTGCTTTAAAAAATTCCATATATTCTTGCATGCTTTACTGCCTACTTTTAATTGGCCCAAATATAATGAGGGCACAGAGTATACCATTGCGATGACAGAATACAGAATGTTAGTCACGTAACGCACACGACAGCTGGCTTTCAATCACACCGATTTGTAAATCGATAACCGCAATCTAGGTAAATTTCTTTATGCCGAGTACCAATTGGTAGTAATATTTAACCAATTAAAATTTTAATCTTATTTTTTCAAACTTAAAGGTACTACCATGACGACTCACAAACGCCCGTTGGCATTGCTGATCCTCGATGGATGGGGCTCTCGTGAAAACACGCAAAAAAATGCTGTTTTTCATGCGAACACTCCTGTTCTCGACAAGCTTAATGCACAATATCCACACAGTTTAATTTCCGGTTCAGGTATCGATGTTGGGTTACCCGATGGCCAAATGGGCAACTCCGAAGTTGGCCACATCAATATTGGTTCTGGCCGTATTGTCTATCAAGAATTAACCCGTATCGGCAAGGCTATCGATGATGGGGAGTTCGATACTAATCCAACACTTACTGCGGCCGTTGATGGGGCTGTCAAAGCCAATGGTGCCGTTCATATCATGGGACTATTATCGCCAGGTGGAGTACATAGTCATCAAGATCATATAGAAGCCATGTGTCGCCTTGCCGTTAAACGCGGTGCAACTAAGGTTTATCTACATGCCTTTTTAGACGGTCGCGATACTCCGCCTCGTAGCGCAGAAGCTGGTTTAGCGCATTTCGAAGATATGTTTAAAACCCTAGGTACCGGTCAAGTAGCTTCCATTATTGGTCGTTACTACGCCATGGATAGAGACAACCGCTGGGATCGTGTATCTCAAGCTTATGAGTTGATCACTGAAGGCAAGGGCTTGCATCAAGTAGCAAGTGCTGTTGAAGGCATTAAAGCCGCTTACGCTCGTGATGAAAATGACGAGTTTGTGGGTAGCACTGCAATCCCTGACGCTGAAGGTAACATTGCCAAGCTAGAAGATAATGACGCGCTCATTTTCATGAACTTCCGCGCTGACCGTGCCCGCCAAATCACTCGTAGCTTTGTGGATGCTGACTTTGATGGCTTCGAACGTGCTGTGACACCTAAAGCACACTTTGTCATGCTAACGGAATATGCCGCGAGCATTGATGCTGCCATCGCTTATCCGTCGACCGATCTGGTCAACACCTTAGGCGAAACCTTGCAAGATCAGCACATGACACAGTTGCGTATTTCGGAGACCGAAAAGTACGCTCACGTCACTTTCTTCTTTAACGGTGGTAAAGAGGAGCCTTTCGAAGGCGAAGATCGCATCTTAATCCAATCACCAAAAATTGCGACCTATGACCTACAACCTGAGATGAGTTCAACAGAACTCACAGATAAACTCGTTGCCGCAATAGAATCAACCAAATATGACGTAATTATCTGTAATTACCCGAACGGCGATATGGTTGGCCACACAGGTAACTTTGATGCAGCAGTCAAAGCCTGTGAAGCTGTAGACACTTGTTTAGGGCGTGTTGTTGAAGCGCTAGACAAGGTTGGCGGTGAGTGTTTAATTACAGCCGACCACGGTAATGCTGAACAAATGACGGATGAGTCAACAGGGCAAGCACATACCGCTCACACCTGTGAACCTGTGCCACTCATTTATGTTGGACGTGATGCGGATATAGAAAAAGGCGGACGTTTGAGTGATTTAGCGCCGACTATGTTAACCTTGATGGGACGAGAAGTGCCTAAAGAGATGACAGGCCGAGCGATAATTAAACTCAAAGAGTAATATGAACATTCGACTTTTTATCAAAGCCAGCATTATTGCTGGCTTTATATCACTATCCTTATCGGTAAATGCGACTGATCTCGATCGTCGTCAATCTGAACTTAAGTCGATTCAGACACAGATTAACAAACAACAATCAGCCGTTAAAAATACCAATAAACAGAGAGAACGTTTGATCTCTTTGCTAAAAAAAGATGAGCAAGCTATTGCTGCAGCTGCAAAAAAAGTCAATAAAACCAAACAAGATTTAACCAAAATAGATAAGGCTTTGGCTAAGCTTAATGCTAAATACGTTCAGTTAGATGAACTCAAGAATATTCAGCAAAAAAGCCTGTCTAATCAACTTGCTAGTGCTTACTTAGCGGGTAATCATGATTACAGTAAAATGCTACTTAATCAACAATCTCCAGCCAGTATTGAGCGCCTACTCGCTTACTATCAATACTTAAACAATGCCCGTATCGCTTCGATAAAACAGCTTCAAAGCACCATCGTAGAGCTTGATGAAGTAAAAAATCAGCAGAAAGAGAACCAAACTCGATTAAATAAGTTAGCCCTTGAGCAGCAGCAACAAGCTACGCTCTTGAGCCAAGAGCAGTCTCAGCGCCAAAAAACCTTAACTCAGTTACAAAGAACGCTTAACAGCAGTGGTGCAAAATTAGAACAGCTACAAATTGAAGAGGCCAGTTTAAAACGAGTGGTTGAACAAGCGCTATTGGCGATGAAAAACAACCCAGCGTTCGATGGGTTATCGAGTAAACGAAAACTAAAATGGCCCACTAAAGGCCGAATAAAATCAGGTTTTGGTAGTAAACGCTCAGGGAAAGTGAAATGGAAAGGCGTGACGATTTCAGCCGCTGAAGGGAAGAATATTGAAGCCATTGCTGGCGGGCAAGTCATTTATGCTGATTGGTTACGCGGTTTTGGTATGGTTTTAGTTGTCGATCATGGCAAAGGTTATATGAGTTTATATGGACATGCACAAACCCTTTTAAAGGCTGCAGGAGACTCTGTTCGCAAAGGTGAAGCCATTGCATTGGTCGGTCGCTCAGGTGGACAGACCGAGTCTGGCCTATACTTTGAAGTAAGGCATAAAGGGCAAGCTGTCGATCCGGCGAGGTACTGTAAGCGGTAGACACAGAATCCCTTTCATATACAAGGGGTTAATATGTCAGGAGTTGTCCGTAATCTTAGTTTTGCCGCCGCGGGTTTAGCATTAGGCCTGTCACTCACTTTATTTGGCCAAGAGCATACTCAACAATATAAAACTCGCATCGACTATCCCGTATTACTCGATGTCATCGATACAATTGAAACCTACTACGTTACAAAAATCACCGAAGAAGAACTCATTGAAGCGGCCATTGAAGGTATTTTTGCAAAACTCGACCCCTATTCTAGCTTTCTAGATAAACAAGCATTCGCCAATATCCAAGATAGTAATGACGGTGAATATTATGGTTTTGGCGTAGAGATAGCCACAGACAATGATCAAATAACAATCGTCACTCCTTTCCCTCAGTCGCCCGCTGAACTGGCAGGTATTATGCCGGGAGACAGAGTTATAAAGCTTAATCAACAGTTAGTTACCGCAGATAAACTTGAAAACTTACTCAATGAAATTAAACAACATAGCTATGACAAGCAAGCGATTGATTTAGAGCTAATCAGGGCAAACTCCGAAACAACTTATAACGTAACCATCAGTCCTAGTCTTATCACCATCAACTCTGTCGAAGCACAGCTGTTAGATAACCAAATTGGCTATATAAGACTGTCGAGCTTTCAAGAAAACTCCACTCAAGATATGGTTAAACAACTTGCATTATGGCAAGCAAAACCCCTAAATGGGCTTATTCTTGACCTAAGAAATAATCCTGGTGGTCTACTCGATCAAGCCATTCAAATCGCAGATATCTTTTTAGAGAAAGGCAGGATTGTTGCAACTGAAGGTCGTTTCTTTGACGCTAATTCTGATTACTACGCCTCACCACAAACCATGGTAAAAAGCGTACCCATGTTGGTACTGATCAATAAAGGATCGGCATCTGCATCTGAGGTACTCGCAGCTGCACTGCAAGAAAATGGCAGAGCTAAGCTCATCGGCCAGACAAGCTTTGGTAAAGGCACAGTTCAAAGCCTTATCCCTACGCTTACCGAAGGCAATGCCATTAAGCTCACCATTGCCAAATACACCACCCCTAATGGCAGAGATATACACGAAAAAGGGATTATTCCTGACATTAAAGTGGCATTAGAGATTGTAACAAGTGATCAAACTATGCCTATAATAAATACAAATTCACTCCGTGGTGATATTGCTGAAGATAAACTCGTTAACTCAGCAATAGCCTGGATCAAAACAGAAAAATAACTAATACAGTGCGCTACTTATTATTTTGCTTTTTATTATTTAGTTCGAATGTGTTTGCCGCAAGGATTGCCATCATCATTGACGACATTGGATATCGTCAATCTGATAAGGCCGTGCTGTCGCTGCCATCGAATGTTACCCTGTCGGTGTTGCCACTAACGCCTTTAGGCAAAACCGTTGCCACTCAAGCATACCAACAAGGTAGTGAGATTTTGGTGCACCTGCCAATGCAGGCGCTCAACGGTAAAACAATTGGGCCTGGTGCTTTAACGAACGCTATGTCAGAGCAAGATTTTAAACAACAGCTAGAATACGCTATCGATAGTGTACCATTCGCAATTGGTGCTAATAACCATATGGGCAGCTTGTTAACGCAGCTTACCGAACAAATGCACTGGGTAATGGATACGCTATTACAGCGGAATATTTATTTTATAGACAGTGTAACAACCAAATTTACTCAAGCTGGAGCAATAGCAGAAGAGATGGGAGTTCCGTTATTAAAGCGGACTATTTTTCTTGATAATGATAAATCAGATGACGGGTTGGAATTTCAATTTCAACAGGCGATAACACTTACCGAGACACAGGACAGTATCGTTATTATTGCTCACCCCTACCCTGAAACGTTGGCTTTTTTGAGTAATAACCTTCATCGCTTAGCGGAAGCAAATATTGCCCTCGTTCCCGCATCCAAGCTATTACCTTTCAATGTAGCGTCACAGGATAAAGAAACTAAAGATCCTACTGTAAGATTGGAATAGACAAGTCTGGTAGTAGCGACTTAAGCTCTTTATTGTTACTTACAATCATATCTAACGTATAGCCATCAAGCACTGCTAAATAAGCATTAACCGCTTCTGAAAGGACACTTTTTAATTTGCAAGCCGGCGTAAATAAACAGTATGGCTTACTGCAATCGATAGGAGACAAAGAGTTTTCAAGAGCGCGAACCACTTCACCTATATTGATTTCGTTAGCAGCTTTTGCCAACTTAAAACCACCACTCTTACCTCTTACTGTTTTTAAGTAGCCTAATTTACCAAGATGATGCACAACTTTAGAGATATGGTTGGCTGATAAGTCAAAAACATCTGTAACTTCAGAGATACGGAAAAGCGACTCACGCTCTGGATGTAAAGCCAGATACATCAGTGTTCTCAATCCAAAATCAGTGTAACGAGTTAACTGCATTGCTTACCAATCCATATAATTGACTATCTAACAAAATTTTCTAGCTGTTTGTTGCTTGTTCCAATGAGCTGATAAGCCATAAAGCTTCTTCATCATTAGCGCCACAAACATCTTCCGTTGCTGTAAATTGACCACAAACAGCAGGTCTCTCTGGTTTACCAAAAAGCTTACACAAATTACCGTCATTCAACTGAATGCACCTAACTCCTGCCAGCTTACCCTGAGGCATTCCTGGAATTGGAGTCGTGATAGAAGGCGCAATGCAGCAAGCACCACAACCTAAGCGACAGTTCATCTTAATACCTTAAATTAGCAATTTTCATTATACCGCTATCAAACAGAATTGATTTGTATCACATCACATACTGCTTAACAGCAAGCCAGTATCTTACCAGAACCGTGATCAGTGCATACTATTTAGCATCGACTTATACACTCTTTTTACATCTAAAAATTCAGACACAAAAAAGCACTAATTTTGCGGATAATAATTCGCGCAATGTTGGCCCAACTGACGAGAGCTCTCATAAAAGAAGCCTTGCTACAGCCGAGACTGACGATTTCAGCTCAATAATAAACCAAAGCGAGCCAACGGGCCCGTGTATTGTCTCTTTCATGGCATAAAAAACAGACACGAAAAAGCCCTAGCATTGCTGCTAGGGCTTATCGTAATGTTGGCGGAGTGGACGAGACTCGAACTCGCGACCCCCGGCGTGACAGGCCGGTATTCTAACCAACTGAACTACCACTCCTTTAGCAAAAAGCCGAAGCATAATGCTAAATTCTTTTAAGTCGCTAACGTGTCAAAGGTTAGTAGACTCGCTTTACTCTCTTGAAGAGGTTAAAGCTAAATAGGCGCCTGGAAATGACCTACTCTCACATGGGGAAACCCCACACTACCATCGGCGATACTGTGTTTCACTTCTGAGTTCGGAATGGGATCAGGTGGGGCCACAGCT
>NZ_JAKIKW010000018.1 GCF_023283945.1 Shewanella gelidimarina | reverse complement strand
ATTCGGGGGTAAAATTACGTTTTATACGTTTAGTCATACGATCACCTAAATAATAACGAGGCCATAATATCAACCTCTAACTAGATGGCCAAATTAACTATGCCACTTCAGGTTGACTTAACATGGCCCCTAGTACTCGATTCACTTATTTGCAGTATGTTATGTGGCAATCAACATCAAACAGGTGATACCTCAATGGATAGTGCATCAATAATGGTTTGGAGTGTTTTGTTTGGCAGTATTGGCATGGGCTATTTTATGTATGGCCGCAGGCAAAAAGCGATAGTGCCATTATGTATAGGTTTATCGCTTTTTGTATTCCCGTACTTTATGTCTAGTGTGACGATGTTGCTTATTGTCGGGGTGATTTTAGTGGCAATTCCGTATTTTATTAGAATATAAACTTTTAGCTAAGGTACATAACTAATCCGAATAGGCTGTCTACAGTCGTAGACTAAGTTGGACTTAGGCTACTTATTTCAATGTACTTCGAAAACTTAAAATAGGGAGTTGGTGTTCTTCGTTAGTGAGGAAGTACTTACTCGCAGCGAGCCTCTGTAGATGTGCTTACCGCAGGTCATTGGAACTACTCTGGTGTGAGGCTAGCTCACTATGCCCCAAAGTTGGTTAGTAGGTCGTTAGTCTAGATAAGCAGCTATCAAGCTTCGATTGACTAAGGTCGGGAGCTTCCAGCTCACACATGGCCAAAAGGGGATCAACAGCAATCCTCTCTTGGATCACCCGTGCCGCCCCGACGAAGTTGTCTTCCTCGTACTTATTCGAAATAACCTAACGCTTCCGATGGAACATCTGATGTATATGGATTTACGAATGCCGTGATGGCATGGCCAATGACGTTCCCTACATCATATAGACATTTCCCATATCCATATGGGTCAGATGCCAAGGAACGGCCTGTCCCGCGAAAGCTATGCCCTCATCTGATAAACAGGATGCCTGAATGTCTTGAAGTGCATGGATGCACGGGAAAGACCGTGTGGGCATTATGGACTTTGGTTTATAAGGAGTCTTCAACGTACTTCGGCAACTCCGATGGGGAAGTCGTATTTTCTGTGAATTTGTTTGTGTGTTTATTTTCTGAGTTCTTATTTCTAACGAAAGAGCCAAATGTTTGCTCTTTATAACCCATATATGCGGCTGAGGCCTTCGATGGCATGGCCAATTCTGTTCCCTACAGAATTTGGCATTTCCTCCGTCCATGGAGGTCAGATGCCATCGTTGAGCTTACATGGACCCTTTCTTTTATAAAGAGTTGCAGCGAGTCTCAGTTGCGTCTGCCCATGCGCCGACCGCAGGTCATTGGAACCACTTTGTTTGAAGCTAAGTCACTTTTGCCCCTTTACGATATAGCGGTTTCATTTATCGGTGCAGTAGTCATTTATCTTTTCCCAACTGACGAAGCTTTCCTTAGCTACAAACCCTGATGCAAGCATGTGCCACAGTAGAAACTGTCATGATAATGCAGTAGCTGAATGCTTTTTTCATGTTAAAGAAAGTTAGAGTGAAGCGGAAAAGCGATAAAAGCAGGGACGAGTCACACTCCGAGATATTAGCGACTGCCAACCCCCTATAACAATCGTTAATCCATTGAATTCAGCCTATTATTTTTATACTAATTAGGTAAATTAATTTACAATAGTGATGTTTAAACAACAACATTAATGATGGCTATAATGACAAATGATAAACCGTGGTTAAAACAATATCCAGAGGATGTGCCCACAACAATAGATTCAAGTATGTATAACAATATCAATGATTTGTTTAAAGAGTCTTTTAGTGCACATGCTAAAAAATCAGCCTATATTAATATGGGACATAGCTTATCCTATCAAGATCTTGAAAGTAAAAGTAACGCTTTTGCTGCTTATCTACAATCTGAACTAAAAATGAAAAAAGGCGAACGAATCGCCTTGATGATGCCTAATTTATTGCAATATCCCATCACTATTTTAGGTGCATTAAAAGCAGGACTCATTATTGTAAATGTTAATCCACTTTATACCCCTCGAGAGTTAAAACATCAATTACGAGACTCAGGGTCCAGTGCTATTGTTGCTGTCACAAATTTTGGTAATAACCTGCAGCAAATACTGCATGAGACTAACATTAAGCATGTTATTTTAACCAAAATCGGCGATGAGTTAGCTATTCATAAGCGTACATTGGTTAACTTCCTTATCAAACATGTCAAAAAAATAGTGCCTAAATATCATATTCCCGACGCTATTTCATTGCGTAGAGCGTTAACCGAAGGCAAAAAACTTCCCTTTATTGATCCCCAAATAAAAGTAGATGATTTAGCATACCTCCAATATACAGGTGGAACGACGGGTCCTGCGAAAGGGGCAATGCTTACTCATAGTAATATTATTTCTAACGTTCTACAGGTTCATGCTCATTTTAGCCCAAGAACCTTATATGATAAGGAATATGCAGTAACGCCACTTCCGCTTTATCATATTTTTGCCAACTCAGTGAGCATGATGTTTATGCTCTTTCTCGGTGCAACTAATTTACTCATTACCAACCCAAGAGATATAGATGGTTTCGTAGCAGATTTAAGTAAATATCCATTCACAATGGTTTTTGGATTAAATACACTTTTTAATGGTCTAAACAATCATGCGGGTTTTCAAAAATTAGATTTTAGTCATGCTCGTTTTACTATTGCAGGTGGAATGCCGACGCAGAAACATATTGCTGACCGTTGGCAAGATCTCACTGGTATGCCCGTCATAGAGGGTTATGGCTTAACTGAATGTTCCCCTGTAGTCGCGGCAGGTACTCATCAACAACAATCATTTATTTCTTCAATTGGTGTCCCGTTACCCAGCACTGAACTCCGTATCGTTAATGATGATAATGAACCTTTAGGTCCGAACCAAATTGGTGAAATTCAAATTAGAGGGCCCCAAGTGATGAAAGGCTATTGGCAACAAGAAGCCGAAACCAAGACTGTAATGCATGCAGGAGGTTGGTTAAGCTCTGGTGATATAGGAAGAATGGATGACGATGGGATTTTTTATATTGAAGACCGTAAAAAAGATATGATTCTAGTGTCGGGATTTAATGTTTTTCCAACTGAAATTGAAGAAGTTGCAACACTTCACCCTCACATCATCGAAGCTGCGGCCATTGGCATTCCTGATGACGCCACAGGAGAAAAAGTTAAATTATTTATTGTACGCAAAGGTAATGTGACCGTTGATGAAATAAAAAAACATTGTAGAAAATATCTTACCGGTTATAAAAACCCAAGGATAATCGAATTTAGAGATGAATTGCCAAAATCAAATGTTGGCAAGATCTTACGTCGAGAATTGCGAGATTCTTAGGAGCGATTGCTGACGTCCTAAGGATAACCAGTAGTAAATAGTGCCACTCATCGTTAATGGCATATTCTCCAAAGTTGGTTAATCATTCTTCAGGTTTATCAAGCTACGCTTGACCAAGATCGTGGCGCCTCGGCGAAATTGTCTGAAAGCGAAAATTTCCAGCGGGGAAATGGTGTTATTTGTTGCCTAAGAAGTTGGGGGGGGGGGGGGGAGATTTCTGTTTTGAGCTGGAGCGTTGTGCTTTTCTAACCCAGTGTAGATGGGGCTGCGGCCTTTGATAGCATGGCCAATTCTGTTGCCTACAGAATTTGGCATTTTCTCCCTCCTTGGAGGTCAGGTGCCATCGTTGAGCTTACATGGACGTACTTGCGGCAACCTTTCCTCAAATTTAGTATTAACCGCTTCGCAATACTTTTTCTCACCAACTGAAAGGCAAAATACTCTGTTCAGCGATAACTTTTAAGTTAGCCATTACTTGTGTTTTTACACTGTATTATTAGAAGTTCTACGAATGTCCTTAAAATCATGCCTAATCAGTTCTTGGTTTACTATTGAGTCAAAATATAAAAGAGAGTGAATTCAAGAGGCTAAATAGTGTGCTTGCTCGGTTTGCAGGAGATACGAGGCAAGTTAGCTCGCCATTCTGGTTTTGCCAGCGGCTGTTTTGAGCATGTGAGTTAAAAACGTCCACAAAATAATTACATATTGATATACGCGCTGACTGGTCTAACGTGATAAGCGCAAGGCGTGTATACAAATGCAAGCCAAATTTCATCCCAGAGTAAGTCCGCCTTAGTATATGAATTCGGCTGTTAAGAAAAAGGATATTTATTCTACCTATACTCACTGGTTTAATGCCCACGCTTGATAGCGTTGATGAAGCTTAGGGGCTAGATCATAGATGCTTGTGAATACATCAAGCTAGGACACGAAATGCAATCGGTTACTTATTCTCATGATGGGTTGACTAAAACGACACTCTGATTCACCATCATAAGGATAATGACGCCCTGCGCGCCCAGAGGCTTAGGATAGCCCATTATTACAACTTCAGAAAAATCTGTTCCATTATAAGGAAAATAACGTGCAGACTATCAATGATTACCGCAGCAACTTTAACGTGTTGGCGTTAATATTTTCTCTCATCTTCGTGACAGCTTGTAATAGCAACGATGATACGGAAATACAATCAGATTTTTTACTCGAAAAGGACTTTGCGAATAATAGTCGCTTACGTGCCAACCCTGAACAGGGTGTCGTTGCTGTATTTCTTGAGCCATCCTCGGCAACTGTAGAGGATGACTCCAACGGCGAATCAGGTACTGACCTCATACCTTACCAATATTCGCGTACCCTCAATCATACATTTTGCTATGAAGATGGTAACAGCAATTCAAATCACTCTATGGCGCTTAACAATAGTAGTGGCGAAGAAGTGCTTAGCATTACAGCCAATGATGAGTGCGTATCGGCAATAATACCAGCTGGGGAATATCAGCTGGTACTGACCCACGGTGAGCATGTTGATAGCACAGATCTAACCTTCTTAATGACAAAGCTTGATAGTGGTTCGCTGTCTGAAATAAATAGCACTAACTATTCCACTTTTTCCAGGCTACTGAGAAACATCGGCAATGTCCTGATAAGCTCTGCTCATGCTGATACTACAGATGATAATGTGAGTACGCTTATTTCCACTAACGCCTGCAAGAATTGCGATTTGTCAGGCGCAGACTTGGATAATGCAACACTCACATTTGCTGATCTTTCCGGCGCAGATTTAAGTGATGCCATATTAACCAATGTGGACCTTTTCGAATCAACGCTCACCGGAACCAACTTTAGTGGCGCCGATATGAGCAAGGGTGACTTTCGTGGTTCGGAAATGACTTATGCTGATCTCAGTGACACCAATCTAAGTGGTGCTTATTTTTCCAGCGCGCAATTATCCCCAGCGGACCTTGATAATGCGACTGTCACGGATACAGATTTTGATAACGCTAACCTTGTTGGTGCGACTTGGACCGACGGAGGTATTTGCGATATCACCTCTGTTGGCTTTTGTAATTCAACAGGGGGTGGCGAGTCAGATCCGTGCGATTCTGTTAAGCAGGATGTTACAGATGATGGCAACACCGTTTATAAATGTTTACTGCCAGCCGTTGATAAGGAAGTTTGTACCATCGAGTATGGTGGTGTTGATGGTGGCACGCCAATAACGAGCTGCGAAGCAATTGACACTTCAGAGCTGGTCACGTCTGTCAATCTTGTTGATATCTTTAGCCAGGTTAGCTCATCCTTTGATACCACTCTGGACAACGACACTCCCATGGCCATTTTAGCCTGGGGGGGAGAAGGTGGCATAGGTTCTAGTGGTGGGCTCTGGACCTCTGGTGGCGATGGAGGTGAGGCTGGGTTTGCATCGACAGTCACGACTCTATCTTATTTCCTAGACAGTTATGGGCAAACTTCATTCAATTTCTTCATCGGTGAAAATGGCACTCTAAGTAATATCTATGGTGACGGAGGCTCCTCTACACTGGTTATTATTGCAGAAAGTAGCCCCGCTTCACTTGAAGACGATGTCATACTTATTGCTGGCGGTGGTGGTGGCGGCGACTCATCTGGATGGATTAACGATGGCACCGATGGCGCTGATGGTGGCGTTGCCGCCTCATCGATCATAGGTCAGGGAACGATTGGTGTAGGACAAGGCTTTGACAGTGGAGCCGATGGTGGCAGCACGGATGAATGGGGGGATGGAGGAAGTGGCGCCGATGGCGGCAAAGACGGCATTGGTGGTCAAGGCGGGCAAGGTTTTTTAGGCGCTAATAGTGAATGGGTTAATGGCGATCCTGAGGTCGATTCAGACGGCCGGGGCGGCAATGCAGATGATAGCTTTAGCGGTGCTGGCGGTGGCGGTGGTGGTGGTGGCTATGGTGGAGGTGGTGCAGGTGATGATGCACCTGGAGCAGGGGGCGGAAGCTGGTCCATCATCCCTGCTACCACCTGTAATAGTGCTCCCACTAAAGAGACTGCACCTTCAACTCCTGGAGCATCAGGTGATGACTTTGGAAGTAAAAATGGAGCTGTTGAAGTTTGGATATTTCCAAAGGGCTGTTAATCACAGATAAAACAAGCTGAGAACGGGGTGTTTTTGCTGTTCTCAGCCAGCTAGCTTTACGTGTTAGCTCAGCTGTTTTAATAAGTGCCTGTATCTGTTTATTATTCATCTTCTTCTGCTACTAAATGGTGACTATCTGTAGCAAACAATGATGGACAACCACAAAAATCCTACAACAGTAGATTTTATAAGGGATTTATAAACAGCTTCAAACTAAGAAAAACACTACTCTTTCAGAGTGGGTTAAACCAGTTAAAAATTGGCTTGGTTAAATGTATAGCTAACAAGAATTTAAAGCGGGACTACTAACAGTTTGCTCGGTTTCGCTTCGCTGCACATTTTAGCAAACAATTATCAGCCCCCTAAATGGGTGTTATCGCATATCCGATTGCCATACTTTCCCTAATACCAAAAGTGAGTTTACTGAGGTATGTCCTAAAACAAGTGATTAACAGCAACATTCGAATCTAATCGTCAAACATGCGGATGTAAACACGGCCGTGACCTTCTGAGACAAGGCTACGTTAATTTGCCGTGTCACAGAGGTGTTGGCATCGTTCAATAATCGAATTAAGTCACAGTCTTATTAGACTCATGGATAAGGTATTTGAAACTGGTTATCCAACTACCTTGTTATCCCACTATCTTGAAAAGCACTACCCTAAACTTGAAAAATACCGACTGAATTAACCGTTGCTGTAAGCCTTGGTGACCTCTTGTGCAATGATAGCGATGCCATCGCGCATCTTGGCTTCATCCTGCACATAGTTCATTCGCAAACACTGATGGGCGTGATCCCAGTCTTCTTTCTGTCCGAAGAAAAAGTACTCTCCGGGTACAATCAATACCCCGCGAGCCTTTAATCGGTCATAGAGTTCCATGGTGGTGATCGGTAACTCGTCGAACCAAAGCCAAAGGAACATTGCGCCCTCAGGTTTATGGATTTTAAATCTGCTATCAGTGATCGATTGTTGCAATAGCGAGACGGCAAATTCTGATTTTTGTTGGTAGAAAGGCTTAATCACCGTTTCACTTAAGCTCAATAGATCACCCGACTCAATCATGTGCTTGGCGATGGCGGGCCCAAATCCTCCAGGGGCAAGGCTGATGATGCCGTTCAGGTTCGTTAACGCCTGAGTGATCTCTTCACTCGCGATAACGATGCCACAACGTACGCCGGGTAATCCCAGCTTAGACAGACTCATACAGAGTATGGTGTTGCTGTTCCAAAATGGGGTCACCTCTTCGAAGATGATATTTGGAAACGGGGTGCCATACGCGTTATCGATGATAAGGGGAATGCCCTTTTCGCGCGCTAAGATGTCTAACTTGGATATTTCATTATCAGTCAGTACATTACCGGTGGGATTGGTGGGACGAGAAACACATATGGCGGCCACAGAACTGTCGACTTCTAACTGCTCAAAATCCACATGGTACTTAAACATGCGATTACCTAGCATCTCGATTTCGGGTCGATAAGAGACAAATATATCGTCATCAAGCCCTGCATCACTGTAACCGATATATTCAGGGGCCAATGGCAACAGAATTTTCTTATGGCTGCCATCAACTTGCTTGCCTGCAAGCAGGTTAAACAGGTAGAAGAAGGCACTCTGGCTACCATTGGTCAGGCTGATATTTTTTTCGCTGATCTCCCAGCCGTAAGTGTCTCGTAACAAGTTAGCCAAGGCTTTTAAAAATGTGTCTTTACCTTGCGGCCCATCATAGTTACCTAATGCCGCGACCAGTTCGCCATTTGCTAGCATCTCGCTTGCTGCTTGGTGAAAGTAATCCTGCATAGCCGGAATAGTCGCAGGGTTGCCACCCCCCAACATAATGGCGCCGGGTGTGCGAAGCCCTTCATTGAGATCATTCATCAATTGATTAATGCCGGAGTTACGATTAAATTTTTCACCAAACTTTGAATACTGCATGACACCTACACTTGGGAATACCAAAATAGCTAAGGGTGCCTGTAGTAACAATATTCAGCGACAAACGCACTGATTATTTAATTTTTTAGTGACTAATTTGGAACACATCATGTTTTGTTAGATAAATCGTAATTTTTTTGTTCAGTTACGCTGCGTTCGAGTTCGGTCAAAGTGAACCATGTACCCTAAGGCTGATGGCTATTTTATGGATATGAGGACGGTTTAGCTAGCATATGGCCTTAATTAATCCCTTACATTTTTCGTTAAAGTCACCGCTAGTTATACTCATTTAGAGTGTTATTGTTTACACGGAAGATGTGTTTTATTAAGTGACAATATTAAGCAAAGGTATCATTAGTTTTTGAAATTTTGCCTGCAAAATATATAAACCTCGATAGTATAAATATCCGCAGGTTTATCATTCAAGGAGTGAGTATGAAAGTAAAAGGATCTTTGATCGGTTTTCTGGTTGCACCTATGATTTTTTGTAGCAATGTGCATGGTCAGCAACTTGTTGCGGATAGTGGCTTTGCTGCGCAATCGCTTAGAAATTGTAATACTGATTTACGTCATCTTAATCAGGTGATTGGTTGGCAAGTCAAGTGGCCTAGGCAGTGGCAAAGCACAGTCGTCGCGGGACCTGAAGCCGCAAAAGAGGCCATTATTAGTTGGTCCCAAGTCCCCGCAGCAATAACATTAGCGATAGAAACGCTGAGATTAGGTATAGGCTCTAAAGAAACCGCTCCGCATGCGGTAGTTGTTCGAGTGCAACAACAAGTTCACGATCTGTTGTCTGACCTCACTATGAAAAATTCTAAGTACACGTTCGAATCCTCCACAGATAATAATGCGGCCCAGTGGAACACTTTGATCAGCCATAATATCGTACCTTCAGTGTCGGATTTTAATCAATTTCTTAAAAAAGAATATCTTCCAGCAACAAGCAATGATCCGAGTCTATCCAAATTCAACGGTGAGACTGACTGTTTTTTGTCAGCGGTGTCATGGTGGACGACTTTGAATCTTTCCCAAAAAGATATCGAAGATGTTGGTCAACGGTTACTCCATGAATCTCGCCAGCAACTGCTTGCAACAGGTCAAAAGGGCGATACGATAAAGAGCATGCTTAAAGGTCTGCGTACATCCACTGAAGATAACAACACTAGCGCCAATGAATTAGTCTCTATTTCTGAGATGGCTTTAACGCGGGCACAAAGTAGAACCCAATTGTCATTTTCAAAGAAAATAACGCAGAAATTTATTGTGAGTGAAATGCCCAAGTACCTGCAAGATTCTGCACCTGCAGGTTATTACGCTAAAGCTCAGGAAAACTCACCAGCCAAATACATCATTAATACATCACGGCCAAATGAACGACGTCTTATGGCGGAGGTGATCGCTTTTCATGAAGGCATCCCTGGGCATCATCTATGGGTGACATATCCTCGAAAGGCTCCATCGAAGGGATATAATGCCGGTATTCTTGAAGGGTGGGCACTCTATGGGGAGTATTTAGCGGATGAAATGAACCTTTACTCCTCAACGTATGATCGTCAAGGCATGATTGCTAAGCACCTTTGGGCTGCGAGTCGTCTTATTGTTGAACCTGGACTGCAATTGCGTGGCTGGTCGCGTACGGATGCAATAAATTTCATGATGGACAATACGGTTATGTCACGTCAGGAGATTGAAATCGAAGTTGACCGTTATATTGCGATGCCGGGTCAATCTCTGAGCTATATGTTGGGGGCGGATATGATTCTATCTGAACGAAAGCGAGCTCGAGAGCTTTTAGGCAATGATTTTAATATTGCTGCATTTCATGATGTGATCTTGGAAGCCGGAGTTCGCCCACTGTCCGAAGTTCGTGACGATATACGATTATGGATTCAATTGGTTAAGTGATGCTTTTAATCGGTAGAGTCTGATGACTAAAGGTTGTACTCGGGAGCAGAGTCGGCCATTGGTCTCACAATAACGATTAGGCTCATGGGTCAGGCACCATCACATCGGACAACTTTGTATTATAACGAAAATAGACGGATTGATGTTTCGTAGGTCAGGCGTGCGTGTTAGCAGTGCATATATACATATAAAGCTACTGCAACTAAATAGAGCGTTGTTAGTCTGTAAATAACTCATCATGCAAGGGCATGTATTTAATTTGTACCTAGTTTCCGCACGAGTCACCCAATGTTGCTATTAAGGGGCGGGGGATAGAGAATATTTTCCAACAACTTCTGTTTTTTTTACTACTCTTATCTAGCATCGAAGATCCATGAGGGACTTGGAACACGATAGTTACGCAATATCAATGTTCTTTCGTTGCACAAAACTAACTTTTAATTTCAAGGAGCGAATGTTATGGGTTATTCCATCTTTCCGGCAATCGGAGTAGCAAGGCTAGGTAACAGTGAAGAAGAATTCTATCTTGCCCCCGACAAAATTGGTGGCTTACCTTTTGAATGTGATGAATACGGCAATAAAATAGGTCCAGTAAAAACATTCAAGGATGATGCCGGCCAAGTTAAGCGCCAAGGGCAGTTATTTCAAATTTTCGATGAGCAAGGAGATGAACTAACCATTAATTCTACTAACGTTGAATCACTTGAATGGACGGTTCACCTCGCGAATAAAAAAGCCGCTTGGTATGAGTTTAACGAGTTGCAAGGCAACTTACTTTACGAAGACAATAGTTACGAAGTTCGTGATACACCTTGGAGAAATAAAAAGGTGACCGGTGACAATAGGCAGAGTCTCATTGTCGACCCCGGACCACGCACACTAATTGTTGATGAAAGTGGCAGCCATAAAAGAACCATCGCATTTACTGAGGAAACAGTACCTGAAAATTATCCAGCACAATTCCCTGAAAAGCCAAAAACTGGCCAAACTTTCTACGGAACGTTAGTTGAAACACTTGGCGATCTTGTTACCGATGACAAAGGGCGATTGATTGTTATTGGTGCTTTTGGTCATGCTGGAGGTTCAGAAGAGTTAACGAGTTATGGCGGAGCCGATACTTGGCATGATGATATTTCTGATGGCCCAGTTTATTGTACGGTCAAACTAAAAGACCAAGCAGAACCTATTATCTTGACCGCTTGGGTTATCGTTGGTTCTCCTGATTTTGCACCTGAAATTGTAAATATTTCAAATCTCAGCGATACAATGCTCGATGTGGCAGTACGAGAACTGAATCTGCAGCCTGAGCTTTATGCAAATGGCGAGTTTCAAATATCATATCAAGTCAATTATTATCGAGACATCCAGCCTATTATTGAGCGTATTCGTGGTTATCAATGGGTATCAAATGTCCAATCTATGTCGGCATTCTTCTCTAATATTTTTGACTTTAAAGATAACTCTGTAGCAAATAAAAATAATCGCATGGCGTATTTCAATTACTTCCGACAGCCAGCAACTCCAGGTGCTTCTCCCTCTGAGCAAACGAACCAGATTCTATTTAGTGAAGGCAATGAAGGCTCTTTTCCGACAATGCCACTAAATTCAGGTAGTAACTCTGTAAGCAATGCAGAAAATAATATAATAGATAAGTTCTTAACACTTAGCGAAACACAGTATTTCTTTTTAAAACAATGGGCTGAAGGTAACTTTGCGGTTGATGATTGTCCCAACTTCCCTGGTATAAACCCGAAGGATCAGGCTGCGGTGGGCAACTGTGTTGGTTTGCCAATGTGCCCCGGCATTGAAGTTACGTGGAGTTTGCAAAATAAAGCCGTTTACGAGAAACCTTACGTGATAAAAGATTACAAAGGTATTAAAGGATACGATACGACAGGCTTGTCGCCTTCACGTGATGAATGTGCAGCTGCCGATGGTTGTGAACCCGGCGATTTAACTAAGCGTATGGCGTGTCCGTGGCAGGCCGATTTCTTTAACTGTACGATTCAATATGTGAATTTCACGGACCCTGACGTAAATAAACTGGATGGTACGCCTTTACCACCAACATACTATAACTACTGGTGGCCACCACAAAGTCCATGGGATGTTCTTAGTGGAGAAGTCACTGCAGAAGGACAAGCGGCAAGCCATTTACCCGCTGGACAGCAAATGAACTATGCTCGTGGTATTAATAGTTTCGGACAAATGGTAGAACACTGGTCTGCACTTGCTTTTATTCGTAACGTTAATTCACAAACAACGCAATTTCCTTACTTTGTAGAGACAGAGCGGAACAACGACCTGTTCGAATTCGAGGAAGTACCTATCAGCACTATTTCTCATAACGAACAGGATGAAGAAACAACTATTCCTGTTTTCTACATCAAGCAAGACTTACAAAAGATGGCGTCTACATCACGTGGAAATAAGCTGTTAAAGGCATTAGAGAAAAGAGCATTCAAGTCTATTCCAAAACCAGATGGCGGAATGCCATTACCCAGAAGCGGTACCCGACAAAGACGCTAATGCTGTTAATGAGAAGCACCAATAGGTGTTTCTCATTTCTAACTATGCTTATATCAATCGAAAGAGAATCATCATGACTCAACAGATTAATCATTCATATGACGTTCTGATCATTGGTGCTGGACCCGCGGGAACCAGTGCAGCGCTAACCTTACTAAATCATAGTGATTTACGTGTCGCAATCATCGAACAATCAGATTTACAAAAACTGCGTGTTGGTGAAAGCGTATCTTCGACTTTATTTCCTCTACTTGACTATTTACAAGTCCCTAAAGATTGTTTCAATGCAGATTGCTTTACTGAAACCCAAAGTACCATCGCATTTTGGGGGAGTGACACCGCAACACAACGGCATGCTATCTTTGCTGCAGATATGAGCACCTATCAAGTAGACCGTGAACAATTCGATTTAACGCTAATCGACGCAGTGGCAGGGCGTGGAGGTATCATATATCCGCGTTCGAAATTACAGTATATGACATTCTCAGAAGAAGCTGGGTGGCAAGTGACCGTTCAACATAAAGAACATGGAAAAATCACTCTTAATACAGGTTTTATCATCGATGCATCAGGTCGAAACTCTACCGTAATCAATAAAGTGGGAAGCCAGCGTAAGTCACTCGATAAGCTCACGGGCGTTGGTGCGTTCGTGCGTTGCAAGGGCGATACTCGTTTGCCCAGAGAGCAAGTGATAGAAAGCACAAAGCATGGCTGGTGGTACATTGCGGCATTGCCTGGTCAACATGCCGTGGTGACGTTTTTTTCGGATTCAGATCTGCTATCATCATTGCGTATGAACCGCCCTGAACAGTGGTTATCAGCTTTGCAAGAAACTAACCATGCCAAGCATTTTTTGCGCAACGAACTCCCTGCCAATATTGAACTTTGGGTACGTAAAGCCAACAGTACTCAAACGCAATTTGACCATATTAAACATTTTGTTTCTGTCGGTGATGCAGCATGTTCTTTTGATCCAATATCATCTATGGGTCTTGGTTTTGCGATGACCTCATCTGCACAAGCTGCGGTTTTAGTGAGCCAAAGTTTCAAAGAAAAAGATGAAAGGATTTCAAAGCTGCTCCAACAGTATCAAAAAGATATTTATAACAACTTTGAAGATTATCTTTCACTAAGGAATATGTTTTACGCAAAAGAGAAACGTTGGGCGGGTTCACCGTTTTGGCAACGCAGATTGAGTGCATAGCAATCGGAAGTACAGTCTAGCTTCTTCAACAATGTCCATCATCATAATGGGGGAATGAATCCATCGCCCATAATTAGTGAGTTGCGTTTTAAGCCTTGACTGAATTTATGAAGTATTCATTTTGTCTGTTGTCAACAGACAAGAGCTTTCTTATGCAGCTAATGACTCGCTATATTTTAGCTGACGCTAAGCATCAGCTATATTCGGATCGATGCTTTCATCCATTTTTATTTTATTTGGCTTTATAAATTCAACATTTACGATTAACCCAGGCTTATTATCCAGTAATTCTATTTTTCCGTTATGGAGTTGAATAATCGCTTTTACCAAGGTTAAGCCTAATCCAAAGCCAGCAACCTGACGGCTCTTTTCAATTCGATATAGGCGTTGAAAAACTTTCTCTTTTTCGAGATCACAAATTCCTGGACCATTATCGCTAACCGTAAAACCTCGGGGGGTTAACTGAACGTTGATTTGTGCATTATTTCCTGCGTACTTACTGGCGTTTTCTAGCAGATTATATATGGCTCGGAACAACAGCGTTGCATCACCTTGAATAGAGAATTGCTCAGCGCCGCCTATAGTGACAATTTGTTGTTTCTCTTCTGCAAGCGGCTCAATTAAATCCACTGCATCGACAATGACTTGTTGTAAATTAATGGCTTTAAAGTGTTGGCTGTTGCTCTCTTTCTGTTGCTGAAGCCTTGTTAACTCAAGCATGGCACTAAAGGTGAACAATATTTCGTCGAGCTTATCCAGCATCGATTGTAGCTGTTCACTGGGGTGATTTAGTTGCTGTTTACTTAACATTTCCGATTCAATTTGCTGCCTTAAGTGACTCAGTGGCGTGCGTAAATCATGAGCTATAGCATCGGTAATTCCGGAAATCGTTTCAAAGGAGTGCTGCAATTGATTGAGCATGGTATTGATATGCAATGCCATATGATCATATTCATCATTTTGTTCAGATACTGCGACTCGAGCGCTCAATTGGCCTGATTCAACTCGTAAGGCGACTTGGTTAAAGTTGTTAATGCGCTTTAATACCCGCATTGAGAAAACCAACCCCGTTATTACGCCAAGTAATACGGCCAGTAATAATGCAATTGCTGACGCACTAATAAACTGTCCTTTGAGTTCATACAAAGATTCATCGTCGACAGCAATAATTAGCGTTCCAGAGGCCAAAGGCTGAGAGCAACCAGAGACGAGTCTGATTTCATCAAATTGGTCTAACCAAATCGGAAAACGCGATAAGGTTGGGCATTGCGATAACGCTGTCGGGGGGGCGCTAAGCCTACCAAAATTTTTTTGCTCTATTTGATAACTTAGAATGTATTGACGTGAACTTTGAGCTTGCAGTTCAAATTGTTCAATAAACTGCTCATGACTTAATTGCTCAGCAAGTGATGTTTGCTGAGCAATAATATTAGCCATTTGTAATTGTTGCTGACGGTTCATTTGACCAATACTCAATTGGTACAATACTACCAGTAGGATGGCTACCACCGATAATAACAAGCCAGTATACAAACGGGTTAAACGCCACACCGAGTGGGCTGTTTTAACGCTGTGCCACCATTCTGTAACCGACACCACGTACTGTTTCCAGTAAAGGGGTAAGACCATCAAATTCTACCTTTTTACGCAATCTTGCCATATGAACATCAATAACATTAGTTTGTGGATCAAATTGATAGTCCCAAACGGCTTCAAACAGTAATGAGCGAGATACCACTTGTCCGTTATGCTCCATCAAATAACGTAACAGCTTAAACTCTTTTGGCTGCAGGGAGATTTCAGTTGAGCCTCGGAACACCTTATGAGAAAGCAGATCCATTTTTAGATCGGCAACGTGTAAAACGGTGGTTAGCTTTTCGTTGTGAGTCCCTTTGCGCTGAATGAGTATCTCTATACGCACGAGTAGTTCAGAAAGCGCAAAAGGTTTGATGAGGTAATCATCACCGCCTTCACGCAGCCCTTTTACACGTTCAGAAACGCTATCTAAGGCACTTAAAATCAGAACTGGTGTTTGCTTGCCAGCATTTCTTAATGTGGTTAATACCGTTAAGCCATCTAACTTCGGCAGCATCCGGTCAAGTAAAATTAATTGGTAGTCGCCTTCAAGGGCTAAGAATAAACCATCTTGGCCATTATCCGCTAGATCAATTTCATAGCCCTGTTCTTGAAGGGCTTTTTGTAAATATTGACGAGTCGTCTGGTTATCTTCAATAACAAGAATTCGCAAAAAAGTTTCCCTAGGGGAGTGCTACTCCCCTATAAATATTGACTGAGTTAGTGCTTCATTACCGGAATAACTTTGCCCGTTGTTACATCTACAATGACACGAGTAAGGCCTTGCTCACCCATCAGCTTAAACTTGTAGAAAGTAATGCCTTTTTTATTCTTTAATTCAAATTCAAAAACATCAGCAGAATATTTTAGCTGTAATTGGGCAATAGTCGCGCCTAAGTTAAATTTTGATGCTTGTAACTCTTGTAACGCTAACAGGTCATCATCATCTAAGCGGCTTAAGCTATTTTTGGTCTTATGTTTTAACACCGCGCCATCTGCAAGGCTTAATTCAATGTCATGCTTTTCTTTTGTTTCCAGATTGATAGCTTCAATATCATAGGTTGCTTGATTATCATGATCATCAATTTCAAATTCGACAATGTGCTTAGCATAATCTGTACTTACCTTTTCAATAGCCTGCTCTAATGTGTAATTAGCGCGTTGCAATGCTAGTGCTGCCAGTGCGTCGTCTTCTTGGCCTGCAAATGCTGAGAGTGATGTGAAGGCCAGTGCAGCACAGATTAATTTAGTACATTTCATTTTATTATCCTAGTGGGTTGTTTATTGAGAACTGAATTGTACGTGTTGTCCCTTTCATCAACGTGGATGAATCATTACAAAA
Organism: Shewanella gelidimarina; assembly: GCF_023283945.1. Taxonomy (GTDB): domain Bacteria; phylum Pseudomonadota; class Gammaproteobacteria; order Enterobacterales; family Shewanellaceae; genus Shewanella; species Shewanella gelidimarina. Next base: position 102,503 of record NZ_JAKIKW010000018.1, on the reverse strand, counting down.
AGTTAATCCTCGAACGACGTATTAACTGCGTATCACTGGGGTCAACTAAATGAGCTCAACTCAAAAATACTAACATATCTTTAGCTGCAGAAGTGTTTGCTACAACGGTTATCACGCTTGTGAAACGTCGATAGTTTTCTTACTATAGAACTCTCTCTCATCTCCTTCATTTTTAAACGAGAATGCATGAAATTTATCCACACCTCTGACTGGCATATCGGCAGGCAGCTTCATAATCAGAGCCTGCTCGATGATCAGCGCTTCGTGTTAAACCAGATTGTTGAACTGGCGATTGAGCATAATGTCGATGCGGTGATTGTTGCTGGCGATATTTATGATCGTTCCATTCCGCCAGCTAACGCGATAGCGCTGTTAAATGAAGTGGTTAATCGTCTGGTGAATGAACTAAAAATCGCGGTAATTATGATTGCAGGCAACCATGATGGCCATGAACGTTTAGGCTTTGCCTCAAAGCAGATGAGTGACAGTGGGCTGCATATCGTTGGGCCGTTGACGAACAAAGTGAGTAGAATCGAGCTTAAAGGCAAGCAGGGCAGTGCGGTGTTTTATGGTCTGCCCTATGCCGATCCTGCCACCGTACGACATGTGTTTGATTGCGAAGTGAGCACTCATGAGCAGGCGATGGATAAATTGCTTGAACAAGTGCATGAACATGACAGCCAAGGTTTACCCAAAGTAGTGATCAGTCACTGTTTCCTTGATGGGGGCAGTGAATCTGAATCAGAGCGCCCTCTGAGTATTGGCGGCGCCGATAAAATTTCACCAAAATTGTTTATGCCCTTTAACTATACGGCGCTGGGTCATCTGCATGGGCCACAGTATAAAGGCGCTGAAAATGTCCGATATTCAGGCTCTATGCTGAAATATTCGTTCAGTGAGCAGCACCAGAATAAGTCAGTGACCTTGGTTGAGTTAGATGCTGAGGGTAAAGCTGATTTTGAGTTACTGCCATTATCTGCCATGAGAGATGTGCGGATTATTGAAGGCAACCTCGTTGAGTTGCTCGAGCAAGGTAAAACAGATGTTAACCGTGAAGACTACCTCATGGTGAGGTTGAGTGATAAAACCGCCATTTTAGATGCTATGGGTAAGCTCAGAAGCGTGTATCCCAATGTGCTGCATTTAGAGCGTACCGGCTTGATGCGCGATAACGGCAAGGTAGCGCTAAGCCGAGACCATATCAAGAAAGGCGAGATGGATATGTTTAGTGATTTCTTTGCGCAAGTGTCCGGTGAATCAATGACAGAGGCGCAGCAACACGCGATGACAACAGCCATCGATGAGCTACATAAAGTGGAGCGTACATCATGAGACCGCTTATTTTAGAGATGTCAGCATTTGGTCCATTTGCATCGGTTCAAACAACCGATTTTTCAGCGTTAGGCTCTAATCCACTGTTTTTGATCAATGGCCCCACTGGTGCGGGTAAAACCACCTTGCTCGATGCCATCTGTTTTGCACTCTATGGCAAGACCACTGGCGATGAGCGTGAGGGCAGCCAAATGCGCTGTGATTTAGCCGCTGATAGCTTGTTAACCGAAGTGACTTTCAGCTTTGCGCTTGGTGACAAGCAATATCGCATTCGCCGCGTCCCAGAGCAGCAGCGAGCGAAGAAAAGTGGCGATGGTTACACGGTGCAAAAGCCGGAAGCGCAGCTTTACCACATCGATACTGATGGCACCGAGCATTTGCTGGTGGCCAGCAAGGTATCTGAAGCGACCGCTGAGATTGAACAGCTCACCGGACTGGATGCGGATCAGTTTCGCCAAGTGATGGTATTGCCGCAGGGCAAGTTCCGTGAACTGCTGATGGCAGATTCTAAAGACAGAGAGAAAATTTTTAGCCAACTGTTTCAAACACAGATATACCGCCGCATTGAAGACAAATTAAAGTTTCAGGCCTCAGCCATTAAGGCCGAAGTCAGAGACCAGCGTAATAAGCGTGATGGCATTTTACATAACATCGTCCTTGATTCTGATGATGCATTAACGAGTGAACTTACAGAGCTGACACCAAAACTGACTCAAGCATCAGAGGCTAAAGACAAGGCCAAGCTAGCCCTAATCAATGCCAATAAACTGTTTGAATCGGCTAAGTTACTGGTTAAAGATTTCGATGCTCAAGATAAATTGCAACAGAGTGCAGTATTATTAGCTGAGCAAAAAGACAGTATGGCTCAGCGTCAATCTAAGCTCGATAATGGCCAAAAAGCACTGCAACTTAAGCCAGTGTTAGAGGGAGCATTAGCGCGTGAAGTCGAGCGGACTCAAGCGCAAGCTGCTGTTAGCCGAAGTCAATCTACTAAGCTGGCGAGTGAGCAGGCGCTCACTGTCAGTCAAAGCAAGTTTGATACTTTGACTGAGCAGGAGCTTAAATGCCAACAGGTTCAGAACGACGAGCAAAAACTGACACAGCTAGTACCACAGCTGCAGGGGCTAGAGAGCTTACAAAAAGCGCTGAGTCTTGCAACCAATGAACGTGATCAAGCTAAACATAGCGGGATTAAAGGTAAGGCTACATTGGATGCTTTGTTGGCAGACAAGCAAGCAGCTGAGCAACAGGTGCCTCAGTTAGAACACGTTGCGAGTCAGCAAGTAGATTCCCAGCAAGCGTTAACGGCGCAAAGCGAATTGATTGAGCGTTACCAGCAGTGGCAGGTGGCGACTGGCCATGCGGCAAACACCGATCAGGCGTTGCAACTGGCGGAAGACAAAGGCAAGCAGTGTCGTCTTGATGCCAAAGCTAAAGGGGAGGCTTATGATCAACTTCAGCTGATCTGGCACCGTGGCCAAGCAAGTCTATTGGCGCAAAAACTCAACCCTGGGCAACCCTGTCCAGTGTGTGGCAGTGCTGAGCATCCTAATCCTGCTCAAAGTGAGCAGCGATTACCGACAGAAGATGATTTAGAGTCAAGCAGACTGACGAGTGAAACCGCCAAAGATGCACTGAGCCAAGCTATCGCCGATTATAAAGGCCTAAAAGCTCAACTTCAGGAGCAAGTGAAGTTGAGGGATGAATATCAGCAAAAGCTGGGTGAGTGGGTTTCTCATTCACTTGAATCATTGCAAGCTCATCTTCAACAAGTAAAGCTGCAAGTTCATCAAGCTAATACTGCCGCTCAAGAGCTAATTAAGCTTCGGCAGAAAATACAAAGCGGGCAATCGAAGGAGAGAGAGCTTCAAACTCAACTCGATGCTGAACGAGAGCGTTTTCAAGCGTTGCAAACCCGCGTAGCGACTGTTCAAGGTCAGCAAGAGCAAGCGTTAGCAGCAATCCCTGAACAGTACCGTAGTTTGCAAGCGCTCACTGGCGCAATTAACCAAGTAAAGCAACAGTTAGCGACGCTACAACAAACGATAAACCACATCCGTCAGTCCCATACCCAAGCGCTGGAGCAAGATGCGGCTAAAGCGGCGGCATTAACCGCAGCTCAGTCAAGCTTACTTCAAGCACAAGAGCAAGCAGATAAGGCTCAAGCCGAGCTGGACTCACAATTATCAACATCAGGTTTCAGTGACAAGCAAGCGTTAAGCCATGCCTTGCTATCGAGTGATGAGCTGCAGACGTTAACCGATGAGATTGGCAAATATCAGCAGGACTGTATCGGTAATCAAGCCACGCTCACTCAAATAAACGATAAGTTAGCAGGGCAAGTCAAACCACAACTGGCAGAGAGCGAGCTGAGTTTAGCCAGCATTCAGAAAGAGCAACAACAAGCTGAGCAAAGCTGGCAGCAAGTACAGAGTCGAGTCACTCAACTGACTCAAACTCAGCAACAGCTGAAAGAGGCTGATGCTAACGCTAAGAAGCTCGAAGATGAGTATGCCATCATAGGGACATTGTCCGAAGTGGCTAATGGTCAAACGGGTAACAAGGTGAGCTTACAGCGCTTTGTGCTGAGTGTACTGCTCGATGATGTGTTGCTTGAGGCCAGTCATCGACTGCAATTGATGAGTAAAGGTCGATATCGCTTAATCCGCAAAGAGGAACGGGCTAAAGGCAATAAAGCCTCAGGGCTTGAGCTTGAAGTTGAAGATGCCTACACCTCAAAAGTACGTCCTGTGGCAACGCTCAGTGGTGGTGAGAGCTTTATGGCTGCACTCGCTATGGCATTAGGTTTATCCGATGTCGTGCAAGCGTATGCGGGCGGCATTAAGCTCGACACCCTATTTATCGACGAAGGCTTTGGCAGTTTAGATCAAGACTCGCTTGATTTAGCGATCCGTACCTTAATGGATCTTCAATCTGCTGGGCGCATGATAGGGGTTATCTCCCATGTGTCGGAAATGAAAGAGCAGATCGGTACTCGAATCGATATCAATAAAAGTGTACTCGGCAGCGAAATTTCCATCGTGCTACCGTAGAACATACCGTTACTTTTAATGTCCTGATATAAACGGCTTAGCGTGATTGTTTAAGCCGTTTTTGTTTTATGAAGCAAGGTACGCTGCTTTTTTAGCGTTACTGTCGGATATCTTGTGAGCTAATGGATCAGACCGACGCGCGCGTTTTCTAATCTCTCCATGTGACTCATTTTATCGGTTACCAATCTCATTCTGCGTTTTTTCATGCAATAAAATTGCAAATTTGTGCACTGAAAGAGTTCATATAAAGCCAATTATTTGGTATAAATTGACATCAGCCTTCAATAATAGGAGGCATTTGGTATGAATGAAAAAAATAATAATTCAAGGTTGGGATTAGGTTGCAGTCAGGTAAATTTTCTTTTTTAAAATTGTCGGTTATTCGTTTCGCAGCTTTGCCTTCTCTGCACCGAAAAATCTTAATTGGTTCCGTGTTGTTGTTTGGTGCATCTTTTTTGCTCCCCCAAAATCAACCGTTACTGTCGCAACGCATTGCAGTGAAATTGGATATCGAAGCGCTGTCTTCGCATTCATCTCCTTCACCAGTAGCAAGTGTTCTGCTCGACACTCCTAAGTTTGAAAAAGTGATTGTGAAAGGCGACACATTAAGTGGCTTATTTGAGCAAGGTAGTGTCGATCAGCAAACCATGTATCGCGTATTAGAAGCCGATTTAAATGTACTGGCACTCGATACTTTAATGCCAGGTAACCAGATCCAGTTTTGGCTCGATGACGCCGGCGAATTAGAAAAACTCTCGCTCTATTTTAGTGCGGCAAGGCAAGTGACCTATAGCCGTTTTGATGATGGCTCATTTAAAGTCGATGAGATTCACATCGAAGGCATATGGCGTAATCGCAGTGTTGTGGGTGAGATTAATGGCTCATTTTACCTTTCAGCTAAGAAAATGGGCCTAAATGCGGCCGAGATCCAACGCGTTGAATCGCTATTAAAAGAAAAGCTCAATTTTGCTCGTGACCTTCGCGCCGGAGACAAGTTCTCGGTACTGATGAACGATCAATTTATTGATGGCGTTGCGACCGGTAGCAGTAACATTTTAGGCGTCACAATTGACCGTGGACGCAGTAGCATTAATGCCTATCAGTTTAGTGATGGTAATTTCTATGATGAACAGGGTAGAAGCTTAGCAAGAGCCTTTCAACGTATTCCTCTTCAGCGAAATTACCGTATTAGCTCAAGCTTTAACCCTAACCGTCATCACCCTGTTACTGGCCGTAACTCTCCCCATAACGGCACTGATTTTGCCACCCCTATCGGCACTAAGGTTATTGCACCTGGAGACGGTATTGTTTCTTTGGTCACTGATCATCGTTATGCAGGTAAATATGTAGTGATTGATCACGGCAATAAATACCGTACGCGCTATTTGCACTTATCAAAAGCGCTAGTCCACAAAGGTCAGCGAGTCTCTCGTGGGCAGGTGATTGCGCTATCGGGTAATACTGGGCGGATCACTGGGCCACATTTGCACTATGAATTTCATATCAATGGCCGACCAGTGAACCCAATGAAAGCTAAGATCCGGATGGCAAATCAGCTATCCAAAAAACAGATGGGTACTTTTGAGCAATTAGTTAAAGTGCGAAAAATAATGATGGGCCAAGTCTAACCGGGCTATCGGCTTAGCTTTTGAGAACAACGAGTGACGATCCGTAAAAAACCATCATTAGATGGTTTTTTCATTTTAAAGGGTTAACGATTAGCATCGTTAAGGTGATAACCGGCCGCAAACTATCGCGGTGTTATAATGCTTGTTGTCGCTGCTGTTGCTTTATTGCGCATAGGCAATCTTTACCTCTTAAAGCAGGGCAACTCTTACAAGGGTTTGCTTTATAGGGATGATAAAATACATTAGCACTGTTAAGGCTTAGCTTGTCTATTAATCTGAGTGATGTAAAAGCACCATTATCATTGGCACTATGCAGTTTGGTATAGGCAATAGCAGTTTGTGGTACAGCACTGATGTTGGTTAGCTTCGCTTGGTATTTGAGTGTTTTTAGCTGATATTTATTGATTTTGGCTGAGCGTTTATTCACGGAAATCTCGTGCTTAATGCAATCTATTTCAGTTAAAGACAGATAGAAATTCAGCTTATGCTGCGACTTTGCCAGCTTATGTTGGTATTTTTGCTGATAACTGCAGTGCTTTTCGCCCATAACAACTCACTCTTTAAATCAAGTGTCTGCATTGTAAATGAAAATCGTTATCAATTAAAGTGTGTTAGTTAAACTAGGGGCTGTTGATCTTTCACGGTTGTTTTTGCCGCAGTTTATTGGCTATTTTGACAAGGCGGAGGCTATGTCGTTTAGTTATTCTCCACAAATAGCCTACAACACAGTAAAAATAGCCAAGAAGCGCGGCCCTTAGGGTTCGTTTCAATGCTTTTATTACTGCGTTACCAGCTTTTCGCTTAGCCAGCTAAGCATCATCGCTCAAGCCTTGTACTAAAATCATTGAATTCGAACAAAAACTAAGCTCGAAAGATCAACAGCCCCTAGCAGTATGGGTTTTGCTCTGCATCAATTAAGGTCAGTAGCAGCCTTAATTCAAATTCTAATTGATGGTAGTCACCATCCATGTGGCAGCATAGCTGGTAGAAGGCTTTGTTATGATCTTTCTCTTTCAAGTGTGCAAGTTCATGTACCACGACCATTCTAAGTAAACCTTCCGGCACCTTTTTCAAACGAGAGGAAATACGTATCTCATTTTTCGCCTTAATCTTGGCACCTTGCTTACGGGCAACGTAAGAGTGTAGACCCAATGCTTGATGGCTAAGCGATATTTTATCGTCAAAAATAACTTTAGATAAGGGTTGTGACTTGCGCAAATACTGGTTTTTGATGGCGATGGTGTATTCATACAGCGCTTTATCTGTTCTCACAGTGTGTATTTCAGGATGTCTTTTGAGTAAAAATTCTCCCAATTTCCCCTGAGATAATAAAGTTTGTACTTGCTGCTGGATCTCGGCTTGGTAGCCATTTAGGTAGGTTAATGTTTGCATAATTACTATCAGTTTTTAGGGACAGCCGCTTTTTAAGCAGCTTATCTTCATTTACTGAAGATTAATGTCCCTAGTACTATGTCCTCAACGACTGATTAGTCTTCTTCTCTTTTGAAGATAGTGCAGTTGTGAGATGCATAAGCAGCATCAAAAGCATTTCGTTGAAAACGCTTTAGGTCTAGTCCTTCAAAGTCAACTTGTGGCGGGTTACGCTTTAGCTGTGCTTTAATGGTGACTGGAGAAATAAACGTCACTGGAACGCCAATCACTTGAATCACGGCTTCGAGCTTAAAGCTCGTGACGCTACCAGCGCCTTTACCTTTTTGCTCTCGCTCAATGATGACGACTTCATCTACACGGTAGTCTTCTAAAAGTTTACTAAATGCAAAGTGAAACTCACGAATATCGTCCGTTTGTGCTGAGTTTGAAATAGCGAATGATTTCTGACGGCAATCAGGCACATTGTAGGTTTCGCCTTCATAACTTAATAAACTGATGATGGCTTCGCCACCTTTTAACTCTACGCCACAAACTTTCATGATAAACCTTCGAAATAACAATATTGCGCATATTGTAGCGTTATTTTTGTCACTGGTCAGCGTTTAGCGCTAGCAATTGAAAATAAATTTACTTTTGCTGTACGACTTTCCAGCAAAGTTAATCGTAAGTGAAATACCTAAGGGCCAGATTCGGTCTTATATATACCCAAGCTTCTGAAACGAGCATTCTCAGGTCGTTTGGCGATACAGAAGACACAGTAACTCTCGTATAGGGAAAGAGGAGGTAGCGATGACATTAGCATTTAAATTAACGACACTTTTATTGAGCTTGGTATTGGTGGGCTGCACAAGTTTAGGCGGGGAACCTACTTTTCAAGACAAAGGGGTCGCGGCAAATGGTTACGATGTGGTGGCGTATTTTACCGAGGGCAAACCCGTTAAAGGCAAAGTGCAATATGTTAGTCATTACAACAATGTACAGTGGCTTTTCAGCAGCAAGCAACACAGAATAATGTTCGAACAAGATCAGCAACAGTATGTGCCTCAGTACGGTGGGTATTGCGCTTACGGTATGTCAAAAGGATTTGTGGTGGATACTGACCCAAACGCATTCACAATATTGGAGAATAAACTCTACTTGAACTACAGCCTTGGCGTGAGAGAAACTTGGCTTAAAGAGACTGAGCTGTATATTGCGCGAGCAGATCAGCATTGGTTAGATAAAATACACCCATAAAAAAATCGCGATGATAGATAACTATCATCGCGATTTTTATTACAGCGGTTCAAAATAAAGCTGTAGCTTAATCTTCTGGGGTGTCTTGTAGCTTAGATTTAGGTTTTCTAAGCATAGGGGCATCACCGATATCAACACCCGTTGCAAAGCGTCTATCGCGGTTAGCGGTTGCTTTTGCCGCTGACTTTCTCTTTGCTGTGGTGGCTTTTTGCTTAGCGGCGGCAGGTTTAGCTTTGCTCTTGCTCTGCGGCTTGGCTTTTAAACCAGTGAACTTACCTTTCAATCCTTCAAGCTCGCTAAAGCTAAACTTCTTGTTTAAGAAAGTTTGTACTTGAGTAAAGTTAACCCAATCTTTAGGACCGACGAGTGAAACAGCGTCCCCTTTAGCGCCTGCACGGCCTGTACGACCAATGCGGTGTACATATTCTTCAGCAAATTTTGGCATATCAAAGTTGATCACTAATGATACGTTGAGTAGATCTAGACCACGAGAAGCAACATCGGTAGTGACCAATATTTGCTGCAAACCGCGGCTAAACTCATCCATGATTTGATTACGAGCGGTTTGCTTTAACTCACCACTGAGTGATGCCGTTTTAAAACCTTCTTCAGCAAGTTTTATAGCGAGGCGCTCTGTATCGGATCTTGTCGCAGTAAAGATGATGATCTGCTTTTGCTGCTCATCTTTTAAGATCCGCGATAGTAGTGCTTCTTTATGATCAAGATGATCACATAAGAATATACGTTGAGTAATGTCTTTGTGCTCTAAATTACCCGCACCAATAGAGACATGTTCCGGTGTTTTAAGCAGCTCTGCAGCAATTTCATTGACATCGCCATGATCAAGCGTGGCGGAAAACATCAATGTTTGACGACGCTTATGATCTGCTGCATTGTTAATTTGCTTAAGTTGTTCAGCAAAGCCTAAATCTAACATACGATCGGCTTCATCTAATATGAGCAACTCAAGCCCATTAAGGTGCAAGTGATGTTGCTTAAGATGATCAGCTAAACGACCTGGCGTTGCCACAACAAAGTGTGGATCACGAGCAAGTGCTTTTGCTTGGTCGTTAAAGTTTTCACCGCCTAGAATTTTGGTGGCTTTATATTGGGTGTTGGCGACTAGTAAACGCAGTTGGCTATAGACTTGGGTAGCAAGCTCTCGAGTCGGTAGCAAAATAACAACGCGTGGATCGCGCTTACTCAATGCTCTACACGAAATCATCCTTTGCATCGCAGGTAGCAAGAACGCCAAGGTTTTGCCTGAACCTGTTTTAGATGATGCCATTATATCTTTGCCTGCAAGGGCAATAGGGATGGCTTGTTCCTGGATCTCTGTTGGGGTGTCTATACCCATGTGCTTTAACGTTTGTAAAAGACGTTGATCCAGTGAAAAATCGGTGAATGGCAAAGGTGAACTCCTTAAATAATCTGACCGAGTATTATAGCCTAGATAGATAGAGCAGGGCTACGATTAGCCATTAAGTTTATGCCAAAGCGGTCGAAATAGGCGGGTGGCAAGCTGAATATGGATGCACAACACGATAGAGTTCACTAAGTAAGATTAAATCAGTTTAAAATTGGCGGCCGTAATACCGTAACATAGCGCCGTATTACAAAAGAGTCACTCGATCTTAATTAGCTTGTAGGAGTCGCAACGCGTGTCGGATAATAAAAATTCAGTTAAAATTGGACTTGCTTTAGGCAGCGGTGCCGCTAAAGGTTGGGCGCATATTGGGGTGCTCAATGGGTTGGCTAAAATGGGTGTCTATCCCGACAAAATTGCTGGCTGCTCTATCGGCGCAGTCGTGGGGGCTGCCTATGCTAATGATCATCTTGATGAGCTAGAAACCTGGGTGAGAAGTTTTAGCAGCTGGGACGTATTAGGTTTGATGGATCTGAGCTGGCGAAAAGGCGGGCTGATTGGCGGCGAAAAAGTGTTTGATGTGTTGCAAAAACGGATGGGCGACATGCAGATCGAAGATCTTAAAAAACCCTTCACCGCGGTAGCAACTGATCTCTATTCCGGTCAAGAAATTTGGTTTACCGAAGGTGATCTACGCCATGCAGTGCGTGCTTCATGTTCTATGCCTGGTATTTTACCGCCAGTCAAAGTGGCCGATCGCTGGCTGGTGGATGGCGCGGTGGTGAATCCTGTTCCAGTATCAGTAAGCCGAGCAATGGGTGTTGATATTGTTATTGCGGTTGACCTTCACGGGCTTCGCCGTGGGCGTATGCAAGTGTTGCCAGTCAACATGAAAAGTAATAAGCCGACAAACCAAGAAGTTGCGGAAGCAGAGAAGCATCAAGAATTGGGCTTTACCGATCTGCTTGCGCGCGGAAGAGATTATATTACCGGCTTAACGGATAAGTTTTCTCCTAGTAACAAAACAGGCGGTCATATTAATCCCAATCCCGGTATGCTGGCGGTGATGTCACAGTCGATGGAAATACTAGAACAGCGCCATAAGCGGGCGAGACTAATGGGCGATCCACCAGATATTTGTATCGTGCCAGATCTTGGTGATATCGGTACTATGGAGTTTCATCGCGCGGAGGAAGCTATTGCGGCAGGTGAAGCGGCAGTGGAGCAAGTAGCACACCTTATTGAAGCTGCATTGGCACCATACCGTTAAATAATCTTAACTTGGTTGTAATAAAAGGGCCAAAAGGCCCTTTTATGTCACTGTTTTTCAGTGTGATATTAACGCATGAAGTATGCTGGTTTCTTAACGAATTAAGCCAGTTTTACAATCATCTTGCCGCGGTTTTTACCTTCAAATAGACCGATAAAGGCATCTGGCGCACTTGATAACCCTTCATAAATAGTCTGCTCTGCTGTCACTTTTCCTTCAGCTAACCATTGGCCCATTTGCTTAGCGAACTCTGGATAATGAGCCCAGTGTTCAAACACAATGAAACCTTCTATTTTTAGCTTCTTCATTATGATCAATGCTAAATTGCTTGGTCCTGGGGTGGGTACGGTATCGTTGTATTGTGAAATCATTCCACACACGGCAATACGGCCATGGTCTTTCATATTGTTTAATGCGGCCGTTAGATGCTCGCCACCCACATTTTCAAAATAGACATCGATACCCTCTGGTGCCGCTGCCGCCAATGCAGTGCTTAAATCACCACAGGTCTTGTAGTTGATCACCGCATCAACACCTAATGATTTGATATGCTCAGCTTTTTCATCTGAGCCTACTGATGCAATAACTCGTGCGCCCATTAATTTACCAATCTGCACCGCGATACTGCCAACAGCCCCAGATGCGGCAGAGACAAATAACGTTTCTCCCGATTTTAATTCTGCAATGCGGTTAAGACCTGTCCAAGCGGTCATGCCCGGCATACCGAGGACACCTAGAAAGTGTGATTCGTTGATAGGAGTTTGCGGTAGGCGGGTTATTTCTGTGCCATCGCTAACATAATGGCTGCGCCAACCGTGCATGCTATTAACCATGCTGCCAACAGGAAATTCAACATTGTTAGATTCAATGATTTCGCCAACAGCACCACCTTCTAATACGGCCCCTATTTGAAAAGGAGCGATGTAGCTCTTTCTATCAACCATGCGACCACGCATGTAGGGGTCAACCGACATCCATGAATTTTTGACAAGAAAATCACCCTCTTTAATGGCCGGTAAAGTCACTTCTACTTCGGTAAAGTTACTGGCGTTAGGTAACCCTTCAGGACGAGATTTTAGTTGAATTTGCTTAGCGTTCATAATGAGCCTTTATTTTTGTTTGTGCGCAAAGTAATTGTCTGCATCATAACTAACCGCCAAAACTTATGCAAATACTTTGTGCGCAAAATAACTCTGCGCAAAATAAAATGCGATCAGCTAGTTTTGTTAAGGGGAGTCAGGTAAAATTGTAGTACTTAATAAAGATAGTGAAGGTCGAAGTGAAAAACAAAGTGTCAAATAATGATACCGAAGCATGTCTGTCGGATAATGTTTGTTTTGCTCTGTATACCGCAGGGAACGCACTTATGCGCGCTTACCGCCCTTTATTGGATCAGTATGAACTCACTTATCCGCAGTATCTGGTGATGCAAGCATTGTGGCTACAAGATAGAGCAAGCATGACCCAGCTGTCGCGCGCGACTCGTCTGGATATGGGCACATTGACGCCCATCGTTAAGCGTTTAGAGAGCAAGTTATTTTTACAACGCTTGGCTGATGAAACCGATGAGCGTAAAAAAGTTATCGCACTTACCAAAGCGGGCTTCGCTCTGCAAGCCGATGCGCTTGCACAAAAAAATACCTTGCTTGAAAAAGTCAGCATGAGTGAGCAAGATATTGAATCATTGCGTACACTTTGCTTGACCTTAACCGCGGAATTGAACCAAAAGTAAGCAGTCAATTTTATCATCAAAAAAACGGCACGTTTCCTGCTTTAGTTACACTATGACTAAATCAGTGCCGAATTTTTGACGATGAACCCACTTAGTAGTATCAATAACCCTGTAAATAGCGGCGCAGTGCTGGCAGATGCATATGGTGTGTCAGGCACTAAAGCGGGAGTCGGTAGCGCTACAGGCATCCAAGGCATAAATACTGACGCATCAGCTTCATCAACAAATACCGTCACTAAAGATGATCATGGCTTAGTGTTATCTGGCCGCGCTGAGCGGGCGCAGAAAATAGAAGCCATGGCGAAAGACTTCTTTCAAGATGGCAGTTTCAGCTCTGAAAAATTGCCCAGCCTTATTCAGCGGCTCTACAAAGACGGTATTTTGTCCGATGGGCAACTGAACCGTCTAACGAATAGTGGCTTTGATATTCCGCCCACAGAAGCACAGTCATTAGCTGATTTTATTGACGAACAGCGCGCGACGCTAACTAACAGTGATGAAGATAGAGATCTGGCAGGGACGTTAGATGAAGCAAAATGGGTTATGCGCACGATGGATTCAATTCAATCTCCTGCCATTGCACAAAAAGCGAATCGCGTTGCCACGGATATTACTGCTTTGCTAGGGTCTGACCGAACACTCACTGATCAACAGAAGCATCAATATCAGGGCATAAAGTCTTTGATGCAGTTGGCCTCAATGACAGGTGAGCATCAACAAGCATCGGGTCAGTTGAACAGTTATTTGGCACTCGCAAAACAGCATTAATGTCGTTGGTTATTAGTTAACCTCTTGCAGATTGTTTTGATGGCTTCACTGGTTAAAAGTTGAGGTCGTCATTAGTAGCGTTAACCCCATTAACAGTAACATCCGCTCGTTAACACCGCATAAATCGGTTGTCGCTTACTCATATTAGTCAAATACCAGCAGCCTCAACAGAGCGTTAAAAATAGGCAACGAAGGTGCTTGTTTATTTATCCACAATTTATCCCTATTTTATACTGCCACTAGCTCGCTTATAGGCCATCGTCAAGGGCATATTTTTAGATAAGCGTGATCGTTCCCAGTTATTTTTTCTTATTATCTTCGTTGTTTAAAATAATGATCTGGATCAAAGTACTTCTCGTCTTTTTATAGCTTAATGCGCTACATATTGTGATTTAGAATAAAAGTGCCACTATATGTAGTGTTGCTTGTCGATGATGTAGAAGAGGAATTATACAATGCCAGTGGTTATTAAACGGGATGGTTACCGTACGCCTTTTGACGAAACAAGGATTAGAGACGCAGTGATAGCAGCTGCTAACTCGGCAGGTATTGATGACACCGCTTATGCAGAATCTGTCGCGAGACAAGCAGCCGATTCGGTGGCGACATTAGATGAGATAAATATCCACGCTCTTCAAGATGCCGTGGAAAACTTGTTGATGGAAGGGCCATACAAATCATTAGCGCGAGTCTACATTGAATATCGCCATGATAGAGATGTTAATCGTGAAGTCAGTAGCAGACTAAATCAAGAGATCCGTGGCTTAGTTGAGCAGAGCAATGCGGCGCTATTGAACGAAAACGCTAACAAAGATTCAAAAGTGATCCCCACTCAACGTGATCTGTTGGCGGGTATTGTTGCTAAGCATTATGCCAAATGCCACATCTTGCCAAAAGATGTCGTTGCAGCCCACGAGTCAGGTGAGATTCACTACCATGATTTAGACTACGCGCCATTCTTCCCGATGTTCAATTGTATGTTGATTGATCTTAGTGGCATGTTGACCGAAGGCTTCAAAATGGGCAATGCGGAGATTGAAACGCCTAAATCAATTTCGACAGCGACTGCCGTGACAGCACAGATCATTGCGCAGGTTGCCAGCCACATTTATGGCGGCACCACGATTAACCGTATTGATGAGGTGCTAGCGCCATTTGTCACCAAAAGCTATAACAAACATTACCAAGTCGCGCTGACGTGGGGGATTACAGATGCCAAAGCATTTGCTATCTCATTGACTGAAAAAGAGTGCCATGACGCATTTCAGTCGCTTGAATATGAAGTCAATACACTGCATACCGCCAATGGCCAAACACCTTTTGTGACTTTTGGTTTTGGTTTAGGGACCTCTTGGGAATCTCGCCTGATCCAACAGTCAATGATGCAAGTGCGTATTGCTGGTTTAGGTAAAAACCGTAAGACAGCGGTTTTTCCTAAGTTAGTTTTTGCTATTCGTGATGGTATTAACCATAAAACGGGTGACTGTAACTACGATATTAAACAGCTGGCATTGAAGTGTGCAACAACACGTATGTACCCTGATATTCTTAACTATGAGCAGGTTGAAAAGGTGACCGGTTCGTTCAAAACGCCAATGGGTTGCCGTAGCTTCCTCGGGACTTTTGAGGAAAACGGAGAACTGGTACATGAAGGGCGTAACAACCTTGGTGTCGTCAGTTTGAATTTGCCGCGCGTTGCACTTGAAGCACATGGCGATGAAGCTGAATTTTACCGCATCTTGGATGAGCGTTTACTCATTGCCCGTAAAGCATTAGATACTCGTATCGCTCGTTTAGACGGCGTTAAAGCGCGTGTTGCACCGATCCTGTATATGGAAGGTGCATGTGGCGTACGACTACGTGCAGATGATGATGTCTCTGAGATCTTCAAGAATGGCCGCGCGTCAATTTCTCTCGGATACATTGGTTTGCATGAAACCATCAATGCACTTTACGGCAGCGAAACACATGTTTACGACAGTGCTCAACTGCGCGAAAAAGCGGTAGCAGTGATCAAGTACCTAAAAGCTGCCACCGACGCATGGAAAGCAGAGACAGGTTACGGCTTTAGTCTTTACAGCACGCCAAGTGAAAACTTGTGTAGTCGTTTTTGTAATCTAGATGCAAAAGCCTTCGGAGTTGTTGAAGGCGTGACATCTAAAGGGTATTACACCAATAGTTTCCATTTAGATGTTGAAAAGCAAGTTAACCCATACGATAAGATAGATTTTGAGCAACCTTATCCAGAGATCGCCAATGGCGGGTTTATCTGTTATGGCGAGTTTCCTAACATGCAAAACAATGTTGAAGCATTGGAAGATGTTTGGGATTACAGCTATTCAAGAGTGCCTTATTACGGCACCAATACGCCGATAGATGAGTGTTATGACTGTGGCTTTACCGGTGAATTTGGGTGTACGAGTAAAGGGTTTACTTGCCCTAAATGTGGTAACCACGAGCCAAGCCGAGTGTCGGTAACTCGTCGCGTATGTGGCTACCTAGGTAGCCCAGATGCAAGACCATTTAACTATGGTAAGCAAGAAGAGGTTAAGCGCCGAATTAAGCACCTTTAATTTAAGGCCTGCGAGAACGAAACGAGGTGCCGTCATTGGCACCTTTTTGTTAAGGAAGAGTTTATTATGCACTATCATCAATATTATCAGACCGATGTGCTTAACGGCCCAGGGACTCGAGCAACACTGTTTGTCTCAGGTTGTGAGCATCAATGCCGCGGCTGCTATAATCAATCGACGTGGAATCCGTGTTCTGGCCATCAGTTTGATGAGCCAATGATGCAGACCATTATTGATGACCTAAATGATACTCGTATAAAAAGACGAGGGCTTTCCCTGTCTGGTGGTGATCCACTTTTCCCTGGCAATGTCGCAGAAATTTTAAAACTGGTTAAACGGGTGAAATCTCAATGTCCAGGTAAAGATATTTGGCTGTGGACGGGCTATTTACTCGAACAATTAACCATAGAACAACAAGCGGTGGTTGATCTGGTCAATGTGGTTGTTGATGGCAAATTCGAACAATCATTTGCTGATCCAAGTTTAGTTTTTCGAGGCAGTAGTAACCAAGTGATCCATTATCTAAGATAAGCTAAGCATAAACCTAGGTAATATTGCGCTATATGCTGTTATAATGAGGCAATAATGACAAACAGCATCAATTACTTTTTTTGAGGCTGTTTTTGTTTCTAAATATGTTATTTAGATTTGAATTTAAGGTTTGTAAATGAATTTAAAGCAGGAGCTGCAAACGCTCAACGATAAGCTCGATAAATTTGGTCGTAAGTTGGCAGCAGCTGAAAAGCGCGAAGATCCAGGGATCATTATCCAGTTTAAACGTGAGATTGCCACTTTAACGAAGCGTATTGCTAACGTTAAAAAGCAGCAAAATCGTGAGCTAGGCAAAGAAGGATCAACGGTTAAAGATCTTAAATTTAGTCGTGTACTGACTAAAGAAGAGCAAGCTGACATGGGCAAACTGAAGAAGTCAGTTAAAGGATTAGTGGTTATTCACCCTATGACTGCACTTGGTCGTGAAATGGGTATAAAGCAAGTTACTGGTTTTGCAGCGAAAGAATTTTAAGCAAACAGTAAGCTAATTTATTCATTTAGTGAGCCGCTTCAAGTTTATGTTTGAGCGCGCAGCTTATGCTGCGCTATCACGCTCGTATAGTGCTAATTGATTAGCTAGAAATGGTTGGTTTTTACACTTTTGCAGCGCTCGACGTTAGTTTTCATCCACATTAATATCTTTATCAGGATTCTCTGCAGTCTTAGGGAATGAGAGTAGTCGTTAAGGTTTTATCATGTCGATTAAATATATCGCGTCTTCAAAATTGCCAACACCTTGGGGTGTTTTTGAAATGCACGGCTTTGAAGATAGCGAGACAGGTAAAGAGCACGTTGCGCTTACATTGGGCGTATTTGATGCCGAAAGTCCTATTTTAGGTCGTATTCATTCCGAGTGTTTAACCGGTGATGCGCTTTTCAGTTTACGTTGTGATTGTGGTTTTCAGCTGCAAACAGCGATGCAAAATATTGCTGAAGTAGGTCAGGGCTTTATCCTCTATCTACGCCAAGAAGGGCGTGGTATTGGGTTGCTGAATAAAATCAGAGCCTATGAGTTACAAGATCAAGGAGCAAATACTGTAGAGGCTAATGAGCGTCTAGGTTTTGCTGCAGATATGCGTAAATATGACATGATTATTCCAATGATGGAACAAATCGGTGTCAGCAAGGTTAGATTGATGACCAATAACCCGAGAAAAGTAAAAGCGATGGAAAGCTTTGGCTTAGAGGTTGTTGAGCGTGTCCCGCTTCAAGTCGGTAAGAACCGTTATAACGAAGCTTACCTTAAGACCAAGTCGACAGAATTAGGTCATATGATGTCAGAGTATCATTTTACCGAGGAAGATAAAGACTAGGCAGCAATTATTAACCGTGGATTTTCCTTGGTTATACCGCTATATTCAGGGCTATCAATTAGAGACCAGTTAAGTTTACATTTAATTTATGGCCCTTTCGCGTTACCTTTCAATTCTACTGATTCTTTTTGTCCTGCCAGCCAATGCTGAAAAGGACTACAGCCATTATGCATTTGCTAATTATTTAGGAAGCGGTGTTTACCGAACTTCTGGGCAAAATGCGACGGTTATCAATATCCCTTTAAGCTTTGACCTTCAGCGAACAGAAACTGAATCCTTAGTGCTACGCACGCCATTATCACTCGGTTTTTACAACTTTACTTGGAGTGATATTCCTGATGGTGACTTTCCAAGCAGTGTTGGCACCGCCACTTTTACCCCTGGCATAGAATATCGAATAAACACCTCTGAGACCCATGAGTTTCAGTCATATGTAGACTTAGGTGTTGGTACGAACACCACCAATGGCAATGACGTGATTATCTACTCAGCAGGGATGTCGAGCTTACTTGATTTTGAGCTTAAGGATACAAAACCCGTTTGGGTTAATCGTATATTCTTTGCCGGCTATCGTAGTCTTGATGACGCCCCCAATGAAACTTATTCAGCGATTCAATCTGGTGTGGATATTGGCACTAATTTTCATTTTCAAGTCGCTGACATTGGCATTGAGCCAAGACTATTTGTGGCAGGTTACTGGTACTTTGACAAACTTAGGTTTGTGACGCCTTTTGAGGAAGATGTTTTGGTGACCAACAGTTTTGAAGCTGGGATAACCTTGGCTTTTTCAAAACCGGTCGGATGGGATCTGTTTAATATGAGCCGGTTTGGAGTTAGTTATCGTACTGGTGATGGGGTACAGGTTTGGCGACTTATATTTGATTTTCCGATATAGCGGGAAATCTCACAGCACTAAAAAAGGCTTAACAACTTTGATTGTTAAGCCTTTTTTAATGGTGGATATTATATCAATACTATTTACCCCAGATGTTGGCATTTATCTGAGTGTCATCATTCGAATCTTTGCTTGGTTTATCAATCGCTTTGTTATTCGCGGTGCGCAGTGTTTTATCACTGGCTTGATAGCCGTCATCCCTTGGCTTTCTTGCTGGCAAAGGTAATTTATTCGTCTTAAGATAAAGGTATTCCACTTTCTCTCTTGCCCAGAGGGTTTTACGCAGAAATCTTAGACTCGACTTGATACTTGGATCATGTTTGAAGCAGCGCACATCAATGCGGTCCCCAAGCTCTTCCCAGCCATAACGCTCGACTAGTTCAGTAAGTAAGGTTTCTAGCTTGATACCGTGTAATGGGTTGTTTGCTTGTGTCATGATTACGTTCATTGCAGATACTATTGAAGTAATTATACCAGTTAAATTACCAAAAATGTCAGCTCAATGCAGAGCAAAAAAAAGAGAGCCCTTAAGGCTCTCCTAAAACACGTTTAAAATGAGTCGAAGATTATTGGAAACTCAACTCCCAAGAGTTGATTGTTCCTGTATCACGTCGAGCACTGTCAACGGCTTTCAGTTCCCAATTACCCACTGAATCAGCGCCAGACATATCGACGGTGTAAGTCTTAACAATGTCGTTAGCACTGCCGCCAGTATTATCGTGTAATATCGCCACTTGACCTGTAGGGCTATGTAACTCTACTTGTAAGTCGCCGATGTAAGTATGGCTAATGTTAACCTTGATGGTCACAGTGCCTGAATCACCTGTTCGAGCTGCTGCAATGACACTGGTGATACCTGCGCTGCTATTATCAGGGATACTGTAGCTGGTGTTGTTAGTGTATGTTGCTGGACCACCGGTTTCGCCGCCCGTTCCCCCACCAGTATCTTCGGTAAAGTTCGCAACAAGGTTTACACCACTAAATGCGCTATAGCCTTGGACCATGACGTAGTATGTGCCAGTTTGTGCTGTAGCGATTGGGCATGATTCAGCATTTCCGCCTTTCCATGGACGACAATCATAACCACCGGTAGCTGTAGTGGGTGCTGCGCCATAATTTACATAAAGGTCAGCATCACCCGTACCCCCGCTCATGGTAAAGCTTAAATCGGTCGCACCAGCAGGCACATCGATAGAGTAATGTAACTCATCACTCGCTGCACCCGTAAGGTTTGACTGGGCTACACCATTCACCAATACATTGTCGCCACCGCCTGTACCGGGATCAGTAGGGCCTGAGCATGATTCATCTAGGTATGCTTTTGCCGCAACCGCGTTGATTAAGCCGTAACCGGTGTTATTGTCACGACCCGCCGTTTGAAGATCTTCCGCTGTGACATTGAGTGCCGAGCGAATTTGCGCTGCACTACACTCTGTGTGATGACTCCAGACTAATGTTGCAACACCAGAAACATGTGGTGTTGCCATAGAAGTACCATTGTAATACTCGTAATCTTCGTTATCGGTATTTGCAACGGTAACGGATGCGCCTACCTGATTGCGTAAGGCAAGGCCTGTAGCGCGATCAACTGATACTGAGACAATGGGTGCTTCATTATTACTGTCGACCAAGAATGGGTTTTGCAGCCCCGGCAGTGCGCTATTACTGTAAACGATTGTTGCGCTAGCACCCGCGGCTTCACAGGCTTTTACTGCGTCAATTTCAGGATAGCTTGAACCTTGGTTTCCAACACGCTCAACTAAACACACTTTGTTGCTCATGTTGCCACAGTTGAAGTTACTGCCGCTGACTGAACACTCCGCTAATGTACCTGTCGCGCTACCAATCAGCGGAGACCCCACGTGACTCGTGCCAGATTGTACAAAACGATTATGAGGTACCACACCATTATCAAAGTATGATTGACCAGCAATAGTAATGTCAGCTAAGCGTCCTTCACCACGCGTTACTGTTGAAAGAATAGCTTCACCGGGTCCCGAAATTTCAACCTGATCCGTGAACTGTGAGAATGCCGCGTGATCTTTGTTGCTATCAACAGCAGCAACTGACATTACAGCGTCATATGATGCAGGGTAGCTGTGAGTGTTGTTACCATCATTACCTGCAGCAGCAATCAATAAAATGCCGTTAGCTTCGTGAGCCGCTAAGGCATTTTTCTCGGTGTTATTTGAGCTTGCCCCGCCTAAACTCATCGTCACAACATTAGCGCCATTGCTAACACAAGTATCTACAGCAGAGACTAAAGATGAAGAGTAGCCCCAACCTGCAGCATTAAAGACTTTGATAACATGAATATTGGCATTTTGATTTGGCATCACGCCAACAACACCTTCATTATTTGCAATGGCTGCAATTGTTCCTGCTACGTGAGTACCATGAGCGTTACCTGCTCCAGGTTCAAACCAGTTACCGGTACCTGAGTTATTTGTACCTGTGACATTATTGGCATTGAGATCGTTATGGCCACGGTCGTAGCCCGAGTCAATAATACAAATAGTACGATTACCCGCTTGGCTATCGCTTAGTGTGGTTGCACCAACGTAGGTTTGACCCCAAGGTGTGGTTTCGCTGAGTAGCCGACGTGGTACATCTTCTTCAACATAGTCTACATCTGCACGGAATCGAAGCGCTTGCAGATCTTTACCGTCTAACTTAACCGTATAACTATTACTGCGACCGATACGCTTCATCTCTTTTGCTGAGACGCTGTTAAGTGCGCGGAAGTGAGAAAAGACTTCGTTAGTTCTAGGTTCATATTGAGCATCATCAATGGCGTTAGTTGCGATTGAAAAGCCTGAGGCGGCCGCAGCCGTTTTGAACTTGACAATATAACGCTTTGGTAGCGGACTTTCGTTATTCAATGGTGATGCGTTACTGTGTAAACCAGGGTTGAAAGTAGGTGCTGCGCCGACACTTGCAGAGATCGAAAGTGCAAGTACAGACAGGCTAAGTGCTGTTGTTACTTTATTTTTTGTCATAACTGTCTTCCATGTTATTCAGGATATTATGTTGTTTCTTATAATGTTTACAGCAGACAATTATGTTTTGCCTTGCTGTGTGAACGAATGTATCTGCAGTTATTACAAATGTAAAATAAATGTTAAAAGCACTGTGGGCTTGAGCGGTGGTGTGGATAGATTTCGTTACTTGAATGGATATGCTTATTACTTAGCGATTAGTGACTATCGATGCTTTTTCTGTGATTTTATATTCTGTTGCGGGAGGGCGTGTAAATAATGGTATCTTGTATTCAATATGAGAGTGGGGAGTTATTTAAATCTTAACTGCCTGAAATAAATATAATTAAATGCTAATGTGATTTTAGTAATAACTTATTCTTATTTGGAATTAGCTTGTTTGGTTTAATTGTCTGTTAAGGTGTTTGCTGGTGGAGTGTATCTCCAAAAGTATGTGGTTTTTCAGTGTAAAGATCTGATTGTGTGATTGGAAAAGGTAAATGTAGCAAGAGCAGATGCTTATCAAACATAAAAGGCTGCAAATATGCAGCCGTACTATAGATTATTGAAGTTATTTTTGCTGCTGAATTAACGTCTGATAACCGCCACCATTATAGGTATTGGAATAACCAGCACTAATTAAAGCATCATTCGCAATACCACTACGACGGCCACTGCGGCAATAAAGTACTACAGCCTGATCTGTATCGATCTTTTTGTTGGCAAATACAGTCGCTATTTGCTCGAAGGGAATATTGATTGCGTTGGGTAAATGGCCCTCGGCAAACTCTTCAGCCGTTCTAACATCCACCACTAAGGCACCAGCCTCTATATTCTGCCAAGCCTGTTGTGCATTTTGATCTGCGGCAAGTGCTAGGTTGCTAACCATAAGTAATAAAGCACTGAATGTCATAAATTTAATGATGTTTGACAGTTTATATTGCAACTTAAGCGAGTGACTCATCAACATTCCTTAATATTGTTATTATTTGATGTGTATTGATGGTGTCTTAAATTGTTATTGAGGAGATTAGTGAGCCGATGATTCAAATCCGCTCACTATATTTCACTTGTTAATCAAAATAAAACAAACACCGAGGTTATTCATTTCTTGCCAATTGTGCCTCTGATTTGAAACCCAATTTTCGCAGCACAATTGCAGCAGGACAAAAACCAGTATAGGCACTTTGTAATAAATTTGCGCCTACAAATGCAGTAAGCCAGACGAAGTTGTGATTGACCCACAAGGTTAGTGCTAACGATAACAAGATCATCACACCGGCAAAAGCCATAATGGCACGTTCTGTAGACATATCGATTCCTCTCTTAAGTTATAGGGCTTGTTCGTAATCGTTCTAGGGGCAGTTGATCTTTCGAGCTTAGTTTTTGTTCGAATTCAATGCTTTTAGTACAAGGCTTGAGCGATGATGCTTAGCTGGCTAAGCGAAAAGCGCGTAACGCAGTAATAAAGCATTGAAACGAACCCGAAGGGCCGCGCTTCTTGGCTATTTTTACGGTGTTGTAGGCAATTTGTGGAGAATAACTAAACGACATAGCCTCCGCCTTGTCAAAATAGCCAATAAACTGCGGTAAAAACAACCGTGAAAGATTAACAGCCCCTAGTGTTGATAACGGTTTTTCATCACTGCGTAATACAGGACGGGAATAACCACCAAGGTGAGCAGGGTGGAAACCAAAATTCCAAAAATAAGGCTAATGGCCAAGCCATTAAAAATAGGATCATCTAAGATGAAAAGCGCGCCTATCATGGCCGCCAAGGCCGTTAGCATGATAGGTTTTGCACGCACTGCACCAGAATGAATCACGGCTTGTTCAAACGGCACACCTGCCGCGATTTCTTGATGGATAAAATCCACTAATAAAATGGAGTTACGCACAATGATCCCTGCGAGCGCTATCATGCCTATCATCGATGTAGCGGTGAATTGCGCGCCAAGCAATGCGTGACCGGGCATGACACCGATGATCGTTAGCGGGATGGGCGCCATGATAATTAGCGGAACGCTATAAGACTTGAATTGGGCTACGACTAACAGGTAAATCGCTATCATGCCCACAGCGTAAGCGATACCCATGTCCCTAAACGTTTCATAGGTGACTTTCCATTCTCCATCCCAGAGTATGGCGATACTGTCTAGGCCAGTAGGTTGGTTGATGTAGTGTTGCTCGAAGCCCAAGCCATCTTCTGCATTGATTTGGCTGACCATGTCAAACATGCCGTACAGGGGACTGTCCAGAGGGCCTGCCATATCAGCCACGACCATGATCATTGGGATCATGTTCTTATGGATGATGGGGACGTCGATAACCCCCTTGTCTATTTGTAATAGCTCTGACATGGCAATGGCTTGGCCGTTATTGTTTTTTATTGTGAGGTTGAGCACCTGCTCTAAATTGAACTTGTCTCCCTCTTTTAGCTGTATACGGATGGGAACAGGGTGCTTTTGGTTAGGAGCATGAAGATAGCTAATATCCTTACCCCCTATGCTGGTGGCGACCAAATCGACTATTTGACTATATTGAATGCCCAGTAGACTGGCTTTACTGCGGTCGATATTGACCTGCCATTTGGCTTGGTTAGCCGGTAGATAGATATCGATATCGACAACGTCTGTCGTTTGCTTAAAAAGGGCTTCAAGCGCGGTTGCGGCTCGTTCACGAATAGCGGCACTTGGACCATAAACTTCAGCCAGAATTGGCGACCACACAGGTGGTCCTGGAGGCACTTCTACGATTTTGACATTGGCATTATATTGTTTTGCTATCTCTTGCAACGGCGCTCTTACCGCGATAGCAATACTGTGGCTATCACGTTCTCTATGCTGTTTATCGACGAGATTTACTTGAATATCGCCTAACTCTTGGGTTTGTCGCAGAAAGTAGTGACGAAGCAAACCATTAAAGTTCATTGGCGCACTGGTGCCTGCATAGATCTGATAATTATCGACCTCTTCAACTTGGTTAAGATGTTGAGCTAATGCTTTTAATGTGCGTTGAGTTTGTTCAACCGGCGTTCCCTCTGGCAGGTCGACTATGATCTGAAACTCTGACTTATTGTCAAACGGAAGCATTTTTAACACCACCAATTTACCGATAGGCAATGCCACCGCGATCGCGATGAGTACAAAAATGGCCGCCGCTAATCCAAAGCGTGCCTTTCTGGCTGCTTTGCCGATGACAAATGGCCCAATTAACCGCGTGAAAACCCGCAGCATTAGACTGTCGGTATGGGGTTGCTCACTTTTGGCCGCTGCTTTAGTGGTGTCATGCTTCAGCAGTTTACGGCTAAGCCAAGGGGTGACCATAAAAGCAACCGCTAAAGAGATCAGCATCCCCATACTGGCATTGATTGGAATGGGGCTCATATAGGGCCCCATTAATCCTGATACAAAGGCCATTGGCAGCAGTGCCGCAATGACAGTGAAAGTGGCTAAAATGGTGGGCCCGCCCACTTCATCAACGGCTATAGGTATAAGCTCGGTGAACGTGCGCTTACCCATCGCCATATGCCGATGAATGTTCTCCACAACCACAATGGCATCATCGACTAAGATCCCGATGGAGAAGATAAGGGCAAATAAAGAGATACGATTTAAGGTAAATCCCCATGCCCAAGAGGCAAAGAGGGTGAGGGCAAGTGTAATAACAATGGCGATACCAACAACAAGTGCTTCTCTAAACCCCATGGTCAGTAACACGAGAATGACCACCGCCGAGGTGGCAAACATCAATTTTAAAATCAGAGTATTGGCTTTATTACCAGCAGTTTCACCATAGTTACGTGACACTGAAATGTTTACCCCGTCTGGCAATAATATATTGTCGACTTTATCGACGCGCTCAAGTATTGCATCAGCAATATCGACGGCGTTTACGCCTGGTTGTTTGCCTATCGCAATCGTTACCGCGGGATAGATGTTCTCTTTGTCACCATGCCAAGCGCTCTGAACGGGGATATCAGCTTTAAGGGTGATATCGGCAATATCGGCAAGGAATACGGGGGCAGTATGCTTATCGCTATCCTCCCTAATCGCAACAACCAGTTGTTTCACATCGTCTATATTAGTTAGGAACTCACCTGTTTGAACTTTGATTTCTTGGTTTTGTTGTACTAATGAAGCCGGCATCGAGACGTGGTTATTGCTGCTTAAACTATTGTGTATTTCGTTATATGAGATCCCGTAGTAGTTCATTTTTACAGGATCTATTCTGACATTGAGGGTGAGTTGGTGCGCGCCCACTGAGTTGATTTCACGGGTGCCAGGAATCCGTTTAATCTCAGTTTCTAAACTATTGGCAACATGGGTGAGTTGCTCAGCTGAGACACTAGACTCTTTTGACCACAAAGTTAAGCTGACTATCGGCACATCATCAATGCCGCGAGGTTTAATAAGAGGCTGACCGACGCCTGCATTGAGTGGCAGTTTATCTAAGTTAGAGTGGATCTGATTATAGAGTTTTACGATGGCGTCGTTACGTGCAATGCCCACTTCAAAAATAACAATAAAGAGGGCGCCATCCGGTTGTGAAAAGGAGTAAAGAGTGTCGATTCCTTTAAGTTCTGAGATGATTTGTTCAGTGGGTAACGTCACTAAACTTTCGACCTCAGCAGGTGATGCGCCAGCAAACGGAATATAAACATCAGCAAAGGTGACGTCAATTTGAGGTTCTTCCTCTTTTGGGGTCACCAATACAGCAAATATACCCAGCAAAAGGCCGAGTAATGCGAGTAAAGGGGTTATAGCACTAAGCTGGAAAGTAGCGGCAATTCGTCCTGAAATCCCTAATTTTTGCTTGTCTGTCATCTTGTCAGCTCCTTAAGGTTTAGACTGCTTTTGTAAACGCAATAAGGTTTGATAAGCATCTTTTGCGATGACATCACCATTAGATAACCCTGATAACACTTCCATTGTATCGCTGTCCTGCTGGCCAACTCTGACTTGATTAAGCACCCACTTGTTATTCTGCTGTAGATAAACGGCATTTAACTCGTTCATGGTGATAAGGGCAGTTTGAGGGATGAACATTGTTTGGCGTTGACCACTAATAAACTGGGCCTTAATGAGACTGCCAGGGATGAGCCCCGATATTTCAGTGGGCAGTGCTATACGCACTTTATAGCTGTGGCTGGCTTGGTCGACAAAGCCAAATACATTGAGCTTGTCGCTGAAAATGTGTTTGCCATCGGCTAAGATGAGTTTGAACTTAGGCTGCAGCTTTAAGGCGTTGATATAACGTTGTGGTACGTGGGTGACCGCGCGCATCTGCGTTAAAGAGTAGCCAGAATATAATGCTTGTCCAGGACTTACGGTCTCGCCCTGTTCTACATGTCGTTGAGTGACCACACCCGCAAAGGGCGCGCTTACCGCGGTATATTTTAAAGATTCAGTTGCTTGCACTATGCCCGCATTTGCAGCACTGACTGCTTGCTGTGTTGACTTAGCATTAGCTTGTGCTTCATCCATGGAACCTTCAGAAATAGCGCCTTGCGGAAAAAGCTTCTTATAACGTTGCAACTGCGCTTGGGCTTCGACATTTTGTGCATTTGCTCTTGCATACTCAGCTTCGGCTGCGGCTAATAGCGCACCTTGCTCTTTACTGGTAATTTCTAATAGTGATGCGTTTTTAGCGACAATATCATTCACATCATAATTGAGTTTTATAATACGTCCAGATGTCTGCGCCGACACCGTAGCCGCTTTTGTGGGCTCGATAATCGCATCTAGTACAACCCAGTTGGGGTAGGAGGTGTATTCAACCGTTATGGTTGGAACGCTATCAACCGTCGATGCACCATGGGCCAATGTAGGTAAAGCTAGGCTAGACATTAGCGATAATAAGAGCAGTGCAAAGGGGAGAGCGTAAGTTGCCATCGTTGATTACCTGAAATACATCCATGAGATTATTCTAATGGATGTGTTTCAAAGGCGCAATCATTATTCATTAGGAAAATGCGATGAAGATGGCTTTACGGGCAATGACACCCTCTGTTGACTGTGTCATTGCGCGTTTAATGCTAAAGCGTTAAAGGTGTTTTGGCGGATTAATCATTAAGGTAATAGGTCAATGTAGAGACGATACGGACTTTCTTTATATACGGCGTATTACTATCTCGGTCGTTAATACTAAATTGACCTTGAGCGGCCTTTTTAATTTTCCCTAATTTTGAGTCAGAATCCTTCGCAAATTTCTCGGCAACTTGGCGTGCATTTTGAGTTGCTGATTGGATCATCTCCGGCTTAACGTCGTTGAGCTTGGTAAACAAGAACTGTGCTTTGCTATTGTAATCTTGATCTGAGATAGCAATGCCTTCTTTAGCAAGTGACAGCATATTACTGCGGGCTGAAAGTAGTAGGTCAATCTTATCGGTATAAAGTGAAAGAGACACTCTTGCTGCGTAGCGAAACTTAACATTAGGATCCGCATAACCTTGGGCTAATCGGTCATCTATAGCGGGAAGTGAGATAGTGATTTCTGACTTATCAAAGCCTTGCTGCTTTAGAAACGTGGCCACTTTCTCTGTTTTAGTTTGCACATTTGCATAAAGGCTGTCGAGATCGTTATCGACTTCGGTAAAGCGGATGGGCCAAATGGCGACATTGGCGCGCACCTCTTTCTCGGCTAATCCTTTAACCGTGACGGTACGTTCCATTGATTTCATTTTGATTAGTTTATCGCCAACGGTATTGGCCATCAGGACTAATCCAAGGCAAAGAAACCCTCCTAGGATAATCGCGGCTAGAGTATTATTTTTTTGCATAAGTTCAGTTTCAAATGAGGTGTAATAAGCTCACGTTAGCAAGGTTTATCGATTGGGTACAATGAAATAGGGTTAATGGAATGTGGGCAATAAAAAAGCCGCATTCAATGCGGCTTTTTGTTTATGCAAATACAGTGTTAAAACTTGTAGTTATACTGCATTGAATAGTAAGTTGCATTTGATAGCGTGGTAGCGTGCACAGTACCAAGATCATTTCCTAGTGTTGGCATCTGCTGACCAACTTGATCTAAAACAGAGCTATGTTCAGTTAGCTGTGTTTCTTCACCTCGAATAAAGGCGATACCAAAGTCGATGCTAGTATGCTTAGACATGTTGTAAGTGGCACCCATTGTGTACCACTGACGGTCTGAATCAGGAATAGAGATTGAGCTTACTTCGCCAACAACACCTTGGTCGAACATGTAACCTGCGCGCACAGTCCAGTTTTCAGTCAGTGAGTAAGTACCACCAACACTGAATAACCAAGAGTCATCCCAAGCGTACTTTTTAAGTTGTGCTTCGCCTGGATCCGTTACTGTGATTTCATGGAAGTCACCCCAAGTTGTCATTTGCGCTGTGTAATGCAATGCAAACTTGTCTGTTAACTGGTGGAAACCAGCAACTTGGAAAATATCAGGGATGGGGATGTTGATCTCTTGAAAATCGGTTCCGCCAAACTTTACGGTACCGTCAGCAGTAAATTCTGGGCTGAAACGGTAGCTTACGCCTAAACGATGGTTAGCATTAATTTCATAAACTGCGCCTACAATACCACCAAAGGCGACACCATCAGCATCAACGTCTACAAGATCCACTGGCACATATGAACCATCTGGCGCTAGAGGCAGTTCACCTGAACGAGTCAGTGTGCCTTGACCATAAATAACATCTAAACCGGCACCAACACTGAAGTTGTCATTAATACGGTAAGACGCGCTTAGGTTGAAGTTAATGGTAGTTACTTCAGTTTTGCCGAGCAAGTCGACAGGTGCAGGAATTGTCGCTGCACCACCTAAGATGGATTTTGGTTGTGACAAATCACCAGTGTCGGTACCAGTACCGAAGTTACTAAACATAGCAACACCGTAAGCGAATTTGTCGTTGATTGGGCTAATATAGTAAAAGTTTGGGATAATTTTAGCTTCGGCTGCGTCTGGAACACTGCCGTAGTGAATTTGCCCAACGTTTGAATTTATATATACATCACTGACTTCAACTTCTACGTCTGCATAAGTTAAGCCCATTGAGAGTTGCTTCTCGTCAAACATGGCCATTGCTGCAGGGTTACGAGATAAAACAGATGCGTTATCAGCAATGACAGCGTCCCCCGCAAATGCGCGACCGATCCCCGTTGCCGATTGGCTATTAAGTTGGAAACCTGCGGCCATTGATTGTGTGCTGACTAAAGCAACAGATACTGCGATAAGAGTCTTGTTGAAATACTTCATTATTATCATCTCTATTATTATTGGTCTTACTTATATGAGTGTTAATTTTAAATTAACTGCAAGATCCGCTTGTTAGACCAGTGCATATTAGGTAGGTAATAGTAAGCTGACAACTCCGACCAGTGCTAAAATATTGTTAAGTATTAGTTAATTAAATATTTTTCATGTGCTAAAAAATATCTATTCGATTGAATATTCAAAAAGAAGCCATATAGCATAGAGGGTTGAGAGATGCTCTAGGTTTAACTTATTGTTAAGAGTATGTAACGACTGGTTGTTCAAGGGCTTAATCGAGAGATATAAAAAAAGCGTACACCTGTACGCTTTTTAGTAACAGTGCCAAATTACACGTTTATAGTTTTGCTTCAAACTCAGTAAATTGCGCTTTAACGGTATCTGAAGGTGCTTTTAATTTGCTAACAAGCACACCGGCTATTGTTGCAAAAAGGAAGCCGGGTAAGATTTCATAAAGATCAAAAATCCCTCCGCTTAGTTGCTTCCAAACAACCACTGTAACAGCACCAACAACGATAGTAGTAACAGCACCATCGCGGCTATAGTCACGCCAGAAGAGCGACATTAATACGACTGGACCAAATGCGGCACCAAAACCTGCCCATGCATAGCTAACGAGTCCAAGTACGCTGCTTTCAGGGTTCAATGCAACAATCCCCGCGATGATTGCAATGGCAAGTACGCCGATGCGACCCACTAGCATGAGTTCTTTGCTTTGCGCTTGTGGGCGTAACCACTTCTTATAAAAGTCTTCAGTAATGACGCTTGAACAAACCAGTAGTTGTGAATCAATCGTACTCATGATGGCCGACAATATGGCCGCGATAAGTAATCCGCCTATCCATGGATTGAAGGCGGCATGTGCTAGATGAATAAACACGGTTTCAGGATTTTCTAGCGGACTTGCGGCAAAGTATAATGTTCCCGCGATACCGGTCGCCAATGCACCCAATAATGCGATGAGCATCCAGCTCATTGCAATGCGGCGCGAAACAGGAATATCGTCGGCTGAACCAATTGCCATAAAACGTGACAAGATATGAGGTTGACCGAAATAGCCTAGCCCCCAAGCCAGTAACGATATGAGTCCAATAAAGGTGGTGTTTTCACTGAATAATGACAACATTGCAGGATCGAGAGCTTCAAACCCTTGCTGTGTTTCTGGTTGACTAAAAATAGCGATGGGCACAATTAATAACGCCACTAACATTAAGCAGCCTTGGAAGAAATCGGTCCAACTTACCGCAAAGAAGCCACCGACAAAGGTGTAAGCCACAATGATGGTCGAGCCAATAATCAACGCGAGCGTGTAATCAAGGCCAAAGACTTTCTCAAACAAAATAGCGCCGCCAACCATGCCAGACGATGCATAGAAGGTAAAAAACACTAATATGGTGACAGCAGAGACTAACTTGAGTATGCCTTTATTATCTTCAAATCGTTTTTCGAAAAAATCGGGAAGGGTTAGCGCGTTATCGGTAAACTCGGTGTAGATCCTTAATCGCTTGGCAACAAACAGCCAGTTTAACCAGGCACCAAAGACCAATCCGAAACCAATCCAAGCTTCACCTAAACCCCCTAAATAGACGGCGCCAGGTAAACCAAGCAGCAGCCAGCCAGACATGTCAGAAGCGCCAACACTGAGTGCGGTTACCGCTGGGCCCATGCCGCGGCCACCTAATATGTAATCTTCGACAGAATCAGTTGCCTTATAAGCCCAAAGGCCAATGCCCATCATTAAGGCAAGGTAGCCAATGAAGGTAATTAAAATAGGTAATTCAATGGTCATGAGATATATATACGCTTTTATCGTTTTTTAGTTGTGGCGCTATGCTAGCAGATATTCGAGTGTGAGCTCAATAAATGATGGAATTGTGATGTAGATCTAACCAATGGTGCGTAAATAGCACCATTGGTTGTCAAAGGACTAGATGAATGTTTGCTTAATTTCGTTTTTAACGTAATTGAGGTCTTGGCTTTCTTCACCCACAAGTAACATATAAGTGTTACCCGTTTCGAAACCCATGCCTTTATATTTATTATCGGCAAAAGCTTCTTCTAATACCATTCTATCTTCTAACGGCACGATAAACAGGGTGACTTTTCCGTGTTCGCCTTGCATGACTAAATGCAGGCTTTTTACCCCTTGAAAATCACAATAGGTACTGTAAAACACTTTACCTGGCTGCTCGGTAAATTGCATATCACCAATATTGCCAAGCGAAGCCAGTTGAAAGTTAACGTCTTGGTATTGGACATTCTGATCAAGATGAAGAGCTTTATCTTCATGATAAACGTGTGCCAATGCATGCTGTCCTAAATCAACAGGTCCCATGCGCATTAACGTAAAGGTAATACCCGCTAAGAAGGCCACTGATGCGACCATCGCAAACGCAAATCCTGTTTTACGACGTTGTGCATGGTGATGTTGCAACTGTTGACGTAATAACAACTTAGCCACTAGATCATCAGGTACATCGATGCTCAGTGCTTTTTCAATTTTGTTATCTAAGCCTTTAAGAACATTTAAAAAGGCTTCGCTTTCTGCCGATTCCATTGCTGCTTGAAGGAACTCGGGATCTTGGCTATTTGGCTCACCATAAGCTTGGCGGCGAAATTTAAGTTCATCCATTGGATTGACCTCTGATAGTCGGTTGTTCGAGTGCATCCTTCAGTTGGTTTCTTGCTCTAAATAAACGAGTCATAACAGTATTTCGATTAAGATCTAATATCTTTGCTATTTCTTCGCCACTAAAACCACCAATCACTTGCAGTAATAATGGTTCTCGGTATTCAAGTTCCAACTTTGAAATTTGTCTCTGTAATAAATGTTGTTCAGCATGGTCTTCGGTACTGCTAGAAAACGTGTCTTCAATAAACTCTTGTTCAACATCAGAGTAATTAAATTGTTTACGCTCAAAACGTCGTGCATTTTCACGGCGGAGAATAGTAATCAGCCATGATTTTGCAGCTTTTTCATCTTTTAATGAATCAAGTGAACGCCATGCGCGCAGAAACGTTTCCTGGGTGATATCTTCAGCGACATGTTTATCGCCGCATAGCCAATAGGCATAACGGTATATATCGGTATGAAGTGCCCTGACAAGGCTATCGTATCGTCTTTGTTTGCTAACCATGTCTGAAGAGACCGTGGAGCTCGACTTTTTATTTCGCCAACTATCAAACATTTTTTATTTTTTCTAACTGGATCAATAAAACACAGCTTAACCTTGTTCATCGTCGAATACCAATATGTGGAATCACTAAACAAAGCCAAAAACAAAATAGTGTAAACAGATAGGCTCAAAATAACGCTAGATTCTGTTACTGATATAAAAATGACGCTCTAAATGAGCGTCATTATTTAAATGATGTATTACTCCGTAACCGTTATGTTTGCGGGTTGAGTGAATTAAGAGCAGAGGTATTACTCTGTTTATCATTCATTTTTGTCGCCAAAATGATGTTGAGTAATTGCTTGTAGTCAATCTCGGTGGTGTTTTTGCTATAAGCAGATTGCTGCAATGACGCGATTGCGATAGAAAGCTCCGCTGATATTTTGGCTATATCTTGTAATGTCATTGGTTGTCCTAAAAGCTCAGAGTAGTAGGCTATTAGTGCGTTGATAACTTTTGTTGGTTCTTTTGCTGCACAACTTTGCTCAAGCAATTTTCGGGCACTGTTATTTATAGTCGTTAGACTTTTTTCGTTGATTTTAGCAGTGCTTACTGGCTGTTTTTTTCTGGCATTGAGCCAAAGCATTAGCGTTAATAACCATAACAACGCAAAACCGCCAGTTAACCAAGGCCAGTAACCCGCAGTGGTTGTTTGAATCGTATTTGGCGGTTGATGAATGTTCACAGGTTCGGCAATAGCGCCTCCAACGACGACAACAGTACGGGCGGGAAGAGTGGCGTATTGCTGCTGCTTGAGGTGCGGGTTCCACCAAGGAACTTTTATTTCCGGTAGTGTGTAAGTGCCAGCTTTTGTCGCCACTATTGCGGTGGTTTGCGTGAGTTGTGACACCATTTGTTTATCTCGAACAAACGACTTTCGTTGTGCCTTTTCTGGATAGGTCTTTAGCTCAGCAGGTGTTGATAGTCGGATGTCGGGCAAACTGGTCTCATCAGCATTAGATGCTAATAAGCTTATCGTACGAGTAATAGGGTCGCCGACTTTATACTCGACGGGTATTGTCGGCCAATCTTCTTTTAACACGACTAAATCAGATACCAACCACTGACCTTGATACTCGATAGGCTCAGGGTTGATCAATACGATTGATTTTGGCGCTTGGGTTTGAGTCGGCCGACTTTCATTGAATGAGAACATACCGCCATTGCGTTTGGTTTGTACCAGTACATCTCCAGAAAAACTGGCACCATTGATGGTCAGTTCACCGGGTTGGTCGGCGATAATGGCATAGGCGCGTTCAATGACGCGGTAACGCTTGCCATTAACAATTTCATTGCTGTCTTTATCTTCACCCAGTTGTTTGATTTGAGCGCCGTCTAGCAATGGAGCGCTAAGCACTCCACGTTGTAATTCTAGTGCCAGATAAAGCTTCACTCTGTAGGTTAACATTTGGCCGACATAAGCTTCTTCTGAAGATAAGCTCGATCGCATAAAAATATCTTGCATCTGTTGCGGTTGCGACTTTCTATCGACTACCGAAAGGGTAATGGGCGCAGAACTCACGCCTTTTATACTGAAGGCGGGAATGGTGATGTTGCCGCCAAATTTTGGCGATAAAAGCACTTGCCAACGAGTCTCGTTTCTCGCATCAAAATTCATGATCTGTTTACTGCGACTGATGCTTGTTCTACCAACGATAAAGTCCTTTAGCAGTGATGAGGTGTTGAGCTCACCACTGTTGAGATCGTCATCTGCAACAACCGTTAGCACCAGAGATTCACCTTCAATAACAGGATTACGGTCAACCGATGCTTGCAAGCTGGTGATTGCATAGGCGGGTGCCGCAGCGGTTAAGGCTACAATTAAGAGCGCACATAGATGTCGAATTACCACTGTTGGTTTTCCTTGGTATTAATGCCTTGGCGGCGTCGTTTCTGATATTCAAGCTGCATTTTATTACGGAGTAATACTTGCGGGTCGTCTGCAATCGCTCTTAATGCTCTTTCCATTTCTGGCGGAAGAGGTTCATCTGAAGGGGCTATTGGAGCCATTGAGCCTTGTTGTTCACCTTCTTGAACATCACTCTCTTGAGTGTCACTTTCAACTGCAGATTCTTGTGCTTTAGTTTGCTGAGGTTCATCTTTCGAGTCATCTTTTGAACTATCGGCTTCCATCGCAGCATCATTATCATTGGGCTGCTCTTTACCTGAGTTTTGCTCAGCGTCTTGCGCAGCATCTTCATTTTGCTGAGGTTCAGCGGATTCATCGCTAGGGTCATCGTCAGAATCATCTGTAGAATTGGCATCATCAGATTGTTCTTTATTCTGTTCACCTTGGCTATCTTTAGACTCAGAGCTGCTGTCTTGTGATTGTTTATCGTTTGGATCTGATTCATCCGATTGCTGTTGATTGTCACCTTGACCATTTTGTTGCTGCTCTTGTTGCTGTTGCAACTTTTTGGCGAGAGCCAAGTTTTGCTTCGCGACGTCCATCTCAGGCGCTTGATTGAGTGCCTGTTGATAGCGCTTTTCGGCTTGATCATATTGACCTAGCTGCATGAGTGCATTGCCTTGGTTGTAGAGGCCACTGGCTGAAGTATCTTGCTCAAAGCCCGTAAGAGCTTCATCAAATTGACCCGCCTTATAACGGGCGCTGGCTTGCCATTGAGTTTGTTCAAATTGCTCTGCCGCAGCTTGATACTGCTGAGCTTGATAGGCGTTTGATGCTTGTTGATTTTGAGTTTGCCAAAGGTTATCCCAACTGTCGGCATAAACGGGCTGGATTGGCTGCATAATGGCCATTAACGCGAAGACACCGATAATGCCGTGTCTGAAGCTAAGCAGCGCGGGAAGTAGCAATAACAGTGCGATGTAGCCGCCCAGATCTTGCCAAACCTCACCTTCTAAATCACTCTCTTTAGTGTCTTTTGTGCTGGCAAGCCATTGCACGAGTTGGGTCACATCTTGACCATCAGCACGAATAGGGATCACAGTACCATTGGCTGACGATGCTAATGATTGCAGCAATCCATAATCTGTTTTGGCGATAACGACTTGATTACCGTTATCACGCAATAGTTGACCATTGGGCAGTT
Organism: Shewanella gelidimarina; assembly: GCF_023283945.1. Taxonomy (GTDB): domain Bacteria; phylum Pseudomonadota; class Gammaproteobacteria; order Enterobacterales; family Shewanellaceae; genus Shewanella; species Shewanella gelidimarina. Next base: position 65,942 of record NZ_JAKIKW010000018.1, on the reverse strand, counting down.
GAATCGGAGCACCTTGTTCACTGCCAAAAGCCAGAATGCCTAAGCGGTAGGAACTGCCTTTTAAGACAGATTTGGCTCGATTAAGTTGAGAGCTGGAAATACCGTCGGTAAAAAGCACAATATCACCACGAACATGCCCGCCCTGGATTAATAATGACTTGGCATGCTCTAGCGCTACTTCAACATTAGAGCCTTTAACGGGCATGATACTTGGCGTCAACGTCGGCAATAGGTTCAATAAGGTGGCTTTATCACGTGTTAATGGACTAATGGTAAAGGCATCACCAGCATAAGCGATTAGGCCCGTTTCACCTTCAACGACCGTCTCAATCAGATCAGTGGCTCGGTATTTTGATTGAGTCAGTCGATTCGGTGATAGGTCGTTAGCATACATAGATAGCGACATATCCATCACTATGACTCGACCTTGAGCCGATTCATAGACTGGCAGAGCCGTTTTTTCCAATGCGGGCCCCGATAGCGCAAGCACTGCAATCAACCAAGCAAATGCAAGATATAAAACGTTATGACTCTGTTTTTTCTCGATACTGCCTAGCAATACATCGGCAAGGTGAGGTGCTATATACTGGTTCCAACTGGAACTGGCACCTTGGTTTTTCTTGATAAATAGCAGCAGTATGACAAGTGGAATGAGCGCCAAAAACCACTCAGGGCGTAAAAAATGCATGACTAACGGCCTCCCGATGGTAGTTTAGGCTTAAGACTAAAAATAGATAATTGGCCCATACTTTTAAATATTGAAAGTAATAATGCCAAGCCCAACGGCCAGTAGAAAAGCTCCGATTGTGGGCGATAACTTAATTGCTCTCGGCTAATGGGTTCTAGGTTATCGATCTCTTGATAGATACGTTCAAGTTCTTCGGCATTTCGCGCGCGAAAATAGGTACCGCCCGTTTTAGCGGCAATCTGCTTAAGCTGCGGCTCATCTAAATCCATCGAAGGGTTAACGCGTTCTTTACCAAAAAGAGTGCGACGCTCCATAACTTCAGCTCCCACGCCAATGGTATAGATGGTGATCCCTCTCTTGGCGGCTATTTCAGTTGCTTTTTCTGGCGATATCGCACCGGCATTATTAGCGCCGTCAGTAAGTAGGATAAGCACTCTATTACTCTCGTCTACTTGATCGAATCGTTTAACCCCGAGAGCAATCGCTTCACCAATGGCGGTTTGCCTGCCGACTAAACCAATTTCTGCTTCATTCAGATACTGCGCTACAGTGCGTCTGTCTTGGGTGAGAGGGGACTGCAGGTAAGCATGATCGGCAAACAAGATAAGCCCGATGCGATCCCCTTTTCGACGTTCAATAAACTGGCTAACCACATGTTGGATAAGTGTGAATCTGTCGGTGGCTCTGCCGTCGATGACCATATCTTCTATCTGCATGCTGCCAGACAAGTCAACGGACAACATTAAGTCACGCCCTTTACTGGGTAGCTCTATCGGTTCACCCATCCATAATGGCCTTGCAACGGCGATAACCAATAACACCCACAAGATCCAATAACCTTTCTTTGTACTCGGAGTTGTTTTAATGGGCAGACTTTGCGACTCGATATCACTTCCTGGAAGATAAAGATGACCTCCCAGCTTAACTTGTTGCTGCTGTTTTTTAAAAAGTAGTGGCAGTGGCAATAATAGTAATAACCATGGCAGCGCTAGAGTTAACATTATTTAGCCTCCATGTTGACGGCTAAGGCAGCGTCAAGCCGTTTCGAATCGAGCGGCAGGGCGCTTTTTAACCAATGTTCTGCACTTTGTTTTAATGCTATCGCTTGTGATTGAGTCAGCTCTGTACGCTGATAACTCAATTTAAGCAGTTCACATAATTCAACCGGGGGGGAGTTCACTTGCGCTGTAAGCCAAGCATACCAATGAGTGCCCGATAAGCCTGCAACCAATGAACGGTCGCAATAGCTCATTGCTGCCCGTTTTAATATTTCACTGACATTGGTGATGTATTGTGCCGTGCTCGGATCCAGCTTTGCGAGCTCCACTAATGCTGCTCTTTTAGCTGCGGTGTGCTGCCGGTGTTTTCTGAGGTAAATAAAAGCGGCAGTGACAGATATCAACACGACAAGTAGCAAGAGCCAGTATCCATAAGCCAGCGGCCAAAGCCCAATTTCTGTCGGGGTTTGAATATCTTGTAGTGATGCTAAAGCAGGATTTGCTGCTGGAGTTTGCACAGCCATTTATCGTAATGCTCCCAATTGTTGATTTAGGCGTTGTCCAGCATCAATAACACGGGTTTCAACATTAATTTTTTGCATCATGTCAGTGAATACCGATTTAATTTGCTGTTGATTCTTGAGCCAATGCTCATAGCTGTGTCTATCGATGATGCGCTCTTTACTGCCGTCCTTTACGGGGAGCTGAAAGTGTTTCGGCAAGGTCAAATTACCTTCTCGTAAAGGATCTGTAATGAGAAAAGCGCCCATATCACAATGACGTTTCAGGTCGGACAGCATCGCCAAACAGGCTGGGGTAAAATGGCTTCCGTCTGAGACTATCCAGATAAGAGAGCCTGGCTTGGCGAGACGCCGCAGTCGTTGGCATGCTTTTAACATGTGATCGGGTTCAGAACCCTGAACCGACAGGGCATCTAATTGACGTTGATGCAGGTGTTTAATGGCTGAGACAAGTTGCAAAATACCCTGCTGTCGGCTTCTTGGTTTCAACTCTATGTGTTCTTGCTCTGTCGCGATAACTGCACCGAGTCTGTCGCCATGTAAAATGGCATTCCACCCGAGCGTGGTGGCGACGTGCGCCGCTTGCACCGATTGCAGTAGCAAGCTTGAGCCAAAGTACAGGCTATGGCTTAAGTCGAGCAATATCAGGATAGGGCGCTCACGCTCTTCGACAAATAATTTCGTATGAGTTTTGCCTGTTCTGGCGGTTACGCGCCAGTCGATAGTGCGTACGTCATCACCGCTTTGGTATTGACGCACTTCAGCAAACTCCATCCCACGGCCTTTGATCGCGCTCGCTCGATGTCCGGCTAAGTTTGCTCTTGCCTTGGACCGTTTCTCTGGCAAGGCTCGCGCAATACGTTGACAAGCAAGTAGCTCTTTTTCATTGATGTTGATGCCATCAGCAAAAAGAGGCAGCTCTGAATTGACCATTAAGGAACCGCAACTTGAGAAAGAATATGGTTGATCACATCATCGGCAGACACGCCGTCAGCTTGTGCTTGGTAGCTCAGCAGTAATCTATGGCGCAATACATTGGGTGCCACAGCTTGAATATCTTCAGGTGAGACAAAATCACGTTCATATAAATAAGCACGGGCTCTGGCGCAACGCTCAATCGAAATGGTTGCGCGCGGGCTAACACCATACTCAAGCCAACTTGCTAGCTCAGGGCTATAAGCGGCTGGCTGACGAGTTGCCATTACGATGTCGACAATATATTTTTCCAGCGGTTCAGCAAGATAAATCTGTAAAGCCTGCTCCCGTGCCGCAAAAATATCAGCTTGAATAATCGGCGTCACTTTCGGCACTTCTTTCTTTAGTGCTTCATTACGTGAAAGACGTAAAATTTCAAACTCTGTTTCAGCACTTGGGTAATCAAGATTTAAGTGCATTAAGAAACGGTCTAATTGCGCTTCTGGTAGTGGGTAAGTCCCTTCGTTTTCAAGCGGGTTTTGGGTTGCCATCACCAGAAACAGTTCGGGCAGTGGATAGCTGTTTTTACCGACAGTGACTTGGCTTTCGGCCATAGCCTCAAGTAACGCTGACTGCACTTTTGCGGGGGCGCGGTTTATTTCATCAGCGAGAATTAAATTATGGAATATGGGGCCGGCTTCAAATTCGAAGGTTGCCGTTTGGGCGCGATAGATATCCGTGCCAGTAAGATCGGCGGGCAGTAAATCTGGGGTAAATTGAATTCGATGAAAATCTCCCTCTACACCTTCACACAATGCTTTGACTGCGCGGGTCTTTGCTAGACCTGGAGGCCCCTCTACAAGCAGGTGTCCATCGGCGATGAGCGCGATTAGTAAATTCTCAGTTAGTGTCGGCTGTCCGAGAATAACGGTATTTAGGTATTCGCGTAGTGCGTGAAATCGGCTCAAAGGCATGATGGTACTCAATTTATTATGTATAGATACTATGGACAATCTCTATGGTAATTAATTCCATTGGGTTTTGGCTAGTGTTAAAAAACAAACAAGTGTTTAAAACTTTTCATTTAAAAGTTAGAATCAGATCACACTTTAATGGTCAGACCTGTTTGTCGAATATTAGGCAGGTTTCTCAGGGATATAATAAAGCGAGCAACTTCAATGGTTAGCGACGCAGAACAAGAGGGTGGAAAATGAGTAAAAGACAGCAAGTCACTAACGCTAGAGGCGAACGAATCGCGATTGTATCGGGATTACGGACGCCATTTGCTAAACAAGCCACCGCATTTCATGGCGTATCAGCGTTAGATATGGGCAAAATGGTTGTTAATGAACTAATTTCACGTTCAGAACTTGATCCCAAGTTAATTGAACAACTGGTATATGGTCAGGTTGTGCTAATGCCAGCTGCGCCCAATATCGCTCGTGAAATCGTTTTAGGCACTGGCATGGATGTGAGTACCGATGCCTATAGTGTGACTCGCGCCTGTGCTACTAGCTTTCAGTCAACGGTCAACGTTGCCGAGTCAATCATGACTGGCAATATGGAGATTGGTATTGCTGGTGGAGCAGACTCCTCTTCTGTCGTACCCATTGGTGTTTCGAGAAAGCTTGCACATGCCCTCGTTGACCTTAATAAAGCGCGTACCTTTAGTCAGAAACTGTCTATTTTTCGCCGTTTAGGTTTGAAAGATTTGCTTCCTGTACCCCCTGCTGTCGCCGAATTCTCGACGGGGTTGTCAATGGGGCAAACGGCCGAGCAGATGGCGAAAACCTATAACATTAGTCGTGCAGATCAAGACGCGTTGGCACATCGCTCGCATACATTGGCGACTGAAACGTGGAACGCAGGCAAACTGGCCCAAGAGGTGATGACAGCCCATGTACCTCCTTATAAAGGGTTTATTGACCGCGATAATAATATCCGCGAAAACTCTACGCTTGAGTCTTACGCAAAATTACGCCCTGCATTTGACCGTAAACATGGCTCAGTGACGGCAGCAACGAGCACGCCATTAACTGATGGTGCATCAGCAGTATTGCTCATGAGCGAAGGCAGAGCCAAAGCCTTGGGTTACACGCCTATTGGTTACATAAAGAGTTATGCCTTTACCGCTATTGATGTTTGGGAAGACATGCTAATGGGCCCATCTTACGCGACGCCAATGGCGCTAAAGCGAGCGGGAATGGAGCTAGAAGACCTTACGCTTATTGAGATGCATGAAGCATTTGCGGCACAAACATTAGCCAATATGCAGATGTTTGGTTCAAAGAAATTCGCCGCAGAAAAGCTTGGTCGTAACCGTGCTATTGGTGAAATTGATATGAGTAAATTTAATGTATTGGGTGGTTCTTTAGCTTATGGACATCCCTTTGCAGCAACAGGTACGCGACTTATTACCCAAGTTTGTCACGAACTTAAGCGCCGTGGTGGCGGAACGGGTCTCGCAACAGCATGTGCTGCGGGTGGTCTAGGTGCTGCAATGATAGTTGAAGTGGAGTAACTCAAATGGAAAAGACATTTAATTTAGCTCGTCGAGAAGACGGTATTGCCATTCTGACAATGGATGTGCCAGGCGAGACAATGAACACGCTGCGTAGCGAATTTGGCCCAGAGATCAGCGAAATACTTGCTGAGATTAAAGCTGACAAAAGTATCAAAGGCTTAGTATTGGTCTCAGGCAAAAAAGACTCTTTTGTGGCTGGTGCCGATATCTCCATGTTGGCTGCGTGTGAAACAGCGATGGATGCGAAGTTGCTCTCTCAGCAAGGGCATGTGGTCTTTAATGAGCTAGAAAATTTAAATATACCGGTTGTTGCAGCAATAAACGGTGCTTGTTTAGGCGGTGGTTTAGAGCTTGCGCTAGCGTGTCATCAACGAGTCTGTAGCCTCAATGGCAAAACGATGATGGGCGTACCTGAAGTACAGCTTGGTTTGCTTCCTGGCGGTGGTGGAACTCAGCGTTTACCGCGTTTAGTCGGGATCACTACCGCTTTAGATATGATGCTTACAGGTAAGCAAATTCGACCAAAGCAGGCATTGAAAATGGGCTTGGTTGATGATGTTGTTCCTGAGTCAATTTTGATGCGCACTGCCATTGAGATGGCATTAGCGGGCAAACGCTCAGTGACAAAGAAAAAGCAGTCATTGATCAACAAAATGCTTGAAGGCACTAGCGTTGGTCGTAATATTATTTTTGACCAAGCTGGCAAGCAAGTCGCTAAGAAGACGCAAGGTAATTATCCTGCGCCTGCAAAGATTATTGATTGTGTTCGTCAAGGTATGACTAAAGGTTTAATTAAGGGATTAGAGGTGGAAGCAAGCCACTTTTCAGATCTGGTTATGTCTAAAGAGTCTGCAGCGCTTAGAAGTATTTTCTTTGCCACTACAGAGATGAAAAAAGAGACCGGTGCGGGTGATGTTATACCACGTAAAGTAAAGAAAGCGATGATACTGGGTGGCGGTCTAATGGGCGGTGGTATTGCTTCGGTAACAACAACCAAAGCTAAAATTCCAGCTCGAGTAAAAGATATCAGCGAAACCGGTTTGAGCAATGCATTGTCTTACGCTTATAAATTGTTGGATAAAGGGGTTAAGCGTCGTCATATGACACCAGCTGCCCGCGACAACTTAATGGCATTGATGACCACAACGACTGAATATAAAGGCATTAAAGATGCCGATATCGTTGTTGAGGCCGTATTTGAAGATCTTGCTCTTAAACATCAGATGGTGAAAGATGTTGAACGAGAGTGTGGTGAAAACACCATTTTCGCTTCCAACACCTCATCTTTGCCTATTGCTCAAATTGCAGAAGCTGCAAGTCGACCTGAGAATGTTATCGGTCTGCACTATTTTTCTCCGGTAGAAAAAATGCCATTAGTCGAAGTGATTGCGCATAAGAAGACTTCTGCTGAGACAATAGCAACCACCGTTGCATTTGCGCGTAAACAGGGTAAAACCCCCATTGTTGTGCAAGATGGCGCTGGCTTTTACGTCAACCGAATATTGGCTCTTTACATGAATGAAGCAGCACAGCTGCTATTAGAAGGGCAGAGTGTAGAGCATTTAGATAAGGCTCTGGTTAAGTTCGGTTTTCCCGTCGGTCCAATGACGTTACTCGATGAAGTTGGTATTGATGTTGGCGCTAAGATCTCCCCTATATTGGAAGCTGAACTCGGCGAACGCTTTAAAGCACCCGCCGCGTTTGACAAGTTATTAGCCGATGATAGAAAGGGCCGTAAAAATGGCAAAGGTTTCTATCAATACGGTAGCAAAAAGAAATCTAAAGAGGTCGACAGTAGCGTATATACCGTGCTTGGTTTAACGCCAGCTCAAAATAGTGATGCTAATGAAGTGGCGCAACGATGCGTCGTGCAGATGTTGAACGAAGCTGTCAGATGTTTAGATGAAGGAATAATCGCTTCAGCTCGTGATGGCGATATAGGCGCTATATTTGGGATCGGTTTCCCACCATTCTTAGGCGGTCCTTTCCATTATATCGACACACTAGGTCCTGCTAAACTCGTTGAGATTCTATCGGCTTACCAATCTAAGTTTGGCGACCGATTTGAACCAGCAGATAGACTGAAACAGATGGCAAATGAACAGAGTTTCTTTTTCAAGTAAGCGTTAAAAAGCGTCAAAAAATTAACAAGGCGGCTACATTTGGCCGCTTTCTTTTACTTTGGTGACAATAAATTGACTAAAAAACACTCACCCCTCTGCTGGTTTGACGATATAATAGGCGCCGAAATAGATATTCAGGTATGGATGCTGACTTATTTGAAGTGAGGTGTAGGTAAGTGGTATTCACAATCGTATTGGTGTTAGTTTTTTCAGGTTTGTTGTTAGGCGATGCAGCGTTTAAAGCCGGATTACCTGTTAAACGATGGGCTTTTGCAGGTTTTTTGTTTGGCCCTGCCGCTTATCCTTTGTTTAATTCGCATAAGCAACTGGCATACAAAAAATCCATGGGGAAACAAGCTTTTTGGTTAGAGATTTGAATTTTTGGAATCTGTATTTTATACAGAGAAACAAAAAAGGAGCATAAGCTCCTTTTTTTGTTTGTGTAGTTTTAGATTATTGTATCTAAAACTAACTCCACCAACCTTTTGCGGTAACGATCTCTAAATGTTGTAACCCTTCAGGAAGCTGTATTTTTTTACGTAAAGGCTTTCTTAGTCCTAACATCTGCATCAAAGAAATAAGCATGGTCGTTCTCCTTAGGCATTAAACGGGTGTGTACTAGTTCCACCAACCTTTAGCTGGAATGACTTCAAGATGATTTAACCCTTCAGGAAGCTTAACTTTCTTACGAACAGGTTTGCTCAATCCAAGTGCTTGCATTAATAAATCAAACATAATTATTTTCCTTCTATGCCGCAGCTTGGTTAATGAACTTAATATGTGGAACGCCAGCTGTCTGTAGCGGCTTAAACTTCACGTTTGGGATACCAGCTGTTTGCAGCGGCTTAAACTTCACGTTCGGAATACCAGCTGTTTGCAACGGCTTAAACTTCACGTTCGGAATACCAGCTGTTTGCAGCGGCTTAAACTTCACGTTTGGGATACCAGCTGTTTGCAGCGGCTTAAATTTCACGTTTGGAATACCAGCTGTTTGCAGCGGCTTAAATTTCACGTTTGGAATACCAGCTGTTTGCAGCGGCTTAAACTTCACGTTAGGGATACCAGCCGTTTGCAGCGGCTTAAACTTCACGTTCGGAATACCAGCTGTTTGCAACGGCTTAAACTTCACGTTCGGAATACCAGCTGTTTGCAACGGCTTAAACTTCACGTTCGGAATACCAGCTGTTTGCAACGGCTTAAACTTCACGTTAGGAATACCAGCTGTTTGCAACGGCTTAAACTTCACGTTTGGGATACCAGCTGTTTGCAGCGGCTTAAATTTCACGTTTGGGATACCGGCTGTTTGTAACGGCTTAAACTTCACGTTTGGGATACCAGCTGTTTGCAGTGGCTTAAATTTCACGTTTGGGATACCGGCTGTAAACTTCACGTTTGGAATACCAGCTGTTTGCAGCGGCTTAAACTTCACGTTTGGGATACCAGCTGTTTGCAGCGGCTTAAATTTCACGTTCGGAATACCAGCTGTTTGCAACGGCTTAAACTTCACGTTAGGGATACCAGCTGTTTGCAGCGGCTTAAACTTCACGTTTGGAATTCCAGCTGTTTGCAGCGGCTTAAACTTCACGTTAGGGATACCAGCTGTTTGTAGCGGCTTAAACTTCACGTTTGGAATACCAGCTGTTTGCAGCGGCTTAAACTTCACGTTAGGGATACCAGCTGTTTGTAGCGGCTTAAACTTCACGTTCGGAATACCAGCTGTTTGCAACGGCTTAAACTTCACGTTTGGGATACCAGCTGTTTGCAGCGGCTTAAACTTCACGTTTGGAATACCAGCTGTTTGCAGCGGCTTAAACTTCACGTTAGGGATACCAGCTGTTTGCAGCGGCTTAAACTTCACGTTCGGGATACCGGCTGTTTGCAGCGGCTTAAACTTCACGTTTGGAATGCCAGCAAGATTTATAGCTTGCTCTTGATATAGAGAATAATCCTTGTCGTACTCGGCGACTATGGTGTGGCTTGACGCCATCACTGGGAATGAACACGCAAACGCTACAGAGGCAACTAATCCATTAATTATCTTTTTCATTTTAAACCTTTTCGAAGTTTCAGTCTTTTTGACTATTGAAAAGGTTATTGCAGATGTCGTGCCAATGTTTTAGTTGTTGTTGTTGAATTTAGGCGTTATTTAGGGATATGGCTTTTAATGGTTTTGAGTTTGTATCATTTCGTAGCAGAGTTGTGAACTCAGATTCCGTTACTGCTTTACTAAATATGTAACCTTGGATCTCTTCGCACTTGAGTGCTCGGAGAATATTCAGTTGAGATGCTTCCTCAACTCCTTCTCCTACCACTGAAAGCCCCATGTTATGGGCGATAGTGATGATTGAATCGACCATCTTTAAATCGCGGTCGGATTTGTCGATATCATCGACAAATGCTTTATCAATTTTCAAGGTATTAATCGGGAATCGTTTTAAATATGATAGTGATGAGTAGCCAGTACCAAAATCATCTAAGGCTAAACTTACACCCATTTTTGATAACTGTTGCATTACTTTTATCGCTTTTTCTGGCTCACGAATCACGGTGCCTTCCGTTATTTCAAGCTCTAAATTGGCAGCTGGGAGTTGAGTGAGACGTAAAATTGACTCTATACGCTGTTGAAGATCGGGTAAGGCGAACTGTTTCGAGGACAAATTAACGGCTACGCGACCATTAAAGAGTCCTAATGAGCGCCATTTTTGCGCAGCAAAACAGGCTTTCTTTAATACAATATCACCAATCTCAACGATAAGGCCGTTCTCTTCAGCTAATGGAATAAAGTTGTTTGGTGGTATTAGTCCATGTTGTGGATGATTTAGTCTAACAAGTGCTTCCATGCCAGCCATATGACCAGTCTTTAAATCAACTTTAGGTTGGTAGTAAACTTCAAATAGATCATCCTTTATACCCTCGCGGATCAAGTTTTCAACTTCGAGCTGTCTAATGGCATTCTTGTTTAGTGATTCTGAATAGAACTGGTAACGGTTTCCGCCGCCTGATTTTGCGTGATACATAGCAATATCCGCTTTTCGGAGTAATGCTTGCTCGTTTTGATCATCTTCAGGGTACAACACAATGCCGATACTGACGCCAACCACCACTTTTTCTGCTGACAGTTGAAACGAAGTTTCAAATGCGTGGATGACTGTCTTGGCGATAACAGCACTTACACCTATATCGGGATTCTTATCTATTAATATAGCGAATTCGTCACCGCCTAAACGGTAAATGCTGGTGTGATCGGGTACTGCAGCTTGTATTCGCTCGGAAACCAATATGAGTAGTTCATCACCAACTTGATGACCCAAAGAATCGTTAATCTTTTTAAAATTATCCAGATCCAAAACCATCAAAGTATGGTGGGAATCTCTTTTAACTAAGTTACCCAGTGTGACCATCAGGTTTGAGCGGTTTGGCAGATTAGTCAACAGATCGTTATTGGTCAGTTTTCTTAGCTCTTCCTCTTGTTGTTTTCTGCGGCTAATATCGGAGAATACACCGACATAATGCGATAGCTCACCTTGTTCGTCATATATCGCATCAACGGTCAGTTCCATCAAGAAGCTAGTACCGTTGCCTCTGGCTGATTCAACTTCGTTACTCCAACGACCCTGTTGTTTGAGAATGGAACGGATCTGCTCCGAGTAACTGTCGGGGTATAAGTCAAAGTTAAATAGGGTACCAATAAAGTCCTTCTTGCTTAGCATGGATAGATCGCAGCAAGCTTCGTTAACCTCCACGAAATTAAAATCATTATCTAAGATGAACATACCTTCAGAGATATTTTGAATCGCTCGCTCAAATAAGCGAAGTTGTTCTTCAGCTTGTTTGAAATTATTAATATTCTTAATCGTTCCTGTCATTCGCAGTGCATTATCATTCTCATCACGTTCAACAATTTTTGCGCGGTCTAAAATCCATACCCAGTCATCTGATTTGCCTTTTACCCGATATGCAGCCTCAAAATGATCAGTTTCACCGTAAAAATGTTTGTTTAGAGCATCACGGACGCGAGTTTGATCCATTGGGTGGATATTGCTCTCTTCCCCCTCTTGCCCTGATCGTTGTCCATCTCTTGGAAACTCTAATGATCCCCAGATGTTAGAGCGGTATATTTGACCTGTTTCAATATCCCAATCCCACATCTCGTCGCCACTGCCCCATAGTGATAACTTTAGACGCTCTTCGCTTTTGGCTATCTGTCTTTGAATTTCACGACGTTTTAGAGAGAACTTAATGATGGTGACAGACAACAACAGAGCAAAAATAAAGTAGATTATTTTTGCTGGTAGTGATAACCACCATGGTGGGGTGATCTCAATAGTTAAAGTTTTTTCTTCGCCTTGCTTACCGGATATTGGGTCAATAGCATAGACTGTAAACTCATATTCACCGGGAGATAAGTTTGTATAAGTTGCAGAATTTATCCCCTCTGAGTTAATTAATGAATCAGATAAGCCTCTCATTTGGTAGATGTAATTGATATCTTGCTGAGGGACTTTAGGGCTGTTAAATAACAATGTGAATGGGTAGTCTGAGTATTTTAGCTTTATTTTTTTAGTGTTGTTTAATTGATTTGTTAAAACTTTTCCACTAGGTACTACTGGGATGTTGAATATTAAGAGTTGATTTAATGTTACACTGGCCGGCTCACGGTTAGTCAAATAACCATCTAGTTCTTCCAATGATATCAAGCTTATCCCTGTGATTCCACCTATGTATACTTTATCGTTTCGCTTTAGAATTGCGTGAGTATTGTATTCATCTTGGACACCTACCTGTTTATTTAAGATGTACCTGTATCCGTTCTTTTTATTCTTAATAAAAATTTCATTTACCGAAGTTGCTATAATGAACTTATCACTTTGTATAATAGAAAAAATAGGTTTTTTGTTATTGTATATCTCTTCTATAACTTCTGTCCCATAACTAATTTTTTCAAGACTTGTACTTGTCCCAAATAGTATGTGATCATCGAATATATCAACGCTAAGTACCATCTGTTTTGTGTAAAGAGTGCTTACCATATCATTTTCGAGTTTAAATAGTCCTCCCTGAGTAGCGATTAACAGAGCATTATTATACTGTTTTATATCAAAGATAGGATTGCCAGGGTCAACTGAATACGCTTGCGTTAAGCCTGTGTCTATAGAATAGTGTAACACTTGACCTGACGTTGAGCCTATGAATATACTGCCGCCATTATTATTTGCTCTTATAACAAAAAATTGCCCATCAATAATCTTTTCAATTTCCCCATTGTCAGTGTTCAACGAGATAAGACCTTTTAAACTGGCAATATATAAAAACTGACCGAGTTTGACTACTGATTTAGGTCCTTTTACTTTTGAATTGTATTGATTGAAAATATCAAGTTTTGCATCATATATGCTAATCATTGGATCGTCAGCACTAACAGTAATATTTGATTTATTGTTTGAAGAAATGGACCAAACGTTACCACCATCTACTACTTTTGTTTTAACCAAATCACTATTGTCATTTATAATTAAAAACCCATTATTTTGATTGGATATAAATGTTTTAGTACGGCCTCTAAACACTCTAGGGTGTTCTAAGTTTTTTTCGGGTATATTTATATTGCCTATCAACACTGGTCGTTTAATGTTATCTATGTTGAAAAGTGAACTTTTATTTAAACCTAAGTTATAATTGTTTTTTGTTGAAATACTCGAGTAAGCTGAAGTGGTAAACTGGCTTGTTGAACCGTCGTTATACTTTAGTACCCCTTTACTATTGAAAATAAATAACTCATCATTAATAACTTTCATTGCAATAGTATTATTAGCGACTTCAGTTATTTTGTTAGTAACTGAATATATAGTCCCATGATAATTTCTAATAAACATTTCATTTTTGAAAAACAAAATATCTTTTACAAGTCCAAAAGTCCCAGTATATTTATTTCTGATAGATAGTTTTTTATTACTTAGTTCATTTATAATATAGATAGAGTTTTCTGTACTAATGAAAATATTATTTTCATGTTCATATATGGTCCATACAGCTTCATTTATTTCAAAACCTAATACGTTAGAAGATACTATTTTGTCTTGTTTAGGATCGTATACGGATAAACCTTTATCAGTTCCAATGTACATAGATCCAGATTGGCTAATGTAGAGGCTGCGAATGAAAGTGCTGGCTAACTGGTTCCTTTTCGATGGAAAGTAGTGGCGGAAGGTTTTACCATCGTATCTGTTTAGCCCATTAAGAGTACCAACCCAAACATAGCCATCAGCATCTTCGACAATCGATGTAACGTTACTTTGGGAGAGTCCTTCAGGTACGCCTAGAGAGACAGAGTTTAGCGTGAATGCTAAAGAAGACTGCATCGACGAGAAGAGCAGGAACAAAAATAGTGTAACTTTTAGCAGTGTCTTAGGCATATTTATTATTTTATTTTTAACCAATGTCATAAGGCAAAAGTATCTAATGCTCACTTTTTCAGAAAGTGACGTCATTGTCAAAAATCTTCGTGCATTTTGTAGCTAATTATCATTACTCACATCCTTTCAGTATGATATATGTCCACTTTGTATTTTCTCTTGTCTAAACGGGTTAACTTTAATACTTATCCGTTTAGACATTCCATTTTTCATCGTTTTACTATTTACCCACTATGGCGCACTTTAGTAATCAAATTGTTCAGCTTTGAGTTTGAATGCACGGAGATCAAGGATCATATTATCGGACTTTAGCTGCGCTTGATCTTGATGGGACTCACCCGTGCTAAAGAGGACTAGTCGGTCACAGTGTTTAGTCCGCATCTTCTTCATTATAAACTTGATTAAATCAGAGCGAGTTAACGTCTTTATTTGCTCTACAACATTTTCCCTTTGGTTAAAGGCATAGTCTTTGTTACCTATGCTAGACCAGTAACGTTGACTGCGCGTTTTAAGGTTCGCATCATGTTCCATGACTTGGTTCACAAGGCCGGTTTTAGTTGATTCCCACTGCTCATTGGTGATCTGTAATATTGCATAGGTAAAATCTGCAATGAACTCGTCTATCGCCTGTAATAGTACTTGTGGTCCAGAGTTCGGTGATTGAATATAAAAAATAATACCAGGGTATCGATTCAGAGGCAGATAACCCGTGCCAACCATATAACCCAACTGTTTTTGCGTTCTTAGCTCATGAAAAAAGGTAGATGACATAGTGTGGTTTAGCAGACTAAACAGCGCCATATTATCTGGAGTCGCAGTATCAGATTGATAGTAGACAATAATGCCACTGTCTTGATGAGAGGCTGAAACCTCTCTCAACAATGTGCCTTTATTTGAGAGGTCGATAAGCTCCCTTGAAGACTCTGAACTTGGGGAGGTGACCAAGGACAAAATTCTATTAAGCTTACAACCTAGGGCCTTAGCTTCACTTTCCAGCCAGTCGCCATAAACTAAGCCTTCTAAATGTATTTTTTCATAGAAACTTTTAACATGTGCATGTAAGTCTTCTAAGGTGATCTCTTCAAGTAACTCAGCCATCCGAGCCGGTTCAAAACTGCGCTTTTGCAGCGTCACTGTTAAACTGGTAAATAGCTGGGATATTGGCTTAGCTTGAGTATGATTATACCAGCTGCGTAAGATCTGTTTTTTTATCAATTCAAAGCGGTTCTGAGTAAACTTGCGTTCGCGTGCTTTTTCAATAACAAGTGAGAGCAGTGCTTCTTGTTTGCCAGAAAAACCGGTCAAATGTAAGGTGATCCCACCTTGATGAGGGTAAATGTTGTAGCTCAGGCCTGCGACCTCTGCTTGATAGGTATACTCGGTGAGGTAATCAAGCAGCATTTCTACATAAAGTCGCGTTAATGCAGCATGCTTGGGCGATGCAGCGGCTTGAGCTGAGTCCAAAGAAAGATAGAGATGCCCTTTAGGCACGTTAAATTCATCATCTTTTTTATGCCAAATTCGATAGCCTGGTTCTTGTGATACCACGAGTGGCACTGGCCCGTTACTTTTATCTGCTCTTGCGATGCAATGGTCAATAATGAACGGATTAGGCGAGGGTAAGGTGAGCTCGGAGCGCACTTTAGGTGCTGACCAACGAGTGATATCTTCCGTGGCAATTTTACGGATCTGATACGGTGAGTGATACCATGCGGCTTGTTTATCGGTTTCTAACTCAGGAGCAATAAGTTGTAAGCGCATATTAGTCGGAGTCATCATCGCTAATAACTGCTGGGTTTCGATAACATCAAGGCCATCCATGCGGTAATCACCGAAAACCACATCTTCAACATCATAATGATGCATGTTAATGCTCAGATGACTTGCCAAATCCAGTGCCTTAACTTGCTCCTGGTATTGAAAAGCAACTTTGAGCAAAGCAGCCCTTTCTTTGTATCGCCAGTCGCTTAACCCTGTCTCTCTGATTAAAGCAATGTACTCAAAAGCACAATCAATAACATCTTTAAGGTTGTTCAACCCTAGATCTGTAAGTTGGATACTAATATTATAATCTTTGAAATTGTAACCGTTTACACCACCGCCAGCCGATAAATTGTTGGCCAGCCCTCGT
Organism: Shewanella gelidimarina; assembly: GCF_023283945.1. GTDB lineage: Bacteria > Pseudomonadota > Gammaproteobacteria > Enterobacterales > Shewanellaceae > Shewanella > Shewanella gelidimarina. The sequence continues at coordinate 49,629 of NZ_JAKIKW010000018.1, read as the reverse complement.
TCTTTTAAATAGGAGAGCAAGCTACCTTTACCTTCGTAACCTAGAAGGTGACTAATAAATGTCAAAGGCTTACGCTTATAAAAGCGTTCAAGCGCTGGCAAAGCAAACGTAATCGCAATTCGTCGCTGCTCTTTGAGAGGAACGATGTTGATTTTTGCTTGTAATTGTTCTGCTAGATAAATGGGGGTATCTGGATATTGAGTCGGTTCAGGCTGGTGGCTAATCGCAGCAAAATAAGTGTGAGCAAGCTTGGCCAAATCATCTAAAGAGGTGGGAGCCACGATGCATAATGTCATTATGTTAGCACTGTACTTTTCGTTATAAAAAGCGATTAACTCCTCTCTCAAGTTTTGTTGTTCGCCAGCCAATGTTTCTAGGTTACCCACTGAAAACTTGGAAAAAGGATGAGCTGGGTTAACCGTTTCTTTTTGCACCTGGTAGACACGTCGAATATCGTCTTTTAGCTTCATACTGAATTCAGATTCGATAGCATGACGCTCGCGATCAACTAACGCTACATCAAATAATGGTGCGATGAAAAATTGACTAAAACGGTCGAGTGAAGCTTCAAATTGTGCGGCGTTGATGCTATAAAAAAAGTTAGTGTGCTCAGTGCCAGTCCAGGCGTTGTTGCTTCCGCCATGCTGGTTGATAAAGGCCGAGTATTCTCCTGAGTCAGGGAATTTTTCAGTACCAAGAAAAAGCATATGTTCAAGAAAATGTGCCATACCAGGACGAGCAACTGGGTCGTCAAAATGACCTACGGCCACAGCCATTGATGCTGCAGCTTCTGTTGACTGCAGATCTTCAACCAATAACACCGATAACCCATTTTCTAAGGTGATATTACGGTACTTGCGATGGTCATTTGGACTCGTGATAACTTTTTTGTTTTTTGGCAAAAGCATGGCTCCAATTGATCGAACAGCATCTAACCTAGACACTTACTTTAGTAATCACTTGCCGATAAAGCACGTAAAAGATCCAATTTACATCTCTTGGTCGGCTTGTGATATTGAGTCGATAGGCTAGCGTTGTAAATGATTCTAGGCTGCTGTAATAATGTAACTTGCCATCATTTCTACATATCTTCAAACACAAGATCTCCAAACGGTAAAATAATCTGTTGTTTGGCTGATTTTGGTTCAATTTGATGTTCAATTAACCTTTTGACTCTTTAATGGTTAGTATCTTAAATCCATCACAAGTTATATTCGACTAATTAATAACTAAAAAACGGTATGTTGCTGTCAAGATTCAGACTACAATTGATTAATTAATAAGAATAAAAAGTTGGGAGTAGCAAAGCGGTATGCAGCTATTTTTAATGCGACATGGTGAAGCGGGCTTTAATGCCCATTCAGATAGAGAACGGACATTAACGGATACTGGTCGCCAGCACACAGGCTTGATGAGTAATTGGCTAGGACAGAGCGTTACTGAGTTTGATTTAGTGCTCGTGAGTCCGTATCTGCGAGCGCAACAAAGTTGGCAAGAAATGCATCAGCATTTTCCTGAACCCCGTCAATGGTTAACATTAGATGAATTGGTACCTTCGGGAGACCCGGCGACAGTTGCGGAAACCGTCCTTGCTTATGCTGAACATTATAAAGCTGAAAATGTATTGATTTTGGCACATATGCCACTGCTAGGCTATTTGGTGAGTGAGTTGGTAGCAGGCTTTGAGCCGCCATTGTTTGCCACCTCGGGTGTTACGCTTATTAATAAGCAACCGACGCAAGCCTCTGTAGAATGGCAATATGCACCTCATATGATCTGCTAGCATCGTTTAGGGTTTAGGAAGGAGTGAGTCCCAAAAGACTCACTTTTTTGTGCTCGCAGCCTTAATCTGTATTAATACACTGCAACACTTAACGGCGGTAAGGTTGGTCGCCAATATCAATCAATACCAGTAATGCCGCATCGCCACCCCATTCTTTAGTCGCTTGATGAAAGGCCTTTATGTGAGGGTGTTGCGCTAACCACATTGGAATATTCTGTTTCAACACTCCCGTACCATGCCCATGCATAATGCAGCAGCAATGACTTTGTTGTTTAATACAGGCTTGGATCAAAGCGGCTAGCTCAAGTTTTGCCTCTGATTGGCGTAGACCATGCAAATCTAGTAATAGATCGGGCACGTAATCTCCGCGGCGCAGACGTTTTACTTCATAGCTATCAACGTCATCTCTTGCCCACTTCATTGGGCCAATTTCGGGCAGTAGTGGTTGATAAGTATCAGAGAAGAAGCTGTCAGCATGTAGCTGTTGCTCTTTTTCCTCAATCACTTTGCGGTCTTTTGGGGCTGATTTAAAGTGGCGTTTGTTTTGCTCAAAAGGTTTCACTCCTTTCGTTAGCTCTGCAAATAGCGCCAAATCATCTTTATCGGTTCTTTTATTCATAAGGGTATTTTATTGAATCCGATGCCATATGAATAGAGTTCAGTTACAATGAGTCGGAATTAAAATGTTGGAGTGAATTTTGGATAAGATTTTTGTTGATGAAGCCGTTACTGAATTAAGAACAATTGGTGATATGTTACGCTGGGGTGTCAGTCGTTTTAATGATGCAAATATTTATTACGGACACGGTACCGATAATGCGTGGGACGAAGCCATTGCCTTGGTTTTTCATGCATTGCATTTACCAGAAGAGCTCGGCCAACAAGTCATTCACTCTAATCTGACTATTAGCGAAAAACATAAAATTGTTGAACTCATTATTCGCCGAGTCAAAGAGCGTTTACCTGTTCCATATCTAACCAATAAAGTGATGTTTGCTGGTCTTGAATTTTATGTTGATGAGCGGGTATTGGTTCCTCGTTCGCCAATTGCTGAGTTAATCGCTAACCGTTTCAGCCCTTGGTTATATAACAAACAAGTTAATCGCGTAATGGACTTGTGTACAGGCAGTGGTTGTATTGCCATCGCTTGCGCTTATGAATTTGAAAATGCCGAAGTCGATGCGTTAGACATCAGCGAAGATGCCTTAGACGTGGCGCAGATTAATATTGAAACTCTTGGGGTTATGGACCGGGTGTTCCCGATGGAATCAGATCTGTTTTCTGCCATCCCTAAAGGCCCACACTACGACTTAATCGTCTCTAATCCGCCTTATGTTGATGCCGAAGATATCGGTGATATGCCGGATGAATATCATCATGAGCCTGAAATTGGTCTAGCTTCTGGTCGTGACGGTTTAGATCTCACCAAGCGTATCCTTGCCAATGCAGCTGATTATTTGACTGAAGATGGTCTACTGGTGGTTGAAGTGGGTAACTCAATGGTGCATTTAATCGCGCTATTCCCTGATGTGCCATTCACATGGGTAAGCTTTGAAAATGGCGGAGACGGTGTTTTCATTTTGACGCGTGATCAACTAGTTGAAAATGAATCATTATTTGTTATCTATAAAGATAGTGAATAATAGAAACTAGCCACAATGCTGGTTGTATTGTGGCCATCTAATTTGTGTATCTACTTTTTTAGTCGTAGGTGCTCGTTTAATTTGCGTAATTGAGGTGTAGAAAGCGGATGTCGGGAAACAGTATTGGTCAAAATTTTGTAGTCACTACATTTGGTGAGAGCCACGGAGTTGCCTTAGGTTGTATTATTGATGGTTGTCCTCCTGGGATTGAGTTAAATGAAGCGGATATGCAGCATGATCTTGACCGCCGTCGTCCAGGGACCTCTCGATATACCACCGCTCGTCGTGAGGCGGATGAAGTGCGTATCTTATCTGGCGTGTTTGAAGGTCAAACAACGGGGACTTCAATCGGTCTGTTGATTGAAAACACTGATCAGCGCAGTAAAGATTACTCGAATATTAAAGACTTGTTTCGTCCTGGACACGCCGATTATACCTATCAACAAAAGTATGGTTTAAGAGATTATCGTGGTGGTGGTCGCTCTTCTGCGCGTGAAACCGCAATGCGAGTTGCTGCTGGTGCCGTGGCCAAAAAGTACCTAAAGAAAATTCATGGTATTGAGATAAATGGCTATTTGTCACAACTTGGTCCAATCAAAGCTGAGTCTGTTGATTTCGCCGAAATAGAGAAAAACGCATTCTTCTTCCCTGATGCGTCGAAGCTTGTGGCTTTAGACGAATACATGCGCGATCTTAAAAAAAGTGGTGATTCAATTGGCGCTAAAGTGACGGTGGTCGCCACGGGCGTTCCTGTTGGCTTAGGTGAACCTGTATTTGACCGACTAGACGCTGAAATTGCTCATGCACTCATGGGAATAAATGCTGTTAAAGGTGTTGAGATTGGTGACGGCTTTGATGTGGTTAATCAAAAAGGCTCTGAGCATCGCGATTTGATGTCGCCAGAAGGTTTTGCCTCTAACCATGCGGGTGGCATTTTAGGCGGGATCTCTTCAGGCCAACCAATCGTCGCTCATATTGCGATGAAGCCAACATCAAGCATTAGTGTGCCGGGTGAGAGTATGACTGCCCAAGGTGACACTGCTGAAGTTGTGACTAAAGGTCGACATGATCCTTGTGTGGGCATTCGTGCAGTACCCATTGCAGAAGCAATGTTAGCGATAGTATTGATGGATCACTTACTGCGTCATCGCGCACAAAATATGGATGTGAATAGCAGTACACCTGTCATCGGAATGCGTTAATGTTTCAGCCTAAAAACACAGAGCAGCAATTACGCTGGCTCTGTGCTTGTTATTTCTTTTTCTTCTCTATCCTTGGCGTCATGGTGCCTTATTTAGGTGTCTTTTTTGATAGCCGCGGTTTTAATGCTCAAGAGATTGGCTTTTTATTAGCCATCCTCATGGGGACTCGAATTATCGCCCCCAATTTGTGGGCAATAGTGGCAGATAGAACCGGGATGCGCTCTGAGTTAATAAAAATAGGCGCAGGTGCTGCCGCAGTCTCTTACCTCAGTTTTTTCTATGATGGTAGCTTGACGTATCTTGCTATCAGTCTGGCGGTATATACCTTTTTTTGGAACGCTATTCTAGCCCAGTTAGAAGTGATTACACTTGAAACATTGGGGGAGAATACCACCCGTTATGGTGCAATACGGAGTTGGGGCAGTGTTGGCTATATCGTTCTTGTGGTCGGTGGTGGTTTTGCCATCGGTCATTGGGGGCCTCAGATCCTGCCCTACATTGGTATGGCATTATTTGTCGGTATGCTGGTCAGCGCACTCCCACTACCCGCTAACAGAGCTAAGGTTCAGCGGGATGTTAAACGTCCACCGTTAGTGTTTAATAAAGCCGTTATTTGGTTTCTTATCTCAGCGATGTTATTGCAAATGAGCGCAGGGCCATTCTATGGTTTCTTTGTTCTATATCTTAAACAAGCGGGCTATACCGAAGCGGTAGCCGGTATTTTTGTGGCATTGGGCGTTGCGGCAGAGATCATTATGTTTATGTATGCGCCACGCCTCCTTGGACGTTTTGGGGTGAAATTTTTACTCTTTATCAGTATTGGGTTAACCGCTGTTCGTTGGCTATTACTTGCGTTTGGGGTCGACAGCTTATTGTGGCTCAGCCTAAGTCAAATATTGCATGCGTTCACTTTTGGGTTAACCCACGCTGCTTCAATTCAGTTTGTACATAAGCATTTTGATATTAGTCGTCGTAGCCAAGGGCAAGCGCTCTATGCCAGCTTGAGCTTTGGTGTTGGCGGTGCATTGGGTACTTGGTTATGTGGAATGATATGGGGTGATGGCTCCGGCGCGGTCACAACGTGGATTTTTGCTGCATTCTGCGCAGTGCTTTCAATGATTGCAGTGTTATTTATTCCGTCATCGCAGCGCCCGCCGGCTAGATCGGTCACTGCGGCCTAAACAGCTAATGAGTCCGTCTCTAACTGCTTTTAAATGGAGTCAATGAAGTGAGCACGTTTCGTCTTGGTTTAATTATTAATCCACTTGCGGGTTTAGGTGGCAGTGTTGCTTTAAAAGGCAGTGATGGTGTGGCTGAGTTAGCTATCGCTAAAGGCGCTGTCCCTAAATCACAGTTGCGAATGCAACAAGCTCTGCAAGTCATTTTACCCTATAAAGACCAGCTTGAGATCATAACCGCATCGGGTGATATGGGCGAATCGTTAGCCCGTAAAATGGGTTTTAATGTGCGTGTGGTCTATCATGCGCCCGCGCTCACAGAGGCGCAAGATACTCAATTGGTAGTTGAGAAGCTGCTGAGTGAAACACTCGATTTGCTTTTATTCGCAGGGGGGGACGGCACTGCAAGGGATATTTTTGCCATCGCTGACGATAATATCCCAGTGTTAGGTGTGCCCGCTGGGGTGAAGATTCATTCAGGGGTTTACGGGATAACGCCCCATGCATCAGGCGTGGTGGTCAAGATGTTGTTAGAGGGTGAATTAGTCAGCCTGATGTGCGCTGATGTGATGGATATCGATGAAGTCGCCTTTAGAACAGGCGTAGTCAAAGCCAAGCGGTTTGGTGAAATGCTGGTGCCCGCTGAGCCGCGTTATGTTCAAGCGGTAAAAATGGGGGGTATAGAAACCGACGAACTCGTGCTTGCTGATATTGCCGCTGAAGCGATTGAACTCATGGAAGATGATCTTATTGTTATAGGATCTGGTAGTACCGTCGCGGCGGTGATGGAAGAGCTTGGACTCGACAATACCTTATTGGGTGTCGATCTCGTTCAAGCGCGACAATTAGTCGGCAGTGATTTATCAGCTGATGAATTACTACAATTAACCGAAAAACAATCAGTTAAACTATACATTACCCTTATCGGCGGCCAAGGCCACATTTTAGGTCGAGGTAACCAGCAGTTATCACCTGAGCTAGTAAGACGGGTGGGTAAGAACAATATTGTTATTTTAGCGACAAAAACAAAGTTAAAAGCACTTGAAGGTCGACCCTTAATTGTGGATAGTGGCGACCCAGAATTAGATAAAGAACTTACTGGCTATTATAAAGTGGTGACGGGCTATCACGATTATGTGATGTACCAAGTTGCGAACCCAGATCTAGTTGAGTAATTACGACTGCAAACACTGAGTCGATTGACCGTTATTAATTGTATGTTGGAATGATTCCAATAGTTTGAGAATGTGGAGCCCTCAATGATAGAGAAGTATGAGCAAACACTTCAGGAATGGATTGAAAGTATTGTTGCTGAAGGTGATGATGATGCCTTGTTTGCAAGCGGATACCTTCAAGGCCATTTTGCGGTAGTGTTATCGAAGTTAGAAGTCAAAACCGACCAAGGTACTCAAGCTTTAGCTATAGAGATGGTTGAATGTTTGGCGCTAGCTAGAAAAGAGCTCGATGATAATGACTATGCTTTAGTTAACGATGCATGGTTACAGTTAAGCAGCAAGTTAGCGGCTTAACGTGCTAAGTGTTATGCCGTATTCTTAATGCGGCAGTGAGTTTTTTCGACTGAGTGAGCAAGCATGAGTACCAAACAATATAGCGCAATAGGATTAGTTAATCCTAAAAGCCCAACCAATGTTGGCGGCGTAATGCGCGCTGCTGGATGTTATCAAGCCGAAGATGTGTTCTATACCGGCAAACGCTACCCTTTGGCGGCCAGTAACGGCAATTCGCAATACAATACTGATACTCAAGCCGCTAGCGAAATCATAGCGCTAACCGGCGTTGAGTCTTTAATTGACGCGGTAGAAAAAGATGTCAGCATTGTATGTGTCGATTTAGTGGAAGGCGCCATCCCACTACCAGAATTTCAGCATCCAGAAAAAGCGCTCTATATATTTGGACCTGAAGATGGCACTATTAATCAGCAACTTATCAATAGAGCTGACGCAGTAGTGTATGTGCCGACTGTCGGTTGCATGAACCTAGCGGCTTCAGTTAACGTGCTGCTTTATGACCGACTATCCAAGTCTAACGCGATGATAATCGGTGATGATTTGATCCGTTCTAGTCGTGACAATAATAACCGGATTAAAGTTAAGCGTAGTTTCAATTTCCCTAAGTGATTAACGATTTTAAGCTTATGCGCTGCTAAAGGTGCGTTAGGTTACTTAAGACTGCGTCAATTAAAGGCCACTTTAAAAAGTGGCCTTTTTTATTTAGTCAATTGCAGCTTTAGTAAGTTTAGACCTCTATGTTAATGAACGTACATCAGTGTTGCAGGCTGTTTTGGTGACGTGCTTGCTCTGGAAATCAAAAAATGTGCCGATTATTTAATTGACGTATAGGCCATCGCTACTAATATTTACTAGGACCATTTTAATTAAAGGATTGATTCAATGCGACTATTAAGACAACAAACCGTATTGCTGGCGCTATTGATAGGACTAGCAGGCTGTTCCTCTGTGCCTCCTTCAATGCAATCTGGGCCAGATGCACAAGTGACTAAAGAGGGCTTGGTTAAAATTGACAACTCGGTGTTAGATATCTCTTTCGCCAGGCCAAATGTAGACTGGGGAAAATATCGAAAACTGTATTTTGAACCCGCAGCAGTGACTAACGATCATCCTGCTGATTATAAACCTCCACGTATTGACAGAAGGGCGGATGGGCTTAATGCAACCTACGATCTGCCTGATGAAGCCCTCAAAAGAATGTCGACTGAATTTGCGACAATCGTTGCCAGTGTGTTCAACGAAGATCAACCGTTTGAAATTGTCGATAAAGTAGGACCTGATACCCTGATCATTCAGGTCGCGGTAACCGATATTCGGCTGAGTGCACCGATAGAGTCCTCAAGACGAAGCTATAACTCAATGGGTAAAACCTATACTCAAAACTCAGGCTCCATGATGTTATTGGCAATGATTAAAGACGGTCAGAGTGGCGAGGTACTAGCAAAAGCGGCTGATCGCGGAGAAGGATTTGACCAGTGGCAACTCAATACTCAAGTCTTTAACTGGGGGGACGTTAAAACGGTTTACCGTCGCTGGTTAAATGATTTTAAAAATGCTTTGATGGCAGCAGGTGCAAAATAGCATTTACATGTAAAGCAGAGGCGGAACGTTCGTGCCGCCTCTTCTTAGATCACTATCAAATTGTTAATTTAATCATTTAGCTAATGTCTAATGCTTTGCCTTTTAGCAGTTTGCGCATCCACATTCTGTTTGGGTTTAATAGCGCGATAAAGTCTGTGCTTATCGGCATGGCTTCGCCACAAATTTGAGACGCAAGCGCTTCAGCAGCCAAAAGACCTGAACTTAATCCCCGAGAACCTAACCCTCCTAGTAAATAGAGTCCGTTATGAACGGGGCCGGCCTTACTTTGCCAGAACTTTTTGCTTTCGGGTGTGAGCTGATGTTTATCGTAGAGCGCCATAATGGCCTCTAAATCGGGAACGGGTCCCATCATCGGCGCGTGATCGCGAGTCACCATCCGTACGCCGACTCTGGCACTGTGTTTGGATATATCTATGTCACGATTCCAGTCTTTACCTAGATAGCTCTCTTGGATTTTGTGGAGGTTATCGACTTGCTCTTGCGGACTATAATCTAAGTTGGGAGCATCCTTGACATAACTCGCACCTAAACAATGCAGTGCATTATTCATTGGTGTCATATAGCCATTAGCGCACAAAACAGTGCTTAGCTTAGATAATTTCGCTCTCGTTGGCGCATGACTGACTTGACCTCTAAACCCAGTAACTTGTAGATGCTTAGTTTGCTCAAACTGTGTGAGTGACTTGCCATTGGCGACGACGACTGTTTTATAAGGGCCTAAACGTTGTTGGTCACGGACTAAAAACCAGCCCGCATCGCTCTTTTCTAGCGCGGTTATTTGGCTATTTAAGTGTATGGACACATCTGATAATCGACGTGCTTGGTTGAAGGACGCTTTGGCGAGGTCTTGCGGTGCAACCCAACCGCCTAATGGATAGAATATTCCTGCTTCGTCAATGTCTACGCCCGCCAGCTCACTCGATTGCAGTGGCGTAACGGCGTGTGCAATATCAGCGCACCAATGGTGACCGTTAATAATTTTTTGTACTCGTTTTCTGCTGCGCTCATCATGACCTGTGTGTAACACACCACAAAGGTCAAAGTCGATTGCATGATTTTGATTGGCGAGTGAAGTTAATCGATGCAAGCTAAAAAGATAGGCCTGTTGAAAATACTGACTTAAAGTATTGTTATCGGGTGTAAGGAGTGGATATATAGCCCCTTGTCTGTTGCCTGATGCCGCTAGGGCGAGATCACTATCTTCACAAAACACCGTCATTTTTTGATGACGCTCAGCGAGTGACAACACTAAGCTAGCACAGGCAATGCCGCCACCAATGACAGCTATTTCATCAGCGCTATTTGCTGCATGAATAGGATAGGGGGCTTGCTGACTTAATTGCTGTGCTCTAAGCGCTTGGCGCTCCATCAGAGGCACATTATCTGTGTTGCTTGAATTTAAACCGCTAAAGCCGACCAATTGACTCAGTTTGCATAGTTTTTGCTGAATATCGACTGGGAGCTCATCTGAGATTAAGCAATCGCAGCTATCATTACTGTGTTTGGCCATTTGCCAGAAGAGGGTCTCTTCAATGCAATGTAAATTGATTGCGGCGGCGCAAATCCAATGCGCTATTAAATGTGTGCTGTTGACGGGGATCTGACGTAATTGCTGTTCATAATGACCAAGATGAAAATCAATGATTAGGGCACCTTGGTTTAATTTGACACGCTGACAACCTTCGATAGCCACAAGCTGAGTTTGGGGACGAGTCTGCAACATATCTCTACATGCTTTTGATGCAAATAGTTGTTCAATATGCTCATCAATAGCGCAAAATATTTTAACTGTTAGCCTGGATTTTGATACAGATTGATACTCAATGAGGTCCGTTATTGTGCTTACTGAGTCTAATCCGAGTATGGCTATGACGGTGTCTTTAGTGTTTTTAATGGCTAAGATAGACTGAATAATTTTACTCACTGTCATGATTACGTCTTTAATGTTAAATTAAACCCTCATAAAAACAGGGTAGGGTTTGCTGAACTTGGGTTAAATTGTACATTTTAATCCTACAATTTAGGCAAGGATTTTACTCAATATCCCATATTAGGCATTATTTTTGTGTTCTTTATGGAAAGCTGACCACTTAAATGGAATAAAAGCGCTACCATTGGCTCAGCAAAATGGGTACTACCTGTATAGAATGGATCATTAATAATGAAAAGAGTCGTGATCACCGGACTTGGCGTTGTCTCAAGCATCGGTAATAACAAGCAAGAAGTCACTGAATCATTGAAAGCGGGTCGTAGTGGTATTACTCACTCCGATCAGTTTGAAGAAATGAAGCTGCGCAGCCATGTTTGGGGCGATATCAAGTTAGATCCTAAAGAGCACATTGATCGTAAAGCACTTCGTTTTATGGGCAATGCCGCGGCATACGCTTATATTGCAATGGCAGAAGCGATTGAAGATGCGGGTTTAACTGAAGAACAATATTCAGATCCTCGGGTCGGTATTATTGCGGGTACGGGTGGAGCATCTTCAGCCAACCAAGTACAAGCAGCTGATATTTTGCGAGAAAAAGGTGTGAAGCGCGTTGGGCCTTATATTGTGCCGCGCATCATGTCGAGCACAGCAAGTGCTTGTCTTGCAACACCATTTAAAATTAAAGGCATGAACTATTCAATTAGTTCTGCTTGTGCAACTAGCGCACACTGTATTGGCCATGCGGCTGAACTTATCCAAATGGGTAAGCAAGACATGGTGTTTGCTGGTGGCTCAGAAGAGGTCGATTGGACGCTCACAATGGGCTTCGACGCGATGGGTGCATTGTCAACTAAGTACAATGATACACCTGAGAAAGCGTCACGCACATATGATGCAGACCGCGATGGTTTTGTTATCTCTGGTGGCGGCGGAATCGTTGTCGTTGAAGAGCTAGAACATGCGCTTGCACGTGGTGCAAAAATATACGCAGAAATTATAGGTTATGGCGCATCATCAGATGGTTATGACATGGTGGCTCCATCAGGTGAGGGCGCTGTACGTTGTATGCAGATGGCTCTAGCTGATGTTGATACCCCAATCGATTATATCAACACACACGGCACTTCAACGCCTGTTGGTGATATGCGTGAGCTTGAAGCATTACGTGAAACGTTTGGTGAAGATTTACCTCCAATTGCATCAACTAAGTCTTTGACTGGTCATGCACTCGGTGCAGCGGGCGCTCATGAAGCTATCTACAGTATGATCATGATGGAAGAAGGCTTTATTGCACCAAGCATCAATATCGATACCCTAGACGAAAAAGCAGCCGGTATGCCAGTAGTGACTGAATACCGTGAAGCTGAGCTGAACACTGTGATGAGTAATAGCTTTGGTTTTGGTGGTACAAACGCAACTTTGGTTATGCGCAAGTATAAGTAAGCCAATGGTTGTCATCTAAAAAGGAAGCTTCGGCTTCCTTTTTTTGTATCCGACTTTTATGAAACTCAAGGAGCAATCGTTCATTATTGCAGTGTCCAATCTCATTGGACTCGCTAACACGTTGTCCTCGTCGCCTATCCATAAACTGCGTAAGCCTAACAGCCAGTATAGTGTCCAATGCATCAAGGATTCGAGCTATGAGTCAACAGTGCAGATGGGATGAATGCTTGATTGACGCCCTCAATAATCTACCACTACGCCGTTGTTGATATTGAATTGCTCATATTAAGAGGCTCGACATTTAGAAACCAGTAAGATGGTAAATCTCAGTGCGCTGTAAACTCCTTTATGCGGCTATTTTCGAAGAGTTTATTCGGTCTGGAAGAGTCAAAGTAAAGACCATGGTCTCTAAGGGAACAGAACGTAGTAATAGCCATGCCATTGGATTGATGCGTTGATAACTGGTATTAGCAGGGTGTGAATAGATTGAATTTGGCTGCAAATGCAGCCAAATAAGTTAAGATTGTCAGTCGGAGGCTAGGGGCTGCTGATCTTTCACGGTTGTTTTTTCCGCAGTTTATTGGTTATTTTAACAAGGCGGAGACTATGTCGTTTAGTCATTCTCCACAAATAGCCTACAACACCGTAAAATAGCCAAGAAGCGCGGCCCTTAGGGTACGTTTCAATGCTTTTAGTCTTTTATGACTAGAATACGTTACGCGCTTTTCGCTTAGCCAGCTAAGCATCATCGCTCAAGCTTTGTACTAAAAGCATTATTCTTTACGGGAAAGAGTGGAACAAAAACTAAGCTCGAAAGATCAGCAGCCCCAATATGACAAGTGGTGCTGACTCCTTTACGGCGACGCCATATTGAAACCTGCCACTAATCCAAAGTATGCTTTGGATTAGTGGCACAGAGTGAAGATACATAGGTGTTGATGACACTTCACTCTTGGTCATTACGCGATGAGTTTTTTGGTTGGCAGCACGTTTCCAATGACAAAGTTTAACAGATCCTCTTTTGATAGTTCATCAAGCCCGAGTGATGCTAATGTTCTGCCTTCTGCAAAAAAGTCTCTTGTTAAGATCCCGCCACACATCTCAATCAAACGGTTACATTCAGGCATGTTAATGCCTAATTTGTCACCTAATGAAGATAATAAAACGAGCCCCATAGGCACATCTTCAGTTACGTAGCGGTTATCGAAACTATACGGCCCAGGAGGCGATGAAATTTTATAGCTTTCAAAAACGGCTTTAGGATTCTGGTTAAGATCTTCTTCATTCCTAAATAAACAGGCTTTTAGATAGGGAATAGGTTCACAGCCTAAAGCTGTTAACACGGCCATTTTTTCAGCGTCTAATTTGTCAATCATCAACCATGCCATTTCAGTTGAAAGCGCATCCCGGTACATATAGGGCACTTCATCAGGATGATGTTTTGCACAATACTCAAGCATTGGATACATCACATACAGGCCTATTGTGTGAACAATGATATTGGGATTATGCAGTGCTGATTCAAATATATGCTTTCGAACGCTGTTCATTTCAATGTCGTAGGCTGGGAATAAGCGCGATGCTATGGCCATGCCTTCAGCTGTTCTTGTGGCGGGGAAAAACGATAGTGCGTTTCTAGCATTTTTGAATAAGACTTTCACTGTACCAGGTGCAACAATTCTCGCATCGTTAGGAGTCGATTCTCCTTCGGCAAAGATGGGATTATTGGTGCAATATTTTTTATAAAAGATACTACCAGCGTATCCAGGTATTAAGATAACAAGCTGATCATCCTGAAAATACTTTGCGATTCTTTCTGCTAAAGCTGGATGGTATGTGGTTTGAATAAAAACCATTACCACATCAGCTCCGTTAATCGCTTCTTTGGGATCTCGAGTAATCAATTCCAGTGGTTGAAAAGTTTTTTCGGCATCATCAGCGCTATCGGTAAAATGGCCATTTTTGGTGTTATCGATACAGTATATGCCCTTGTTTTTGACCATTGCTTCAAAATGGTCATCATGAGTAATACGATTCGAAGTTTTCAGTAGTGTTACTTTATGTCCTGCCTCAGCAGCCATAAACGCACAAGCAGAACCTGCATTGCCTGCTCCAACTATGGTGATTTTCATTTTATTCCTTTGTCTTTATGTTTTTATTCAAGATGTTATTAAATTTAAGCCTCTTGAAAATATAAGCCCTTGGAAATATGAAAGCATGGAGATGTGTAAACATGGAGATGTGGATGTATCAATCTTCTAAGATACTAATTAAGTTAATGAGTATGGTCATCAAGCTGACCAACTAATTTGAACGATTGAGTTGTTGGTGTTGATTTTACGGGGGATATTATAGCTTATATTAACAGCCACGCTGTCAGGATAGTTGTCTGTTTTTTGAGTTGTGTTAGCAAGATAAGTCGTTGGAAGATGTTTTTGGAGGTTTAAATATTGTAAAGGAAGATGGTAAGTGTTGAATCTGACTTTTTGACTTTATGTTACCGCTCTCGAGTCACTCGTGAATGGAATGTAAAGATATGCAGTAAGTTAAATCCCAAGTAATATAGGTTCACAGCATATTTTACCGTGCTATCCAAATTTGATTTCATATAGCACGATTGTTTCACTAAAACTTTAGACTGTGCAAACGATATCCGGAGTGGCTAAGGGATATTGAACCAATTAATCATCCAATCATCCAATCAGTCAACAAGCGAAACTCTGAACAAGTCACGACTAATTTACTGGCGTAGGCATCTTGCTAAGGGGTAATTCGCAAGATAAGTAATCGAATAGTGGAATTTAGTCGTATAGGGAACTAACAGACCTGATTGAGACACGTAAATGTTTTCTATATTTAAATCAAATCCAACAAAAAAACTGAATAAACTTCTCTCTATAAAACTTGAACAAGCTATGCATGCTCAAAGAAATGGAGACATAAAAAGTTATTCTCAACTAAGTTATGAAGCTGATCAAATAGACAAACAGCTATCACTAATAGAAAGGGACAAACAGCAGTTAAACAATGAGTAAACTGTAGGTTGTCATATATTTATATGTCCTATTTCATTTCGCCATCATCTATATTTCAATACAACGTTAAGATAGAAAATTCAGAGTCGATGTTCTTTACCCCTTCGGCTTTGGTATTTTTACCCTTAGCGAGGCTAAAGAGATAGGTACCTATGATTAATGGCCCAACAGTCTTGTCACCTTGTCGGGTAATGCTTATAAGTTTCTGTATCAAGATTCTCAGCGTAGCTGCGCTCAGAGAGACTATCGGGAGTAAGCTAAACCCGTCAATCAAGGGTTTTGGTAAAACATGTCTGAAAATACCTTCGGCTCGATATTCAAGTTGCAACCATCTTGCTAGAATGCACTCCTTACGGATTCAGCATACGTTTAGGAACCATAATGAAGATCCTTGCCGATGAAAACATGCCTTATGTTCAACAACTATTTGGCCATTTAGGCACCATAGAAACCGTTAATGGCCGAGAGTTAACTGCAGAGCAAGTTAATGACGTGGATATATTGCTGGTGCGTTCGGTTACTCAAGTGAACCAAGCATTACTCGCAGGAAATAACCAACTTAAGTTTGTCGGTAGCGCAACAATTGGCACTGACCATATTGATTTAGACTACCTTGCCAGCCGTAACATTCCTTTCTCCAATGCTCCTGGCTGCAATGCGACTGCCGTTGGTGAGTTTGCCTTTATCGCCATGTTAGAACTTGCCCAGCGCTTTAAAAGTCCTTTAAAAGGCAAAGTGGTGGGGATTGTTGGCGCAGGGAATACCGGTACTGCCGTTGCCAAATGTCTAGCAGCTTATGGAATTGAAGTCTTGCTTTGTGATCCTGTACTCGAAGCAAAAGGCGATCCTCGTAGTTTTGTTTCTTTGAACTTCCTCATTGATAAATGCGATGTGATTAGTTTACATGCGCCCATTACTAAAACGGGTGAACATAAAACATGGTATCTATTCGATGAGGCTCGTTTAAATCGTTTGCGTGAAAACACTTGGCTGCTTAACTGCTGTCGCGGGGAGGTAATTGATAATCGTGCATTACTTAAGTTTAAACAGCAACGAGATGACATAAAAGTTGTACTTGATGTGTGGGAAGGTGAACCTCATCCTTTGCCTGAACTGGTGCCTTATATCGAATTTTGTACCCCGCACATTGCCGGTTACTCATTAGAGGGCAAAGCGCGTGGGACTTACATGCTGTATCAGCAGTTGGCTAAGATACTGAACATTGCGGGTGAAAATAAGATGGACGCCTTGTTACCCGCGTTGTGGAGTGAACAAGTGACAGTGACTGACATCGCTACCGAAAGAGCGCTATTACAGCTGGCGAGATTTGTATATGATTTGCGCGATGATGATGAGTTATTCAGAAAAAACTTTCTTAATAACCAGGGGTTTGATCATATGAGAAAAAATCACAAGCATAGACGTGAATTTAGCGCATTAAAGGTAGGCAATATGGGGCAAACTAATGTAAATTGGTTATCCAATTTAGGGTTTTCAGGAGTCGGGCTGTAATTATGTCGCAGGAATATAATGTTGTCGTATTAGGTGCATCGGGCGCAGTGGGTCAAGTTATCATTGAGATCCTCGAAGAGCGTAATTTTCCGGTTGCAAAGTTGTACCCTCTAGCCAGCAGTCGCAGCGCCGGTAATACGGTCAGCTTCCATGGTAAACAGGTCGAGATTTTGGACGTGGATACCTTTGACTGGTCGAAAGCTCAGATCGGTTTCTTCTCGGCGGGTGGTGATGTGTCTGAAAAGTGGGCGCCAATTGCTGCAGAGCAAGGCTGTGTTGTTATCGATAACACATCGCACTTTAGATATGACATTGATGTGCCACTTGTTATCCCTGAAGTTAACCCAGAAGCGATTGCCGACTTTAGAAATCGCAATATTATTGCGAATCCTAACTGTTCAACCATTCAAATGTTGGTTGCACTTAAACCGATCCATGATGCTTTCGGGATCTCGCGTATTAATGTCGCGACATATCAATCTGTATCAGGTTCAGGTAAAAAGTCAGTAGAAGAGCTAGCGACGCAGTGTTCTAAGTTACTGCAAGGTCTGCCTGTTGAACCGAAAACCTATTCAAAGCAAATTGCGTTTAACGTATTGCCACAAATTGATAAGTTTATGGACAATGGCTACACCAAAGAAGAGATGAAAATGGTGTGGGAAACGCAAAAGATCTTCGGTGATGAAAATATCGTAGTGAACCCAACAGCAGTGCGTGTACCAGTATTTTACGGTCACTCAGAAGCTATCCATCTCGAAACACTACAACCTGTCGATGCTGAAGAGGTTAAAGAAGTGTTGCGCGGTGCTCCTGGCGTTGAACTGTTTGAGTCTGATGAAGATTATCCGACTGCAGTCACCGATGGCACGGGCTCAGATCCTGTTTATGTTGGTCGAGTCAGAAAAGATATTTCTCACGACAATGGCATAAACCTTTGGGTTGTCTCTGATAATATTCGTAAAGGCGCTGCCTTAAATAGCGTACAAATTGCAGAAGTGCTTATCAGAGATTATTATTAATCTGATCCTGCATTGAGCATAATTGTTTAAAAAGCCCGCACTATGCGGGCTTTTTATGTTTTAGAGTTGTGAACAGTAGCAGGGCAACTTAATCTAGTTTATAGTAATCTCAATAAATACAATTGCCTAAAGCTTGTCACTAAACAGTGGCTCCTATGCTTCAAAGGGAAGGATTGATGAATTTTCGCACTTCACATCTTGTTGGCATTTTTGCCGTCGTTTTAACTGTCTTAACTGTTGGCCCTTCGATTAATCTTGCCGTTGCAGAATCTTTAAAGATCACCGGTCCTGAAGGCCAAGTTCAGTCGGTCAAGCGACAATATGGTCCTACCACATCATCTGATACCTTTTGGAGTATCGCTCAGGCGGTAAAACCAGATAATAGCGTAACGGTTTATCAAGTGATGTCGGCACTATTCGATGCTAACCCTCACGCCTTTAGCGGAAAGAATTATAATAGCTTAGAACGCGGAATGATCTTACTGGTGCCGTCAAAAAACGTCATGCAGCAGGTATCAACAACAGATGCTAA
This sequence comes from Shewanella gelidimarina, assembly GCF_023283945.1. Lineage (GTDB taxonomy): Bacteria > Pseudomonadota > Gammaproteobacteria > Enterobacterales > Shewanellaceae > Shewanella > Shewanella gelidimarina. The sequence goes on along the minus strand of NZ_JAKIKW010000018.1, from coordinate 31,221 downwards.
AAAACGTGCTGAATATAACGATCGTGGTTGGTCGTCAACGGCGCCAACAAAAGCGAAACCCGCCGAGAGCATCGTTAAGCAACGGGTTAACCCCGTCGTCAAACCCACAGTTAAAACTGTTATCAAAGCAAGTGAAACACCCACTGAAATTAAATCGCTCAGCGATAAACTTGAGCAAGCAGAAGCGCTTAATTTAGCACTGACAGATGAATTGGCTCGGGCTACAGATGAAATTACCATCAGCTCGACTGATACTGAATCCTTTCAGGAAAAGATCTCAGAGCTGAAAGCAGAAAACGCACTGCTAAAGCAGGCGTTGCAAGATAAAAATTTAGAAAATGACGCGCTTAAGAGTGACGTTACTGCTAAGCAAGAAAAGATTGATTTACTGAGTCAAGAAAAAGAGCAACCAACATCAACACTTTGGCGCTCTTTGATGGATAACCCCTTGTTGCTGATCTTCGGTGCAGTGGTTCCAGCGCTTCTTATGCTCGGGCTTTTCTGGATGTTTATCCGTCGCCGTAATGACAGTGACACCCCCTTGGAAGCTAATCCAGAAACCAGTGAAGCTGAGGTATTGACTGAGAGTGCTGCGAGCGATGAAGCGTCTGATACCGATGATAGTTTAGCAATACATTTAGATTCAGAGCAGGCTGAAAGCTCAGTTGACTCAATGGATGTGATTGAGCTGCCAAAGTCGAACGACTCAGCTGAATTTGTGGTTGAAGAGGCGGCAGATGAAGGGCAGTCGTTAGATGATTTGTGGGCGGAGGCGATGGGTGAGCAAGATGGCGAAGTTGAAGCCTTTGATTCACTAGAGCAGCCCTCTGCAGAAAACGAAGATGACCTCGATGCCTTGTTAGCGGGTTTTGATGAAGATACTACAAATGAATCAATCGCTGATGAAGATGACCTCGATGCATTGTTAGCAGGTTTTGATGAAGAATCTAACACTGATGCTGTAGCAAAAGAAGATGATCTTGATGCGCTACTTGCTGGTTTTAATGAAGAACCTAAAAGTGAATCAATCACAGCTGAAGACGATCCTGATGCATTGCTAGCGGGCTTTGATGAAGAACCTAAAAGTGAATCAATCGCTGATGAAGACGCTCTCGATGCATTGCTAGCGGGATTTGATGAAGATACCACAAATGAATCAATCGCTGATGAAGACGCTCTCGATGCACTGTTAGCGGGATTTGATGAAGATAGTACCAATGAAGCGCTTAACCGCGAACCAGAACTCGATGAACTAGACTTGCTTCTGGCGGCCAACAGCCCAGCGATAAAGGAAGACGTTACTCCTAACGATGATTTAGACTCACTGCTTGCAGAGTTTGATATCACAGCTGATGAGCAAGATACATTGGCCAATGATAGCGATATTGATGCATTGTCTGACGAAATCGCTGCTGAGCTTGAACTGCCTTTAGAAATTGCCGCCGAGCTTGACCTTGGTGTCGATGATATCAGCGTGAATGAAGCGGACTTAGATAATGAACTGGATGCGTTACTCGCCGATCTCGACGCCCCGGTTGATGAACATGCAATTCAACTCCCGCAAGAGTCGAAAGCATTAGTTGATGATATCGCTGCAGAGTTAGCGACAGAAGTGCCAGAGCAACCCGTTGAAGAGGGTGAACTTGATAGCTTATTGGCAGAGTTTAATTTGTCAGCAACATCTGCAGATAATGTTCTTAGTGAGTTACATAGCAGCGAAGAGAACAAGAGCACACTGACGGAGGCTACCGATGTTGATTTCAGCTTGGATTTTGATACCTCTGCGCTAGATACGACTGAGCTTCCTGAATTCAAAAGCGATGTGGCAACTGACGTCGACGTAAGTATCGATCTAAAGATAGATGCAGATGAACTGCCACAAGCTGCAGACAACATGCTTGAATTTAGTTCTACACCGATAGAGCCAAGTGTAAAAGTTGAAAAAGACAGTGGTTTCTTTGATGATCTTAAAGGCACCAAAAAAGCCGAACCTGCAGCACTTGATTGGGATGGAGCATCCACTGAGTTAAGCAATTCGACACTAACCGATGATGAACTACTCAGTGCACTTGCTGCAACCGGGGCATCAGCTGTTGAGGGTGAAGACGAAGAGGACATTAACTCGTTTATCATCGAAGATGATAGCAAGCTAACCGTTGACCAAGCATTGGCCGCACTTGATGCTAATGAAGGAAGTGTTTCTGCGAGTCATATTCCAGAGCATGACTTAACGTCTTTCCAAAAAGATAACGGCTTTATTGATATCGATCGATTACTCAATGAAGCAGACGAAGACAGTGTTGAAACGGATCTTTATAAAGAGTTAGACGTCGACATGGGCGAGCTTGATTCGTTTATGGGCAATATTGCGATGGTGGACGTTGATGATGCGGAAAACTCAATCAATGCCAAACTCGACTTAGCGCGTGCTTATATTGAAATAGATGATAATGACAGCGCTCATGCGTTGCTTAAAGAGGTTGAACTCGATGGCAATGAAAGGCAGCAAGAAGAAGCGGCAGGATTGATAAATGAGTTAGTGTAAAATAATCAGTTGAAAACGGCGCTTAAGGCGCCTTTTTTATGCTTATCGTTTGGCACTGGTATGCTAGAATCGCCGCCTATTAAATGATTTCGTTTAGCGATACTGTCGATTAATCTTTTTGGCATTGTCGTTCAAACATAGTTGAACCGAGTTAAGAGGTGTGTGATGCGGGTTGCGTTAGGTATAGAGTATGATGGTAGTCAGTATTTCGGGTGGCAACGCCAACTCGATGTCGACTCTGTGCAAGCCCAGTTAGAGAAAGCGCTCTCTATTGTTGCGAATGAACCTATTACGGTCCAATGTGCGGGAAGAACGGATACTGGCGTGCATGCAACTGGCCAAGTGGTGCATTTTGAAACGAATGCCATCCGCAAAGATACCGCTTGGACATTAGGGGTAAATGTTAACTTACCTGATAATGTCGCAGTGCGTTGGGTCAAAGTCGTGGATGACGAGTTCCATGCTCGTTTTTCGGCGACGGCAAGACGCTACCGCTATATGATTTATAATCATCAATTACGTCCGGGCATTTTAAGAAGTGGCGTTAGCCATTACCGTGGCGAAATTGATGAGAACAAGATGCACCAAGCGGCACAGCTATTTGTCGGTGAACATGACTTTACTAGTTTTAGAGCACTTCAATGCCAGTCAAAAACACCATTTCGCAAAGTACATGAAGTGAATGTGACTCGCCAAGGTATGTATATCTGTGTTGATATCAAAGCCAATGCCTTCTTACATCACATGGTACGTAATATTGTTGGCACCTTGCTTGAGATTGGAAAAGGTAAGCAGCAAGCTGAATGGGTTAATACCTTGCTCGCATTGAAAGACAGATCCAAAGCAGCAGCCACTGCAAAACCCAATGGTTTGTATTTGGTTGATGTTACCTATCCAGACCAATTTGAATTGCCTAAGTTGGCCCTGGGCCCGTTATTTATGTTGGACTAACACCGTGATTGAATCCATTAAGCCGAGCGCCCCAAAAGCACAAGCCCCATTGAACATTTGGCTCGATTATCTGTTGGCGATCCATCCAATTGAGATTGATATGGGCCTTGAGCGGGTATCTGAGGTTGCTAATCGTTTAGAACTCACTGAGCTTGGGATGACAAAAGTCGTCACGGTTGCGGGTACTAATGGTAAGGGGACGACCTGTGCCATGATCGAAGCGGCGTTGCAGCAGACGGGTAAAACGGTAGGGGTATACAGCTCCCCCCATTTACTCAAATACAATGAGCGAGTTCGGATCAATGGCATCGACGCAGCAGATGAAGCACTTGTTAGTGCATTTGAAGCTATCGAAGCCGCTCGTGCTGAAATTTCGTTAAGTTTCTTTGAATACGCAACACTCGCAGGACTGGTGCTGTTTAAGCGTGAACATCTCGATGTTATTTTACTCGAAGTGGGCTTAGGCGGACGACTGGATGCGACTAACATTATCGACGCCGATATTAGTGTTGTCACCTCGATAGACCTTGACCATCAAGAGTATTTAGGTGACACGCGCTCATTAGTCGCAGCCGAAAAAGCAGGTATATTTAGAGCGGGGCGACCTGCAATTGTGGGCGAGCCAGATTGCCCGTCAACCCTGATTGATTATGCACAAAGCATTTCGGCCGACTTGTACCGCGTTGGTCATGAGTTTAGTTATGAGTGTGATGAATCAGATTGGCATTATAGCGGTCAACTTTTCGAATTGAGTTCCTTGCCATTGCCAACGTTACCGCAACCCAATGCAGCAACGGCTATTGCGGTGCTAGAACATTTATGTCCTGAAATCGATAAAACTTGTATTGCGGATGCTGTCGGCAATACTCAGCTTGCTGGGCGTTTAGAGCATGTCTGTGATAAGCCATCTGTCATGGTTGATGTGGCACACAATCCCCATGCCGCAAGGTATCTACGTTCTCGATTAAAAAAAATCAATAAGCAGCGCTTATTTGCTATTTGTGGCATGTTAAAGGATAAAGATGCTTCAGCAGTACTGGCTGAGTTGTCATTAGACATAACGCATTGGTATCTTATTGATTTAGATGTTGCACGTGGCTCAACGGCGTTGGCGTTAAAAGCGTTATTACCCGCCGAGAGTCAAGCGAGTTGCTTTACGAATATGAGCGCGGCCTGGGATGCTGTTAAACAAGATGCTAAAGCCGACGATATGGTTATTGTGTTCGGCTCATTTTACACCGTGGCCGATTTTAAAGAGTTACTAAAGGGAGAGCGTTTTGTCTAGTCATTTTCAAAATCGTCTAGTAGGTGTGATTGTTATTGTCGCGTTAGGAGTCATTTTTTTACCCGATATTCTTGATGGTAAAAAACAGCGTCAAGAAGAACAGTTTGCCGAGATCCCGTTACGACCAAAGGTCGAAGACGCAACGTTACCGCAGCAAACCATTGGAACGTTAGAACTCAATAATGAAGTGCCAGCAACTTCAAATGGTGATGACAGCTGGCAAATTGAGCCAGCACAAAAACAAGATCAAATAGCGGTTGCCGTTGAGCCTAAAACAGAGATTAAAAAAACCGTTACTAAAGTGGTAACCACGACGCCCACCGCGAGCAAAACAGTGGCGGCGCCTAACGCCAGTGCATGGACTATTCAGCTGGGCAGCTTTAACAATGCCGCGAATGTACAAGCGTTAGTCAAACGCTTACGTAGCAAGGGATTTACCGCTTATACCTTGCCGACAAAACCCATTGATGGTCAGCTGACCAAAGTGTTTGTAGGGCCGAATATTTCAAAAGATAAATTAGTTGCAATGCAGTCTAATATTGCAAAACTGACGAAGTTGAAAGGCCGCATCGTGGCGTACAACCCCGTCGAAAAATAACAAGGTGTGATTGTCCTTATCCGAGAAATAGTTATTTCGTGCCTAAAGCGTGTGAAATAACTCTGTCTCTGTTAGAATCGCGCCGTCTTAACCCCTATGCCGGATATACTCTTCAATGGTTTGGATTGATTACGCCATAATAATCGTTATTGGACTGTCTACGTTGATCAGTTTAGTACGAGGCTTTGTAATAGAAGCGATGTCTCTCGTCGTGTGGTTTTCTGCATTTTTCATCGCCAGTCAGTTTTACCTCAAACTCGCCACTTATCTTACTCAGATACAAGATGAACTCGTTCGTAATGGCGTCGCAGTCGCTATTCTATTTGTCTCAACACTCATTCTGGGTGCATTAGTTAACTATTTAATTGGCCAATTGGTCTCAAAGACCGGTTTGTCTGGCACTGATAGAGTGCTTGGCTTGTGTTTTGGTGCGCTTCGAGGCGCACTCATCGTAAGCGCAATACTATTTTTCTTGGATGCTTTTACCGGAGCGCCCAATGCAGATTGGTGGCAGAGCTCAACGCTTGTGCCCGAATTTGGAGTTGTGATCCAGTGGTTCTTTGACTACCTGGAAAATACCTCAAGCTTTGTACCTAAAATATAAAATGCACTAAAGCATTATTTGGCCTTTAGCTAAGTTAAAGCTTAACTAAAGCAAAAATATTTAAATAATAGAACATCTTACAATGAGGAAGCTTACCCATGTGTGGTATTGTCGGAATAGTTGGTCAGTCATCGGTTAATCAAACCATTTATGATGCATTGACTGTGCTTCAGCATCGTGGACAGGATGCTGCTGGCATTGTGACCGTAGACGGCTACGCGTTTAGATTGCGTAAAGCCAATGGTTTGGTCAAAGACGTATTTGAGCCAAAGCATATGCAACGCTTGCAGGGAAATGCAGGTATCGGTCATGTGCGTTATCCTACGGCAGGGAGCTCTAGTGCATCTGAAGCTCAGCCATTTTATGTTAACTCACCTTTTGGTATTTCATTAGCGCATAACGGTAACTTAACCAATACGGTTGAGCTGCATGATCGTCTTCTCAAGCAACGTCGTCATGTTAATACGACTTCTGATTCAGAAGTGTTATTAAACTTGATTGCCGATGAGTTGCAACATACTACAACGCAACATCTCACTTCTGATGAAGTGTTCAATGCGATCACTAAAGTACATGAGCTTACACGTGGTGCTTATGCTGTCGTCGCTATGGTCATCGGCCAAGGCTTAATGGCATTTAGAGACCCATTTGGCATTCGACCATTAGTGATTGGTAAGCATGAAACTGAAACCGGTACTGAGTACATGGTTGCTTCTGAAAGCGTTGCGCTGGATGCGGTTGGTTTCGAGTTTATGCGCGATGTAGCGCCAGGTGAAGCGGTTTACATTACCCTAGAAGGTGAGTTGTTTACCCGCCAATGTGCGCATACTCCAAGCTATGCACCGTGTATTTTCGAATTCGTCTATTTCGCACGTCCTGACTCCACTATTGATAATGTTTCTGTGTATAGCAGCCGCGTTAACATGGGGACTATGCTGGGCGAGAAGATCAAGAAAGAGTGGGAAGATCATGATATTGATGTGGTTATACCCATCCCAGAAACATCTTGTGATATTGCACTAGAAATCGCACGTAATATGGACCTTCCATATCGTCAAGGCTTCGTAAAGAACCGTTATATCGGTCGTACCTTTATTATGCCTGGGCAACAAGAGCGTAAGAAGTCGGTTCGTCGTAAGTTAAATGCGATTAAAGCCGAATTCAAAGATAAGAACGTATTGCTGGTTGATGACTCTATCGTTCGTGGTACAACTTCTGAGCAGATCATACAGATGGCACGCGATGCTGGCGCTAAGAAAGTATACTTTGCTTCTGCGGCACCAGAAATTCGTTTCCCTAATGTTTACGGTATCGATATGCCGACCACTAACGAGCTTATTGCTCATGGTCGTGATGTTGAAGAGATCACTAAGCTAATTGGCGCAGACGGCATGATTTTCCAGTCGTTGCCTGATCTGATCGCTGCGGTGCGTCAAGAAAACCCCGCCATTAAGCGTTTTGAAACATCGGTATTCGACGGCAAATATGTCACCAATGACGTTAACCAAGAATACTTAGATTATATTACGCAGCTTCGTAACGATGATGCCAAAGCTAATCGCAGCAAAGATGTCGGTACTAACCTAGAGATGCATAACGTTTGCCATCCATAAGTTAATCCAGATCTTTGACAAAAAAGCCGAGCAATAGCTCGGCTTTTTTATGCGTAAATAGAACTTATACCCGTTGCATTAAAAGTTTGACCATTCAGCGGGAACTCAAAGCCCTGTAGGCAACTGGGAGATTGAAGCTAATCGTGATTCTCGGCTCTGGCATCCTCGGTAATGGCTCCATGCCTTACTCGACCTCCTAAATTTGACAGCCAAGGAGGGGGGAATGTCTTATTTTGTATGGAACAAAATAGACCATTTAGTCGTATATCTAAAAGCCCACAGTCAAGCTTAAAGGGCTTTGCAATTTGCTTTAAACACCGGCCGCACTCGTGAACGGCTCAGATATTCCCCCTCAGCTTTGCATTGGTTTAAAGGGGAATAGATTGCTTCAGCAATGTGCCTTGAATTGTAAAGCCTGATGCGCTCTGAATGGGTCAAATACTGAGTGCAATGGGTATTAAAGGCTAAACAGCTGAGCGACCCAAACAGCCATCCAGCTGATAAACAACAAAGAATAGGTATTTTTGCTGAATCCATGCGCCATTTTCAAGCCAATCAGGGTGCTGATACTGGTAAGAACAATGACCAAACTACTCAACACTAATGGTTCGAGACTCGGGCTTTGCGCAATTAGCGGGGCGCATAAGATGACCCAAGCAGTCACGAGTAGAAAGTGATATAGCAGTAACCTGTCGAGTCTTGTTGTTGGATTGCTTAGCGTCGTCAACATTATCGTTCCTCCGAAGTAGAGTAAAGATTAAATATCAAATGAGAACTATTCGCAATAAAGTTTACAATCTTTGAGCTGTTAGCTGGCTTTTTATTGCACCCGCAGCAACCACAGGTTACAGTTACTGTTAATTTATACAGTGATAGTAAATGTGTGCCAATGATCCTATATATTGCAGAAAAACCCAGCCTAGGCAGAGCGATAGCTGATGTATTACCTAAACCGTTAAAAAAAGGTGAGGGATTTATACGCGCCGCTAATGGTGACTGTGTTTCATGGTGCGTTGGACATTTATTAGAGCAAGCCGAGCCCGATGCGTATTCGCCAGATTATAAATCTTGGAAATTTGAACATCTTCCGATAGTGCCAGACATTTGGAAAATGAAGCCAAAATATAAGATGCGTGGTCAAATATCAGTGCTTAGAGGGCTGGTTAAAGAGGCGACTCAACTGGTTAACGCCGGTGATCCTGACCGTGAAGGGCAGTTGTTGGTCGACGAGATCATTGCTCACTTAGGCGTCAAAGGCGCTAAGTTACAGCAAGCAAAACGTCTGCTAATCAGCGATTTAAATCCCCAAGCCGTTACTCGTGCCTTAGGGCAATTACGCTCAAATCGTGAGTTTATCCCATTGTCGACTTCAGCCTTAGCACGTTCACGTGCTGACTGGCTTTATGGAATGAACATGACTCGGGCTTACACTATCCAAGGCCGTAAGGTCGGTTATCAAGGCGTTCTCTCCGTTGGACGGGTACAAACCCCGTTATTGGGGTTAGTGGTCAGGCGCGATGAAGAGATTAACGATTTTGTCTCTAAGCCATTTTATGAGGTCGTAGCGCATCTAATGACGGACGCTCAACAGGCGTTTACAGCTAAATGGCAACCCAGTGAGGCGTGTCAGCCTTATATGGACGAAGATGGACGTGTGCTGTCCAAAGGGCTGGCGCAGAACGTTGTTGGACGGATCTCAGGCAAAAATGGCACGGTCGAAAAAGTCACGGCGCAAGATAAAAAACTAAATGCACCGCTGCCATACAATCTATCTTCATTACAAATTGACGCGGCTAAGCGCTTTGGCATGAGCGCTAAAACAGTACTGGATACCTGCCAGTCGTTATATGAACGCCATAAACTGATCACTTATCCTCGTTCTGATAGCCGCTACTTGCCCGCAGAACAACATGGGATGGCGCCGAGCGTGATCGCTACCGTCAATAAAGGGGCACCCGAGCTGACGCAAGGGATAGACGCGCCGAACGCTAAGCTCAAATCTAAAGCATGGAATGACAAAAAGGTCGATGCTCACCATGCGATTATTCCCACCGAGAAAGTCGCCAATCTAGCCAGCCTCAGTCCGGCTGAAAAGCAGATTTATTTGCAAGTTGCACGGCAGTATTTAATGCAGTTTTATCCCGCTTATCAATATAAAGAGACGGTGGTAGAGATTGTCATCGCCGGGGGACTGTTTAAGACGAAAGCTAAACAAGAGATAGCGATAGGCTGGAAGCGACTTATCAAGCAGAGTAAATCTAGCGCTGACGAGAAAGGCGATGATGAGGATTTAGCCACCATACCGCCATTAACGAAGGGGCAATCGTTATTATGTGAGCGTGGAGAGTTATTGGAAAAACAAACTCAACCCCCAAAGCACTTTACTGATGCGACGTTACTTGGCGCTATGACGGGGATAAACCGCTATGTTACCGACCCTGACATTCGTAAGATCCTTAAAGACACTGATGGCCTGGGTACTGAAGCGACTCGTGCTGGCATAATTGAACTGCTATTTAAGCGCAGTTTTTTAGTGAGACAGGGTAAAACCATTATTGCGACGGATGTGGGCAAAGGTCTCATCAACAGTTTGCCACTCAGTGCAACAACGCCAGATATGACTGCCTTGTGGGAAAATACCTTAGATTCTATGAGCCGCAAGGAAACCCAGTATCAAGCCTTCATGCAGCCTCTTATCAGCAAATTAGATGAGTTGATTATCCAAGCTGGCTCGGTGTTACCCACTGCGCTACAAGGGGTAAAAAGTCCTACACCATTTAAGCGAAAATCCTACTCGCGCACCGGCGCAAAAACACCGTCTACGGCAAAAAAAGCGGTGAAAAAACCACGTGCACTAAAACATAACGTTAAACCTTAACCCGGGTTTGACTATGGCTACGGGCTGGAATCTTTTGATCGCGGTCAAGTTTCGAAAATCTTTTGTCTGAAGTACTATTTACCTGAGATAAAAGCGGTTATCATCTGCCGCTAATCGGTAAAGGATGCTGGCTCCGAGGCATCCGTCTTAGTTATATAGGAATATTGTTGTTTAATTCACATTTATCAATGCAGATGTTTCAATCTAAATTGACACTAGTTTTATTACTGGTGGTATTTGTGTCGCAATTATTTCCGACTTGTGTTGCTGCTGATCTTCACAGTACAGAGCTTCACTATGCAGAGAAGGGCCTCACTGAAGCTCATCACTTAGAAAACAGATTATCGCAAGAGCTGCAGCAAGACTGTTGTCACACAGCCACTGCGAAGTGTAGCCATATGGTCGAAGTCAACGACCAAGATGAACATGATAATGACTTCCATACTGCTTGCCATCCACCTGCCCAGTTGAGCTTTATTGCACAATCGAGCGGTGTAGAAGATAAAAGTCAGTTTATTATTAGCTATCAAGACAGAAGCTACGCGCCGCCAATTCCTCCCCCGTACTGTTAATTCCTGTTCCGTTTAATTAAATCGTTTTTGAGCCATTAGGTTATCGAGTGTGTCGAGATCTGTGTGTCATTGTGCCAACCCATTTTCAAGTTAACGTATATTTGTTGATTATGGATTGCCATTGAGTTCACTCTCGTCACCTCAGTTAGCCTGATACTCAAGTCAATAAGTCTATACGTTGTTGTGCACTGCATGTTATTGCTGTGACAATAAGTAATGACTGAATTAACAGGAGTTTAATCTCGTGATTAGAGATAAAAATATCTTCTATGTGGCATGTCAGCGGGCATTAGTCACTTTGGCTATCTGTATTTTGGGGCTTTATTGCGCTCAAATTATGGCCGCGCCAGCCACTCAGCAACAAGATGCTCAGACACCTACGGTTGCCAATGGCATCAAACTGCCGTGGGCATTAGAGCAAGCCTTACTGCATAATATTTCGCTGAAAGCCTATCCATACTCGCTGCGAGCAAGTGAAGCATTAACCTTGCAAGCGGGGATCACACCTAACCCTGAGTTATCGGTTAATGTGGAAAACATTCTCGGCACGGGTGATATGCAGGGGGTCGACAACGCGGAGATCACCTTGGCGTTGAGCCAGCTTATTGAGTTAGGGGATAAGCGCCAACGTCGCATTGATTTTGCCAGTGCGAATGAACGGCAGTCGCTAACTCAGTATGAAATGCTACGGTTAGCGGTACTAGCACAAACTACCGAAAGGTATTATCAGTTATTACGGCTTCAAGCGTTACAGCAGTGGATTGAACGTCGAATCCAACTGGAGCATAAGTCACTGCAAGCGATTCAAACCCGCGCTAAAGCGGGCGCTGTTATTCAAGCCGACGTCAGTAAAATGCAGCTGCGGTTATCGCGCTCAAAGGTGATAAAGCAACGTATTGCAGGTGACTTTAACGTTGCTAAACAACGCTTAGCCGCAATGTGGTCGAGTGATGTTCAGTTCTCAATGGCCAATGACGAGCTTAATTCGCTGCATATACTGCCGACCGCTGCGAGTGTGCTCAATGCCATCGAAACTGCTCCGCAATACTTGGAGTTGCTCAGTGTTGAACGCATGTTAATTGCAAAGCGTCGTATGGAAGAATCCAAAGCCCGTGCAGACATTACAGTTGGTGTAGGGCTGAAAAGCTACGACGGTTTTGATGATGGCGCGTTAATGGTTAACTTTTCAATGCCACTGCAGTTCTCGAACCCTAACGAAGGTAATATTCTGGCGGCCAAAGCCGAAGAAGATAAAGCCAACGAGCAACAACGCTTAGCAAGAGATCAGCTTAGACTGACCTTGTTAGAGTTGCATCAGTCGATGGTCAACAACGCCAAGCAAGTGCAACAGCTCAAGGCACACGTGTTACCACTGGCTAAACAGTTACTTTCCCACACGCAAACCGCCTACCAAACCGGACAAGCCAATGTGCTGCAGCTTGCTGATGCTCAATCGGAGCTCTTTAGTATTGAACGAGAGTTGATTGAAGCTAAAACAGCCGTTTATCTAGAGTTGTTAGCGATAGAGCGGATCACAGGGCAATCGATGACGGTTGCAAACTCCAATATTAAGCCTGTTGTGGCAATGGAAAATCAATAATGAATATTAATGTTAACGCATTACAAGCAAAACTCATTGCCGCCGCAATGTCTCTATCGATACTGGCTGCGGGTGCTTTCATTCCGTTCAATGTCGCTCAAGCTAGCGGTGACCACGGCCATGAAGAAGAGGAAGAACACCATGATGATGCAGAAGGCCCACACGGTGGTCGTTTACTAAAACATGATGACTTCGCTTTAGAAATTACCATGGCAGAATCTGGTATTCCTCCTGAAATGCGGGTTTATGCTTTTTATAAAGGCGAGCCAGTTTCTCCTGAAAAGGTCGATTTATCGGCATCGTTAACCCGTTTGGGAGGCGTTATCGATGAGGTAAGTTTCGTTGCTGAAGAAATGTATCTTGTCAGTGATAAAAGCGTGGCTGAACCACACTCTTTTGATGTAGAAATAGACGCTAGTTTCAAAGGTGATACATATGATTTTCACTATGAAAACCATATGGGCCGAGTCACCATCAATGATCGTTTACTGGCATTGTCAGGTGTAAAAACTGGTTTTAGTGCGGCAGCAGAACTTAAGTTTACTGATCATCTGTTTGGCGTTGTAGCCGCGATTACCGATAAGCAGTTTAGTGTTTCTGCGCCTTATACCGGTGTGATAGAGCAGCTTAATGTCACCATTGGCGATACTGTCGTTAAGGGGCAGATCATAGCGACGGTGCGGAATTCGACAACCTTGCAACGCTACAGTGTAAAAAGTCCTGCAAATGGTCAAGTTACCGCGCAAATGTTAGCGGTTGGCGACAGTACTTTTAATCAAGCACTACTGCAAATTAGCGACCTTTCCAGCGTGTGGATTGATATGTCAGCGTTTCCAAAAAACTTAAGCCGAATCGCGTTAGGGCAAGCGGTTACGATTGGTGATGACGACCATGGTAATAGCGAAGAGGCTCACGGCGAAGGTCGTGCCAGCAGCACTATTAGTTATATTGCACCAGTAATGACGGGTGGTCATATCGCCAGAGTGCGTGCTGTGATTGCCAACCCTGAGGGGCATTGGCGTCCAGGTATGCATATCCAAGCCAACATCGAGACACGTACTAAGCAAGTGCCTCTAGCGGTGCGCGCTGATGCTTTACAAACCTTTATGGATAAACCGGCTGTTTTTGTTAAGTTCGGTAATACCTTTGAGGTGCGTTTGCTGACATTAGGCGAGAGTGATGGCGAATTTTTTGAGGTGCTTGATGGCCTAGAAGCTAACGCAGAGTACGTCACCGACAATAGTTATTTATTGAAAGCTGACATCATGAAAAACGCTGCAAAGCACGTACATTAAGGACGAACTGACATGGATACTATTATCTCTTTCGCCCTTAAACGGCGATTACTGGTATTAGCAATGACACTGTTCATTGCGGCGTTAGGTGTATATAACACCTTAAAACTGCCGATAGATGCAGTGCCTGACATTACCAACGTACAAGTACAAATCAATACCGCTATTGCGGGTTATTCACCGCTCGAATCCGAGCAGCGGCTGACCTATGTGATTGAAAATGCTATGGCGGGGATCCCAAGCCTTGACTACACCCGCTCAATTTCCCGTTATGGCTTGTCGCAAGTCACGGTGATTTTTGAAGAGGGCACTGATATCTATTGGGCTCGTCAGCAGATCTCTGAGCGCTTGCAAGGCGTACGCAGTGAACTGCCTGTCGAGGCAGAACCTGCACTTGGGCCTGTAAGTAGTGGTTTAGGGGAAGTGTTTACTTACTCTATTCGAGCACTCGACGGTGCGCTTAAAGAGGATGGCAGTCCCTATAACGCCGAAGACTTACGCACCATTCAAGACTGGATCATTCGCCCACAGCTGGTCAAAGTTAAGGGTGTGACTGAGATTAACAGTCTCGGCGGTTATGAGCGTGAGTACCAAGTTGCGCCAGATCCGGCGAAGTTGCTGGCTTATAAAGTGACTGTCAATGATGTCATTAAGGCATTAGAGCTTAATAATCGTAACGCTGGCGCAGGTTATATCGAGCGCAGTGGTGAGCAATGGTTGGTTCGCTCACCAGGTCAGCTTAAAGATTTGGGATCTATTCGCCAAGTGGTGGTCACTAAACGTGATGATGCCCCGGTGCGTATCGGTGATGTCGCTGAGGTATTTTACGGTAAGCAACTACGAACCGGCGCGGCTAGCCAAGACGGCGAAGAAACCGTGCTCGGTACCGCGTTTATGTTGCTCGGCGAGAACAGCCGCGTTGTTGCCAAAGAAGTTGGCGAAAAGCTTAAACTGGTTAATGCGAGTCTACCACAAGGTATTGTTGCTGAAGCGGTTTACGATCGCACCACGTTAGTGGATAAAGCGATAACAACCGTACAGAAAAACCTATTTGAAGGCGCTGTGTTAGTTATTGTGGTGTTGTTTGCACTGCTAGGTAACTTCCGCGCAGCCTTGATAGCGGCATTGGTTATTCCTCTGAGTATGTTGTTTGCCATTACGGGGATGACAGCTAACCGTGTATCAGGCAACTTGATGAGCCTTGGCGCCATTGATTTCGGCATCATTGTTGATGGTGCGGTGATTATTGTTGAAAATGCGCTGCGCCGATTAGGCATGGCACAACATCAACACGGTCGATTATTGGTACTGGAAGAGCGCATAAAAGTGGTTTTTGACGCCACTAAAGAGGTGTTTCGTCCGGCAGTATTCGGTGTATTGATCATTATGTTGGTGTACTTGCCGATTTTCGCCCTAAATGGCGTAGAGGGTAAGATGTTCCACCCAATGGCCTTTACCGTGGTTGCAGCGCTTATTGGTGCATTACTGTTTTCAGTGACGTTTGTCCCTGCAGCAATAGCCATATTCGTTAAAGGTAAAGTGAACGAGAAAGAAAACTGGTTGATGGCAAGCGCACGTAAAGCATACGAGCCAGTGCTATTTTTCTCGCTTAAACGTCCTTTTATTATTCTTGCTGGCGCGATAGTCCTCATCATTGTGACGAGTGTGCAGCTTAGTCGATTAGGTTCGGAGTTCTTACCTAAGCTGGATGAAGGTGATATTGCCATGCATGCCATGCGGATCACCGGTACCGGGCTTGAGCAATCAATTGAGATGCAGAAAAAACTCGAAATTATCATCGGCGAGTTAGATGAAGTGCAGCGAGTGTTTTCTAAAGTGGGTACTCCAGAGGTAGCGACCGATCCTATGCCACCAAGTGTTGCTGATACTATTTTGATCATTAAACCGAGATCAGAATGGCTTGATCCGAGTAAAACTAAGGCGCAGTTTATCGAAGAACTACGTGAGCAAGTTGAGCAGGTACCGGGTAACAATTATGAGTTTACCCAGCCGATTGAAATGCGCTTTAATGAGCTTATTGCCGGTGTGCGCGCGGATGTGGCATTAAGGATCTATGGCGATGATCTGGATACCTTAAAAGATGCTGGCGATCGTGCTGTGGGATTATTCCAAGGTATTGATGGTGCAACTGATGTGCGCGTTGAGCAGATGTCAGGTTTACCGACATTATCTGTCGAGCCCAACCGCGACCATTTAGCGCTGCTTGGGTTAACGATTGTTGATGTACAGCAAGCATTGCAAACTGCAGTGGCTGGCGTACCCGTTGGTCTTATCTATGAAGGTGATAGGCGTTTTAAATTAGTCGTCAGAATGGCTGATACTATCAGTCAAGATCTCGGCAAACTCGCTAATATCCCTATTGCGTTGCCAACGGAGCTCAATCCTGATCTAAGTTATGTCCCGCTTGGAGAAGTAGCTGAACTTAATTTCAAAATTGGCCCTAACCAAATAAACCGTCAAAGCGGTAAGCGCCACGTGGTGGTGACGGCTAACGTCGATGGCCGCGATTTAGGCTCGTTTATTGAAGACACTAAACAAGTGATGTCCGAGCAACTCGCGCTACCGAGTGGTTATTGGAGTGAATATGGTGGCACCTTTGAGCAGTTAGAATCAGCATCAAATCGTTTGATGATCTTAGTTCCTCTGACATTAATGCTCATTTTCGGCTTGTTATACAGTGCCTTTGGCTCTGTTCGCGATTCGTTGATTATCTTCAGCGGCGTACCCTTAGCGCTCACGGGTGGCGTGTTGGCATTGGTGCTGCGTGACATGCCATTATCAATATCGGCAGCGGTTGGCTTTATTGCGCTATCGGGGATCGCGGTGCTTAATGGCGTGGTGATGTTGAGCTTTATTAAGGAGCTTAAACAACAAGGTCTTGAGCTTATTGAGGCGATTAAACAAGGCGCAATTCAACGTCTTAGACCAGTGATGATGACAGCATTAGTAGCCAGTCTAGGTTTTGTGCCTATGGCGCTAAACGTGGGTACCGGTGCTGAGGTGCAACGACCTTTAGCGACAGTGGTCATTGGCGGCATAATCTCATCGACGTTACTGACCTTAGTGATTTTGCCTGTGCTTTATGCATTAGTTTATCGCTATACCCGTAAGAGCAGCACCAAACCTGCTTAAGCAGTACTGGACACTTAGCAGTATTTTGTAATGAGTGAATATGACGATAAGGATGAACGCCTTATCGTCTATTTTAGGTTGCGATACTGATTACTGAGCGAATGATAATGAAAGCCTATGTTAGCAAGCTTTGACTCAAGCAACTTATTATCCATATCGAGTTCGTAAAATAGTGCAGCTTGATCAGCGCAGCTCAGCCGCAATTTTTCGTTGACTATGCCTAACAATATCTCTGCACTGAGTTGTTCAAGATGAGTGATGTCCATCAGGCGTGACCTCATTGGGGGATGTCTATTAAATATGGTTTTTGAGGCAAAAAAAAGCAAGCCTTAAAAAGGCTTGCAAAAGGTGATACTGGGTGAGGAACAGATTACATTATGTCCCGCTAATCTTAAGTGATTCTTAATTAACGCAAGTTTTCCCCACGATTAATTGTAATTAATCTATCTAAAATATGTTCTCCATCCATTCTAATGCCATTATGTTCATATTCCGACGTTAGCCAGTACTTTAGGTTGCCCACTTTGGCAGCGGTTTCTAGGCTGTAACGCATTTCAACAAACATATCTTCAGCGTAGATAGCTGCGGCAACGGGCACTTTATTTTCTGCCAGCACAGCTTCCTGATATAGGGCCGGCCAATCGTCCTTCATTGCAAGACTGGTGGCGGCTTCTTTTAACGGTTTTAGATTAGAGAACTGATCAAACATCCACGGGTAGATCATCTCTCCGGTAAAGAGAAATGGTTTATCAGCCGTGTAGTTGAACTGTGGATATTGTGCTCTCACTCGGTGAGCGGACCAATTTGAAGCACTTTGCTGACAATAAATAGACTCATGCAGCAGCGCAAAAATCGGGTTGGTATTATAATCTAACAAATGGCAAAAATGCGCTAGAAATAGTGGGTTAACCAAGGTGCCATTCGACGTTTCAATCAGTGCATGTTCTAGCAGGTAATAGATGCTTTCTGGACCTTGCTCCATACCAATGTTGATCCCAAGCAGCTGTAACATTTCAACCGTGAGTCGCTCGCCTGTCGCCAACTTTACATCGTTAACACTGATATGTTGTGCCAGTGCTTTAACCAATGCTTGGGCGTCACTAAAGCGCTTAAAAAAGTCATTGTTTTTAGCGATAACGCGCTGATAAGTGGCTTGGTATACTTCATCTGAGTTGCGGCTGAGAGAGGGGATCCCCCCTGTTATGTAGGCTTCTTTAACACCTTGTGGTGCATCATTAAGGTATTTTAAAACACAAAATCCACCAAAACTTTGACCGAGAATAGCCCATTTCTCATCACCAACAAGCTGTTGACGAATCGCTTCAGCATCTCGAATAATGTTGTCAGCCCTAAAATGACTTAGATATGCGCTTTGCTGCGGTGTGGATAAATGTGCAAGGCTAGCTGAGCTCACTGGGCTCGACAGTCCGGTGCCGCGTTGGTCGAGTAAAAGCACGCGAAACTCTTGTAGAGCCCGCTTTATCCAACCGCCACTCGCGGCAGGCCTTACCGCACCAAATCCGGGGCCACCTTGAAAAAAGACGATGAAGGGCAGCGCTTTATGTTGATTTTCTGGGCTGACAAGCTCGCGCGCAAAAATGTTTATTGTCTCACCGTTAGGTTGCTGGTAATCAAGAGGGAGTGTGAAGGTGTGTTTACGAGCAACCATGCCTGCAAAGGTGAGATGTGTTGTCATTGAATAAGCCTTAGTTTTTTTTGAGTATTTTTAGGGGCAACAGAGCTGAAGATTATATACCCATCTTACCTGAAGGTGCAGGATTCAGTGGGGATTTAATGGTCTTTAATCAAAGCCAGTTAATGCTCCATTATAACTAGCATTCACGCCATTCCTGGTGCTTGCATTGATTGCGACTAATGGTCGCTCCCTTGGTAAAATCAATAACTCAGAGTAAAGACCACTCTTAATACAAAAAGAATACCCATCGCAGAAGGTGTTGTGCAAGCCCACTTCGTTGGTGCAGTCACTTCAAAGGGAACAACCATTTCTACATTAATGCGCCTAGAATTGAACTAGCACAATGCCTCTGAAACGAGCATCTTCTAGTAGGATGGGTATAGACCGAAATAGTCACTAGGTGAACGGTTTCAACTTATTGCTAATCAGCTGGGATCGTGTAAACGATAAATATGATGTTTTGTGAGCGTTAGTTCATGTTCTATCATTTATTAATAGAGGAAATGGCCAAGGTGGCGTAATCTTTAGCTATTCCACGGCTAAATAACCTTTAGGTGAGTTTTGATGAAATATCAGTTAATACCCGTCACGCCATTCCAACAAAATTGCAGCTTAATTTGGTGTGAGCAAACCTTGAAAGGAGCTGTGGTCGATCCCGGTGGTAATCTTGAGCGCATTTTAGAAGAAGCAGCCAAAAATAATGTCGTGGTTGAGCAGGTGTTGTTGACTCACGGACATATCGATCATGTGGGCGCTGCGCAAGCCCTTGCGGAACAGTTAAATATACCGATTGTTGGCCCACACGTGGCGGATAGCTTTTGGTTAGAAACGTTACCTACACAAAGTAAGCACTTTGGTTTTGTACATTGCGATCCATTTACTCCCACTCGTTATTTAGAAGAGGGTGATGAAGTCAATGTTGGTAATCAAGTATTATCGGTACTCCATTGTCCTGGACACACTCCTGGCCATGTGGTCTTTTTTGCCAAAGAGGCTGACATTGCATGGGTTGGCGATGTGTTATTTAGAGGCTCAATAGGCCGTACTGATTTCCCGCAATCTAATCATCAAGATTTAATTAACTCTATTACTAAAAAGCTCTGGCCTTTAGGTAAAGAGGTACAATTTATTCCCGGTCACGGTCCGTTGTCCACCTTTGGGGAAGAGCGGGTACAAAACCCATTTGTTGCTGATCAGCTCTTTAGTTAATTAAAAGTAAAAATCCGAGTTCTATCGCTAGGTCTCGGATTTTTATGTCGGTCAGCGCTAATGCTATTGGTTTAATTCGGCATTGAAACGGTCAAATGCGGCGTCGAGATCGGCAATCAGATCATCGACGTTCTCCAGACCAATATGCAGCCTAATAAGCGGCTTGCTACTGTCCCATTGAGTGGCGGTACGTATTTTATCGATACCAAACACACCTAAAATAAGACTTTCAAACCCGCCCCAAGAAAAGCCCATCTTAAAGTGCTGCATGTTTTCAACAAATGCGGTGACTGATTGCAGATCGCCCTGTTTTAATACGAATGAAAATAGACCATTAGAAGCACTAAAATCGCGTTTGAAAAACTCATGCCCTGGACACGTGTCAAAAGCCGGATGACGCAGGTGATCAACTTCAGGTCGGCTATTAAGCCAGTTAGCGACCTTTAATGCGTTCTGCTCATGCTGGGCTAAACGAATACCTAGGGTGCGCAGACCACGACTCGCAAGATAGACATCATCAGGGGAGGTGCACTGGCCTAAAAGGTAGCTGTTTTCGCGCAACTGTTCCCAATGGGGTTCATTGGCTGTTGCGGTGCCCATCATGACGTCGGAGTGGCCAACTATGTATTTAGTTGCTGCCTGAATCGAAATATCGACGCCCATCTCAAATGGACGTGAGTTGATGGGGGATGCCCAAGTATTGTCGAGCATCACCACAATGTCTTGTTCATGTGCAATACGGCTTAATGTGGGCACATCCTGAATTTCCATGGTGATAGATCCTGGAGACTCTAAAAACAACACTTTAGTGTTTGGTTGGATAAGATCGCGGATGCCTTCGCCTATCATAGGATCATAATAAGTAGTTTCAATGCCATAGCCTGCTAATAACTTATTACATAAGTCGCGGGTAGGTTCATAAACACTGTCGACCATCAGTAGATGATCACCCGCTTTTAAAAATGACAGCAAACTATTGCTGATAGCCGCGCTCCCAGAAGGGTAAAGTGCCGTGCCTACGCCACCTTCAAGTTCGGCAATGGCCGCTTGAAATGCAAAATGAGTGGGCCCGCCGCGGCGACCATAGAACATCTCGCCATTGGCCTTATTTTTTGCAGCAAAACGCAGTTCATCCATCGTATCAAACACCATAGTTGATGCACGATAAACGGGTGGGTTTATCACACCTTGGGTCCATTTTTTGTCGCGGCCAAGACTAATTATCTGCGTTTCTTTTTTCATAGGGTTTAACTTCCAAAATAGGGCTTTTTAGTTTTAGCCATCTTAACATCTAAACGGCTAAAGTGAAGTGCCAATCTGTCCATACATTCGCTATGCTGGTTTTTCTTTGCTGATAGGCAGTTGGATTATAATCTCAACCCCAAAAATAGCGCCTTGTTCATTGACTCTATTTTGCGCGCTGATTTTTCCTTTATGAAACAGACTAATTAATCGAGCAATATAAAGCCCAAGCCCTAAGTGTGGCTTATCTTGGGCTTTTTGAGCCCTGACAGAGACCATAGATTCAAAGATCTGCTGTGACATATTGTCAGGCAAGGGCGTGCCATAGTTGGCAATCGATAAATAGGCGACTTTATTGTGTGTTTTAAGGCACACTTCGATGGCACTGCCCGGATGACTAAACTCTAATGCATTAGCAATAAGCTTATCCATTAGCTGGGCAATGTATTCTGGTACGCCTTCGACATAAATAGCTTGTGGGTCAACCTCTATATTGAAAAGTTGCTTAGGGTAGGTCATTTGATACCCTTGCATACAGCCACTGATGACTTTCTCTAGTGGAAATAATGACTTTTCAGCATGGGTTAAACTCTCTTCGAGCCGAGTCGCCTCGCTCATATTATTGAGGATCATATTAAGGCGGTTAACACCTTCCTGTGCTCGGTCAACATATTTACGGCTATCAGGGTTAAGCGTTTGCAGACTCAGATGCTCCAGTGATGATCGCACCACAGCAACAGGCGTACGTAGCTCATGGGATAAGCGCGATGACATGTTTTCTAGATAGTGAGTATATTCGCCTAACCGACTTACAATACTGGCAAAGCTACGAGACAGATCGCCAATTTCATCACGGACTTTGGAGCCTTTAATTGCCTTTTTAATACGTCCTTGATTATCAATAGCTTGCTCGGCTTCATCACGCAGTTTGCGTATTCTGCTAGAGATGTTAGAAGCAAAAAAGAACAACGCCAATGTCCCCATGCTCATGATTGTTAAGATCACATTAAAGAGTTTCTCTAAGGCTTTATTACGAAGGGTGCGGATCCCATGAGTGGTTTCTTCGGCGATGACCACACCCATGACTTTATCATCGATCCAAATAGGGCTGGCAGCGGCTAACACCACCGCTTTGCTATCGGGGGTGAGTCGCCATGTGGAACCTTGTTTGCCCTTTAACGCTTTATTGATGTGACTGCCTTGCAGTACGGTTGAGTCTTGTAATGAGTCGATAAAGTCTTTAGCCGGGATCGTTAAAATTTTATAATAAAGCGGGTATAGGTATTGCTGCTTAAACCTATCCCAGGTGCTCTTACCCTCTTTTTCGACCGTGGATCGCGCCCAAACACTGTTGTCGGAGCGGATATCACCAGACTTGGCCAGTACTCGGCCATGCCTATCGACGACCCAGATTCTTGAGCTGTTGTGTGCCATGCCCTTAATGATGCTTTCAATTTCTGGCGAAGGGACTAATACCGTGCCGAGCTTATTAACATCATCAATCGCTGAGGTGCCAACAATCGCTTCTAATTGTCGAGTATTACTGTCGTTTACATCATAGATGGCAAATCCGAGTTTACTGCCGACCATCTCGAGTGGGATCCGCAGTTCGACGTTGTAGCCTTTAGCTGATTTAAGCCATTTACCCTGAATTTTGACTTCGGGTGTCACAGGCGTTGTCTGTGTTGGATCTTCTGGTAGCTCAAATGCGCTGATCCAACCATCTTTAGTGGTGGCAACCACATAGCGGCGAAACTGTCCATCGGGGGCTAAGGTTGCGATGGCGATATGATCATTACGGTCAATGCTTAAGCTGTTCTTACCGCGATAGATAACCTGCGGATCGGTGACTTCAAAAAAGCCATAAAGGTAGCCCGCATATTTACCCACCATATGGGTAAATTCGATGCCTAAAGGCTTGGCTGGATCGCGCTTATAGACTTGATAATCTTCACCATAGTGCAGTGAGCTGTGACGGTACGGCTGCCAGTCACCTAACTTGCCATCAAGTTGAATAGGGCCAGCTAATGGATAAGCGTATAGATCGCGACCTTTCTTTACCTGAGTGAGGAAGCTTGCTTGACTATCAAATAGTTTTGGCCGCTCGTGTAATGCGGTGGCAAGGGCTTGAGTGGTGCCTTCGAGGGTTTTTTCTTGGCCAAGGCGTAAATACTTTTCCATCTCCCACACATATTCATAACCGAGCCATGGCAGACACAGCAAGAATAGAGATAAGACACCGACTTTGGCACGTAGGCCAATAGGAAGATTAAACATATTATTAGCTCTGTGCGTCCCATCGATAACCCATACCATAAACAGTATCTATGCAGTTGAACTGGGGATCTTGAGCGAGGAATTTCTTACGGATCCGCTTTACGTGAGAAGTAATGGTTGAGTCATCAACAAATATCTTGGCTTCTTGCATCAGCTCTTGGCGCTGCCTGACATGACCTGGTCGCCTCGCAAGTGCGTGCACCATCCAAAACTCAGTGACCGTTAACTCAATCTGAATGCCTGACCAATACACCTGCATGCGGTTGATATCAATCGATAGCAAACCATGTTCGACCACTGGATTATTGTCATTGCTGGTATCTTTAAGCTCTGAGCGTCTAAACAGCGCTGCAAGTCGAGCAATTAAGTGTGGAAAGCTAACATCTTTACTGAGGTAATCATCAGCGCCTAGTCGTAGACCACATACGGTATCAAAGTCACTGTCTCTAGCGGTCAAAAAGATAATTGGTACTGTACTCGACATTGCTCTAAGTGATTGGCACAGAGTGAATCCACCGTCGATTTCATACTCCAAGCCGATATCAATAATGGCCAAATCAGGTAGTCGAGTATTGAAAGCGCGCATCGCCTCAGGTCGATTAGCATAAGCCTGAACACTATAACCTTGCTGCTGCAAAACGTCTTTGTAATTTTCCCTAAGGGCGGCTTCATCTTCTACTATCGCGATTCGTTTCATGGCTTGTTACTTATAGCGTTATCTCTGTAATTGATTGTGACTATACAGGATTTTATCTGCGTTTAAAGGCAGTAGAGTCGATTGCCTTTTTGTTGCCACATTTGATATTTAAATTGCCATGTTTGCTCCCTTTTGAAGACATTTGGCTGCGGTTTAATAGCGTTATTGAAATGACGCCGCATCTCGGCAACTGAATATGAGTTAACACTTAAAAGGGACATATTATGAAAAAGCATATTATCGCATCACTGGTTATTGCCGCTATTACACTTTCTTCTCACGCTAGCGCAGCTGACACGGCAGACAGCACAGAGCGTAGTCATAACGAAGAGCTCATTGGGTTAAGTTCTGGCATTGTTGTTGGTGCAGTTGTCGGTGGCCCTGTCGGCGCCATTATTGGGGCTTTTGCCGGGAGCTTATTGGGCAAGTCTGTAGGCGATGATGATGAGATAAAAAACCAGCAAGTGATGCTAGACAGTAAGCAAGGTGAACTGGCCACTCTTAATGAGCAAAATGAATCATTAATCGCATTATCAACGCAATATGAAGCTGCCCAGCAACAGTTAACCACACTTAAAATGGCACAAGAGCAAAAGCTAACTGAATTAGCATTGGGCCTTAATGTGCAATTCAAAACGGGCTCATCATCTATCGAACCTCACTTTGCTCAGCAACTTGATGATGTGGCTTACGCGATGTCGCTGTCACCGGAATTGACATTAGATGTCACCGGTTATGCCGATAGACGTGGTAATAGCGATTATAACCAAGCGTTATCGGAGCAACGTGTTGCTGAAGTGACAAGCTATTTAGTGAAGCAAGGCGTCGCTGATGACCGTTTGCATTATCAAGCTTATGGCGCGACATCGCCGTTAACGGCGGAACAGAACTTTGAAAATGACTTTTTTGACCGCCGCGTCACCCTAAAACTGCAATCACATGACAGCAAACTCGCCGCCAACCCTGCTCGCTAACCCATCTAGAGTCACTGATATAGCAGTCTGAAGATTCTGTTCAGATTGCTTTGCGTTTATAAGGAGATAAAGATGGCTAGGAAAATGACATTGGTTAACAGGCGCCAAGGAACACGGCATTGGCAACGTGCTTTGTTGCTGTTAGTTTCGACGGTTTATGCGACCGTAGTGAGTGCGACCGGATCGACTCAACCTGTTGGATTTGAAGCTGCCAATAGTGCTTATCGAGTAAATGATCAGATCCAGCAAGGCAGCTTGATTATTGTTGATGCCATGGGTAACAAAAGCGTGTCATTGCCAATGAAAACACAAGTCCATATGCAGGTCTCTGGCTGGAGCAATCGAGTGTCTGTACGGCATGAATTTCATAATGACCAACCGTTTTGGGTCAATGGTGAATATGTTTTCCCTCTGCCCAATGAAGCCGCCGTCGATGGTCTCAGCATGCTGATCGGGGACCGAGTGATCGAGGGCGAGATAAAAGAAAAACGTAAGGCTGCAACGTTATTTAATGAAGCCAAAAAGGCCGGTAAAAAAGCCAGCTTGTTGGAGCAAAAAAGAGCCAATATTTTCAGTGCTCAAGTCGCCAACTTAGCGCCTGGAGAGACCTTGGTCGTGGAGCTACATTATCAACAGCTGGTTAATTATGACCAAGGTATGTTTAGTTTGCGTTTTCCTATGGTAGTGGCGCCAAGATACTATCCCAAAGCAGCATTTTCAAACTCAAACTCAAACTCAAACTCAACTTCAGCTTTCATTCCTACATCAGTTGCACATTATGCCTCTGCAGCAGTGGATGCTTGGAATGGTGTCAGCCAAAATAAAAGCCAAAACCGGATCAATAGCGTTGATATCGAAGTAGAGCTAGATGCGGGTATGCCAATCAGTGAGATTGATAGCCCTTATCATCAAGTGAACATTAGGCGTAACGATGATGGTCAGGCCAATATTCATTTAATCGCGGCAAAGGCTAACAGTGACTTTGTATTAAATTGGCGACCGAGTGTTGGTAGTGCGCCAACGGCTGCAATATTTAGCCAACAGGGTAAAACCTATTTAAGTCATCAGGCACATCAAAACGCTAATCGAGCTTTAAAGTCACAACCAGGCCTACAACCAAGCTCACCGTTAGGCTTGAGCTCACACACTAGTGATGATGCTAAGAGCGTAAAAAGACCCGTAACACCACAAGCGCAATATGCGCTGGTCATGCTGCTTCCGCCACAACAGGGGAGTATCTCTACAGTGGTCGCCCCGAGAGAGCTCATTTTGGTCATAGATACATCCGGCTCAATGTCTGGCGAGGCTATTGAGCAAGCCAAATCTGCAATTATTTATGCATTATCTGGGCTATCAGCTCAAGATAGCTTCAATATTTTGCAGTTTAACTCTCGTGTGTATGCACTGGCAGAGCAGTCCCTTAAGGCTAATGCTAAGAACATAGGCAGGGCTCAAGCCTATGTGCATAGCTTAGAAGCCGATGGTGGCACTGAGATGTCACTTGCTTTAGATAAAGCGCTCAATCAGCAAGCCAGCTCAACTGATGCTTTACGCCAGGTGTTGTTTATTACTGATGGTGCCGTGGGCAATGAACCGCAGCTATTCAATCAAATTCGTAATCAATTACACGGCAGCAGGTTATTTACGATCGGCATTGGCGCCGCCCCTAATGGCCATTTTATGCAAAGAGCAGCAGAGTTAGGGCGCGGCACTTATACCTATATAGGCAAGCAATCGGAAGTGAAGCGTAAAATGGTGGCGATGCTCGATAAACTTGAAAAACCCACGGTCACCGATGTGGAACTGCGTTTTACTGATGGCAGTATTCCTGACTACTGGCCAGCCACCATTCCCGATTTGTATGCTCATGAGCCCATTATGGTCGCCATGAAACTCCCCCGTTATAGCGAGAAAGAGTTCGTCGTTAGCGGTCAGCTAGCGGGCCAATTTTGGCAGCAACAACTTTCAATAGATAAGAGTACTGGCGCTAAGGGCTTAGACTTAATTTGGGCCAGAAAACAGATTGCTGCATTGGAGCTATCAAAAGAAGCGGCTAACAATGACCGAATTGAAAAGCAGATCACGGCTATCTCGCTTAATTATCATGTGATGAGTGCTTATACCAGTTTGGTCGCCATTGATAAAACACCTGCTCGACCTGATGGTGTCATGGTTGTTGATGGTCAGGTTTCACCTCATATGCCAAAGGGGTGGCAGCGTTTGCCGCAAACCGCGACCAGTAGTTATGCTTGGTTAATACTGGGCAGCATGCTATTGGGCTTGTCGATACTTTACGGAGTATCCTTTTGCGGTAATGGCAGCGGTACTCGCCGTAAAGTCACGAAAGTTAGTATATGAATGTGACTTATCGGCACGCAGCAGTGCGCTACAGCTTTACATCTCGGCGGCTGCATATTGGTTTTACCTGTTTACTGTTCATTTTAGGGCTAACGTTTGTTGGTCAAGGAGCTTATATGCAAGCCAAAGCCTACTTTGCACAATTCTTAATACAGCAAGCGTGGCAGAAAACACTTGATGATCAGCAGCAACATAAACCTTGGTCGTGGGCTGACACATATCCGGTCGCCAAACTTGAGTTTATTGCTTCAAACAGCGAGTTGACGGCAACACTGAGCCAAAGAGAGACTGCATCCATCACGAAAAACCGCAGTCTATACGTGCTATCAGGGGCATCGGGTCGTAACTTAGCTTTTGGTCCTGCTCGAGTATTATCTTCTGCAAAGATAAATAGTCGTGGTAATACTGTCATAGCGGGCCATAGAGATACCCATTTCTCGCTATTAAGTGGCACTCAAGTTGGGCAACTCATCACCTTGCAAAATGCTGAGGGTGTAGAAGTGTTATACCAAGTGATGGAGACCCAAGTTGTACATGAGAGTGACGTTTCAGTGATGGATAATGCCGGAGGGACGAAGCTAACGCTAGTGACTTGTTATCCGTTTGACAGTGCAGTGGCGGGTGGGCCACTGCGTTATGTGGTTACCGCAGTGCCGTTTGACAAAGTAGAAGCGATTTAGTCGTTATGGAAAATAATCTAATGCGTCATCGGCATCACTCGGTTGCGACCAAGGCGCTTTGCTTCATAGAGCTGTTTGTCAGCACGTTCAATCAATGTTGAATCGGTATCTTTTTCTTGGTATTGAGCGACCCCAAATGATGCTCTGACATTATCGACACGTTGATCTTTACGTTTATCCTTTAAGATTAATTTTTCAAGGCTACGGCGCATCGATTCGGCGAGTTGTCTCGCCCGACCTAATTGGCTCATTGGCACCAATAAGGCAAACTCTTCACCCCCAAAGCGATAGAGTTTAATACCGTCATGACAACTTTCATTGAGTCTTCTTGCGACCGCTTTTAACACTTGATCGCCCAGCTGGTGGCCATAAGTATCATTAAAATCTTTAAAGTGGTCTATATCGGCAATCACTAGGCACAATCCTTCGGGAGTTTGCTCGATGAGTCCTTTGATATCTTTATTGAATGCTCTTCTATTTAGCGCGCTCGTTAACGCATCAAAATGCATGTCATGCTCAGACTTTTTCAGTTGAATTTTAAGCTGATTAATCTCAGATTGAGCATGGGCTAACTGATCAGTAAAGTGCTGGGTACTGTTTTTAATATCATGTGCGTCGCTGGCGAGATTTTTAACCAGTGTCAGGACTTCTTCAATAGAGAAACCTTCGTTTTCAATTCTGTTTAGCTTATCAAAGTTGGTGTTAATCTTAGTTTGATATTGGTTTGCATCGAGATTGGTATCTTTCAATGATTGCGATAGATCCGTCACCATCGCATCGAGATTTTGACGCATTTCAATGACGTCTAACTCTATTGGATCTGAAAGGTATGCTTGATATAAGCGCTCGCCCTGACTCGGGGGGCAAGTACGGTAATGGCTGATCACTTCATCTAACTGTCGATTGAGCTCTGGGCTACTTTGACCGACATACGCATACCACAAAGCATAATTGGTCGGCGTGGTGGGGATTTGGTGTTTTAGCATTAAGGGGATGGCTTTTTTTAACTTAGCCGCGGCTTCCCTTAGCAATTGATTCGACATTTTCTTGCCTTAACTTTATTAATTGACTCACTTTGTCATTATTATGCAAATGAGAGAAAGCATCATTGTGCATTTTATAAAGCCATTCTATTATGATTTACCTTTGTGGATACATCTCTTTAATGAAAATAAGCCACAAAGAAGCAAATAATTAAAATAAAAACAAGATTATAAACATTAAGGGACAATCAGTGAAAAAACTCATACTAGCAAGCGTGTTGTCTGCGTTAGCCATACCATCATTTGCCCATTCAGATAAAAGCCCTGTTGGGCTCGATCTTGATAAATATCGAACCCATGTTAAAACACTTGCTAGCGATGAGTACGGTGGACGCGCGCCTTTGTCAGCAGGGGAGACATTGACACTAAATTATATTGAAGGCGAATTTAAGAAAATTGGCTTAAAACCTGGTTTTGGCGACCGTTATTTGCAGCCTGTGCCACTGGCAAAAGTCACAGCAGATCAGAATATGACCTTAAATATTGGTTCGTTAAACCTGACCAATGGCACCGAGTTTACCGCGCGGACACAGCAAATAAGTGACCGCATTAAACTTGAAAATAGTGAAGTGGTTTTTGTCGGCTATGGCATAAATGCACCAGAGTATGACTGGAATGATTATCAAGGCCTTGATGTAAAAGATAAAACTGTCATTATTTTGGTTAATGATCCAGGCTTTGCCACCCAGAATGCAGCACTATTTAAAGGTAATGCCATGACCTATTATGGCCGCTGGACCTATAAATATGAGGAAGCGGCGAGGCAGGGGGCAAAGGCCGTTTTTATTGTGCATGAAACTGCGCCAGCGGCATATGGTTGGGGCGTGGTGCAAAACTCAAATACAGGCAGTAAATTCACCTTAATTGATGATAATAACAATCTCAGTCAAGTGGGTGTCATGGGTTGGATCCAACATCAAAACGCAAAACAAATTTTTGCTGAGGCGGGTTTAGATTATGAGCAGCAAAAGCAAAAAGCCGCTAAGCCCAATTTTAAGGCTGTCTCTTTAAAAACAACGGCGAACCTAGAGCTTAATAACACTATTGAACGGGCTCAGTCATACAACATTATGGCGTTACTCCCGGGGAGTGACCGTGCTGATGAAATGGTGGTGATGCACGCTCACTGGGATCACCTCGGTACTAGGACCGATAAAAAAGGGGTAAAGCATATCTATAATGGTGCGGTTGATAACGCGAGTGGTGTTGCTGGTGTCCTCGAACTGGCCAGAATGTTTAGCTTGCGCGCTAAAGAGCAGCCCTTTAAACGCTCAATATTATTTACGTCATTCACTGCCGAAGAAACGGGTCTCATCGGTGCGCAGCATTTTGCTAAGCAACCGCCGATCCCGACGAAGAAGATTGTCTCTTTCTTAAATATTGATGGCATGAATGTGAATAACAGTGTCGATTACATATTGCGTTATGGGCAAGGTGTATCAGAAATGGAACACTACTTGAATGATGCCGCTAAACATCAAGATCGCGTTGTGAAGGGTGACCCTCTGCCTCAAAATGGACTTATGTTCCGTTCTGATCATTTTGCGTTAGCGCAAGAAGGAGTGCCAGGATTACTATTTATGAGTTTAGGTGATACCGACCCAGACTATATCGCGCACAAGTATCACAAAGAAGCGGATGATTATGATCCTAATTGGACCTTAGGTGGAGTACGCCAAGATATCAGTTTAATCGCCGACATTCTTGCGACGCTTGCTAATAATGATGACTGGCCTAAATGGTTGGAGGAGTCTGACTTTAGCAGTCGGCGTGCTCAAGACGGAAAATAGTGACTCTGAACTCAAGTTACTTTAAGCAATAAAAAAGACACCGCAAGGTGTAATGCCGTTCACTTAAGGTGAGCGGCATTTTTGTTTCTAGCATATCGTTGAGGCCGTGGCTTTACTGTTCTGGGGAATGTTCTTTCCCGCCGGGGTTCAAGTACCAAGCT
>NZ_JAKIKW010000017.1 GCF_023283945.1 Shewanella gelidimarina | reverse complement strand
CAATGGCATCAAACAGTTTCCATCAGATCAAGCCTGTTTGCAGTGTCATGATGTTGATGACTTAGCAGAGCAAACAGCGCGTAGCGAAGAAGATAAGTGGCAGAATCCACACAACAACCTGCATTACGGTAAAGAGTTGCCTTGCCAAGAGTGTCATGGCGAGCATACATCTAAAAAGCCAATGTGCAGCAATTGTCATACTTTTAAGTTTGATAAGTTCAAAGAGTAATCTACTGCCGTTTAGCGAGTTCTCCATCTTCGGTTTGTACCTAAGTCACCCGCCATATTGAGTTTTTGTCTTCTTAATATGGTTGGGCTTTTCATAATGATAAACGCCTAGTCTATTGCTCCCTGCAAAGTAGTTTGGACCCGGATGTTTGATAACACCAATCAGTGCACGAAGTTGCTCCACTGGCTTATTGCGGTTGAGCGGTGTCTATGTGGAACGCCTTCTCTACGTTATTTTATTTAAGAGAAGGTTATTTTTTAACAATAAAAATAATGGTGATGTGATGAATAAATGTTTGTTTGAAACTCAAGAAAGCTCGATGAACAGTCAATTTTATAAAAATAAAAGAGGATTGAGTTTAATTGGATTATTTGTGGCAAGTGCTCTTTCTGCTACTTGTGCTAACGCAGCCGTTCTAGACAATACTGATATGCAGTTTGGTGGCTATATCAAAGTCGATGCAATGTTGAGTGATTATAGTAATGGTGCTCCAGGTTCAGGACACATTTCTAGGCAGTTCTATGTACCAGGCACTATATATGGTGTTGATGGTAATGGAAGTCAAGTTATTGATTTCCAAGCAAGAGAGTCTAGGTTTAATTTTAAGACAATCACCGATATCGAGGGTCATAAGCTAACAGGATTTATTGAACTCGACTTTATGACACACGCCGACGGTAATGAACGTGTGTCTAATAGCTATTCTCCGCGAATTCGTCATGCGTTTGTTAGCTTTGATAAATGGACCTTTGGTCAAACATGGACCACTTTTCAAAACCCTGCAGCCTTACCAGAGAATCTTGATTTTATCGGAGCAGCAGAAGGGACACCTTTTGTACGTCAAACTCAAATACGTTACACCAATGGTGGCTTCCAATTTTCAGTAGAAAACCCTGAAACGACCTTAAATGAGTACCAAACGGGTTCGAGGATGGTGAGTGGCAGTGGTATGGTGCCTGATTTTGTGGCACGTTATAACATTAAGACCGACGGTGGCACCAAGCTATCTCTTGCCGGTATTGGAAGACAGCTCAATATAGAAACTAAGCAGGGTGGAACTCAACTAGATTCGACTGCATTGGGTTACGGCGTGAGTTTAAGTGGCATCTTACCCGTTGGTAAAGATGACATTAAATTTACTGCGACCTACGGTGAGGGGCTTGGTCGTTACATGGCACTCAACTATGTGAATGCTGGGGTTATCGATTCTGATGGCGATATTGAGGCTATTACCTCTTATGGCGGCTTCATTGCTTATCGCCATTGGTGGAATGGGAAATGGCGCTCAAGTGTGACTGCATCAGCTTTTAGCGCAGATAATGATGTCAGCTTGACCGGCGAAAACGTTAACAAAGACTCATATTCTGGCTATGTTAACTTGCTCTACTCCCCTATAAAACCATTAACGCTAGGGGTTGAATATATGTATGCTAAAAACAGTAAAGAAAGCGGCCTTGAGGGTGAGCTTAATCGATTGATGTTTTCAGCAAAATACGTGCTCTAGCTTACAGGAGTCATTATTGCTGACAGCATGATGACAAAGAGTGAGTGTAATAGTAGGAGGCCTAAGGCCTCCTTTTTTTGTTTAATACCTTTAAGATCTCTGTTACCGCACATGTCGTTAAGTGATTGTCTTGAACTATGAACTATGAACTAATAAATAAGTGCGCTTGCCAGAGATCATTGGAACCACTTAGGTCTGAAGCTCACTCACTTTCGCCCGGCAATGAGTTAGATTGATGACTCAGACATTTTCTGCTCATTTTCCATGCCAAATTAGCCTAATCTAATGGTTCTGCTTTGCTGTTCATAAAACTGAGTGGCGTTTGGCCTGTTTGTTTCTTGAAGAATGCGATAAAAGCGCTATCAGAGGAAAACTCCAATCCATCAGCAACGTTACTGACTTGCATTTTTCTAGACAACAACTCAATTGCCTTGAGTAAACGCCATTGCTGTTTCCAGTCTTGATAGGACATTCCTGTTTCTGCTTTAAATAGTCTGGTGGCCGTTTTGGTACTTGCACCGATGGAAGCCGCGACAGAGGTCAGTGATGGAGGAAGAAAAGATCCTTGCATCATTTGCTGGCGGAATTTTTGTAGTCGGCGATCTGAAGGTAAAGGCAGTTGGAACTCGTGGCGTTTAGCGGCGTAAAATTCTTCCCAAAAAAGTGCAATAGTATTCTTCATGTCGTCATCTGGTTTATCCCATGGCCAAAGCGCCATTTTATCAATTAGCGCTTTTAACAGAGCATCCACTTCGAACATGGTGATGTCTTTTGGACATTGGAACAGGGTGCAATCAAAATATAGCGAGCGGTAAGCGACGACATTAGTCATCACCGCTCGATGTTGTGTATGCGGCGGGATCCAGACCGCTTTTGTTGGTGGCAATATGCATATAGAGTTTTCTAAAGCAAAGGTCATACTGCCTTGCGGTGCATAGAGTAATTGCCCTTTGCTGTGCTGATGCATCCCGGAGTCATGCGCACCAACATTGACGGCGATCCCCACGACGGAGGTGGCCATTTTGTCTGCGTCGAACTGGGTTTGTGGGTTAATAATTGCCATTTGTCCGAATTATGATGTTTTTAGAATTAATGTTGTTAATAGCTAAAGGATAGCGACATCTATACTGCCCGCCAAGTTAATTAATCACAGGTTCCAAAATGAATACTAAACCGTCTTTATGGTTGATGGTTGTCATGTTGATGTTTCCTCAAATAGTGGAAACCATCTATAGCCCAGCGTTAGGTTCCATTTCACAAACATTTGCAGTGACTTATGCGCAGGCAGCTCAAACATTATCCATCTACTTTACTGCATTTGCTATTGGCGTTGTGGTCTGGGGGATATTGTCGGATAGATGGGGTAGGCGACCAACCATGCTCATTGGTCTGTTTATTTACGGTTGCGCCGCTTTATTAGCAATGCAAACAGAAAACTTTACCGTTTTAATGGTCGCAAGAGCATTAAGTGCATTCGGAATAGCTGTTGGCTCTGTGGTGACCCAGACGATGCTGCGTGACGCATTTGAAGGCGAAGCTCTCGCTAAAGTCTTTAGTTTAATGGGATTTGGACTCTCTATTAGTCCTGTCGTCGGGATGTTACTGGGTGGTCAATTATCGCAAGCGGGTGGCCACCATTATATATTCTTAGCTCTATTTATGATGGCATTAGGCTTATTGATCCTTAATGTATTTACGCTTCCTGAAACTCAACGTGAAAAGCGACCGTTAGCGCTGGGTAAGTTAAGTGTTCTAATGTTGAAAGATGCTCACATTTGGCAATCTGCATTATTGGTTGCGCTATATAACATTGCTTTGTTTTCTTATTATCAACTTGGTGGGTTTACCTTTACAAAACTGGGGTTTGATTCAGAGCAATTTGGTTACAGTGGGATGGTGTTAGGCCTTGGCACATTTATGGGTTGTTACTTTAACAAAATCCTTCTGTCCAAAAAGGTGTCTGCACGCTCTCTGCTTTGGCTTTCTGCTGCTGAACTTACCGTGGGAGCTTTTGGGGTGTATATTTTGCTCGACTCTATCTTGTTTTTGGCGCCAATGATGTTGGTTGTGATGGCTTTTGGTATTGCGATCCCTAATGTGCTGAGTCTGGCTTTAGCCAATTACAAACAGCAAACAGGCAGTGCGGCGGCGATATTTGGACTAATGTATTATCTGCTTATTGGCAGTGGCCTAGCTCTGGCTGGTGCCGTTCAGCACTTAGGCTTGGTGCTTATCGCCTGCGCTGTCGTGGCGGTGTTGGTGACACTCTCACGCAAATAGTGAGTTCGGGGCAGATAGCAATCATCGGATAATGAATGGCAACCCTTCTGGCATTGAGAGAGGGTTAAGGTCAGGTTTGTTTATTATCACTCATTACCGATTTGTCATTACCAACTCGCCATTGCCAAAATTTATCATTTTAATAAGATTCAATAATTTTACGTAATGTAACTTTGTCCATATAATTACTCCATCAAAACAAACAACACATCAGTTAACTAGGTTATTGGAGCATATTATGAAAATGAGTCATGTTGGGATCCTTGTTGGAGATATGGATAAAGCTGTTGAGTTTTATACCAATGCGCTTGGTCTTAAGATTGTCATGGGCAACACCAAGGTCGAAGAGGAACGCGAGACAGCAATCGGTAAGATGTGTATTGCTGTCTTTGGGGAAGGTTTTAAAGGCTTTAATATTGCACACCTAGTGACAACCGATGGTATTGGTTTTGAGCTATTTGAAATGAAAGAGCGCCAAGAGCGACACATCGTTGATTTCTCTCGGATTGGTATCTTTCACTTTTGTCTTGAAACGG
This sequence comes from Shewanella gelidimarina, assembly GCF_023283945.1. Classification (GTDB taxonomy): domain Bacteria; phylum Pseudomonadota; class Gammaproteobacteria; order Enterobacterales; family Shewanellaceae; genus Shewanella; species Shewanella gelidimarina. The sequence continues at coordinate 117,291 of NZ_JAKIKW010000017.1, read as the reverse complement.
ATGATTTTGAAGGTGTTATTGAAAGGACCAAAAAGCTCGGTGGCAAGGTGAGAATGGATATTATGCGTTATCATCCTGAAGATGATAGCAAACCTTACCAAATGGTTTACCTTGAAGATCCATTTGGAAACTTATTTGAGCTTTACTCACACACCTATTCAGAAACTTACTCTTCTGAATACGATTAGTCTGAATACGACTAATATAATATGAACAGACTAGCGAGTATTTACAATTAGCATTGTGAATAACCCGTTATGTGCCTAGTCCTAAAATAGGTTGACGGTTTTTATTAAGCCAGTTGGTACTCCCGGCTGGCTTTTTTATGCACCTCGTTTGGGGTTTTCATCCCTAAACTAAGATGCGGCTTAGCTACCGATGACTCTGTAACAATTGATAAAAGCTATTTATATCAAAATACTACGAAATGATAAAAAGTGATACGTAGACCTCGTAAACAAGCCAGCTCAATTTATCCCTGCAAAATACTCTCTATTATTGGTAATAATTACGTAAATAAACCCATTTACGACAATAGCTTAGCAATGCTACCTTGGGTTGACATAGGCGTACAGTCAAGAACGTTATCGAACTGCTATTGAATAAGCTGTTGAACAAAACAGTTTGTTATGTTTATTGGCCACATTATAACTAACAATTTTAGTGCGCTTAATGCGGCGTTATCCCGAAGAGAATCAAGTTTTATGCCTGAAGCCAATCCAGCGAGAATCATGACCTTTGTATCGCCGAAAGATCTTAGTCAGTGGCTCAAAGTGAATCACGCCTCTGAAAGTGAACTATGGGTGAAGATCTACAAGAAAAATACTAGGATTCAGAGCGTGACTTGGGATGAGCTCGTGATTGAGGTTCTATGTTGGGGTTGGATCGACGGTATTAAGAAGTCAATTGATGACCAAGCCTACCTTCAGCGCATTACTCCCAGAAAAACGCGCAGTAACTGGTCTAAAAGAAATACAGAGCATGCGGAGAGTTTGATAAATGAGAGCCGGATGATGGAATCAGGGCTCGTGCATATTCGTGCTGCAAAAGCGGACGGTCGCTGGGGAAATGCCTATGTGGTAAGTGAAATGGAAGTACCCGCAGACTTCCTAGCGGCACTGGAGAGCAAGCCGAATGTTAAGGCGTTTTTTGATACTCTCAATAAATCGAGTCGTTATGCTATCGCGTATGGATTGAAAAGTGCGAAGAAACCCGAAACCAGACTTAGGCGATTTACAAAATTTATGAACATGCTTGTGCACGAAGAAAAGCCTAAATAAGTGGAATTAGGCTTAATAGGTTTTTCAGACGGACGCATAATAAGTCGTTATGCAACCAAGTTATGCAACCAAGTTGTTCAACGCAAGGAGGAAACCTTGGAATTAGATATATATCAAGTTGATTCATTTACGACTAAGCCATTTAAAGGGAATCCAGCTGGAGTTTGTATATCAGAAAATGATCTTGATGAAAATCTCATGTTTTCTATCGCAGAAGAAATGGCAGTTTCTGAAACTGCATTCTTATCATTAAGTAACATGAAGTTAAGGTGGTTTACACCCAAAATAGAAGTAAGCTTGTGTGGTCATGGAACATTGGCCGTCGCACATGTTTTAAAGGAAAATGGCTTGGTTGCGATTGGCGATACATTAGTTTTTGACACATTGTCAGGTGCTTTACTGGTCACAGTACAAGATAAAACGATTGAAATGGATTTTCCATCAACCACTATCAATCCGGGTATTTCTAGCCATGTAGAGCTCTTAGATCTTCTTGGGATCAATCCAGAACACGTGATTTTTTTGGGTCACTTCGATTCAAAATTTTTTATCGAAATTGACAGCGAGGAAACGCTGTTGGGGTTAAACCCAAACTTTGATGGCTTAAAGAAATTAAAGGGCCGTAGTGTTGTCATTACTGCAAAATCAGTATCCAGTGAATTTGATTTTATTTCTCGGTATTTTGCTCCTTGGGTTGGTGTTAATGAAGACCCAGTTACGGGTTCAGCACATTGTGCTTTAGCTGTATATTGGGAAGCAAAGCTTAAGAAAAACAAGCTTAAAGGCTATCAAGCTTCTGCCCGTGGTGGTTTCGTCAATGTTGAATTATTGCCAAATAATCGAGTGAAACTGATTGGTTCAGCGATAACTACGTTGAAAGGGGTTTTATACGTATAGGCAGTGTAACGATTTGATAATGAAAATAAAGTTTAACATCCACCTTGACTCTTTGCACTTTTTTCAACCAATCTTATTTGTTTTTAAGGCGTTGCGACACCGTAAGCTTCCTACATTCCCTAATCAGAATTTCATGAATTAAAGCCTAAGCACTAACCCACTGATGTAAAGATGTGGGTTAGAGCAGGTGCCTATAAAAACGCCCAAAAGCGCTGGCAGTAAAGACGCGTTCATATGCCCGTTTATCTGCATCTACTTCTAACATTCATTCTAAAATACCAGCAGAGTTAACCGGGGCATACGTGGTTTTTTATCAAATCGTATTCAGGCACGGCGATACGGCTAGCGCGAACGACAATAATACATAGACAGCCATAGTTAATGGCCTCAATAGCGACCTTCTACTATGCTTTTAACGAGCATTTAACAAGGAGGTTGTATGCCGCGCCCCAGACGAACCCTCATTAGCATTGAAGACACGCCCTATTATCACTGCTGTAGCCGTGTTGTTCGGCGAGCTTTTTTGTGTGGTGACGATAAATACACTGGTAAGAACTATGACCATCGTCGTGGTTGGGTAGAGGAGCAAATACTTAAGCTCTCCGATGTGTTTGCTATTGATGTAGCGGCTTACGCAGTGATGAGTAACCATCTGCATATTGTGCTTTATATTGACCTAGAGACGGTGAACAACTGGTCAGATATAGAGGTTGTTTTACAATGGCATAAGCTATTTAACGGCACGGCACTAACGCAAAGATTCGTCAAAGGTGAAGTCATTGATGAGCATTTAGTGGTTCAACTCAAACACCTTATTGCTACCTATCGCTCAAGGCTCAGTGATATCAGCTGGTTTATGAGGTGCCTAAATGAGCCTATCGCACGCCAAGCCAATCTAGAGGACAACTGCACCGGGCACTTCTGGGAAGGGCGTTTCAAGTCGCAAGCTTTACTTGATGAAGCGGCAGTCCTTGCTTGTATGGCTTACGTTGAGCTCAATCCTATTCGAGCTAAGATAGCTAACACCCCAGAGCAATCAGACTTCACCAGTATCAAACTAAGAGTCAAAGCCGCTCTGAAAGGTGAGCAGCCCAAGAAACTATTACCTTTCATTGGTAACGAACGAGCACACCAGCCCAAAGGCATTACTTTCTCACTTAAAGACTACTTAATACTGGTTGATGAAACAGGCCGAGTTATTCGTGATGACAAGCGTGGAGCCATTTGTTCTAGTGCAGAAGATATTCTCACTAGGCTTAATATACCTGTCGCTAACTGGGTGAAAATGGTCACCGAATTCGGACAATTATTCCATGGCCCTGTGGGAACACTGCAAGAGCTGAGTGTCTATTGTGAGCATTTAGATAGACGGCGACGGCATTTTTCAAATAGCTGCCAATTTATACTATAGCGCTAAAGAGCAACCGCACCTTAGGCACCCATTCCCCTTTAAGTCATTCGTGGGGATTCCCCATGTATATAACCTCATAAATATCTATGTTTTTACTTAATATTTAGTATTTATCAATGTTTCCTTACTGGACATTTCTCAAATTCCTTCTTTAGCTGAGAGTCGTAACTGTTTGCTGTCACGAATGTTGTTATGTTATTGATTAACAATGGCTGGCTATCATTTTCACCCTTTGTTATGTTATTGATTAACAATGGCTGGCTGTCATTTTGGCTAAGGCGAACAACCGAAGAGCCTATTACCCTTTATTGTTTTACCCTTTTGCCATGTTGCTCAAAATTGCCCTTGTTACTTACATAGTGCTTTTTCTAATGCTGTGCGTAATTGTTGTAATCCTTTACCTTTGTTAACAACTTTCCATGCCATAAGTGAATCGCTGGTTTGTACTTGAGCGGTAAAAGGCACTGATACTAGATCACCACTTTTAAGAAATTTTTCAATTCTACTTCTAGGGAGAGAACCAATACCTATTCCCATGAGGATAGCTTCAATTTTTTGACTAATAGAAGACACATAAAAATTTAGACTGTTTTCTATCACGTTGGTTGAATGTGGTATTTCTATTTTTACTGAATCATGTACAACAACCGTTCTAAATTGACGTAAGTCATCTTTATTCAAAGGCGATTCAATTTGTAAAATTTCATGTGTTTTACAGGCGACAAAAATATGTTCCAAAGTACCAATATTAATTGACCGGATACCTTGTTGATTTGGCATAGGTCCTGAAGCACCTATAACTAAATCTACTTCATTATTTATCAGAGCCTCCCATGTACCGTTCATCACCTCTTCACGAATATCAACTTCAATTGAAGGGTATTGGTGAAGAAAATTGGAGATTACTTCAAAAATGAGTGTCGTGTTTAGAATTGAATCAACAGCAATTTTTATTTTTGGCTCCCACCCATGTGCAATGGTCTGGGTTTGTTCCGCTATTTTACTTACTGCACCTAACACTTTTCTCCCTTCGATTAATAGGTGCACTCCTGCGGGTGTTAGTACAGAGCGCCTTCCTTGCCGAACAAATAATGTAACCGATAATTGTTCTTCTAATTTTTGAACAATGTAAGACAGAGCAGAAGGCACTTTATTGAGTTGTTCCGCAGCAGCAGCAAAGCTACCACGCCTATCAATAGCGTCTAACACTAAGAGTGCTTCTAATGTTAAAGGGGATCTATACATTATGATTCCTACAAAAAACATACTTAATTATACGTTTTTATTTTTGTTCAAAATTTTTGAATGATTCTCACAAAATATAGGGGTGATTCGTTTTGAAAGCAAGCTATAGAATAGCTTCATCAAATAGCGGTAGCGAATAATTCCGCTTAATAGCGCTTTTAAAACCAACTTTAAACATTAAGAGAATATTATGACTACATCAAAAAATTCATCTACATTCAACAATATAATTAAAACAGACGCAACATTAGCAGCATTGCCTTTACGTATACTCGCCGGAATTATATTTGCCGCTCACGGTGCCCAAAAGCTTTTTGCTTGGTTTGGTGGTTACGGTTTAGAAGGTACTGGCCAATGGATGGATTCTATTGGTATGTCTCCGGGGTTCTTTATGGCTTTACTTGCCGGTAGCGCTGAATTCTTTGGTGGTTTATTACTTATTATTGGTCTACTAACAAGGCCTTCAGCCTTTGTATTAGCTATCACTATGATTGTCGCTATCTTAAGTGTTCATATCGGTAATGGTTTATTTCTGGCGACTAACGGTTATGAGTTTGGCTTGTCATTATTAGCGATTACACTTGCTTTGTTAGTTCAAGGTGGTGGTAAATACTCGGTTGATCACAAATTAAGCAAGTAATATACCTATAAATGCACTACGTATCTCGTAGTGCATTAACAATACACAATGAAAATAGTAACATTATTGAGGAGTAAATCATGGGGTTGATCGTTAACGGAAGGTGGGTTGAGCAATGGTACGACGAAGATTCAAAAGGAAACTTCAAACGTCCTGATAGTTGCTTTAGAAATACCATTTCAACTGACAGCAATAATGTATATCAACCAGAAGTAGGGAGATATCATTTGTATATTTCACTTGCTTGTCCATGGGCACATCGCACCTTAATTTTTAGAAACCTTAAAGGCCTAGAAGATATTATTAGTGTTAGTGTGGTTGAGCCTGAAATGTTAGAAAACGGCTGGGTATTTGGTGATAAAGGCGATCCATTATATAACTTAGAATATGCTTATCAACTTTACCTGAAGGCTGATAAAACTTATGAAGGCCGCGTAACGGTTCCTGTATTGTGGGATAAGAAAACACAAAGTATTGTTAATAATGAATCAAGTGAAATAATCAGAATTTTTAACACGGCATTTAATGACTTAACAACAAATACAGATGATTATTATCCTGAAGCGCTTCGTAGTGACATAGATAATAACAACGATAAAATATACAACAGTATTAATAATGGGGTTTATCGCTGTGGTTTTGCAACAACCCAAAGCGCTTATGAGACAGCATTTTATGATTTGTTTGAGGGCTTAGATTGGCTTGAAGACACGCTAGCTAAACAACGTTACCTCTTAGGGGACACCTTAACAGAGGCTGACTGGCGATTATTTGTTACTCTTATTCGTTTTGACTCTGTTTATCATGGCCATTTCAAATGCAATAGAAACAAATTAAGTGAGTTTCATCATATTAGTCATTATTTACGTGAGTTATACCAAGTACCTGGTGTTGCTGAAACGGTAGATATGGAATATATAAAAATACATTACTATGCAAGCCATACGTTAGTGAACCCTTCATTAATTGTTGCGAAAGGTCCAAAGCCTCAATTTGATTTACCTCATGAGCGCGATAGTCTTTTTATTAAGGGTAAATAATGATTAAACTTTATAAACATGCAGAATTGGGTAAAGCAAATCATGGTTGGTTAAAAGCAAACTACCACTTTAGCTTTGCCCATTACTATAATTCCAGACGCATGGGATTTGGAGCCTTAAGAGTTATCAATGATGATTGGGTAGAATCAGGTAGGGGTATACCTCCTCATCCCCACAAAAATATGGAGATCATTACTTTTGTTAGAACGGGTTCTGTAACACATGAAGATAGTGCAGGAAATAATGGTACGACAAAAAGCGGTGAAGTACAGGTAATGAGCGCGGGTTCTGGGATTACCCATTCAGAATATAATCGTTCAAATGGGCCTTTAACTCTTTATCAAATTTGGATTGAACCGAATGAACACAATGTTAAACCTAGATGGGATACAAAGTCTTTTCCAAGTAAAGTAAATAATAATGGTCTTTCATTACTCGTATCAGGCTATCCTGAAGATAAAAATGAAGCCTTATTTATTCATCAAGAAGCTAGGATTTATGGCGGTAAAGTTACTAAGGGTTCTCGTTTTGAACACCCGATTACACACCAAGCCTATGTGTTAGCTTCAAGTGGAAGATTTGAAATAATAACAGACAAAGCGGTGATCTTAAATAAAGGGGATGGAGCAGAAGTTACTAAAACGGCATCAATGGAAATTATTGCGCTAGAAGACTGTGAAATATTAGTGATTGATACACCTCAGTCATAATATAAGGGTTAGGAAAAAATACATCAGAAAATACATAGACAGGCATGATAAAAAGAGCGGGCATGATAAAAAGAGCGACTTTCCTTCAATGGTTAGTTGAGTTTGATCTTCTTTTTAGGTGTTTTAATACTCTGATTTATAATGGTTAAAGTTATTTTAGCTGTGAGATTTACACGGTCGGTAATTGTGGACACCCATAAGCTTTGAAGAAAACATAATACTGGCAGTGAAAAATTAGCCACTGTTAATGGCGGGATACCCGTAAAAAGTGTTTGCTCTCGACAGAGCCGGCCAATGGTATTACGCGGCAGAGCATAGAAAAGAAAGAACAGGCACATCTTTGCTGATTATGACCATCCTTAATTAGGCTTTCGTGATCCGATTTTTCACTGCTTAGTTAAGGATGGCATTCATGAATGTTTGAGATACTTGTTCTAATCAACACCAGTTAATTTAGACTGAATACTCTAAGCCATTTTGTCCAGATGTGGGTTAGGGCAGGTGCCTATCACAGCAGGTGCCTATAAAAACGCCCAAAAGCGCTGGCAGTAAAGACCCGTTCATATGCCCGTTTATCTGCATCTACTTCTAACATTCATTCCCAAATACCAGCAGAGTTAACCGGGGCATACGTGGTTTTTTATCAAATCGTATTCAGGCACGGCGATACGGCTAGCGCGTACTCAACAACCGAGGGATCTGCTACACTGCTTTTGGTTATTTTTTAATTAAAGATCAATTTCTTATGCAGCGCCAACCATTACGTCAAGCCAAAACTATCGATAACGTTTTTAATAGCGCCTATTGGCACCTTGGTCAGCAAGATTTTACCATTAATGAAATTCGGACCAAGCTGGAGCGGAAAACCGAAAACCAAGAATGGATTGATATCGTCCTCGCCAAACTAATAGAGAACGAATATTTAAAAAATGACTTTGACTTTGCGGTGCGCTATTGCGAGGTAGCCTTTAATAATGAACTCGGTAAAGGCGCGATAAGACGTAAGTTGCAACTGCGCGGCATTCCCGTTACCGACATTGATACCGCGATTGAGCAAGTAATGGACGAGCAAAAAGTCGATGCGTTTGAGATGGCCACCTCTAGGCTGTTAAGTAAGTTTGATAACTTTTATGGCACCAACAAAGAAAAGGTCTATACGCAGATGACCACTAAAGGTTTCTCTCGCGTAGAAATAGATCACGCATTATCACAACATCCAGAGCGTGAAACACTGCGCAGTAAATTAGCGGTGAAAGCAGACAAAGTCGACTTAACAACGGAAATAATCAAGCTATTTAATAAAGGTAAAGGCGAAACCTTGATCCTACAAGAATTAAAGCAGCGACTGATTGATGTCAGTGACTTTGAAAATACGGTGTACAAATTAACGCTATCAGAAGATGTCGACTTTTATCAAAGTTGTAAAAAAGAGTTGGCGAAAAAGCGCTATGACTTATCGGACTATAAAGGAAAGTCGAAAGCGTACGCTTATTTATCCCGCAAAGGATTCGGCAGTGATGAAATAAAAGAAGCAATGAATCCGGATGATGACTAACGAAAAAAAACAGCTAAGCTACTCAGTATTGCGATTTTAAATATTGCAGATAGTAATATCGATAAATACCTAATACTTGGCACCGTAGCGCGGTAGACGCTGCTACTTCAATCTCCCGCTATTTTATATCCACGAAAGCATCACTAATTTTATCGCGGATCCATTTATGTAACTGATCGTTTTGGTGTCTTTCATGCCACACACCACGGATGGTCAGTGCCGGTAAAGTAAATGGACAGGCCTTGATTGTGAGTCCATACAGTTGATTTCCATGCCTTGCAATCGATTGAGGTAAGAAGGCTATCAATTTGGTATTCGGTAATAATGCTAACTGCAAATTGAGGGTTTCGGCATAAAGGCCTATTTTCCGTTGCGGTAGACCTGCACTTTTGCCGTATTGGAAGATGGGATCGTCTTGATCATCTAGTAAGCTGGATTTGATATGAGGGTAACGAAAAATCGCCTCTGGATTCCAATTATTCAGCACTGGATTCTGTTTATCGAGCAAACAAACTAAGGCTTCATCGATAAGGCGTTTCTGCATAAAGCGGGGGTTGGCTTCCAATCCTGCGCCAATGATCATATCTAACTTAGCATCATCTAGCTTTTGATAAGCTCTTTTGTCCAGTATTTGCACATCAAAAATAACGTTAGGTGCCTCAGCATTGATTGCGATGAATGCCTTTGAAAGGTATGACGCGACAATAAAGTCATGGGTCTGAATACGGAAATGAGCATGGGCTTGTGCAAGATCCAAGGTTTTTGGTGTTAGCAAAATATCGATTTCACTGAGAATAAATCTGAGTTTACCTGATAACTCAAGTGCCCGTGATGTCGGTTCTAGTCCTTTAGCATTGCGTATGAAAAGAGGATCGTTAAAAGCACTTCTCAGCCGCGAAAGAGTGTGACTCATTGCTGACTGGGTGACATTCATTTTCAGTGCCGCTCGTCCTACATGTCGTTCTTCAAGCAACGCACGCAGAGATTTAAGCAGATTAAGATCGACCTTACTAAGATGATTTGTATTCATAATGGTTATTAGTTGTAATCAGTACAATTAATAATGATGCAGGTCTACACTCTTTTCAACCCCAAAAAATGGAAAGAGTAATATGAATATATTAATTACGGGTACCAGCAGTGGTTTTGGTCGAGAAATGGCAATAGCCCTTGCGCAATCTGGTCACCGTGTTTATGCCGCAATGCGTTGTCTGAAAGGAAAAAATAACACCAGCGCAGCAGCCTTTATGGACTTATCTGAAACGCTAGAAGGACAAATCATTCCTCTGGAAATGGATGTGACGTCCGATGCTTCAGTAGAAAATGCGTTGGTTACTGTTGCGAATGACTTGTCTGGCACGCTTGATGTGGTGATTAACAACGCTGGCTGTTATATCGGAGGACTGAATGAAACATTTACCTCCTCACAAGTTCAGCAGATGTTTGATACCAACCTGCTAGGGCCACTGCGCGTGATGCGAGCGGTATTACCCACGATTCGCCAGCAGGGTAAAGGGACTATCATTAATGTTACCAGTAGTCTCTCAAATTTTGTACTGCCTCTAAGTGGTCTCTATACGGCGAGTAAAACAGCGCTGGAGACCGTCACCGAAAGTTATGCTTATGAGCTGGCACCGCTTGGTATTGAAACCCTTATCGTGCAACCCGGAGCTTTTAATACTGGCATCATGGAAAAATCACATGCCCCAGATGAGAGTGAACGCGCTAGCGGGTACGGGGCCACGCTGAATCAAACAGAAAATATGATCCAACAATTTATGGCATTGGTTCAGGATAGCTTTTTCAATAACTCCCCCAAGATGGTTGCCGATTCAGTCGTGGCCTTACTAGAGCGTCCTTATGGTAGTCGGCCTTTTCGAACTCTGGTGGATCCTTCAGTTCTAGGAGGACAAGTGGCGATGTTAAATGATCAGCTTGAACATGCTCAACAGACATTTCTTAAATCAGTCAATATTGAACATATGGCTAACATTCAGGAGGCTCAATAATGGATACCTTAATGACCGTCATTATCAGTGTACTTTCGGCTTTTTTCATCTTTGCAGGCTCCATCAAATTGCTGGGCTGGCAGAAAATGATCTTCGACAAGCAGCTTGAGTTTTTTCATTCCTACGGATTAAACCGCCAGATAATGGCTTTGGTAGGGATCATAGAGCTGATTGGGGCGACAAGTATCTGGTTTCAAAGCAGTATATTAGGAACTCTGGGGGCCGCGTTGCTATCAGCGACGTCTCTTGGGGCTATCTTTTTTCACCTGCGTTTCGATACTTGGAAAGATGGCATTCCAGCAATAGTTACCTTGATACTCTCTGGCGTTGTCATCTTTCTTGGCTACTTCATTAATTGAATAGTCATCTTCACAATATCTTGAGCCATTAACGCTGACAGGCACCATTAATGGCTACGATGACATTGGCGCTAGAGACACCTTCTAGAACGGTGTTTATTGTGCTGAGGCTGAGTTTGAGTTTGACTCATGGTGTCGGAATATCACTTCATCGTTGTCTTTTAAGCAATCATGCTTTGTTTTTTGCCATCTTCTAAACGTTTATGGCAAAAGATATTATTTTAATCCTTAAACCACTTACAGAAATTAATGGATAAAAATGAACACTATCAAAACAGCAACTGTCGCCTCATGTTTTTCAGTGACCGCCAAAATCATCATCAAAAATCTTATTGCATCTGGCACTCAAGTCGTCGCTTTTGGGCGTAAAGGGGATGAGCTAAGAGCTGAACAAATGGAAGCTAAATACGATGGAAAGCTCACCGTTCTTCTTGGTGACCTTTCAAATGAAGCAGAAAGTAAGGCTCTTGTAGCAAAAACAATTGGCATTCTAGGTAAAATCGAGGCGCACTACCATTGTACTGGTATTTACACGTGGAGACATTGGAAGGACATCGAAGTTAAAGAAGTTGAGCAACTATTCAATGCGAATTTTATGACTGCTTTTGTGTTTGGTCGTGAAATTTTTAACACGATGGAAAGAAACAATGGCGGTTCTATCATGTTTGTCTCTGCTCGCGACACTATTCGCAACATTCCAGCGGGTTTTGGGCCATATATGGCCTCTAAATTGGCATTGAATGGCCTTGTCGAAAGTATGGCGGCCGAAGGTGTGGAATATGGCATTAAGATAAATGCCGTACTGCCCACGATTATTGATACTGACGTTAACCGAATGGCGATGCCAGATATTGATCCCGCTAATTGGGTTGATCCAGCAGAGATGGCAGAATTAATGATTGAACTTACTCAACCAACAAAAACGAACCTCAGCGGTGCTCTTATAGCATTTAATGCGAAAATGCATTAATACGACTACTGCAACGTCCACTCTGTTAACCATTAGTAAGGTCAAAATGAACAAACATGCAGTTGTAACCGGCGCTTCAAAAGGTATTGGTAAAGCGGTCGCTAAATATCTAGCCACTCAAGGCTATGAGTTGACGCTAATTGCGAGAAACAGTGATGCATTGAATCAAGTGCGTACTGAAATTCATTCAGTCTTCCCCAGTTTGAGCGTTGATGTTCACTCTATTGACTTGTCTGATGACAAGAACGCTTATGAAAAGCTTGTTACTATCGCTCAAACATTAAATAGAATTGATATTGTTTTCAATAATGCCGGTGTGTTTACCTTGGGTACGTTAGATATCGATGTGGATGATTTTTCCAATATGATCGATATTAATGTTAAAGGCTTATTTATTGTTGCTAAGGCGTTTTGTAATGAAATGAAACGACAAAAACACGGATATATATTCAATTTAGGCTCTATCGCAGGTAAGCAGACCTTTGCTACGGGGGGCGGCTACTGCGCTTCAAAATACGCAGTGCTTGGCTTTAATGGTTCATTACATCAAGAGCTAAAACCATACAATATTAAGGTTACAGCACTTTGCCCTGGTGTGGTTGATACGGATATGACCAAAGCCTTTGATACACCAAAAGAGCAGAAGATGGGGACGGACGAAATAACCAAGGCAATCGACTATTTACTAAGTTGTGGGCCTAATACACATGTTGAAACGTTGGATCTAACTTAGCTGTTAATGTGAATCTAAATTGCGATTTCAACGTTTAGGTTCGATCGGCACACTAAGACGTGTCGTTAATATTTGGCTTGTACTTAACGTATAAAAGTTTTGTGATTTACGTACAGAACTTTTATTTTTACCATTGTGAAGTTTTATCTTCATATACCGCGAGTGACGAATTAAATGATGAAACGCTTACAATATTTTAATGCTGTTGTTGAGGCTAAAAGCATTTCGGAGGCCAGTCGTATTTTTGATGTGCAACCCTCTTCAATTTCTCGGCAGCTTGCAGTATTGGAAAATGACCTCGGGGTTAGGCTGATTAATCGTAATAGTCGCAGTATATCCCTGACTGAAGCGGGCAATCGGTTCTACGGCTATTCTAAGCAAATAGTGTCTGAACTAGATGAAGCCAAGCGGGTCGTTAATGACTTACAGGCCATTCCAAAAGGCATGCTAAATATCAGTACTACCGTGGGGTTTGGAGAAGCCATTATCCTTCCCTTAATTCCAGCCTTTAAAGCCCAATATCCCGACATTAATTTGAGAATAGAAATTAGCGAGAGAGTTGTTGATCTAATAGAAGAAAATATTGATGTTGCTATTCGAAGCGGTAGTCTAGCTGATTCTTCAATGATCGCTAAAAAATTGTCCACAAATGATTTTGTATTATGCGCTAGCCCAAGGTATTTGAAAGAAAATGGCACTCCGTTGGTACTGGAAGACTTAGCGAACCACCTTTGTATAAAGCATGGTTATGCCGGTTGGGGGAGCTGGTTTTTAAAAGGTGAACAATTACAAAAAATAGAGATTGGAAACGCTATGGAAATCAATACGGTTAATGGCCAAAAGCAAATGATTTTGAACCATGGTGGGTTAGCTTTAATGCCGTCTTGGGCTGTGAAGAAAGCATTGCTCGATGGTGAGCTTACGCAAGTTATGCATAATCACAGCTTTTGTCCACATGGAAAAGATACGTCAGTTTATGCTGTTTTTCTAAGGCGAGAGCTTATTTCGCCTAAAATTAGGGTGTTTCTGGATTTTTTGAAAGACCACTTAGTGTAATAACTTTTATCTCATTCTTGCCCAGATAAGCATTAAGTCGTTAGTCTCTAATTGTCATTACACAATGCAGACTATTTATACGCGATTAAATGACCGTTAAGTAAACGCAGAGGAAGTGGCTAATGGCGCCACCTAATACAAACAGGTGCCATATCGCGTGGTTGTAGGGAATGCGTTTAGCAACATAAAAAACAATCCCTAGACTGTAAAATAACCCGCCAATAATGAGAAGGTTAAAGCCTAATGGCGACATTCCAGCAATTAACTCTTTCATCACCGTGACACAGAGCCAACCCATGGCAAGGTACAAGACGAGACTGAAGACTTTAAAGCGAGTGATAAAGAGTGTTTTGAAAAGAATGCCTCCGATTGCCAATGACCAAATGGCAATGAGCACTAAGTTGGCATTTCCGTTGCCATTTTCATTTTCTAAACTAATCAGCATTAAAGGGGTGTAGGTACCCGCTATCAACAGGTAGATGGCACAATGGTCAGCGATTTTTAACTTATGCTTCAAGGCTTTATCTGTTGCGCTATGATATAGGGTTGAGCAAAGAAATAGCAAAATAATGCTGCCGCAATAAACCACTACACCCGCCATTTGAACAAAAGTTAATTGCTCATAGCCTTTTAAAATACACATAATCAAGCCGATAACACCTGCCACAACGCCTAGCCCATGACTTAAGCTGTTTGCTAGCTCTTCTTTTACGCTATAACTAGCACTTGATACTAGGGTTTGCTTTGGCGACAAGGTTGATTGTTGAGTAGACATAAGGCGTAAATGACTTCTGGTTTGACCACGATTAGCTGCAGTGTATCAGCTTTAATGATAATAGCCATAGTTTAGCGTACACGTGTTAGCTTAAAAACGTCCCAATGGAATTACCGTTACATTAGCGATGATTAATGATAAAAAACAGACACTAACACTAGATGTTGAACTTTTGTAATAAAGCGGCCTCTAATGTTTTAAGTGATTATTATTCATTGATAAATTATCCTAATTAACCACGCTCAAACAAGCTTCATGTTAAATAAATTAGCATGATAAATCGTTAAAAATAACGCCATTATTAATGGTTAACCTTGTCTTCTCATGGCGTTAATTGAACCTTATGGACTATAGAGTTATTCATCGGATGAAACCAGTGAGCAGATCCGCAGTACCTGTTTCTAGTGCGTTCGCAGCAGAGCCTGGCAAAGGGCAACCTCTGCTCTGTTTATCGGTAAGCACTGAGCCCGTCAGTGGCACTTTGGCGGTCATTAGGGCTGATAAACAGTTTGAGCTTTCGGGTAGCCATCATCTATTTGAACCTATGTTTGGTATCAACACCGCGGCTGAATTAACCTCTATCTCTGAAGTCGTTGTTGAGCCGGATAATCGTGATAAAGGCGGCGTGAAACGCTCATCAGCCTCGCGTTCATCTCAGCTGCTTCGATTATTCATATGGGTTATTTTACTGCACCTTGTATTGATTGGGTTTATTAATCAGCTTTGGGTGAGACAAACGCTAAAGGTTACAACTGTTGCCCCAATCAAAATCCAATCATACCTGTATGTCGAACCTAAACCGGTAAAAGGTGAGGTGGTGGATACCATCGACAGCTCAACAACTAAGGTGAGATCACAAAGTCATTTACCAACAGATAGCGACAACCCCACCGATCCTGACGAACTTGTCGAGACATTGCCAGTGATAGAAACCGCGATTGAGGCCGACAACACTATTGAAGCCATACTGCCGACGAACATTCCTCGCCGTAGTGCAATGGCTATTGCTCAATCCTATCTTCAACGAAAAAATGATGCCGCACTAGATGCACTTATTGTCGATAAAGCCAATGAATATAGCGGGCCGCACTCATTGAGTGAGATGGATGGTGGCATGGTAGAGTTAATTTTTCCTGAGGTAGATGAGTACAGCAAAATCCCCACGACAGACCATCGACTCGATCCAAACCGCATCGTACGTCGCGGCGATACCTGCTTTCGAATAGTACAGGTGCCAACCCAAATTAACCCTTACGCAGAAAACATCGGCTATCCCTTCAACTGCGGTGGCGATAAAGTTAAAAAAGCAATTAACGACGCTATCTCAGCACGATTAGAAAAGAGAATGATTAGCCGAAAACAGTAGTTTTTGAGGTGATAATTTTTCATGGTAAATAGCATTTAAACATGAATTGTTAAGTTATTTACTTTATTATCAATAGGCTATGAGTCAATTAAAACATTTGCCATGACAGAGGTTTGTGAATTATTTGTACTTGTTTCTTAGTCACGGTTAGGCTTATACTGCCGGCTCAACTTGTCGGAGTGCCATATGGCTGAGACCGTTTATTCGGGATCCGTTGAACCTGATCAGGCTAGAACCTGCGTAGGTAACAAGCGAAATAACTGCATCATGAGGCTGGTTAAAAACCGCTAGCAGATCTTATTTCGGTAGTTAAGTGTAATTTTAATGGGTGCTATTGTGCCGTTTGAAATTGTGCATTCAACTTTTTACATTCTCATCTCTCCTGACAAGCAACTTCATTTTTATAATAGTGAGTTTGCTAATGTCTAAACGCCGCGAAACCCGAGCTCAAGCTCAACAGTTCATTGATAACCTAAAACCGTTACAACACCCAAATTCTGAGAAGATCTATCTCCAAGGTAGTCGTGTCGATCTTAACGTCGGTATGCGGCAAATTCATCAAGCGGATACCTTGATTGGTGGAGACGAAAGCGATCCTAAATTTGAAAAAAACCCACCGCTTAAAGTCTACGACTGTGCCGGAGCATATTCGGATCCTGATGCGATAATAGATGTTCGCATAGGGCTGAATAAGTTTCGTAATGATTGGATCGTTGAGCGTAATGACACTGAACAGCTCGATGGTGTCACCTCTGGTTTTACCCAGCAAAGGTTAGCCGATGATGGTTTAGACCACCTTAGATTTGAATCCTTACTGCCACCGCGTAAAGCGAAAGAGGGCAAGCGCGTTACTCAGCTTTATTACGCCCGCCAAGGGATTATCACTCCTGAAATGGAATATATCGCTATTCGTGAAAATATGGCGATGGCGGATGTTACCGATCCTATTCTGACTCAAAAAGATAAAGGCGAAAGCTTTGGCGCGACGATTGGCGAGCCCATCACCGCTGAATTTGTACGCAGTGAAATCGCCCGTGGTCGCGCAATTATTCCGATAAATATTAATCACCCAGAAGCTGAACCTATGATTATAGGTCGCAATTTCTTGGTAAAAGTAAACGCCAACATTGGTAATTCAGCAGTGACGTCTTCGATTGAAGAGGAAGTTGAAAAGCTGGTTTGGTCAACCCGTTGGGGCGCAGATACTGTGATGGATCTGTCTACTGGCCGTTATATCCATGAAACTCGCGAATGGATCATCCGTAACTCGCCAGTGCCAATTGGAACCGTGCCAATCTATCAAGCGTTAGAAAAAGTGAATGGCGTAGCTGAAGATCTTAATTGGGAAACGTTCCGCGATACCTTGATTGAACAAGCAGAGCAGGGCGTTGATTACTTTACTATCCATGCTGGGGTATTGCTGCGCTACGTGCCGATGACGGCAAAACGCCTTACTGGCATAGTGTCTCGTGGCGGTTCGATAATGGCGAAATGGTGCTTATCGCATCATAAAGAGAATTTCCTTTATCAGCACTTTATCGATATTTGCGAGATCTGCGCTGCTTACGATGTGTCATTATCTTTAGGCGATGGTATGCGTCCAGGTTCAATTGCCGATGCTAATGATGAAGCCCAATTTGCTGAACTTGAAACCTTGGGTGAGTTGGTCAAGATTGCGTGGCAGTATGATGTGCAGACCATTATTGAAGGGCCAGGTCATATTCCGATGAACCTTATCAAGGAGAATATGGACAAGCAGTTGGACGTATGTGACGAAGCGCCTTTCTATACTTTGGGTCCGCAAACGACGGATATTGCGCCGGGTTACGACCACTTCACTTCAGGGATTGGTGCGGCGATGATCGCTTGGTATGGCTGTGCGATGTTGTGCTATGTCACGCCGAAAGAACATTTAGGCTTACCCAATAAAGATGATGTTAAGCAGGGGCTTATCGCTTATAAAATAGCAGCTCATGCCGGCGATGTCGCTAAAGGTCATCCAAGTGCTCAAATTCGCGATAATGCGCTATCGAAAGCCCGTTTTGAATTCCGCTGGGAAGATCAATACAACTTAGGATTAGATCCTGAAACGGCCCGTGCCTATCACGATGAATCACTGCCGCAAGAGTCAGCCAAAGTGGCCCATTTTTGCTCTATGTGTGGACCGAAATTCTGTTCAATGAAGATCACTCAAGAAGTACGTGATTACGCCGCAGCGCAAGAAAAACTCGGCTTAGCCGCAGCGAAACCTGTTGAAGTGAAAACGCCAGCAGAGTACCGAGCATCGGCTGAGCAAGCGCACTCTGCTCGCGTTGATGCCAATAGCACTGATCTTTCAGCCACCGCCATTGACGATGGCATGGCGCAAATGTCGGCGCAATTTAAAGCCCAAGGTGCTGAGTTGTACCATGAGGCCATCACGAATGGCTCCGCTGTCAAAGATGCAGTTACTGAGGAGTAAGCATGGCTGAGGTGAATAACCGTCAGCCAGGCTTGGATAATCGTCCACGAGTGTGGACGATTGCCGGTTCTGACAGCAGTGGTGGGACGGGCATTCAAGCTGACTTGGCCACCCTGTCAGATCTTGAGTGTCATGCTTGCTGCGTGATAACCGCGCAAAGCTCGGTCACTGTGGCTGCGGTTGAAGCGGTATCAGCCACAATGCTGATTGTGCAACTTGATACGTTAGCGGCGGATCTCAAACCCGCTGCGATTAAAATAGGATTGCTTGCTGATCAGGCGCAAATCAATTTACTCGCAACGTGGCTAGCCAGTGCGTTAGCACAATGGAAAAGTGCTGGGGTGGTGGTGCCGGTTATTTTGGATCCTGGGATGGTGGCAACGTGCGGAGACACCCTTACCAAAGGTAGCACACTGGATTTTAGTCCGTTCAAAGCTTTGCTAACCTTGATCACCCCCAACGTAAGTGAGTTGGCCATTTTAGCCGGACGTCAATTATTAACCGCAACGGATAGCGTGCAGGCTGCAATTGGGTTGTCGCATGCTTTGGCTACCTCGGTGCTGGCTAAAGGTGGAGACCGAGGGCCAGTTTGGCAACATGATAAAGCCGTTGATCTGTTGGTTTGTCATCAAGTGGATGGGATCTCAAGCCTGCATCAGAATCAGTCATTCTGGCTGAGTTCAACTCGTGTCGATAGCGGCAATAATCACGGCACGGGTTGTATATTGTCATCGGCCATCGCTGCGGTAATGGCGCAGAGCTTTGTGCTCAACGATGCGGTTGTGGTTGCAAAAGCGTATGTGTCGCAAGGTTTGCTGCACCGTTATCAGAGCGGCAATGGAGTGGGGTGTTTAGCGCACTGCGGTTGGCCAAATGATTTGGCGTCCTATCCGATCATTGAGCAACTTGCGGCATCATTGAATGCGCCGCCTACCAATGACAAGCAGGTTTATACGTTCAAAAAAATAGCAGAGCCGTTAGGCGTTTATCCTGTGGTTGCTGAGATTGATCTTTTACAACAACTCCTCCGCGCCGGAGCTAGCACGATTCAGTTGCGCGTAAAAGATGGCAACGATCCTTTGCTGGAACAGAAAATCGTTCAGGCGATTGGGTTAGGGCGAGACTATAGCGCGAAAGTATTCATCAATGATCACTGGCAACTGGCCATAAAACATCAAGCCTATGGGGTGCATTTAGGTCAAGAAGATCTGGTTGAAAGCAATCTACAGTTACTCAGTGAGGTAAACGTTGCACTGGGTTTATCCAGTCATAGTTACTTTGAAATACTGTTGGCTAAACAGCATAATCCCTCCTATATCGCCTTTGGGCATATTTTTCCCACCACCACTAAGCAGATGCCATCGGCGCCTCAAGGGTTAAATAAGCTCGCTCGCTATGTAGAACTGATGCAAGGCGTACTGCCTATTGTCGCGATTGGCGGCATTGATGCCAGTAATCTTGCGGCAGTGAAAGCCAGTGGTGTGGATGATGTTGCGGTCGTACGGGCAGTGACCGATGCCGATGCACCAGCAACAGCGTATCAAACATTGGTTGCTGAATGGGTGTTGGGAGCAAGTTATGGCGCTGACTGATCAAGCATTTATGCAGTATTCACGGCAAATTCTACTGCCTGAAGTGGGTGAGCATGGGCAAAGCAGGTTAAGTCAGTCTCATGTTCTCATCGTGGGGGTGGGCGGCTTAGGTAATTTGGCAGCACAGTACTTGGCCGCCGCTGGCGTGGGTCGGATAAGCCTAATCGATGGCGATAGGATTGAGCGCTCTAATCTGCCGAGGCAACTGCTATTTACCAGCGACGATCTTGGCGGCAACAAAGCTGATGTGGCAGCCCAAAAGCTAATGCGAGCTTACCGTGATTGCCACATCCATTGTTATCAACACTATTTGACGGCAGACAGTGCCGCCACGGTATTTAATAACCGTTACCACGCTATCGACTTAGTGTTGGACTGCTCAGATAATTTCGCGGCTAGGCAGCTTGTTAATCAGCTGGCCATAGAACATAAAGTCACCTTGGTATCAGCTTCTGCTGCGCACTTTCAAGGTCAGTTATTAAGTGTTAATCAGCAGATTTCTCCCGATACAGGCTGTTATCACTGCTTATATCCAAGCGACATGAGCGTGAGTCAAACCTGTCAAACGGTCGGCGTGCTTGGGCCTATGGTCGGTAGTTTAGCGTCAATGCAGGCATTAATGAGCTTAAACCTCTTGCTGACTCATGATGCAACAGCAGAACTCCCACCAATAGCTGTGCAGTCTCGTTGCATGGATAGCCGTCAGTTGTTAGGTCAATTATACCGATTCGATGGTGCAAAATTCACTTGGCGGCAAGCAACACTGGCACGGGACCCTGATTGTACGGTGTGCAGGGTTCATGAGCGGTAAACCGTGAGCAATCTAAAGATGAGAGATTTAGGAGATAGACAGATGATCAGCATTGTACTCAATGATGAAGTTGTAACCGTTTCAATTGGAACATCACTTGTTAAGGTATTGGAACACCAAGCCATTGAACTCGATGCGGTGGCGTTGGCGCTAAATGCTGAAGTGGTACCGAAAAGTCGTTGGCCACATATTGTCTGTCAGCAGGATGATAAGTTGGACGTGTTTTCAGTTGTTGCAGGAGGTTAATGTGTTAAGAATTGGCGATACAGAGTTTAGTTCACGCTTGTTTACGGGGACGGGTAAATTTTCTCAAGCATGCGACATGCTTGCAGCCGTGAGTGCATCGCAATCTCAACTGGTGACCTTGGCTGTTAAGCGACTGGACTTAAAGACTGGTAGTGACAATATACTAAAACCACTGCAAGACAGCGGGGTAAAACTGCTGCCAAATACTGCAGGCGCTCGTAATGTGAAAGAGGCCATTTTTGCGGCGCACTTGTCTCGAGAAATGTTAGGCACTAACTGGATAAAGCTTGAGATCCATCCCGATCCAAAGTATTTAATGCCCGATCCTATTGAAACCTTAGCGGCGGCGCGTATTTTATGCGAGCAAGGCTACGTGGTATTACCTTATGTGCATGCCGATCCTGTCTTGTGTCGACGTTTAGAAGAGGTGGGCTGCGCTGCAGTGATGCCACTTGGCAGCCCTATTGGTTCAAACCAAGGTTTAGCGACCGAACCGTTTCTTAAAATCATTATTGAACAGTCAAATGTGCCAGTTGTGATTGATGCGGGGATTGGCGCACCGTCGCAAGCGACCAGAGCAATGGAGCTGGGCGCGGATGCTGTATTGGTTAACACGGCCATTGCCAGTAGTGCAGATCCTGTGGCGATGGGCCGCTGCTTTGCACAGGCCGTTGCGACGGGCAGAACGGCTTATTTGGCTGGGCTTGGTGTTATTTGCCAACAGGCAAATAACACCAGTCCGCTCACGGGGTTTTTAAATGTTTAACGCTAACGGCCTTGAGCATAATCAAAAGGCGGCTTTATGAGCTTTGTCGATGAATTTAAAAAGTTGTCCCGCAGTGAGTTACAAATGTCGCTGTATTCGACGACAAAGCAAGAGGTTGAACGCGCGTTGCAGAGTCCTGCGGGCGATCTCAATAGTCTGCTGGCATTACTGTCTCCCGCGGCTGAAGATTATATTGAAGAGATGGCGCAACGCTCTGCTGCACTGACGCGACAGCGTTTTGGTGCCAGCCTGGGGATGTATATTCCGCTGTACCTTTCAAATCTATGTGCTAACGAATGTGATTACTGTGGTTTTACCATGAGTAATAAGCTTAAACGTAAAACGCTGTCAGAAACTGAACTGCTTAAAGAGATGTCTTTAGTGAAACAGATGGGCTACGACGCTATTCTTTTAGTGTCGGGTGAGCATGACACTAAAGTCGGCTTACCCTATTTTAAGCAGATGTTACCGCTGGTAAAGCAGCAGTTTAGTCATGTTGCAATGGAAGTTCAGCCGTTGCAGCAGAGCGACTATGAGTCGTTGATAGAAGATGGGCTTGATGCTGTGATGCTCTATCAAGAAACCTATAATCCACTGACGTATGCTAAGCATCACACGCGAGGCAAAAAGAAAGACTTTAGTTATCGTCTTGAATCCCCAGAGCGAGTGGCACAAGCCGGGGTTGATAAGATAGGTTTAGGCGTTTTACTTGGCCTTGATGACTGGCGTTCAGATGCGCTGTTGATGGGACATCATCTTGCGTATTTAGAGAAAACCTACTGGCGCAGCCGTTATAGTATTTCACTGCCGCGTTTAAGGCCTTGTACTGGTGGCATTTCACCTAAAGTGGAGTTAACAGATAAAGGCTTAGTGCAAATGATCTGCGCATTCAGGTTATTTAATCAGCAATTAGAAATAAGCTTATCAACCCGTGAAACACCAGCGCTGCGAGATAATCTATTTGCACTAGGGGTGACCAATGTGAGTGCGGGCAGCTCAACCCAACCTGGCGGCTACGACGAGCCCAATTCACAATTAGACCAATTTGAGATAAGTGATGAGCGTAGCCCTCTGCAAGTTGCTCAAGCGATAAGTGCGCGAGGTTTAAATCCAGTATGGAAAGATTGGGAAGCCGGTTGGTAATGTCTTTGTCATAATGATGACCCGATTTCATCCTGATGGAGATAGATAGAGTTCAATATAGAAATCTGAATATTGAGAGTTTAATAAATAGTGCATTTATAGATGTAATGCTTGCTATAGGATGCCAGAATGAGACTGAATACTTGCGGTTATAACTATGTTTGACTGATGCCCTATCACTGGGGATTTTTCTAAGGAGATGATTCTGCAATGAACATAAAAGAAATTTCAATCGACGAGTTAGATGAACTGGTGATGCTTTTTAATCAGTATATGGTTTTCTATAAGCAAGCCTCTGCACCAGAGATGTATCGTGTTTATTTAGCCGAACGCTTAGCCAATAAAGAGGCGAGGGTGCTTATTGCTTACAGCGATGATATGCAACCTGTTGGCTTTGTGTTGAACTATCACTGTTTCTCATCGGTGTCTCTTGGGAAAATAACCATACTCAACGACCTATTTGTCGTACCTTCCCATCGTAAGCAGGGTATTGCTCGTGGTTTGATTGAACAAGTAATTATTTTTTCAAAAAATAACGGTTCAATTAGGATTGATTTGGGAACGGCAAAAGATAACTATTCCGCACAATCGCTTTATGAAAAAATGGACTTCGTAAAAGGCAGCGAATATTTTTCATACAGTTTGGCAATAAATTAATCCACTGACCTTATTTAAGATGTGTCTTTAATTTGTTGTATACATCATCAGGGTTAATAGGCTTAAAGATGTAGTCTTGGGCGCCTAATCTTAGGGCTAAATTTTCATCTGAACCTTCATTTAGACCGCTAATAATGATGACTGGGATTACGTTGGTTAAGTCATTGCTCTTTAGATCTTTGAGCACTTGGTAGCCATTTTTTTCCGGCATCATGATATCAAGAAAAATACAGTGGGGTTGTAAACTACTGGCGAGCTCAATGGCATGTATACCAGAATTGATTGTAATGACATGATAATCATCACCTAACACTGATAATAGTAGGCTTGAACAAATGGGGTCATCATCAACAACGAGTATTTTAGGTTTATCCATATAAACGGCTTCCTCTTCCAGGATTGATTGATTTTTTGATCATAACGTTATAACCGTATCATTTAAAAACAAGAGTGGCTATTTAAAGCCGAGAATAAAATACTACGCTATAAACCTTGTACTAAAGCTGAATAACATTATAGGTAACAGTCCTTTAAAATAGAAGTTTTAGTCGTTTACCCCCTCATTAAGTTCGCAGAGAAAGGCATTGTGGTTATGATGTAAAGTGTCATCTTTAGCTCAATAGTAAAAGTGCTTTGGCGTTGAATCTAAAAGCTTATTTTTGGATAAACGCTGTACATTATTAATACGTTACTTGATAATCCAAGCACTGACTAATAAGTGAGACACGTTATGCAAATACCTCCCAGTATTATTTCAGGGCACAATGGTTTTCAAAGCGCACAGTCTGATTTAACGCAAGCAACGGTTGATGTGGCAAGTTCAAGTCAATCGGTGTCTTCAACGACCACTGTCGACAGCAGTGATAGTCAAGCGGCGTTAATAAGTGCAGCGCAAGCCGTAAGTCACGCTCAAGCATCAGCCGAGGTTATTGAGGCCTCATCTGAGACCATAGGAACGTTGATTAATATTGAAGTGTAGAAATCACAAAAAACGCTCTTTCGAGCGTTTTTAAATTTTCAGATAGTATCGATTAAATGATGTTTTTTTATCAATGACTCGATTAACTCACTCGCGGTCCCTTGTTTATCTCTATTAGGGATAACCAAACTTAGCGTTGCTTTGCGTTTAGATGAACCTTTCAAGTGGAGCTTTTTCAGCTCTCCATTTTCAATGAGAGACTGCACCACATCCTCTGGCAACCAGCAAAATCCCATCCCCTTTTTTAAAATAACAATGGCTTCGTGAAAGTTGGTTACCGTCCAACGCTGCTCAGCTTTGAGCCAACCCAAGTCAGTATTGGGGATTAGCCCGGTGTCTTTGATAACAATTTGCAGATGCTGAGCAAGCGTTTCATCTTCTTCAATCACATCGTACTGAGCCAGTGGGTGCTGAGGATGACACACGAGATTAAAGTTAATATCAATTAAAGGCTCAGCCAAATGTCCCTTAGGGGGAGGGCCACCACAGATGGCAATATCCACAGCCTCATCGATAATAAGCTCGGACGTACCGGTTAATACCGTGTCGATGACAGTAATGCGTGTACCGCGACTAAGAGGATAGAATTGACTGAGTACATCAACAAGATCATCCATAGGATAGATAATTTCACGCGCTATCGTCAGTGTCGGCTCCCAACCCGTTTCTAAATTATTGGCCAGCAGCTCCAACTCATTCACCGATTGGGTAATGTGGCGCGACCGGCGTAGCAGTACTTCGCCACACTCAGTGAGGTACGCTTTACGGCCTTTAACTTCAAGCAGTTGAACGCCGAGTTGAAATTGCAGCTTAGCAACGGCGTGATTGAGTGAAGACTGACTCTTATTCAGTTTTTCCGCCGCTTGGGCATAGCCACCGTAGTCGACAACCGCTTGTATAATACGCCATTGCTCTAATGTAGATTTTGCTCTATCCATTTTTTAGCGTTCACTATTGGTTTGTTGTTTAGCCTGAACCTGCTTTGGCAAGTATTTTTTGGTTGCTTTTAGTTCAGACAAATAGGGGCCTTTGTGCAGTTTTTCAGGCCAATCAAGCAGCATCATTGCTAACACATTACGATGCTCACCCATCGCCAGATCTGGATTGCCACGAGGCGAAGTGATCATCTGCTCTTGTTGATTGAAAGCCTTGATAATATGCTGTTGAGTTTTGGCGACAACGGGGTTATTGGGCTGTCCTGCAAGTAGGAAGCTGATGCCAACTTCTGCAATAATATCATCGGTAGCGTCTTCAAGGATCCGGTCAATATTTTTCTCAAAATGATCTAAAATCCAAGCAAACTCTTTAGCATTTACGTTGTGTTGGTAATATTCACTGGCGGCAAAAATAAAATGGGTCATACCGTAGAGTTTATTCCGATATTGCTTTTTATCGAGCTGTTGATCTTGGTTATCAGGGTAGACACCAATAAACGCACTTTTATAGTCCGCTAAATAATCCCCAACACCAATCTGCTTTGCCCAGTAGACATAGTTAATGAGTTGAGCTGCCCACGTTTCTATCATGGCTTTGTCAGTGAGTCCGGTTTTTAGATCGGCTTTTTTCAAGGTAGTGATCAATTGTTCATGGCATGGGCCAGTGAGACCAAATTCATCAATGCGGCTTGAATAACGTAACAATACGTCGGTGTAGAAGATAAATTCTGGAAAGGGCTTTAAGGCTTTTTTACGCGCCTTAGCTCTGGGCCCTTTACCCAAAACTGAAATGGCTTTGGTTGCTTCGTTGCTGATGAAGTCTTTGTTATCAAGGTTACAAGCGTAGAAGGCTTGGGCTTCTGTTACCGCATATAGGTCAACCAATGCTGCATTGGCATATCGGCTGTCACCGGTCATTCTATATTGTCTAATGCCATAGTGGCCTTGAACACGCGGAGGTAGTTCAAATAGATGCGTTTCAAGATTAGCTTTAATTCCTTGATAGACTTCACTTTTAGCCGCTTCAGTAACCAAAGGGGCTGATGCGAAACTACTGGCGCAAAAAAGTGCAGCGGCTAGGGTACTTATTCGGAGTATCGAAGGCATATTGAATCCTTTTTATAAGTGGAACAGCGGTAATCGGCGATCCCAATAGCTCTTGAAGGATCACTTCAATACTGTCGGAAGGTTCATTCACCACCAAGGTGTCAAAAATAACGGCTTGATGTTGGCAACCCTTGGTCGATTGATAGATATAATTTGCGACGTTTTGTTGCCATAATTTTTGATAATAGAGAGGACCTTCGTAAACAATAGCACTAAAGGTAAAGGGCGCATCTTCTATTTTATCCCAGTATTTTCCGAAGCTTAGTGAAAACTGCTTATTATGGTCGAACAGCGGTGAGCTTGAGTCTGCTCGGTATAAGTCTAGTGCGACTTTAGATCGAAATAGTGAAAGTTGTTCTGAATAGAGTTGCAGTATGGCTTCTCGAGAACCTTGTTGAGGTGCTTTAAGCAGTTTATCTAATAACCAATACTCTATCCACAACGCATCAATATTATTGCTATCTGCCGTTTCGCCTAAGGTGTTGAGCAAATAAAATTGATGACCTTTACTCAGTTTTTTGATTGCCGTTGCAACGGCTTTAACGGCATGTCTTTGTTGTTGGTATCGCGTTAGTTTTACCGGTAATGACAGTTCAACTTGACCGAACTGTTGTCCAACCACAAGTTGTCGAATTGGCTTAATGGCTATCTTCTTATTTTCAGTTAAATAAATATCACCGAGAAGTCGCTGCTTATGCCATACACGAATCGATTTTTCATTTATCCACTCAAAACGTATGGCTAACACTGCAAGTTCTTTAGCCACCAACGTGAGCCATTTGCTCGAATCCATTGCGGTGACAGGAGAAGAAGGGGCAGACGCAAGCACCCGACCAAGGTCCCACGGTGCTATGTTGATATTCTTGGTTTGAGACAGCAGAAATTGCTCAACAATCTCTGAAGATGACAGCATTTGTTGATGTAACTTAAATTGGCTGTAATCAGCAAAACCTGACTGTCGCGCCTGCTGAGACCTTAAGTCTTTAATGGTGTCTAATGCGGTTTTATTTTTAGTTGATGCTCTCGATTGATAGGCTTGCCAAACACGCTTTCGACACAGCTCATCAGGCTGGCGGATCAAATAACTGGCTAGTGACCCGTTGAAGTCAGTACTCGTTTCATCGGCAGGGTTATGGGATAACTCACATGTTTTATCTTGCATATTCAAGCTTAATGCTTGCGAGCTCACTTCCTGCTTAAACGCTGCTTGTGCAGTGTGCAGTTGTGCTTTGTATCTCGGGGATTGACTGCTCTTTGATAACTGATTGATACGTTTTAGCAGAGCCGTTATTTGCTGACTATCGTTATTGGCCAAGCTAAATTGTAAAGTTTGAAACGGTGAGGAATCTAAAAAAAGTGCTAGTTCATCAGCGAGGTATAATTGGCATTGCAGTACCCGTTCTCTATCCGAATAAGAGAGAGGATATTGACGATAATACTTAATCCGATCGTTAATATTAAAAAAGCCAATAAGCTGTCTTTCAAGTTTTATGGCATTGGTATTACTGTCTAAGGCGGGGTCAATAGCATGAGTTGGAAAACGATAGCGCAGGCATTGCTCAACCAATAGTGGAATAGGTGACACGGCAGCACTGGCTGCCGTGTGGACCATACTTGTTAGCACAATAACCAAGCCAACAAGGTTTACTTTGAATTTAGCTCTTAGCACTAAAGTGTATCTTGGCATACGCCACACGTTCTTCAACCGACATGTTGTGGTTTGGCATCTGTTCAACATGACGCAAATTTGCCAAAATCCCACAGCCATTTGCAATTTGAATCGCAAGGCCTGGACGCGCATTTAGCTCTAGTAATAAAGGGCCTTTATACTTATCGAGCACCATATCGGTACCCAAATAGCCGAGCTCAGACATTTCATAGGCTTTAGAGGCGGTATGCAGCAGCATATCCCAGTGGGGCACCTGAATGTCAGTTAGCTTCTTTTGGGTATCTGGATGCAAGTCTATAGGTTTATCAAACTGGACGGCATGCAGCCCTTTGCCTGTTGCAATATCAACTCCAACACCCACAGCACCTTGGTGTAGATTCGCTTTACCGTCTGATGCTGCCGTCGATAGGCGTATCATCCCCATAATCGGGAAGCCTTTAAACACGATTAAACGGATATCTGGCACTCCTTCATAGGAGTAACCATCGAACACAGGATCAAACTGGATTAAGCCTTCAACAATCGCAACATCGGGATTACCGCCTAATGAGAACAGACCACTGAGCACATTTGATACATGACGATAAACTTCAGAAGGCGTAACCTCCTGACCGTTTGGCTTGTAATAGCGACCATTCTCGACTTTAGTGACCACTAGGATCCCTTTGCCGCCAGAGCCCTTTGATGGCTTAATGACAAAACCAACCGTGTCATTAACCATTGCCGGAATATCGTTAATTCCGTGTTGTTCGGAGACAGTACCAATAAGATCAGGTACGGCAATATTGTTAGCAAGGGCGAGTTGCTTTGTTGTTAGCTTGTCATCGACTCGTTTGTAGTACTTACGCGGGTTATAACGACCAATATAGTCGATATTACGTTTGTTCATACCCAAAACACCGCCACGCTTTAAAGCAGAGGGGTTAGCGAGAAACATATTATTCTCCAGCCAAAGGCTTAAAGCGTTTTAGCTCAAGCAAGCGATAACCCGTATATTGTCCCATCAATAACACGAGGGCCAAGATCACTAGGTGAATTCCAAGGAAGTTAAATACCCAATGTTGGACCCAAGTCGCGCTCATGGCTAAGTAAGCCAATGTTGCTACAAATAGGCTACCACCACCTTGTATAACCACTTCTTTAGCGCCTTCCTCTTCCCAGAGAATAGACATTCTTTCAATTGTCCATGCCAAGATAATCATTGGGAAGAATGTAATTGTGAGGCCTTCGCTTAAACCGAACTTATAAGATATTAAGGTAAAGAGCCCGATAATGCCGATAACCACAATAATCACGGCGGAGATCCGCGATATGAGCAACAGGTTCAATTCAGATAGGTATGAGCGGATCATCAAGCCAAATGCCACAATCAGCAAAAAACCAACCAGTCCTGTAATGAGTGTTGTTTGTATAAAGGCGAGGGCAATTAGCACCGGCATAAACGTACCAGAGGTTTTAATGCCGATCAGTACGCGTAAAAACACCACCATTAAGACACCGATTGGGATAAGCAATATACCTTTAAAAAGGCTTTGCTCCTCAAGCGGTAATTGATACAAAGAGAAATCAAGTGCATTGTCATTCTTCATTACATCAATTGCAGTCGCAAGTGCGGAACGGGTATCTTGTAGCATTGAGAAATTAACTTGCGAGTTAACACCACCAATGACATCGAGTACCGATGTTCCTGAACGATCCCAAAGCAATAGATTCTCTGGACGCCCTTGAGTTCCTTTGACTGGGTCGAATAAGTGCCATTCACCGTCGTTATACACTTCAACGAAAGTGGTCAATTGTTGTCTGCGACGCTGATCTTCAAGGAATAATCCGCTCACTTCTTGAGCCGGAATGCCTTTGTTGTGCAGCATTCTAATAAATAACTTATTCGGTGAATTTCCTGTCAGCAGTAGTTCAATATTTTGGCTGCGCTCATTAGCATTCAGCTCTTTGTTGAGCTGCTGTGCAAACGAAAGGTTAGTGGCACTTTTAGCCCAAACTTCTTCCGTTGCCTGTGTGGCTGCAGCGCTTTCAGTTGCTGGCCACATATATGGCGTTGGTGCTTCTGGTTCACCCTTTGCAAGCAGTTGCTCTTGACCTGTTGGGATCAAGGTCACTTTATAGTAGAGATCTTGTTGGCCAGTCGCGCTGCGAATAGACCATATTGCGCGGCGATCATACTTGTTATTCGTGATGGTTAAACCATAGCCGGGTGATGTTGCATTTTCGACTAATACTTCATAAGCAGGATCTTCAGGTAAAGAGAAAGAGACCTCAGAAGGTTCGCCGGTCCCTTGGAAGCTGACTTTTGCATCAATGGCCCAACTTTGAACTTGTTTGCCGGGGAAAAAGGGTACGCTGTGTTCAATGCCGCGATAGACACTCGCGGTGATGCCTGCAATAAAGAGCAAGGCAACTAAAATATAAAAAGGCTTTCTAGAATGCATTATTTGTATTCCTATTATTTAGAAGCAGACGATGCGCTATCGCCTTTTTTCTTTCCGTGGATATAAGTTTGGCCAACATCAACCACGGCAATATCTTGCATAAATTTGCGGCCAAGTAACAGTGGGAACTCTAAGTGACTTCTGTCGCTTAAGTTTAGATCTGTCTCTGCTTTATATTGACCAATTTCGAGGTGTGCATGAATAACAGGACGTCTGTCTGTCTTATCATCTGATTCTTTAATCCGCACGAAGCGTTCGACTTTAGATTCAAACGTTTGTGCAGGCTGTTTAGCGCCGTTAGTGAGCACATCAAATCGAACCCACTGGTTACCATCTCTCTCAAATAAAATAATATTATGAGCATCTAGTGAAGAGGATTCTGCACCAGTATCGATTCGAGTATTGAAGCTTGCTTTTATTTCATCGACATAGACATTTTCGACAGCACCCAGAATAAACTTGCCTTGGAGCGGTGATGGCGGACATTGCGCAGGCGCAACAACAGGGATGACAACGGCTTTATCTTTTTTATTCAGTGTGGTGATTTTTGCGTCTAATTGCGCTAACTGGGCAGACAAGGTTGTCATGCTTGCTGTTTGCATCTCTTTGCAAGAATCAATCGCATTCACAATATTAACTTCTTGTTGATTCAAACTGGCTTCAAGCACAGTTGCATCAACGGGCATAGGTGCGTTGACGTCTTTAGTTGATGCACAACCGCTTATTGCGGTGGCGATGGCGGCGATACAAATTATCTGCTTAAACATAGTGCTTCCCATTACTATTGGCTAGATTAAATCTTTATTTGGTTGGTTCTTGGTGGCAATAATTGTTGCTCTTTTTGGCGCAGGATAACCTTCAACGGTAAGGCTAACATCATTAGGGTCTAGATAATCGACTAATGACTCATTCGGCATCCAGCTTGTACTTCTTTGTTCTGCTAAGGAGGTCACATCAATATCAACACAGCGTATATTGATGAAATCGCTCTTTTTAAGCCAAAGCATGAGCGCTGCAACTGAAGGTAAGAACCACACGTTATTCATTTTTCCATAGCGGTCTTCTGGGACTAGAACAGTGTTCTCGTCGCCATCGATGACTAAGGTCTCTAGAATGAGTTCTCCACCCGTACGTAATTGATCTCTGAGTTGGATCAGGTGATCGATTGGCGAGCGGCGATGATAAAGTACACCCATCGAAAAAACGGTGTCGAATGCATCAAGGGGTGGCAGTTCTTCAATGCCTAACGGCAAAAAGTGAATAGGTTGGTCGTTACCTGCAATTCTTTTAACGGCTTCAAACTGACACATAAACAGTGGTGATGGGTCAATTCCTACCACATGTTTAGCACCATCACCCAGCATACGCCACATGTGATAACCACTGCCACAACCTACATCCAGCACAGTTCTGTTGGCTAAAGGTGAAATGTGCGGCGCTAAACGTTCCCATTTCCAATCTGAACGCCATTCTGTATCGATTTCTATACCATGGATAGAATATGGGCCTTTACGCCACGGTTTAAATATCGCTAACAGGTTTTCAAGTTTCTCTTGTTCGCCTGCTGATAACTGGCTACCAGAACCTACCGTCACACTAGTCTTAAAATCAATGCTATCGGGCGTAGGGTAATGCAATTTGTTGAGCACTTTTTCCCATTTAGGCAGCGAACCATGTTTATGTTCTCGCTGCCATTCACCTAGAATGGCGGGGAGGGTCTCTAGCCAGTGTTGTAGACTAGAGTCCGAAATTTGTTTGTAAAACGAGCTAAAACTTATCACTTAATTGCCACCATAGATGCAAAGTTAAAACATTGGAACCAGACACTAAACTGGTTAAAACCCTGTTCTCTTATCCGTATTTCATGTTGTTGAAGCGTATCTGGCTTCATGACATGTTCGAGTGAACTTCTTTTTTGGCTGATCTCTAACTCACTGTAACCATTTGCTCTTTTGAAATCGAGATGTAAATCATCTAAAGTTGATTGAATTTTGTCTTGCTCGAAGTAAATCTTCTCAGACAGGACTAAAAGCCCGCCAGGTAACAATCCATCATAGATTTTTTTGAGCAAGTTTTCTCTATGCTCTGGCGCAAGAAATTGCATGGTGAAATTGAGTATGACTAAAGAGGCATTTTCTATCTCAATATCGCGGATATCACCGCAGATTAACTTAACGGGGGTTTCGCTGACATAAGCTGAAAGGTTTTCTTTGCAGCGTTCAACCATGGATTCGCTGTTATCGACGGCGATTATCTGACAATTACGGCCCTCTACTCGACGTCTAATGCTTAACGTTGCCGCGCCCAAAGAGCAGCCTAAATCATACACTTTGCTGTTTGGCACAGCATATTTTTGTGCTAAATCTCCAATAGTATTAATGATTTGCCCGTATCCAGGTACAGATCTACGGATCATGTCATTAAACACACCTGCCACTTTATCATCGAATTGAAAATCGCTGACTTGTTGGTACGGTTTAGCATATAGGTCGTCTTGAGAAAGTTTCATGTGATCAAATAGTGGGGATTCAACTCCTCATTCTAGCTAAACATATCTGCAACCAGCAAGACTAGTACTGGAAATTCCTCATAAAATTTTGTCTAATAGCATTATCGATACAAATTATTTACAGATAGTTGACCTTTTATAGGGATTGTAATTGAAATATAACGCTTACGTGTTGCTGGCTGTTTTCTCCGTCTTTTTTACGACATCAGTATTTTCTGCAGCTAAAGATAGCGGGCAGCCATTAGTGATATCAATGAGCGATGATAGTTACCCGTTCCAATATGTCGATGAAAACGGCACCGCTAATGGTCTCTTAGTCGATTTTTGGCGGCAATGGGCGCGTCTTAATCAACAAGACGTTGTGTTTAGGCCCGTTAATTGGCAGCAATCTTTAGACAGTGTTGAACAATCACTTGCCGATATTCACATTGGGATGGCAAAGACGCCTGCGAGGCTAAAACTGTTTGATTTTGCTGAACCTATCTCAAAGGTAAATGGCTACCTTTATATCAATAAAGCTTTGACCAATATCAATACCTTAGAAAAGCTAATTCCTTATAAAATTGGTGTTGTTAAGGGGGCTGCCCACATTGACGCATTGCTCAAAAAGCAGCCGAAGCTGACGTTTGCTTATTACGCTAATCGTAAACAGTTACTGGATGCGGTGATTAACAATGACGTTTTTGTTTTTGCAGGTCTTGAAGGTTACCTGCGTGAGAGCAACATTAGTCAAAAAGTGATTATGTCATTTCCAGTTAATCGACGTATTGCGATTAGTGAATTTGCATTTTATCCGGCAGTTAAAAAAGGTAAAGCGTCATTGTTACGAACCGTAATGCAAGGATTCAGTTTAGTTGACCCTGTAGAGCGTAATAACATTGAACGTGATTGGTTGGGCATACAGCGCAGCCAGAACGAAGTTGTCGTGGCGATGCAGACAGGGGTTGAACCCTATGCGGATATTGGCCCCAACGGTTTACCACATGGTTTATTGGTTGATATTTGGAAATTATGGTCGGATAAAACGGGGTTGCCGATACGCTTTATTGCTGGAGACATGCAGCAAGGCATCGTGAATGTTCAACGCGGCATCGCGGACGTGCAGCTGGGTTACCCCGAAAGTGAGTCTATGAAGTCAGGACTCAATCGAGCCCATCTGATCTATCAAGTTAGCAGCAGACTGTTTTCCTATAAAACGTCTTTTAAGACAGTTGAAGAGCTAAAGGGCAAAGTATTTGCAGTCGCGCCGACATCGCCTTATCTTGCCGAATTAATTGAAGCCCTGCCGGATTCTGACTTTTACTATGTGGCCAATGTCCAGCAGATGATAGAGGCCGCAGAATCGGGCAGAGTGGACGGTTTTATTGCGGCAGCAGCATGGACACAACACTACTTATTGTTAAAGAATCGCTGGGAAGATTTTTACCAGTTTAAACCGATCCATTTTAAAACCGACCTTTACGTATTAAATCGAAACAATGATCGAGATTTTTCTGAGCGTATATCAAAAGGGTTTAACGCGATTAACTCTTCGGAGTTGGCTGCGATTGAGAGGAAGTGGATTTTAAATCCTGCTGATAGGATTTATTCCTCGACCAAAAAACTTGTCCAGCTGAACTCAAAACAACGCGCCATGATAAAAAGCATGGGTGAGATAAAAGTGGGTTTTGTTAATAATTGGGCTCCGATGGAATATAAAAGCGACAATGGTGATTACGCAGGGATTAATAGCGAGGTATTTAAGATTATTTCGCAGGAGCTTGGTTTGAAGCTCAACTATGTCGAATTCAGTAATTGGCAGACATTGCTAGATGCGCTATTACGCGGTGATATCGATATGTCGGGTAGTATGGTGCCTACGGCGCAGCGTCAAGATAAGTTAGTATTTTCCAACTCTTACTGGCCAGCACCATGGGGACTGGTGAGCTCGTTAGATAGCGTTAATATATTTAGCTTAACGGAGCTCAAAGGCTTGCGACTTGCGGTTGTTGAGGGCTACCATATTGTTGCTGATTTAATGCAAGAGTACCCCACATTAGAGTTGGTATTGGTGCCTAATAGTCGCGCTGGCCTAAATGCTGTAGATGAGGGCTTAGCGGATGTCTTTATCGATAAAGTGATGAATCTAAGTGCGGGCCTGAAAGAAGGGCAATTTTCTGAACTAAAAATGTCGATGTTGGTTGATTTTTCTGAGCAACGTAGCCACATAGGGATCAATAAGCGGCAACAGCTTTTGTTACCTTTTATTAATAGTGTCATTGGCAACATTGATCGTGCTCAGCAGCAAAAGATCCATCAAAAATGGGTATCGCAAACGATAGAGTTTGGTCGTGAAGATTTTGAAAATAGATTGCGGTTAAGTATTATTGTTTTTAGTGCGCTTGCGGTATTGGTTATTGTGGCCTTGTTGGCAAATAGGCGCTTGCGCCGAGAGGTGGCGTTAAGAATTGCGGCTGAGAATAAGATGGCGCTGTTTGCTAAACATGACAGCTTAACCAAACTCCCTAATCGCTCAATGATAGAGGAACGATTGGAGCAGGCAATATTGGCCCATAGTCGCGAAATGTCACAGTTTGCCGTTATTTTTGTTGATCTTGACGGTTTTAAAGCCATTAATGATGAATATGGTCATCATGTAGGTGACGACTATCTTATTGCGATTAGCCAAGCATTGAGCAACGCTGTTAGACGTGCCGATACGGTCGGCAGATTAGGTGGCGATGAATTCATTATCATACTTCATAAAGTGGATTCGATATCCGCAGCAAATGATGTAGCAGAACTTTTGCTGCAGCGCTTGTCGAGCCCCTTTGTGATTGATGAACTTTCACTATCGGCATCTGCCAGTATGGGGATTGCGTTATACCCTGCGGATGGTGACAGTGTTGATACATTATTAAAGACGGCGGATAGGCATATGTATCGTGCTAAGAATGCCGGCGGAAAATCATCCAGAAATTCGCAACAGCAGTAACATTCGGTTAAATCTATTCATTTTTTTTGAAAATTGGCTGATACTTAACCGACTAGTCGATAAGTTATTTGGAAAACGGCAATATGTCTCTATAATGCCGCTTTTGTCTTGTTTTGAACCAGATCCTCAAACATCATTTTGTGGAATAAAGGAAAGAGTTAAATGCGCAGTCATTATTGTGGGGACGTTAATCAGTCTCACGTTGGTCAAGAAGTAACCCTAGTGGGTTGGGTTAATCGTAGCCGAGATTTAGGCGGCGTTGTTTTTCTCGACCTGCGTGATAGAGAAGGCATTGTTCAAGTTGTTTATGATCCCGATCTTCCTGAGGTGTTTGAGATAG
This sequence comes from Shewanella gelidimarina, assembly GCF_023283945.1. GTDB lineage: Bacteria > Pseudomonadota > Gammaproteobacteria > Enterobacterales > Shewanellaceae > Shewanella > Shewanella gelidimarina. The sequence goes on along the minus strand of NZ_JAKIKW010000017.1, from coordinate 80,612 downwards.
CAAGCACCTTACGCAGTGAGTTTTGTGTTCAAATTAAAGGTCGAGTTAGCGCTAGACCCGATAGCCAGATTAATGCGGATATGCGCACCGGTGAAATCGAGATATTTGGATCTGAACTGACCATCTTAAACAGTTCTGCTCCACTGCCGATTAATATGGACAAAAACCAGCACAATACTGAAGAGCAACGCTTAAAGTATCGCTACTTAGATCTACGTCGTCCTGAAATGGCTGACCGTATCGTATTCCGTTCTAAAGTGACCAGTGCTGTTAGACGTTTTCTTGATGGGAACGGTTTCTTAGATATTGAAACACCAATCCTGACCAAAGCGACACCAGAAGGTGCACGTGATTACTTAGTGCCGAGTCGTACTTATAAAGGTCAGTTCTTCGCTTTGCCACAATCTCCACAACTATTTAAGCAGTTGTTGATGATGTCTGGATTTGACCGCTATTACCAAATCGTGAAGTGCTTCCGTGATGAAGACTTACGTGCTGACCGTCAGCCAGAATTTACTCAGATAGATATTGAAACCTCGTTTATGTCTTCAGCGCAAGTGATGGCTAAAACAGAAGAGATGACTCGCGGTCTATTTAAAGAATTGTTAAATGTTGATTTGGGTGAATTTCCAAAAATGACCTTCGCTGAAGCGATGCGTCGTTACGGCTCAGATAAGCCGGATTTACGTAACCCACTTGAGCTAATTGATGTTGCTGACCTTGTAAAAGATGTTGAGTTTGCTGTGTTCAATGGCCCAGCAAATGATCCAGAAGGGCGTGTTGCAGTTCTTAGCATTCCTGGCGGCGCTAAACTTTCACGCAAGAATCTTGACGACTATGCAAAATATGCCACCATTTATGGCGCAAAAGGCCTAGCGTGGATGAAGGTTAATGACCTTGATAAGGGCATGGAAGGTATTCAATCTCCAGTGCTTAAGTTCTTAACTGAAGATGTTGTTACCGCACTGCTTGAGCGCACGGGTGCACAAACTGGTGACCTAATCTTATTTGGCGCAGATAAAGCGAACATCGTTGCCGAAGCTATGGGCGCACTTCGTTTGAAAGCCGGTGAAGATTTTGAATTGCTACAAGGCGATTGGAAACCACTTTGGGTCGTTGACTTCCCGATGTTTGAGCCTACTTCAGATGGTGGATTACATGCGATGCATCACCCATTCACCGCGCCGAGCAATATGACACCAGCAGAACTGGAAGCGAATCCTATTGGCGCTATTTCAGATGCCTACGATATGGTATTGAACGGTTGTGAGTTAGGTGGCGGTTCGGTACGTATCCATAATAGTGAGATGCAGTCAGCAGTATTTAGAATTCTAGGGATTAATGACGAAGAAGCGAACGAAAAGTTTGGCTTCCTACTTGAAGCGCTACGTTATGGTACGCCGCCACATGCAGGTTTAGCATTTGGTTTAGATCGCATCATCATGTTGATGACGGGCGCAAGCTCAATTCGTGATGTAATGGCATTTCCTAAAACAACAACGGCGGCATGTCCATTGACGAATGCGCCTGGCTTTGCAAATCCAGTGCAGTTAGTTGAACTGGGTATCAGTGTCATTGCGGAAGAGAACAAAGACGAGCAGTAAATACTGTTAAAAAGAGCCGAGTTTAGACTCGGCTTTTTTTTCGAATAATTTTGGTGATGGGCATGATGAAATGCTTATTTTCTAGAGAATCGAATGTAGGAGAAAGAGATGGCAGGTCATAGTAAATGGGACAATATTAAGCACCGTAAAGCAGCGCAAGATGCTAAGCGTGGTAAGCTTTTTACTAAATTTATCCGTGAGCTCACTGTCGCTGCAAGAGAAGGTGGCTCTGATCCCGATTCAAATCCAAGATTGCGGGCAGCCATCGATAAATCATTATCAAATAACATGACGCGTGACACGGTTGAGCGAGCGGTAAAACGCGGTGCTGGCGAGTTAGATGGTCAAATATTAGAGACCATTATCTATGAAGGTTATGGTCCTGGCGGTACAGCGGTATTAGTTGAAACCATGACGGATAACAAAAACCGTACGGTTTCCGGCGTCAGAAATGCGTTTAGTAAATCAGGCGGTAACTTAGGCACCGATGGCTCTGTTGCTTATTTGTTTGATAAAAAAGGTATTATTTCTTATCAAGATGTAGATGAAGATACTGTTATGGACGCCGCACTTGAAGCTGGTGCTGATGACGTTATTGCGCATGAAGACGGTTCTATTGATGTCTTTACCACACCAGAGGATTTTGGTGCAGTAAAAGATGCATTGGATGCTGCAGGGCTTGAAGCGGTGAATGCTGAAGTGACCATGTTGCCATCCACAACAGCGGAACTTGATGCGAGCACGGCACCAAAGTTTTTACGCTTAATCGATAACCTTGAAGATCATGATGATGTGCAAGAGGTTTACCACAATGGTGGGATTTCTGACGATGTCATGGCGGGGCTGGAATAAGCGATATGGCTATTATTTTAGGCGTTGATCCAGGCTCTAGGATCACCGGTTATGGTGTGATTCAATGTATTGGTCGCCAACATGTTTATGTGGGGAGCGGTTGTATAAGAACCAGTTCAGACGAATTACCACTGCGTCTTAAGCAAATTTTTGATGGTCTTTCCGAAATTATCAGACAATACCAACCTGATGAATTTGCTATTGAACGGGTATTTATGGCTAAGAATGCGGATTCAGCACTTAAGCTTGGTCAAGCGCGTGGTGCTGCAATTGTGGCGGCCACCGCAGCAAATTTACCCGTTGCTGAATACAGTGCTACCCAAATAAAAAAATCAGTTGTCGGTACCGGTAGAGCGCAAAAAGAGCAAGTACAGCACATGATCCAGCAAATTTTAAAGTTGCCGAGTGCGCCTCAAGCCGATGCGGCAGACGCATTAGGGGTTGCGGTATGTCACTTTCATACAAGTCAAAGCTTGGTTGCCATGGGCGGCAAAGCGAATTCAAGTACATACGGAAGATATAAATGATTGGTCGTATACGTGGTCTACTCGTAGAAAAACAAGCACCTGAAGTGCTTATCGATGTTGGTGGTGTGGGGTATGAGATCCAAATGCCACTGACAAGCTTTTATGAGTTACCAGAAGTAGGGCTAGAGGCCGTTGTTTTTACCCATTTTGTGGTCAGAGAAGATGCGCAGTTATTGTATGGTTTTATCTCTAAGCAGGAACGTGCACTCTTTAGGCTATTAATTAAGACTAATGGCGTCGGGCCAAAACTGGCGTTGACCATTTTATCGGGCATGACAGCGGCTGAGTTTGTTGCTTGCGTCGGCAGAGATGATATTGCTACGTTGGTAAAGTTGCCTGGCGTCGGTAAGAAAACAGCGGAACGCTTGCTCATTGAAATGCGTGATAAGCTCAAGAGCCTGATGGAAGCATCGGTGGGATCTGAAAGAGAGTTTATGCTGCAATCAAACTATACCGTTCCCGTTGTCGTCAATACTGCCGAAGAAGATGCCATTGGCGCACTGTTGTCGCTGGGATATAAACCAGCGCAAGCGAGTAAAGCTGTTTCTGCAGTGTATGTTGATGGTATAGACTCTGAATCGCTGATTAAATCAGCACTTAAATCGATGCTTTAAGGATAACCGATGATTGAAGCTGATCGCCTAATACAACCACACGTTATCGAGCCTATAGAAGTCATTGATAGGGCGATGCGTCCTAAGCTATTGGACGAGTATACTGGGCAAGATGATACTCGCGCACAGTTAAAAATCTTTATTGAAGCGGCGCAAAATCGTGGCGAAGCGTTAGATCATATGCTGATTTATGGTCCTCCGGGTCTCGGAAAGACAACATTGGCGATGATTGTTGCCAATGAGATGGGCGTGAATATAAAGTCTACATCAGGACCAGTGCTAGAAAAGGCGGGTGATTTAGCGGCTTTGTTGACTAACCTCGAAGAAAACGATGTTTTATTTATTGATGAAATTCATCGATTAAGCTCGGTAGTGGAAGAGATTTTGTATCCTGCGATGGAAGACTACCAATTAGATATCATGATTGGTGAAGGTCCTGCGGCGCGCTCTATTAAGCTGGATCTACCGGCATTTACATTAGTGGGAGCTACCACAAGAGCGGGGTCATTGACCTCTCCGCTACGGGCGAGATTTGGTATTCCGCTACGTTTAGAGTTTTACAACGTTAAAGACTTATCCACCATTGTGCTCCGCTCTGCAAAAGTGATGGATCTAGAAATTGACGAAGAAGGCGCGGTTGAAATAGCCAAACGTTCTCGTGGTACACCTCGTATTGCCAATCGTTTACTGCGGCGAGTACGTGACTTTGCAGAAGTTAAACATAGTGGTGACGTGACCAAGGTGATTGCAGAGTTAGCCTTAGACATGCTCGATGTCGATGCGGAAGGTTTTGATTATATGGATCGAAAACTACTGCTTGCCATTATCGACAAATTTATGGGTGGCCCTGTAGGACTTGATAACTTAGCGGCAGCGATTGGTGAAGAGCGCGAAACGATTGAAGATGTACTGGAACCGTTTTTGATCCAACAAGGATTTATACAAAGAACGCCACGTGGACGTATTGCAACGCAACGAGCCTATAACCATTTTAATATGATCCAACCAGAATCTAAGTAAGCATTCCATTTACTTCATTGTTTGAGCAATCGCGTTACTATTGCTCTTCAATCCACAATATATACTGTGGGTGCTTATCACCTGCAGCCGCATTTTTACCCATCACGACCTTTGAACCTATCACCATCATTTCCCCGACGACGTCTAAATTCTCTACACTAATGGCCGGAAAGAGCGTATAAATGTCGTTTTTTATCTAAGCCGCAACGTTTTAAATTTAGTGTATGTTCATTGGCTAATTGAAAGAGCGCTATTGTAATGGGTTGCTCTGTATCTGATGTGACTCATAACTTTCCTTGATGGTCATCATTATCGAGCAGTGCTGCACTGAGCGAACGCTAAATTTCCTTTCCCATTAATGACAACAACAGTGGACTGTCCCTCATTCTTAATTGGTGTTGGATATTTTAATGGCGGGATTTATACATGTTGATAAACGTTTAAGTGATACTTGTGCGCGTTCGAATGCAACTTTAGTAAAATAAAACTGCAAAGTAGTGAAGGTCGAACAGTCAAAACCATTGGTGCACGTCATGTCCACGTCGAATCTATCCTGTACTTTCTAATGGCATCCAAGAGCAACAATTCCCCCCTTCAAAAAATGTAGACAGTCATCTTTACACTGTCGTTTGAGTATCAGTGATGAACTGAAGGTGATTCTAGCCCATGTTGATTATTTCGCTGTGATTGAATGCTCTGTGATGTAATGAGTCAAAATCTGCACTTCGTCAGCTTAGTTATCCATGGATTGTGAGTATTTATTCTAATTCTTAAATGTTACTCCTAACATCGAAAGTTATAACATCTGTTGCTGCTATGTGTAGTTTGGCGCGTGATTGTTTGCCCTTATGTTGCCGATGGTAACAAGCTCAGTGTGAAGTGCTGTTTCAATTCTGAACAGTTTCTTGCTGGCTAGTCTATTTCTGCATAAAAAAGCATGAGCCAACTCTAATAATTGACCATCTACGTGGTCTATTTACTAAAAAATCAAAAGAGTAAACGCGACCTGTGTCACACTTTACTTATTTTGATGGTTAACAAAAAGTTGCCAGCTCGGCAGGTGTTTACACCAGTATACTGGTACGTTGTGGCTTATTCCTCTGCCTTGCTGTGTCATTGCTTTCATGAAAAACGACAAGCTCGATTATTGGTTACTTTATTTATCACATTACTTAACAAGGTAAAGTGAATGGTTAACGATTTGGTGGATTGACGGCATAAACGTGAAATTGCAGTATCTCTAGCAACGTCACTGATAACAAATGACGTGCATATAAAAATAATTAAGCTAGGGAGTACGACATAAATGAACAGACCATCGAAATTGGCCTCTGCAATAAAGTTCGGATTGATCGCATCTGTATCTACATCAGCAATTACAGTTTCTACAGCAGCCTACGCTGAAGAGGAAGCTAAAGTAGAGCGTATCGCTGTAACCGGCTCCCGTATTCAACGACAGGATATGGAAACAGCCTCTCCAGTGACTGTTATTGACGCAGCAACAATTAAAGCTGAAGGCTTTACTTCAGTCGACCAAATGCTACAAGCACAAACTTCTATGGCTGGTGCTGCTATGGGGTCAAGTACTAACAACGGTTCAGACGGTGTTGCTCAAGTTGACCTTCGTGGTATGGGCTCACAGCGTACGTTAGTATTACTTAACGGTCGCCGTATGGTTAACTCAGGTTCAGGTGCTGATAGCGCTGTGGATCTTAACTCTATCCCTGTTGCAATGATTGCACGTGTAGAAATACTTAAAGATGGTGCATCTGCAGTCTATGGCTCTGACGCTATTGCAGGTGTTGTTAACATCATCACTAAAAAAGATTTTGATGGCTTCCAGATAGATGTTACTGGTGGCATGACTGATAAGAGCGACGGTGAAAACGGCGAAATCAGTGCACTTTACGGCTTTAATACCGATACAGGTAACTACACATTCGGTGCTGCTTACTCTGAGCGTCGTGGTGTTGTTCAGTCAGATCGTGATTGGACAGATCCAGGTGCTAGCTCATTCATACCTAATGGCTCTTTAGGCGGTCAGGTTAAAGATGAGAATGGCAATTGGGTAGATCGTGAAGAAAGTTACGACTATACACAAGATAGTTTTTACCAAACGCCAAGTAAGCGTTACAGCTTGTTCGCTAACATGACTCAAGAGCTTGGCAATGACCTAGTGTTGACCGGTGATATTCTTTACACCAAGCGTAAGTCAAACCAGCAGTTGGCACCTCAGCCAGCTAACCTCGACCTAGATGTTTGTGAGGCAGGTGACGATCCTACTAAGTGTGTTGAAATTGACCAAGACATGACCGATGCAGGCATCAAGCCAAACGACAAAGGCCAAGTTAACTACAGAAAACGTATGAATGACGTTGGTCCTCGTGTTTATACTCAGGACACTGATACATTACGTGTCTCAGCTGCTCTTGCTGGTTCAATTGATGTCAATACCGGTATGGATTGGGATGTTTCCTATACTTACGGTAAAAACAAAGCTGAAACCGCAGTAGAAAACTCGATCAATGCATCTATCATGACAGATGCAATCTATGCCGATCAAGATGCATGGTTTAGTGGCCAGCCAATGACGGACCAAGCATTACTTGATAGTGTTTCTTATGATGAACAGTCTGATGGTGGTAATGAGCAACATGTATTCTCTGCTGGTCTAACGGGTGAGCTTTTTGATCTTGATGCAGGTGCTGTAGCTTACGCTATCGGTGCAGAATACCGTTATGAGAGTGGTTTCTACAATCCTGACCCAATTGTTGTTGCAGGCGAAAGTACTGCTGCTCAACAAGATCCTACTGATGGTAACTACAACGTAATTTCTGTTTTCCAAGAAGTCAGCGTGCCGTTTACTGATAAGCTAACCGGTGAATTCGCGCTTCGTTTCGACGATTACTCTACATTCGGTAACGCATCGACTTGGAAAATTGGTCTAACATACGCAGCGACTGATGACTTAATGATCCGTACCGTTGCGGCGACAGGTTTCCGTGCACCAAGTGTCAGCGAGCTATTCGGTGGTAACTCAGGTTCATTTGACTACCTAGACGATCCTTGGGGAAATGAGCAAGATCCACAGATTTTAGTTAACCGTACTTCAGATGAAGATCTTCAACCTGAAGAATCTGAGTCATACACTGCAGGTTTAGTATATTCACCTAGCTATGTAGATGGCATGTCATTGACTGTCGATTACTGGCGCTTTAAAGTGAAAAACGCAATTGCACGTATGGATACTCAAAATGGTCTAAATAACTGTTTTGCGGGTGACCAAGTGGCGTGTGATGCCTTTAACATCGGTCCAAACGGTGATTTAGATAATCTAACTAACTCGTTAACTAACGTCGGTTACCAAGATACAAGCGGTATCGATTTTAACCTAGCGTATAATTTTGAAGTGTTAAATCTTGATTGGACAGTGAGTAATGACACCACTTATTTGCTTAACTTTGAGCAAGATGGCGTAGATTACACTAATACTATCGATGGTAACTTCGGTGCATATGCTCAAGTACGTAACAACTTCAGTATTAAAGCCGGTCAAGATGATTGGAATGTTATGTACTTCAACCGTTATATCGGTGAGATGGATGACTTAGGCGAAGGCACTAAGGTTGATTCTATTCTTTATCATAATGTTTCAGCTAGCTACTTCATCAATGATACTTGGATGGTAAGTGCTGGTGTTAAAAACCTAACTGACGAAGAACCATCAAACGTCTCTAACGGCAGTGACGGTGGAACAGTTCCAGAAGTTTATGACACCATTGGTCGTCAGTACTTTGCGGGTGTAACTGTTAAGTTTTAAGCTTAAAACTGATTTAAAAACTAGTGCTAACAAACAGTTCTAGAGAATAGAGTTTAAAGCTAATAAAAAAAGCGCCGAAAGGCGCTTTTTTTTGTGTTTATTTTGTCTAAACGTTATCCCAAGCCTTGCTGAGATGAGCTCATTTGGATTAGCTCGATCTTATAACCATCAGGGTCTTCTACAAAGGCAATGACAGTACTGCCGCCAGCAACGGGACCCGCTGGACGTATAACTTTAGCGCCAGCGTTCGCTATTGCTTCACAACGGGCATAAATATCTTCTTCACCTATGGCTATATGACCAAAAGCGTTACCCATGTCATATTCTTCAGTGCCCCAGTTGTAGGTAAGTTCAATCACCGCACTGCCTGTAGATTCTTCATCGTAGCCAACAAATGCTAGGGTATATTTGTATTCACTATTTTCGCTTTTACGTAATAATTTCATACCCATAACTTGGGTGTAAAATTCAATACTGCGCTCTAAATTACCTACGCGTAACATGGTATGTAGTAACTGTGCCATTTCGTCCTCTTTATTTGTTGTTTTTTCTCATTGAATTATATCGAAAATATAGCCGATGGATACTGTTTGTTATTAGGATAGAGTTTTGACTACATTAGACCGTGTGCAGATCACAAAACGTTTAAATTAGCCTGATAAAGTCTCATTTATCTTATAGTATTAATTAACTTATTCGAGGAGTTACCGATGCAAACTGAACTAAAAATGTCGCTAGGGCTTAGCGTTATTATTGCGGTTGGACTGTCTATTTTCTTTATCAATATGTTTTAAAAAAAGCCGCGAAAGCGGCTTTTTTATGGGTAATATTTATCATAAACCGTGAAGGCGCTATTAATCTTCAGGGTAAATTTTGTCTTTAAATTCACACAAGTCTTCAATTATACAGCTGCCACAGCGAGGCTTTCTGGCAATGCAGGTGTAGCGCCCGTGTAAAATTAACCAGTGATGTACATCAACTTTAAATTCAGCTGGAACCACTTTTAACAGTTTTTTCTCGACTTCAACGACATTCTTACCCATCGCAAACTTAGTACGATTTGAAACTCTATCAATGTGAGTGTCTACCGCGATGGTAGGCCAGCCGAATGCGGTATTAAGTACTACGTTAGCTGTTTTTCTACCAACGCCAGGTAGCGCCTCTAATGCTTCTCTATTTTCGGGTACAACACCATCATATTGGTCGACTAAGATCTCACAGGCTCTAACGACATTAATCGCTTTGTTGTTGTATAAGCCTATTGTCTTAATATACTGCTTGAGTCCGTCAACCCCGAGGGCGGCAATACTATGCGCTGTATTAGCCACGGGAAATAATTTTTTTGTTGCTTTGTTAACGCTAACATCGGTTGCTTGAGCTGAAAGTGTCACTGCAACTAACAGCTCAAATGGACTTGAAAAATTCAGCTCAGTTTCAGGATGAGGATTGTTGTCTCTAAGTCGCTCTAAAATAATGCGGCGTTTTTCTGTGTTCATATGCCAGTATCCATCGATGTTATTATTATTTTAAGATGATATTTTAAGATTAAATGAACCTGTATTAGTTAACTTTCGTGATCCTAACGCGCGTTGGCGCTGTTTCCTCTAGCTTAGGCTGTCTAGCCTCTAAGTAACTATCAATTACATTTTTAAGCGCAATCAGCAGTCCAATTCCGATAAAAGCACCGGGAGGAAGCATGGCTAATAAAAAAGTGGTATCGACTTGCCAGAGTTGGATCGTTAATCCTTTTGCCCATTCACCTAATAACTGGTCTGCACCGTAAAAGAGCGTACCTTGACCTAATATTTCACGGCTAGCACCCAGTACGCACAGTACGAGGGTAAAACCTAACCCCATCATTAATCCGTCGAAGGCTGATTTTGCCACGTTGTTTCGCGAGGCAAATGCTTCAGCTCGGCCAATGATGACGCAGTTGGTCACAATCAGTGGTAAAAAGATCCCTAGCGACAGGTAAAGACCATAGGCATAAGCATTAATGAATAGCTGAACGCTGGTGACCAATGCGGCAATGATCATTACAAATACCGGTATGCGGATCTCTTTTGGGACAAAATCTCTCACTAAAGAGACTAAAATGTTCGAACCAATCAACACCAGTAATGTCGCCAAACCAAGCCCTAACGCATTGGTTAAAGTGGCTGTAACGGCAAGCAACGGACATAAGCCCAGTAATTGAACTAGCCCTGGGTTGTTCTTCCAAAGTCCTTGCCAGGCTAACTCTTTATAATCACTCATTGCCTACCTCACAGTTAGCGGGTGCATCTAATAGTTCGTCTTTATGTGCATTAAAATATAGCGTGGCTTTTTTAACCGCTTTTACGAATGCTCGGGGTGTAATTGTAGCACCAGTAAATTGGTCTATCTCTCCGCCATCTTTTTTTACATGCCAGCGTTTATCTTTGTCTGACAATACCGATAACCCTGTAAACGAAGATACCCAATCTGATTTTCTTCGCTCGATTTTGTCACCTAAGCCAGGGGTTTCTTGATGTGAAAGTGTACGCACGCCTAACACGGTGCCCGACTTATCTAAGCCGATGATAATTCTAATGTCACCGTTGTAACCATCGGGTGCAATAGTTTCAATTGCGATGGCAATACCGACACCTTCTTTTGTAGCAATATAAGCTGGAAGGGGCTTGTCAGTTCCTAGGAAATCAACAGATGTAATGGTTATGCAATGTTCTGTGAGCTCGTTATCATGTAATTCATCAGGAATTATCTGATGTAACACTCTTGCCAGCTCAATCTGTTCCTGTTGCTTTATTTTTGCAAATGTAAGCTGGTTGACTACTGCGACTAGTCCGGTGCAAAGCAGGGCAAATAGTGCGAGTAACAAACCATTTTTTAACATTGAATTTTTCAAAATATTGTCTCTAAACTGATTTTCAAAATATAGCCTCTAAACACAGTATCGATGGCACATACTTGACTTGAGTTCCGCTGTTTTACTCGCCATTTACCGGCGATTAGTTTCCAGAGCGGTGGCCGTAGCTACGTGGTTTTACATAATAATCGATGAAAGGTGCACATAGATTCGCCAGCAAAACCGCGAAGGCAAATGCGTCTGGATAGCCCCCATAAGTACGGATAACATAAACTAATACACCGATTAAGGCACCAAATAGCAACCTCCCTCGTACGCTGGTCGCAGCGGTGACCGGATCGGTGGCGATAAAAAATACGGCCAGCATCGTTGCGCCTGAAAACAGCTGGAACAATGGACCAATGTGTGTGTCTGGGCTTAATAAATAACCAAAGCTACTGCATACAAAAAGAGAGGCAATAATGCCGACACTTATCTGCCATCGGATAACTTTTAATTTAAGCATGGCTAGGCCGCCAAGCAAGTAGGCAATATTTATCCAAAACCAACCAACGCCGTAACCGTCAGAGAAAATGGCTTTCGTTAGGCTCTCTGTAATGGTTAATCCAAGTGATAAGTCAGTCTTTACTGTATCGAGAGGCGTTGCCATTGCTATGCCGTCAAAGCCCAGTTTGTATATATTGAGTTGCTCTGCCGTCATGGTTCCAAAAATGGCTTTGAGTGTTAGCCCTAAATCCATTGGCGTTGGCGCTAATGATAACGGCACTGCCCAACTGGTCATTTGTACTGGAAAGGAGATCAGTAACATGACATAGGCTGCCATCGCGGGATTAAATATATTTTGCCCTAAGCCACCGTATAGGTGTTTGACGATGACAATGGCAAAGACAGTACCTATCACCACGACCCACCAAGGTGCTATTGAGGGTATTGATACGCCAATTAATAACGCCGTTAGGACTGCGCTATTGTCGCTTATGGTCGGTCGAACAGGACGCTTTCTTAGCTTGAGTACGGCAGATTCACTGAGCAAAGCAACGGCAATCGCCAGCAATACTTGGATCAAAACACCCCAACCAAAAAAGTAAAACTGGGTAGCGATACCGGGGAGTGCACACAAAATGACTCTTCGCATCACACTTTGGGTTTGCAGCTGCACTTTTAAGTGTGGCGATGAAGCTAACTTAAATGCCATGAATTATTCCTTCTCTTCCAATTTGGCTTGCGCTTTTTTTGCTTTCGCCTTGGCGACAGCTGCAGCAATACGGGCTTTTTTGATCTCTTCAGGGGACAGTGTTAATTCTGCCGGAGTCCCTAAATCGTTATCTAGCACGTTACTTTCTGTCGGGGCTGGTGCATCAGTAACAGCAGATTGCTTTTTAGCTTTCGCCTTGGCGACAGCTGCAGCAATACGGGCTTTTTTGATCTCTTCAGGTGAGAGCTGTAAATCTGTTTTAGTGGCCAACTCAGCCACAATCGCGTTGCTCTGAAGTGGCTCTGAATCAAGTTGTTGTAGCTTCTTTGCCTTGGCGCGAGCGATAGCGGCGGCCACTTTCGCTTTCTTTTCATCTACAGCATGAGTTTCTTCTGTAACGTCGAGATCCTTTACCACCGTGGTGTTTTGTTGTGCCTTTTTGGCTTTTGCTCTGGCAATTGCAGCCTTTATTTTGGCCTTTTTATCATTGTTCTCATCGACTTCAACATCGCCGGAGTCTGCTGGCTGTTTATTCGTTGCCGCAGGAGCGGCTTTCTTTGCCTTTGCACGAGCAACCGCGGCGGCTATTTGCGCCTTTTTATCTTGAACTGGTTCCGTTGCAGTGGTGTCTCCAGCATTAGACTCGGCGGCTTTCTTCGCCTTAATGCGTGCCATGGCTTCTGCAACCGCATTGTTGTCGGTGCTCCCCATGTTATTTTTACGACGTTCGGCAGCTTCTTTTGCTTTAGTTTCTCGAGCGAGTTTTTCATCTTCCAGTCGTTGCTGTCTCGCATCAAAACGTTGTTTGGCTAAATCCGCCTGTTTTTTCTCTTCAGACTGTGTACGCAGTGCAGATTTAGCAACGCGATAATATTCAACTAATGGAATGTCACTTGGACAAACATAACTGCAGCAACCGCACTCAATACAATCACGAAGATTAAAGCTAGCAGCTTTGTCATATTCTTCTGCTTGGGCATGCCAAAAAAGCTGCTGCGGTAATAGCAGCGCAGGGCATACTACGGCGCATTCTCCACAACGAATACAAGGCATTTCTTGCTGTTCTTCTGCGATCTCTTCATTGCTTGGCAATAATACACAGTTGGTCCCTTTAAGCACCGGCGCTGCGACATCAGGTAATAAGTGGCCCATCATTGGCCCGCCAATAATGACTTTATCTTGGTTTAGATCGCCTTTAAAACCGTTAGTGTGAAGAATATGCTCAATCGGCGTGCCTATAGGCATCCAGTAGTTGCCAGGATTTTTGCTATTAAGTCCAGTCACGGTGACGACTCTTGATGTGAGTGGTTTTCCATTAATGACAGCATCTTGTATTGCGTATGCGGTACCGACATTTTGTACCAGCATACCAAGCTGGGCAGGTATTGCGCCTGAAGGTACTTCTTGACCTGTTAAAATTTGGATTAGCTGCTTTTCACCGCCGGATGGATATTTTGTGGGAACCTTTGTGATCCTAACTTGGTCGCTGGACAGTTCGCTTCGATTGAGTGAATGCTGCATCGCTTCACTGGCTTCGGGTTTATTATCTTCAATGGCGATAATGATCCGTTTAGGCGTCAATAAACGTTCAATAATGGCGATGCCGGACAGGATCTGATCGCTATGCTCTTGCATTAATCTATCATCGGACGTGATGTAAGGTTCACACTCAATGCCGTTGATGATCACGAGCTCAATGTCGCTCGCTGGCCGTAGTTTTATGTGGGTCGGAAAAGCAGCTCCACCGAGACCGGCGATACCGGCATCTTGGATCTTTTTTAAGATCTGTTGATTATCCAACGCTGAAACGTCACTGGTAATGGCTTCGATAGCTTCATCTTGTCCGTCAGCGGCGAGCACACAGCTTAAAACAGGTAAGCCAGATGCGTGGTTGCTGGGCATCTGTTTAATGGCTGTGATAGTGCCTGACGTCGGTGCGTGCACAGGGCAATGAGAGAAACTGGTGCCTGTTGTCAGTGCTTGGCCTTTTAATACCCGCTCACCGGCGTTGATACTAAGCAACGCGCTATCGCCCACTTGTGGAATAGGAATGACAAATTGCTTTGCTAAGGGGAAATCGGCAATAGCGGTCTTATTTGATAGCGTTTTTAACTCTGGGGGGTGGATACCACCATGCGAGCGCCAAAGCGTTCCTTTATCAACTTGTTCTAATAAAGTTAGCACTGCGGATCCTCTTGCACTTGTGTCACTGGAATCGCATTTAACTGCCAATCCCAGGTCTTAGTTGTTTGTTCGATAGGAAGCATATCAATACAATCTACAGGGCAGGGAGCAACGCATAAATCGCAACCCGTGCAGTAATCGATAATGACAGTATGCATCAACTTTCCTGACCCTAAAATGGCATCTACAGGGCAAGCTTGAATGCATTTAGTACACCCTATGCATTCGTCTTCACGTATATAGGCGACTTTTTTTTCCTGGACTTCCTCTGTGGCGTTGAGAGGTTCAGGATCTACGCCAAGGAGATCAGCAATCTTCTCCATAGTGGCATTACCACCGGGGGGGCATTTATTGATCTTATCACCATTGGCAATAGCGTCAGCATAAGGCTTGCAACCCGGATACCCACATTGACCACATTGTGTTTGGGGCAGTAATGCTTCCACTTGCTCTGCAAGCGGATCTCCTTCAACTTTAAATTTTTCAGCAGCAAATCCCAGTAAAATACCAAAGACAAGTGCGAGTATTGTGAGAACAACAACAGCAATGACAATACCTGACATGTTTATTTAACCAACCCTGTAAAGCCCATAAATGCAAGGGACATAAGACCCGCGGTTACCATTGCGATAGCGCCGCCTTGAAACGGGGCGGGTATATCTGCTGCTGCGAGTCGTTCACGCATTGCTGAAAATAGGATTAAGACTAACGAAAATCCAACCGCTGCCCCGAAACCGAATATGGCAGACTCAAAAAAATTATGGTCTTCGTTGATATTGAGCAGGGCAACACCGAGTACTGCGCAGTTTGTGGTGATCAAGGGTAAGTAAATACCTAACGCGCGATGTAATGAGGCACTGGTTTTTTGGACTAACATTTCGGTAAATTGAACAACCACGGCGATAACTAAAATAAAGCTCATTGTCCTCAAGTAACCGAGATCAAAAGGTAATAGCAGGTATTGGTTTACCAGATAGCTGAGAATAGACGCGAGCGTCAACACAAATGTGGTCGCCATGGACATACCAATAGCAGACTCAAGTTTGCTGGATACCCCCATAAAAGGGCATAAACCTAGGAATTTTACTAACACAAAGTTATTGACCAGCACTGTGCCGACCAACAATAGGAGATATTCACTCATCTCAATTCATTTTTTAGACAATCTTGGGGCTATTATCGGCTTTTCCGACGCTATAAACAACACAAAGAAAACAAGGACAAATAAATTTGATTTCTTGTGGGTGAAATTAACGCACTATTTCAAATTTTCGCTCTTACTTACGGTGATTAAAGGCGTTGGCTTCGCAATATAGTAGCCTTGAAGGCCATCGAGTAGTAGTTGCTCCATGGCCAATTTTTCTTGTTGATTTTCGACGCTGGTCGCAATCACTTTAATCATCAGTTTTCTTGCTATATCAATAATCATTTTCACAAAAAACTGATTATGAGTGTCTGAAATAATACCTTGAGTATAACTGCCATCTAGCTTGATAAAGTCTGGGCGCACATCTTTAAAGAACTTGAAAGAGGTAAAGCCGAGACCAAACCTTTCAATCGATACCCGAGCGCCAACACTATGCACTTCATTGATGAAATGATACGTCGCAGATAAGTTGGTTTGCATCCCTGATTCACTGACCTCAAAAACGAGTCTAGCGGCCAAGTGTCGTTGGCGAACCAAAATATTTTTGAGCCAAGCGACAAAGCTTTCTTGGTTTGCGGATGATGAGCTGATATTGATCCCAAATAGACCCGTAAGCGAAGGCATATTAATGAGCATGCTCAGGGTTTTTAATATCACTAATTTATCAAGTTCTTCACTCATGCCATGGCGCTCTGCCATCGCGATAACTGTGGTAGTGGGTAAGAATTTACCTTGGTCGTTGTAAAAGCGAGACAAAAGCTCTCGGTAAGACTCAATATTAGTTCGGCAGGGACGAATTGGCTGAGCGTAAAATTTTATCGCTTTCCGTTTTAGAATGTCGTCGATTGCGATTTTCCAACGGCTATCGCCAAACAGTTCATCACCCGTCAGCTTCTGCTGTACATGAAAACTATTTGGGCCAAGTGTTTGAGCAATACTGACGGCAGTATCGGCCAATGTCATTAATGACACGGGATCACAACCTTGCAGGTAGGGGCATAAGCCAATGTAAGCAACTGAATCAGTGCCCAAATTCAGTTGGTACTCATCAAAGGCAACCTTAAGCTGTTCTATGATTGTGGTGCCATCTTTTAAGGATATGTCGGGTAATATGAGTGCAAAATCAGCAGTCGATATGCGATAAAAATAAGCATTAGGTGATTTAACCAAAGACTTTCTGATGTGGTTGGCTATGCGTGTTAAATAATCATCACCCGCTTCACGCCCATGTAACTGATTTATTGCGCCAAGTTCAGTAGCTCTAACCATAGCCAATACACCCAATTGCTGGCTGTTAGGCAAACAGATTTCATTTAACTTTTCTGTGAATTTAGCGCGTGTACCAAAACCTGTAATCGGATCCTGAAACGCTGTTCTAATCAGTTTTTCATGAGCTTGATTGAACTCATCCACTCTAGCTTTTAAATTGCTTTGGCATGACTCAAGCACTTTTGCTAATGGAGTGAACTCTCCCTTTAATTTAGATTTTTGAATCGCATGGAAAGTAAAGTTGGGTAAGTCATCGATTATTTTGCAACTGTAGCGCAATTTTTTAGCGTGGAGTGCCGCAAGCAATAAATTAAAAACACTGATGAGTAGGAACGTGCCCCAAATTAACAGCAGTTGATATTCAAATCGATTGGATACCGCAGTGAGCTCTTTGTCTATGGCAAGCTTGACCTGCAATCGCCCATTAGCGAGTGTTCGGGTTAACGGGATGTCAATCTGATAGATATTTTGAATAATACTTTTACTCTCAGCAAGTAACTTGCCGTGAGTGAAGCTATTGTCACTGTCATTGGTGTCGATGTATTGGAAGAACTGAAAATTAAAACTCGTCGTCAAATGTTGGTATAACGCCTTGCCATTACCTTGCCAATTGCTTTGGGTCGCAATACTTGCTGTATATTTGGTGAGTTCTTGCTCGCGACTATGGGCAAAATTAGTTTGATTGATTGAATAGGTAATGTAGGTGAGTCCGCAGAAAACGAACACTAAAAACAGTTGAGAGTATCTGAAGCTGGTCATAATGAGTCCATTCACAATCATAGAAGACAAAATTGTTCTAAAAAGGTGTATCACTATGGGCATTATAAACAGGTTTTAGATTGAATATCAGTTGCTTTGTTTGAGGAGTGTTTTATTTGAACGATATTTCTTGATTAGCGAGAGGCTTGTATTGGTAAAGCAGAGATTAAATTAGATAAGGTTGGCTCCCCAGACTGGACTCGAACCAGTGACATACGGATTAACAGTCCGCCGTTCTACCAACTGAACTACAGGGGAATCACAGTACTACCTATATCTGATGTATCTTTAAATTGGCTCCCCGGACTGGACTCGAACCAGTGACATACGGATTAACAGTCCGCCGTTCTACCAACTGAACTACAGGGGAATCGCTTTAAATCTAAATCTTAAATAAAATGTTGGCTCCCCGGACTGGACTCGAACCAGTGACATACGGATTAACAGTCCGCCGTTCTACCAACTGAACTACAGGGGAATCGCATTTTACTTCTTTTACGCTGATAAAAATGTGGCTCCCCGGACTGGACTCGAACCAGTGACATACGGATTAACAGTCCGCCGTTCTACCAACTGAACTACAGGGGAATTGCATTTTTACCAATATTTAACGGTTATATAAAAGTGGCTCCCCGGACTGGACTCGAACCAGTGACATACGGATTAACAGTCCGCCGTTCTACCAACTGAACTACAGGGGAATTGCTCTTTTACATTACCAGATAAATATCTGATTAACTTAAACTTTGGCTCCCCAGACTGGACTCGAACCAGTGACATACGGATTAACAGTCCGCCGTTCTACCAACTGAACTACAGGGGAATCGTTTAAGTTACGTCTCGTTGAAGACGGAGCGCATATTAAATGGCTCTTACTACTGAGTCAACTCAACAATGGGAAAAAAGTGAATTTATGCGGTTAAGTGTTCATCAAATGTGCATCATGGTGACGAATGCACCATATTTGTCATTAACTGAACAGCTAGAACGCAAGTGAATGAGTTAATCGTAGTTTTCGATTACTTTCAAAGTATATTGATAAAAACAATGCTTCAAATAGAAGAGTACGAGAACTTCATATGTAATAAAATTACAAAATCTTGCTACATAATGCTTCAGTAGCAGTATTGGTTAAAAGTCCCGCTATAACAAGGCTAGAGTGAGTTATCCACTAAATCTGTGGATAAGCCTGTGGGTTAAGTGAAAAAATCGGTTGCTAAAGCCTATGAATAGGGGCTTGAGCTTAAAATGAGCAAATTTGTTGAGTTTTTTTTTTATTGTTTAAAAACAGACTGATGTAAAAATCAACAGTTAATTTTTTGCTATTCAGGGGGTGTTGCCAAATTGTAACCGCTTATTGTGGCCTAATTGTGAATTAAAGTGCCTGTTCTAGGCCGTTGTAGCCTAATTACTTTGCTAAGTACTTGATTGTTATCTTGTCACAAACTTTCATATGATTAATCATAAACGGTAATAACATGGGTGTAGAGACGTTTAGTAAGAAGAACATGTTGCTAAGCCCATTCTCCTAATATAAAGCAATGCTTATAAACGTTGTGGTGGTCGATATTCGTTACATTGGATTAAAGGTGGAAAAGTAGCCCGTATGTCGTTGAACTAGCCTTAAACGCTCATGATATCAATGCTATTGTTGTGAAGGCTATGTACGGGACTCATTTTGGATCGCCGTATATCTAGCTATTACCTCTGCTGTCACCTCTATATTTGAATCTTCTGTATTGGTGATAATTTTACGGTTCATGCCATCTTAGTGTTAAATAGGGTAAAATGCGCCCAAGTAAAATGAGGAAGCATAACCTAGTGTCTGAATCTGTATTTCAATTGGAATCGCAATACCAACCTGCGGGCGATCAACCTACGGCAATTAAACAGCTTGTCGATGGACTCGAGTCTGGGGTTGCCAGTCAAACCTTATTAGGTGTAACGGGCTCAGGAAAAACGTTTACTATCGCCAATGTGATAGAACAAATGTCTCGACCGACTATTATCATGGCACCCAACAAGACACTGGCAGCTCAACTCTATGGTGAGATGAAAGAGTTCTTTCCACATAATGCCGTTGAGTACTTTGTCTCTTACTATGACTATTACCAGCCTGAGGCTTATGTTCCCTCTACCGGTACCTTTATCGAAAAGGATGCTTCGGTTAACGCACACATTGAACAGATGCGTTTGTCGGCAACTAAGGCGCTACTTGAGCGTAAAGATGTGGTGCTGATTGCCTCTGTCTCTGCCATTTATGGTTTGGGAGATCCAAAGGCATATATGAAAATGTTATTGCACCTTCGAGAAGGTGGGATAATGGAACAGCGCGATATGCTGAAACGACTCAGTGAATTGCAATATAAGCGCAATGATATCGATCTTCAGCGCGGTACTTACCGTGTTCGCGGCGAGGTTATTGACGTTTTCCCTGCCGATTCCGATAAACATGCCATTAGAGTAGAGCTTTTTGATGATGAAATTGAGCGACTGAGCCTGTTTGATCCGTTAACGGGCCACATTGTTAAGCGTATTGCCCGTATTACCGTATACCCTAAGAGTCACTATGTTACGCCGCGTGAATCGATACTCGCCGCAACAGAATACATCAAAGAAGAGTTAAGAGACCGTAAGAAGCAGCTACTGGAACTCAATAAGCTGATTGAAGAGCAACGCATTACCGAGCGCGTTCAATATGATATTGAGATGATGACTGAGCTCGGATATTGCTCGGGGATCGAAAACTACTCACGCTATCTATCGGGACGAGCTTCGGGCGATGGGCCACCGACCTTGCTCGATTACTTACCCAAAGATGGTTTATTAATTATCGATGAGTCTCACGTGACCGTTCCACAAATTGGGGCGATGTACAAAGGTGATCGTTCTCGCAAGATGAACCTTGTTGAATATGGCTTTCGCTTACCGTCTGCACTCGATAATCGTCCGTTAAAGTTTGAAGAGTTTGAAGCCTTAATGCCACAGAGCATTTTTGTATCAGCTACGCCGAGTGATTATGAAATTAATAAATCAGACGGTGAAATTGCTCAGCAAGTCGTGCGGCCGACAGGCTTGTTGGATCCGGAGATTGAAGTTAGGCCGGTAGGGACTCAGATTGACGATCTACTCTCAGAAATTGCTAAGCGAGTGGCGGTTAACGAACGAGTGCTAGTGACAACATTAACCAAAAGAATGTCTGAAGATCTATCTGAGTATTTAGATGAACATGGAGTCAAAGTCAGATATCTGCATTCGGATATCGATACCGTTGAGCGAGTTGAAATCATCAGAGATCTCAGACTCGGCGTGTTCGATGTGCTGATTGGTATTAACTTACTTCGTGAAGGCTTAGACATGCCTGAAGTGTCATTAGTGTGTATTCTCGATGCTGATAAAGAGGGCTTTTTGCGCTCAGAGCGTTCACTTATCCAAACGATTGGCCGTGCTGCACGTAATGTGAATGGTAAAGTCATTCTTTACGGTGACCGCATTACCAAGTCTATGGATAAAGCGATTACCGAAACCAATCGCCGCAGAGTGATGCAACACCAGTACAATCTTGATAATGGTATTACCCCTAGAGGTGTTATTAAGCGTATTACCGATATTATGGATGTGGGTGATAGTAAGCAGTATGGTAACTCGCGCAAGGTAGCAGAGCAGGGCGCTGACTATCTGGTTAAACCTGCAGATATTAGCCACGAGATCGATAAGCTTGAGAAGCAGATGCACGAGCATGCTAAGAATCTTGAATTTGAAGAAGCTGCAGCGGTAAGAGATCGAGTGGGTCAATTACGAGAGCAGTTTATAAAAGCCTAGTCATGAACCGTAATGATATAGAGAATGAAAAATAGGGACCTAGTCCCTATTTTTTTAACTTCCTGACGGCATATACTGAGCCTAAACAGATAAAGCCGCTAACAAGCCCGACAAAATGTGCTTCAGTTGCCACTCTCGCGCCGATAAGCGCTGTTACTTCGCTACTGGCACCGTATGTTTGTTCATAGATAACTTTTAAAATCACCCCTAGTGTAAGCAAGTAACCTGTTTTCAATCCTTTAGTGATATCAAGCACTGCACCATAAACAAATAATCCGTGCAGCATGCCACTGAGGCCGACATAGCCTTTAGTCTCAGGAAAAAACAGTAACAGCCCAACACCTTGCATTAAACTTAAAGCGACGACGATGATGATGACCGCGAGCGATCTGGCGCGGTAATGTTGCTCATGTAATAACAGTATCACCCATAAACCGGCCAAGTTCATGAACAAATGCCAGGCGTTGGTGTGAAGAAAGTTCCCGGTTAACAATCGCCACCACTGGCCATCAAAAATCAGATCACGCCGATAGGCTAAAAGATCATCTAAGCCTAAATAAAAAAGAGCAATGCAAATGATGCTAATAATGGCAGCCACGGCGTAAGGGCTTTTTACCATTGTCGTTATTTGGTGCATTTAACCGCTAATTGCGCTTGAATATCTTTTGGGTTTGCTAAATATTCATCTAAGCCGCGTTGACGTAATAAACACGCAGGGCAGGTACCACAGCCATCACCTTTAAGGCCGTTATAGCAGGTTAAGGTTTGCTGGCGAACTAACTCTAGACTATCGTATTTGTCAGCGAGAGCCCAAGTTTCGGCTTTATCAAGCCACATTAAAGGCGTGCTGATCTCCAATTGTCTATCCATTCCCTGCATCAATGCTGTTTGCATTGATTTGATAAATTCATTTCTACAATCAGGATAACCAGAGAAGTCTGTCTCGCATACGCCAGTAATAATGACGTCAGCATCAAGCTGATAGGCATAGATCCCCGCAAGAGTGAGAAATAGAATATTGCGACCAGGAACAAAAGTATTTGGGATTGAATTACTATCTTTGTTTTCTTCGATCGGTATATCACGAGTCAATGCACTGACAGTTAGGTCATTGAGTATTCCAACGTCGAGTAATTTATGGCTTACGGCTCCCAACTGTTTAGATAAAGTTTTTGCTATTTCTATCTCTTGACTGTGCCGCTGACCATAATCAAAGGTCACAGTGTGGACTTCATCATATTGGGTGAGTGCTTGAATAAGGCAGGTAGTAGAATCTTGACCACCACTAAAAACGACAACAGCTTTGGACATAATGAGACTTCAATTTATATTTATAATGAGAACCGACAGTTTAACGCAGCATCGATTGCTTTTAAACTACTTGCGACTCGGTTAAAAATCCTCTATAAATGCCGCCCTGCTAATCACGAGGTAAATTAGATGAACTATCCAGTCAATGAAGTGTTTGAAACAATACAAGGCGAGGGCTATTTTACTGGTGTGCCTGCTATCTTTGTAAGGCTTCAAGGTTGTCCCGTTGGCTGCGCATGGTGTGATACCAAACATACGTGGGAGTTAGTGGAAGATAATCGGGTTAAGCCTGAATTAGTGATCCAAGTTGACGGTACAATAGGCCGCTGGTCTGAGCTTTCAAGTGAACAGCTTGTCAATGCGTTTAAACAGAAAGGCTTTACTGCGAAGCACATTGTGATCACGGGTGGCGAGCCATGCCTGTATAACTTAGTCGAATTGACCGAATACCTGCACCAGCAAGGTTATCAAACACAGATAGAAACCAGTGGCACATTTGACGTTTTATGCGACAGCGATACTTGGGTGACAGTTTCACCTAAAGTGAATATGAAAGGCGGTTATAAGGTCTTAGAGCAGGCGCTAAAGCGCGCTAATGAGATAAAACACCCTGTTGCGACCAACAACCACATTGAAGAGCTCGACCAATTGTTGGCTAATATCGGCGTTGAAGGTAAAACCATTTGCCTGCAACCTATCAGCCAAAAGCCAAGAGCAACTGAACTGGCGATGAAAACCTGTATTGAGCGTAATTGGCGTTTATCGATACAGACACATAAATACTTAAATATTGATTAGTGATTAATATACTAATAAAAAGATAGCAAAAAGCCCTGGTGAGAGTGGTTTCACGAGGGCTTTTTAGATCTTGTTTAAAGACTAAATTTTAGAGGGACAATCTAGCACACTAGTCTGACTAAATTGCTTCAGAGCGTCATTATAAGGCGTTAAATCACCAATGTTAGCTTGCACCCACTCAGGACTATAATAAGTATCTAGGTAGCGTTCACCAGAGTCACAGATCAGAGTGACGATAGAACCTGTTTGTCCCTTCTTAGCCATTTCAGAGGCTAACTGCAATACACCATAAAGGTTGGTGCCTGTTGATGGACCCGTTTTGCGACCAATGATACTTTCCAACCAATAGATGGTCGCTATCGATGCAGGATCCGGGATTTTACGCATCTCATCAACCACACCTGGGATGAAAGAGGGTTCAACTCTTGGGCGGCCGATACCTTCTATCTTACTGCCGTTAACACAAGTGATTTTTTTATCGCCATGATTGAAATAGTCGAAGAAAACTGAGTTTTCAGGATCGACGACACAAAGTTTAGTGGCTAACCGTTGGTAGCGGATATAGCGTCCTATCGTTGCCGAGGTGCCACCCGTGCCAGGGCTCATGACTATCCAAGTAGGAATAGAATGTTGTTCTTTTTCCATCTGGTTAAAAATAGCGTTGGCAATGTTATTGTTGCCGCGCCAATCAGTTGCACGCTCTGCGTAAGTAAACTGGTCCATATAATGGCCATCAAGCTCTTGTGCTAGTCGTTCTGATTCGGCATAGATTTTACTTGAGTGATCGACGAAATGGCATTGCCCTCCGTAAAATTCTATTTGCTGAATTTTTGTCTTAGCAGTACTACTTGGCATGACTGCGATAAAGGGCAGTCCAAGTAAACGGGCAAAGTAGGCTTCTGATACCGCAGTACTACCTGAAGATGATTCTATCACCGTGGTGTTCTCTTTTATCCAGCCATTGCATAAAGCGTAAAGAAAAAGAGAGCGGGCGAGGCGGTGCTTTAAACTACCAGTTGGGTGGGTACTTTCATCTTTCAGATAAATATCTATTCCGCTCAAACTCGGGGTTTCAAGTTTGATGAGATGAGTGTCAGCACTTCGCTGAAAGTCAGCCTCAATTTTCTCGATGGCTTGATTTACCCAATAATTGGTCACGTTAAGGCCTTAGCTGGTAATTATAAAGCTAAATCATAGTGAAATTGATCAGGGATTGGTAGTAGAAACGGTAGATAATAATCAGAAATGAGGTTTGGCAACTTTAAGTAAGCTAATGATTAACCTTGTTTTTACAACTATGATGATTTTAAATTATGAGATGGATATCGATAGGAATAAATGAATTTGATCTTTGGCTAGAGAAGTAAGAAGTGGTGGAGGGAGAAGGATTCGAACCTTCGAAGGCTGAGCCGTCAGATTTACAGTCTGATCCCTTTGGCCACTCGGGAACCCCTCCACATTTTTCTTACTTTCTTTCTGTCCACAATATTGGCCTACTGTGGTTAACTCTTAACTCTTAACTCTTAACTCTTAACTCTTATATATTTTAAAGTAAAGTGGTGGAGGGAGAAGGATTCGAACCTTCGAAGGCTGAGCCGTCAGATTTACAGTCTGATCCCTTTGGCCACTCGGGAACCCCTCCACATTTTACTTTAATCTTGCCCACAATATTGGCCTACTGTGGTTAACACTTAACACTTAACACTTAACACTTAACACTTAACACTTAACACTTAACACTTAACACTTAACACAAATCGTAAATAGAAATGGTGGAGGGAGAAGGATTCGAACCTTCGAAGGCTGAGCCGTCAGATTTACAGTCTGATCCCTTTGGCCACTCGGGAACCCCTCCACGAATATCTTTCTACTAACTAATTGTGCGCAAATGGTGGAGGGAGAAGGATTCGAACCTTCGAAGGCTGAGCCGTCAGATTTACAGTCTGATCCCTTTGGCCACTCGGGAACCCCTCCTCAATTGCGGCGGCAATAGTAGTCAGATTTTTTTCCTGTGTAAAGCTTAAATTTGAAATAATGTCTAAAGTATTTGGTTAAGTGGTCGATTAACTATCAACAGGTTGTTTTGTAGGTTTTTTTTTATGCTAATCGAGTGTTATGCAAGCAGTTAACCCTTTAGTTAATGAATTACAGTTAGGCTCACGTCTTAACTGTGCAGTCGAGTCGAATCGTCGTGGTGAGTTTGCTTTATTGCTTTCTTTGCTATCTGCCGATGCTAGCGATATGGCACAGTTCCAAACGCCTGAGTTTAAACAGGTGGATTTACGCGCGAAATTCAACTTAGGCGAAAGCCAGCCGCTGATAAACCTACTTAACAGTGACACTCATATTACCAATAACTGTGCTTCATTCCAAAACGGTGGCACCACCTCGTTCAGATTAGCCAATGCTATTCATGAAGAAGCGTTGGTTATTCGGCGTAAAGAACCGCTAGAGATGGAAGAGGTTATTGCAAACTGTGAGCTTAACACTCGTCTTCGTCACCAAAACATATCCATGGAACACCCTGTAAAACTCAACCATTTTGTTGACCAACTGGTTATGCAACGTCAAATGAGCGAATTAATTGCTCAAGTTTGAGAATGATCCCTTTGTCGCACGTTAAGCTGAGATATAATCTCAACATATATCTTGTGTAGGAAAGAGGCTTAACATGAAAAATATTCAAAAGGCACAATCTGATCTCGTTAATGACACGTGTAATGATTGTGGTAGCTTTGTTGACGTTGGTGCGGTGATCGATGAACATGACACAGTATTAGAGTTAGCGTTTTCTAGCGAAGATGCTGCTAAAGTCGTTGCAGAGAAAGCGACCAAGCGTTTTGTTGACGTTGGCAGCGAAATAACAATAACGGGTAACGATGTTAATTTGGTACTAACCTTCTCATTTAGTGCAGAAAAGATGATTTTTCAATTAGAGAATAGTTTGTAAGCAATAACGGTATGTCTTGCTGGTATCACTGTTTTTCGGTATCTTCTTTGCTATAAAAATTAGTCGCAAGTATGAAGCTAATTTCTCCGACCATTTGGTGAACCTTTTGTTTGCCGTGCTTTAGGATATCGAGTGAAGAAACATAGATACCAGAAACTTTTAGAACAGATTGTTAACTCAGAGGCAAAGCA
Organism: Shewanella gelidimarina; assembly: GCF_023283945.1. Classification (GTDB taxonomy): domain Bacteria; phylum Pseudomonadota; class Gammaproteobacteria; order Enterobacterales; family Shewanellaceae; genus Shewanella; species Shewanella gelidimarina. The sequence continues at coordinate 53,701 of NZ_JAKIKW010000017.1, read as the reverse complement.
AGTCGGCGACTTTCACGCCACGGCTAAAATGTCGACTGAGTTACTTTTTGAACAACTCGATGTTTCTCGTGTTGTTATTTCTGGTTTAAGTGAACTCACTAATACGTTAGAAACGGTATACACCGAACCCGTTATTGCGCTAAACGTTGCACTCCAATCTCGTCCTCAACCATTAGCTTGCCCTATCTTTGTTGAAGAACTTAGAGTGAACAGACATGTTGCTTCCGACAACTGTGTGGAAGATTGCCGTCTTATAGAACTCAATGGCTATTATCAGCAACACGACGTCAAAGCCGCTTTAGAAGTCGCAATAAGGATCAATGGTCACTTAGAAGGTGTATTGAGCTTAGAGCGTGATACCGAGACTCCTGCCTGGCAAGACTCAGAGATCCAATTAGCCTCCCAAGTCGCCGACCAACTCGCGCTCACATTGGCAACCCAATACTCTTATGATAAAGATGAGCGCTTAAAGCTATTTTTGTCTGCAACCGAGCAGTCTGACCAGATCATGATGGTGGTGAACCTTTCGACTGCCTGTATCGAATACGTCAATCATGCCCATTTTGAGCTGACTCACATCCCCAACGATCAAATCATTGGGCGTCCAGTTCAGGTGCTAGAGTTTTTTAAACAGTTCCCCGAAAAAGCAGAGAGTGTGCTTGCAAAAGCGCGGGCAGGAGAAAGCTCTGAAGAGGAAATTAGACTTGTTCGTCGTGATGGTTCCGATTATTGGGTTCGGCTCAGCGTAAAGCGCTTTATCTCAGAACGAGGCAATCACTTTGCGTTAATTAATGCGGACAACTGTACCGAACAGCACCTTCATCAGAGCGAATTAGAAAGGTTGGCGTGGCGTTGCACTTTAACCGGCTTATTTAATCGTACTCATTTTGGCCGCGTGTTAGATAAGGCAAAAGAGGGTCACCTAGTACTGATCGATCTGCGTGGCTTCAAACGCTTTAATGATACTTATGGCCATGCTAATGGCGATTTGATGCTGATTGAAGTCGCTAGGCGAATTCGACACTTCGCCGATATTAACCATATTGCAGAGATAGCGCGTATTGGCAGTGATGAGTTTGCTGTGCTAATCGCTGATTCGTGTGATGTTAACGTTATTAACGCCCTAATTGAACGTCTATATCGTCAAGTAGAACTCCCTGTCAGTATCGGTACCGAGCAGATAGAGCCCAAACCCGCCTTAGCCTCTGTTGATATAGCGTCGATTGAACAGCTTTTTCCGGCACTCACTTGCGCTGATATTGCTTTGCAGTATGCAAAAAATAAGCAAGGTGATGCAATTCAAGTCTTTAACTCTGCATTACTCAATGCATTTAAAGAGGATGCTGAAATAGAGAGAGATTTAGCAGTAGCGATAAAAGGTCGCCAGTTTGAACTTTACTATCAACCGTTAAAAGATTTGAAGAAAAAAACTTACATTGGTGCAGAAGCCCTTATTCGATGGCATCACCCTAAAAAAGGCGTGTTGTATCCAGGGGCTTTCATTGATATTGCAGAACAAACGGGGCTTATCACCGATATAGGGGCATGGGTTTTAGAAGCGGCATGTAAACAACTAAATTTATGGCAGCATCGTCAAATAGATATTTCAATGCACGTTAATGTCTCTGCGAGACAGTTTTTTAGCGGGACGTTGTTTGAGCAAGTTTGGGAACTCATTGGCCGTTATAAGTTGACTCCACAGAGTTTAATTCTGGAAATTACAGAGACAGAATTGATGGAAGATATCCGTTTAGCCACCAATCTATGCAATGAGTTAGCAGAGCTGGGTGTCGGTTTAGCCATAGACGATTTTGGTACCGGCTACAGTTCAATGCGCTATTTGAAACAGTTCCCCATTAGTAAGCTTAAGATCGACCGCTCATTTATCTCGGATCTAAGCGTCAGCCACGAAAGCCGAGAAATCGTTAGTGCGATTATTGCAATGGCGTCAGCGCTAAATATTTCTCTTACTGCAGAAGGTGTTGAGACAAAAGAACAGGAGCTTTTCTTAGCTGAACACCATTGTCACCAAGCACAAGGCTTTTTATACAGCCCAGCGTTAAGAGTCTCTGAGTTTGGCGAATTTTTAGCAGAATCTACCGTGGTACATTAAGTCCTCTTTATTTCCAGGCTGTGTGACCATATTTCGCTCTAAATGTCCCCATTATTAACATCCTAATTTTGAAGCGGTTATAAGCAGCACTGCTTAAACTTTTTCCCGCTACCGCAGACACACAACGCATTTCGTTTGGGATACACAGGATCTTGTTGTAGGCCCTCAGTGTAATACCAACGACCGTCTTCTTTTATAAAATCTGAACATTCATGTATTGCATCCAGCTTGTCGTTGTCGAGAAACCAAGCTTGGAAGCTAACTTTACCTTGGTGACCCATTTCTGAAAACGAAATAATATCCAACGTTAACCAATTAGGTTGCGGGCCATCACTTAATGCTTGCTGTGTTAGGCCCAATCGGTAGTTTTTATGGTGAGTGTCTATGAGGTAAGAAAAGTGCCCCAAATAAAAAGCACAAAAACGTGAACGCATAAGCTGTTCAGGGCTTAGTGCTGCTTTGACACCTAAATGCAGTGGTTGGCAACAGTGACTATAGGTCTTACTTGAGCAGCAAGGGCAGGGACTCTCTGGATCAATGTTCTGGTTCATCATGAGTTTTGGGTTTTACATTGCTGTTTAGTGCTGAAAATTGACGTCCATAATAAAGGTTTGAAGTGGGTTTCGCATTAAAATAAAACGAGGCTTCAGCACGATTATTAGTGTCTACAGTTAAGTACCATTTGCCGTTCTCTTTCTTTTGAGACACTGTGACAAATTTCCCCGCAAATTCGCTAACAGGCTCACCAGCATCGATTGAAGGGTGAAAACGAATAAGATAGTAGCCGATATCCGTTGCACTGGTGCCTTCAAGGTTTCTTTCGATCACTCTGAAGTCCACTTCAATTTTGGCATTTTTATGTTTTATCTTGCCAAAAAAGGTTTTATAAAGCGCAACAATATTGTCTCGCCCAAGCGTGATTTCTTCGCCTTGGCTTTCAGGGATATAGCAGGCATCTTCCGAATAAATTGATTGGATCCTACTGATATCCAATTCGTTAAATGCTTCGTTAAAATGAGTATAAAGTTCGTTTAACGCTTCGTTATCATTAGCGAAGGCTAAATGCATAGCGGCGAGGTACAGACATACTGTTAACGCCAAACGATTTGCTGCTTTTTTAAACATGTATTACTTCAAAAAAATAATTCCTAGTATCACTATAATAGACACCTTAATTGAACTAAAGAATTAGATCTTTACAAGATGTGTAAAAATAGCGGTTTGGTTATTATTTAAGCCACAAAGTCGACTCTTCGGCGTATTTTTAAAGGCTATACCCAGACTACTTCAACATGCTGGAGCAATTGACGAGTTTGAACTCTGTCACTTATCAACAGGCCAAATGCTGCATTTCGAGGAGTTTGGGTAATGAGTAAGATATAAAAGCGGGTCTATAACGGCTCGCCTGATACTTTTCATGGGATACAACGAGAAAAATAACGGGGTCTATAAAGCATTACTATTGAAGTATAAATATTAAAGAGTCGGTTTAACAAAGGATTAATGAGAGCTAAGCTTGAATAATAGCCGCGTTATCAGCGTTACTAGTGTGGTTCAGGCCCTTTATATGCCCTTTTTTCTAAACCATCCGGTAGTGTAATGAATCAAAAGTACTGTAATCACTAGGTTGTCGGCTTAGATATAACTCAGAGAAGCAAAGTTAGGTAGATTTGAGTAAAGGAGTACTAAGGCTTTAGACTGATGAATTGATCAATAACAAAAAATAAAAAAGCCATTCTTCCCCTAAAGAAAAATGGCTTTTTAGACACTCGGTTAAGACGAGTATGTTAACGAGACTTCAGTTTTACCAACCGCATTGACGATTAGCCGTTTTGTTTTGTTGATCTAACCATGTTTGCAGTGGCGCAAAATAATCAAGTACCGCTTTGGCATCCATCTCTTTAGTGCCTGTCACCGCCTCTAACGCTTCTGGCCAAGGTTTGCTTTGTCCCATCTCGAGCATGGTATTAAGCTTAGCACCGGCTTCTTTATTGCCATATATACTGCAACGGTGAACGGGTCCGGTATCGCCTGCAATTTCACAGAGTGATTTATGGAACTGGAATTGAAGTATATGGGCTAAGAAATAGCGTGTGTAAGGCACATTTCCTGGCACGTGGTATTTAGCGCCGGGGTCAAAGTCATTTTCAGTACGCGCGATAGGCGCTTTGACACCTTGATACTTTTCGCGTAAATCCCACCACGCTTGGTTATATTGCTCAGGTGTGATCTCGCCACTAAATACTTTCCAACGCCATTGATCGATCATTAATCCGAATGGCAGAAAAGCAACTTTATCTAACGCTTGCTTTAGGAGTAAACCGATATCCTTTGATGCATCAGGGACTTCGTCGAGTAAACCAATTTGTTTTAAGTAATTTGGTGTGATGGACAGCGCTATCGTGTCACCGATGGCTTCATGGAAGCCATCGTTTGCGCTGTTTTTAAAGATAAATGGCTGTTCTTTGTAAGCGCGCTGATAGAAATTGTGTCCCAGTTCGTGGTGAATAACCGTAAAGTCTTCGGCTGTTTTTTGAATACACATTTTTATACGTATATCGTCGAGGTTATCCAGATCCCAGGCTGAGGCATGGCAAACAACGTCACGATCTTCAGGTTGAACAAATAGAGAGCGTTCCCAAAAGGTATCGGGTAACTCATCAAAACCTAACGAGGTAAAAAAGCTTTCGGCTTGTTTTACCATCTTTACTTCATCGTAATTATGTTTTGCTAGTAGCTCTGTGACGTCGTAGCCAGGATCAGCATCTTGTGGTGCAACTTGATCATAAACATTGCCCCAACTTTGTGCCCACATGTTACCTAAAAGGTGAGCGGGTATTGGGCCAGATGCTGGCGCTACAGATTCCCCATACTGTTCGTTTAACTCACCACGGACATAACAATGCAAGGAGTCATAAAGTGGCTTAACTTGCCCCCAAAGTCGGTCTAATTCATTTGAAAACGCGTCAGGTTTCATATCATATTGGCTGCGCCATAATTCAGAAAGATTTGCATAACCAAGATCTTGTGCACCTTCGTTTGCAAGTTCCACTTCTCTTTCAAACAGCGGACGCATTGGTTTTGCTATTTCACGCCAGCCTTGCCAAACTTCAAGTAACTCAGCAGGGTCTTTTGACTCAGCCATAATCGCTGATAGCTCCGGCTGGGTTAAACAGCGTCCATCTTCAAAGCAATATTTACCCTTACCGTATAGACCGTTCAATTTGGCACTGATGTTAGCCAGCTCAGTATTCTTTGCGGGATCTAAAGGTGCAGGGAGAACGATAGAACTGCGCAAAATGTTTAACTTTCTTTTATCGGCATTGTTCAGTGGTAGGTCAGCGTATTGAGCGGATTGAGTCGCAAGCTTAACAGATGTACCTGTGTACTTTTCTGAGACACTCGCTGATAGGGCTGCTGTGTCTTCGGTGATGAAGTTACTGTAAATCCACTCTGAACGATTGATCTCTATCGATAAGTCAGCCATTTGGGCTTCAGCATCTGCAATAAACTGTTGCGCTTCAACGGTTTTATCAACAGTTTGAGTGCTGACGGCTGCTGTTTCATTACATGCTGTTGCGCCGAGTGAAATGGCAATCAAAGCGGATAACTTAGAAACCTTAGTAAAGGTCATGTTCATCTGTCAAAATCCTTTGTTATTTTTGTGTTGCTTATTTTACTTATTTTGTTGCTGATTGATAGTGATGAGACTTAGATGGATAAAATAGTGTACATATGTAAGGTAAACGGGGTTTTTGTTTGACAAAAAGCAAGCGAGTGTTTAATTTAAACGAGTGTTTTAAATTGAATGACTAAAGGCAACGGAATGGCAAATCGCTCCGATACAAAAACAAGAATACTGGATGCAGCAGAAAAGCTATTTGCTGAGAGAGGTTTTTCAGAAACGTCTCTTAGATTAATAACCAGTAAAGCTGAAGTAAACCTAGCATCGGTAAACTACCATTTTGGCTCAAAAAAAGAGTTGATAAGAGCGGTTTTAGCACGTTATCTCGATGTCTTTATGCCGGCGGCGGCAGATGCTATTGTGGCGGTGCGCTCTGCAGATGCGAATGCATCGCTAGATGATATCTTTTCAAGCTTGGTTAACCCATTACTAGAGCTAAACAAATTAAGATCTGAAGGCACTACGACCTTTTTGCAACTTTTAGGGCGTGGCTATATAGAAAGCCAAGGCCATTTGCGCTGGTTTATTACCACCCATTATGGCAAGTATTTGAGCCTATTTGTCAAAGCTGTTAGCGAGAGTACCCCACATATTCCTCCCGCAGAGATGTTTTGGCGCTTACACTTCACCTTAGGTACAGTCGTGTTCACGATGGCATCAGCTGACGCATTAACCGAGATTGCAGCAGCAGATTTTGGCGAACACAATGATATAGAAGCGGTTATTCGAAAAGTTATCCCTTATCTATCGGCGGGGGTATCGGTTCCTGTGAACAAGGATGCAATGTAGAAATTATGTTTATGACGTTATTAATACTCTTGATTATCGGCGTAGTGGTCGTTTTTAGTGTGAAGAACATTAGAATGCAACTGGTTACGCGGCCTGTTTTTAGTTTCTTTAAGAAGGTACTGCCTCCTCTATCTGACACCGAAAAAGAAGCAATGGAAGCTGGCGATGTTTGGTGGGAGGGGGAGCTTTTTAAAGGTAAACCTAACTGGCAAACTTTACACAGTTACGGCAAACCTACGCTAACGTCTGAAGAACACGATTTTATAAATAACCAAGTTGAAACTGCGTTATCTATGATTGACGATTATGACATCGTCACCAATAGAAAAGATCTCCCGCCAGAGCTCTGGGAATACTTTAAAAAAGAGGGCTTCTTTGCCCTGATCATTCCAAAGAAATACGGTGGTCGTGCCTTTTCTGCTTATGCAAACTCAACGATTGTGAGTAAAATTGCCAGCAGAAGTGTGAGTGCTGCAGTCACCGTCATGGTGCCTAATTCATTAGGTCCTGGAGAGCTATTAACCCATTACGGTACGACTGAACAAAAGGATTTTTGGTTACCTAAACTTGCAGATGGACAAGCGATCCCTTGCTTTGCTTTAACAGGGCCGGAAGCTGGCAGTGATGCTGGCGCAATTCCTGATACTGGCATTGTCTGTCGCCAAGAGTTTAATGGCGAACAAACCTTAGGCTTAAAGCTAACTTGGAATAAACGCTACATAACGCTTGCCCCCGTCGCTGATGTGTTAGGGCTAGCGTTTCAAATGCATGATCCAGACGGACTGCTTGGAGAGCAAAAGAATATAGGCATTACTTGTGCATTGATCCCAACAGATCATCCCGGTGTCGAGATTGGCCGTCGTCATGATCCATTACATTTAGCCTTTATGAATGGTACGACTCAAGGGAAAGAGGTCTTTATTCCACTTGACTGGATCATTGGTGGGCCGCAATACGCCGGTCGCGGCTGGCGCATGCTGGTTGAGTGTTTATCTGCTGGGCGCGGAATTTCACTGCCTGCACTGTCAACGGCTTTGGGGCATATGGCCACTAAAACGACCACTGCATACAGTGCAGTAAGACAACAATTTGGTATGCCAATCGGTCAGTTTGAAGGTGTACAAGAAGCCTTGGCGCGGATCATTAGTAACACTTACCAGCTCGAAGCGGCCAGACGCTTAACGACTACGGGTATTGACCTCAACGTTAAACCCTCAATTGTGACTGCAATCGCCAAATATCATATGACCGAATTGGGTCGTCAGGTGATTGATGATGCGATGGACATTCAATCGGGTAAAGGTATCCAATTAGGACCTAAAAACTATTTAGGGAATGCCTATATTGCACTTCCTATCTCTATTACGGTAGAAGGTGCCAATATTCTTACGCGTAGTTTAATGATTTTTGGCCAGGGAGCGACACGTTGCCATCCTTATGTGCTGGCTGAAATGGAAGCTGCTGGTATGGAAGATAAAAGTGCAGGGCTTGAACGATTCGATGATCTATTAACGGGTCATATTGGTTACGCTGCCCGCAATGCCTTCCGTGCTTTTAGCCACGCCCTGTCGGGAAGCATATTTGCAGCATCTCCAGTGAGTGGCGAAACGAAGAAGTACTATAAGAGTATGACGCGGATATCTTCTGCATTGGCAATAATGACAGATATGTCTATGTTGATGCTCGGCGGCGAGCTGAAACGTAAAGAGATGTTGAGTGCGAGAATGGGGGATGTACTCAGTCAGTTGTATTTGGCATCTGCAACATTAAAATTGTTTGAAGATAATGGTCGTCAGTTTGATGATTTACCCACGGTTAAGCATGTGATGGCGACAAGACTACATTTGGCTGCGAAAGCGCTCGATGAAGCTATCCGTAATTTCCCTAACCCTATTGTCGCAGCGCTACTGCGTGTCATGATCTTCCCTCTGGGAAATCACTTTAACCAACCTGATGATAAATTATCAATTGAAGTGGTTAAATCGATGAGTACCCCAGGTCCTGCTCGCGATAGATTGACATTTTTGTGTCCTAACATTAAAGATGACAATAGTGGCATTGCTGATGTTGAGAATGCTTTTATTGCAAAGCATGAGTGCAAAGTGCTCTTTAGTCGATTAAAACAGGCTCAAAGAGAGGGAGGTTTACCGCGTAAACTTGCGCCGCAAGCGTTGTTTGATTCAGCCCTTGAGCTTGACCTCATTAATCAAGATGAGCATCTACAGCTGAGTGAGGCTAATCAATTACGGTTAGCAGCGATAAATGTTGATGACTTTGATGCATTGTAAAAGTGATGCTAGGCACAATAAATCACTTTATAACGAATTGATATTTCGTTAGTAAATATGTATACGCTTTGAAATTAAAATCCGTTGAATTAAGTTCAACGGATTTTTTTATGCCAACAAAACAGTATGAATTCAAAATGAACTTGCCGATGACTATTTATCCGTGACAAGTCATGCCAATGAAGCAGAGGGAAGTAGGACTAAACTGAATGGGCTATAGACTGATGCGTTAAGGGAATAACACATTAAGGAAAAGATGCTGGAATTAAAACCGAATGAGAACAAGCATATTAAGTGTAGATACAAAAAATGCATGTCAGTAATTAGCTGACATGCATTTTATTAAGACGCGTTAGTATGGCTCAAACGAGCAATAAACTAAGCGACAATGACAACCTTGCTGGTGTTAGTACCACCAACGGTTTCCATTGCGTCGCCTTTAGTCATCATTGCCATGTCACCACTTTTTAGGTAACCGGCAGCTGCTAACGTTTCTAGTGCTTTTTGAGCAACAAACTCAGGAGCATAAGCCGTAGAGTCGAAATAAACAGGTTGAACACCACGGTAAAGCGCCATTGTAGCAAGAGTGACTTCGTGACGTGACAGCGCGAAAATAGGCAGCCCTGAACTGATACGAGACATCATTTGCGGTGTAGCACCAGACTCAGTCAATGCAACAATGGCTTTAATTCCACCTAGATGGTTTGCAGCATACATTGTTGAAAGCGCAATAGTCTCTTCAATCGTAGTGAACTGTTGATCAAGTCTATGCTTTGATACCTGTACACTTGGGTGTAACTCAGCACCTAAACAAACTTCAGCCATTGCTTTAACGGTTTCTTCAGGGAAGTCACCAGCAGCGGTTTCAGCAGAAAGCATTACAGCGTCAGTACCATCAAGTACTGCGTTTGCAACGTCCATGACTTCTGCACGAGTAGGCATAGGACTTGTTATCATTGACTCCATCATTTGAGTCGCAGTAATAACAGGCTTATTCAGTTGGCGAGAGCGGCTAATTAGTTTCTTTTGAACCGCAACAAGTGCAGGATCACCAATCTCAACACCCAAATCACCACGTGCAACCATCACGACATCTGATGCAAGGATGACATCATCCATGGCTTCATCAGAAACAACGGCTTCAGCACGCTCAACTTTAGACACTATCAGCGCGTTACTACCGGCTTCTAGTGCTAAAGCACGAGCATAATCGAGGTCAGCACCACTACGTGGAAAAGACACTGCTAGAAAATCAACTTTAATCTCTGCAGCTGTGATGATATCGCGTTTATCTTTTTCAGTTAATGCAGCAGCGGATAAACCACCACCTTGCTTGTTGATGCCTTTATTATTAGATAAAGGACCAGCAACGGTAACAATAGTGTGAACTTTATTACCGTCTACTTTTTCAACTCGCAGCTGAACACGACCATCATCGAGCATTAGAATGTCGCCTAAGCTGACATCATTTGGTAGCTCTTTATAATCGATACCCACTTGGTTCTCGTCGCCTTCACCTTTTTCAAGATCAGCATCTAAAGTATAAGTTTGCCCTAGGGTTACCTGTACCTTTTTGTTGTCTTTAAAAGTTGAAATGCGAATTTTAGGACCTTGTAGATCACCTAGTACGGCAACATGTACGCCAAGCTCTTTTGCAATAGCTCGTGTATCTGCTGCGCGTTTTTTGTGATCTTCTGGTACACCGTGAGAAAAGTTCAAGCGAACAACGTTAGCGCCGGCAATAATAATGCGGCGTAGGTTGTCATCACGATCAGTGGCTGGGCCCAAAGTTGTTACAATCTTGGTTCTGCGGAACATGACATACTCCGTTAAGTTTTAAAAATTCTGACACTATATTAACAGACAATACCCATAAATGTAGTAAAGTTACGAACATAATGATCTATCTCAAGTTTTAAATTTTGTGACCTATTGCAACATTATGAACCAAAAAGGACAGCCGAGCATTGACTAAACTGTCCTAAAGCATGCCGAAAGCTACTTACAGAATGGGATCTTTGTCTATTCTAGATTCTTTCAATACTTCTTTTACTCGCTTCAAGTTCTCACGGAAACGAGGACCTCGTCTCAATGTAAATCCTGTTGCTAACACATCAATTATAACCAACTGAGCTAAACGTGAAGCCATAGGGAGGTACATATCGGTGTCTTCAGGGACTTCCATTGTTACAGGCAGTGTACAAACGGTTGAAAGTGGTGAGTTACGGGCCGTAATACCAATCACTGCGGCGCCATTCTCTCTAGCCAACTTTGCTACATCTATTAGTGACTTAGTTCTACCAGTATGTGAAATAAGTACGACTACATCGCCTTCATTACTGTTTATGCAACTCATACGTTGCATAAGAACATCGTCGAAGCATATGACAGGAACATTAAAGCGGAAAAATTTATTTTGAGCGTCATGAGCAACAGATGCCGATGCCCCAAGACCAAAGAAGGAGATTTTTTTCGCCTGGGTAAGAACATCAACGGCTTTATTAATCGCGCTGGTATCTATGCTCTGTCTCGCGGTATCAAGCGATGCCATAGATGACTCAAATATCTTTGTGGTATATGAGTCAGGGGTATCATCTTCTTCGACGTGACGACTTACGTAAGGCGTACCATTGGCGAGGCTTTGGGCAAGGTGCAGCTTAAAGTCTGGAAAGCCTTTAGTATCAAGCCGACGGCAAAAACGGTTTACCGTTGGTTCACTGACATCTGCCATTTTGGCAAGTGTAGCTATACTAGAATGAATTGCGGTTTGCGGTGAAGAAAGAATAACTTCCGCTACTTTACGTTCAGATTTACTAAAATGGGTAAGACTTTTTTGGACCTTTTCTAGGGTATTCATATACGTACGTCCACTCAATAGTAGTTTTATTATATCGTTATAGCGCCGTTGGTGGCTAAGCACCGAAGCTGACATTAAATTATAATGATAACAGGTACAAAGATGATAAAATTTAGTAATTTTATCACGAAAGCATATCAGAGATTGAGTCAACATACCTAATAGACTGAGTTGAAGTTTATTATAGAATTTAGATGCAATTACTAATTTCTGTTGTTATATTACAACAAATATGTGAATACTCATCAAAAATGGTGAGACACAGGATCAAAAGGAGATTTTGACGCTATGGGCATACCAACACCAGAAGCCAAAGCTTGTGATTTTGTTCTATTTGGTACCAAGGGCGACCTCGCTAAGCGGAAGTTGCTGCCATCTCTATATCAGCTAGATAAAGCAAACTTATTAAATGTAGAGACCAAAGTACTAGGCGTTGCAAAAGATGACTTTACTCAGGAAGAGTATCGTGAATTAGTTACAACGGCATTGAAGACATTTGTAAAAGACGAATTATGTGAAGAAACCGTAAATCGTTTTTTAGACCGCTGTCATTATATAGGAACAAACTTTACGGATTCTGAGGGGTATAAAGCATTCCATGATGTTTTAGAGCCTGAAAAAAGAGTGATGGTGAGTTATTTTGCTACACCTCCTTCAATTTTCGGTGATATATGCCGTTGCTTAAACGAACAAAATCTTATCTTCCCTGATTCTCGTGTTGTATTAGAAAAACCTATTGGTTCAGATCTCGCCACCTCTAAAATTATCAATGACCAAGTTTCTGCCCACTTCAATGAAGATCAAGTTTATCGAATTGATCACTACTTAGGCAAAGAAACGGTTCAAAACCTGCTAGCACTGCGCTTTGCCAATTCTTTGTTCGCTTCAAAATGGGATAATCGTACGATTGACCATGTGCAATTAACCGTTGCTGAAGAAGTGGGTATTGAAGGGCGTTGGGGCTACTTTGATAAAGCGGGTCAGATGCGCGATATGATCCAAAACCATCTACTGCAAGTACTGACGCTGGTTGCTATGGACCCGCCAGTCAACCTAGATGCTGATAATATTCGTGACGAAAAGGTAAAAGTGCTTAAATCACTTCGTCCGATAAACTCAGACAATATCCACGAAAATACCGTGCGTGGGCAGTACTCTAGTGGTTTCTTAAAAGGGGCTCCTGTTCCTGGCTATTTAGAAGAAGAAGGCGCAAATGTTCATTCTAATGCTGAAACCTTCGTTGCGCTGCGAGTTGATATTGATAACTGGCGTTGGGCTGGAGTGCCGTTCTATTTAAGAAGTGGCAAACGTATGCCGTTTAAGAGCTCTGAAATTGTGGTTTATTTCAAAAATCCACCGCATAACTTATATCGCTCAAACTACCGTAATTTGCCGCCAAACAAGCTGACTATCCGATTACAGCCTCATGAAGGGGTTGAGATCCAAATGCTAAATAAGGTACCAGGCCTTGGTGAAAAGCAGCGTCTTCAGACGACCAAACTCGATTTAAGTTTTTCTGACACTTTTAAAAATGAACGCATTGCCGATGCATATGAGCGTTTGTTATTAGAAGCGATGCTGGGTAATCAGGCACTGTTTGTGCGTCGTGATGAAGTAGAACAAGCCTGGACTTGGGTTGATGGAATCATCCAAGCTTGGGAAGAAACAGACGAAAAGCCTAAGCCATATCCTGCCGGTACTTGGGGACCTGTTGCTTCAATCGCCCTGATTACTAAAGACGGCCGTTCTTGGGATGAGTAAGGGATAAAGATGATTAAAGAAACTGTTTTTAAATCATTCGACAGCAAAGATGCGCTTGAAGCGCAACTTGCAGACCGAATCGCCAACCAGTTACAAGAAGCTGTTGATGCCAAGGGCAAAGCGAGTTTAGTTGTTTCTGGCGGTTCGACACCTTTAAAGCTTTTTGAGTTATTAAGTAAGAAGTCTATCGATTGGAATGACGTTTATATCACGTTAGCGGATGAACGTTGGGTCGACAACGACCATAGCGACTCTAATGAGAGGCTGGTTAGAAATAACTTACTTAAAAATCGTGCCGCTAGCGCCAAGTTTTGTGGTTTGAAGAATATGTACTCTACTCCAGAAGAGGGTCGAGTAATGACCATGGAGCAGCTGGCACATTTTCCAAAACCGTTTGATGTAGTCGTACTCGGTATGGGAAATGACGGACATACTTGTTCTTGGTTTCCTTGTGCAGAAGCACAAGAGCTTGAAAATGCACTAACAACAAATGACTTATGTGTAGCAGTAACCCCTGGTAGTGCTCCACATGCACGTATATCGCTTTCAAAGGCAGCCATTTTGGCTAGCCGTCAAATCTATTTACATATTGTTGGTGAACAGAAACTTGATGTTTATCGACTCGCGCTAGCAAACGATGACAGCAGTGAAATGCCGATCAGAGCGGTTCTCGATCAACATAAAACACCTGTCGATGTTTACTGGAGCGCCTAAGGAGTGATTATGCACACCGTTGTACAGTCTGTTACAGACAGAATTATTGAACGAAGCAAAGATTCCCGCGCAAAGTACCTTGCGGCTTTAGATGATGCAAAAAATAGAGGCGTTCATCGTAGTGCATTGAGTTGCGGTAATTTAGCTCATGGTTTTGCGGCGTGTAATCCCGCGGATAAATCAGCGATTAAACAGCTCACAAAAGCTAATATCGGTATTATCACCTCATTTAACGACATGTTATCTGCGCATCAGCCCTATGGCGAGTATCCAGATCTGTTAAAGCAGGCTTGTAATGAAATTGGCAGCGTAGCGCAAGTCGCCGGCGGTGTACCTGCAATGTGCGATGGTGTAACGCAAGGTCAGCCGGGAATGGAGCTGAGCTTATTAAGCCGTGAAGTTATCGCAATGGGCACGGCTGTTGGTCTGTCACATAATATGTTCGACGGCGCATTGTTGCTTGGTATTTGCGATAAAATCGTACCTGGGCTGCTTATTGGCGCACTCAGTTTTGGTCACCTTCCAATGCTGTTTGTCCCCGCAGGACCGATGAAGTCAGGCATTCCTAATAAAGAGAAAGCCCGCATTCGCCAACAGTATGCTCAAGGTAAACTTGATCGAGAAGCGCTGCTAGATGCTGAGTCAAAGTCTTACCATAGTGCCGGTACTTGTACCTTCTATGGTACGGCAAACAGTAACCAGCTGATGCTCGAAGTGATGGGTCTGCAATTACCCGGTTCCTCTTTCGTGAATCCTGATGATCCTTTACGTGAAGTCTTAAGTAAAACAGCGGCCAAACAGGTTTGTCGTCTTACCGAAATGGGCACGCAGTACACACCGATTGGACATATTGTATCTGAAAAATCAGTGGTTAACGGTATCGTCGCATTGCTAGCAACTGGTGGTTCAACTAACTTGACGATGCATATAGTTGCTGCAGCTAGAGCTGCTGGCGTTATTGTCAATTGGGATGATTTCTCAGAGCTATCTGATGCAGTGCCATTGCTGGCACGTGTTTATCCTAATGGCCATGCTGATATTAACCATTTCCACGCAGCAGGTGGCATGGCATTCCTTATTAAGGAACTGCTCGATGGCGGCCTATTGCATGAAGATGTGCACACGGTTGTAGGATTTGGACTAAAGCGCTATACGCAAGAGCCACAGATCAGAGATGGACAACTGACTTGGGTTGATGGGCAGCATACCAGCCTAGACGAAGAAGTATTAACCAGTTTAAATACACCGTTCCAAGTCAATGGCGGCTTGAAGTTATTGAAAGGTAACTTAGGCCGAGCGGTTATCAAAGTGTCAGCCGTGGCAGAGCAGCATCGTATTGTTGAAGCTCCAGCCATTGTGATTGATGATCAGAATAAGTTGGAAGCCATCTTTAATGCTGGTGACTTAGATAAAGACTGTGTTGTGGTAGTGAAAGGACAGGGGCCTAAAGCCATTGGTATGCCTGAACTACACAAGTTAACTCCCATACTGGGTACGCTCCAAGATCGAGGTTATAAGGTCGCTTTACTGACTGATGGCCGTATGTCTGGTGCATCAGGTAAGGTTCCTGCCGCTATTCACTTAACGCCAGAAGCGCTTGATGGAGGCTTAATTGCCAAAATCCATAATGGTGATTTAGTCCGTGTTAACGCCACTACAGGCGAATTAAGTCTTCTAGTTGATGAAGCTGAGCTTCTCGCTAGAACCGCTGAAAAAGTTGATCTACACAAATCAAGCTATGGCATGGGACGTGAACTCTTCGGAGCTCTAAGAGCTAGCCTAAGTAGTCCTGAGACGGGTGCCCGTAGTACTAGCGCCATCGATGAAAATTATTAAAGACTAAGGAAGAGTAACGCAATGCTTGAGAATAACTGGTTAATTCAACCACAAGATATTTTTGATCGCAGCCCTATTGTTCCTGTCATGGTGATCAATAAGATTGAACATGCAGTACCATTAGCAAGAGCACTTGTTGCCGGCGGTATTAGTGTTTTAGAAGTGACTTTACGCACTGACTGCGCATTAGAAGCGATTAGTAAAATTGCTAAAGAAGTGCCTGAAGCATTAGTCGGCGCAGGTACTATTCTAAATGAAGTTCAGTTAGCTCAAGCTGTAAAAGCTGGCGCTCAATTTGTGATCACCCCGGGCGCGACTACTGAACTGCTAAAAGCTGCAATGGCAGGGACTACGCCGCTGATCCCAGGTGTAGCAAGTATCTCTGAAGTAATGGCAGGCATGGAGCTTGGATATAAGAACTTTAAGTTTTTTCCTGCAGAAGCGTCTGGCGGTGTTAATGCCCTTAAAGCATTTTCAGGCCCATTAGCGGATATTCGTTTTTGCCCAACCGGTGGTATTACCCCAAGTAGTTACAAAGACTATTTAGCGCTTAAAAATGTTGATTGTATTGGTGGCAGCTGGATAGCGCCGACTGATGCAATGGAGCAGGGCGATTGGGGCAGAATCACAGCTTTATGTAAAGAAGCCATTAGTGCGCTTTAATCTACATTAGTTTTAGCTTGCTTTAGGCGAGCTATTTTAACTATACCTCTAAAGTAAAAAAGCTACCTATACGGTAGCTTTTTCTATATCTGCTGTTACAACTATTTCTGTTTATCACCTGAATAAGAAAAAGGTGATTCAACTTTCCAGATCCTATAACGTACTTGGCTATTTTCAGGCAGGTATATCACTTTAGGTAATCTGCTGTCATAGCGCATCTTCAAATCCGTTGTAATTGGGAGGAACTTCTCTGTTAATGCTTGATCAAAACAAGCCATCATCGTGCTCGGACCTGCAGATATGCTCTCTACTTCATAATAGCTATAACCCCAGCCCTGTACTGATTTTTGAATGACCTTTCCCGAAAGCCCATGCTTATTGCAATCGACCATTTTGGTTTGCCCGATTTGGATCTCTAGCATGTAGTCAGCTTCGTTCTCTAGTGTTTTAAGCGTCAGTATATGCTGGACTTGACCCTCTTTAGGCACAGGAAACATTTTTGAGTTTTCCTGTGACACGTAATTTGAGGCTGAATAAGTTTGTGCGTTAACCATCTGTTCATTTTCTCCACTCGGGTGCTTGGGTGAAGTTGCATTGGCTGAAAAAGCACAAGCGGAGAGTAGAAGACCTGATGCCAGCGTAAAAGAACGGGTTTGTTTGTTAGTCAATAAGTTGAAAATCATAATATCTCCAAAAATAAATATAGGGTGTACTTGTTTGATATACCTCTATAAACGGCATTAATATTGAAAAGGGTTAAATATTTCCAAAATAATTTAAACTTTATTTTAATATTTAAACATAACATATTAAAACAATGCCTTACTGTAATTCCCCTATGTTCAATAAAGGTATTTTTTGTGGTTTGAGTATTGCGATAAGCTTGATCACTAGTCCCTGTTTGGGAGTGTTGCGACGGAATCAACTGATCTTGCCATACTAAGTCTTTTGGACTTAGATCACATGATTTTTGTTCTTAGGTTGTCAGTTAAAAATAAATGAAGGATTATTACTTTGATTAACGAACTATATGGCATTCAAGTTAAGCGATAGTCAAACTAGTTGTATATCAAACAGAATGATGTTTAGAATCGAAAGATACAGACAAGCCTTTATCTGATCACTCATCTAATAGAGACGCTTACTAGGGTGCTTGGTCGATGATTAATCATCATTAACGCATAAAACAACTGATGACAAAACACTGATAACACAATTAGTGAAAGACATTAATTACAAGATATCGAACGTTGCATAAGGTACAGGGATTATGGGAAACACAGAACAATTACGTCAGCAATGGTCACATCAGCACAATTTTGCAAGTCACAATAATAGCGGTGAACGTAATACCGCAATCGTGCTGTTATTGACCGTGGTAACCATGTTTGCTGAGATTACAGCCGGTACAATTTACGGTTCAATGGCTTTACTTGCCGATGGTTGGCACATGGGCACCCACGCGGCCGCTTTTCTTATTACGCTGTTTGCGTACCGCTATGCACGTAAGCACGCCAATTCTGCTAGCTACTCATACGGCACCGGTAAGGTGAGTGTATTGGGCGGTTTTACCAGTGCCGTCGCGTTAGGCTTAGTTGCGCTGGTTATGTTGGTAGAATCGGGTGTTAGGATTTTTAATCCGCAAGACATTCACTTTGATCAGGCTATTATGGTTGCGGTTATTGGTTTAATCGTCAATATAGTCAGTGTGTTTTTACTAAAAGATCATCACAGTCATGACCACGGACATAGTCATGGACACGATCATGATCATAGCCACGATCACTCCGTTAGCCATGGCCATTCACACGGCCATGAAGATCATAACTTAAAAGCCGCTTACTTTCATGTACTGGCAGACGCCCTGACTTCATTGTTGGCAATCGGTGCGTTATTACTGGGTAAATATGTTGGACTGAACTGGCTCGACCCATTAATGGGCATCGTGGGCGCGGTGATCATCTCTCGCTGGGCTTGGGGATTAATGAGGCAAACCGCCCCCATTTTACTCGATGCCAGCATGAAGCAGAAACAGCTCACTGAAATAAAACAGATGATAGAACAAGAGGGCGATTGCTTAGTTGACCTGCATGTATGGAAAGTCAGTGCAGACCATTATGCAGCTAGCTTGATTATTGTCAGCGAAAGTGGCGCAAATAGTGACCATTTCAAAGATAAATTGGCACAAATTAAGGCCTTAAGTCATGTAACCGTTGAAGTGCACATGGCGAGTCAGGCACAATAAGCCCGAAACCGCTAAGGAATATTAATTAATGAAGAACCAAGACGATCATCTAAATCATGCGATTATCGAGTTTTATGAAAAGTTATCGTCTTGGGAAATGGCTGTAGTCAAAGATAATGGATTTAGCTTACCTCAAGTTCACATTGTTGAAATCCTAGGTCTTAATGGCCCTATGCGAATGAAAGAGTTGGCAGGGAAAATTGGGGTGACTACAGGCACGTTAACCGTTCAAATTGATAAAATGGTTAAAGCGGGTCTAGTGTTGCGTCGTGCTCATGAAACAGATCGACGCTCGATATTAGTTGAATTAACGGATCCAGGCCAAGTTATGTTTGAAGAGCACGACAAATTGCATATGCAGTTAACGACCGATCTCACGGTTCAATTTAGCGAAGCCGAGCGAGCGCAGATGTTAGACTTTTTTAATCGTATCAATAAGGAATTTTAATCGACTTAAAGCACCAAACCTAAACCCAAATGTTCAAAGTTAGTGCTAAACGTTCAACACTTGATCGCGAGTTCTTACTATGACGCAAGGATAGGTAATCTCGCCATTTAGGCCGCAAAAGCGCTTCATCTATTGTTTTACGCCTCCTCTTTATCTTCCTGTAAAAAACGTTATGAACTTATAGGTTCATTTGTTGCCTATAAGTCAGTACGCATAAATCACGCTACATCGTACTATTTTTAATACTCATTAATGCAAAGTAGATTGTCTTTATTGAAAGAAAGGGTCAAAAGCATTCATTCAACAAAGATCAAATGTTAGAATATCTTCAAACGCTCACTTTTAATTAAACTTTGTTACAGTGAGGTGTAAGTTTAAGTATTCATCATAATCACGCTGACCAAGCAGAATTTGGCTTAGTATCGTAACGTTATCAATCCCAAATAAGAAGAGAGTGTCTCATTGTGTTATCTCGTTTAAAAAGCCTTAGTAGCAATCAGTTCACTGTCTTACTGGCACTTTATTATGTCTGTATTTTTAATATTCCTTTTTTCCAAATTGTTAAGCAAGGTGTAGACAAGCAGGCTGATGTAAACTTTGTTTTTATTGCTACCATCCCACTATTTCTTATCTTTGCGTTGAGCTTTATATTCAGTATTTTTAGCCTTAAACATGTAGCGAAACCCTTTTTTATTGTACTAACATTGATGTCGTCGAGTGTTTTTTTTGCAGCGTTACAATACGGGGTTGTGTTTGATTACGGCATGATCGAGAACACGTTCGAAACCAATTATGCCGAAGCAGCGACCTATTTGAATTGGGCTTCAGGGCTTAATTTTATGCTCACTGGCGCTATACCTGCCTTGTTCATTTATAAAGCCAACATCCAATTTAAGCCATTAGCTAAAGAGTTGTTACATAAACTGGTCTTTATGGTCGTAATGCTGATTGGCATTGCTGTTATTGCTGTCTTTTTCTATCAGAACTATGTCTCTTTTGGTCGAAATAATGACATCATTAAGCGCAATATCATTCCAACTTACTTTATTGGCTCTACTGCTAAGTATATTAATATTAACTACCTGCAAGAGCCTATTGAGTATAAGCAACTAGGACTGGATGCTAAAAACAACACTGACAAAGCCAACGGAAAACCTAATCTAGTGGTGTTAGTGGTGGGCGAAACTGCTCGTGAGATGAACTACGAATACTACGGCTATGATAAACCGACCAATGCGCACACAGAAAACCAAGGCTTGCTAACCTTTAAGGACACAAATTCTTGTGGAACGTCTACAGCGGTGTCACTGCCTTGTATGTTCTCGCGGATGGATAGAGAAGATTATGAGTCAAGGCAAGCCAGAGCTCAGGACAGCGCAATTGATGTCCTTAATCATGCTGGGATAGCGTTAGATTGGCTAGATAACGACAGCGGTTGTAAAGGCGTATGTGACAATGTCGACAATATCGTTATTGATCGCAGCAGTGATCCTGAGCTTTGCAATGGACAGTACTGTTATGACCAAGTGCTACTTAACACGCTTGATAACCGTCTTGAAAATATCGAGAGTAAAGACAGCCTATTAGTACTGCACATTATTGGTTCTCATGGACCCACTTACTATTTACGTTACCCAGCAGCGCATCGCTTTTTCACGCCTGATTGCCAGCGCAGTGATATCCAGAATTGTAGCGATGAAGAACTAATGAATACCTACGATAATACTATTCTCTATACCGATTATATCGTCTCTGAAGTGGTTAAAAAGCTAGAGCAGCAGAGTGATAAGTTTGATACCGCAATGCTTTATATTAGTGATCATGGTGAGTCGTTAGGTGAAAGTGGCATGTACCTTCATGGTGCGCCTTATGCCTTTGCACCTGAAGAGCAAACCAAAGTGCCTTTTCTAGGATGGTTCTCGAAAAGTTTCGCCAAACAAAATCGCCTTAACCTTGCGTGTTTAGCGAAAGAAGCCGAACAGGGTGGTTATTCTCATGACAACTTATTTGACAGTTTATTGGGGTTGATGAACGTTAGAACTGAGGTTTATCAACAAGATAAAGATATATTCTCTCGCTGCCGTCAGTAAAGCTCATTCAAAAGCGTTAAATAAATAATAAAAGAGGATGGCAACATCCTCTTTTTTGTTTATTGTATTGATATGTATCAAGTTTAGAACTAGGGATGGGAATTATATGGATATGGCGCAACATTTGTCAGAGATAGAGCTGTCAGCGAGAATTTTACGGCACGCTGTCCCCAAAATGTCAGAATTGAATATCCCCGTCACCCCTAATAATTATTCAGTATGGTATGAATATTATTTAGGGATTAATTTGGATTTAAAGCGAGCGATCGATGGTTTACTCGCGAATGAAGTCAGCTTTACCGTTGATGTTAGCGATGGCTTATTTACCACTTATATCCAACAGCACTCCCCCGCAGTGATAGAAAATGTGCAGGTAGAGACGCAGATGTTGATTAATAGTCTGCTGTCTAAAATCGCAGGGATGAGTCAAGGCACTGTAAAGTTTTCAACCTCGCTTAAAACGTTTGATCAAGCGCTCAAAAATAATCCAAGCCCTGAAGTATTACAAACGCTAGTTGATGACATCGCCACAGAGCTAGATGACATTATTAGTGCCAATATCGCCATGGATGAAAGCCTCAATAGCATGAATCAGGAGGTGAGCGCGCTTAAAACAGAAATGCTTGACCTGCGCTCGGTTGCTATGACAGATCAACTTACCGCCCTTAATAATCGCCGTGCTTTTGACGAAGAAGTGATTAGTCATATCGACACCTTCAACCAACAAGAGTTTAAAAGCAGTTTATTGGTTGTTGATATCGACCATTTCAAAAAATTCAATGATGTACATGGCCATTTAATCGGTGACAAGGTGTTAACTTATGTGGCTCAAGCGCTAAAACAGAGCGTCAAAGGCGATGATTTTGTTGCGCGCTATGGCGGCGAAGAGTTTGTTATTTTATTGCATAATACTGGAATAGCCGAAGCCAAAATAGTTGCGGAGAATCTACGTAAAAAAATTGCCCAGCGAAATCTCACCATTGGTAAAGAGAAGAAACTGCCATTAGGTAATATTACCGTTTCAGTGGGCTGTGCATCACTGAAATTTAACGATAGCAAAGACAGTTATTTTATTCGCGCTGATGAAGCCTTGTATCGCGCTAAATCTGCAGGGCGAAACTGTGTGATAGCGGAGTCAGCAGTAGAGTAGGCTGCTGCGTCACTTTATCACTATCGATGTGGGCAGCTCCGTTGCTGCCCATTTGCAGATTGAGTTAAGGTGCCTGTTAAGGCTTAGGTTTTAAATCCATATGCATTTTAATTAAACGCTCCTCCATATCAAAAGTGACCGTAAAGCCTAAATGTTTAGCTAGACTTGCCATATTGCGATTTTCAAACAGGGTAAAGCCGGTCAAAACCTCAGTATCATTATCTTTGTAATAGCGAATCAGCTTTTCAAGCAGTAATTTACCGAGTCCCTGTCCTTGGTGGTTACTTCTTACCGCCATCGCAAATTCAGCCTCAGTGTTATCAGGATCGATAGAGGCCCTAATTGCACCTAAGGTAATATCCTCTCCATCTTCCCCTTTGGTGGTGGCAATAAAGGCCATTTCGCGAGCGTAATCAATCTGTGTGAGTACTGCCATCTCCTCATGGGTCATTTTAGAGCGAACCCCAAAATAGCGTTTATATCTATCTTCATCAGACAATGAGTTATCAAACGCCAAATGTTTAGGTTCATCCTCAGGCAAAATAGGCCGTAACATCACTTGATTGCCAT
This sequence comes from Shewanella gelidimarina, assembly GCF_023283945.1. Classification (GTDB taxonomy): domain Bacteria; phylum Pseudomonadota; class Gammaproteobacteria; order Enterobacterales; family Shewanellaceae; genus Shewanella; species Shewanella gelidimarina. The sequence continues at coordinate 30,492 of NZ_JAKIKW010000017.1, read as the reverse complement.
TTTTAAGCGTTGCTAGTTGCTCAAGCTCTTTAGGGTACGGAGAGATAGCTAAACGGCCTGCGTTGTCTACTGGCTCTTTATGCAGTTGGATATTCACATCCAATAGCGTGATTGACGTGCCCGCACATAAAACAGGATTGAGATCTAACGAGGCAATCTCTGGGCAATCGATAATCAGGTGTGATATTTGCGTTAACATCACGCAAAGGGCATTCATATTGAGTCCAAGGGGGAGATGTCTATCTTTGAGCTTTTTAGTTTTGAGGGCTTGGATCACCATATAACGGGCCAAGGTCATGTTTAATGGCGGCAATGCAACGGCGGCATCCTTGGTTGGATCCCACTCAGAGCCACCTTCACCGAGTAATATCGCGGGACCAAACACTGGATCATTCGCCACAGCGACCCTAATCTCTTGTGCTCCGGCTGTTAGCGCCATTTTTTGTACTATGAGTCCCTCAACTCTGGCGTCAGGATTAAGCGAGATCACTCGTTCAATCATTGATTTTGCGGCATGCTCAACTTCTTGATCCGATGTCAGGTTTAACATCACCCCGTGTACATCAGATTTATGATGGATATCAGGAGACTGCACTTTTAACGCGATAGGGTATCCAGCTTGATTGGCTAAGGCTACAGCTTGTTCAGGACTACTGGCAAACCAAGTATCAATCGTTTTAAGGCCATAGGCGTTTAAAATACTGCGTGATTCATGGGTTTCTAAAATGGTTTTACCTTGGCTTAAAGCGTGTTGCAGTCTTTCACGCGCCACCTCGGTATTGGCTGGAATATTATCGGGGATCGATAGTGGCACTTCTTGCAGCAACTTTTGGTTACGGCGATATTCAACCATGTGCATAAAGGCACCGACGGCTCCCTCTGGGGTGCGATACGTTGGGATCCCAGAACGGGAGAAGTGTTTGCGCGCAGCATAAGCTGAATCTTCACCGCTCCAGTTGGTTAAGATATTGACTCTATTTCTATTGGGATGTTTTGCGATGGTATTGGCAATCTCTTCTGCTATCTGAACACTTTCGCCCAATGCTGAAGGCGAGTGCAAGATTAATATAGCATCCAAGTTATCGCTATCCATCATGATCTCAAGTGATTTGGCATACCTTTGTGCATCGGAATCCCCGCCAATGTCGACGGGATTTTGTCCTGACCAGCTTTTTGGTAAGAGTGCATTTAATCTTTGATGAATATCGGCCGATAACAGCGGTAACTTGCCACCGCTTAACATTAACACATCAAGAGCAAGTACCGCGGGGCCACCACCATTGCTGATGATCCCAAGACGCTCACCTTGTAAGGGCGCGGAGTGTGCTAACGTTTCTACCGCGGCAAAGAGTTCGATTAAGTCATTTACGCGCAGCATACCAGCGCGCCTAAAAGCAGCTTCGTACACCGCATCATTACCGGGGATCCCCCCCGTATGCAGTTGAGCGGCGTTGGTGCCTTCAGCGCTTCGGCCTGACTTAATCACTAAAATAGGCTTATTTCTAGATGCTGCTCTAGCAGCAGACAAAAAATGACGCTTCTCATTAACCGAATCGATATACAGCATAATGGCGTTGGTTTTTGAATCCCGACCTAAATAATCCAGTAGTTCATCAAAGTCGATATCATTGGCATCACCAAGAGAAATAAATGATGAAAATCCAATCCCCTTATTATTAGCCCAATCCAAAACTGTGGTGCATATTGCGGCTGATTGAGACACAAACGCAATTTTGCCTGGCAGGGCACTGGTGTGCGCTAAGCTGGCGTTAAGCCCCAAGTTAGGCAGGATCATGCCAAGACTGTTGGGTCCTAAGATTCGTATGCCATAACGGTTAGCATGCTGCTGCATTTGAGTCAGTAGGCTAATGCCATCTTCGGTTAACTCATCTGCCATCCCCGACGCCATCACGATAGCAACTTTACAGCCAAACTGGGCCAAGGTTTCGATAATGGCAGGTACACGGCTTGCAGCGGTGCAGATGATGGCTAAATCAGGTTTAAGCGGCAAAGCTTGAATATTTGGATAAGCAAGCACCCCCATTACAGCTTCATATTTTGGCGTTACAGGCATAATAGGCCCAGAGAAACCGCCTGAGAGCAGGTTTTTCATCAACACATTACCCGCTCGTTTGGGGTCATTTGAAGCGCCAATAATCGCGACTGATTTTGGTTTGAAAAGGTTATGAAGCGTACGTTGGCTCATGCACTTATCCTATAAGTCAGTATGTTATGAGTGTACATGAGCAGGTTGAATTATCCATAAGAGATTAGGGGCTATTGCTCTTTCGAGCTTGGTTTTTGTTCGATTCTTTACCGTGAACAATAATGATTCTAGAATAAAGCTTGAGCGAAAAGCGCGTAACGCACGCTAGTTCTAAAAGAATAGAAGCATTGAAACGATCCCGAAGGGCCGCGCTTCTTGGCTATTTTTACTGTGTTGTAGGCTATTTGTGGAGAATGACTAAACGACATAGCCTCCGCCTTGTCAAAATAGCCAATAAACTGCGGCAAAAACAACCGTGAAAGATCAACTGCCACTAGCCGTGTATACCCTCTATTTTAGCCTAAATTGATCATTATCAATGCGGCAAACTAGGGTTGGAAACGCGCCTTCAGTTGATTGACTGTATCTGCGGGTACCCGAGTCGATAACTGCTGTAAGCATTGCTTAGCCTGTGGGCTGTGATGACTTAGCATTAGCTCACATAAAGCATACAGGTACTGCGGATTACCACTGATCTGATAAGCTTTATCAAATGCGGCGCCCGCTTTGGCGACTGAAGTGGGTGTTATAGCAATGGCATACACATACCAAAATCGAGCGTTATTAGGTTCAAGCTCTGTTGCTCGGACAAGGTGTCCCATGGCTTTTTCCGCTTGTTTCGCCCGTAAAAGAGCAAGGGCCATACTGAACTGGATTGCGCCTGAGGTGGGTTGCGCCTTAATGCCTTGCTCGAGAGTGGTCAGTGCTAGCGTATCTTGTTCATTTGAGCGATAGAGATCAGCAAGATTGATATAGGCAGCTGCATAATTTGATTGCACAGCAATAGCCGCTTTATATTCTGTAACCGCTTGTTTTACTTTACCTTGATTAGCATAAAGATGCGCAAGGTTAGTACGAGCAAAGCCACGGTCGCCATTAAACCTTAAGATTTCAATATACTCAGCCAATGGCGCCGATAATTGCTTTTGCTGCGCAGAGGTCAATTCTGGCCAAAACCCCGCTAACGCTCCAGCAGCTTGACTGCGCACCATAAGGACATCGTCATTGAGCAGTGGCGCTAACATACGCCATCTGTCTGCAATTGGGTACGGAGTACTGCCTTGTATTGCGCCAAATCTTAATAAAGGGTCGTCATGGCGAGTCGCTCTTGCAATGGCGACCACCCCGTTTCTACCAGGATATTGCTGTAAGCGCTCCAGCGCTCCAGCGCGAATGATAGCTGCTTGCTGGTGGTCTTGGGCAATATAAGAAAGTTGATCTCCAGCCGTGGGCATACGCGCTCTAGCGCCAGCAAAAGCACTGCTAAAATGTTTTGCATCATAGGTGTTTATTGCTGGATACCAAGCGGTTGTTTTATCGACTGCCCACGCGATGTCTTGGTCTTGATGGCATTGATTACAAGCATTTGGGGTGCCTATGCGCTGAGAGTTCGCGGGTTTTGGAATACTAAAACTATGATCTCTCCGCTTATCTATTTGCATATAGGTTGTTTGTGGCATGTGGCAATTCACACATTGAGCGCCACTGCTATCGGCTTGATGCTTATGGTGCTCGTTAGTATCAAACTTAGCAGGACTATGGCATTGACTGCACAACGCATTACCTGGCAGTACCGTTTTTGTCGAATGGGGGTTATGACAGTTACTACAAACCACGCCATTATCATGCATTTTAGACTGCAGAAACGAGCCGTAAACGTAATCTTCATCGTAGATCTGGCCATCATCATAATAGAGATCTTGGCTAATCAGGTTTAACTGATAGCGATCACCAAAATCAGTATTAACTAATGGATTATTGTCGCTTATTTGCAGTCTGCGACTATGGCATTGAGCACACGTTTGTAATTGATCACTGGGTTGTGAACCTACTGGTTTTGCTGTGTGAATGGCGGTATCGGCCAAGTCACTCTTATCAGCATTGTCTTGCTGCCATGTCCAATTTGAAACGGGCTTGGCTAAGACTCTGTCGAAGCCTTTGGCTTGCGGCACTGAGTCAGCTGTTTTGTTCGCCCATGATAGATGCTTGCTTGCTGCCCCATGGCAGGCTTCGCAGCCGACGTTAATCTCGGAGAAAGTCGTGTTGAAGCGATCTTTTTCGAAATCGTAGTTCTTTTTAACATTGGTTGAGTGGCAGTCTGCACACATGAAGTTCCAATTTTGGCCTACATTCTGCCAGAAAAAATCATCATGTTTAGCGCTAGTGTCAGGGTATAGGTGGAACCATTTCTGCCCGCCTTTTGCGACTGGGCGGTTATCCCATGCAAAAGGGATGAGTTGCACACGTCCATCTTCAAACTCAACCATATATTGCTGTAATGGCTCGATACCAAAGGTATAGCTGATTTTAAAATCGTTGAACTGCCCGCTGCCATCTTCGATATTGACCCAGTATTCATCACCTTGAGTAAAAAAACGGTTTTGCTTACCTTGGTACGTGAATTGAGTACTAAAATTTGCCGCAACTGATTGCTTATTGGCGTGTTTCATTGCCATATCGTGATCAGAACCGCTCCAATCGTTAAAAGCTTGCTGATGACACTGTTCACATTCAAATGAACCGACAAACTCGGCTGCAATGATGTGTTGAGTGGCAAATAAACTTATCAACGTAAATGTCAGTAATGCCCAGCCTTGAAACGCACTTAGTCTTAGCTTCTTGCTTAGCAAACTTTTGATAATCAGTTCCTTTTGGTATCAAATAAACATGAGTCTTATTCGACTTTACACTTAAACAAGATCTTGAGAAAGGGCATCAATACCCCCTTTATTGTTTTTGAGATGTTTTTTACAGCTTATGCGGTCATCTAATATTGGCAGGGCTAAGCAATGATCCTTAATCAAATGACATAAACAGCATTGATGGTTGGCAGTGTTTGATGCCGTTAATTGCTAATAGCGCAAAGTGTAGACAAGAAGTTATGCTGGCTTTGAAGCGTCCATAAGCGCTAGCTCCCGATATCCTATCTCGAATTATTAGCGCTATAGCCTCGTGCGCAAAAATGGCTGAGTAAAATTATTGCTGAAATCATATCGGCTGGTAACTTTGCGTATTTTAATCTGTGCGTTAATGCACATAGCGGCAGACAACACTATGACCGCATGTTAAAAACCGTTATTGTTCTAAACAATCTTAGTCTTTTGATGGCAGATACTTTTTGGCATCAATTTCCTCTGTAATACAGATAAATAGCACGATAAAGGCAGTTTAGTATGCGCATAGAAGATCTAAAGTTATTTACGATTGTGGTTAAGCTAGGCAGTTTTACTGCGGCAGCTAATGCTTTAGATCTGCCCCGCGCCAACGTCAGTCGACGAATAGGCGAATTGGAACGAGCACTCAATGCGCAACTCTTTTTCAGAACCACCCGCCAACTGAGATTGACTCAACATGGTGATGCTTATTATCACGAGTTATTAACGGTGCTCGAGGGCTTTGAGCAAGCCAAAAATAAGCTGCTCGACATCGATGACAAACCCGTTGGAAAAGTGAAAGTGGGGTTTTTACCTGAAAGTGATGAAGCTTTGCAGCCCGCATTGGCGAAGTTTCAGCTGTTATATCCACATATTGAACTGGATCTGCGGATCACCAATAACTATGTCACCGATATCTATTCTCAAGCTCTCGACTTTGTTCTTCATGCCGGTAAAATTCAAGACTCGGGCTTTATCGCTCGGCGTTTGCTCAGTCTTGGACGGGCAATATATGCGAGCCCTGAGTATATCCAAGACAAAGGCGAGCCCAAGTCGTTAGCAGAACTGGCACAGCACCAAGCCATTTGTTATCGCTGGCCTGATGGAACACTGGATGATAACTGGGATTTAATTACTGATACCGTTAAAGTTAATTGCCGCTTTAGTTGTAACCATATGGGTTTTGTACGGCGAGCCATTGTTGGCGGGCAGGGCATAGGTTTTATGCCTCCACTATTTGCATTAGCGGCAATTGAAACCAAACACTTAGTACGGATCTTACCTGAGTATGAATCTAAGAAAGAAGATGTTTGGCTTATCTATCCTGATAGAAAAGGGATGAGCTTACCGACTCGGCTATTGATTGACTTTTTATTACAAGAAATACCAGAACGTGCGAATTTGTAATGAAATTCGTGACAGTGTAGTGCAGGAAAGACTGATTATCTTGCAAAGTTAAACGCATACACTCTCTCCCAATAGTTCCATTGGGAGAAAATAATGAACCACCCGACGTCGAAAATCGTAAAATTTGCTGTTGTACCACTTGCATTAGTGATCACTTCAGCCTGCAGCCAGGCTCCAGCTTCTGTGCACATAGATATGTTAAAGCCTGAACGCCCCGTTCAAGTGATGACATTGGACAATACACAGCAAGCCAATATTAAACAATTTTCAGGCGTACTTGAAGCGACACAAACTGCAAATTTAGCCTTTAAAGTCTCGGGGACCATCGAAGCTATTCTGGTGAAAACCGGCGATGTCGTCGAAACAGGCCAAGTGTTGGCAAGGCTCGAACCTCATGATTACCAAGTTAATGTGGTTGAGTTACAAGCTCGACTAGCTGAAGCAAATGCCGCCCACCACCTCGCAAAAGTTGAACTCGACCGAGTCAAACAAGCCATCGCTGATGATGCTATTTCTAAAGTGAATCTAGATAGAGCCCAAAGCGCCTTTCAGCGTAGCTTAGCCATGGTCGATGTTGTGACGCAGAACCTGCAAAAAGCCCAAGATGCTCTCGATTATACTGAACTTAAAGCCCCCTTTAGTGGTGTTATAGGCGCAAAGTTTCAGCAAACATTCGAACAAACTGCGTCAGGCGCGGTGGTCTTTTCCCTGCATCAACCTAACGAGCTAAAAGCCATTATCGATGTGCCCGAAAATTTGATGGGTCAGTTGATGCTGTCACAGCAAGCATCGGTTAGCTGGCAAGGAGAGGAGGGGCTTACGTCAATACTTAGCGCAATGGACACCTTGCCCGATCCGATTAAACAGACTTATAACGTCGAATTTGTCATTGAACAGCCAACAGATGCGTTGCCAGGTAAAGCAGTTAATGTCGCAGTGAGTTTCAACAATGAACAGGTCAATTACTGTGTACCTTACGCGGCGCTGATCCAAGATAATGCAGGTAAAAGTGTTTATGTCGTTAAAAATAAAACGGTTATTGAAACCGCCGTTACAGTGCAATCCCTGCAGAGTAACAGTGTTTGTTTAAGCGGAGATTTACGTGTGGGTGACGCCATCGTTACAGCCGGTGTTAATTATCTTCAACCCAATCAAACGGTCACTAAAACCGTTGTTAAAGCTTTTAGCTATTAGGAATTATGATGAATTTAGCTGAATTTGCGATTAAACAGCGTCTGTTTGTGCTGTTCTTTAGCGTGTTATGTGTGATTGTCGGTATCATTTCCTATTTTGAGCTGGGTAAGCTGGAAGACCCTACTTTTACGGTTAAAAGCGCAGTCGTCGTGACGCTTTACCCCGGTGCTTCTGCAAAAGAAGTTGAGTTACAAGTTACTGATAAAATTGAGACTAAGCTACAAGAAATGGGCTCAGTGTGGAAGCTACGCTCTTTGTCTCGTCCTGGTAGTTCGATGATTTTTGTCGATTTAAAAGAAACGACGAATTCTGATGAGTTGCCACAGGAGTGGGATTTACTGAGACGTAAGGTCAATGACGTTAAGCTTACTTTACCTGTTACCGCGCAAATCAGCATAGTGCAAGATGAGTTCTCGGAAGTGTACGGCATGTTATTTAGTGTCTATGGCGAGAACGCCCAGCCTGAAGCGTTACGTCAATACGCAAAAGAGCTACAACGTCGAATTAAGACCGTTGATGGCATTAAGAAAGTCCAGCTTCACGGGGTGCAAAGTCAGGCGGTTTATATTGACCTTCCTGATGCGCGATTAGCCCAGTACGGGATCTCTTCTGCACAGGTGATTAATCAGTTAGCAACCCAGAACTTAACTTATAACAGCGGCAGTTTTGCAGCTGACAATGAGCGTATTCGTGTTGACCAAAGTAGCGCCTTTAAGTCCATTGATGATATTAAAGCGCTCACGATTAAAGGCGGGTTCGGCGACTACAGCACAGGGCTGCTAAGACTGGGCGATATTGCCGATGTCAGCTTAGGCTACCAATCACCCGCAATGACTTTGAGTCGTTTCAATGGCAAGCAAGCCGTTACACTGGCCGTTAGTCCGGTTCCGGGAATTAACGTCGTTAGCTTGGGTGAAAGCTTAACCCAGATCATTGCTGAATATCAGCAAGAGCTTCCGCTAGGTATTGAAATTGGCACTATCGCTTTTCAGCCGGACGAAGTGCAAAAGTCTGTAGAAGATTTTGTGGTGAACCTACTTGAGAGTGTCACCATTGTATTTGTTGTCTTGCTTATTTTTATGGGCTTTAAGAGCGCAACCATTGTTGGTGGCAGCTTAGTTTTTACCATCTTGTTAACCCTTATTTATATGTACCTTGCAGGAGTCGACCTTCAACGCGTCTCATTAGGAACCTTTATTTTGGCACTGGGCATGCTAGTCGATAACGCGATTGTTATCACCGACCTGTTCGTGGTGAAGTTAAATAAGGGCATTGATCGCACTAAAGCTGCAGTTGATTCAGTCAAAGAGACATCTAAACCCCTATTTGCAGCCACAATTATTGCCATCATGGGCTCAAGCCCTGTCTTGTTTTCGCAAACGGATTCGGGTGAATTTGCCAGTTCAGTGTTCGTGATTATGTGTTCCTCACTGCTATTTTCGTGGCTTGTGGCAGTCACTCTCACACCGCTATTGTGCTGGTTATGGATAAAGCCAAGCACGAAAACGGTGGATGCTAACGTCAAACCAAGTCGCTACCAACTAGCGGTTAACTGGACGGTGATGAATCCAGTCAAAGCGATTTCTATGGTAGCACCGCTATTATTGGTGACTGCGTTGGCAGCCCCTTATGTCGCTATCAATTTTATTCCTAGTTCTGACCGTCCTATGGTCTTCTTAGATTACTGGTTGCCTAATGGCGCCAAGATAGAAAGCACTTCAGCTGACATGAAGAAAATTGAAGGCTGGTTGATAAAACAACCTGAAGTGACGGTTATTTCGAGTTACGTAGGGGCAAGTGCACCAAGATTCTCAGTCACAGTAGAACCAGAACCTTTTGATACGAGTTATGGGCAAATCGTGATTAATGTTGTTGATTACGAGGGTATTGAGTCGCTCACCAAACGGGGTGATATATGGCTGGCAAATAACTTTCCGGGCTCTGAACCTCGCTTTAGAAATCTGAAGCTGGCGACTAAAGATAAATATAGTGTTGAAGCGCGTTTCTCTGGCCCTGATCCACAGGTCCTGCATAGATTGTCGGCTGAAGCACAAGTTATCATGCAGGCGAACAGTAATACCAAGTATGTACGTGATGACTGGCGTCAGCTGAGTAAAGTGATTAAACCAGTGGTAAACCAGGAGCAGGCGCGCCGAGCAGGTATCAATCGCACCGATATTTCCCTTGCGATTAAGCGAGCCACAGAAGGCGTAACTGTGGGTACATTGAATCAGGGAGATCAGCTAATTCCTATCAGTTTCAGAAGCGCCAATGCTGATCTCAGTAGCTTAGAAACCTTACCTGTTCGTTCATTGCTAGGCGTTAACAGTGTGCCGTTAGGGCAGGTGGTTGATAGTTTTGAGCTGAAGAGCGAAGAGAGCATTATCTGGCGCCGCAACCGTGTGCCGACAATTACAACCCAAGCGGATGTGTTTGATGCTACGCCTGCTGTAGTACGTAATCAGATAAAAGATCAAATTGAAGCCATTAAGCTCCCTGCGGGCTATGAATTTAATTGGGGCGGTGAATACTACGATGAAAACCGTACTATCACCGACACGTTAAGCCAGTTACCTAAAGCGCTACTGATGATGGTGGTGATTATGGTGGCGATGTTTAATGGCTTTAAGCAGCCTGCAATTATTTTAATCACTCTGCCACTGGCGGCTATAGGTGTGACTTGGACCTTACTCTTGCTAGATAAACCCTTTGGCTTTATGGCGTTGATTGGTGCCATTACGCTATCAGGCATGATTATCAAGAATGGTATTGTATTGATGGATCAAATTGAGCTTGAACGGGCTAATAATAAGCCATTACAAGAAGCAGTAAAAGCCGCAACTCTTAACCGTACGATGGCGATCTCTATGGGCGCACTGACGACAGCGTTAGGGATGATCCCTTTGCTGAGCGATAGATTGTTTGACCAAATGGCGGCAACGATTATTGGCGGCTTAGCAGCGGCGACGGTGTTGTCACTGTTTATTATGCCGGCCTTCTACTGCCTGTTTTATCGCAACTGCGATGATAAGGCAGAAGCAACTGACCCAATACTTTCTAGCGCTGCTGTGGAGCAAAAATAATATGAATCTCTTTAAAATTGCGCCGTTAGCGATTGCTATGATCATGACTGGTTGCGCTGTAGGACCTGATTATCAGGCGCCGACCACTAGCTTAGACAGCGAATATTTATATCAAGATACGGCAGGGACGGTTGCTGGTGAGCGAAGCGCTGCTAATACAGATGCATGGTGGACGCAGTTCAATGATCCTATTTTGAATCAGTTGGTCATTGATGCGCAAAATCAAGCGATCCCGCTAAAGATCGCAGCGCAACGCATCAGAATGGCACAGTCTTATCAAAGTGCTATAGAGTCATTTAAAGTGCCTACGGTTAATCTGGGTGCAGGTTTTGGTAACTATCAGATCAGTGACAATGACCCTTTACTCGGGGGCGCAATAACCGCGACTAACCCTATTAGTGGTGAAGAGTTGGGCTTGGTTGATGATAACAATAGCGCCTTCTTTGCGGGAGCGACCATTGCGTGGGAGGCGGATCTCTTTGGCAGAATAGACAGGCTAGCCAATGCCGCCGCTATCCGCAAAGAACAGATGGTTATAATGCGTGAAGGCTTAACAACACTGATTACTTCTGATGTGATCCATAATTATCTGCAAATGCGTGGCGCTCAAGAACGTAAGCAAATTGCACTGCACACGGTTGAAGATCAAGAGAAGACGCTAAAATTAGTACAGTTAATGGTTAAAAGCGGTTATGGATCAAAGCTTGATGAAGCACGTGCTAAAGCCATGTTGGCAGTGACAAAATCTGTAGTGCCACAACTTAACATTGCTGAAAATGCCCATAAACAGCGCTTAGCCATCTTGCTAGGTGAAACGCCAAAACAGGGAGAACAACGCTTTAGTCAACCTATGCCACTGCCTAATTTTGAAGGTGTGATCCCAACAGGCTTACCATCTGACTTACTTAATCGCAGACCGGATATCAGGATTGCCGAGCGCGAGATGGCGGCCCTCAATGAAGAGCGCGCTGCAGCCATCGCCGCTCAATATCCAAAAGTATTCTTAACGGGGGCTCCTGGTGTTTTGGCAAAAGACTTTGACGACTTGTTTAGCAGTGACTCCATAGCATGGGCAGGTAGCATAGGTGTCAGTTGGAATGTGTTTGATGGTGGTCGAGGTGACGCCATTGTTGAAATGCAAGAGGCACGGTTCGATTCCAGTGTCCTCAGCTATCAACATGCAGTGATTGCCGCTTTTGGTGAGGTTGAAACCCTATTGCAGGGCTACGGCTATAGCCAACAATATGTGCAACTTGTCAGCGAAGCTGAAGCTGAGACCACTAATGCGGTCAATAAAGCCAAATCACTTTACAAAGCGGGACTCAGTGGCTATTTGTCTATTTTGGACGCGCAGCGTCAAGAAAATATGATTAAAGACCGTGTGGTAGCCGCAAAATTACAAACTGCGCATATGACCATTGGCCTCCATAAAGCATTAGGGGGTAACTGGCAGGTAGAGAGCATTCCAGCTCACTAATCATTATTTTTAGTCAATCTATAAAAGCAGCACTCAGTGCTGCTTTTTTTTGTTGGAAACAATTGTTAAAAATGAGACACCTAATGCAACTAGCCTAAGACCGTCGCATTTGGTGTTCTCGATAAAGGGTATTGTCGACACTTGCTGGCATCATGCTAGTGCCGGCATTGTCCTCACAGTGAAAATGTGACTGGTGAAATCAAAATCAATAAAGAACAGTTTTAATTCAATTGTCTAATACTCTACCTCTTGATATTTAATCTGTAACTTTCATGTAACCTCATGAATTTAAACATTACAGCAGTAATTTTAATAACTGATTATGATATGTGTACCCCTTTGTGATACTGCTATTGAGTGCTAAAAAATAGAGATCCTTACTGTCAGTTAAATTTGCCATATTTATGTGAGTGAACAATAGTTGTCCATTATGCTTTACTCTACTTTGTCGACAATTTAGGGTTGAAGTGTTGACTAGATCACATAATGGCGCTAGATTGTCGACAATCCTTTTAGCAGAACTCAACGATGGTTTATGACATTTTTCACCGAACAGCCAGTAACGTCAGCAGATAAGACCTTTTTTCAACTACGTAAAGATATCGTAGAAGGGGCTATATTGGCGGGTTCTAAGCTAAGTGAAACCGAGTTGTCGACAAAGTATGCCGTGAGTCGAGCGGTGATCCGAGAAGCGATTAACCGTTTAGAGGCAAGCCATTTAGTTGAGCGCAAAGCCAACGTTGGTGCAAGAGTGGTGACATTAACACCTGAAGGTTTGATTGAGCTTTATCAGGTCCGTGAGTCACTAGAAGGCATGGCAGCACGCTTAGCGGCACAAAATATGACCGATAGCGAAATAGCCGATCTGCAATCGCTGCTCAATTCTCATTTTGAAAAAGTGCAATCGGGCCAGTCTTATTATCAAGAAGCGGGTGATGTCGATTTCCATTATCGCATTATCCTTGGTAGCAAAAACAAACACCTTATTTCGATGCTGACGGATGGTATTTATCATCTTGTACGCATGTATCGCGTTCAGTTGGGAATGAGTGGACCGCGTGTGACCACCGCTTTTGATGAACATAAACACATAGTACAAGCGATTTGTAACCGAGATGCGGAGCTCGCTGAAATGCTCATGCGCCGTCATATCTTGTATTCAAAATCGAGTATCGAGAGCAAGCTTTTGAGTTAAATAGCTCAGCGAATAGTGAAACCGTTAGATCATAAAAACGTAATCAATAGACCGTTAAGTCATCATTATCATCTTCACAGAGCCCAGCTTGTATAAGCTATTTATACAAGTCGTTTAAACAAGCTGTGTGAGCAACAAAGAAAGGAACAGCACATGAGCGCAGGTAAGAAGTTTCGCGAGGCACTAGTGGCCAATAGTCCGCTACAGATTGTCGGTACCATTAATGCTTATTCAGCGATGATGGCGAAAAAAATTGGTCACCAAGCTATTTACTTATCAGGTGGCGGTGTTGCGAACGCATCGTACGGCTTACCTGATTTGGGCATGACATCCCTAAACGATGTGATTGTTGATGTGCAGCGTATTACTTCTGCATGTGATCTGCCGTTGTTAGTGGATATCGATACTGGCTGGGGCGGCGCGTTCAATATCGCCAAAACGGTTCGCGATATGGAAAAAGCCGGTGCAGCTGCTGTGCATATGGAAGATCAAGTTGCGCAAAAACGCTGTGGTCATCGTCCAAATAAAGAGATTGTTTCAACAGAAGAGATGGTCGACCGTATTAAAGCGGCTGTCGATGCTCGTACCGATCCAGATTTTTTCATCATGGCCCGTACAGATTCATTCGGACAAGAAGGACTTGAAGCGGCCATTGCACGTGCTAAAGCTTATGTTGCTGCTGGCGCCGATGGTATTTTTGCGGAAGCGGTTAAAACCGAAGAACATTACCGCGCCTTTGCTGACGCGCTGGACGTGCCTATTCTTGCCAATATCACTGAGTTTGGCCAAACCGAACTGTGGAACAAAGAGCAGTTAGGTGAGTGGGGCGCGTCTATGGTGCTTTATCCATTAAGTGCGTTTAGAGCCATGAACAAAGCAGCGGAAATGGTTTATACCTCGATTCTAGACAATGGCGACCAAAAGGCGGTGGTTGATTCTATGCAAACGCGTATGGATCTTTACGACTACCTTGGTTATCACGACTATGAGCAAAAGCTTGATAGTTTATTTGCTGAGGGTAAAAACCTTTAAGCAAGCAGCAACACGCTCGACAGCAGTACCTTACAACACAAATCTAAAGCGCGATGAAATAGCGCTTTAGAATAAAAATATAAATACCCGCAGTCGTCATTTGACGGGTAACAAAAAATAGAAGGAAGATAGAAATGGCTGATCCTAAAAAGGTAGATAAGAAGTTAGCGGGTGCAGGACTACGTGGGCAAAGCGCGGGTGAGACAACGCTTTGTACCGTGGGTAAATCGGGTTCAGGTCTAACCTATTGTGGTTATGATATATCTGACCTAGCAGATAACGCGACATTTGAAGAGGTCGCTTACCTGCTTTTTAATGGCGAACTGCCAAACCAAACCCAGCTGGATCACTATAAAACAGCGCTTTTTGCACAGCGCGATCTACCACAAGCATTAAAAGAGGTGCTGCAACGCATTCCAGCTGATGCTCATCCAATGGATGTGATGCGCACCGGTTGTTCTTTCTTAGGTAACTTAGAACCAGAGAATGACTTTAGCGAGCAAAATACCTCGGCAAACCGTTTATTAGCCGCGTTTCCAGCCATCATGTGTTACTGGTACAAATTCTCTCACGATGGTGTAGAGATAGATTGTGTTACCGATGAAGCGTCTATAGGCGGTCATTTCTTACACCTGCTTAATGGCAAAGCGCCATCAGAGCAGCATCGCCGTGTTATGGATGTATCACTTATTCTTTACGCAGAGCATGAGTTTAACGCATCGACCTTTACCGCCCGTGTTTGTGCATCAACGCTATCAGATATGTACTCGTGCATTACGGGTGCTATCGGTACGTTACGGGGTCCACTGCATGGTGGCGCAAACGAAGCGGCAATGGATATGATCCAAAAGTTCAGCTCTCCAGCCGATGCTAAAGCGCAAATGGCGGGCATGCTGGCACGTAAAGAGAAGATAATGGGCTTTGGCCATGCTATCTACAGTACCTCTGACCCACGTAATGTGATTATCAAATCGTGGTCTGAGAAGCTGGCTCAAGAGTCTGGTGATACTTCACTTTATGATATATCTGTCGCGTGTGAAGAGTTTATGTGGGACAGCAAGAAACTCTTTTGTAACGCGGACTTTTTCCATGCGTCGGCGTATCACTTTATGGGCATTCCAACTAAGTTGTTTACCCCTATCTTTGTCTGCTCACGTCTTACGGGCTGGGCGGCACACGTTATGGAACAGCGCACTAATAATCGCATTATTCGTCCGAGTGCAGATTACACCGGTAGCGATCCGCGTAAGGTTTCTCCGATAAGTGAAAGATAATCAATAGAAATAAGTAGTGGTAATGAATTTTATTACCATTACTTAAAAAGCTATTGATTTTAATCGGTTTTATTCTATCTAATAATTTCAATGCAAAAGCGATTTCCTTCATAGAAGAAGTGATCGCAAATGAATAAGACCCCGCCCAACGTGATGTCATGCTTTTTAAGTGGAACGCCCTATGAATACAACCTACCGTAAACCGTTACCTGGTACTGAATTAGATTTTTTTGATACCGAGGCTGCAGTAAATGCGATTAGCCCAGATGCTTATCGTAAGCTACCATATTGTTCTCGTGTTTATGCCGAGAACTTAGTGCGTCGCTGCAACCCAGAAACGCTAACTGACTGTCTAAAGCAGATCATTGAGCGCAAAAGTGATTTAGATTTCCCTTGGTATCCTGCTCGAGTAGTGTGTCACGATATTCTAGGCCAAACTGCCTTGGTTGATTTAGCGGGTCTGCGTGATGCTATTGCAGATAGGGGCGGCGATCCTTCAAAAGTGAATCCAGTGGTACCAACACAGCTGATTGTCGATCATTCGTTGGCTGTAGAGCACGCCGGTTTTGAGAAAGACGCGTTTGAGAAAAACCGCGCTATTGAAGATCGACGTAATGAAGATCGCTTTCATTTCATTAACTGGACCAAAACGGCTTTTAAGAACATTGATGTGATCCAGCCAGGTAACGGCATCATGCATCAAATCAACTTAGAAAAAATGTCTCCTGTGGTGCAGGCTCGAGAAGGCGTGGCGTTTCCGGATACCTTAGTGGGTACCGACAGCCATACACCTCATGTTGATGCACTGGGTGTTATTGCCATTGGTGTTGGCGGTCTTGAAGCTGAAAGTGTCATGCTTGGCCGACCATCTTATATGCGTCTGCCAGATATTGTGGGTGTTGAGCTGGTGGGTAAGCGCCAAGATGGCATTACTGCAACGGATATTGTGTTAGCGATTACTGAATTTTTACGCAATGAAAAAGTGGTTTCGACCTATCTTGAGTTTTATGGTGAAGGCGCTGCAAACCTAACGTTGGGTGACCGAGCAACCATCTCAAACATGACACCAGAGTTTGGTGCAACAGCGGCGATGTTTTATATCGATGATAAGACCATCGATTACCTTAAACTGACAGGCCGTGACGACAAGCAAGTTAAGCTGGTTGAAACCTATGCAAAACGTGCAGGCCTATGGGCTGATACGTTAACTGAGGTTGAGTACGAACGGGTACTGCGTTTTGACCTGTCCAGTGTCGGGCGTAACATTGCCGGACCATCGAACCCTCATCGCCGAGTATCAACCAAGGATCTTGCCGAAAAAGGCATTAGTGGCGTAGTTGAAAATGAAGAGGGCTTAATGCCTGATGGCGCCTGCATTATTGCGGCGATCACCAGCTGTACTAACACATCAAACCCCCGCAACGTGATTGCCGCAGGACTTATTGCGCGCAACGCGAATGCTAAAGGATTAACCCGTAAACCATGGGTAAAAACCTCACTCGCTCCAGGTTCAAAAGCGGTACAGCTTTATCTTGAAGATGCCAATCTGCTAACAGAACTTGAAGCATTAGGCTTTGGTATTGTCGGTTTTGCCTGCACAACGTGTAACGGCATGAGCGGCGCACTGGACCCAGTGATTCAACAAGAAGTGATTGAACGCGATTTGTACACCACTGCGGTACTTTCAGGTAACCGTAACTTCGATGGCCGAATTCATCCTTATGCAAAACAAGCATTTTTAGCGTCACCGCCACTCGTCGTCGCCTACGCGATTGCGGGAACCATCCGTTTTGATATCGAAAAAGACGTGCTGGGTACTGACGCCGATGGCAACGCCATTATGCTAAAAGATCTATGGCCATCCGATGAAGAGATTGATGCGGTCATTGCTCAAAGTGTTAAACCCGAGCAGTTCCGCAAAGTCTACGAACCCATGTTCGATATTAAAGTTGAATACGGCTCTGATAACGATCCACAGTACGATTGGCGTCCACAAAGTACCTATATTCGCCGTCCTCCTTACTGGGATGGAGCACTCGCAGGTGAGCGCACCATGAAAGGTATGCGTCCATTAGCGGTACTTGGCGATAATATTACCACTGACCATTTGTCACCTTCGAATGCGATTATGCTCGACAGCGCAGCAGGCGCGTACTTAGATAAAATGGGCCTACCTGAAGTTGACTTTAACTCGTATGCAACTCACCGCGGCGATCATTTAACTGCGCAACGTGCCACATTTGCCAACCCTAAGTTATTTAATGAAATGGTGACTAAGCTTGGCAAAACCGGTGAAGTTGAAGTGAAGCAGGGCTCTTATGCTCGTATAGAACCAGAAGGCACTGAATCGCGTATGTGGGAAGCGATTGAGACCTACATGGAGCGTAAGCAGCCGTTGATCATTATTGCGGGTGCAGACTATGGTCAAGGTTCAAGCCGTGACTGGGCAGCAAAAGGTGTTCGTCTTGCGGGTGTTGAAGTGATTGTCGCCGAAGGATTTGAGCGTATTCACCGTACTAATCTTGTGGGTATGGGGGTATTACCGCTTGAATTTACCAACAATGAAAATCGTCATACTCATCAAATCGATGGGACAGAAACCTATGATGTAATGGGTGATCGCACGCCTGGCGCTGCACTGACCGTGATTATGACGCGCAGCAATGGCGAGCGCGTTGAAATAGCCGTTAAGTGCCGATTAGATACCGCCGAAGAGGTGTCTATCTATGAAGCTGGCGGTATTTTACAACGTTTCGCCAATGACTTTTTAGAGTCTTCAGTCGCGTAGACTTTATATATTGCAACGCAGATGAGATCCCGCAAGTCAATGCTTGTAGGCTTTGCGGCGACATCCCCGTCGCCACAGCTCATCTTCGTGGCAATAACGCCATTGGCTCAGTGTATTGACTGCCCGCGCAGGGTTTACTTATTCTCGCGGTGTTATATCAGTGGCGGTATGTCACGTTTTGTTAGCGCCTAAGATCACTCACGGTTCTAGCGCTGCAGCGATCAGTTGTACACAATATTAGCAATCTAACGGTAATCTCTTATGACGCATAAAACAGTACATTTACCCCAGATTAAAGTGCCAGCAACCTATATGCGTGGCGGCACCAGTAAAGGTGTATTTTTTAATTTAACGGATCTGCCATTAGCAGCGCAGGTGGCAGGTTCAGCCCGTGACTCACTGCTACTTCGAGTGATCGGCAGCCCAGATCCTTACGGCAAGCAAACCGACGGTATGGGCGGGGCAACCTCAAGTACCAGTAAAACGGTGATTGTGGCAAACAGTACTCAGCCCGATCATGATGTCGATTATCTATTCGGACAAGTCGCTATTGATAAGGCTTTTGTCGATTGGAGTGGTAATTGCGGTAATTTATCTGCCGCGGTTGGCTCGTTTGCCATTAGCTGTGGACTTGTTGATAGCAGCCGTATTCCAGAAAATGGGGTTGCAGTGGTTAGAATTTGGCAAAAAAACATCAGTAAAACCATTATTGCCCATGTTCCTATCACCAACGGTGAAGTGCAAGAAACCGGTGACTTTGAACTTGATGGTGTCACATTCCCAGCCGCTGAAGTGCAAGTCGAGTTTATGGATCCCGCCGATGGCGAAGGGGCAATGTTCCCCACAGGCAATCTCATCGATGACTTAATCGTACCGACTGACGTTGTCGCTGCTGGGGTGTTAAAAGCCACCATGATTAACGCAGGTATTCCTACCGTGTTTGTTAACGCACAAGATCTTGGCTATAGCGGTGCAGAATTACAAGAGGCGATAAACAGTGATGCTAACGCGTTAACGATGTTTGAAACAATACGTGCTTATGGCGCAGTGCAAATGGGGCTTATTAGCCATATCGATGAAGCAGCGGGTCGCCAACATACTCCAAAAGTGGCCATCGTCGCCGCGCCTGTTGATTACACCTCTTCAAGTGGTAAGGCTATCGCTAAAGGCGATATCGACCTTAACGTACGCGCCTTATCTATGGGCAAGTTGCATCACGCCATGATGGGCACTGCCGCAGTTGCCATTGGCACCGCCGCCGCCATTCCTGGCACGCTGGTGAGTATTGCGGCCGGTAACGTTGAACGTGAATCTGTGCTATTTGGTCATCCATCTGGCACCTTAAAAGTGGGTGCTCAAGCAAAACGAGTTGATGGTCAATGGAAGGTCAACAAAGCGGTTATGAGCCGCAGCGCTCGAATACTGATGGAAGGTTGGGTGAGGGTGCCCGGCGATACTTTTTAAAAGTAACGTTTAATCTAGCAGGTTAATTTTAACCATAATGAGCAGAACACCAATGTACGTGTTCTGCTTTTTTAGCTAAAAATCACTTTCTTCAGTCCAGTCTTTTAGCTTTTCTAAGATCTCTAACGCGGTGCGACCAAACTCGGTGATCTCATAAGTGACAGCAATAGGGCGAGTACAAATAACCTCTCTGGTCACCAGTCCTTGGCTCTCTAGCTCTTTAAGACGTTGATCAACCATTTTCTTACTGGCACCGCCTAACATGCGTGACAGCTCATTGAATCGCACTGGCCCATCTTTTAAATGCCACAAAATAGACGCTTTCCACTTTCCGCCTAAAATACGCATTCCTCTCTCGATAAGGCAAGGTTGCTCGCAGTTTTGAATATTTATTTTTTCATCTTTAGTCATTGTATTTGAAGTCTTATTTGTCATGTTGCAATCAAATTATGCGTGGTTACTAAAAGTATACTGGTTGCTTTAATTCTCCACTCTAGCAAAATATGCCCCAAGAACCAAAGATAAATTGCTCTGCATTACGATAAGTGAATGCCTTTTTAAGGAAGCAAATAGATGTCAATGCTCATATCTTACGATCCAATCGATCAAAAACCACTCGGCGAAGTCCCGGTGACCACCATTGAACAAATGCCAGACTTGGTTAGCCAAGCAAAAAAAGCACAGAAAACGTGGGCTAAGTTATCGTTAATAGAACGCCAGAAAAAAGTGGTTCAGGCTTATCAGAATCTTGCAAAAGTGCAGAAGTCGCTGGCACTACTCATCAGTAAAGAGATGGGCAAGGATCACCGAAGAGCCGGTTATGAGGCCGCGGGTACGGTGCAGAATACTGAATATTTTTGCCAAGAAATTGCCGCAGCGTTGCAGCCTGAATCTTTAGGGCATGGCGCAGAACTGCAATACAAGCCTTTGGGCGTGGTCGCTGTAATCTCTCCGTGGAATTATCCGTTAGCAATGGCGAATAACTTGCTACTGCCAGCGCTCATGGCGGGTAATAGCGTGATATTAAAACCATCAGAAGAAACCCCTTTAGTGGCCGATTTGTTCGTTAACACGCTTAACGAAGTATTGCCCGTCGGTGTATTGCAAGTCGCTCACGGTGGTGCTGATACAGGTAAGGCGTTAGTCAATGCCGATATTAACATGGTGGCTTTCACGGGATCACTGGCGGCGGGTAAACATATTATGGCGTCTGCGGCCTCATCACTTAAACGATTAGTGATGGAGCTTGGCGGTAACGATCCAATGATCGTAATGGCAACGGCTGATATCGATAAAGCGGTGCAATTTGCGGTGGCAAGTTCATTTGAGAACGCAGGCCAGATGTGTACGTCGACTGAACGCGTCTATGTCGATGCGCGAGTTGCCGATGAGTTCGAGCAAAAAGTGGTGGCACTTGCTCGCCGCTATCAAGTAGGTGCATGGGATCAAACTAACGTCAATATAGGTCCGATTGTCAATCATAAGCAGCATCAGAGTGTTGTTTCTCAACTTAAAGATGCCCAGCTTAAAGGCGCTCGATTCCTGTTAGGCCAGGCGCATTATGAGACACCTTTCATACAACCAACTGTTGTTACAAATATCACCCCTGATATGCAGTTAGAGACGCATGAAACCTTTGGCCCTATTGTTGCCATCAGTCGTTTCAATCATATATCTGAGGCCATTGAACGTGCTAACGCAAGCCCTTATGGGCTGGGTGCATCGGTATTTGGCGGCGTTGGCGCTGCAGATGTTGCAGAGCAAATGGAGGCTGGCATGGTGGGGGTAAATCAAGGCGCTGGTGGTGCAGGCCCTTGGGTCGGTGCTAAGCAAAGCGGCTTTGGATTCCATGGCTCGGCTGCAGGGCATCAACAATTTGCCCAGGTAAGAGTGCTTAGCAAATAAAATAGTTAATGAGTCGCCTGATCAAGCCAAACGATCGCGTAAGCACCCTACCAAAATTAAACAAAGTTGAGACATATATGAGACAAGATAATAAGCCAGAATCATTTTTTGTAGCCGCGTTAGAGCCAGGAGCAGAACATCCTGCCTTGCCAGCATGGGGCAACACTATGCTTAATCCTGCAAACCTAAGCAGTGACTTTGATATTAGCCAAGTAGAACGCCGAGAACTTGCCGACGTGCCGGGTGCTTTTCAGATATTCAATGTGCTGTCTAAAGACGAATGCAATAGATTGATAGCGATAAGTGAGCAGCTGGAGTTTTTGCCTGATGCTGCGGTGTCTTTGCCCCGAAGCGTTCGCCATAACGATAGCCTAACTTGGATTGTTGACCCTAAAACAGATGGTACGATTTGGCAACGTGTGGCTCACTTGATGGACGATAGACAAGGCATTTTTAACGGCGATAAGGCGTTAGGCATTAATGCCCGTTTTCGTTTTTATCGTTATAGCCAAGATGACTATTTTAAACCGCACTCCGATGGTTCTTGGCCTGGGAGTCGAATTATCGATAATGAGTTAGTCGCAAATGCTTACCCAGATCGTTTCAGTCAAATGACGTTCTTAATTCTACTGAGCGAAGATTTTGAAGGCGGAGAAACACGCTTTTTGGTCAATGCAAACGATGCCACTAAACCCGCAAAAGCCGGTGATGAAGTGGCCAACATTGATGTAAGAACACCCGCGGGTAGCGTGTTGTGTTTTCCACATGGAATGCACCCTATGCACTGTATCCATAGTTCTGTCGCCATCACCAAAGGCACTAAATACATTATCCGCACCGACGTTTTGATGGAAGTTTAACCCGTTAATCGCGTTAGTCTAGGTCGCGTCAATGTACATTGTTAAGCCTTAGCCTGCTTTTTAAGCAGGGCTAAGCTTTGACTGACGGGCACCAAAATCAACGCGATTAAACGGAACATACTAAAATGGCAGCTATTAATAAGGCAAGAGCGCACAGAGGCGATGACTAGAGCACTCAAATCATCAAACGCTAACCATGTTAATTTCAAATTGGGTCTAGTTAAGGTAAAATACGCGATTATTCTTTATGATGACGCGCATGACCATTGATATTAAAAATGTACCGGAAACAGAAATTACCTGCTCAAACTGTCAGGCTTGCTGCTGCCGTTTAGAGGTGCTGATTATTACTGATACTGGTGTGCCTGAAGAGTATATTGCTGTCGATAGTTGGGGCGGAGAAACGATGTTGCGTTTAGATGATGGTTGGTGCGCAGCATTAGACCGTGAGACGCTGATGTGCTCTATTTATGAAAATCGTCCTTGGATTTGTCGAGAATTCGAAATGGCTTCCTATGAATGTCGTGTTGAAAGAGAAGCGTAGGTCGGAGTGATCTACATTAAGCTTGGGCAGCCTTAGCGAATAATGTTTGTATTGTCTGCACGCTAGATATTAAGATGTTGATAATGGCGGTGTGATTAAAGCGGTTGTAGGGTTATGTTGTAGTGTCATATTAGAGCGATAAAATAATGGCCATCGTGTAATGTCGACGGCCATAATGCTGCTTACATCGCTGACGATTTTGGTGCAGATTTTTTAGCTGCCTTAGCGGCTTTCTTTTCTTTTGCATTTAAAAGCGGCTGTTTTTTAACTGCCTTTTTACTGTCTTGTCCTTTACTCATAATACATTCCACCTTTTTACGTGATACACCCAAAGCCAGCTAGAGCCAACCTAAGGATTGAAGTAATCAGTGACTTTTAGTATAAAAGCCAATTCAATCAATAACTGCTTCAGTATGGCCTTATAGCAGGACAATTGATAGGGCTAGCGTATCTGAAATTCTTTAACTCAGTGGGATCTATCGATGGTCGCTGCTTCTTTGACCAAGCGACCGTTTTATATCCAAGTCATTTCTAAATGTTTGTTTCTGAGCTCCGAATGAAAAGTGAGCAAGCATTGATGTGGTCAACTAAATCTGTACACAAACAGGAGTTGCGTTTTATCAGCAGCAATATAAAAACTCGACTGCAAGGATTCAGGAGTTAACCGCTCAAGGAGAGAAGACGGTAGAACAATGCAGGCAAAATTATCGATAGCCTCTCTTTATGTGTAACAACACAGCAGTCTTGAATACCCAGAGCCGTTAATTTCGACTCTTGTTTGTTTTTACGCGTTCAATCAATGGCAATGACATAGAGCCAGCCTGTTTAACACAAAGACGGGCAACATCTAAGGTGTGAGGAGATTACTCACCGTTGCTACCGTTTACGCACTAAACGAGCCTAATTAAGCGATTTAGGTAATTAACTCAAGACTATTGCCTGAAAAACACCGATAATTCCCTATATTAAGGCACGCTAGCCGATTGACAACGCACGACTCTGGACACTATTCAATGGAAATCAAAGTTAACTTTCTCGACAACCTCAGACTTGAAGCAAAGTTTGATGACTTTACCGTCACTGCAGATCAGCCCATTCGTTACAAAGGCGATGGTTCAGCTCCAAGCCCTTTTGACTATTTCTTAGCATCGTCAGCGCTTTGTGCGGCCTATTTTATCAAGGTGTATTGTAAGGCTCGAGATATTCCAACGGAAAACATCAGACTGTCGCAAAACAACATTGTTGACCCTGAAGATCGCTACAACCAAATATTCCAAATTCAGGTCGAGCTGCCAGCGGATATTTCAGAGAAAGACAGAACCGGCATTTTACGTTCGATCGATCGCTGTACGGTTAAAAAAGTCGTTCAGACCGGACCTGAGTTTAAAATTGAAACCGTTGAAAACCTCGACGAAGACGCGAATGCGATGTTGATGGGACAAGCCGATAACGACGCTAGCACTTACATATTGGGTAAAGACTTGCCGCTTGAGCAAACCATTACCAATATGACCAGCATGCTGGCTGGCTTAGGCATGAAGATTGAAATATCGTCATGGCGCAATATCGTGCCTAATGTGTGGTCACTGCACATTCGTGATGCTGCATCTCCAATGTGTTTTACCAACGGTAAAGGCGCAACTAAAGAGAGTGCACTTTGTTCGGCACTGGGCGAATTTATTGAACGCTTAAACTGTAACTTCTTTTATAACGATCAATTCTTCGGGGAAGAGATAGCCAACAGTGAGTTTGTTCATTACCCGAATGAAAAATGGTTTGAGCTAGAAGAAGATGATTCTTTGCCTGCTGGCATTTTGGATGAGCACTGTTTAGACATCTACAACCCAGACGATGAGCTAGCCGGGTCTAATCTTATCGATACTAACTCTGGCATGACAGAGCGTGGCATTTGTTCAATCCCATACGTGCGTCACTCTGATGGCGAAACGGTATACTTTCCGTCTAACTTGATTGAAAACCTCTTCTTAAGTAACGGTATGAGCGCGGGTAATAACTTAGCTGAAGCGAAGGTGCAATGCTTATCAGAGATATTTGAGCGCGCGGTTAAAAGACAAATCATTGAGCAAGAAATCGTTCTGCCAGATGTCCCTATGGCGGTACTTGAAAAGTACCCAAGTATTTTAGCGGGTATTCAAGGCTTAGAAGAACGCGGATTCCCTGTTGTAGTAAAAGACGCCTCACTGGGTGGCCAATTCCCTGTTATGTGTGTCACCTTGATGAACCCAAGAACGGGCGGTGTATTTGCCTCTTTTGGCGCACACCCAAGTTTTGAAGTCGCCGTTGAGCGTAGTTTGACAGAGCTACTACAAGGTCGTAGTTTTGAAGGCTTGAACGATGTTCCTAAGCCGACGTTCGATAGTATGACAGTGACTGAGCCTGAAAACTTTGTTGAGCACTTTATCGATTCGACCGGTGTTATATCGTGGCGCTTCTTTAGCACTAACTACGATTATGATTTCTGTGAATGGGATTTCTCAGGCACCAATGAAGAAGAATCTCAAAGCCTATTTGGCATATTAGCCGACATTGGCAAAGAAGCTTATATTGCTGAGTTTGATCAATTGGGTGCATCAGTGTGCCGCATACTCGTCCCTGATTACTCAGAAGTGTATCCGGTTGAAGATTTGATTTGGGACAACACCAATAAATCGCTGCAATATCGTGAAGATATCTTGAATCTACATGCATTGGGTGATGAAGAACTGGCAGGTTTGGTTGAGCGACTCGAAGAGAGTCAACTCGATAACCAAACGGATATTCCGACATTGATTGGAATTGTGTTTGACGAAAATACCGTTTGGGGTCAGCTCACCATTATCGAGCTTAAAATCCTCATCTATCTTGCTATGGGCGAGTTAGAAAATGCGATGTCGCTGGTGGCTGAATTCCTACAGTACAACGACAATACGGTAGAGCGTGGTTTGTTCTATCAAGCCGTTAACGCTGTACTAGAGGTCACCATGGACGAGGAGCTTGAGCTTGAACACTTTATTGGCAACTTCAATAGAATGTTTGGCAAAGAGACCATGGAAAATGTGGTTGGCTCGGTAACCGGTGAAGTGAATTTCTTTGGACTCACACCCACGAGCATGAAGCTTGAAGGCATAGAGCCACATTTAAGATTGATTGAAAGTTATAAGAAATTGCATCAAGCGCGTAAAGACAAAGCAGCAAGTTAATACTCTTTACTCGCATTAGTGTTTCAGCTCTTTAGATATTTAGCCCATCAATGGATGGGCTTTTTATTGCCCGCGCAGTGGTTAGGGCTGTTAAAGAGGAGAGCAGAGCAGTCTTCTGAGGTTTGAAATTGCAGAAGTAAAATATATGCGCTTGCAGCCAGCAATTGGAACGACTTAGGTCTGAAGGTAACTCAGTTGTGCCCCATTGCAAGTCAGCGGCAGTCTTTCCTCGAATTTAGTATTGTCCGCTTCGCAATACTTTTTCTCACCAACCGAAAGACAAAATACTCTGTTAAGCGATAACTTTTAAGTTAGCCATTTACTGTGGTTTTATACAGTATTATTAGGTTTCCTACGAAGATCCTTAAAATTATTCCTAATCAGTTCTCGGTTTGCTATTGAGTGAGAATAAAAAACAGAGTAAATTCAATTGACTAAATAGTATGCTTGCTCGGTTTGCAGGAGATACGAGGCAAGTTAGCTCGCCATTCTCGTTTTGCCAGCGGCTGCTTTGAGCGTGTTCGTTAAAAACGTCCACAAATTAATTACTTATTGATACACGCGCTGACTGGTCTAACCTGATAAACGCGCAAGGCGTGTATACAAATGTTGAACTAAGCCGCTGCGCGGAGCTTCTTACCACTTTGTTCCACAATTACCTCTAGGGATAATCCCTGATTTGGAGGTATTTATGAAACAACTTCTACAACAGTTTAATGATGAGATCAGCCTCAGAGGTTACTCTGAACGAACTCGAACATCTTATCTATTTGCCATCAATCACTTGTTTAAATGGGCTAATCAACCCTTAGAAACCGTCACTGATAGTCAAATTGAAGATTACTTTCGCCATCTGAATCTTGAGAAACGCTATTCTAAATCGACCCTCAAGTTACAGCTCAATGGTATTCATTTCTTCTTTGAACATGTCCTGCATCGTCAGTTTTCCGTTTCGATTGTGTTCCCCAAAAAGCGGGATAAGTTACCGCAGTTACTGACACCCAACGACATATCAACCTTGATAAACTACTGTAAAACCCATAAACAGCGAACCATGATCGCACTCTGTTATGGCTGTGGATTGAGGATCAGTGAGTTGACTCACGTGAAGATCAGCGATATCGACGGTCAACGACAATTACTAACGGTACGACAAGGTAAAGGAGCTAAAGATCGGTGGGTAATAATCTCTCCCCGTTTACTGCTGCTGTTAAAGTTGTACTGGCTGCAATATCGACCAGAAACATGGCTATTTGGTACCTTTTGTCATGGCACCTATCACCCTATCCATGAGACAACTTTTCGTAAGGCACTGATCGCTGCTAAAGACTTATCTGGGATCACCAAGCCTTGTAACCCTCACAGTCTGCGTCATGCTTATGCCACCCACCAGTTGCAAGCAGGAATGCCGCTAAATCAGTTGCAGCAACAGCTTGGTCACCTGAGTATAAAAAGCACAGAGCGATATTTACACTGGTCGCCAGAGCTTGGACACCAAGGTACCGATTTGCTGGCAAATCTAGGAGGCTTGTCATGGCAAACGCCTACCACTTGAGTGATATATTAAAGCTTCACTTACCGCTGTATCAACAGTGGTATAAGTTAACGTCACGGCAAGCGACAGTGTGTCAGCATATAAAAAGTTGCCGCACCCGAGCCTTAGGTGAGCAACAGTGGCGCTGTGATGAGTGTCATTATGAACAGCGCATATTTTGCTCCTGTGGTGACAGGCACTGTCCTCGCTGTCAGGGTAAGCAGACTCAAGAGTGGATAGAGAAGCAAGAAGCCGAAGTCCTGAATTGTCGATACTTCCACCTTGTTTTTACGCTGCCTCATGAGTTGAATATTTTGGCTCACTATAAGGCTAAGGCGCTTTACAGCGCATTATTTGAAGCCGTATGGCAGACGTTAAGCCAGTTTGGGATATCCCGTAAACAGCTACAAGGTCAGTTAGGGGGTACCGCGGTGTTACATACTTGGGGGCAAAACTTGAGCCAGCATATCCACTTGCACTGCTTAATACCTGGAGGTGTGTTAACACAACAAGGGGAGTGGCGTGGGGTGAAGTCAGACTATTTGTTCCCCGTCAAAGCACTTGCCACCGTTTACCGCGCCAAGATGCTGCAAGCATTAAGGGCACGTGAACTTGATGTTCCTGACCCTGAGATCTTAATGAGTAAAGCGTGGTGTGTGTACAGCAAAGCGTGTTTAAGCCGCGCTGCCACCGTGGTGAAATATCTGGGACGCTATACTCGTAAAGGCATGCTACAGGAGTCGAGAATTAAAAGGGTGACAGCGGACAGTGTTAGCTTTAGTTACACCGATTATGCTGACAGCAATAAGCGGAAGATGATGCAACTTGATGGTGAAGAGTTTATCCGCCGTTACCTATTACATGTGCTTCCAAAAGGTGTGATGCGGGTGCGTCACTTTGGTTTTCTAGCCAATGCTTGTAAGCGAAATAAGTTAGAGCAGATTAAGGCGCAGCTCCCATCTGTACAAGCGCAGCGAGAAAATCCCACAGTTACAAAAACAGATGCCAAACAAAGCTGCATGTGGCTGTGTCCAAGGTGTCAGCAGGGTTACTTGCAGTTCATCCGTATCATCGAACCGCAGTTGTTGCTCCTAGCGCAACAGGTAGAAGAACCCTTTCGACTGACAGGCTAAATAATAAGAGTCATGAGCAGGCTAAAGACAACAACATGAATTAATGGGGAATAATAGGAAAACCTTACGATGAGATCCCGTGAGGTGAATGTGTGCGGCTATATGGCTTGGATCTGGGATATAAAGGGTGCAAGAAGGTGTAAAATAGCGATAACTGAAGTTAAAGATAGCCAATTGTTTGAGCAAACTTCAAGTTATATCAAGTAATTATCATTATAAAGCTTAAAAAAACAACTACCGCAAAAAAGCAAACTCCTATAGCATAAAGCATACCAAATATATGGATGTGGCAGCAGCCAAGTCCAACAAGCGATTTGTGCCTTACAAACAGCGCAACGCACAAATACTAAGACGTTATACGAACTTGGATTATGTCGTGAATTTCAAATTACGGTTAAATAATTACATCGAACTTTCTAATAAGTGGCTCACAAAATTTGTATTAATTTGGTGCTCAATGTCACTGCTTGTAGGTCTGTATGCAATCGATGATTTAGCTTTAGCCATCGCTGCTCCTTTGATGACAATTTTTATGTACTTTGCTGGTATGGCAATGCTCATGTTTATTATTGGCTTTCAACGAGTAAATCCATTTAACTCGCCAAAATCCAAAATTGTAGACTATGCCATTATGTTTTTTTGGTGCTTTGGCGTTTTTGGTTTTATTAACTTTTTAATTTTCGGTATATTTGAGTCTAGTAAATTTGAAAATTCTAACTTTTTCTTCATAGTAGCTTCTGTATTCCCTTTAGGTGCATCTTTAGGCGCTGCGAAACAGTGGGGAAAAAGCACGGGTGAGGCGTAGGTTCGTATAACAAGTTACTCAAACGGACGCTAAACAGTTGGCTAGCACTCGTTCCTCGTACATTTTAGCCAACAATTTCGCGCCGCTTAGTAAGGCGTTATATTTTTAGGAAACGTATGCGTAAAATTCTAGTTTTATTTATGTTCTTTAGTCTGAATAGTTTTGCGTTCGCAAATGACTTATTGAAAATAAATGGTAAGTGGGATTGCTCACCTGAGGCAAATGGTGAAATGGCACTTATTAGTATTGTCGAATATCGAACGCAAGACATGAGCTTTACGCATAATGGCAAGGTTACCTTTATTCAAAAAGGTGGAGTGGAATCCATTTTAGAATCTAACACTGTAGGTACTTTTCAATTAGAGTCTCTTATAGTTAAAGAGCAGATAGACTCAATTGAAATAGCAATAATTAAAGATGAGACTGGTTTTCTTACGGGTGCAGAAGAAAGTCTAAGGAAAGCTATGTTAGCTGATACAGCGTCAACTATTACTAAGTCCATAAATGAAAATCGTTGGGAGAAAATTAACAGTGAAACCAACGAAATTACAGTGTGTAAAAAAATATAACGAATAAGGATAGGCCGCGCGTAGCCGCGTCCTTATCCCGATTGTTGAACAAGCCCGAGTGATACCTTTATAGTGTAAATATCAGCGTAAGATCTTACGCTTTTTTGG
>NZ_JAKIKW010000016.1 GCF_023283945.1 Shewanella gelidimarina | reverse complement strand
TGGTACTTGAACCCCGGCGGGAAAGAACATTCCCCAGAACAGTAAAGCCACGGCCTCAACGATATGCTAGAAACAAAAATGCCGCTCACCTTAAGTGAACGGCATTAGAGCCAATGGCTCCCTTTCTTATGCTAGCGACTCACTGTATCAACTGAGTCTAATCAATGTGTACTTTAAATAGAGAGTCTATTTAGTACCAAAGATCTTATCACCAGCATCACCAAGACCAGGCAAAATATAGCCCTGCTCGTTTAGGCAGTCATCAATTGAGGCTGTATATAGTTCAATATCTGGATGGGCTTTTTCAAGTGCAGCAACGCCTTCAGGCGCAGCCACAAGCACAAGGGCTTTAATGGCAGTGCAACCACGGGCTTTAAGCAGATCAATAGTTGAGATCATTGAACCGCCAGTTGCTAGCATTGGGTCAACGACCAAGGCAATACGTGAAGGCATGTCACTGGCTAGCTTTTCAAAATAAGGTACTGGCTCAAGTGTTGTTTCATCGCGGTACATACCAACAACTGAAATACGTGCACTAGGTACATGCTCTAGTACACCGTCCATCATGCCA
This sequence comes from Shewanella gelidimarina, assembly GCF_023283945.1. GTDB lineage: Bacteria > Pseudomonadota > Gammaproteobacteria > Enterobacterales > Shewanellaceae > Shewanella > Shewanella gelidimarina. The sequence continues at coordinate 127,181 of NZ_JAKIKW010000016.1, read as the reverse complement.
AGGCCGGCACGCAAGATTGGCACTACAGTGACCTTCTTGCCTTTTATCTGTTCAACTTCAACAGGACCATTCCAACCTTCGATAGTGACTTTCTCAGTTTCGAAGTCAGCCGTTGCCTCATACGTCAGTAGGCTCCCGACTTCCGCCGCTAGTTCACGAAAGCGCTTAGTGCTCACGTCACCTTTACGCATTAATCCAATTTTATGACGAACCAAAGGATGCTTAACTTCAACGACTTTCATCTTGTTCTCCTGATTTTCTAACGTATTTTTTACGGTAAATTTCAACGATTCTAGTAGATTTGTTCGCATAGGAAAACTTAAAGTTTTAAAAAGACGTTAAATCGTGACCTCTGTCGCGAACTTTATTGAAAAACTAAGCTTTCGAGGCTACTCACAAACTGTTAGAATAGCGCCGCATAAAATCCTATAATGATCTACCCGTACCCGAGAGGATCACCGTGAGCACTCCTACTACCCCACTAAGCTATAAAGATGCAGGCGTTGATATTGATGCCGGAAATGCACTAGTTAACAACATCAAGTCAGCCGTTAAACGTACTCGTCGTCCAGAAGTTATGGGCAACCTAGGTGGTTTTGGTGCACTTTGTGAGTTACCAACTAAGTATAAGCATCCAGTACTGGTTTCTGGTACTGATGGCGTTGGCACTAAGCTGCGCCTTGCTATTGACTATAAAAAGCATGATAACGTCGGTATTGACCTCGTTGCCATGTGCTCAAACGACTTAATCGTTTCAGGTGCTGAGCCATTATTCTTCCTTGATTATTACGCCACTGGCAAACTTGACGTTGAAGTTGCTACCGCCGTAGTGAAAGGTATTGCTGAAGGCTGCGTACAATCTGGTTGTGCACTCATAGGCGGTGAAACTGCTGAAATGCCAGGTATGTATGAAGGCGATGATTACGACCTAGCTGGTTTCTGTGTCGGTGTTGTTGAAAAAGCTGACATCATTGACGGCACTAAGGTGCAAGACGGTGATGCACTTATCGCTCTCGCTTCAAGCGGTCCTCACTCAAATGGTTTCTCTCTAATCCGTAAGGTATTAGAAGTCAGCAAAGCAGATCCAGAGCAAGAACTTGCTGGAAAGCCGCTGATTGACCATTTGCTAGAACCTACAAAAATTTATGTAAAATCACTGCTTAAATTGATTGAACAGTCAGATGTTCATGCAATGTCGCACATCACTGGTGGCGGATTCTGGGAAAATATCCCACGCGTTTTACCAGAAGATTGCAAAGCGGTCGTTAAAAGTGACTCTTGGCAGTGGCCTGCTGTTTTTAACTGGTTGATGGAAAAAGGCAACATTGCAGAATTTGAAATGTACCGTACATTCAACTGCGGCGTAGGCATGGTTATCGCACTGCCAGCCGATAAAGTTGACTCAGCACTTAAGCTACTGAATGCCGAAGGCGAAAACGCATGGCTGCTAGGTAACATTGCTAAGCGTAACGGTGACGAAGAGCAAGTGGAGATCTTGTAATGTCTCAGAGCTGTCGCGTTTTAGTATTAATTTCTGGTAATGGCAGTAATCTACAGGCCATTATTGATGGCTGTGATGATAACGTACAAGCAGAAGTTGTTGGCGTCATTAGTAATAAACCCGACGCTTTCGGATTGATACGTGCTCACCAGAATGAAATTGATACCAGCTGCGTTATCGCTCATGAAGGCGAAACAAGACCTGAATATGATGAAAGACTTTTTAGTGCGATAGCAAAGTATCAACCTGACTTAGTTGTCTTGGCTGGCTTTATGCGCATATTGAGTGATGATTTTGTCATGCGCTTTGAAGGGAAGATGATTAATATCCACCCTTCTCTCTTGCCCAAATATACCGGCTTGAATACGCATCAACGCGCTATTGACGCAAAAGATACTGAACATGGCGCGAGTGTGCATTTTGTGACACCAGAGCTAGATTCAGGTCCGGTAATTTTGCAAGCCAATGTCCCTGTTTATGAAGATGATTCTGTTGAGGTTCTGGCAGGTCGCGTCCACGAACAAGAACACGCTATCTATCCACTCGTTGTAAAATGGTTTAGCCAACAACGATTGCAGATGGTTAATGGTATAGCACAGCTTGATGGTCAAGCACTTGCTGCAAACGGTTACGCTGTTGACTAAGCGGCCTTAAAACCAGTATTGCATTACAAAGGGCACTTTTCTGTGCCCTTTTTTATTTTCAGCACTAACGCGGCCTCATGCGCTTACCCAATGTAGAGACCTCCTCAAGAGTGACCCCTAGTATCCTTTGCCACCCAGTCAATTAAAGCGAATACAAACGCAGGTATTAGCACGTCAATTATTTGCTAAATAGGCACTTTACCAAAAAAGTTCGGAAAACAATGTCGATGATGACACTGGTATAAAGCTGCAGAGACTTCCGTGACACAGCCCAAGCACAATACCTGTGAGCTCATGTCATGGATAGTCACGGTTACATCTACATCAGTTGCTCTACAATAATATTTGACCTTATTCGCTTCGCCCTCTTAATCCTATCTCGTGACCTCTCCTTCACTCGTCGGTAACACACTTTACGACTAATCGTTACAAAGTTGATCTACATCAACTCCCCAGCCGCCTAGAATCATTCCTGGCGATCAGTTAACTTACACTCGATAAACAACGCCGTAACTTATTGTATTTATTTGTTAAAAAGATTACCCCTCCGTTACTCACTCTCAAAAAATCGCAAGCCTTAACACGGAAAACCGGCATTTCTACGGGTAAACCCTTAGTCGTCTTAGGTGCAAACACGGATAAAAAAAGCACCTATAAAGCCATATGGTAGCCGCAGATAAACCATAAGTTTGCCGGGCATCTGATCCTAGGTCACCGCTCAAGACAAACAACAACTAACTGATCAACAAATTCAAATAAGGCACCTTGATGAATAGAATAACTAAAACGGCGTTAGTGGTAGCTGCATTTTTCTCAGCATCTTCTTTCGCTGGTTACGAAGTCCAAATCGACGAAAGCTCGAAGTTGACCTTCGGCGGCTACTTCAAAGCCGACTTGCGTAATGTCAGTGGCGACCAGGCTTATCGTGACTTCTGGATTGGTAGCAGTACCAGCGCACCCGATACCAATCAAACCAGCCTCCAAGCCAAAGAATCGCGCTTCAATGTAAAGTTCACTCATGGCGAGGTGACAGGGTTTCTCGAGTATGATTTTTACGGTGGTGGCGGTAACGCATTGGTTTCTAACTCATACACTCCACGTATGCGTCATGCCTTTATTACTTACAAGAACTGGAAGGTTGGCCAGACCTGGTCAACCTTTATGCCACTGGTTTCTATCGCCGATGCACTGGACTTTGGTGGAGCGCACGTCGGTCAAGTATTCGTTCGTCAAACCCAGATTCGTTATACTAATGGTGGTCTAGAGCTGGCATTGGAAAACCCAGCCAATGCTACCGATGCCAACCAAAGTATTCCCGATGCAGTGGTTCGTTACACTTACAAAGGCGATTTTGGCCAGGTGGCGATTGCCGCGCTGGCTCGCACCTTCGATGATAACGGTGTGGCTGGTCATGCCGACGGCACTCAGTTGGCTTACAGCATAAGCGGTAAAATCAATACCTTCGGTAAAGATGACTTCCGTTTCGCCTACAACGCAGGCGCTGCAGGCCGTTATATTTCACCTGGCCACAACCCTGGTGACAAGGTCAATGCCGATGGCAGTGGTGATCTGCTGGTAACGCAAGCCTATACCGTCGCTTATCGCCACTTTTGGACTGACGACTTGCGATCTACCGCTTACTACGGCCACTCTGAAGTTGCAGATTTCAATGGTGTGAATGCTGACTCAGATCGAAATCATTACGGTATCAACCTGATCCAGCAGCTTACCAAGCAGTTAAGTGTGGGCGTTGAATTCGGCAACTATGATGCTGATATCTCCGCCACTGACAGTGCTGACTCTGATTACATGCAGCTTTCGGCCAAGTATGTACTCTGATAACAGACGTTACGCATACAATATTTATGAGCTGTGTTTTTGGCCAAGCACTGACTCTTAATTACAGCGCGGCATAATCTCATTTATGTCGCCACTTTCCCTAGTTAAAAACCCGCGCACTTGCCATGATCAATCAGGCAAGCATAGCGGGTAAATAAGCACTCAAACTGGCAGTCATCCATCTGCCCCGAGAGAATAAGTTCCAAAAGGTCATCCAGTGGGATGGTTGGCCTTGTCCCTTGACCAAAAATATGAAGGCGCTCTAACTTAACTCCCACAACATGGCTAATTAGCCATGTTTTAACCCGAAGCATGACCCCGCTTCGGGGATTTTTTCAATACGGCAACGGCATGAATAGTGTTATCGATCCAAGCCATGATCGATGGCATAACGCACCAGACCGGCCGTACTGTCTATCGCCAGTTTCTGTTTGATATTTCGCTTGTGGGTTTCGACCGTGCGTACACTGACATTCATCTCCAGCGCAATGCGTTTATTGTTCATCCCCAGCGATATCAACCGTAACACCAACTGCTCCCGCTGGGTAACCAAGACTTGCTTGCCACTGGCAAGCTCCTGCGACAAGGTATCTACAACTTCGGCACTGAAATAGCGCTTGCCGGCAGCAACTTTTTTTATAGCTTCAATCAATTCTTTACCGGGTACATCTTTAAGAATGTAGCCATCAGCACCGTAGCGCATTGCCGCCATAATATATTCTCTGTTGTCATGCATGCTCAACATCACCACCTTGCATGACATTTCCTGCTCTTTAATCAACTCAAGCAGATACATGCCATCCATCTGCGGCATATTAATATCCGTCAACACTAGATCGATCGGCATATCCTTGAGGATGGCCAATGCTTGGAGACCATTGTCAGCTTCTGCTTGCACCTCAATATCACTGTCTAGGCTTAAACGATACCGCAACCCTTCGCGAAACAGGGGATGATCGTCCACCAGAAGCACACGGATCATAACAGTCCTCCAGTGGCACTATCGGCTCGATAACGCAACTCACTCTGGGGAATACGTGCCACCAGCGTCACTCCTTTTCCAATCGTTGACTCCACCTTGAGCTCACCATTATAAAAATTCACTCTTTCCTTCATATTCCTCAGGCCTATTCCCTCAAACGGGGTCGATTTTTTCTCAAAGCATTCATAGTTAAACCCTAGACCATCATCATTAACTTCCAGGGTCAGCCATCCCGGAGTTAGTCCGATCGAAATCAGCACGTTTTTTGCCCCAGAGTGACGTTCAATATTGGTCAGCGACTCTTGCACAATGCGGTAAAGTGCGCAGCTAAGTTCGGTTGATAGGATCTTGCGTACCGATAATCGCTGCACCTTGACGTCTATACCAGTGCGCAACGAAAACTCTCTGCCCAGCTCTTTTAACGCTGCGCCCAGTCCATAGTCTTCGAGGATGGCTGGATGTAACTGATGCGAGATATTACGGATATCCAGCATAATCTGCCGCGTGAGTGTAATCGACTTTTCCAGTTCTGGACCGGAATCACCACCAAATTCCTGTTTCAATTGGGCGGTTTCCATAGCAAATAGAGCCGCGGCAATAGTTTGGCTAACCCCATCGTGCAACTCTCTGGAAACCCGCTTACATTCCTCTTCCTGAGTCTGATAAATCCGCTCATTGAGGGTTCTGAGCTTAGCATTTGCGAGTCGTTTTTCACCCACACGCATAAAGATGCCACCTATAAACACGGCGCTGACCGCTAAGGTACCTATCGTCAGAGTCATAAGGGAGGTGTTGCGGATATGACTACCAATAGCGGTGCTCAATAATGCCGCTTCCTTATCGATATCATCAATATAAACGCCAGTACCAAACATCCACTCCCACTGTCCCAACACCTCGGCATAGGCAAGTTTTTGTCCCAGTTGGCCGTCATTAGAGGGTTGATTGAATTGGTAGCTCAGATAACCGCCGCCTTTCCTCGCCCCTGAGATTAACTCTTGGATAAAGTGGACCCCGTTGTCGTCAGCCAAGTCTAGCCAGTTTTTACCGACCCGCCACTCCTGATCGGGTAAGACTAGGCTATTGCCATTCAGATCGTAGGCGAAGAAATACCCATTTTTACCGAAGCGCATATTGGCCAGCATAGACTTAACTTCTTGCTGGGTTTGTTGCTTGTCATCACTCTTATTTTGATAGAGATGCTTGATCGCCACGTTGGCGATCGCCAGATAATTTTTCAATTCTTCTTTGCGGTGATCGATAATACTCTGCCGATAAACGTCGACTACATGCTGGGAGAGATCTCTATACTGCATTTGAGTCACGAACAGCACCAGCATCAGAGATATAATGAGTGGAAGTACGGTGATTAGCTGTAACTTATGGTTAATATTCATCGCTGATAACTATTCCTCAATATCCGGGAACACTCCCCCGCAAAACGGAAGTTATATTAACAGTTAATTAACCACCAAGTCGCAACCAATACCTATATTATAGGGGGGTTAAATCAAAGGAAGGGCAAATAAATCATCTTAACAAGAGCAACGCAGCCAGACACTCGCAGTCATTAATATTTAAGATATGTAGTCGAAACCATCAAAAAAATACAAAAAACACCAGTTTACAATCGGACTCAACGGTCATGTTCATTTTCAGCTTCAGTGTCGTGTACCAACCTTGCTACCGTATCTCAACACGCATCGATAACACATTTCACGGTTAATCGTTACAAAGTTGATCTACATCATATCGCCAGTCCTCTAGAATCGCCCCCTGCAACAAGTTAACTGAAATCGCATCTTAAATATCGTAACGCACTGTATTAACATATTAAAAATCAATACCTGCTCGGATTAGCGTCAAGTGAATCGTAAGTTTAAACACGGATAAACCAACCTCTCTACGTGTAAACCCTTAGTTGCATTAGGTGCAAACACGGATAAAAAAAGCCCTTATAAAGCCATATGATTAGCTGTAGATAATACATTTGCCGGGCATCTGACCTCAGGTCAGCGCACATGGCAAATGACAGTAACCAACGAGTCAACAAAACCGCTATTAACTAGAAATAACTCTAAATAAAAATACGATAATAAGAGGCAAGCATGACCTTTATTCAACTACTCGCAAGTTTAACGCCGGTGATCAGCGTAATGCTATTTTTAGTATTACTGAAGATGCCCGCATCCCGAGCAATGCCCATTTCTGCAGTCTTAACTGGCCTAGCCGCCGTGTTTGTCTGGCAGATGGATACGACCTTTTTGGCGGCTTCCGTCGTCGAAGGATTGCTTGCTGCATTGACACCACTGAGTATCATCTTTGGTGCCGTGTTCTTGCTTAATACCCTGAAGTATTCAGGCGCGATGGATACCATTCGCGCAGGTTTCACCAATATCAGTGCCGATGCCCGCGTCCAGGTCATCATTATCTGTTGGTTGTTTGGCTCATTCATCGAAGGTAGTGCGGGCTTTGGTACACCGGCGGCTATCGGCGCGCCTTTACTGGTGTTATTGGGTATTCCCCCTATTGCCGCTGCAGTTGTTGCCTTGATTGCTGATTCTGCGTCCGTATCCTTCGGCGCAATTGGTCTACCAGTACTGTTTGGTATGGAACAAGGTCTGACTTCTGGTGGCGTTAACATGGCGGCCGAACAGATTGCTCAGCATGGTGGCAGCTTTGCCGATTATGCTCAGTTTATTGCCATGCACATGATCACCATAGATCTTGTCACTGGTACCCTAATCCCGCTGGTCATGGTGTCCTTGCTGACAGGCTTCTTCGGTCGTAACAAGTCATTCGCCGAAGGCTTAGCTATCTGGAAGTTTGCGCTGTTTGCCGGACTGGCATTCACGGTTCCAGCCTGGATCATTAACTTCGTCGCTGGCCCCGAGTTCCCCTCTGTTATCGGTGCCCTTGTGGGTATGGCTATTGTTATCCCGGTTGCCAAAAAAGGCATTATGCTGCCTAAAACTCCCTGGAATGATTTTGCCGAAAATGACGGCCAAAAAGAATCTAAAGTAGCTTCTACGGCTAAGTTCTCGCAAATTGCAGCCTGGACTCCCTATATCATCATGGCAGCCTTGTTGGTGCTATCGCGTGTTATTGGTCCGCTAAAATCATGGTTGCTAAGTTTTAACATCAAGTGGACCGGACTGTTAGGCACCGAGCTAGGTGCCGGATTCAAGACTCTGTATGCACCAGGCGCCTTCTTCATCGCCGTGTGTATTCTAGGTTTCTTCCTGTTCAAAATGAACAAGAAAGCCATCAAAGAGTCTATTACGGTATCGTGCCGCTCAATGGTTCCAACCATCATTTCACTGGGCGCTTCTGTGCCTATGGTGAAGATTTTTCTTAACTCAGGTGAAAATGCGGCGGGTCTAACATCTATGCCTGTTGCCCTAGCTGATACCTTAGCAGGCAGCATGGGCGCGGTATGGTCTTGGGTTGCCCCTATCGTCGGTATTTTCGGTGCTTTCCTATCAGGTAGCGCCACCTTCTCCAACATGATGTTCTCAGGCCTACAGTACAGCGTCGCCGATAGCATTGGCATGAACCACGCTATGGCACTGGCACTCCAAGGCATTGGCGCCAACGCCGGTAATATGATGTGTGTGATGAACGTCGTTGCCGCTGCGACGGTAGTGGGTATGGCAGGTCGTGAATCTGAAATTATTCGTAAGACAATGCCGGTAGCGCTAGCTTACGCCATGATCGCAGGCAGCATAGCCTTCGTGTGGGGCGGATTCTAAACATAATACTCAAATAATCAGAGCCCAAATTCCGGCTCTGATTGCTCTTAATCATTGCAAGTAAAGAGATATCTCCATGTCGATAAATTATAAAGCTGTAGTGAGTGATTTACGTAAGCAACTGGGTGAAAAACCAGTGACGGATGAGTATGTTCGTCGTTTCGCTTGGTCAACCGATGCTAGCTATTTCAGGATTGTACCTGAGGTCGTTGTTCATGCCGAAAACATGGAAGAAGTTAAGCGTACTCTAGCCGTGGCTCGTGAGCATAATGCGCCTGTGACTTTCCGCGCAGCGGGTACCAGTCTGGCCGGTCAGGCCCTTGGTGAAGGGATATTGCTTATTCTGGGCCATGATGGTTTCAGAAAGATTGAAGTCAGCGACGATGCCAGACAGATCACCCTTGGCTCTGCCGTCATAGGTTCTGATGCCAACGCAGCGTTAGCGCCACTAAACCGTAAAATAGGCCCGGATCCGGCGACGATTGCCTCGGCCATGGTGGGTGGTATTGTGGCTAACAATGCCTCGGGTATGTGCTGCGGCACCGCACAAAATAGTTACCAGACTATAGCGTCAGCCAAGTTGCTGTTTGCCGATGGTACCGAGCTCGACACGGGCTGTAAAAAATCTAAAGTCGCATTCGCCAAATCTCATGGACAAATGCTTGAAGAAGTCCATGAACTGGCGCATAAGACGCGTCACAACATTGTACTTTCCGACAAAATTCGTAAGAAATTTTCCATTAAAAACACCACAGGTTACGGCATCAATGCCTTAGTCGATTTCAGCGATCCATTTGACATCATCAATCACCTAATGGTCGGCATGGAAGGTACATTGGCCTTCATTAACGAAGTCACCTACCACACCGTCAATGAAGCCAAATTTAAAGCCTCTGCCCTAGCCGTTTACCACAACATGGAAGATGCTGCCCGCTCAATTCCATTGATTAACGGCGGCAGTGTTGCCGCAGCCGAACTACTTGACTGGCCCTCTATCAAGGCCGTGACCGGCAAACCTGGGATGCCTGAGTGGTTATCTGAGTTGCCACCGCTGTCAGCTATCTTGCTGATAGAATCCCGTGCCGATGACGCCGACACCTTAGATACCTACACTAAAGATGTGATCACTAAGCTCGAAGGATTTGATTTTCTACGTCCGATCAGCTTTACCAGCGATGCTGCCGTATATGGCGAGTACTGGGCTATGCGTAAAGGCTTGTTCCCTATCGTTGCGGGTGAACGTCCCAAAGGCACGTCGGTTATTATCGAAGATGTGGCGTTCGAGCTTGAACACTTAGCTACCGCCGCGAGTGATATTACCGCACTCATGCACAAATTTGGTTATCCTGAAGGCTGCATCTATGGCCATGCATTAGCCGGTAACTTCCATTTTATCATTACGCCAACCTTCTCGACTCAGGGTGATATCGACAATTTCCATGCCTTCATGGATGCAATTGCCGACATGGTGATTAACAAGTATGACGGCTCGATGAAAGCCGAGCATGGTACAGGTCGCGCGGTCGCACCTTATGTGGAGATGGAATGGGGACAAGAAGCCTATGCTCTGATGAAGAGCATTAAGCAGCTTTTCGATCCTCAGGGGATCCTGAACCCCGGAGTCATCTTAAACGATGATCCCAAAGTCCACGTCAAGAACATTAAGCCTTGTCCGGTAGTCGATGACTTTGTCGATAAATGTCTTGAGTGTGGTTTCTGTGAAAAGACCTGCCCGACATCGGCTCTGAACCTCACCCCTCGTCAACGTATTGCGACCTTGCGTGAGATCGCTCGTCTGGAGCAAAGCGGTGATCAGCAGGCCGCCGATACCCTGCGCGCCGCCGCTAAGTACGATGTTATCGATACTTGCGCCGCCTGTCAGATGTGCACAATCGCCTGCCCAGTGGATAATAAAATGGGGCAATTAGTACGTAAATTGAGAACCCCGACCATCAGCAGTGGTCAACAAAAGTTCCTCGATTTTCAGGCTAAGCACTTTGGCTTGGTCAACGGCGTGATCAGTACCGGTTTCGATATGCTGGGTGTCATCCACAAGGTCACCGGCGACGGCATCACCGGCACTATGATGAAGGCCGGACGATTGCTCAGCAGTGAAGTTCCTTACTGGAATCCTTCTTTTGCTAAAGGCGGCAAGCTTCCCAAGGTTTCAGCACCTAAGCCTGGACAGGAAACGGTCGTTTACTTCCCTGCTTGTGGTGGTCGCACCTTCGGTCCTACACCGGTTGATACCGATAAACGACCGCTACCAGAAGTTGTGGTCACGTTACTGGAGCGAGCGGGTTATAACGTTATCACTCCGGAAAAGACGCGAGATCTGTGCTGTGGCCAGATGTGGGAGTCTAAGGGAGACTTTAAAAATGCTGATGCAAAACGTCTCGAATTGATTCAGGCCGTTTCAGCAATGACACAAGGCGGAAAGCTGCCAGTGATCGTCGATGCGCTGTCATGTACTAAGCGAACTTTAGGTGGCGATGCGGCTTTAATAGAGAAAGTAGAGATCGTTGATCTGGTTGAGTTTATGCATGACCAATTGTTGCCTAAACTGACCATTAAGAAGAAATCTCATGCTGCACTGCATCTTGGTTGTAGCGCTAAGACGATGAAGGTTGAACCTAAAATGACCGCAATAGCGGATGCCTGTTGTAAGCAGGTTATTCGTCCAGCAGGGATCGAATGCTGTGGTTATTCAGGTGAAAAAGGCCTCTATAAGCCTGAGATAAATGCCAGTGCTCTACGTAATATTAAGAAGCTGATCCCGGTTGATGTGAATGAAGGGTATTACGCTAACCGTATGTGTGAAGTCGGTCTGACTCAACACAGCGGCATCTCTTATCGTCATCTGGCCTATCTGCTCGAAGAGTGTACTCGTGGCTAAACGCCACTAAACTGTCGTTATTAAAATGGGGCTGATTTCAGCCCCATTTTTCATCTAAAGATATAGCACATTGAAGCGTTACATTTTCAATATACTTGCACACCGTTTGACGAAATCTGATGAGTTAACTATCCCTTCTAGCTTACCTTGAGCACCAACCACTAGACAAAGGGATTAGAGCCCATTAAGTGTGGTTGAACAGCTCAAGATACTTTTTCTTATGCTCGAAAATTATCTTAGTTATTTCGCTATAGTCACCTTCTAATAGTTGATACTGTATTCCAGTGCCAAACGACGACCGTAGCCAGAGAATTGATTACGATATTGCTCCCAAACAACTTCTTTGTTCATTTGTGAGACTAACGGCTGATAATCTTCATTAAGTAAGTTATCAATACCCAAGGTTAAACGCCCGTAGTCAGTATCAAATGTAGTGACCAAATCGACTAAGGTGTAGCCATCATAAGGCGACTCGTAATAGCTATAACCTGCATCGCTCTCAGGGCTGTTCTTATCCCTATTGCCGACGTAGTTAGCCTGTAAACGCAGCGATGCCATATCGTTAAAGCGATAGTCGCCATAAATAGATGCTTTAATCGGAGTGATTCTGGTGCCATTCATCCAATAATCAACGCCTGTTTCACTGTTAGTACGTTTTCCTTCAGACATAGACACACTAGTGCCTAACTTAACGGCTTGGCTAATCTGATAGTCCAGCGTCGCTTCAAAGCCCCAGATCTCTTCATCTGCAACAATAACCGCAGCCACGCGCTTAACAAGCTCAGCATCAACGTTGTAGTCGTAGGCATAACCATCTGTAATGTCTGAGTAGAAGAAAGACAGGCTCGCTTGCAGCGCATCAGCACCGTAGCGCAAACCTGTTTCATAGTAATTGGTTTGAGTTGCCGGAATATCATCTGCAAACTCACTAACACTATCAACCGGCATATCTCTGAGCATACGCATATCTGCATGAGAATAACCCTGCGAGAAACTCGCAAAGAGATCGGTGTTATCAGCGATGCGATATACCAAGCCTAGATTGACCAGTGGTTTATCATATTTTAACGTATCACCTTGTTTCTCTGACAATACCCCTCTTTTATAACGCTGGTAATCTGGTACCTCTATTTCAAAATTTTCATACCGCAAACCAATTTGTAAGGTGAGATCGTCTGTGAGCTGATTCCAGTATTGCGCAAATGGGCTTAACTTGGTTTCAGTTAAATCACATACAGAGCAGATATACTGCGACTGTGTTTCAAGGTTTCCACCTACATCTTGACCCACGATTACATCTCGCATTCTGCCTTGTTCAGTATTATCTCGTCCATATTCAACACCATAAGCCAGACGGCTAGTGTCATTGATGGTCCACTGCATCGCGGCTTTAAATCCACTGCGCTTAGATACAATTTCAGAGTCCGACTCATAGCCGACATTCACTTTGCTGTAGTAAGTAGACAGACTTAATTGCTGGTTAAGGACATCGTCATTGTCGTAGGTAAGCTGAATCGTGCTGAGCTTGGTTTTAGGATTAGAGCCGGTATATGGCGCGCTTTTGTCAATTTCAACTAAGCCATTTTCATCATTAACGGTGCGCTTATAGTGCAGTTTATTCTCTATATTGTAGTGATGTGCGAGCAGTGCAAAACGACCGTTATCCATCTCTTGCTCTAATTTGAATAGCACATCATATTCATCAGCATCGCCCATGCCACCTTGGCTATTAGGTGCACCAGGTAATTGGTTACCATCTGAGTCATACAAATTGCCGCGGTCTTTACCAGACAAATTCAGCAAATAACCTAAATCAAAGTCAGTGGTACCCGAAAAGCTCTGTGACACACTGTAGCCTGCATCAGACAATTCATCCGAAAAAGCTTCGACGCCAACGCGCGTCTGCATTTCAAAATTAACAGTAGGCTTCTTAGTAATCACATTAATGATGGCCCCGGCTTCACCGTTGCCATACATGGCACTTGCACCCTTGATCACCTCAATGCTTTGGATGACATCGACTGAGATTGACTGTAGATCACGCCCACCGGCGCGTAACGTCGTTGAAATCAACACACCATCAATCATCACTATCGCTTTACCGCCACGAAAGTTTTGACCAAAGGTCGACATCGTTTCAGTACTCGGCGAAAAACCAGGAACCAGATTAGAGATCATTTCAGAAAGGTTGCGCGCAACGACACGTTGAAGATCGAGCTCCTCCTCTGAGACGATAAAAACTGAATTGGGAGTATCACTTAACTTTTGCGCAAATGGAGAAGCTGTTACCAGAATATGCTCTATGCCATCATCTTCCGCTGTCGGTAGTGTAGTTTCCTTTGCTTGAGTCGAAGTCACAGCCAAAGCACTCAATACCGCCAATCCTAAAATACTTAATTTCACTTGTCTTTCCATATGTAAATGAGAACGACTATTATTTACATTTAGACAAGAAAAGCAACTTACTTACACAACCTTTACACACCTACCCTGCACTTGCATCGTCCTACCTTGGCTAAAATTGATACATTACAACGAACCTAATCCTTCAATTGGATTACGCTTCCTTAGTGTGAGTCACTAAATTTAGTCGATTTGATTCAAGTAACGATGAAGGACGGCATAACCCGCGTTACAAAATGCAGTCTCTAAGATAAAAATCATTGTTTTCTCAGCTGATTTGGCATTATATAAACAACACTCCAAATGCATGTCCTTAGACTCTAAGAGAGACCGATGAAGAATATTATTTGCGATATCGATGGTGTGTTACTGCATGACAATAAATTAATCCCCGGCAGTGATACCTTTATTCATCGAGTATTAGAACAAGGTAATCCTCTGGTTGTGTTGACAAACTACCCTGTCCAAACTGGCAAGGACTTACAAAACAGATTAGGGGCAGCAGGCATTAACATTCCCGAAGCGTGCTTTTACACCTCGGCGATGGCGACTGCTGATTTTCTCAAACATCAAACAGGCACTAAAGCCTTTGTGATTGGCGAAGGTGCGCTGACTCATGAGCTATATAAAGCCGGCTTTACCATCACCGATATCAACCCTGATTTTGTCATCGTGGGCGAGACGCGCTCATATAACTGGGAGATGATCCATAAAGCCGCCAAATTCATCAGCGCTGGGGCGCGATTTATTGCTACTAACCCAGACACTCATGGCCCCGCTTTTAGCCCTGCATGTGGTGCCCTTTGCGCACCAATAGAACGTATTACCGGCAAGATGCCCTTTTATGTCGGTAAGCCAAGCTCATGGATTATCCGCTCAGCGCTCAACCATATTGATGGCCATTCTGAAGACACCATTATCATCGGCGATAATATGCGTACAGATATACTCGCGGGTTTTCAAGCTGGACTCGAAACCATATTAGTCACCAGTGGCGTGAGCTCTTTGGAAGATATAGAGAAAGAACCCTTTAGGCCAAATCATGTCTTTAGCTGCGCTGGTGATATTGACGTGGTTTAAACTAAAACTCCGGATAACGTTAGCGGAAAAAACTGAGTTAACCCTATATCGCCAAGTTCAATGCTATCAAACATGACGATGGTTATTTACTTGGCGATATTAATAACCAAAATGCAATATTAAGTAACACTTTCAAGCCCTCGCCCTCTTGTCATCATGGGCTAGTTTCCGCCATTATTGTCACCTAAAGTTCTCAATGAACTATCAATTACAATACAAAAGTCTAAAACAACAATAATAGGACCTATTAATGCGCACTATACTCCCAGTCTGTGCACTCGCCTTACTCAGCGCGTGCAGCCAACATACGACAGACGTTGTCACCCCAGAAAAAGTCTCCTTTGATGAATCTCGTTTCCGCCAAGATATAAAAGTGCTCGCTTCAGATGAATTTGAAGGACGCGCGCCAACCACCAAAGGCGAACAGCTAACACTCGACTACCTTAGCAAGGCGTTTGCTGAAATGGGCTTAGCTAAACCCAATGGCAAAGATTACCTTCAAGCAGTGCCAATGGTGACCTATACCGCATCTGAGCAGCAGTCTATCCGTTTCGGTGATATGCAATTGCAACATCGTCAAGATGTGGTTGTAGGCAGCCGTCATGATATCAGTAAGGTTGATATTGCGAATGCGCCGCTAGTCTTTGTTGGTTATGGGATCAACGCTCCGGAGTATCAATGGAACGATTACCAAGATCTTGACATGACGGGCAAAATTGCGGTGATTTTAGTTAATGACCCAGGATTTGCTCTACCAACATCTGGAAAGTTCAACGGTAAAGCGATGACTTACTACGGTCGCTGGACCTACAAGTACGAAGAAGCCAGCCGCCAAGGTGCTCTAGGTGCCATTATCATTCATGATACCGAGCCAGCCTCTTACCCTTGGTCAGTTGTTGAAAACAGTTGGACTGGTGCACAGCAAGATCTTGTTCGCACTCAAGAAGAGCAAGATAAGTGGATTGAAGTTGAAGGTTGGATGACGCTTGATGTCGCCACTCAGTTATTCGAAAAAGCCGGTCTTTCTCTTAGCACTGTGTCAGATCGCGCCGCGAGCAGTGCCATTAACATACCGCTTAACCAAACGGCTTCTATCGCGTTCGAAAATAAAGCAGAATACGCCAACAGCTATAATGTGGTTGCTACCCTTGCAGGCAAAAGCCGTGCAGATGAGCAGATCCTATTCACCGCTCACTGGGATCATCTCGGCCTTGACCCAAGAAAAGATGGCGATCAGATCTACAACGGTGCACTCGACAATGCCTCTGGCACAGCCGGCATATTAGAGATTGCACGTCAATTTGCCAAGCAAGCTAAGAATGGTAACCCACTTGCCCGTTCAGTCACCTTTGTGGCAACAACAGGGGAAGAGCAAGGCTTACTCGGTTCTCGTTATTATGCATCAAACCCGGTATACCCATTGGATAAAACCGTTGCCGTGTTTAACTTAGACAGCACCAACATTTATGGTCGCACTGCAGATTACACCATCGTCGGTAAAGGTAAGTCGGAGTTAGAGAATTATCTGATTACGGCGGTTACAGCGCAAAACCGCAGTGCAACCAGTGAAAAGCACCCTGAATCGGGTGGATTCTTCCGTTCTGATCATTTCAGTTTTGCAAAGCAAGGCGTACCCGCAGTCTTCGCTGGCGGCGGTAGCGAACCCATTGATGAGGCCACCGCACAGTACAAAACAATGATGAAGCAAAAGATGAAAGGCTGTTATCACAATCTCTGTGACGAGTACCGCGAAGACTGGGACTTAAGTGGCGCGTTAGAAGATTTAGCCATCTACTACGATGCAGCAACAGTATTGGGTAATAACAGCGACTGGCCGGGCTATTTTAGCGGCACAGAGTTTCACTCACTCAGACCGGCAAAAGCAGAGCAGAACTAATCACAGCCTGAGTCACGATTAATATGGTTATTAACGCTCGAGAGCTATCCGCTTTCGAGCGTTTTTTTATGCATTCCCTTGCTCTCCTTGATTCATTCGCTGTGCTCATTAAGCCCTGTTAATCGCGATTTTACGTCAGACGTCACTTAATTAACCGAAGCACGCTAATTATTGTCATTATCTGCTGTGTATTATCATATATTGAGTAGAAGCCAAATCATACAAGTTAAAATACACATTCGACAACATATAGAGGGTATTATTATTAATTATATATTTTATCAATTAAAAAACTAAGAATTATATCGTTATAATAGCTGCTTTATCGATAAAACATCAAAAACTAATTTGTGCTTATTCATTTTCAATGGCAGAGTAATACTCAATTGAGATTAAGACTGACATTTTTTGGAGTGACCTATGTGTTCAATTTTCGCTATTTTAGATATTCAATCTGACGCAGTGCCACTGCGCCAAGTTGCACTTGAAATGTCAAAACTGTTACGCCATCGTGGACCCGACTGGTCTGGAATTCACAGCAGTGATAAAGCTATTCTGGCCCATGAACGTTTAGCCATTGTCGATATTGAACATGGCGCGCAGCCATTACTAAGCCAAGATGAAAGTATTGTTCTGGCAGTAAATGGTGAGATCTATAACCACAAAGAGCTTAAAGCAGAACTTGGCGATAAGTATAGTTACCAAACAAACTCTGACTGTGAAGTCATTCTGGCTTTATATCAGGAATACGGTACTGAGTTTTTAGATAAGCTCAACGGCATTTTTGCCTTCGTTTTATACGACAAAGCTAAAGATACTTATTTAATTGGTCGCGACCATATGGGCATTATTCCGCTGTATACCGGTCGAGATAGCGAAGGCAACTTTTATATCGCTTCAGAAATGAAAGCGCTGATGCCTGTATGTAAAACAGTTGAAACCTTTACACCTGGTCACTATCTATCAAGTGGAATAGGTGAGCTGACTCAATACTACCAGCGTGATTGGCGTGATTTTGCCGCAGTTCAAAGCAACCCAGCCAGCAGTGAAGAGGTGCGAGACGCACTCGAAGCTGCCGTTAAACGTCAATTGATGTCAGACGTCCCATACGGCGTGCTCCTTTCTGGTGGATTAGACTCATCGGTCATTTCAGCTATTACCCAGACATTTGCTAAACGACGCATTGAAGATGATGGTGAAACCAGCGCATGGTGGCCACAGTTACACTCTTTTGCCGTCGGCCTTGCGGGCGCTCCTGATCTGATTGCTGCAAAAAAAGTAGCGGATGCCATTGGCACGATTCACCATGAAATCACCTTTACTTTCCAAGATGGCATCGATGCTATTAAAGATGTGATTTATCATCTTGAAACCTATGATGTGACCACTATTCGTTCCGCAACACCTATGTACCTAATGGCGCGTAAGATTAAAGCCATGGGCATTAAAATGGTGTTATCTGGAGAAGGTGCTGATGAGCTATTTGGTGGCTACCTGTACTTCCATAAAGCCCCCAATGCACAAGCCTTCCATGAAGAATTAGTGCGTAAGCTCGATAAGTTACACCTGTTTGATTGCTTACGCGCAAACAAAGCCATGGCGGCATGGGGATTAGAAGCCCGTGTCCCCTTCTTGGACAAAGAATTTATGGACGTAGCAATGCGTATTAACCCAGAAGCTAAAATGTCAAAAGATGGCAAGATTGAAAAGCACATTTTACGTAAGGCGTTTGAGCATAAGTTACCAAAAGAGGTGACTTGGCGCCAAAAGGAACAGTTCAGTGATGGCGTTGGTTACTCATGGATAGACGGCCTAAAAGAGCATGCAGCCGTTAAAGTTGATGATCTGCAGCTGGCCAATGCAAAATTTAGGTTCCCATACAACACACCTGAAACGAAAGAAGCCTACTTCTATCGCACCTTCTTTGAAGAGTTATTCCCGCTTGCCAGCGCAGCTGAAACCGTACCCGGTGGAAAGTCGGTAGCATGCTCGACCCCAGAAGCATTGGCGTGGGATGAAAGTCTACAAGGCATCATCGACCCATCAGGACGAGCGGTGCAATCTGTCCACGACAGTGCTTACTAAGCAGTAACGGATAATTGTCTCAGTAAAAAGCCACTCGATTGAGTGGCTTTTATTTGCTTAATAAAAAGCTAAAAGTGATTTAGTTAATCACTTTTAAATAATGCTGTTTGTTAATGTCGACGATTTCCATGGTAACGCTGCTAACCACGTTGGTTATCAGTGAAATAGACTCAAATACCCGCTCCAGAAGTTGCGCTTTTTGCTCATCAGTGCGTCCTGGCATAATGGCCATATGAACATGAACAAAAGTATTGGCTTCATCTTCGCCGACCCGAAAATGGTCCATAGCATGAGCGCGAGTTTTAACCGCTTGCGGTTCAAATAAATCTGAATCAATCAGAGCCTGATGTATCGCTTCTACCAATGCTTCTACTGATATGACGTGCTTTAACGGTTTAGCGTACTCGATAACACAATGTGGCATGTTCAGCCCTTCTTATTTTAAGTTTGCTTTACTATTCAGACCATACAGCAAATTCATTACCATTAGGATCAAGAAAGTGAAACCGGTGCCCGCCTGGGAATGAAAAAATATCCTTACTCACTTGTCCACCGGCCGCAGTCACATTTTGCATTGATAGACCTAGATCATTTGAATAGAGCACCACTAACGGTGAGCCTTTAGTTAAGGTGAAACTTTGCTTCGAAAGGTAAAACCCACCGGTGATCCCTGCGTTCAAAAAACAGCTATATTCAGGTCCGTAATCAACAAACTCCCAAGCAAACACTTGGCTAAAAAAATCTTTTGTTGCCTGAATATTATTCACGGGCATTTCCAAATAGTTAATCGTATTATGCTGGCTCATCAGTTGCTCCCTGTAACGAAAAAACTTATTATGACTAAAACCATATCACGTTCAGCCTCAAGCCTATAGAAAACAGGCGACAAAAAAGGGAGCCTAAGCTCCCTTTCATAATCTATGACTTGCCATCAACCCAAGTTAAATCAACTTTGAAGCAGCGCTGCAGCTAAGCCGATTAAACCACCGAAAATGCCGCCCCAAACAACAAGCCAACCTAGGTGCTTCTTAATCATATCTTGTACAATTTCTTTGACTAGTTCAGGTGTTAACTCATTTAAACGCTGCGTGACAATCTCTTCGACTTTAACGCGCATGTCATCAATCATGTTGCTCTGCTCTAGCTCAGCTTTTAATAATTCATAAAACTGATCTGATTGCGATATATCACTCAGCGACGCTTTCATTTTTTCAATAAATGGCTCACGCAGTGGTTGTATTGCCTCGGTCCCGCCAAACATCGATAACATCCCCCCGAATGAAGACTGTGAAATAGTGCTAACCAGTGCGTCAAATGCAGGCGAAAGATCGAGTTTTTCAATGACGGGTGCCAAATTGATATGCTTCTCAGCATCGCCTTGCTGTGACAAAAATCGTTCAATATTTTCTTCGGTAAAAAACTGCTTCATCATTAGATGAGAGATACCCTCTTTAAACTCTTCAAAACGCGAAGGCACCACGCCAGAACCATAAAGGCCAGGCACTTTCTCAAAAAGCATATAAACAGCAAGCCAGTTAGTCACCGCACCTGACAATGCAAACAGCCCTACCGTCAATAAAATAGGCGAAGCTAGAAGGTAGCCGGCGAGCACCGCTATCGCAGCGATTAAATTGGTAACAACACTTTTATTCAAGCTAATTCCCCATGAGCATGATTGAAAACGGGCTATGTTACCTCCCGTTAAAGACACTAAGCAACACAATAATATGTTGCTTAGTGCAAATCGCGGCAGACAACACAGAGTAAGCCATTGTTGGATAACATGGTCTTGGATTGACTTGCTTCAATCATCAGTCTCTTTAGAGGATAAGATTGCCGATATCGCTCAATGACAGTGAGCTTCAATCTCTTAGGAGGCTGATAGGGACTGTCAACCGCAGTGAAATAGCCGTCACCTCGGTTTATTTACCCCTTACGGCAATGTTGAAGCTACACTTATTTCAGCAATACCTATCGAGGAACACTGATGATCCCCACATCAAACAGTTCAGGCTCATTGAGTTGGCATGAATTAACCGCCAGCAGCAGTGAAGAAGCAATGGTATTTTATAGTCAGGTCTTTGGTTGGCAATTTAAGACCATTGTTGTTGCCGATGCGCCTTACCATATCATTATCAATAATGGCGTTGATATCGGCGGTATAGCGCAAAGCCCAGCACCGGCAATGCCAAGTAATTGGACAGGATATATCACAGTGAAAAATGTCGATGAAGTCGCTGACAAAGCCCATGAACTCGGCGCAAATATTTTATTTGGCCCAGAAGATATTATTGGTATTGGACGTTTTTGTTGGTTAAAAGACCCACAAGGGGCCATTATCGCCGCGATTAGCTACATTGATGCCGATAAATGATCAACACCAGATTCAAATCAACCTCGTTTAACCGTGCGTAAATCTTTATATTCAAATGGTAATACGTGAATTTTTGCGTATTCAAATCCATCTAAAAATGCTTGCTGCTGCGCTTTAACTACGGCTTCAGGTTCCCCGCAAAGAAACACTCTGTTATGACGATTAATGGGGTGTTCCTTGGCAGCAAGCTCAAAAGGTTGTATTTGCAGGCAACGTTTCTCAACCAAATCAACCGGGGCCGCAGCGGTAATACAGGCGCGATAGTAGACATTCTTGTGCGCCAACATCAAAGATAAGCATTTTTTATGCAGGTAAAGTTCCTCTGCTGTGCGAGCGCCATGATAGAGATAGATATCAGCTTGATGCGACATGTCTAGTGCCTGCTCAACAATGCCCATCACGGCGCCGATACCCGCACCATGGCCGATTAAGATAAGCTTATCCTGCTGATATGTTGCTTTATAGATACATTGACCTAAAGGCCCTTGAATGAGGAGTTGCTCACCGATACTGGCGGTACTAAATAGCCAACCGCTAAATTGACCGTTATATTTTCGGGTAATATGCAGCTCGATGACATTGTCGTCAAACACCTTAGCAATGGCGTAACTGCGTGTCAGTCCATCAAATCGCCTGAGATTGATATATTGCCCAGCATAACAATCAAGGTTTTCAGACAATTTAATCACTACTTTCATTACACTTTCGGTCATAAAAATGCGCTCAACCAATTGCGCAGACACAAACAAGTCTTGCTCAATCACCGTTTTGAGTTTGAGTCCTTCTGTGGGTTGGCACTGACAAGTACAGAGGTAATGATTGGCTTTGAGGCGAGCACTTAAGCCACGCTGCGAACCTGGGGACAGTTCTCCCCCCACATGCTGTACCAAGCACGTTTTACAAGCCCCTTTTTTGCAGGAGTAGTTTATCGAGTTACCACTGCGAATGAGGGTCTCGAGTACAGATTCATCTTCATCTGAATCAAAAGCTTGGCCATCTAAAAAGAAAGTAGTCATTGGGGAAGGTTTTTTCTCAATTAATAACAAAAAATATTATGATCTCAAGCGCACTTCCATAATAATGTAGCTAAAATTATACAAGCCCATTTCTGCTTTGTAATCGTTTTGCGACAAATTATCGCAAGCCTAGCACTAGCTTCCATGCAGCAGAAACGAGTGCTCATTCATCATAGAGAAGTAAAGGTCAGTATGTCTATTGCCTCAAAAACACTTACTGGATTTAGAGATAAATACCGCCAACTCCCCCGCTACCAACGCCTGCTTGCGCTTGCGCTGACGCTGTATCTTATTTTTACCGCCATTTTAGGCTTGTTGATACCCTATATTGCCGTTAAGCAGGTGCCGAAGCAATTATCAAATATGCTCCAGCGCAGCGTGACATTAAGCGATGTCCGCATAAACCCGTTTACCTTAAAAGTGGCTATCGACCAATTTCAAATACAAGAGGCTAAGACTAACCTAAACAGTAATGAATTTGTTGGTTTTGAAAAGCTTGCTTTTGAATTTCGTTTTTGGCATTCCATTTTCAATACTGCTTTTAGCATTGCAGATGTCACACTACTAGCACCTTCGATTCATGTTGAAAGGCTCGAAGCTGATAACGATCTGACCTTCAACTTCAGCGACATCCTCGATACTCTAGCTCAAAATAGCGCATCAATGCCTGAAGAGCCGTCGGCACCATCAACCGGCTTACCCCACTTTATGGTTGCGAATTTGACTATCGTTGATGCTGACTTGCGTTTTATCGACAACATCACTCAAGGAAAACTGCTCTACCCCCAAGTGAATCTGCATATTCAGTCCTTTGATTCTCAAAATGCGCTGTCAGCGTCAATGCAGACCAAAGAGGGTGAGGAAAGTAATCATTATGCAATCCATCTTGTCGGTAATAAAGGCGGGGAGATTACAACGCAGGGTGTGGTTCAATTAGAACCGCTGTCCATTGTGGGTGATATCCAATTAACCAATATCCAACTGCCGCAGTTTTGGTCATTTGTTGAAAAGCAATTTATTGCCAATCTAACAAGCGGTAAACTCAGTGTCGATAGTCAATACCGCCTCGAGGAAAAGAGCGACTACTTCCAAGTGACAACAAACAATGGAGTGGTAAAGCTCGAAGATATCACCTTGAAAAACAGTGATGCCATTATTGCAAGCTTACCGACTTTTTCAGTTGAAGGTATTAACCTTGATTTACATGCGCAAACAGTCACAGCCGAACGACTGCGTTCTCAAGGCTTGGTGGTTAACACGACGTTGGACCAAAAAGGCAGTAACCTACAAAGGCTATTACAGCCAAAGCTAGCGGAAATATCAGCGGCGACCCAGCAAAAATCAGCGTCTAACAATCCTATTGATAACACCAAAGCAAGTTTGCCTTGGACTGCGGTGTTAAATGCTATTGAGCTAGAGAATTACCAAGTCAATCTTAACGAGAAAATAGTCACCCAAGGAACACTGTGGCAGATAAGCGACATTAAGCTACTCACCGACAAAATTAATGCCGACCTATCAACGCCCATAGACTATCAACTCTCGCTCAATATTAATCAGCAAGGGTCATTATCATCCAATGGCAGCATCGATATTAAGCAGCAGAAATCGGTTAATCAGTTAGCACTGTCAAAATTAGGCTTAAGCCAATTTCAGAACTATCTCAGTCCCTATCTCAATATTGATGTAAAAAAGGGCCAACTTTCTACCCAAGGGACGTTAGAGCTAAACAATGCTGCCGAGCAACTTAGCTATAATGGTGCGATCAACATTAACGACCTGCTCGTTAAAGATACCGTGCAAAAAAAGACACTGCTAAAATGGAAAAGTGTCGATATAAATCAATTTGGCTTCGATAAAGCCGCCAATAGCATTGAAATTGATCATATAGCACTAAAGCAGCCCTATGGCCGTATCATTATCGCTGAAGATAAAAGCACCAACTTTGGCGAGTTAATGGTAAGCAATAGCAACCCAGAGGTTGCAAGCGATGCGGCAGAAGCCTCACCGACAAAACAACCAGCATCAGCGCCGTTAGCGAGTAAAAATGGTAAAGACACCTCTACTGCCATGGCCATTAGCATCAATAAAATCAGCTTTGATGACGGCTCTACCTTCTTCGCCGATAATTCACTCACGCCTAATTTTGCCGCCAGTATTGAACAACTTGATGGGCAAATCACTCAGCTATCATCATCGAGTAAACAGACTGCATCGGTTGACATAAAAGGCAAAATTGACCGCTATGCCCCCGTTACGTTAAAAGGCGATATCAATCCATTACTCGAGCAACCCTTCTTAGATTTAGCGCTCAGTTTCAAACATGTAGAGCTTACCTCTGTAAACCCTTATTCGGGCACTTACGCTGGTTACTATATTGATAAAGGCCAATTATCGTTAGATCTTAATTACCGACTCGAAAACAACCAACTAAAGGGTGATAACCACTTAGTGGTCGATCAACTTCAACTCGGAAAACCGAGTGACAGTGGACTGGCTACCACCTTGCCAGTCACACTTGCTATCGCCCTATTACAAGATAGGCATGGCGTTATTGATTTAGGTTTGCAAGTATCTGGGGATTTAGACGAGCCGAGTTTCAGCATTGGCAGTATTGTGATGACCGCATTTACTAACGTCATCACTAAAGCCGTTACCGCGCCCTTCTCGCTTCTTGCTGGCTTATTAGGTGGCGAGGATGATGAACTTGATAAAGTGAACTTCCCCGCCGGTACCGCTAATCTGGACGACAAGGCCAAGGAGACCTTAGGGCTTCTTGCCAAAGGCTTAGCAGATAGACCTATGCTAAAACTAAATGTCGAAGGCGCCGTTAATGTGGCTGAAGACAACCGCGCACTGGCTGAAGTGCAATTGCGACAAAAGCTAGCGCAGCTAGCTCAGATAGAAGTAGAACAGATGCCAGCGGACTTAACTGCCAGTACCTATCCGACATCTGGCGCATTATCTGATGCACTAAAATTACTTTATGAAACAGAAATTGCCACTCCGGCCATTGATGTAAAAATCGCGATTGAAACCGATCATCAAGGAGATAATGCCCTTACCGCTGAGGAGTTAGCGACCCGTTGGCATATTGCGTTATATAATTTCAGCCTCGGCGGCCAGCGGATCTCTAATGATGCATTAGGTGACTTGGCACAGCAGCGAGCCAGTGCGGTTAAGAACTTCTTAGCAGACAATAAAACCGTTGCACCAGAAAGGGTCTTTTTACTCGATAGCAAAGTCGATTTAAATACCGGCGCCAGCCAAGCGTTACTGACATTAACGGCGAACTAAAGCGGCTGCAGATTTAAGCACATCCCGCACGATATAAGGCACCTTAATTTAGGTGCCTTTTTATTGCGTTTATTTCGTTAACACACCACTAAACCTCGGCTTAATAGACCCATTAACATGGATAATCCTTTCTTAACCTCATTCGCTAAGGTAGTGTTTAACTCGGTATGTGAATAATACAGTGATTTTTAATCGCACTTTATTTGAATAGCACTTTAATGGACTAATTATCATCAATCTCGCCCTTATCAGCCAGCCCACGGCGCCCAATGCACAGCTAGCCATCAGTAAGTTACTCTCAAGGCTAGAGGTTACTACGCCGAAAATTGGTTATATCGCTTCAGCGCCTGATCCAAAGCAGGAATATTACAGACAAACCCAACAAATCTACTCAGCCCTTAACGCTGAGATGGATGTTTATTTGGAACTTGAATCCGAGTTTTCCCAGCAAGCGCTTGATGCATTATTAACTTGTGACGTGATCCATCTTTCAGGCGGCGATACGCAGCGATTCCTACAGGCGATAAAGCAGCGACAGCTCATTGAACCTCTTAACACATTTGCAGTGAATGGCGGTGCTATCGTGGGCGTAAGTGCGGGCGCAATTTTGTTAACGCCATCAATCGCCAGCGCAGCACTTTGCGGTGATGAAGTTAAAGGCCCACAAGAAGAGCTAAATGCATTAAACCTCGTCCCCTTCCAATTTGTGCCGCATTTCGAAAGCATTCAATTGAGCCGGGGCACTTTTAACCAACAGCTTAAATCACTTACACATGCTGTTTACTTGTGTGGTGACAATGACGCGCTGTTGCTAGCAGACAAGAAAATAGCAATATATGGCGCACCAAGGTTAATTGATTTTGACGCTAAATAAACGATTTCTAATCAAGGCTGTTAACCCAGCATCGCATGGGGTAAAATCCTCGCGAATCAAAACACATTAAGGGCAGTAAATGTTTGTTATTCGTTGGGTGCTAGGCCGGATCATTTTGTTTTTTAACTTTATTTTCACTCCAAAAAAGCTTAAGCGTCCTATCGCTGAACAGCAAAAAGTAGATGACGTTACTAAGAGTATGACCATCTATGAATACAAAGCTTGTCCTTTCTGTGTGAAGGTACGTCGTTCATTACGTCGTCAAGGTCTTAACATCATCACACTCGATGCTAAGCAAGAGCCCCATAAGAGCACCTTGCTTTCTGAAGGCGGCAAACTTCAAGTGCCATGTATGAAAATTGAAGAAGCAGGACAATCAACTTGGATGTATGAGTCGTCAGCCATTATCGGATTTTTAGATAAGAAGTTTGCTTAAGCGCCAAAGCGTTTAGCAAAAACTGACTAGAAAGGTAGCATTTATGCTACTTTTTTTTGGCCATAAACTCAAAAGTTATTCCATTGCCATTGCTCATCAGCAACATACTTCGCTTTTCACGTACCATTAATGATGCGTGTCTATGGTTACTCCAAGCTTATTATATTCACATTAATTAAGATCAATTTCAGGATGATCTTTTATTCCATACATCTCCTCCATCAGTTTCAAGTATAAATCTAATGGTGGCATTTTCATGTCTGCACGTCGCTTATCTACATTAGCTTCATCTTCGATGGGACTAAAAACAACTTTACCGTCACTAATATCAGCTTGAGTACCATAGATTTGCTTGTTCCCCTGTGAAATTAATACTCTGTCAGTTAAAAGTGCAACTTGTTGCCCTGTAATGCCCTCATCATTTAAATATGACTTTTTTAAATGAGGTAGCATTTGTTCTTTAAACGTAACATCAGGTGAATGTTGTATGATCAAAAAGGCAGCTCCCAGTCCTTCAGTCCCAACTAGATCCTTAGTTACCCATGAATACTCTTTTACGATAGCTTTTAGTCTAATGGTGTTGCTTTCATCAATTTGTAGTAGTTTTTCTAATAATTCTTTCGGTGCATTTGTCCACCCAGCTTTTCCAACTTCATTTCGAATATTTTGGTCTGCAACACCCATTCTAATCAATTCACTCTGAAGTGAAGAATTTATTTCTGCAAAAGAATAAAAAGGTATTAACAATATAATAAATAGATAACGCATACACTGAACACTCCCTGTCATAATCGTGGTAACGTAAATCTTAGCCAGCCATTGATAATCAACAACATACTTCGCTTTTAACGTGAAATCAACGGTCAGCGTACATCAACTCTTTAGTTGAGAAGCTTTCAGCCCCCTCTCTATTGATAACGTTTAATAACGAATGATTGAGTTGATAATATTGGATTTTGAGGTGCTTAATCTGCTTACAGGTACTGGCAACTGTAGGGGAAATGCCGTGGTCGTTTATCTAAATGCTCACAATAGCGGCTTACCTCCTGCAACGCTCCGACTGGCCATGTAAAACATGCCAAAATTCAGTGGAATGATGGGTATCTATGGTTACATTCAGCGATTTAAAGGTACAAATTCTTTCTATCTCGAGCTTGTTCAATACTTGAGATAGGACGCAGTGGCACTGTCTATCCTATCTGTTCGATATGAACCTAGCTTTTAACGGTCATACATTTTTATAATTTTACCCTTAACTCAGCATCAATCGCTTTGAGTGTATGCTCAATCACCGTTAGAGCATGCTCAAGTTCCTGCTTTTTTTCACTCGCAAGACGAATAGCGAGAGAGAATCTATTTTTAAAACTATGAGTAAAAACCAAATCTGGAAAAACCAATTCTCCAGATTCGAAATCTAGAAGTTCGTTGATAAGCGGAGCGGTATGAGTCATAACAAGATTTGCCTGTGTTACTTCAAGCCGCTCAACGATTTGGTAGGTACGTTCGAGTTCTTGTAAACTGCTTACAATACCTCTGTTTTTAATATGGATTATTTCACCGCTGTAAATCAATGTTTGGTACACACTGCTTTTTCGCCTAAAGTCCCCATATTCAAGTAGCCGATACACTTTAGCGGCTAATTTATTTAGTTGTTCGCGATCGGCATCAACGATCAATTCAACCCCAACAACATAGTCGTTTATACGCTCTGTTATGCCATATATCTCAGCACTGAGAAGCTCTTGGTCTTCGATTAATTGGGTTTGCATCGTTTGGTAATATTGGAATTCAACTAAGTCTGCTTTCTTCTCAATATTATGATTATTGACCTGCAGCGCAATAAGAATACCAACAACCACTAAAAATATTTCGCCAATAGCATAGAAAATGTATTTTCCAATTTTGCCATCACTTAGAAGGTTATGGCGTATTCTCTTTAACTGTAAAAACACTATTAACCCCTATATTTATTGTCGCTATATTCGAATGCAGCTAACCGCTGTTTCAATGGCAGCACGATAATGTTCTTGCCAGTTCCATTAGCGCAACTCAAGCGGCTACCACTAAGCAATTGTTATAAATCAATTCCCCCCACAACGAACCGATAAAAAGCACAATTTCGTCGGAGAAAAAAAGCGTGCTTGTTTATTAAAAATAGGGGGCGCCTGCAAGCTTGAACAATCATTGATAAGCATAGCTTTCGCACGGCAATATGCAGCCTTTTAAAGGCTACATGCCAACACGATAACCACCATCACTATCCTTTGTTAATCATTCCTTTAAGCACGATGTCGTGGTAACTCACCAGACCGACGATTTTACCCTGCTCGACCACTGGCGCTTTGGTAATGCCGAAGCGGTCAAACAAGCGCGCGCAATAGCGAACATCCATTTTTCCATCCACTGCCAGTACCGGCTTAACCATGATTTCGTAGATATTGACTCGCTCAGGGGCTTTATCTAGTGCTAATACTTTTTTGGCTATATCACTCATCAGCACCATGCCATATTCGTCGTCATCGTGGCGCTTATTAACGAACAACACATTCACTTTATGTGAAACGGCTTGCTCAATGGCCTCTGCAACGGTTTGTAGCCCGTCTACCATGGCATAATCTTGGCACATCACATCATGGTTTCTGACTAGGGTTGACTTATTCATATCTGATCCTCAATATCATGACTCAACTTTTGTACTTGATGCGCAACACCAACAGCATCTTCAACATCGATTTGAATCGCGATGCCTTTTCCTGAATCGCTATCGAATCCGCCCACTTTATTGACTGTTTCTAAAATCGCTCGGCTAAGGTGCTCTTCCACCAGCAACAAAACCACATCGCGCTGAATATCGAGTGACAAGCCCATAAAGGTTTTTTGCTTCTTGAGCCCTTCGCCACGAGCATGATTAATCACAGTAGCACCGGTAGCGCCTTTGCTTCTCGCAGCATCAAGTATGTCGTCGGTACAAGCATCGTCTATAAAGACAATAATGAGTTTAAAGCGCATTATTTCGCTCCTTTTGAGCTCTGTTTTTGTATTCAACCAGTTGGGCATAAGCCATCACGCTGATTATCGGAAATAAGCTGGCAAAAGCGATTAAGCCAAAACCATCAATCAGCGGGTTACGACCATCGACGTTGGTCGCCAGCCCTAATCCCAGTGCAGCCACCAAAGGCACGGTAACGGTGGAGGTTGTTACGCCGCCAGAGTCATACGCCAGTGGCACAATCATTTTTGGAGCGTAAAAAGTCTGGATCACCACAATAATATAGCCTCCTAAAATGTAGTAGTGAATGGGATCGCCAACCACAATTCGAAAGCAACCTAGGCTGATCCCAAAGGCAACGCCAATGGCTACGGAGATCCGTAACCCCTGAATACTGATAGTGCCGCCAGAGACTTCATTGGCTTTAATGGCCACCGCAATTAGCGAGGGCTCAGCAATCGTGGTACTAAAACCAATGGCAGCAGCAAAGATATAAACCCAGTAGTAATCTTGCCATGCGTTGATGGTAATAGAGGGGTCGTCCGCATGGATAAACGCGGGTGAGGTCAGTTGCTCAGCCATAGTCTCGCCGATGGGAAATAGCGCCAGTTCTAAACCGACTAAGAAGAAACTCAAGCCTAAAATAACGTAAACGAAACCCGCGGCGACTTTGCGCCAGTTGGCAATTGGACGTTTTAACACCCCTAGCTGGAAGCCAAATAGAATAATTGCGATGGGCACGACATCACGCGCAGTTAACATCAAGGTGTTAAGTACCTTTAATAGCATCTCCATTACAGCACCACCATTCCGTAAATAAGTACAAATATCATCGGCATTAAACTGGCGAAAGCGATTAAGCCAAAGCCATCTAACATGGGGTTTCGACCTTTAATGACACTGGCTAATCCAACGCCGAGCGCGGTAACTAAAGGTACTGTGATAGTTGAGGTGGTCACGCCGCCAGAATCATAGGCGATGCCAATAATGCTCTCTGGTGCAAATGAGGTCAGCACCATCACCAAGATATAGCCAGCAATAATAATGTAATGGATTGGCCAGCCTTTTAAAATTCGCACCACGCCTAATAGGATTGCAAGCCCTACCGATAAGGCGACGGTGAGTCTAAGCCCCAGAGCATAACTGTCCATTGAAGCTTCACTCTTAACGATGGCGCCTGCCTCTGCGGCAACCTCAGCCGCTTCATTAGCGACCGCGGTTAATGCGGGTTCGGCCAGTGTGGTACCAAACCCTAGCGAAAATGAGAACACGACCAGCCAAAATACGCTGCCCTTTCTCGCCAATGATTGCGCTAGAGACTCCCCTATCGGAAACAGCCCCATTTCAAGGCCAAACACAAAGAAAGTTAAACCTACGATGATGAAAATAAGACCGATTAGAATAGAAAACAGATTATCTGGCGCTTGATGCAATACAAATATCTCAAAAAAACTGACCACTAGAATGATAGGGATAAGATCTTTAAAGCTATTTAGCATCGCTTTTAATAACTGAATAATTGAAGCCATACTCACTCCTTTGGGGCTACAACTTCAGTCTGCCAAAACCAATATAAATCACAACAAATGATTAACATTATTGTTGATATATGTGAGCCAGGTCATGGTGTTAACTACCTCTTAGTGGATTACATATCCACAAAAGTACGCTAGGGGTATTAAACCCGTGTTAACAGATGAAAGTGACTATTATTCGCAACATTTATCACTATTGACCATACACTCAATCGCGTTGATTCCCCCTGTATATGACAAAGGTAATAAATAAGGATAAGGTTAATTCACTCACGCTTAGAAAAATGAATTATAGGGCTAGGTTGATGACAATTGAGGGTTTACAACTCGGCGGTTGCCTTTGCGGCGCAATAAGATATCAGATAACGGCAGCTCCATTTTCAGCTGATTTTTGCCACTGTCGTCAATGTCAAAAAAGCACTGGGTCGGTGTTAGGTGCGTGGATGGATTTTAATATCGATGAAGTATGCTGGTTAGTGGGTTCGGTAACCGAATTTAACTCATCAGAGTTTGTAAGGCGTGGTTTTTGCCATCATTGTGGTTCGCAATTAACCTTTAGAGATACTCGTCATCCCAGCTATCTAACATTGTCTATCGTATCACTGGATGAGCCAAATGCTGTCCAGCCCAGCTACCATATTCACACTAATAGTCAGTTACAGTGGTTAGCCTTAAATGACACTTGCGTTAAATATCCTCAATCGAGAAGCTAAACGAGCCCCCTCACTAAAGACCGTTATTGCATGCACAAATACATTTTTCCAGTCATCAGTGACTTCAATCAAACAGCCAATGGGGTTGGTATATAATGAATATAGTGCATCACTAGAAGCATCACCAACTCTTGAAATTGTACCTCGATGTGGGCACTGACACTGACGTTGATAAGCCACCAAATATTGATTGCAAACGTGACAACTAATACTGCTGACAAGTGTAATAAGATACTCCGTCATCAGTAAATACCGCCTCCAAGCCCTCTAATACAAAAGTAGCCTAATGTAAAAACAGCTAAAGCCCCTGCTAACTTACTTAAATATACGTTATGCTGATCAATAGAAACCAATTATTAACATAAAAACAATAATGAAAAAATACCCTCTACTGTTAATTTTATTACTTTCAGCCTGCAGCTTTACTAGCGAAATAGTGCCAGAAGAGTTCGCAGGTCAACTCACTGATTCATTTAAAACAGATATCAAAAGTAATGGCTTAAAACTATTCACCTATCGCGCTAAGCTAGTTAAAGATAATAATGCTCAGCAAGTTCCTCTGCCCCATGAGCAGCGAGCATCACAAAAGAAACGCGCTAAAAAACGTTATCAAGGACCTGATTTAACGGCTTGGACGCAGAAAATTGAACATGGTCTTGGCCAGACAATTGAGATGACCGGATATTGCAGAGAAGGTTATATCGAGATCAGCCGCTCCATTCAGTATGACCGTGGCAGTATTCGAGGCGAGTGCAAAGAAGGGGCCACTGAGAAGGATATCGCCAGATTTGATTCTTAAAATAGCGATAACAAGGGCCTCAAAAGAGACCCTTGTTATCCGTATTATGCCCTTAGCTCATTACCTTTAGCGCTAAAACTCACTTTGCCAAAGTCTTCTAATATTGCGTAACAAGCAGGTACCATAAATAGCACCAGCGCGGTCGAAGCAAAAATACCAAACACCATTGAGATGACTAATGGCTGCAATACTTGCGCCTGAATACTCGTTTCAAGTAGCAGCGGTAACATACCTGCAGCAGTGGTCAGTGATGTAATAAACACGGCTCTAAAGCGCTCCTTACTGGCACTCACTACCGCCTCATGCACAGATTGCCCTTCATCCACATGAAAACGAATATATTGCACTAGCAATATCGAGTCATTAACCACCACCCCAGACAACGCAATAAATCCCATTATCGAAGGCATACTCATGGAAAACCCCAGCAGTAAATGTCCCCAGAAAACACCGATAAGGCCTAACGGTATTACCGCCATCACCACTAACGGCTCAAGGTAACTCTTAAACTGCAAACTCAAGATAGCAAATACCCCCAATAGCCCCAGAATAAAGCCGGACACCATTGAGTTTCGAGTCGTGGAACTTTCTTTGACTTCACCTTCAAAACTGACCCGCACTCCTGGGTAACGCGTTAATAGCTTGGGTAATAGTTCCTCTTTAAATGCGGTGTTAATTTCTCCCCCATTGGCTAAATGAGTATCCACTTCGCCAGTGATGGTAACAAAGCGCATACCGTCTAAACGTGAAATTTTGACGTAGTTACGTTGCCAAGTGAAATCTGCCACGGCTGACAGCGGCACCTGTTCGCCAGACGTATTGAGAGTAATAGGAAAGTTAGCCAGATTTTCAAGTTTTGCAGCGTCCCCTTTATCGAGTTGCACATCAATTTGAATACTCTCTGGACCCACTTGAATGTAATCTGCTGTTTGATGAAAATAAGCGCCCCTCAATTGGCTCGCTAACATCATGCCGTTGACACCAAATGCCTCTGCTCCTGGCTTTAAGGTCATTAAGATTTCAGACTTACCAGGACGCATACTGTCCATGACACCCGATACACCGTTAAAACCACTAATGTATTGCTGCACATCAATTGACGCAGATTTAAGCTGCTGTAAATCATCACCACGCAGACGTATATCTATTGCGCGGCCCGCAGGTCCCATTTTCGGCTGTTTATACACAATGGCAATGGGATCAGCTAATTCGCCTACGCCTTGCTCCCATTCACGGATAAAGGTGTTTATCCGTGTTTGCCGCACCTCGGCGCTGAGCAGGTCGATCTTAACCGTCGCCACATGCGCGCCACTCTCGTTGGCATCACTATTGAAGTTAAACCGTTCCGTAATATGCTGTATTAACGGCTGACCATCTTCATTTTTGCTATATTTTTCATTCAACACCTGTGCTGCGCTAACAATCTTGGCAACCACGAAGTCTGTTTGCGCTAATGTAGAACCCGGCGGCAAAATTATTCGCGCCTCCACCACATCGCCATCAAGCTCAGGAAAGGCAATAAACTTAACCATTCCACCCGCAGCTAACGATACTGATATCAGCAACAAACTAATAACCGCGCCCATAAAGGCATAGCGCCAAGCAATAACCCACTCCACAGCGGCGACTAAATTGACGGTTCTAAAATGCTCGAATCGGCGGTTAAACTCGGTTTTAAATCGACTGGTTTTACGATCTTTTCCTTTAGCTGCATGGGCTAAATGGTTCGGTAAAATCAAGAATGCTTCAACCAAACTCACGGTCAAAATAAGCAAGAGTGTTTGCGGCACCACTCTGAGCACTTTACCCATATCACCTTCCATAAAGGCGATGCTAGAAAAGATAAATACCGTGGTTAAAAATGATGAAACAACCCCCGGCAGTACTCGCTTAACGCCTTTGATCACCGCTTCTGTTTTATCTAAACCACGTTCGATATGCGATGCAACCGATTCAGCAATAACAATGGCATCATCCATCATAATCCCGATCGCCATTAAAAAAGCCACCAAGGTCATGATATTGATCGTCAACCCCACTTGCGCCATAAAGAACAGACTACCCATAAATGCCACAGGTAAGCCCATTGCGACCCAAAATGAATAGCGAAAGCTGAAAAATAACCACATACATAAAAAGACCAGTAACACCCCTTGCCAACCATTTTTAGTTAGCATAGTAAGGCGGTCCCACAGTAAGGAGCTTAAGTCATTAGAGGTACTGATATTAACGCCACTGGGAGTGCGTAATTTTTCGGCCTCTAAGAAGCCCATCACTTCCTCTTTTAAGCGCAGAGAGTCTTGTGATTTGTTCTTAAACACCGTAAGAATGGCCGCAGGTTCGCCATCAAAACGAACATGATCTTCATCTAATTCAAATCTGTCGGTCAGTTTGGCGACATCTCGTAAGCGCACCACGCCGCCCTCGGCATTAGAACGGATCACGATATTGGCCAGCTTATCCGCTTCAACTTCTCGTTGGTCGAACCTTATCAAGATGTTCTTACTTGCGGTCTCTAACGTCCCACTGGGTAGCTGCACATTTTGCTGTTCAATTTGAGCAGCGACATCGGCAACACTCATGCCTAAGCGCTTGAGTGCATCAAGCGAGATCTCGACTAATAGTTGATGTTGCGAAAAGCCAGCAATCTCAACTTGGCGAATGCTGGTATCAAGCTTTAAACGCCGCTTAAAATCCTCTGCATAGTCTTTCAACTCTGGTTTGCTGGTTGATGCCGACAATGCAATATCGATGATCGGCTCATTAAAGTTAAGCTCTTCAACGATGGGGGGTTCTATCTCTGCTGGGAAGTCTTTAATTGATGCGATTTTTGTTTGAACATCGACCAGATTACGCCCTAAATCGGCATTGTCATCGAGCTTGATAGTCATCTGTGCAACGCCTTCCAAAGCGTCACATTTAGTTTCAACAATGCTGCCGAGACTGTCGATCGCATCTTCCATGCGTAAACAAAGGTTTTCTTCAACGTCTTGGGGTGACGCGCCTGGTAACACTACTCGTGCACTGATGTAGTTAGGCGAAAACTCAGGGAACGTTTCACGCTTTAGCTCAGGTAATGCCTTTATACCCAAAATAATAAGCGCCAACATCAATAGATGAGTTGCTGTAGGATGACGCACAAAAAAGGCAATCACAGCGCAGGCTCCTCGTTTGTGTTTGAAACCTCAGCATTGCTGTTATGACTGCGCAGCGCCATACCGGTTACTGCGGGGATAATATCGGTCAATACCAGCTGCATATTGTCATTAAGATCGCCTTGCACCGCAGCATGTCCTTCTTGACGAAATAACACCTGTACGTCAATTATTTGCAAGCGGTTCTCGCTATCCATTAAATACAACTTATCACCATGTAAAGCCCGCTCAGACACCATCCAGTAGTCTTTTGCACTGCCTTTAATACGTGCGCTAACAAACATGCCGTGAACTAACGGCGGTGATTGGCCAATTTTGAGTTCGCGATATTGCTGTTTAACTTGTAAAACTACACTGACCGTGGCCAATGTTGGGTCAACAGTTTCGCCAATACGACTTATTTTTGCTGGCCATTTAAAGACATAAGCAGCACTTTTAAGGGTGATTTCGGCGGTTAACCCAAGCGTTTCAGCATTGGGTAACTCCTTATTCAAAGATGTTGGCTTATCGACGGTTTTCATTAATGTCATTAGATCGGCGAGCGATAACTGCGCCTCAACTTCCATGATCTCCGTTCCATTGATCCTTGCCAGTACTTGTTGTGGCGAAACAACTTGGTTGTTTTCCACATTGACCTCGGAAACTCGGCCTTCGAATGGCTGGCGAATTTCCGTTTTATCGAGCTGGCTTTGTGACTCATCTTCTCGCGCAACGGCTTGTAACAATTGCGCTTGTAGCACATCAGTTTCGTTTGGCATTAGGTTAAGGTTGTTGTTTAAATCTTGAATTTTTTGCTTTTGAACCAGCACATTCTGGCGCTCACCATCAAGTTCAGATTGAGAGATCAAATTTTGCTTTCTTAACGTCTCTTTACGTTTAAGATCGGATTTGACCAGATCATAGCGATTGGTTTCAATTTCAAGTGACAACTTAAGATTTTCAAGCTGTAACCCTTTACCGATCAGTTGACCCTCTAATGCTTTTCTATCGGCTTGTGCTTGCGCTAAACGAATTTGATAATCGAGCGGATCTATCGATAATAGCAAAGTCCCTTCGGGGATCATTTTTCCGACGGCTAAATCTGGATGCTTGTAAATAATTTTACCGCCGACTTCAGGCAACAGTTGCCATTGCACCTTTGGTGCTACACGACCAAAAGCGTCGACTTGAGCGACAACAGAACTTTTGTGCAGCGCAATAACGTCTACCAACTTACTTTGCTCCGACTGCTCCTCTAGAGGGGGATGGCCCTTAAACATAATCACTGAAAATAACGTTACGACACCTACGGCGACAGCGGGGAAAAAGTACCAACGTTTACCCTTAATTACATCCATCAGTCTTGCTCTCCAAATAAACCTTTCTCGAGTAACTTAATATTGTGTTTTGCTAATCTTTGATAAAAATCGTCATCTAATTCAAATCCGTGCAGCTCGGCCATTGATAGTGGGATCACAAAGGGGAAGATCATTAAGCTCATCATCGACATCTTAACCAACATAGGATCGGTATCACTGCACTTGTCTAACAGCGGCTTCGGCATTGGCGTTAGATTGGCTAATGGCGTGAACAGCTTAAAAATGACTCCTTTGGCTTCATGTGAATGTTCTGAACTCATGAGCCTAAACAGAAAACGGGGAAAATCGGGAGTCTCTGTCATCGTTTGATAAAAATTGTCTAAAATATCTGACATCTTTAGTGGGTTATCACCCTGGTTAATCGTTTTGCTACGTTGTAACACTGGCGAGATAAATTCGGCAATCATAGCTTCAAATAGGCCAAGTTTATTACCGAAATAGTAGCGGATCATCGCCATATTGACCCCAGCTTCTTCAGCGATTTTGCGAATACTCACTTTGTCATAATCTGAAGCAATAAAGCAGATACGCGCAGCGCGGATAAGGCTGTCTCGTACTTGGGTAGCAGATTCGCTTTTTTGATCGGTCATGAAGGGTCTACTTAGCGTTATTCACTTGAATAACGCTAAGTCTACTTGCTCGATGTTGATATTGCATGATTTATCGTTATTCAAAAACCCTGCTTGTGAATAAACATTGGACCCACTGAAATGAGTTTAAACAGATTGAAATGGTTCAAGTTATGGCTATAGCAATTTAAAGTTAATTTGATAAAGCGCTTGGATTTCTGGATAGATCTCTCTGATTAAAGTCTTTAACTCTACTAGAGTCATATTCTCCTGCTGGGCATGCAACGAGTTTAAGTCGTCAAACTTAACCCAAGCGACGCTTAGAATGTGTAGCTGACCGTAACAGGTTGCGGTTTCTAAATTGGCCACATTGACCGTTTCGCCAGCTTCAAAGTGAGATTCACTTTTATCTCTTAAAGTGATTGTCTTACGACCTGCCAGAATATCATTCTCAAAACGTTGGAAAAAAGTGATCGTTTGCATTTTATCTCTACTCAAATGTGTCGGTTAATTTAAGGCTAGTGATCTCGTCCTACCCTGGAGATTAAATGCAGAAGCTAGAGCGGAACCGTATGCCCAAGCCGAGAATAACAATTACTCCAAGTTGATGTCTTGAACTCTGTCACTTCTAGACATGCAAAATTGTGCATTTAGAGTTTGTTTGGCGATTACGCTATTAACACGACGCCCGCAACTGTTGCATAGTGCCGAAATACGTTGTGATATCAAGGCGAAGCTCGTATGTCATCGCCGCTAATGAAGAGTGAGTTGTAGACCAGTATAGCGGCCTTTTATCCGCTTAAAAATGCCCCAAACTGTATTCGCTAGCCATCTTAAAATCAACATCAGCACATATTTGTCTGTTTGAATATCTACAAATTAACGACATACTTAAGGAATTGGGGTCGGTACTGTGGCGTAGCGGTCAGCTTTAGGGTAAAATCCGCTTCCGATTTCAAGCTTGGCGCACAATGCGCTAAGCTTGTCTTAGATTGACGTATCGTAGAGAACACATGAACAAAAAACAGAAAATGATCAAAATGACGGCGAAGCGTGCCAAGGCTCGTTTAAATAAGCACACTCCTCCTACGATCAAAAAATACGTATCTAAGGCTGAACGTGCTGAGAATTTAGCTAAGCTTGAAGCTGAAGAGTTAGCGGCACAGAGCGCTACAGCGACTGAAGTATCTATCGATACTAGTGAAGCTGATGCCACACCAGCCAGCTAATTAGGTTTGTGTTATTGAGCTTACTTGGTTGATGGCCCCTTGCCTTTCACACCAATAAGCTCAGCAATTTCATTACTCGCTTCACAATCCTGCTCTTCTGTCACCATTGCCATATTTGCACATGAAGAAGACAACGGACTTTGGCTGCTTAAACTTAATTCCTCATCAAACTCACTTACCACTTCAGCTCTAGCAGTCTGCGGCACGCCACTCGTTTTAGTCTGTCCTTCGGTAAGACCTCTGACCTTATCCACTAAACGATAAGCCATTAACACACCAAGTACTCCAAAGATAATGGAACCTATAGCTTGGCCCACAAGTACTCCGTAAACTCCGCCCCACTTAGCCCCGAAATACACAAATGGGATAGTCCCTATCGTTGCTTTACCGACATTAAATAACGTCGAATACTTAGCTTTACCTAAGTTATTAAATGAAGCGTTTGCGACAAACAACACCCCCGAAAAAATGAAAAATATCGCAATATAACTACAAAAGAATAAAATCAACTCCGCGGCATCACCTTTCATGTCGAACACGTTGACGATTTGATTACGGCTTACAAATAGCAATACTGAGACCACCACTACATAGGCGCTACAAAACTGAATCGCACGGGTCAATGACTCCTTCACCCGTCCAAACTCCTGAGCACCATAATTTTGTCCTACAATCGGTCCCACGGCGCCCGATAAGGCAAAAATCATCCCAAATGAAACCGGAATTAACCTGCCTAATACCGCCCAACCCGCAACATAACTATCACCAAAATCAGCAATCGCACGTGTCACAACAGCATTACCAATCGGTGTTGCAACGTTGGTGAGCATTGCAGGTCCCGCTATCGCAAAAATTGGCTTTAAGTCAGCAATAAAATGATCCTTATTAAAGCGACCAAATAAATTATGCTTAACCATTACCCCTCTTGCTGCCACTATAAGTACCGCCAAGCGGGCTAAAACAGAAGCCACTGCGGCGCCTTCTATTCCCATCGCAAACATAAAGATAAAAATAGGGTCGAAGATCGCGTTGACGCCACCGCCGACTAAAGTTGATATCATCGACAATTTTGCATCACCAACGGCTCTTAAGGCGCTACCTAGCGCCATTGCCAAGCAAATCAACGGTAATGAAGGCACTAATATATAGAGGTAATCTGCTGCTAGTTCCGCGGTTTTACCGGTTGCGCCCACAAGGCTCAGCAGCTCGGGAATACAAAGAAAGACACTGATAGCCACGACGATGCTGATTAACAAAGTGACCACAGCGCTATTCAGTAACAAACGCTTGGCCTTTTTCATCTCTTTAGCGCCAATAGAGCGTGACACTAGCGCGCCCAGAGCAATGGATAACCCGATACCAATAGAGGTCGTAAAAAATGAAATGGTGCCTGCATAGCCCACGGCGGCGGCAAGCTCTTGTTCACCCAATAAACTCAAGAAAAACATATCCAACAAATCGACCACAAACAGCGCAGATATACCAACGGCAGCCGTTGAACTCATCGTCAAAATATGCCGCAGAATCGATCCTTGTACAAACTTGGCTACTGCCATAAAACCTCTTAGCCTGTGGCTAATTTTGATGCACCTTTAATGTCGGGGCAGCTTTAATTTATGAGTATTGGCTGAACTCGCTTCACTCAAACAACGCTAAATATCCGTTTCAAGTTCGCTACCACACTTATCACAATACAATGCACTGTTTTCGTGGCCCACTTTCAAACAATTACTGCAACGGCGTAAATCTTTACTTCTCCCTATCTCTTGAGAGATCTCCGCGGTGAGAATACCCGTAGGAATAGCAATAATGGAGTAACCCAACAGCATCGTAAATGCGGCAATTGCCTGCCCTAAGTTAGTGCCGGGGGTAATGTCGCCATAGCCAACAGTGGTAATGGTGACGATGGTCCAGTAGATAGATTTTGGAATTGAAGTAAAGCCATTATTGGGGCCTTCAACAACATACATGATTGAACTTAACACCACGACGATTAAACTGACCGAGAAGAAAAACAGAAAGACTTTACGGCTCGATTGTATCATTGCTCGTAACAGTATATTACCTTCACTTAAATACCGTAAAAGCTTGAATACTCTAAATATTCTAAATAGTCTTAAGACTCTTATCACCATGGTGAAATTGGCACCTGGGAATATTAACGCTAAATAAGTCGGCAGTATGGATAACAGGTCCACTACCCCATAAAAGCTTTTAGCGTAACTTAGCGGACTGGCTGAACAATATAAACGCAGTAAATATTCCACTGTAAAAATGAGGGTGAAGCCCCACTCTAAGACAGTAATTATCTCGCCATATTTTTGATGGATATGTGCAACGGTATCAAGAAAAACCAACATCACGCTAAGGATAATACAGACCATTAAACTGATATCGAAAAAGCGGCCTGCGGGAGTATCAGTTCCAAAAATTATTCGACGAAGTTTAAGCTTTAATAAGCTTTCTGAATCCGTTTCATTTACCATTTTGACCGCTGTTCCTTGCTATACAGTGCTTTAAACTCATTCGACTTAAACCGAATTATCAAGGCATTAAAATAGATGATACGAATAGTGTGACACGCAAACCGCAAGAGCTCAAAAATAATCTTATCCGTATACATCAACAATCAAGGTTTTTGAGGTAACATAAGTCATATATTCACAAGCTAAGGGCGTTATGCTCAGGGTTGTACATGCGTTTTATTTGTTTTTCCATGCTCAAAGTAACACTGCTGTTATGTAGTCTAATTCCAAGCCTCTCATTCGCTAGCGACAAAGCCGATTTAGTCGTCGTCACCAAATCAACAGCAAGCTTATCATTATTAAGCCAGGGCAAAATTTTCAAATCCTATCGAATAGCGATGGGCGATAACCCTGTCGGACATAAACTGACCGAAGGCGATCAACGCACTCCTGAAGGCCGTTATTTACTCGATTATAAAAAGTCAGACAGTGCCTACTATCGTTCAATTCATATCTCCTACCCTAATGATGAAGACAAATTACGCGCCGATGCTTTAGGAATTCAGCCAGGAGGACAGATAATGATCCATGGTGAGAACCCCCATTCAAACCTGAGTCCAAAAGAGGCACAAAATTACAATTGGACCGATGGCTGCATCGCGGTGACCAACGCTGAAATGGATGAGTTATGGCGTGCGATTGACGCGGGCACTCCAATCGAAATCTGGCCTTAGCCGTTATTTGTTAA
This sequence comes from Shewanella gelidimarina, assembly GCF_023283945.1. Lineage (GTDB taxonomy): Bacteria > Pseudomonadota > Gammaproteobacteria > Enterobacterales > Shewanellaceae > Shewanella > Shewanella gelidimarina. The sequence goes on along the minus strand of NZ_JAKIKW010000016.1, from coordinate 84,545 downwards.
GCCTACAAGGCTGAATAATTATCTTTCATCGACTCAGTCTGACGTTTATCAGGAAACCTTTGTTATGACATACGAGCAATTAAGCCAAAGTTGGCCCAGCTTCAGCCAATCAATTACCGCCTTTATCGGTGAACTGGGACTAGACACCCTTAATCTAGAATGCGATCACAGCGCTTTACGCGTCAATACCACAGTCGCTGCCAATGAGCTACGAAGCCAATTTGCAAAACACGGTAATATCATCTCTGACAACATGATCAATGGCAGGCCCATCTTGATTATTGAGCTTGATGCACCACTCATGCTAAATGATACTAAGATCCATTGTGTTGAACTGCCTTACCCTGGTGAAAAAACATACCCACAACAAGGTTGGGAACATGTCGAGCTGGTATTTAAGTGCAATGCCATTGATTGTGAGTCGTTAAGCCAACAGCTCGTTAGCGCCGTGCCAACACTTGCGCCTATCATTGCCGGCACAACCGATATTAAGGTTAAACAGAGTTCGCCAAAGGGCGATAAAGAGCGACTTGCTAACCCGACTATCGCCTTTAAGAAAAATGGTCTGTGCGTAAAGGTTCACCCCCACGGAATAAAAGCGGTGATAGCGTCTGAAGCCTAGCATTATAAAAACAGCAACCTTTTAGATTGCTGTTTTTAGGTTACTTTCTTAGAGTGGCTTTTGTTTCGTCAGCTGTAAATAACTCAAAATAGCCATCAATGTAAAGAACGCAGGGTCGCTCCAACCGAGACCAACAAAGATACCCGAGACTCCAGCATAGACAGTGATCATCACCCCGAGCAGGTTAGTTATAAACAGTGCCTTAAATAACTTATTAGCGGTTTGGCCTACTTCTATATCTCTTAGCATTAAGCAAATCACCGCTATACCGCCTAGGAATATACTCGTGTGTTGAGACAAAAAATAAGCATATCGATCATTTATTTCAACGCCGTACATCGGCCACATCAAAGCAGGAATAAAAAATAAAGCCAATGCAAATATCACATAAATAGTGCCGTTTACGGTTAAAAATGTTCGGTTATTCATCATCTGCTCTCTGTTAATTGCCTAAGCGATAGGTCCTTTATTTATGTTTGAAAGTAATGGATTTACAGCGAATACCAGTCCTCTAATATTTTCAATACCCATCTTGTTTAAGCGAGCTGAATGCATTTCTAGATAAGCATGGGCTGTGGTTTCATCTTCGAACAAATAGATCCCACCACCAAGTTTATCTTGCTGGTTTTCAGTCCAAATTTTCCAGATCATGCCGGCTTCATTGTTAATAGACTCAGCAAGATCTGTCAGCATTGCTGCCATTTCAACACCAAAGGGTCCTGTATAATCAAAATCAACTTGTAATAGTGTGTTCATAATTTATCTCCAAATAATGAGTTAATGGTCAAATTGGCGAGCGATGTAATAGCTCTAAGTTCAGATGAATGAAGCTTTACAGCTCTCCGTCTTACGATAGATGTCATAATACCTATAAAAATTGGACATAAAAGTTCATAATACTGCCAGTTAATGTGGATAAATTAGACAGATGAGATTAAAGACAACCTTAGATCAGTGGTTAACATTATTTGAAATTGATAAAGCGGGTAGCATTCAAGCGGCTGCGGCGACATTGAATAAAAGCCATACCACGCTAATTTATTCGGTGAGAAAACTAGAAGACCAATTGGGAGTGCCGTTAATCAAAGTAGAGGGACGCAGAGCTATACTCACTGATGATGGAAAATCATTGCTGCGAAGAGCGCAATCTATGCTTGAACAAGCCAAAGCGCTTGAGGAGATAAGTACTCAACTCGCCCAAGGGACCGAGTCAGAATTAACCGTTGCTATCGATCACCTTTGTGATCGCCGATGGTTATACGCACCGATGACTGAATTCTTTAAACAAAACCACACCACATCAATTCAAGTGGTAGAAACTTCGTTGTCAAAAACACAAGAGATGGTCACTAACGAAAGTGCCGATATTTCTATTATCACTTTGCCCATAACCAATCACCCGTCAGAAATATTTGGGATAACTAGCATGTTGCCCGTTGTGGCCAAAGGCCACCCGTTAGCCGAGAAGCTTAACCCCTGTTTAGCGGATCTCAGTGCCACTAGGCAGATTGTGATCCGAGACTTAGGTCATCACGCTAAGCAAGATGTCGGCTGGCTAAAGTCGAACCAACGCATTACCGTTGATAATTTTGATCATGCGTGGCAAGCAACAAAGCAAGGCTTAGGCTATTGCCGTTTACCTCTACACATAATCGAAAAACATAATGATAGTGATATCAAGATCCTTAAGGTTGAGCATTCAAATCAATACCAAGTCCCCTTGCACCTGACTTTGCCTAAAGGTGCTAAAACAGGCCCCGCCGCTCAAGAATTATATCGATTGTTACTCAGCGAAGTAAACGGACGATAAACCCGTTAACCGCTATTTGATTATGTACATGCCTTCACTGGCTGGCCGACTTAATTGAAAACCAAACTTGCTATAAAGCTCGGGCACATCTGCCATTAAGGTAATATACGCCCCTTTAAAAGCGGCTCTATCGAGATAATCCATAATGCTCTGCATGATGAGTCGTCCAAAACCATTACCTTGATAGTAAGGGTCAACCGCGACATCAACAATTTCAAAGTTCAAAGCCCCATCACCAACCACTCGTCCCATGGCAATTGTTTGTTCGCCTACACGAATTTGCACTCCAAAAAGGCTATTAGGTAAGCCCTGCTTTGCCGCATCATATGAGCGAGGCGACAGTCCAGCGACCTCCCTTAAGCGCACAAAGTCTGCAGCGTTTACCACTTTTTCTATTAGTTGATGTTCCATTTTGCTTCTCTATAAACTCAGCAGATAATCCAAGCCACCCGTGATCGCCGCAACCTGAGCTATGACACAGTTCTCGTCATCCACCAGCGGACTATCTGGGTATACTTCCGTCGTTGATACATATTTTGCACCGCTTAAGCCAGCACACAGCCCCAATGCCTTGGTGGCATAATTAATCACACCAAACTGAGCCAGTTCAACACCAATCAACTTGCCACTGTCATCAGCAGGAGCAATATGAGTCACTTGCTCTACTTCAGCTATCATCGCCTTTTGAAAAGCGAATTGTGGGTTAATGGTGTCACCGACGAGATAGAATCCATCAGGGATATTCCAGTTATCATGCACCACAGCATCTCGTGCGGCTAACGCTGGTCTAAACTCGCTATTATCAGTATCGGTCGTTTCATGCAAATCGATATGAGCAAAAATATCGTCATTAATGGGTGCTAAGTAAGCCAGCAATGCGGCAGACTCTTCTGCTGGGCTACCTTGGTAAAAGGAGCGATTAGGATCGATAGCACTTGGGTTCCAGCGGTTAATAGTCTCGTAACCCCAAGGGCTAACACAGGGAATAAGTACGATATTAAAATGTTCAGCGTAAGCTTGCGCTTTTGTCTCCATAAAACGAATAGCCCCTTGCACGCCGCTCGTCTCGTAACCATGTACGCCGCCGGTGACCAAAATAATTGGTTTTGTCGGCAGCCAGTTATGACTCTTTAGCGCATATAAAGGATATTTAGCCTCATCACACGACAGCGCACCATATTGCTCCAAGGTAAATTGTTCTCCTAGCGCCAGCACTTTAGTCAGCACTTGCTCTTGATATGAGCGCTTTACAGACTGCATAGCAAGCCAAGCTGACTTATCAGCATCGCTCCATTTCTGTCCGGTTGAACCTATAGGGTAGCGTTGTGGAGAGTTCATTAATGTTCCTTTTATTTGCGCGACAATAGATTAATTTTTATAAGATCTTTATATCGTATTGAGAGCTGCGAAGCATAAACATCAGCCCGTTGAATTTCAATCATCATTTAATTTATTCAAGGCATTTATGTGATTGCAAAATAATTGTGCACAAGAGTGCTCGTTTGCAGGCCATTGGAGAAGCACCACGACGTTAATTATGCACAGCTTAATTGGTATTACAAAGCTGAGTCTTTAGTTGAGTAACACGCATTTTTAACTCAACGTATTAATGAAAAAGCGTCATTGCAAGGCGCTTTTCTGTTAACTGATGTTGTAACTGAACCGCGGAATACGGGATTGACTATTGAATTCAATTAAGATCAATAGTAAGTAAAAAACAGATCATAAATGACCGCATCATCTTTCTCTGACTCAAATTTTGCGATGAGGTTAAAGTGTTCCCGCGAGATATCAATTGCATCATTGTTATCGATAGCGTCTTCATATAAAGCTAACATACCTTGTTTATCCTGAGGCAGTTGTAGCGATTTTACAGACAATAAAAATGACTCGCTTTTACTGTCTGTAAAAAACGGTTCACTAATATGAGCTTAACTAAGCTCAATATCATCAAATTGTAAAAGTGCATGATTACCGACTAGCCACCACTGCTTATCATCACTCGCAATATTTATTTTATTAGTTTGCGGGATCTGCTTAAGCAAGTTTGGTAGCGTCATCAGCTCTGCATTATTAGGTTGCAAGTGCTTATACAGCCATTGCTCTTGTTCCGATGTCAATTGAGGAAGTGTTTGCTTTTTCGCCTCGTACTCATTATTCGTTAACGTGAAGTTAGTGAGTAAAGTCACTGGCTTGTCTTTTGCTGTAGGGTGAAAGTCCTCAAATCGTAATACAAGACGTTGTTGCTTTTGAGTAATAACCATTTGATCTGAACTCTCTTTAATATCGTACTGCGAGAGCGAATCTCTTACTTGCTCAATTGGACTCTTGTGCGCAGCGATGATCCCCTCTAGTTGCCATTCAATGTCATCAAAACCATCTCTGTAGCCGATACTATTTTGACCTGCACTATTTAATAACGAAAGCTCTGAGCTAACAGATTTCAACCTATCAGCCGAATAAGTAAACCAAAGGTTACGTCCGTAGCCCCATATCTGTTCGTGGTTTGAAAGTGTGAGAGTTATACTTGGAGGACCCAACTTTTCGGCTGTTTGGGCTGTGCTCGCTCCCAATTTTATGTCATATACACCCGTTGCAAAAGAGATATTAGCTGCTGGTAAAACGATATTATTGGCAACTATTATCGGTTCTGTTGGCGTTATAAAATTGGGGGTCATTGTATATTGGTAGCTCATTGTTTGTAGTTCGTAACCATCAGCCGTATAAGCGGTTCGCTCATTACTAAAAGATTTGTCGGCTTCACATACGGTGTATAACTGCGCTTCAATGTGTACTATTAAGCTAGATTTACTTGTTTTTCTTTTTGCTATTGTGATCTTTTTATTTTTGACATTGGTTAATAATACTATGTCAGCACCTTGTGCAGTCGCTTCTTTACGTAATTGTTGAAGTACAAGTGCAAAAGCTGTACTTTCCTCAACCGGTCCTAAATCTTGGTACTTTGGTGTATTCACTGTGAGTGTTATAGGCACTAATATGTCAACAATACAGTTGGGGTTGTAATCGGAGATAATAGCTAATTCAGCAGCTTGGATATTCGTTACTGAGGCCAATAAAATCATACAAAACAGGCTTGTTTTTGGGAGTTTTATTATCATTATGCACAGTCCATTGTTACATCGAATAAGTACCTACTCTATATAATAAAAGATAAAGTTCAATTTATTTAAATAGATAAATTAATATTATCGAGCTTCATGAACATGTCGATAGCTAAAAACACTCTTTGCCCATAGAACAGGTATATGGGTTACGCTCGTACTGACCTCCTCGGTTTGCAACTTTGTCAGAGATTGCGCTAAAAGTAATAACTTCATAATAATTAAAGATCTTTAAAATAAAACCATTTAGTGCTGTGACTTGAGGAATAGGCATCACGTTAAAGCCACTAAATCGTTGGCTAACCCAGGTGCCGACGAGATCGGCCAATGGGCTTAACGGTTCAAGAACATCCGGTTTTTGCTCGCCACCATCCGGCGCCAATAACGGAATATTATAATCGCTGTCGGATGATTAACCGCCCACTGACGAGTTGAAGGTATAGCTTGGCTGCATTTAGCGACAGGGCAATCTTCCGTTTAGCTAGCTGATGATCCTTATATCTCCTAAAAGACACTGCCTCTCTAAATTTGCTAAAACTGACGATAGCTGTTGCACGCTCATGTCTAATTGTTCTAAATCTGGTTTTGCGTTCATTGCTCCATGCTTTTACAATTAACCAAATCAAGGCTTCCATGCCCTGCCTTAAAGGCATCAAACGATCTTTGAAATGGTAGTACTAAAAACTAGCACAGCAATTCCAACAAAAAAATAGCACTTTATAAGGATAATTAGACGGTAATAACGATGATAAAAAAGGTTGAGTTAACGCGAGTTAAGTACGTCTACAGCGGAATAAATGAGGACAAAAAAACACACTGCAGCCCCATCGAGTATGGGAATTTAGCTAACACTAAATGTAGGGTAAGGTTTACCGAAGAGAGGCAGTGATCGCACTCGCGACCACTCTAATACCAAAGAACGATAAAACGCCTGAGTGAGTTGTTAAAAACAGTCCCTCTAGCGGCCTGCTAATGCACTTGCTGGCAGTGTTTGGCTGGCTTTCCACGCGGGATAAAGCGTTGCGATAAGGCTCATCACGAAAGCGAGAGACACGACCGTAATCACATCGTTAACCACTAATTGTGACGGTAGAAAATCAATAAAGTACACATCAGCCGACAACAGTTGAATACCTAATACCGATTCTATCCCTTTGGCAATATCGCTGAGGTTGAGCGCAATTGTCACCCCTACAATAGATCCTATGATGCAGCCCAAAATGCCATTGAGTGCGCCCTGCACGATAAATATCAGCATCACCGAGGTCTTTTTCATGCCCATGGTTAACAAGATAGCAATTTCAGACTGCTTATCTCGCACCGCCATCACAAGTGTCGACACGATATTAAAACATGCCACAGCAATAACTAAAGCCAACACAAGATACATCACCATTCTAACCAATTGTATATCTTGATATAAATGTCCTTGAGTTCGAGTCCAGTCCGAAATATAAACATATTGCTTTTGGCTATAACCGAGGTCACGGATCAACATCGGCGCATCGAAAACATTTTTGACCTTAATACGCACACCTGAAACACCTTGTTCTAACTTTAACAACTTAGCCGCATAATCCATAGGCACATATGCGGTGGTTGTATCTAGCTCGCCCCCAAGTTCAAAAATACCAGAGACCACAAAGCGGTGACTTTTAGCGGCGGCTATTTTATTTTGAGACGAGTTATTATTGTTAGGCATATATAAGCTAATAGATTGACCAATCTCAATCCCGAGGTTATTCGCCAGCCCTTTACCAAGCACGATATTATTGTGCTTAGCTTCTTGTAAACTTTGCCAGCTCTGCTCAGACATAAAGTGACGAATATTTGATACTTTCGCTTCTTGCTCTATATCTATCCCCTGAACCGTTACCCCTTGAAAACCACCCGGCTTTTGCACCAGACCTTGCATCCGTACAAAAGGAGCCGCTGCAACAATGCCAGGGATCTTATCAGCATCCGCCACAACGGCCTGCCAATCCTGTATTGGCTCATTCACACCGACTAATTCACCATGAGAAACGACCCCTAAAAGTCGCTCCTCTAACTCCTTCTCAAAGCCATTCATCGCCGATAATACGATAATCAGTACCGCGACTCCGAGTGCAATACCCGCAGTAGAGGCAAAAGAGATAAAGTTGATAAAACGGTTTGACTGACGGGCTAAATAAAAGCGCCACCCTATCCTCATCGCTAACAAGCTTTTCATCCAGTGAGCTCCTCAGCATTCACCAAGTAGCCATCTTTCATGTGTAACTGTCTATCCATTCTCGCAGCAAGTTGTTGATCATGAGTGACTACCACAAATGCCGTGCCTAATTGGGCGGCGAGTTCAGTGATCAATTCGTAGACTGCCTCACCACTGTTAGCGTCAAGGTTACCGGTAGGTTCATCAGCAAGCACCAATTTTGGATCGTTGATCAACGCTCTAGCGATAGCGACGCGCTGCCGTTCCCCGCCTGACATCTCCGCTGGAGTGTGTGCGAGACGATGGCCTAACCCCACACGCTCAAGTAAAGCCGTCGCTTTACCTTCCACCTCTTTGCGTTTTTTACCTTGTATTAATGCTGGCATTGATACATTTTCCAATGCACTAAATTCAGGTAACAGATGATGGAACTGATAGATAAAACCAATATTATTATTGCGCACTTGAGCTTGGCGCTTGTTCGACAGTTGGTAGAGATCTTCACCGAGCATCGTCACATTGCCACTGGTTGGGCGATCTAATGTGCCCATAATATGCAGCAGTGTACTCTTACCTGATCCAGAGCTGCCAACTATCGCAAGTTGCTCACCCTTGTAGACCTCTAAATCAACGCTATGCAGCACTTGGGTTTCGACTGAACCATCGTTGTAACGCTTGCTCACATTGCTCACTTTTAGCAATAATTCTAAATTCATTGTTAACTCACTATTCATGTCTAAGGGCACTCGCTGGCTGAACATTCGCGGCTCTTAGCGCCGGGTAAATGGTGGCTAATAGGGTAATGACAAGAGTGCCTATGACTATCGAGCTCAATTGATTAAAGTCGAGCTGTACTGGCAAATTTTGGCCTGCGCCAAGAATAGAGATCCCTAACGCATTAGTGATTTCATTTAAATTAATGGTTAATAGCGCCCCCGTTGCTACCCCAGTAACCAAGCCGATGATGGCATTAAGCGATCCTTGGATCATAAAAATCCCCATCACATTAGCCGTCGATAAGCCCTGGGTTTTTAACACGGCAACATCAGTGGTTTTATCCACAACCATCATCACTAGCGCAGAGACGATATTAAACGCGGCGACCGCAATAATAAGGCTAAGCATTAATGACATCATGTTCTTTTCCATTTTAACAGCGCCAAACAGGTGACCATAAGTGTCATGCCAATCAGTGGTGGTCACTGTGTGGGAAAAATAATCCACCACGCTCGGGGCAATTTTTGCAGCATTGAAGGGATCATCAAGATAAACACGTAACTGTTTTACTTCACCGGCTTTTTGGCGCATTAAGCGCTGTGCATCGTCATGATGGATATATGCGACGCTAGCATCAACTTGAGATCCCATTTCAAATACACCCGCCACGGTGAACTTTCGCTGGCTTGGCACTGGACCTAATGGCGTATAGACCACGCCATCACCGCTCAGCACTCGAATTTTATTACCGACAACCACATCAAGTTTACGTGCCAGCTCAGCGCCCAATATAATTTGATACTTGCCGGGGATCAGTGCGTCGAAGTTACCTGCATAGGTATTGCGCGTAAGGCTAAGCAGGTTTTTTTCCTGCTCTGGGTATACGCCGTAGATTTGTGCGGCGCCAATATTAGAGGGTGATTGCAGCATCGCTTGTGTCGACACACTCGGCGCAGCGCCCTGCACCCCTTTTAAGGCTGACAACTTAGTCACATCTTGCTGCCAGTGTTCTAACGGAACTGGAGAATGAATTGTTAGTTGCGGCACTGCGCCTAAAATGCGCTTTTTAAGCTGCCCTTCAAGACCATTCATTACAGAGCTAACAACAATAAGTGCAGCCACTCCAAGCAAAATACCTGAAACAGAGAAAATGGTAATAAAAGATGCAAAAGCATTGGCCTTTCTTGCTCGCCAATAGCGGTAACCAATATAAAATGATAATGAAAAATTCATTAAAAAACCCAAATAAAGTCAACTCAATTCTGACGCCAATACGATTGATAATAAAAAGATAATAACCTCTCTCATGTCAATCAATACTGCTCAGCGATACTCTAGAAATACAGAAGGAGAGGTAATTATGCCTCTAACCTTGCTAAATCATAAAGATGCGCATGATAATAGGGGTATTAGCCCCCTAAAGACAAGAGGCAAAACCATTGTTAAATGACTCTACCGCCTATTTTAGTATTAATCATGCTTTTGATGTTTATTTACAAGCTTGGGACAGCGGCCAACCTCTTCCGTCGGTGGAACAGCTGAGTTTTATGCTGCCTCCGAGCCTACAACTTATCAGTGATATTAAAGTACTTGAGTCTGACTGCCTGTTGCAGTTGCGACACCTTGATGATGATGCCAAAACCGTTGTTGAATTCTTGAAATTACAATCTAGAAAAATTGATATGGTTTTACAGCACGTTATCGGTAAAGAGGAGTATGAAGGCGACTACTATATCGGCAGTCATTTTGGGGGTAGCTCAATTAGGTTGACCACCAATGAAGCGATAACGGTTGGTAGCCAGTTTAAGGTTAGCTTGAATATCAAAGAGGAGCTAGTCGCCCTGATCTGTTTCGCGACAGTGCAAAGCTGTTCATTGCCGACCAATGAAGCAGAAGAAACGCCGCAGTCCTTTAGCATTGAATTAGCTTTTAGTGTCATTCAAGACGCTGATGTCGAACAGCTGGTAAAAGCCAGCTTAAGCCTACAACAGAAACAACTAAAATTACGAAAGATAGCCCTGTAATCTAAAACCAGTTTTAACTGGCCAGAGCGACGGCAAGCCACTACAATACCAAGCAACTTTGCTGTTATTGGACTCGTTTCCTCGCCCTTAATGAATGCTTTTTCCGTATTGACTCCACCAGCAGTCAAGAGTGCTAAATTAGCACAAACGCTGTGTACTCTTGGTGGCGCTGCTCAAGCGCTTACGATCGCTAATATTGCTAAGCAACATCAGAACGTGACACTTGTTGTTACCGCTGATACGCCGAGCGCCATTGCGCTAGAATCTGAACTCAGTTATTTGCTCAGTGAAGAAGCGATTTCGATATGGCTATTTCCAGACAGGGAAACCCTCCCCTATGACAGCTTCTCTCCCCATCAAGATTTAGTCTCACAACGTCTTGAAGCGCTTTCGAGGATCCCTCAAGCGCAGCAAAGCGTCGTTATCGTGCCAATCACCACGTTAATGGTCAAGCTGCCCCCTAAATCCTTTTTGAGCGGTAATGTGCTTATTTTGGAGAAAGGCGATAACTACCAACTGCATGATGTTAGAGAGCAATTAATCAATACTGGTTACCATAGTGTTGAGCAAGTATACGAGCACGGTGAGTTTGCGGTTCGTGGTTCGATTATCGATATTTTCCCTATGGGATCAAATCAGCCATTTCGTATTGAGCTATTTGATGACGAAGTGGAATCTATTCGACATTTTGATCCAGAAACCCAACGTTCTAGCCACGAACTACCCTCTATTCGACTGCTGCCCGCAAAAGAGTTTCCAACTGACAATGCTGCCATTGAAGGATTTAGACAGCGTTATCGTCGACGATTTGAGGTTCTCGTCAAAGAACCCGGCTCTATTTATCAAATGGTCAGTAAAAAGACCATGCCCGCAGGAATAGAAAATTACCTGCCACTATTTTTTGATGACACTGCGAGTCTGTTCGATTATTTGCCAGAAAAAACGCAATTAATCACTGTCGGAGATATTGAAACAGCCACCCAAGCTCACCTTCATGAAGTTGAAACTCGCTATGAAGATAGACGCGTGGATCCACTGCGGCCTTTATTAAGCCCGCAAGAGCTTTACCTTTTAACAGAGCAGATTTTTAGCGCCTTTAAAGGATTCCCAAGATTTCAGTTAAAAACAGCGCCTTTTACCGGTACCGCAATTGAAGCAAAAGCATTAAAACTACCTGATCTAGCTGCAAATCATAAACTGAAACAACCTCTTTTACTCCTTGAAGAGTATGCCGCCTTAGGCGAGAGAATGTTATTCAGTGCAGAATCAGAAGGTCGCCGTGAAGCCCTTTTAGAACTGCTCGGTAAGATAAAACTAAAGCCTACGTTATTTAGCCACTTTAACGAATTTGCTGCCAGTAAAACCAAATTAGGGCTGATTGTTTCACCGCTGTCTCAAGGTTGTATCATTGAGAAAAAGACCGGTGGAAAATTCAGTCTAATTTGCGAAACGGAGCTGTTTGGTCAACGTATATCGCAGCGCCGCCGCCGAGACAAACAACGCCAGATCAGTAGCGATGCACTGGTTAAAAACCTTGCAGAGCTAAAAGTGGGCCAACCAATAGTCCATCTAGATCATGGTGTCGCACGTTATCAAGGCCTAGAAACACTTGATACCGGTGGGCTTGTTGCCGAATATCTCGTGCTTGAGTATTCCGGCGGTGACAAACTTTATGTTCCCGTCTCCTCTTTACACCTCATCAGTCGCTACAGTGTTGGCCCCGATGAAGAGGCAAACCTCAATAAGTTAGGCAACGAAACCTGGGCTAAAGCGAAACGCAAAGCCATTGAGAAAATTCGTGACGTTGCGGCTGAATTACTAGATGTTTATGCCCGCAGGCAATCAAGGCCTGGTGAGGCTTGTCATATTGACCAGGTAGAGTACGCACAATTTGCCGGTAGCTTCCCGTTTGAAGAAACCGTCGATCAAGAAACCGCGATATCAGCCGTTATAGAAGATATGCGTACACCCATGGCAATGGATAGATTAGTCTGTGGTGATGTGGGGTTTGGTAAAACGGAAGTGGCGATGCGCGCCGCATTTGTGGCTGTTAATGACGGTAAACAAGTGGCAATTCTAGTCCCAACGACGTTACTTGCACAGCAACATTTCGAAAATTTCCAAGACCGTTTTGCTGATTGGCCTTTTAAGATAGAGGTTATGTCACGTTTCAAAACAGCCAAAGAACAAACCCAGGTCATGAAAGACTTAACCAACGGCAAAGTGGATATTGTGATCGGTACTCACAAGCTGTTGCAGTCAGAGGCTAAGTTCGAGAACTTAGGCTTACTGGTTATTGACGAAGAACACCGTTTTGGCGTGCGACAAAAAGAGAAGATTAAGGCACTGCGTGCCAATGTCGATATCCTTACCCTAACCGCCACGCCGATCCCACGCACATTAAACATGGCGATGTCAGGCATGCGTGACTTGTCGATTATCGCCACACCACCCGCCAAGCGTTTAGCCGTAAAAACCTTTATCCGTGAATATGATGAAGCTACGATTAGAGAAGCGCTCCTTCGTGAGATTTTACGTGGTGGCCAAGTCTATTTCTTACATAATAGCGTGGAAACGATTGAAAAAAGGGCTGCAGAAATAAGTGAGCTGCTACCCGAAGCACGTGTTGTTACTGCGCACGGACAGATGCGTGAACGCGAACTTGAACGAGTGATGTCTGACTTTTATCACCAGCGCTTTAATGTACTCGTCTGTACCACCATTATTGAAACGGGTATTGATGTTCCATCAGCAAATACGATTGTGATTGAACGGGCCGATAAGTTTGGTTTAGCGCAGCTGCATCAGTTGCGAGGCCGTGTTGGTCGCTCGCATCACCAAGCATATGCCTATTTGATGACACCACATCCTAAAAGCATGACTAAAGATGCGCGTAAGCGATTAGAAGCGATTGGCGCACTCGAAGATCTTGGTGCTGGCTTTATGTTGGCAACCCAAGATTTAGAGATCCGTGGCGCAGGCGAATTGCTCGGTGACGAACAAAGTGGCCATATCTCTAAGATAGGTTTCACCCTTTATATGGAGATGCTTGAAGAGGCCGTTAAGATGCTTAAAGACGGTAAAGAACCTTCGCTCGATCAGATGCTACGTCAACAAAGTGAAATTGAGTTGCGGATCCCTGCCCTGCTACCTGAAGATTATGTCAGTGATGTTAATATGCGTCTTTCGCTATACAAACGCATCGCTAACTGTAAAACAGAGAAAGCCGTCGATGAATTAAAAGTTGAGTTTATTGACCGTTTCGGTATGTTGCCCGAACCCACTAAAAACCTAATGGCGCTAACACTCTATAAGCACCTTGCTACGCAACTGGGTCTTCGAAAGATCGAAATGCATGCAAAAGGTGGTAGCATAGAATTTGGCGACAATAATAAAGTGGATCCCACCTTTATTATTGGTTTATTGCAGAACCAGCCGCAAATATATCGAATGGATGGCCCCAATAAGCTAAAATTCAGCATGCCATCAGAATCAGCCAAAGATAGGCTAGCACTCATAAAACTGTTACTTGAACAGTTGTCTCAACATCGCATTGGAGAATAATCGTGTTTAGACTATCAACAAATAAGTTAATAATCGCCCTCGCTGCTAGCGTTATTTCTAGTCTGTCGACAACAGCCTTTGCCCAAGAAGAGCGCTGGTTTGAAGTCGAGATCTACCTATATGAGCACAACGCGCCTACGACTGAGCAATGGCCAGATGAAGTCATTAAGTCACGTCAACGCAAAACCGTCGATTTTATTACCCCGATGGTGAGTACTGATTTAACCGCAGTTAATATGGGACTTAATGGCTGTACCTCTACGGATTGGGCAACTGATAGCCTAAATTGTAATGAGCAGCTCAACTCGAATAACCAAGTTAAATCGGTAGCGGACATCCCGATGTTGATTGCAGCACCTAAACCCGCGACCGCTTATTTAGGCGATGGAGCTGTTCTATTAGCAAAAAGCCAAAGCCAATTTAAAGACATTATCGCGACATTAAAACGAGAGAAAGGCAATAAAAGCCTGCTGCATATGACATGGCAGCAATCCATGCTTCCAAGAAACAAAGCTATCCCTGTTAAGCTATATTCAGGAAATGATTACTCCAAAGATTATGAGCAAAATGGACAACCACTGCAGCTCAGTAATTTAAACGATGAACTGCCACAGTTTGATTTTATGAGTAGTGGTTTATTAGCTGACACCAAAAAACCAGTATGGAAGCTAGATGGGACTCTTAACATCTATCTTGAACATTATCTGTTCATAGAAACTGCGTTTAATCTACGTCAGGAGGGTGAGAAAACGGTTACCTTGACTTATCACGACCCAGAAAGTTTTAGCAGTGATAACCTAACAGCAGAAACTGGATCTGTAACAACTCCCTTTTTGTATTCGATTCCTATGAAACAAAATAGACGCGTTAGAAGCGACGAAGTGCATTACTTTGACCACCCGAAGATGGGAATGATCATTCAGATCCGAAAAATGGAACAACCTACCGCACAAACTGAGATTGATATGACTAATCGTATCAGTAGCACCAGTGAAGCAAACCGCTTTTAAGGCAAATATATCCCTCAACTCGTTGGGTATCGCTCGCTATAACTGAACAATAGAAAAGTCGAGGTAGATATCATCTGCCTCGTCATCTTCAACATAAACCCTATCGACTTTTGCCATCGGTGCGCCGCTTTGACACCAATAAATCAACTTATCGACTGCTGGGTAGCTACCTTGTGCAAGCACTTGAACTGAACCATCAGCAATATTACTCACATACCCGGTTAGACCCAGTGTCGTCGCTTGAAGCAATGTCTTTTGACGAAAAGAGACACCTTGAACCTTTCCAGTGATCTTAATAATGACGCGCTTCATAATTAACACCCACTCCGTAATATCAGTCTATGTAGAGAGAATAATGTTTGCTGCTAACCACTGTTTCACCCAGCGCAAGGCTTAGGCTGCTTTTAACAACTTAGCCTATAGTTCACCATTGAGCAAAGTTGTGCAGACACTTAAATCCACTAAACTCAAATGACTTTAGTGGATTACAATCGCCTATCCATAAAATGGCTTAACCTTCTTTAAAGGCCTTGATCCTATTTAACTGAGCAGCAAGCGAAGTAAACTTGTGGCTCTGCTCCTCATCCCATACGATGTCGTAATAATCCTGTAATTGATTAGCAGTAGCATCATTATCATTAACTTCATCATTTCGCGCCAAAATACAAAGTGCTTTTTCACGGTTAAGATCACGAAAATCAATAACACATTTATTAGCAATATCAGTGTACTCTTCAGGCCGGTCTATTTTGCTCACCATATTGTGCTGTGGTGCAAGATTCGGATTAATTAACACCGCCTTAATCTTGTTTAAAAAGCCGATCCTTTCCGCCCAAAAAGCCCCTAAACCCACACCTATGATTAGCGGTGATGTATCCTCTGAGGCGATAATCTGTTTACTGACTTCATTCAACAAATACTGCATGTCATTTCTAGGGTGCTGCGTACTGTAACTAACCAAACGCACATCTTCGTCAATAAATTGCAGTTGACGCATTTTATCGTGGTTGCCGGGGCTGGTTGCATCAAACCCATGTAAATACAGGATCATATATGGCTCCATTGTTTATGCGGGTATATGGATAATAGCTAACCTAACAAGCTAGGCTGCTGAGTTCATTGCGCTACATCAATTTCCAATAATTTCAACTGCAATTGCCTTCGCTTTTTCCCAACGCTCATGATCTTGCAGTGCATTCGCCACAGCCACCAAATTAGGTTTTAACAGGTTAGCAGTGATCTCTTGCTCTTGTTTAGGCCAATTAACGCCATGGAGTACTTCGGTAGCGCCGACGCTGTCGTTACAGACCAATATCATGTTGCAACCTGCATCAATGGCAGCCTGCGCCCGCGCACAATAGCCTCCAGCAACAGCGGCTCCTTTCATCCCTAGGTCATCAGAGAAGATCACGCCGTTAA
This sequence comes from Shewanella gelidimarina, assembly GCF_023283945.1. GTDB lineage: Bacteria > Pseudomonadota > Gammaproteobacteria > Enterobacterales > Shewanellaceae > Shewanella > Shewanella gelidimarina. The sequence goes on along the minus strand of NZ_JAKIKW010000016.1, from coordinate 68,066 downwards.
ACCCAAGTTCTTTACGCAGCACATCTTGCAGCCAAAACGTAGAGAAGCCAGCGGGGTTTGCATCAACATTAGGATAAATAACATGTGCTGGCATGATCCCTTGCAGTCGGTCCTTCGCTATCAGCTGTTTAAACGGCTGCATGTCATTAGCAAAAATTGCCTCTTTTGATCTCAAGTCTACCGGTTTGGCGATGTGCGAATCAGCCTCGACACTGCCATGCCCTGGGAAATGCTTACCCACACTTGCCATTCCAGCTTGTTCCATTCCAGCAATAAATGCATTTGCGAGTAATTCAACCTCTGCTTTATTATCACTAAAACTACGCTTGCCGATGACTTGGCTAACACCATTGAGATCAAGCACAGGGGCAAAGCTCAAATCGATATCGATAGCGAGTAGCTCTATTGCCATTAAAAAACCAAGCTCTGTAGCCCAAGCGCTTGCCAGTCTGAGATCGCCCTTAGCCGCGGGTAATATATCGCCCATTGCAGGTAAAATGGTGAACTCGTCTCTAAAGCGTTGTACTCGACCGCCCTCTTGATCGACCGCAATTAAAATATCAGCACGAACAGCTCTTATAGATTGAATGAGCTGTATCAATTGATTGCGATCAGTGTAGTTACGGCTAAACAAGATAAGGCCACCAATCATTGGGTGGGATAGTTGTTTTGCTTCATCATCACTTAAAAATGTTGACTCAACATCTAACATCAAATAACTCATATGACCTCTAAAAATTTTTCAAGGGTAGAATCCATGCAAGAAAATGAGCAAAACAATACAACAAAGGCATACACAAAAACCTATAAGTCATTGTTATAATTGCTCTATAAAAATCAAGCTGAGCATGATCCTACAAATTATACATGCAATACTAAAATTAGTTTATCTAATGCTTTATAACTAAATTAAAAAAAACTAATGCTATATAAAAAGAAAAAGTATGGGATACTTTTTACACCAATTAATTCAAGCAACTAAGATTAACATTAAGCATAAGTTTTTTACGCTGATTAATCGACATATACAACCATATGTTCAATTAACCACGCGGTAATGATCTTAGTAATATTGGTTATAACAATAACAACTAGAGTAATAAAGGTTTAGCATGATTAGTGTATTCGACATGTTTAAGATAGGCATTGGCCCATCAAGTTCACATACTGTAGGCCCGATGAAAGCGGGTAACATATTTATTAAAGATCTGACCACACAAGGTCTTTTTGAAACGATTGATGAGTTACGTTCAGAGCTGTTCGGTTCATTAGGTCAAACAGGTAAAGGTCATGGCACCGGTAAAGCCGTTATACTCGGTTTGATGGGAGAAGCACCTGATACCGTTGATACCGATAAGATTGACGCTATTTTAGAAAATGTTAGCAATGATGAAAAGTTATTGTTGAGTGATGGCCGTGAAGTGAAATTTTCTCGTGCAAACGGTGTCACCTACCATCGACGTAAAAGCCTACCCGCTCATGCTAATGCCATGACCCTTTATGCTTATACTGACGGTAAATGCATCTATGAGCGTACCTACTACTCTGTTGGTGGTGGCTTTATTTTGGATGAAGATGAAATCAAAGCCCAAGATGCCTCTCCAGCTACGCCCATCAAATCAGCACCTTATGATTTTGAGTCGGCTCAACAACTTCTTGAACTCTGTACCGAAAACGGCTTTAGCATTTCATCATTAATGATGGCCAATGAGCTTAGCATTAATGACTCTGACGCCATACAGAAACAGCTGTGGGAAATTTGGCAAACCATGAAGTCCTGTGTTGAACGTGGTTATCAAAAAGAGGGTATTTTACCCGGTGGATTAAAGCTAAGACGCCGTGCACCATCGCTTTATCGTCGCTTAAAAGCGGAAGGTAAAAGCGTGGTAGATCCTTTTACTGCAATGGACTGGGTAGACTTATTTGCGCTTTCAGTCAATGAGCAAAATGCGGCTGGCGATCGTGTTGTCACCGCCCCCACAAACGGCGCAGCAGGCATCATTCCAGCCGTCCTTAGCTATTACGATATGTTCGTGCAAGAAGTGGATATGGACGTTTGTTGTCGTTACCTGCTCACTGCAGCTGCTATTGGGATTCTTTACAAAAAGAACGCATCAATCTCAGGTGCTGAAGTCGGTTGTCAAGGCGAAGTCGGTGTGGCTTGTTCAATGGCCGCTGCTGCGTTAACCGAGATCATGGGCGGTACCATAGAGCATGTTGAAAATGCCGCTGAAATCGGCATGGAGCATAATTTGGGCTTAACGTGCGATCCTGTCGGTGGCTTAGTACAAGTCCCCTGCATTGAACGTAACGCAATGGGCGCAGTGAAAGCCATTAACGCTTCACGCATGGCAATGCGCGGAGATGGTAACCACAAAGTGTCTCTAGATAAAGTCATCAAGACTATGATGGATACAGGTAAAGATATGCGTAGCAAGTATAAAGAAACCGCTAAAGGTGGCTTGGCTGTTAATATCGTAGAGTGTTAATTCACGCTCTTCCATAAAAAAAACCTCGCTATTGCGAGGTTTTTTTATGAGCTATTGAACGCTGTATACTCAATGGCTGTTTGTCATTGAGTCTAACTACCTGACCGGCAGTTGCATATCTTCAAACATCGCTTCAATCTGCTGTGCATCTCGCAAGCCGACAGCTTTTTCAACAACCGTACGAGTTAAATGAGGTGCAAAATGCTCAATAAAGTCGTACATGTAAGTTCTTAAAAAATTACCCTTCCTGAAGCCAATCTTGGTGGTACTGTGAGCAAACAGGTGGCTCGCATCAATAGCGACTAAATCTTTATCCATGTGCTCGTCTATTGCCATTGAAGCAATCACACCAACACCTAAACCTAATCTAACATAGGTTTTAAGCACATCGGCACTGGTTGCACTAAAGACAACACGTGGCTCAAGACCTGCACGGTTAAACGACTTTTCAATCTCAGAGGCACGATCAAAACCAAATACATAAGTGACTAATGGGAAACGACCGAGATCTTCAATGCTGATATGGCTTCTAGAGGCTAACGGGTGATCACGGGTTACCACTATTGAGCGGTTCCAGTGATAACACGGCAACATAATAAGATCGCTATAAAGGTGCATCGCTTCAGTGGCAATGGCAAAATCTGCATCACCACGGGCAGCCAATTCACTGATCTGTGATGGTGTGCCTTGATGCATATGCAGGTTAACCTTAGGGTACCGGTCAATAAACCCTTGAATAATATGCGGTAAAGCATAACGGGCTTGAGTATCTGTGGTGGCAATATTCAATTCACCTTGATCAGGCTTAGTGTATTCCTCAGCCACTTTCTTAATGCTTTCTACTTTACCCAAAATGTCATTAGCGATGCTAATCACCTGTAGACCAGCAGGCGTGACATGGGTTAAATGCTTACCACTACGGCCAAAAATTTGAATACCCAGTTCATCTTCAAGCATACGCACTTGCTTACTAATACCAGGCTGAGAAGTATAGAGGTTTTCCGCGGTTGCAGAAACATTGAGGTTATGATTAACCACCTCTGCAATATATCTAAGTTGCTGCAACTTCATCTTTAGTCCTTCTCTTTGGTAGGCTTACAGATCCATGAATAGATAAGCAATGACACATTTAAGTATATTTATTCGTTATAGTACAACGGAATAATTAAATCAAATGGAATATAGCACAATAGTCAACTCCTGCGAACTGATAATAGCCAAACCATGATGAAGTGACTATCCTAGAATGTTGATTTATAGTAGCATTAAAAGCACTGTAAAATATTTGGACCCTCTATGATTATCGTTTCAGTCTTTGTCTTGATCGGTGTTTTACTGCTTCTTATTATCGGCATTAGCATCATTCAACAACAAAAAGCACGTGTGGAAGCTGAAAGACGCACAGAGCTTGCTCGACAGAGGGCGATCATTGATGAAACAGAAGATGTGCTTTCTAACACCGGGCTTATTCCTTGTTCCAGTAATATAATACTCGTGCTCTATAAAAGAATAGAAGAAGCACTCAATATTGCCGCCTCATTATCCCCTGCGCAAAAAAATGATTATGAACGCCGACTATATGATTTGCGCAGCCAGATAGAAGTACTCAACAATGCTCCTAAGTCTACCCCTGCCATTGAGCTGTTTAGGCTACCTGATAATGATAGACAGGTGCTCACGTTAGTTCAGACGCTTAAGAAAATGAAAGCCATACTCAGATCTGAGCATAATAAGGGAAGAGTAGAGCCGGCTATCTTTAGCCAAGAAGAGCAGACGATAGACAATCTTCAACTTAGAATTAACGTTGACTCAATGCTTGCAAGAGGAAGAGCCGCTTGTTTTATGAAACAGTACGGATCCGCTAAGCAGATGGTCACCAAAGCTTTGTCGACCTTGCATACCATTAAAGCACAAACGCCCAATGATCCTTTTATTGCAAAAAAAGTCGATGAAGCTAAAACAATGTTAGACGAGATTATGGGGGCACAGAAATTAGCCCAGCCACAAGTTGCCAAACCTAAAGCAGATGAAGATGATATTGACGTGCTGTTCCAGCCAAAGCGGAAATGGTAGTCATTGGTACAATAAGCGAAAAATGACCATTGGTTTAAACAAAGTTTAAGCCATCAGTACTAAAATACAGGCATTAAAAAGCCCCGATATATTCGGGGCTTTTTATTAAGCTTGTAAACCTAATGCATTATTCTGCTTCGGGTTCTGCTTTAGGTTTTGCTTTAGCCTTTGGCTTGGCTTTAGCTTTAGGCTTAGCTTTGGCTTTTGGCTTCGGCTTTGCCTTAGCTTCAGCAACCCACTTACCGTCAATAAACTTGGCATTCCAGCCCGTCGCCTTACCATCAACATCAGTCGCAACATATTGCTCTTTTGTCTTTCGGCTAAAACGCACTGACGCTAAATTACCATCATCATCAGCAACCGGTGCATCAGCAAGGAAAGCATACTTAGGCCATAACAGCTCTCGGTACTTAACCAACTCTTCCACTAATGGACCACGTGTTTCACGCGACTTAGGGAAAGTGCTAGCAGCAAGGAAAATGCCTGCGGCGCCATCACGTAATACAAAATAGGCATCAGACTTAGTACATTTAAGATCTGGCAAGTGAATTGGGTCTTCTTTTGGTGGCGCTGCTTCACCGCTTTTTAGCAATTTACGCGTATTCTTACATTCAGAATTAGTGCAACCAAAATACTTACCAAAACGACCATTTTTAAGTTCCATATCACTTTGACAGCGATCGCACTCAATAAGTGGTCCTTCATAGCCCTTAATCTTAAACTGTCCCTCTTCGATTTCAAAACCTTCACACGTTGGGTTATTACCACAAATGTGTAATTTACGGGTTTCATCAATGAGGTAGCTATCCATTGCAGTGCCGCATATACCGCAGCGATGTTTCGCTCGTAATGCTTCAGTTTCTGCATCTTCACCGCTTTCACTTACCGCTTCTTCGCCAGGCGTTAAGTTTAAGGTCGTCTTACAACGCTCTTTAGGTGGCAATGCATAACCTGAACACCCTAGGAATACACCTGTTGTACCGGTGCGAATTCCCATTGGACGCTCACAGGTAGGACACTTAATATCCGTCAGTACCATCTCATTAGGGCGCATACCGCCCTCTTCAGGTGGTAATTCAGCGTGCTCTAACTGCTTGGTAAAGTCCTTATAAAAACCATCGAGTACTTTCTTCCAATCCAGCTTGCCTTGAGCAACATCATCTAACGTCTGCTCCATGCTTGCGGTGAAATCATAACTCATTAAATCTTGGAAGCTGCCGACAAGTCTGTCACTGACAATTTCACCCATTTTCTCAGCATAGAAACGACGGTTATCAACCTTAACGTAGCCTCTATCTTGAATGGTCGAAATAATCGTTGCGTAAGTAGACGGACGACCAATACCCCTTTTTTCCAGCTCTTTAACTAATGAAGCTTCACTATAACGTGCCGCTGGCTTAGTAAAGTGCTGCTTAGGAAGAAGCTCTTTGAGCTTGACCTTGTCGCCTTTAGCAACAACAGGCAGTGTATTGTCTTCTTCGTTCTTTTTCTTAACGGCGATTTGAACTCGCGTCCAACCGTCAAAACGTAATGTACGTCCAGTGGCTTTTAGCTCGTAGTCACCCGCTTTTACCGTAAGACGACTGGCATCATACTTTGCAGGTGTCATTTGACATGACACGAATTGACGCCAAATCAGCTCATACAAACGCTGAGCATCACGCTCCATATCACTCAAAGATGCAGCTGTTACTTTCACATTAGACGGACGAATCGCTTCGTGAGCCTCTTGTGCGCCCTCTTTGCTACCATAACGAATTGGAGCTTCAGGCAAATACTTGTCACCAAAATCTTTACCAATCATCTCACGCACATTGTCTAGTGCTTCTTGGCTTAAGTTGGTTGAATCGGTACGCATATAAGTAATATGGCCCGCTTCGTATAAGCGCTGCGCCATCATCATGGTCTTTTTAACACCATAACCTAAACGCGTACTTGCAGCTTGCTGCAGCGTGGAGGTGATATAAGGTGCTGACGGCTTGCTTTGCGTTGCACGGTCTTCACGTGCTGCGACAACAAAACTAGACTGCGACAATGCACTTACTGCAGTGTCAGCTTCAGCTTGAGTCACCGGGTTAAAGGCTTTGTCCTGATACTTAACAACCTGCATTTTAAGCATGTCATCGGCTAAAGTGTTTAACTCAGCATGAACATCCCAAAACTCTTCAGGCACAAACGCTTTAATCTCACTCTCACGTTCAACGACCAAACGAACAGCAACAGACTGAACTCGACCCGCAGATAAACCACGCGCCACTTTTTTCCAAAGCAGCGGTGAAGCCATAAAGCCCACAACACGGTCCAAGAATCGACGCGCTTGCTGCGCATTGACCATATTGGTGTCAAGTACCGACGGTTGACTAAATGCGTCTTGAATCGCTGATTTAGTGATTTCGTTGAACACAACGCGTTGATAGCGTGACTCGTCTCCACCAATCACTTGTTGGAGATGCCATGCAATAGCCTCCCCCTCTCTATCCAAATCGGTTGCGAGATAGATGTGGTCAGCAGATTCTGCGAGTGCTTGTAACTCTTTTACGACTTTCTCTTTGCCTGGAAGCGTTTGATATATCGCTTTCCAACTGTTGTCGGGGTCTACTCCCATGCGTGCGACTAAAGCTTGCTTAGCTTTTAAACTCTTATATTCAGCCTTCTCCTCTGGAGACATCTTCTTGACTTCAGCTGGTGTTTTACTAATCACCTTAGCGTCTTGACTCGACGATGTAGGAAGATCACGGATGTGACCAACACTCGACTTAACGATGAAATCTTTGCCTAGATATTTATTAATAGTCTTGGCTTTGGCCGGTGATTCGACGATTACTAACGATTTACCCATAGATTACTTTGCGCCAACAAGTTTCAAAACTCTGAAAATTTTCCCCATATATAGAGGGTTGTGTAAAAACTTTCAAGCTAATCCCTCTTTTATTTGAACTGGAGTACCATTTTCATGCGTTTTTGAAATAAATGTGAAAAAAATTAGTGCTTATTTAAAAACTAATATTTCATTATTAGTCATCAAGTAAGTATTAGTTGTGAATTTTGATGCAAATTCACCATTTTTATAAATTATACCCAGCTTGTTTAGGCTTTGAGCTTAAGTATACTGAGCTCAATAATTACAACTCAGGAATAGAAATAGCACCTGAGCTACCCTAAAGGATAAAGAATGAAGCATTTTGAAGCCAATTTCGACGGACTTGTTGGCCCAACACATAATTACGCGGGTTTATCATTCGGCAACGTTGCCTCTTTAAACAACGCCGCCGCGACATCTAGCCCTAAAGATGCTGCCAAACAAGGGATCAAAAAAGCCAAAGCGCTTGCAGACTTAGGTTTAGTACAAGGTATGCTTGCCCCTCAAGAGCGCCCAGACCTTCACACACTGCGTAGAATCGGTTTTACCGGCTCAGATGCTGAAGTATTAAATAAAGCTGCCAAAGACGCCCCTGCGTTGTTACGCGCATGCTGCAGCGCCTCAAGCATGTGGACTGCAAACGCCGCAACAGTATCACCGAGCGCCGATACTCACGACGGTAAATTGCATTTCACTCCAGCAAACTTAGTCGATAAACTTCATCGCAGCATTGAACCTGTGACTACAGGTCATATTCTTCAAGCTACATTTAACGATAGCCGTTATTTCAAGCACCACCAACATTTACCTGAACACGCCAGTTTTGGTGATGAAGGTGCAGCCAACCATACTCGTCTTTGCAGTGAATATGGTCATGCCGGTATTGAACTGTTCGTTTACGGTCAAGAAGCGACGAATCCTTCTGCGCCGAAACCCCAAAAGTTTCCAGCACGTCAAACATTAGAAGCGTCCCAAGCCATTGCTCGTCTGCATCAATTAGATGATGACGGCACTGTATACATGCAGCAAAATCCAGATGTCATCGACCAAGGTGTGTTTCATAACGACGTCATTGCCGTCGGTAATCAAAACGTTCTTTTTTATCATGAGCAAGCATTTTTAAATACACAAGCTAAATTTGAAGAGATAAAACAAAAATTTGGCGAATCGCCATTACATTTTGTCGAAGTACCAACGGCAAAAGTCGCGATCCAAGATGCAGTAAGAAGTTACCTGTTCAATACCCAAGTGGTGACATTACCGTCGGGTGAAATGGCCATCATTGCGCCGACTAACTGCCAAGAAAACCCGGCTGTACATGCCTATTTAAGCGAGTTGGTCACGTTAGGAACACCGATAAAACAGGTCCATTACTTTGATGTGAAGCAAAGCATGCAAAATGGCGGCGGGCCAGCATGTCTGCGACTACGCGTGGCGATGAATCAAAATGAAGTGGCTGCGGTTAATCAAAATACCCTGATGAACGATGCGTTGTTTACACGACTAAACTTATGGGTTGATAATAATTACCGTGACCGCTTATCAGTGGCTGATTTAGCTGACCCGCAGTTGCTGATGGAATCGCGCACCGCTCTTGATGAACTCACACAGATCATGAAGCTAGGTAGCGTCTATCAGTTCCAGAAGTAATATTCCTCAGCAAGTTATTCACTAACAATGAGTGAGTCATAGCCAATAAAAAAGCCCCTTAAAGGGGCTTTTTTGATTTCATTTATTAATTACTTAATATTAATTGGCAGTGATAATACTTGAGTTGCCGTTTTCCCTGGAGTTTCAACTTCAACGATAAATGTTCCAGAGTTTGGCTCATCTTCGCCTTTAACGGTCACACTAAACTGTCGACCAGCATTGTAGTTAGAGCTTGGCCACGTATATTCGTTGCTGCTAACAACTGAGCCAGCACTGGCAATAAATCGAACAATACTGCCCGCTGGCATCTGCTGATTATGCAGATCAGATATAGTAAAGGTCGCGGTTCCAGTGGCCTTTCCGACAATATCAATACTCTGATCGTAATTACCATCAGGGCCACTTTCACTATCAACAATCAGTACATTGGCGCTGTCAGTTGCAAAAGCGGTACTACCTGACATCACAATCACTAAGCTTCCTCTAACATACAAAGACTTAGAGTCATTGATGCCGTCGGCACAAGCACTATGTACAGGATCGGCACATAATACACCGTTATACTTGCTATCTTTCTTATCAAAGACACGGTTAGAGTTAAAATCAACTAACTCTTCTAACTCTCCACCAGATTGGCCTCCGGTCTCTTGAGGGTTAAATAAGCCATCTTCATTATAATCATTAAAAGCATCATCTAAATCAAATGGCATGCCGCTAACATCTGTTTGCGATAAGAAAGCAGTGACTTCATCAGCGTCAAAACGACCATTACCGTTCAGATCAGGGAATGACTCCTCACCAATAGCGGTTGCGGTAATGGTAGCTCGGCCACCATATTTCTGACCATAAAAGTTACCGTAAACACCAAGTGTGGCGTCATAAACTAGGTTTGCTATCGGATTACGATAAAGTAGGCCCGCACCATTAATCAGTTTTTCACCATTTGGACGCGCTTGTTGACTTGTCCACACCACGCTACATGAACCTTTAGTGGTTTGACATGCATCTTCAATCGCACCACCTTCAGTCGTAAATGAAACCGTGGTGCCGTCTGGAGCTGGGTTATTGAATGCATCTGCAAGTCGAGCTGTAACGGTAACTTCGGTACCATCGATATCCCAACCTTCAGCATTCAGCACTGATGCAGATAATGAAAAACTATCTTGATCAGGAATACCTGTTGAGATAATCAGCTGCTTAGATTGACTCGATATCACCGGAACAGAACCGTCTACCGTTGCAGTGACTCGCACAGAGGTCGCGACAGTACCTGTACGTACAACTGTTTGTGCAATACCTTGGCTATTAGTCGTCGCCGTTATTGGATCGAGCGAAATCCCACCCACATCTGTATTTAGCGCAAATGAAACAGATTGGTTGCTAACCGGGTTACTGTTAGTGTCTAGCACTTTAAACAGAACAACAGATGACTCATCGCCACCGGTTCCCAAAATGCTAATATTTTGCGGCGTAGCAGAGACAAATACAATACTGCCAACATCTGCTGATAACACATTAATAGTGCCCGTTGCTGTAAGATTTAAACCACCAGCATTAGCACTAACATTTATTGCATCATCGCCTTTACAGCCTTTAGCCAAATACGTTGTCGTTGCAACACCGTTAACTGAAGGAACTGGAGAACTGATTTCAGCTTCTGGCGTGGCTTTTTTTGAACAAGTTGACGAGAAGTTCACATCAACGGGTTGAGTAAATATATTGCCATCTGAATCTTGAATCATCACAGAGATAGTCGCGGTTCCACCAGCAGTAAGCTGTTCAACGCTGACATTAGCCTTACCTTTAACAAATGGATTACCGCTTCCCATGACCACATTTGTTGCGCCTACTACAACGACAGTCTTACCCTCTTCACCAGTAGACAGTGACGCAGTGACTTCACCTGCACCAAGTGAGCTCCCAGCATAAATATCAATCGTTGCTTTGCCACTATTGTCTGTAACTGCAGTTTTAATCGGTATATCGCCAATTGTTGTAGTGAAAGTCACTATTGACGGTTTATTAATTCCTGTGACCGTCGCAGTTAACTTGCCAGGGGCTGTTGTTGTTATAGAGTCGATAGACTCACCAACAGCATTAGTTAAAGCGACCACTAAAGTTGCTCCACCACCAGTTTCGCCACCATTTCCTGCCATATTGAAGCCTACAACTGGAGCCGTTCCATCCATGCCATCAACACTAGCCGTAACATTTCCAGCACCTTTAACATCTGCAGTAGCTAACTCAATAGTCGCTATTCCTGAAGAATTAGTTAAGGCTGTTCCTATGGAGGGATTAAAAGTTCCTAATGAAGAGTTATTTAAAGTAAACGTGACTAATGTATTGGCTTTTAAGCCACTCACACTTCCTGTCACTGTAGCGGTAATCGTTGCTGGTGTTTCAGCATTGATTTCGTTATTTGATATTGCCAACGCGACGGTAATGACGTCAGTTGGCTCTGGATTTGGTTTGTCAGGATCAGAAGATATACTTCCTCCGCCCCCACAACCAACGAGAAAAAACGACCATATTAACGCAATAAAAATACTATAAGCTGACTTCATTGTCAGGCTCCCTGTTACTCAGATTATGATATCCGGTAATTATCTGATTACCTAGCCGTCAACATTACACAATTTCTAAGTAACTTATCTACTACTTATGAGGGCAAATTGATAAATAACATCAGAAACTTTAACTTTTACCCCATTTCAACTGTGGCACTTTCTTGCTAGGCTTTAATCTGCAAATTGAAAGCATAAAAATTATACAGGAAGCACTATGTCTGCTACGAAAACAAAAAAATTTGGCCTGACGAGTAAAATTTTACTCGGTATGACGTCAGGTATTATTCTCGGGTTAATTCTTCGTAACCTTTTCCCTGAAAGTGAATTCATCAAAGATTACATCACTGAAGGCTTTTTAAATGTCATCGGTACCATATTCATCTCAAGTTTGAAAATGTTAGTGGTGCCCTTGGTCTTTGTATCATTGGTCTGTGGAACGTGTTCTTTAAGTGAACCTTCCAAATTAGGTCGTCTTGGCGGAAAGACCCTCGCGTTTTATCTGTTCACTACCGCTATCGCACTGTCAATGGCAATCCTTATCGCCATTGCCATTCATCCTGGTCACGCAACAATGGTGACGGAGAGCATGCATTTTGATGTCAAACAAGCGCCAAGCTTGGCTGACGTTATTATTAATATTGTGCCGACTAACCCACTGCAAGCGATGAGCGAAGGTAATATGCTGCAAATCATCATATTTGCGGTTATCTTTGGTTTTGCTATCTCACATATTGGTGAGCGCGGTAAACGCGTTGCAGCGTTGTTTACCGACCTTAATGAAGTCATCATGCGTGTTGTTACCTTAATCATGCAGCTTGCGCCGTACGGTGTATTTGCATTGATGGCTAAACTGGCATTGACGCTGGATATGAAGACCTTTGGCAGCGTGGTGCAATACTTCTTTGTTGTACTTGGCGTATTGCTCATTCATGCGTTTATCGTCTACCCAACATTGTTAAAGTTATTCTCAGGACTCAACCCTTTTACCTTTATTCGAAAAATTCGCGATGTACAGTTGTTTGCCTTCAGCACCGCAAGTTCTAACGCTACCCTTCCAGTGACGATTGAAACCGCTGAACACCGCATGGGCGTCGATAATAAAATAGCGTCATTCACGCTACCGCTAGGGGCTACCATCAACATGGATGGCACCGCGATTATGCAAGGGGTGGCAACAGTATTTATTGCGCAAGTTTACGGTATTGATTTAACCATTACTGATTACGCCATGGTGGTGATAACAGCAACATTAGCCTCGATTGGTACGGCTGGCGTGCCAGGGGTCGGACTTATCATGCTAGCAATGGTATTGAACCAAGTCGGTCTACCGGTAGAAGGTATCGCATTGATTATCGGTGTCGATAGATTACTTGATATGGTGCGTACAGCCGTTAACGTCACCGGTGATACTGTGGCAACGGTTGTGATCGCTAAATCTGAAAATGAGTTTGATGAAGATATTTTCAACGATACTCAAGCAGGTAAAGTGGCACCCGGTTTTAACGCTCAGGTTCACGCTGAAGAGAAGTAAGCCAAGCCTACAATCTGTGTAACAAAGGCGCCTATATAGGCGCCTTTTTTGTTTGTTCTCTAGGTGATGACTGTCATTCTCTCGTCATGGTATAACTTCATCAACGGCAAAACCCTTAAGCCATGCTTAGCGTCTTTTCATATTTCGCTAACTTATTGAATCGCCGACAATAAAAAAGCCATCGTTCAGAAGGACTAAACGGTGGCTTTTAAATGGTCTTATTTTAAGTTCAGTCTGGATGTTGTTCCCAGAATATAAACCAAGTTACCTTTCCCAGTATGACTCTTCTAAGCTGTCTTCACGTTCAGGTAAACCACGAGATAATCTAGGGCTATGTTGCGCTAACACTTCATAAGCGACACGGTTAGCATATTTACAAATCTGCGAGAATGACGAATAACACAGACCATCACGCTTATGCTTGCTTGAACCCGGTACGTTCATCTTATGGAATCGATTTGAAGCTAAATCATGCAGTAATGCCGCTAATGCACCATCTCCTGCACCGTTAGTATTACGAATTTTTTCTGGACCGCCCATATACGGAGATATGTGCGCATACACTTTAAGCGGTGACTCACAATCCGCTTTAAGTTTAGGGCGAGAAAACTCATAGCGGTTAAACTCAGGGATTGCGCCTGGCAGTAACGTATGGGTAGTTTCACGTTTTTCAGAGTCTTCAGTATATCCCGCAGTATAAAGCCCTAAAGGCCCAGCTGTAGTCAACACCATGTCACACCAGTCTAATGCCGCTTCACTCGCTTGTAAGGGGTCTTTAAATCCCGTTAGCGCTTCGCCTTCATCTTCATTCATGGCCAGAATGGTGACATGCTCTTGAATGAAACGCTGCCACCACTGTGGATCTTCCTCGATTAAGAAACGAGTGCCTAACGTTAATACCACGGGAACGTCTGCACCTTTGGCGTATTCAATCGCTTTCATTGCGGCATCGGTTATCTTATCTTCGCCGCTTGCCCGCATGAGGTAGGCGGTCAAAATCAGCGCAGAACCACCCTGTACAATATCTCTATCGATATATTCTGGTGTCAGTTTGTCCATTGAGCCTTTGCTAATCGCAAACGTTCGTTCACCGCACTCTGAAATAAGTGTGAAGCAACGACCAATAGGACCCGCGACTGGCTGCAACTGGTTTAAATCAACCTTTGATGAAGTGTTGCAGAGGTAGCGATAGGCGTAACTGCCAATTTCTATGTTCTGACTCATCACCCCAAATAACACTGAGCGGTCATCAGCAAGAATTGAGTAATTGTGCACTGTATTACCGATGGTGCCACCGGCAAATTCATCGCTGACCAGCTCACGCTCTTTTAATTCCGTATACAAAGCATGTGCCTTGTCATCATCTATCAAAGTCGAATTACCCTTAGGTAATTCATAGCGACTTAGTAACTCATCTTCCACTTTGGCTTCAATATCTACCAGTGTTTGGTCGATACCAGACACGTAAGTCGAGATAGGTTGAGGCTGTTGGATCAACTGTGCTAATAGCGGATCACGTTTTTTGACAGGAAAATAATGTTTAGACTTACGCTGACCTGGAAACTTCATATTGAGTTCTCTTTCATTCGGCATCCATGCAAAAGATAATTAAAACGGCTAAGGAATCACAATTCATTGTTCTTGGCAAAAAACTAACGACTTGTGGCTTTCAATTCTAGCAACCTGTAGTGCTAACGCAGCTCACCACCTTAAAACGATTATGCAAAAGGCTTAATCAAGGTAAAGAAAAAAAAGTGGGGAATTCTACCATACCCAGCCTCATTCGCTAGCTGAAATCACTACTAAGCATTTAAATTTAGCACCAACCTAAGGTTTGTTGCTCAACAATTTGCGTTAACAAGCTGATATGCTGCTTAGAGTCATTTAAACAAGCAATAAACTCATAGCGCTCGCCGCCTGCCGATCGGAATGAGGCTTTGCCCTCTTCAGAGATCTCTTCCAGTGTTTCAAGACAATCAGAAGAAAAAGCTGGACACATTATATCGACTGATTTTATCCCTTCGGTTGGAAGTGCTTCTAACAGTTTATCGGTAGCAGGCGTTAACCACTGCTCTTTACCAAACTGAGACTGGAAACAGATCCGCCATTGTTCAGGCGATAACGCCAACGACTCCGCCACCAGTTCAGCTGTTTTTTGGCACTGCATTTGATAAGGATCGCCTTCCGTGACATAACGCACTGGCACGCCGTGAAAAGACATGAGTAATACCTCACCGCGCCCCTTACTTTGCCAGTGTTGTTTGACTGAATCAGCAAGCGCTGCAATATAGGTAGGGTGATCAAAATAGTCTTTATTGATCCTAAGCTCTGGGAAATCACGCTTGGTTTTATGCAGGTCCGCGATAGCATCAAACACTGGTGCAACGGTAGAACAGGAATATTGCGCGTAGAGTGGTAGTACAAAAATCTTCTTAACGCCCTGCGCTTTTAATTTATTAAGCCCGGAGTCTAATGACGGATTACCGTAACTCATGCCTAACTCAACAGGCACTTCAAAACCCAAAGTAGCGTGCAGAGATTGTGCTAATTTATCACGCTGGCGTTGGCTAATAACCATTAAAGGCGACCCTTCCTCCCACCAGATGGACTCATAGAGTTTGGCGACTTTTGCAGGACGGGTATTTAAGATGATGCCATTAAGAATAGGTTTCCAGATCCAAGGTGAGATATCAACAACACGAGGATCACTCAGGAACTGTTTTAAGAATTTTTTAACATCTGGCGCCGTTGGAGAGTCTGGCGTGCCAAGATTAACTAACAAAACACCAAATGGGGAGGTTGTGTCGCTCACATTTGTTCTCTTTTAACCAAGATATTCTGCGTCAGGCTATCATTGGAAAAACCATAAAAAAAGCCCACTTACGTGGGCTTTTTCAAATATGAGAACTAGCTCATAAACACATTACAATTTTGTGTCTATTTAGCCAAGTATTGCAACAATTTCTTGGCTAACTTTTGTCACTGTCTGGGTGCCATCGAATTTGTTATAAGTCGCGTCACCTTTAGCCGCAACCGCACCGTAATACTCAACCAATGGCTTAGTTTGCTCATGGTAAATATCAAGACGCTTACGTACTGTTGTTTCTTCATCATCTGGACGAATGGCGAGATCATCTCCAGTAACATCATCTTTACCTTCAACCTTTGGTTGATTAAAGACAATGTGATAAACACGGCCAGAACCTGGGTGAACTCGACGGCCGCTCATGCGCTTAACGATCTCTTCGTCCGGCACATCAATTTCAACAACATGATCGATAGCAATACCACCCGCAGCCATCGCATCAGCTTGAGGAATGGTGCGTGGGAAACCATCTAATAGGAATCCATCAGCGCAATCATCTTGTGCAACACGCTCTTTCACAAGACCAATAATTAACTCGTCAGATACCAATTGACCGGCATCCATCACTTTTTTAGCTTCTAAGCCAAGTGGAGTGCCCGCTTTTACTGCGGCGCGCAGCATATCACCCGTTGAAATTTGAGGAATACCGTACTTTTCCATGATGAATTGGGCTTGGGTACCTTTACCGGCACCTGGGGCACCTAATAGCATAATGCGCATCTCAATCTTCCTCTTATTTCGCATTGTTATACCAACCTCTAATACAGACAAAAGTCTAAAGTTTGGTCTCGCGATTGGTATTATTATGTTTAGGGCGGCGATCTTCGCATAAATAGCCGCTATTTTGAAGCGATTTCCCTTCGACTTTAGCCTCACTTGAGGCAAATTCGTCGAGATATTGACCTTTATCAGTAAAGTAAGGTGTAAAGTTTACGACGATACTGATTAGCGACACTATTACCTTGACCTAACGCGGTTAAAATCTCTAGGAATACTCCTTTCACTTTACCGTCTAGGGCAGCCATATCTTTCTGCAAAGGCGCAAATAACAAGGCAAGTGCTTCATCATTACGTTGAGCTTGGTGCAGTGCTTTGGCAAGCTCAATCATAACCACAAAATTGTTTGGCGATTGCTCTAAATCAATTTGTAACTTTCTGATCTCTGGAGTATCAGCCGCATCAAGCGCCAGGGCTAACTTGGCCTTTAAACTCTGGTAATAACTGTCTTGATCTTCCAGGGCAATTCCACAGAGCAAGTTCTGTCCATCTTCTAATGCACCCAGAGACAAATACACGTCAGTCAAAGCAAGCGCTATCTCAGCAATAGGCTGCTCGGCGTAAGCCTCTTTCAATAACGGCAGTGCACCAATGGCATTTTGTTCAGATAAAAACACTCTGGCTTGGTTAAGCTTTAACTGCCAAGCGGCAGGCAGATGCTTATCTAGCATTTCGGTAATTTGCGCCGCATTTTGTACGCCAGCAAAACCATCAATAGGTTTACCTTCGTGTAAAACTAAGGTCGTTGGCAAATTTTGGATCTGGAAATAATTGGCTATCTCCATTTCAGCTTCACAGTTTACTTTTGCTAACACAAATCGGCCGTTCTGCTGCAGCGAAAGGCTCTCAAGTGTTTGCATCAAGGTTAAACTCTCTGGGCTTTTATCGGCCCAAAATGCTAATACAATCACCTGTTCCATTGAGGCATCGACGATTTGCTGAATGTTTTCTTTAGTCAGTTCTAGAATATTTTCCATAACTTTCCTTTAGCCTTTAAAAGATCCATAAAAAAAGAGGCAGATTAACTGCCTCTATTATTATAGCTGTTTACTACTTAACGTTTGCCAATAACATCTGGTTCATCAGCTTAATAAACGCTGATGGGTCAGCCAAGCTGCCTTTTTCAGACAATAATGCCTGCTGTAGTAAAAGATCAGTCCACTGCGCGAATGACGCTTCATCTTGCTCGTCGTTAAGACGGGCTACTAGAGGGTGCTCAGGGTTTAGCTCAAATGTTGGCTTAGACTCAGGAACGGCTTGACCAGCAGCTTGCATTAGCTTGATCATTTGTGTCGACATTTCGCCTTCACCAGCAACAACACAAGCAGGTGTATCCGTTAAACGAGTCGTCACTTTAACGGCTGACACTTTATCACCTAAACTGTCTTTAACGCGTTTAACTAAGCCTTCTGATGCAGTTTCAAGTTTCTCTTGTGCTTCTTTTTCACCAGCATCTTCCAGTTCACCTAGCTCAAGATCGCCACGCGTGACAGAGTGCATCTGCTTACCATCAAACTCAGTAAGATGGTTAATCAACCACTCATCGATACGCTCAGACATTAACAGTACTTCAATGCCTTTTTTACGCAGTAGTTCTAGATGTGGGCTATTGGCAGCTGCTTCATGACTATCAGCAACGATGTAGTAGATCTTAGTTTGACCTTCCTGCATACGCTCAATGTAATCAGCAAGTGATACATTTGGCGTAGCCTCGCCAGTGTGAGTTGATGCAAAGCGCAACAAACCTGCAATACGTTCTTTATTAGCAAAATCTTCAGCAGGTCCTTCTTTAAGCACCTGACCAAACTCAGCCCAGAAAGATAGGTATTGTTCTGCATCATTTTTAGCCAGCTTTTCAAGCATGCTAAGCACGCGCTTGGTTACCGCTGTGCGCAGTGATGTGGTCACTTTATTATCTTGTAAGATTTCACGCGATACGTTGAGTGGCAGATCATTTGAATCAATCAGACCTTGAGCAAAACGCAGGTAACTCGGCATAAACTGCTCAGCATCATCCATGACGAATACACGCTGTACAAATAGTTTTAGCCCATGCTTACGATCGCGGTTCCACATGTCGAAGGGGGCTTTAGCCGGGATATAAAGCAAGCTGGTGTATTCCTGCTTACCTTCAACGCGGTTATGGCTCCAAATCAGTGGGTCAGCGTAATCGTGTGAAATATGCTTATAGAATTCATTATACTCTTCATCAGACACGTCACTTTTATTACGTGTCCATAATGCGGTCGCCTTGTTCATCGGCTTCCAGCTGCCATCAGTAGCAGGAACAGCTTCACCGCCCTCTTCTGTGGTTTCAATTGCAGGTGTACCGTCTTCAAACATCTCAACGGCAACAGAGATATGGTCTGAGTATTTGGTCACAATTGAGCGCAGACGATAGTCATCAGCAAACTCTTTTTCATCATCACGTAGATGAAGCGTGATCTCAGTACCGCGGCTCTGCTTAGTAATAGTGTCAACGGTGAAGTCACCTTCACCCGCTGATTCCCAAAGCACACCTTCATCAATGCTATGGCCCGCTGCACGAGTACGCACTGTCACTTTGTCAGCCACAATAAAGGCAGAGTAGAAACCAACACCAAATTGACCAATCAACTGAGAATCTTTTGAATCATCACCTGACATGTTCTTAAAAAAGTCAGCGGTACCTGATTTAGCGATCGTTCCTAAGTGCTCAATCACACCATCACGGGTCATACCAATACCATTGTCAGCAATGGTTATCGTGCCTTTCTCTTTATCGGCACTAATGCGAACGCGTAGCTCGCCTTCACCTTCGTAAAGGTCATTATCCGTTAACGCTTGATAGCGCAACTTATCTGCCGCATCAGCAGCATTCGAGACTAATTCGCGCAAGAAAATTTCTTTGTTTGAGTACAAAGAGTGGATCATCAAATGTAGTAGTTGTTTGACTTCAGTTTGAAAGCCATGAGTCTCTTGTTGTGACATGAAATGTTCCCTTTAAAATTCGATTTAAGTACTGCTTGTTACTAGAAATGGGGTTATAAAATCGCTTTTCAAGGGGGAAGGGTCGCATTGATTCTAATTGCACAAAAAAAGCCCAGTAAATGAGTCACCATTAACTGAGCTTTGTTATGACACTAACGTTAAATCTCGCGTTCCTAAATAGGCAAACGCCCACTGAAAGATAATGCTAGCGTTGTGCTGTCAACGTATTCAAGTTCACCACCAACGGGCACACCGTGAGCAATACGGCTCACGGCCAACGCATGGCTTTTAGCCATGTCGGCAATATAGTGTGCGGTGGCGTCGCCTTCGACCGTAGGGTTGGTTGCTAAAATAAGTTCACTGACCTCACCCGAAGCCAAATGGGTTTCTAACAGTGATAGCCCCAACTCATCGGGACCTACGCCGTCGAGCGGAGATAAATGTCCCAGCAATACAAAATAACGTCCCGTGAAATGACCACCCGCTTCTATCGCGAGTGCATCAGCAGGCGTTTCTACAACACAAATGATACTCGAATGGCCACGTTTAGTACTGACACAAATAGGGCAGTAGGTTTCTTCTGTAAACGTACGACATGATTGGCAATGGCCAACGTCAGACATAGCTCTACCCAACGAGTCGGCAAGCTTAGCTCCCGCCTTACGATCGCGTTCTAATAGCTGGAAGGCCATGCGCTGTGCAGATTTAGGCCCCACTCCCGGTAGGCATTTAAGTGACTGGATCAACTCATCGACAAGTGGACTAAATTTCATTTAACGTTCCGCATAGCGAGGCAAACTCTTGCCTAAAAATAATAAGTATTGATTTTTCAAGAGCAGATATAAGCCAGAAACTTACATCATTCTTAATCAAATGAACCGCGAATGTTAACATAGATTAATCAATGATAACGCTAAATTACAGCGAGACAGATACGATAAAGTGACCAAAGCAGGCGCTTTGCGCACAAAAAAGCCCAAGTTACCTTGGGCTCTTAAAAACAATAAACGGCGACATCATACTGTAAACGCTAAACGCAAATCCAGCACGTATGTGCGGTCTTAGAAAGGCATCTTCATGCCTGGTGGCAACTGCATGCCGCCAGTGACTTCAGCCATGCGATCTTTTTGATTCTCTTCAACACGGCGAGCTGCGTCGTTGCATGCTGCTGCGATAAGATCTTCAAGCATCTCTTTATCGTCTTCAAGCAAGCTTGCGTCAATATCGACTTTACGCACACTGTGAGAGCCCGTCATGGTGACTTTAACAAGGCCAGCGCCGGCTTCGCCTGTCACTTCCATACGTGCGATCTCTTCCTGCACTTTAGCCATCTTGTCTTGCATCTGTTGGGCTTGCTTCATCAAGTTGCCCATACCGCCTTTTCCAAACATACTCTAATTCTCTTCTATTATTTATCACAACAAATAAAGTGGGCTAATCTTACTAAATATAGACTGATTAGCAATGAAAGCTGAAATTTCAATTGTAAAATTATGACCCAGGTAACCGCTTAAAGTTCGACATGTCGACCAATTCTATCGACTTTCCTTTTTTAACCAGTAATTCTGGTGCATAAGATAACGTATCAGGTGTTAACTGTGCGCCCATATTCTGTGCTAACCAATGTACATTCGCGTCAGTCATTAAGCCATGATGAGCTTGTGCAAGGATCTCTTTATGAAAACGACGCCGCACTTCAAGAGGGGTCTCTCGAGTACTGTCGATCCCCACTGACACACGTACTTCACTTGGCTCACCAAGCGCTAGGCTCATGGCTTCTTCAAACTGCTTAATGGCAACATCGGCTGCAAGATGCTTTTGATCGGGTTTCAATAACAACGACAACGGTTGTTCAAACTGATGGCAAACAGAGTTAACTGCGAGCTGTCTAACACGTCCGCCTACTTCAAGCTCAGCCATAAATCGGTACCACTTCAAATCAATATCATTGCCGCTTAACTCGCCACTTGGCAGCGCGGGTAAGTTTAACGCAACATCCTGAACTGAAGTTGAATCAAGCTGCATAGCAGTGGATTTATGACTAACCTGAGCGGTTTCGTTCTTCTGTTGACTTGGTACTGCAACAGCTGCAACTGCGACATTGGCTGGCGACTCTGCTGCATGAACAGCGCTTTCATCTTTAAATCGCGGTGTGGGATCCTGCTCATGTGGCTCTTCCCATGGCGGCCGGTCGATAATATTGCTGCTGTTATCCACTGGCGCTAAAGCTTTGCTTTGCTGCAATGGCTCGATATCGTCATCAATAGATGACCCCTCAGCGTCTTTATCTTCTCGCTTAGGCTTGCGAACTGGCGGTGCAAAAGGCTTGCGCTCATTAACGGACTTTTTTGTGGAACTCTCCTTAGGCTCATCATCACCTAATCCATCCAACAGAGAATCTCTTGCTGCTAATACAGCATCTAAAATATCATCGCTTAAATCAGTACTTGTTACTGTGCTATCTGACTTTTCTGTTTCATTTTGAGCCACGAGCGTACTTTGTTCAGAAGCAAGTCGCTCTTGGGGCACAACTGAAGATAACGTGTCTTGTGGCAAAGGAGCAGAGTTGGAAGTATCAAAGTCAAAATCGTTGCCGTCGAAGTCAATATCCTGTGCGCCAGCATATTGTGCATAAGCAGATAGATCGTCTTCGCCTTCATAGCCAGCTTGAACTGCCTCTGTGACCTCTGTTGTGGCGATCTCGGCGCTAGCCGTTTCAGCAACACTTTTATTGGCGCTATGACTTGCAGTAATAGTCGAATCGATCACTAAATCATTTGTTTTACTCGGTACCGGTACCGGAACAGATTCAATACTCGGAACTATAACGGCAGTATTGGCGACTTCGATTGTTTCATTTGAAGTTGCAGTACCCTCTTCAACTAAAGGGCTTTGCTGCGGTTTAGTGAGCGGCGCTTTGAGATCTGACTCACTAGATTTTGAATACCCTTGACTCTGAGCTTGGCTGAGTATGACAGCCATTTCACTGTTCATGCTCTCAAGGCTATTCAATACTGGTGTCGCGGCTTGAGGAATATCAGCTTGAGGCTTAGGTTCTTGAGTCTCTGGAGTCTCTGGAGTCTCTGGAGTCTTGACACTAACAGGAATGGTGACTTCATCACTCGCGTCTATAAGTGTTTTTTTTTCGGCAGCCATATTTAGCGACGTGGCTTTAGTCTCTGCTTGCTCTGCCCCTGCTTCTTGCTGTTTTGAGCCAGTAATTGACTCTGAAGTTAACGCAGGGATTGAAAGTTTTGCAGGCGTGTCAGTCACCCATTTGGTCACAGGTTGCTCTGGTACAAAGGTCACAGCGCGCAATAATGCCATTTCAAGCCCTGACTTGGGATCAGGTGCATGAGGCAAGTCTTTACGACCTGTCAGCAGCAATTGATAATATAACTGCACTTGCTCAGGCGATAATTGCTCTGCAAAGGCCTTGATTTGTTCGCTATATAACGACATTTGCGCTGCAGCAGGCGCAAATTGAGTTAAGGTAATTTGATGCAGTAGCTCTAATAAACTCCGCAGTACCTCGTCCGGCTCAGCACCAAATGACAATACGCTAGCACTGACTTGCATCAATGCCATGATATCGGCTTTGGCTAATGCTTCCAGTAAGACTAGGACCTGTTTGTCATCAATACTGCCGAGCATGGTTTGTACAAGTTCAAGTTTGACTTGTCCGGCACCAAAAGCAATCGCTTGATCGGTAAGGCTTAACGCATCACGCATACTGCCGTTGGCCGCTTTTGCCAGCAGAGTTAACGCAGATGTTTCGAAATTAAGGGTTTCTTGCGTCAAGACATTGGCTAACTGATTGGCAATTTCATCTTGAGTCAAACTCTTGAGATTAAACTGTAAACAGCGTGACAACACGGTGACAGGTAAACGCTGCGGATCCGTCGTTGCAAGCAGGAACTTAACATGTTCAGGTGGCTCTTCAAGCGTTTTTAGCAGAGCATTAAAGCTACTGCGAGACAGCATATGCACTTCATCGATAAGGTACACTTTATAGCGGCCACGACTCGGACGATACTGCACGTTATCGAGCAGTTCGCGGGTGTCATCAACTTTTGTGCGTGAGGCAGCATCTACCTCAATGAGATCAACAAAACGCCCTTCTGCGATTTCTACGCAAGCAGAACATTCGCCACATGGCGTAGCAGTAACGCCTTGTTCACAATTTAAGCCTTTAGCGAAAAGACGTGCAAGACTGGTTTTACCCACTCCTCGAGTGCCGGAAAACAAATAGGCATGATGCAATCTTTGCTGAGTGAGCGCATTGGTTAATGCATGTAAAACATGAGACTGGCCAACCATTTGCTCAAATTTGGCAGGGCGCCATTTTCTGGCTAACACCTGATATGACATGGAACTCCCCAACGTGTCATGAATATGATTACGGGAGCACGCTCCTCGACTAATTTGAACAATAGCATGCAAAGGTTTGACATGCTATATCAAGCGTTCAAGGAGCGGTTTGGCGGTGATTAATTCACCTTAAACAGACATTTCAGCCTGATTATTCGCCTTCGAATTCACATAAGCTGAGTAATTCGAGATCCATTGTTGCGAGACGCTTTTCACCACCAAGATCCGGTAATGAGATCACAAATGCAGCATGATTAACCTGGCCGCCTAGATTACGGATTAACTTAACGGTTGCTTCAATGGTGCCGCCCGTCGCCAGTAAATCATCAACAACCAAGACTTTGTCTTCACTAGTAATAGCATCGACATGAATTTCAAGAACGTCATGACCATACTCAAGCTCATAGCTTTCAGAAATAGTCTTTCTTGGTAATTTACCCGGCTTACGTACTGGAACGAAGCCAATACCTAACTCTAACGCCAAAGGTGCACCAAATAGGAAACCACGAGCTTCAGTGCCAACGACTTTAGTAAAGCCTTGTTCCTTGTAGTGTTCCACTAAAAGACCAATAGTTAATTTATACGCTTGTGGATCTTCTAATAAGCTAGTCACATCTCTAAACAAAATCCCCTCTTTAGGGTAGTTTGGGATGGTTTTAATGCTGTTCTTTATAATTGCTAAGCTGTCAGTATTCATTACCATAATTCTTTACTTTATTGAGTTGAATTTGCTGACATGTTGCTAGCGACTATCGCCATAGCAAATGTCATCGAAGTGTGAAAATCGGCGTAAAGCTTAAGCCGCTTTATGCATAGTTGCAACAATGGATCGCCAGAACTGCTGACTCACCCCATGCAAAATACCACGACTATTGTTCACTGTTCCAAAGAGCTGTTGGCAATAGGTAAAATTCGCTTTTATATTCAGTACTATGCACTAATACAGTCAAAGGCTTATTCATCGATCTCAGGAATGCTTCTCAAGTAAACAATGAGTCCAGTTCCAATGCAGGCTAGCATCACTTTGACCCAAATAAGCGGGACTATCGTGATACTGACAATAAAACTTAGGCTACTTACAATATAGGCCTTCTTCTTTAGTCCTTTACGCATACCGCCTTCTGCCTGCCAATTTTGTAGCGCATCAGCAAACCACGGGTGTGCCATCAACCATTGATATAGTCTGTCACTTGAGCGAGCAAAACAATAAGCAGCCAATAAGATAAAAGGCACCGTTGGCAGTATAGGCAATAAAATACCCAATAAACCTAATGCCAGACTACAAAGACCAGCCAGAAGAAAGAAACCACGCTTTAACGCCATCAGTACCGCCCAAAAAACAAAAAGCCACTCAAAAGAGTGGCTAGTATACCTGAGCTAGAATGAAACAGAGCTTAAATAAGCCCCATTACCTTCAACCAAGATAGGCTTGCGGGTAATGTCGGCAACAACATTACCAGGATAAAACCAATAAAATAAACAATGTTAAATGGGTCTTTAAACGGCTGACTCATGACTTCCCCTACAACTGTTGCTAACGACAATTATTGATCTAGATCAATTTTTGGCGCCATTATAGGGTTTAGCCGTGCTGATAGAAAGACTATTCCTCAATAAATTCTCTAATGATGCCTTTAGCACTCAATTGCATTAACAGGTCTACACAGCCTTGTTGTAATACCGCAGGCTCTATATCGGTAAAAGTCACTGATAACCATTCAATTAAATCTGCACATTGCACTGAGTCAAATTGCGACATATAAGCTAAAACCTGGGCTGTTAGCGGATTGAGCTGTAAAAAGCTCACTTCATCTTCAAAGTCAGAATATATACAAAAAAACTGCGGTTCCTCTGTCGGCTCTTTTGGACGGTAATCTTCGCTAATGTGTTGTACATCGTATGTATACTGAGCTATTTGCGATGTCGACGACACACTTAGCGACATCGCTGAAATAACGTCAGCATCGATTACCGCCATGTCGATTATCTTTTGCTGCGGAACCTCTTGTGCAACGGCCACAACTAGCTCTAGCCATTCATAATGTGCCAGTTCCAGCATAAAAGGAGGGTCAATCTCTGTTGCTGTGTATTCGGTTTGCAAAAACAGCAGAAATTCTTGGGAAATCTCAATAAAGATAGGCGTGTGACAATCATGACTAACGAAGAACTGTTGCACTCGTTGTTGCCAGTCTTGTTCGCTATATAAACTTTTTAATACCGGAAAGGCGTTAGACACAAAGCCATCAATATTGTTAAAAAACAGTTCGCGATAAATCTTCATTCGCCGCTCTTCAATCCCCTCTGGTAGAGGATTCGATGGATCTTTAATGTAATCCATGAAGTTTTGTTGTGTTTCAATAAAACTCATCAAGCGCTCCTTTTTAAACTGGCGATATGACGGTTTTGATAATCATGGATCTGATTAATTTCTAACAGCAACTCATTGGTTGCTGGAATATTAAAATCTCGTTCAAGCAATGTCGGAAAAACACCATGGTACTGATGGCATGCTTCTAATAGCTTCCATACCGGATCAACAATGTCAGCGCCGTGTGTATCAACCACTAAGTCTTCTGCCTCTTCATAGTGACCCGCAATATGTAAATATTCGATTCTATCGGTCGGCATCGCTTTTAAGTATTCAAGCGCATCATATTGATGGTTAATCGAGTTCACATAGATATTGTTAACGTCGAGCAGCATCTTACAGTCAGCTTCTTCCATTACGGCTGTAACAAACTCCAGTTCAGACATTTCAGCGCCAGGAGCAGCGTAAAATGATACGTTCTCCAATATTAAAGGACGTTCAATAATATCCTCAACTTGCTTAACACGCGCAGCCACATGACGAACGGCTTCGCCCGTAAAAGGGATTGGCATCAAATCGTACATATGTCCAGTACCAGAACAATAACTTAAATGCTCTGAATAGCTTTTTATCTGATGCAAGTCTAGAAAGTCTTTGACGTTTTTGACAAATTGAACATCGAGCGGCGCTGGGCTACCAATAGATAGCGATAAACCATGACAGTAAAACTCATGTTTTTCTGTTAGTGCCCTAAACTGACGACCAAACTTTCCGCCGAGTGTCATCCAGTTTTCCGGTGCTACCTCAAAAAAATCAATGGCCTTGGGAACACCTTGGCAAAATTCATCCAACATTTCTCGCCTAAGACCGAGACCCACCTGTCCTTTATTTATCATACTACACGCCCACTAATTTATGATTTATATACCCAAACAGCTTAAGTAAATACAAATAGGGCCAGCAAGCGCTGACCCTGTTTAACTCAAGTGGATAGCTTACTTTGAACCACCACACTTACCTTCTTTCTCAGCTTTCTTATCGCCGCCACACTTGCCTTCTTTGGCTTTCATTTTATCGCCGCCACATTTACCTTCGCCGCACTTACCTTCTTTGGCTTTCATTTTGTCGCCGCCGCACTTACCTTCTTTGGCTTTCATTTTGTCGCCGCCGCACTTACCTTCGCCACACTTACCTTCTTTGGCCTTCATTTTGTCTTCGCCACACTTACCTTCTTTGGCCTTCATTTTGTCTTCGCCACACTTACCTTCTTTGGCTTTTTTCTTGTCTGCGCCGCATTTGCCTTCGCCACACTTACCTTCGCCTTCGACTAGCTGGTAACCGGCTTGCATCTCACTATAACCAAATGGGCTTGCTTGAACAGATGCAGCCAAAGAACTTCCAAGAACAACAGCACCAACGGCAACAGTAATAGCAGTCTTATTAACGAGTTTCATAATATCTTCCTTCTTGATTTAATCTACAGTATTTCGGTTACCAACAATGTATTTTGCTGGCTTGCTTAAAGAGACCTGTGCACCTACAAATAAATTTCATTTATTCTACAACTATCACATTTATGACGCATAAAAGCTGATAGTGCAAATGTTGTTTACATCTATTAGTGCCTGTTATAGCGATGTTTACCTTAGTGATTTGTGGTAAATAGCGCTTATCAAGCAACAAATAGAGACTGACCAATAAAACAACAATCAAATAACAATACTGAAGATTAACGATGAAAGATCACTCTATACCCGCTTTAATTTGGTGCAGTACGGTGCATGATGTAGAATGCAGCGCCTTTTAAAACTGATGAGTGGACTGTTCTGTGCGAATAATTTTGGCGCCTATGGAAGGCGTGGTTGATGATTTAATGCGTGAAATCCTTTCAGCAATCAATCCCTACGATTTAATGGTGACGGAATTTGTACGTGTCGTTGATCAGTTATTACCAGAAAAAGTATTTTACCGTCTCTGTCCTGAGCTAAAAACTGACGGTAAAACGGCTTCAGGCACGCCGGTAAGGGTCCAGTTACTGGGACAAGAGCCTGGTTGGATGGCGGAAAATGCGGCTAGAGCAATAGAGCTAGGATCTAAAGGGGTCGACGTTAATTTTGGTTGCCCAGCAAAAATGGTTAACCGCAGTAACGGTGGTGCAATCATGCTGCAATATCCTGAGCAGTTGTATAATGTCGTCAAGGCCATGCGAGATGCAGTCTCTGATGAGCATCCTGTGACCGCAAAAATCCGTCTCGGTTTTAACGATAAATCTCTTTATATGGAGAATGCACAGGCCATTTACGAAGCGGGCGCCAGTGAGATTGCGGTGCACGCCAGAAGTAAAGTTGATGGCTATAAGCCACCTGCTTATTGGGAATACATTACCGACATCAATGCCAAACTGCCTATTCCGGT
Organism: Shewanella gelidimarina; assembly: GCF_023283945.1. GTDB lineage: Bacteria > Pseudomonadota > Gammaproteobacteria > Enterobacterales > Shewanellaceae > Shewanella > Shewanella gelidimarina. Next base: position 39,189 of record NZ_JAKIKW010000016.1, on the reverse strand, counting down.
TATTGCTAACGGCGAAATTTGGAATGCACAAGATGCACAACGCTGCATGCAAGTGACCGGGTGTGACACCATCATGGTAGGACGCGGGGCCATTTCGTTGCCAAATCTCGCGGCAAGTATTAAAGGTGAAACACCTTATACGTGGCAACAATCACTGGCACTGATGCTGGAGTACACCAACCGAGAACTCGCCGGACGTAAAAGTACCTATTACCCAGCCAGAATTAAACAATGGTTTAACTATCTCAATCGTCAATATCCCGAAGCAGATACCTTGTTTCGCGAGCTACGGATCTACAAAACGGCTGAAGAAATCATCAATGTTCTGCAAACAGCAAATGCCAATCTGTACCATCAGCAGGCTGATTAACAGAATAATTGGTTATTATTAGTAATAATGCTCTCTGATTTGATCTTCGTCATTACCTACAATCGTGACATGTTTAGACTGATAAACCGTGAAGTCAATAATTGTAGGCAAAACTGTGAGTACCAACCAAATCAAACAAATGTTATCCGATATAGAATCGGAGTTAAGGCAGAAGATTGGTGTGCACCCAGATATCCAAGCCAAGCTAATGGACAAGCATAATTATTCCCGTTGTGAGCTCATTGAAATAATGACTCAAGCTCACTTATGCGATAACCCATTATTTTTTAAGTTGATGCAACTCGATGCAGCTTGTTGCCAACTGGACATTGGTTTGTATGGCGTGTGCTCTGATTGTGAATCAGAAATCGAAGCAGAACTGTTAGTCGCTAATCCACTTGAACAGAGATGTTTAAGCTGTACTAGCCAACATAAGCGCGAGCATCGTCAAGAGTTAAGACTAAACCACTAACTCTAGTCCATTTACTTCTTAGAGCATTCGTTGGCTCCTACAAAAAAACCTCCAATTAAGGAGGTTTTTTAATGTTTAAATCTTAATTAAATAACTATTTTAGAACTTAACACTTGCTCTTACGAAGAAGTAACGACCTAGTACATCATAAGTGTACGGATCGGTATTTGAATCGTTGTTACCAGTGTAGTACGGTGGCTCTTCATCTAGAATGTTGTTAACGCCGCCCGATAGACGAACTGTATTTGTTACATCATACGTTGCTGATAGATCATGATAAACAATTGAGTCAACTGAAGGAGCATAACAACCTGCGGTATCATCTTTACAAGCAAATGAATCCATTCCGTCGATATAACGCGCTTCGTATGTTGCAGACCAATCATCGCCTGACGCTTTTAAGTTAAAGTTCGTTTTGAACTCAGCGTAAGCACCTACACCACCGGTAATGTAACCTTTATAATCAACAGCGTTACCGTCTTGGTCAAATTCTTCATAAGTGTCTAAAATAGAAGTATCTAAACCTGCTTTCCAATCTAAACCAAAACCTTCGAAAGCGTAAGCAACATTGATATCGTAACCAGCAGTGTTAGTTTCACCAATGTTTTGTAAACCATTATCAAACTTAATACGGCCTGTAGCATCGATTGAGATATTAGACGCTTGACATAAAGCGGTACCTGTATTGATCGTGCTACCGTTTGCATCTAAACACTGATTAGCAATGTAGTTTGAATCAACTGAAGTAATTGTGTTTGAGATAGCAATATCATAGTAATCAAGAGTAAATGATAAACCGTCAACAAAACTTGGCGAGTAAACTAAACCAACAGTTGTGATATCAGCTTCTTCAGGGGTTAGATTTGGGTTACCACCAACGGTCACTTCTGCTTGAGTTTGATCAGTGGCAGGGTGAACAATTTGATCAAATGATGGAGACTTACCGCCAAACAACTCATCTACTGTTGGTGCACGGAATGCAGTAGATTGACCACCACGGATCATTAGGTCATCAAATACACGCCAAGTTAAACCCACTTTCCAAGTATTATCAGAACCAAATGTGCTGTAGTCGAAATAACGCATTGCTGCACTTAAATCTACTTGCTGTGCCAATGGTAAATCGCTTAGTAATGGAATCGCAATTTCTGCATAAACTTCATTCACATCAAAAGAACCAGCTGTAGCTTCAACACGTGGATCGTTCGCTAAACCTTGAGCAGTTAGTGAATCTGGCGTGTAATGTGCTGATTCTTTACGGTATTCGTAACCCGCTGCAAAGCCCATAGTACCCGCAGGTAAATCAACAATATCACCAGAAATTGTTGCTGAAGCAATATCTAACTCACTGCCACCGCTATTTACTTCAGTGTAAATAAATGGAGCAATGCTTTCGCCTTCCCAAGAAGACTGAAGGAATGGGTCAAAATCACCTTCTAAAACAGCGTCATTGATTGAACCGATGTTATGTAAGTTAGCTAGAGTGTCTACAGAATCGTTCTTACCTTTGTTGTAAGAAGCATCCCATGTCCAACCATTACTGAACTCACCTTCGAGACCAACTACAAGGCGAATGGTATCAACAACTTGTGAAAAATCACGAGAACCTGACTCAACCATACGACGACCATAGCTTAATTCTTCACCTGATTTTACCCAAGGAAGAAGGTCATCGGTCATGAAACCGCCATCTGCTTTAGGCTTATATTCCCAAGCAGAATTATTCCAAATTGGCTGTGGAGCCATTTGTTGTTCAGACCAACGCTTAGAGTACATCGCCTCAGAGAAGAACGTGATCGTATCAGATAGCTCGTAAGTACCAGAGAAAGACAGGTTCAAACGCTCCATAGGAGTATATAAGTAGCTGTCTTTAGCATAGTTATACTTATCATCATTTTCAAAATCATGGTATTCACCACCACGACCACTTAAATCAGCTTCAGATTTGCCATCAAAGTATTGAAATTTGGCTTTACCTTCGCCGTTATCGACATACTCACCATACTCACCAGAATCACCAATAGCATACTCGTCTTCAGGACCTGTAGGAGTAATACCAAAGTTCATGTCACCCCAGACATGCCCACCTTGTGCGTATGAACTACCACCACAATAAAGACTCTTATCTCCAGAAGCGCCTGTTTCAGCGATTGGACAATTAGAAAAATCACGATCTGCCTGGCTAGCTTCACCACGTTTAGTGTACTGAGCATTGATGACAACGTTACCTTTATCGAACGTGTTGCCTATTGTAAAATCAATGCTTGATTCATCTGCATCTCCATGACCTGACATACCTGTCTGCACGTTCATTTCAAAGCCATCAAAATCACGCTTCAAAATCACGTTAACAACACCAGCGATGGCATCCGTTCCATAAATGGCTGAAGCGCCATCTTTTAGCACTTCAACGCGTTGGATCATCGATACTGGAATGGTGTTCAAATCGACCGTTGATGCTGCACCCGTTCCTGACGCAATCATACGACGGCCATTGACCAACACCAAAGTACGATTTGAACCTAGGCCACGTAGGTTGATACTTGCATCACCACCTGAACCGTTGTTAACGGCCGCGTTCACCATCGCACCGCCCGTTGACGTCATTTGCTGCAGTATGTCATCAATAGAAGTTGCGCCAGATGCAAGAATTGCTGAGGCGTCAATAACCGTGACTGGGCTAGATGTTTCCAAATCGGCACGTTTAATACGTGAACCGGTAACTTGAATTCGTTCTACTTTCTCTTCTGCTGTATTTCCTTCTGCAGCATCTTCTGCTAAAGCAAATCCAGATAAGGCAACACTACTAGCAGCAATTGCAATAAAGCTTTTACGTATTGCACTTGCAGTTAAGGTCATTGAGTTCATATATTTCCCTTCAAATTTCAACACTAAGTGTGAAAATAGTTATATTTTTTATTTTATTATTAATAAGAAGTTATTTCTCAACCCTTATACTGTTAAATATAACCAATAGTGTCAACAGTTATTACATACACATAACCTAGATGATATAAATTGATACAAATCACAAAAAACAAAGGAAAAATTAATAACATAAAACCCATTTAAATCAACAATTTAAAAGAATAATAAATAACAGGGATTAACATGAGAACACTTGTTACAAAATAGTGTCACCAAAAGCCATGTGGCAACCAAAAATTAACAATAATATTGCAATCGTAAAACACACAAACAGAAAAATACTAGAAAGACAGTTAGATACAGCACATTTGTACGTATTTAAACGTAAAACAACAAATATTAAACCAAACAACAACCGCTACACCTTAAATACAAATGAAACACATTAAATAAACACTAAAAATACAAACTACACATCTTCGCAACATAAGGCTTTATAACGTATCAGTGAAGCCAGTAATATTTATACCCTCTGTTTTATATTAACAACCAATAAATCAAGTGTTACTAATGTTAAGTCTCAAGCTGCTTTTGCTCCACTTTGGTAATATATGAAATAGCACATATACTCTTACTTCAACAAAACTGACTGCTCAGTGAGTGATAAAGCCCCCTTATCCATTGATACCTTACTATTTCCTATTCTAATTTTGGATACATAAGCCCCTCAACCACATGCATAGGTAAAGGGGGGAAGGACAGGCCTTTTGATGCTATACGTGTTTGACAGGGGAACGATAGAGATACTGTTTAGCGAGTAGAAACCAAAGCAGAGTAATATATGAATCGCTAGAGGGTTAAGTGGTTGTATAGCTGATTGGTTGATTGGTTGATTGGTTGATTGGTTGATTGGTTGATTTTGCCGCCACGATCTCTAAGGATGAGGAGTCACCGTGAATAATGTGCTAGACCAGTCATTGAAAGGTAGTATTTCAGCTCACACTATTGAGCAACACATAAAAAAGGAGCCATAAGGCTCCTTTTCTTAAATCTTAGCTACGTCTCAAATTAACGAGTACGTGGGCAAAGCTCTTCAGTGCTGAAGAAGTATGCTACTTCACGCTCAGCAGATGCAACTGAATCAGAACCGTGTGCTGCGTTCTCATCAATGCTTTCAGCGAAATCTGCACGGATAGTACCTTCCGCAGCATCAGCTGGGTTAGTAGCACCTAAGATTTCACGGTGTGCAAGAACTGCATTTTCGCCTTCAAGTGTCTGAACCATGATAGGACCAGAAGTCATGAATGCAACTAGTGCACCGAAGAAAGGACGTTCGCTGTGCTCAGCGTAAAAGCCTTCAGCTTGTTCCTGGCTTAGGTGAACCATTTTAGAAGCGATGATTTTCAGGCCAGCAGTTTCAAAACGGTTGTAGATAGCGCCAATGTGGTTTTTTGCAACAGCATCAGGCTTAATGATAGAAAAAGTACGTTCGATAGCCATGAAAAGCTTCCTTCTTAAATAAACGGGTTTTTAATTTCGCGCGGATTATACGAAATTAATACCTAATTGCCTACCCTTATAGTGCTATCAAATAGAGATAAGTCGTATTTAGAAATGCATAAAAGCCAATCAGATCACAGTTCATGAGTGAATGCCTTAAAAATTAGCTTCTGATTTAATCATTCAAGTAACGAGCTAAGCCGCTATTAGTCGTATTTACTTGTGCTTTTTCACCCACATAATGCCTGCGGCAATCACGACTAACAATGCCAGTGCGGGTGCCATATTCATAAAGTGATGAAATAGCCCAACGCCGCCATGACCTTCATGTGCAAATGCTAAGGTTGGAGTGAGTAATGATAAGGTTAGTATTAGAAACTTGCTCATATTGACGTTCCTTTGATGAATGGCTGTAACATATCACTTTTACCACTTTGCGCAGTAAAGTCATAACAGTGATGTAAGCCTAAAATCAAACACGGAAGGTGAACTTGATGTTGATCAATCCTACGTTTATTTCACTTATTAGATGTCAACTTACATGATTTAGATCACAACAGCTTGAATAAGTAATGACAATTAGTCTCACTTTTCATCAATCCAGTGAGCTTGAATTGCTTCTAAAATACGTTCATTACAATGGTCCGGATCGTCTTCAAATGTTTCAAGCTTTATCACCCAATCACATAGATCGGTAAATCGAATAGATTCAGGGTTAACATCTGGATAATTCTCCAGTAGCTCTAATGCGATGTCTTGCGAATCAATCCATTTAAGTACCATATCAAACTCCAACGATTCAACATGATCTAAGTATAAACCAAACTCATTATAGCGAAGGTAATTGCGGCATTAATGCTAGGGGCTGTTGATCTTTCGAGCTTAATTTTTGTTCGACTCTTTCCCGTAAAGAATAATGATTTTAGTACAAGGCTTGAGCGATGATTTAGCAGTCTAAGCGAAAAGCTCGTAACGCATTCTAGTCATAAAAGAATAAAAGTATTGAAACGAACCCGAAGGGCCGCGCTTCTTGGCTATTTTTACTGTGTTGTAGGCTCTTTGTGGAGAATGACTAAACGACATAGCCTCCGCCTTGTCAAAATAGCCAATAAACGGCGGCAAAAACAACCGTGAAAGATCAAAAGCCCCTAAACTTTTTGCAAAAAAAACCAGTAGACAAGCTACTGGTTTTTATATCGTAGTGACAGCCTACTGACTTTCACTCACCATGTTAATAGTGTACTTTGGAATATCAACAACCAAATCAGATGCCGGGACTTTAGACTGGCACGAAAGACGGCTTTCAGGTTCTAAGCCCCATGCTTTATCAAGCATGTCATCTTCCAGTTCGTCACTTTGCTCAAGTTCATCAAAACCTTCACGGATAACAACATGACAGGTTGTACAAGCACAAGACTTCTCACAAGCGTGTTCTATGTAAATACCGTTACGCAAAGCAACGTCTAATACTGTTTCACCTTCATTGGCTTCTACAACTGCACCATCTGGGCATAATTCTTCATGCGGTAAAAATACTATTTGTGGCATATTGGGACCTATATATTGTCAACTGACTGGCCTTTAAGTGCCAGTTTGATTGAATTATCCATACGCTTAGCAGCAAAATCCTGCGTTACGGTATCTAATGCTTCGATTGCTTTTTCGATAGCATCTGTGTCTTGTTCACTCGCTAGCTGCGCTAACGAAGCCATAAAGTGCTGAATTGAAACTAGTTCGTCAGCGGTGAGCAATTGACTATCTTTGCTTAGCGCGGCATTAAGTGATTCTAATACTCTCGCGGCTTCGACCTGTTTTTCAGCTAACATACGGCGGGTAATATCTTCTTCCGCATTTGCCATTGAATCTCGTAGCATCGCGCCGATTTCAGTATCCGATAAACCAAATGACGGCTTAACCTGAATGCTCGTTTTAACGCCTGTTGACTTCTCCATTGCCGTAACACTAAGCAATCCATCCGCATCAACTTGGAATGTCACACGAATATGAGCAGCCCCTGCGGCTAATGGCGGGATCCCGTTAAGCGTAAATTTAGCCAATGAGCGACAATCAGCAACGAGTTCTCGTTCACCTTGCACAACATGAAATGCCATGGCAGTTTGACCATCTTTAAACGTTGTAAATTCTTGAGCACGAGCCACTGGAATAGTGGTATTACGAGACACCACCTTTTCAACCAATCCGCCCATGGTTTCAACACCTAATGATAGCGGAATAACATCTAATAGCAGCAAATCTGATTCAGGCTTATTACCCACTAAAATATCAGCTTGGATCCCGGCGCCAATCGCAACAACACGGTCAGGGTCAATTGATGTCAAAGGACTTTTCCCGAAGAAATTAGCCACTTCTTCTCGAACCAACGGCACTCGAGTTGAACCACCTACCATGACCGCTTCCAACACGTCTTCCTTGCTCACATCAGCATCGCGTAACGCACGACGACAACTTGAAACGGTTTTCTTAACCAATTTGCTGATCATGCTGTCAAACGTCGCACGAGAAACCGTTAACGACAGCTCACATCCACTGTCATCGACAACGCTTGCAATCGTGGTATCGCTATTCGTTAATGCTTCTTTAACGCGACGAGCTTCTATTAGTAGCTTGCGGCTTAAACTGGCACTTATCTTTTGCAATGACCATTGCTGCTGAAAAAAATCTTGTAGCATGTGGTCGAAATCATCACCACCGAGTGCAGAATCTCCCCCCGTTGCTAATACCTCAAAAACCCCTTTATTCAGCCGAAGAATAGAGATATCAAATGTGCCGCCACCGAGATCATAAACAGCAATGATTCCCTCTTTACCTGAGTCCAATCCATAAGCGATTGCCGCTGCTGTCGGTTCATTTAATAAGCGCAGCACTTTAACACCAATTAATGAAGCTGCATCTTTAGTCCCTTGACGCTGTGCATCATCAAAATAGGCCGGCACAGTAATAACCACGCCTTCTAAGGTACCACCGAGTGTCGCTTCAGCACGCTGTATCAGCGGTTTTAAGATCTCTGCAGAAACTTGTACAGGGTTAACTTTGCCCTGAGGTGTTACAAAGATAGGCAGCCCATGCTCACTCGCTTCAAAAGCATAAGGGAACGTTTGGCTACCAGATTGAATATCTTCTAGGCTACGGCCCATGAAACGCTTAACCGACACAATGGTGTTTTGTGGGTCTTGAGCTGAAAACGCTTCAGCTTCACGTCCAACAAAGACTGCATCTTGGGTATATCGAACAACTGACGGCAATGAATGAAGATTGCTCTCATCTGCTAGGGTGCCAGCCACGCCGCTTCGAACGGCGGCGACAAGAGAGTTGGTTGTGCCTAAATCAATGCCCACTGCGAGACGGTGTTGGTGGGGAGCTGCGGTCAGTCCAGGCTCTGCTATCTGCAAAAGTGCCATATATATCCAACTTAAAAAAATGTTGGCTCAAGGTTATTGAGCCAACAGAATTATAAAATAAAAACCAGTGGGCTAATCTAAGAGCGCATCTTCCACTCTTGCCAACTCGTCTTGTAATTTTGCCATAAACTTAAGTTTACGAATTTGGTCCGCTGCCTGCAAATGATCAGATTCCAAATCACTCAGCAGTAGCACTTTTAGCGCTGCTGTGATCGGCTTTGCAAACGCATCAAAAGAAGCATAAAGCCCTTCTATTTCCGCTTCAGGATCATCACTATCGCCAATCTCTTCAAGAGATTCTCGCCATTCGATCTGCTGCATTAAAAATTGAGTATCTTTAAGCGTAGTAGACTCGTGACTTAACTCTAGCCCTTTAAGGGCCAATAAGTGCTCAGCGCGTTGGATTGGGTTTTTCAATGTTTGAAAGGCATCATTGATTTGTGCAGTACGTTGTACTGACAAGCGTTTATCTTGTTCACTTGCGTTAGCAAATTTGTCGGGATGAACCGCCCTTTGCAGATCGCGATAGCGCTCTGCAAGGATGGCGGTGTCGACATCATAGGAAGGAGATAAACTAAACAGCTCAAAATAATTCATAGTTTAACTTTCAAAGCTTATACGGTAAAACTTTCACCGCAACCACATTCACCTTTCGCATTAGGGTTGTTAAATTGGAAACCTTCGTTAAGGCCTTCTTTAATGAAGTCCAACTCAATCCCTTGAAGATAGATAAAACTCTTAGCATCAATGATGATCTTTACACCATCGATATCATATAGTTCATCGTCATCATTCAAATCATCAACAAACTCCAGTATGTAAGCCATACCAGAACAGCCTGATGTTTTTAGCCCTAAACGTAAGCCTAGACCTTTGCCGCGGCTAACCAGAAAGCTCTTAACTCGGTCTGCCGCTGCGGGAGTGATACTAATTGCCATCTTAACTCCAGGTATTACTTCAATTGCTTTGTTTTATACTCATCCAGAGCAGCTTTAATGGCATCTTCAGCCAAAATCGAACAATGGATTTTAACAGGTGGTAACGCAAGCTCTTCAGCAATGTCGGTGTTTTTAATTGCACCGGCTTCTTCAACTGTTTTGCCTTTTACCCATTCAGTGACTAATGAACTAGACGCAATCGCGCTGCCGCAACCGTATGTCTTAAACTTAGCATCTTCGATAATACCATTATCATTAATGCGCAGTTGTAGCTTCATTACATCGCCACAGGCAGGTGCGCCGACCATTCCAGTGACAACTGAGGTGTCGTTTTTATCAAACGAACCAACGTTGCGTGGATTCTCATAATGATCGATTACTTTTTCGCTATAAGCCATGATACTACTCCAGTTTATCTATTCGTTAATGTCGTTAAGGTTAGTGGTGTGCCCACTGAACTGAGTCCAGGTCAATACCGTCTTGGAACATTTCCCAAAGCGGAGACATTTCCCTTAAGTTACCAATAGATTCTTTAATTGTTTCTATTGCATGATCAATCTCTTCATCAGTCGTAAAGCGACCCAATGAGAATCGAATCGAGCTATGAGCCATTTCGTCATTTAAACCAAGAGCACGAAGCACGTAGCTAGGCTCTAAGCTAGCAGAAGTACACGCAGAGCCTGAAGAAACAGCAAGATCTTTAAGCGCCATCATCAAAGACTCACCTTCGACGAAGTTAAAGCTGACATTTAAACTACCGCAATATCTTTGGTTCATATCGCCATTGATATAAGTCTCTTCAATGTGATTTATACCATTCCACAACTTATCGCGTAGACGACGAATGCGCTCGTTATCTGATTCCATGTCAGTTTTTGCGATAGCAGCCGCTTCACCGAAACCAACAATCTGGTGCGTAGCTAATGTGCCACTGCGCATACCACGTTCATGACCACCACCGTGCATAGCCGCTTCTAAACGAATGCGAGGCTTACGGCTTACATATAATGCGCCGATACCTTTAGGGCCATACATCTTGTGAGCAGAAATAGACATCAGATCAACTTTTGTCTTTCGCACATCTACTGGAATTTTGCCAACACTTTGTGCTGCATCAACATGGAATACAATTTTACGTGAACGACAAAGTTCACCAATTGCATCGATGTCTTGGATCACACCAATCTCATTATTGACCTGCATAATGCTGACAAGTAACGTGTCTTCACGCATTGCCGCTTCGATCATAGCAATTGGAATAAGGCCGCTAGGCTCTGGCTGAAGATAAGTAACCTCATAACCTTCACGCTCAAGTTGACGGCACGTATCTAACACGGCTTTATGTTCTGTTTTACTGGTGATGATGTGCTTACCCTTCTTATGGTAGAAGTGAGCAACACCTTTAATCGCTAGGTTGTCAGACTCTGTTGCACCAGACGTAAATACGATTTCACGCGGGTCGGCATTGATCAGGTCTGCAATCTGGTTACGAGCAATATCAACAGCTTCTTCAGCTTGCCAACCGTAACGGTGAGAACGAGACGCTGGATTACCAAAAATGCCGTCCATAGTCATGCACTGCATCATTTTCTCTGCCACGCGAGGATCAACCGGCGTCGTCGCAGCATAATCTAAGTAGATAGGTAGCTTCATCACACACTCCGTACTTTGTGGTAGCCATAGTGCTACCACTTACAACGTACAAATAATTATTTTATGTTAATAACAGAGACCGCTAAACGCTGATTCTCTGTTCCTGCTGCAATTTGTCTTGTTTAACTGAGATAAATTGCACATCTCTTTTTCGCATCAATCCGGCCAATGAAATGCCGTTTAAAAAATCTGAAATCTGTGAGCTCAAATCGCCCCATAAAGAATGAGTCAAGCATCGGGTTCCGCTTTGGCAATTACCCTTTCCTTGGCAACGAGTAGCATCAACAGATTCATCAACAGCTCGTACAACCATGCCTACAGAAATTTCGCCTGCGTCTGTACCTAAGCGATATCCGCCACCTGGGCCTCTGACGCTAGATACAAGCCCATTTTTTCTAAGTTTTGCGAAAAGTTGTTCTAGGTAAGATAGAGAGATCCCTTGGCGCTCTGAAATGTCGGCTAATGGTACTGGACCATCGGTAGAATGCATTGCAACATCTAGCATTGCAGTGACAGCATACCGACCTTTTGATGTAAGTTTCATTGCTAGTACGTCTCCCAAAAAAGCATAGGGTAATTTCATCATACCTGAGTAATTTAGTCAAGTATAAAAACCTAGTGAATTGGTCAAGTATTATAAAGAGCATGGCAGGGATTAAATACCCCGTCATTTTGCTGGGGTATTTAACCTTTTTATTAGGCAAGATTCAATGGTATTTAGTAAAAATGGCGCACATAAGTCTAGATAATGGGATCAAACTCATCTAATGACTTCTGGCGTTTTTGTGCTGCTGCTGATTCAGCTTCACTAAACTCATCAACTTCAAGTTCAGGTAGCTTCTCCGTGCAAACACTACCGCCCAAACTTTGTACAGCTTGGCAAACTTCTTGTACTTTTGAATCCATCAAAGTCATATGGTCCAGCATTTGGCCAATTGCGTTGGCGACTGGATCAGGGTTATCAGGTGCAACAGCGTAAGCATCAAAACCATACTTCTTCGCCATTTCAGTGCGCCGATTGGTTTGCTCTGTAGATTGCTCTGACGGGCTAGCAACTGCACGCCCAGGGATGCCAACCACGGTGGTGTCTATCGGTACATCTTTAACAACAACCGAATTAGAACCCACACGTGCGCCATCATTCATCGTAATCGGTCCAAGGATTTTTGCCCCTGCGCCAATAACGACATTATTGCCAAGCGTTGGGTGCCGCTTGCCAGACTGCCATGTTGTACCACCGAGTGTCACGCCGTGATACAAGGTACAATCATTACCAATTTCGGCCGTTTCACCAATGACAACACCCATACCATGGTCGATAAAGAACCGGTCGCCAATGGTGGCACCGGGGTGGATCTCAACACCGGTTAACCAACGTGAGAATGTAGATAGACATCGCGCTAACAAACGCCATTTTCGCACCCAAAGCTTATGACTGATCCTGTGGATCCATATTGCTTGCATGCCTGGATAATTGAACAGTATTTCAATTGTTCCGTTCGCGGCGGGGTCTCTATGGTAGATAGACGCTATATCATCTTTAAGTCTCGCGATAACACCCATGCTAACTACTTCCTTTTACTTATCGTTGGTTTCATTCTTAGCGACAACTTTGTCTACCGACGTTAAAATCCCCCGCAAGATATTCATCTCTTGACGTTCGATTCTAGCGCGACTGAATAGCCTACGTAGCTTTGTCATTACCTGACCTGGATGTTGTTTCACGATAAAATGGGTCGATAAAAGCGTGTTCTCCATATGTTCATAAAAGTTTTCACGCTCTTTTGAAAATGGATATTCGTTTTCAGGCTCAACAAATCCGTCAGGCTTATTACTTTCAAACTCTTTTTGAACCTGCGCTAAATGCGCTACACGAGCTTCATAACAGATGATTTGAACAGCCTGCGCTAAGTTAAGCGAGGTGTATTCAGGGTTGGCGGGTATCGCAACGTGATAATCGCAGCCCTGCAACTCTTCATTAGAAAGGCCGTTGTTTTCACGTCCAAATACGATAGCGACTGGACCGGTGAGTGCTGATGCAACAAGTTTTTCACCCGCCTCTCTTGGCTCTAGCATTGGCCAATCAAGTGTGCGGCTTCGGGCACTGGTAGCGATAACTAGGCTACAATCTGCAATAGCCTCTTCAACAGAGCCTACTGTAATAGCATGTTTTAAAATATCTGAAGCACCTGCGGCTAACGCCACTGAATGGCCATCAGGTGTAACCCTAGGTTCTGCTAGATATAAAGTGGATAACCCCATGGTTTTCATAGCACGGGCTGTTGAACCTATATTCCCTGGGTGGGATGTACCGACAAGAACGACGCGAATATTGCTGAGCATGAAATTACTTAATTTAAATGAGAGGACACTTGAAAATATTTTAACACAAGCCTGCTATTTTTACTTATACAAAAATCAGCATTTGATATCATCGAAAAAACACGTATAATTCGGCTCCGATAATTTATATCTGTTCTTTTACATCCAGGGGATTTGCAATGCTTCCAATGCATACCATTGCCGTGCGCGCCGCTCGCGCTGCCGGCCAAATAATTACACGTGCTTATGGCGAACTAGACCGTATTGAGGTTACTTCAAAAGGGGCTAATGACTACGTCACTAACGTGGATAAAGAAGCTGAAGCTGCAATTACCTACCAGATCCGTAAGGCTTACCCTGATCACACTATCATTGGTGAAGAAACAGGTGAGAACAAAGGCGCTAATAAAGATTACGTTTGGATCATAGACCCACTGGATGGCACTAATAACTTTGTCAGAGGTATCCCTCACTTTGCTGTATCTGTCGCGATGCAGTTTAAAGGTAAAACAGAAGTTGCTGTTGTGTATGACCCTATTCGTGATGAGCTTTTCTCTGCTGTACGCGGAAAATTTGCCAAGTTAAACGACTTCCGAATTCGCGTTAAGCCAAGAAACGATCTGAGTGACAATATCATTGCTACTGGATTCCCTTTCAAGGCAAAACAGCACACTGAAACGTACATGAAGCTTTTCGCTTTAACATTTACACAATGTGCTGATTTACGTCGTGCAGGTTCTGCCGCGTTAGATCTAGCTTACCTTGCAGCTGGCCGTGTTGATGGTTTCTTTGAAATCGGTCTTAAGCCTTGGGACATTGCAGCAGGTGATTTGATTGTTCGTGAAGCTGGCGGCACAGTCACTGACTTTACTGGCAACCATAACTACCTCACATCAGGAAATATCGTTGCAGGTAACCCAAAAACAACAACTGCTCTTGTTAAGTCATTCCGCCCATTATTGAGCGAAGCGCTTAAGCGTTAATGATCAGCAGAGTATAAATTATTTGGATATTTTAAAAACCGCCTCATTAGGCGGTTTTTTTATACCTCAGTATCTCGCTTAAAATGTTTATCCATTGATGCCAGTGCTGATATCAATTGCATTAAGTATGTAGTCAATTCAGAAGCGCTCAAGCTTCTCAATTCAAGGCGCATTGACGACAGAATGGTCTATTTTGTTCCATACAACATATGACATTTACTCCCTACATGAAGGTCAGATGCAGAAGATAGAATAATGCAGGAGCAATTATCGAGAGTAACGCATAGAGCTGTTACCGAAGATGCCAGAGCCTAGAATAACGATTAGCTTCACCCCCCACCTCGCCTACAGGGCTTTGAATTCCCGCTGAATGGTCAGACTTTTAATGCAACTGGTATTACATACGTTGCCTAAAAACATACACGACACAGTCATGTCTTTACCTTTCATTCATAAACGTTTCATTTCAAAATGCTGATTTTTCTATATAAAACTCGCAACTGTGAAAAGCATCACATCGTCGATGTCGCATTTATACGATTTACTGGTACTCTTTATGAAACGACTGCATTAGGGGACAACATGGATAAAATGTATCGAAAATACGGTATTACAAGTATCAAAGCCGTTGAACATTTAGTATTAATGATTATTGCCATCGCCACTATTGTGGCGATTGGACAAGAGATAGTGCATATATTTAACGCGGGTGAAGTCGCTTTAGCTGACTTATTGCTGCTGTTTATTTACCTAGAAGTATTAGCAATGGTTTCGCATTATGCCGAGTCGGGAAAATTGCCGATTAGAATGCCGCTTTACATTGCTATTGTTGCGTTAGCGCGTTATCTAATTTTAGATATGAAAGCTATGGACGACTGGCGTATTGCTTCGATCTCATTCTCAACGTTAATTTTAGCAGCCACTGTTATTGTTATCCGCTGGGGGCAATTGAAATTACCGTATCCCCGCCCTAAGGAAGATGATTAGTCACAACTTAAGTGCGATGAATACAAAAATGCTCAAAGTTAACACTTTGAGCATTTTTTATTTAGATCGTGCTAATTGAGCCCTACGTCTAATGCTTCATTATTTTAATGATTGCAAATACGATCGGCTGCTGTCGCAATGCCAGCCTCAGAGTGAATAAACTTACCTTTCTTCTCTAAAAAGTCAATCAGGGCTTCGGCATTCATCTCTTCAGCAGAACAAGTATGGTAACGAGCATCGGCACCAAATGTCCCCTGCATTAACGCTTTTAAAGCTTCTCGTGATAAAGGCTGTTCATGCTCAAGCATGAGCTCCATAACCTTGTGACCGTGTATTGAATCTGACATATACCCTCAAAATTTAAGCTGTATTTAATAGACACTTTATACTGCAATTCCAACCGTTAAACTTTGATCTAAGCAGCAACGTTTAACTTTGAGAC
Organism: Shewanella gelidimarina; assembly: GCF_023283945.1. Lineage (GTDB taxonomy): Bacteria > Pseudomonadota > Gammaproteobacteria > Enterobacterales > Shewanellaceae > Shewanella > Shewanella gelidimarina. Next base: position 23,235 of record NZ_JAKIKW010000016.1, on the reverse strand, counting down.
ACTTAATCTTGAGATAAAGCAAAACAACATTGTCCATGGTCGATGTCGGATACACCGTTTATCATTAACTTTTTTATGTTATAAAACAAAGAAGCCAGTCATATGACTGGCTTCTTAAAATGACTATAGCGTCGCTATACTGATGGGTTATTCACCCTTTAGTATTTCAGGCTCGACCAAAACACTGTCATTTGCATCTGAAATCCAAATCTGACCTTCACAAATGTTAATTTGCAGAGCCATATTCTTACCCACCATTTGTCCCATCGCTTTAACAGCGTCTTCTGGGATATTGGTCACCGTTAGGTTATTGTAGCGTGCTAGCGCGGCTTCGTTCTGTTTCCACCAAATGGGTACACTACGACCAGCATAGGTAATTAGCTGCACAGCTTTAGCACGGCCACAGGCTTTACGGATCCATTTCTCATCACTTTGACCAAACTCGATCCAGAGATCAATTTCACCTGATAAGGTTTTATCCCAAAGCTCTGGTTCATCGTCAACGTTCATACCCTTGCTGAAAGCTAAAGATTCGCTGGCATTCATTGCGAAAGCGAGCAACCTTACCATCATACGGTCGTCGGTTTCAGAGGGATGCTGAGCCAGCATTAATTGATGATCGCTGTAGTAAGCACGATCCATATCGGCGATTTGGAGAGAGACTTTGAATACTGTTGCTTTTAAGGCCATGAGTTTTTTCGACTGGGTATTTGCGCTAAGTGTACCTTAAATCCCCCCTAAAAAGGGCTAAACATTAAGGTACTATAATCCTTGATAACAAAATACAGTACCCACTTACTCTAAACTCGAGTTAACTTAGATTGCCCCTACTTTTACGCGCTTGGCTTGCGGAAACAGTGCGACTAATCGATCAATCTCGGCAACATCTGCATACACTAAGCAGTGCTCACCCGCACTGAGTGCTTGCTGCAAGCTGTAATCACTCCAGTTGCTGTCACGTGCAGCATCTCGCCTCAGTAACTCATTGAGTGTATGAGGCATTGATTGTTCGCTAAAGACAATATCTAATTTTTGCAGGTAAGGCATCGCGGCGATAGGCAGAAGCTCGGCCTCGATTTTTTCATCGAGTAGTAACAGCTCCCCTTGTCCATCTTGCAGAGTAAAACAGGCTTGATAATGAGCCGTTGTTTGTTTATCAAATCGAGATTGATTGAGCTTAAAAAAACGCTCCCAAAACAATCTTCTTTGTTTAAATATCGGTAACTTTGCTTGCACGTCTTGTCGACGTTCTGCAATAAAATCAAAAAGTGGCGTAATCGATTGCGGTAACCAGGATTCTAGTCTGGCTCTAAGCTCCCGTGCATAAACAGGCGCGGCGCCGGCTGTGCTTATCGCTATTTGTAATCGACCTCTGTCTACAATAGAAGGCGTTATAAAACTGCAAAAGCTTGGGTTATCAACCACATTAACCCATATATTACCCTGCTTAGCGATAGTCGCTAACCTCTCATTGAGTGCTTTATCTGCCGTTGCCAAATAAACTAAATCCCACGATCTGATATCGTGTTCATTTACGGCACGCAGCTCTAGCGTAATACGCCCTTTTTGTTGATAAGCAATGACTTCAACGCTCGCCTCTTTCGCAATGACATGCACCTCGGCTTCAGTACGACAGAGCAAGTCGAGTTTGCGACTGGCAACATCGCCACCACCTACGATTAATACTCTCAAGGATTGGGTATCAACAAACAACGGGAAATATTGCATTAAGCGAATCGACCTCTACAGCTAACGAATAGAACTAACCTTCAGTAAGCGGCAATTGTCTCTCAAGCCATGCTTTATAACCACCTGATAGTGAGACAACTTTGGAATAACCCATAACTTGTAAATTAAAGGCGGCCATTGCCGAGCGGTAACCACCACCACAATATAGCGTTAGAGGAGTACTCTTATCAGGAAAGCGTGTCTCGATATCTCTTTCAATAATGCCTTTGCACAAGTGGTGCGCAGCGGGAAGATGATTAATATTCCACTCATGATCTTCTCTCACATCAAGTAAGGTCCAGTCTTTATCCGTCAGGTATTGTTCAATAGTGATTTCAGTAATATGTGGGAGAATACTTTCAACAAGGGCCAGAAATGCAGGATTATGTTTCATTAATTGTACTGCTCACTTCTTTCAGCGCTGCAATTCCAACACAGCTCAAAACTTGACTCATTAACTTCATGGCAATTAACACATTTCCACTGTGGACGATCCGCATTCAACGATTCCATCTGTTTTTTGGCACTCTGATAATGGCTCTGTGACACCCAAAGCTCAACATTCTGTATCCCTGTAGGCAATTCACCCACGCCACCTAATAGCGCTTCACCTTTAAGCTCCACCGGAATACCAATAGATTCAAGCATACCTTTCCAAGTATGCGCTTCTAACAAGTTTCCAGCTGCAAGTAATCGCATTTTATCATCCATGTTATTTCCTACTGCTATTGCGCTATTGGCAATATTTGATAAGCCAATACATCAACTAATAAACGGGTATAAAACATTATTCACCCGCCGTTCCTATTTTTCACGCGCTAAAATAGGCTTACATGCTACTGCTAAAACATCAGTACTGTCGAGCGCTGTTTTATCGCTCAATACAAAATACCACACTGATAAAACAATCTTAGTCAAATCCCCTACTATTAGACAATATCCTAGTAAATTAAACAAAAAAGCCACCTAAAAGGTGGCTTTTAAAAATCAACCTAATGACTAGGACATTAGTTTATCTTGATCTGCACCCTCTTTTTCAATCTCAACTGGCATCATGTGTTCACGATTGATCCCAAGTTTAATCGCTAAGAAACTCGCGACGTAGATTGAAGAAAAAGTACCGACAAAAATACCCATTAGCAAAGCCGTAGCGAAGCCGTGGATCATGGTGCCGCCTTTTAAGAACAAGGCAATAACCACGACTAATGTCGTCGCTGTTGTAATAATCGTACGACTCATTGTCTGAGTAATCGACGTATTCACCACTTCTTCAGGGCTGCTTTTACGCATCTTGAGGAAGTTTTCACGTATACGGTCAAATACAACAATCGTATCGTTGAGCGAGTAACCAACAACGGTTAGCACACCTGCCAAAACAGTGAGGTCGAATTCAAGTTGAAATAAGGAGAATACGCCAAGGGTAATGATAACGTCATGGGCTAATGCCGTTACAGAACCTAAGGCTAAACGCCATTCAAAGCGGAAAGATACGTATATTAGAATACATATCAATGCGACTAAAACCGCTAACCCACCTTGTTCAGCTAACTCTTTACCGACTTGTGGTCCAACAAACTCAACTCGTTTTTGGATTACAGCAGGGTCAAGCAGAGTAACAGCGTCCATGACCTGAGCAACCTGCACATCACTCTTTATGCCTTCTTTAACTGGAAGACGAATAAGAATGTCGCGGCTCGAACCAAAGTTTTGTACTACTGCACCATCGGTTTCATCTGTTGTGAGTCCATTACGAATCACTGTCAAATTTGCTGAATTCGAAAATTCGAGTTCAACAACGGTACCACCCGTAAAATCTAAGCCCCAATTAATACCCTTTGTCGCTAAAGACCCTAACGAGCCCAGCACTAATATCACTGAAAGGATACTAATAGGTATAGCATGACGCAGAAAGTTGACAGAGCCTTTGATATTTAAAATCTGAAACATTTCAACTTCCTCTTAGATAGACAGTTTCTTCACGCGCTTACCACCCCAGATCGCGTTCACAATTGAACGAGTTCCGACAATAGCGGTAAACATAGAAGTAGCGATACCAATCATTAAGGTAACCGCGAAGCCTTTTACAGCACCCGTGCCGACAGCAAATAAGATAAGTGCCGTCATAAAGGTAGTAATGTTAGCATCGGCAATTGTTGAAAATGCATTGCCATAACCTTCATGAATCGCTTGCTGAACGCTTCGACCGTTACGCAGTTCTTCACGAATACGCTCGTAAATAAGTACGTTACCGTCAACCGCCATACCCACTGTTAATACCATACCGGCAATACCAGGAAGCGTTAATACAGCGCCGGGGATCATCGACATCACACCAACAACCATCACTAGGTTAGCTGTTAACGCAAGGTTTGCGATGAGACCAAAGCCACGGTAATAAACCATCATGAAGACAAGAACAACCGCCATACCCCAGATCATTGCTTGAATACCGTTTTGGATATTTTCAGCACCTAAGCTTGGGCCAATGGTACGTTCTTCAACGATATAAACCGGCGCAATCAACGCACCTGCACGAAGTAACAGCGCTAAGTTTTGTGATTCAGCATGTTCAAGGCCGGTGATGACAAAGTTACGACCAAGACGAGCTTGAATCGTGGCGACTGAAATAACTTCTTCAATCTTCTTCATTTTCACGCTGCCGTCAGCGTTCTTATCACCAGTATCTTTATACTCAATGAATAAAGTTGCCATAGGCTTACCTATGTTGTCTTTAGTCACATTTGAGAATATAGAACCACCTTTAGAATCTAGGTTAATAGACACTTGCGGGCGGCTGTACTCATCGTAGCTTGGTTGTGCACCTTGGATATGATCACCCGTTAGCATAACCGCTTTTTTAAGTACAACAGGACCACCTTGACGGCGCTGATAAACTTCAGAACCCGCAGGTACACGACCACTCGCTACCGCTTGAGCGTCTGCACTCTGATCAACCATGTGAAATTCAATTGACGCAGTCGCACTCAAAATCTCTTTTGCGCGAGCCGTGTCTTGAACACCAGGCAGTTCAACAATAATACGTTCAGCACCTTGGCGCTGTACAACAGGCTCAGCCACACCAAGCTCGTTGACACGATTACGTAAGGTTGTAATGTTTTGTTGTAACGCATCTTCCTTGATCTGTTTTAAATAAACGTCACTTGGATTAGCAATAAGGAAATAGTTATCTCCTGTAGAGCGGTCAGTAAAGACCATGTCGTTACTGCGAGACTTAAGGAAGCTTTCTGCATTCGCTAGGGTCTCAGCATCACGAAACTTAATCTCGATACCTTTGGCGCCATTACGAATACCCGCATAGCGAATTTTCTCAGCTCGTAAATCAGTTCTGTAGTCAGCAACTTTGGCTTCAGTCATCTTGCGAACGGCTTCACCCATGTCAACTTCCATTAAGAAGTGAACACCACCACGTAGATCGAGACCCAGTTTCATAGGCGAACCGCCCATAGACTCTAACCATTCTGGTGTTGCTGCCGCTAAGTTAAGCGCTACAGTGAACTTGTCGCCAAGTGCATCAGAAATCGCCTCTTTCGCTAATAATTGATCTTCACCATTATTAACACGAACCAATAATTGACCGTTTTCAAGCTCAGAACGCTTAACAGCGATGCCTTTACTTACTAATACATCATTTACTGCCGACTGAGTCGACGCTGTCACCTCAGCCCCTCGGGTTGCAACCACCTGTACAGCATGGTCCTCACCGAAAAGGTTTGGTATCGCATAGAATGCACCTACGGCGATGATAATCATCACCATTAGGTTTTTCCACATTGGGTATTTATTTAACACGCCATAGCCCTCTTGGCTTAAAGTGACTTAATAGAGCCTTTTGGCAATACAGCCGCAATGTAATCCTTTTTAATAGTGATTTCGCTAGTCTCGTTGATAGCCAACAATACGTAGTCATTCTCATCACTGATTTTGGCTATCTTGCCCAAAATGCCACCGCTAGTCAGCACTTCATCGCCTTTGCTCAAAGAGCCCATTAGGTTCTTGTGCTCTTTTACGCGCTTAGACTGTGGACGGAAAATCATAAAGTAGAAAATCAGGCCAAAAATGACCAACATGAAAATAAGTTCCATAGTGCCGCCAGCGCCGCCTATAGGTGAATCTGCTGCATACGCATTTGAAATAAACATAGTTGTCTCTTCTTATTGTCTGAGTAAAAATTAATCGGTTAATTCAGGAACTTCAGGTACTTCCCGGCCTAGGCTGGTATAGAACTCTGTAACAAAGTCGTCTAATGTACCTGTCTCAATCGCACCACGCAAACCTTCCATCAATCTTTGATAATAACGAAGGTTATGCATGGTGTTTAATCGAGCACCTAGAATCTCATTACAACGATCTAAGTGGTAAAGGTATGCCCGTGAATAGTTCTTACAGGTATAACAATCACACTTATCATCGAGTGGTGCAGTGTCATCACGATGACGTGCATTACGGATCTTGATAACACCTTCACTGGTAAACAAATGACCGTTTCGAGCATTTCGTGTAGGCATAACACAATCAAACATATCTACGCCACGACGTACGCCTTCAACTAAATCCTCTGGTTTACCGACCCCCATCAAGTAGCGTGGTTTATCAGCTGGTATCTTTGGACAAACATGCTCAAGAATGCGGTGCATGTCTTCCTTAGGTTCGCCAACTGCTAAACCACCGACCGCGTATCCATCAAAACCAATGTCGACTAGGCCATTTAGGCTTTCATCGCGCAGGTCTTCATAAACACCACCTTGAATAATGCCGAACAAAGAGTTCGGGTTTTCAAGTTTGTCGAATTCATCACGTGAACGCTGAGCCCAACGTAGAGACATCTGCATCGATTTACGTGCTTCGTCTTCTGTTGCTGGGTATGGCGTGCACTCATCAAAAATCATCACGACATCGCTGCCTAACGAATCTTGGATCTGCATTGATTTTTCTGGATCTAAGAAAATCTTTTCACCATTAATAGGTGAACGGAAATGTACACCCGCCTCGGTGATCTTACGGATGTCGCCCAGGCTAAATACTTGGAATCCACCTGAGTCAGTCAAAATTGGACGCTGCCAGTTCATAAAGTCATGCAGGTCACCATGCTTACGCATGATCTCTTCACCTGGGCGAAGCCATAAGTGAAAAGTATTACCTAGCAGAATATCAGCGCCAGTTTCACGCACTTCTTCAGGCGTCATCCCTTTTACTGTGCCGTAGGTGCCGACTGGCATAAACGCCGGTGTTTCAACGGTACCGCGTTCAAACACTAAACGACCGCGACGTGCGCGACCTTGGGTTGTATCTAATTCAAATTTCATTATTCACCTCGCCAGATAAACAGTCTGACCTGAGTTAACTCGACTATCGAGTTGTAGATTAAGACTAGAGATAAGGGCAAACAAATCAGTATCAACCCTTACCCTCAAAATAAGCACCAAAATGAGGACAAAAAAATACCCACCTCATTTGTATGGGTGGGTATTTTAAAGCATATTTTAGTATTAGTTCGCTTTTTTAGTCACAAACATGGCGTCACCATAGCTAAAGAAGCGGTATTTTTGAGCAATCGCGTGCTGATAGGCGTTTTTTACTTCATCAAAGCCAGCGAAAGCACTCAGTAACATAATCAATGTCGATTCGGGTAGATGAAAATTAGTCAGCATCGCATCGACTATTTGGAACTGATATCCAGGGTAAATAAAGATATCGGTGTCACCCTTAAATGGTTCAAGCTCTGCTAAAGAAGCTTTAGCTGCACTTTCTAAAGAGCGTACTGATGTGGTACCCACGGCAATCACTCGGCAGCCATTTGCTTTAGTGGTTGCAATGAGATCAACCACCTCTTGAGATACTTCGGCCCACTCTGAATGCATTTTATGGTCAAGGATCTCGTCAACGCGTACCGGCTGGAATGTGCCTGCGCCCACGTGCAAGGTAACAAAAGCGGTGTTAACGCCTTTCTCTTTTAGTGCTGCCAGCATTGCATCATCAAAATGCAGTCCAGCGGTTGGCGCAGCGACGGCGCCTGGAGTTTGGTTATAAACGGTTTGATAACGTTCTTTATCGGCATCTTCGTCCGGTCTGTCGATATAAGGTGGCAATGGCATATGGCCGACCTCTTCTAACACCTCAAGTATCGTTTTATCAGACTGCAGTTCTAATTCAAATAGCGTGTCATGACGAGCACACATTTTCATTTCATAACCGCCATCTAAGCAGATAATAGCATCTACCTTAGGGGACTTAGAGCTACGAACATGCGCTAGAATTCGCTTATCATCAAGCATGCGCTCGACTAAGATCTCTAACTTACCACCGGACTGTTTTTTACCAAATAAGCGCGCAGGTATCACGCGGGTATTATTAAATACCATCAAATCACCCGGCTGAACTTGTTCAAGAATCGCAGTAAATTGCAGATCCGCTAATGCACCACTATTACCGTCTAACGATAATAATCTAGAAGCTGTGCGCTCAGGAGTGGGATAACGAGCTATAAGCTCATCAGGAAGTTCAAAAGAAAAGTCTGCAACGCGCATGGAAAGTCTCTACTGTCTTTAAATCGGCCGCTAGTCTATGACTAGAGCAAAATAAGATCAACAATAATGGCACAATAAAGTCCCACTATTGATTTAAACAACCAGTAAAAGCCACTCTAGAGCGGTTGGCGTTAGTTTATGTCACATTTTACTGTGATCGCTGTCTTCCGGAGACTCTTGCGTTTCAATAGCGAGATCTTCAATACGATATCGATGTTGCTCGTAGGGAATATCGACTTCTACTTTTCTGCGAAGGGGCTTCTCTGTACCAGCAAGCTTTTTTGATAACCAGTTCCACATCATCCTTGATCCTCAAACCGTTAATATATGGGAAAATTGCTTCAAAACGATGCACATCCATGAAGCTAACGCTTCACTACAATAATTGTAATAAAGAATTTCCTTCGCATCGCGCTGCATGTTACCGTGAAAGTACTCATATCACCAAGTATAAAATATGAACTTTCTTGCACACTTGCACCTGGCGGATGTTAGCCAAACCTCTTTAGCAGCGAATCTTGCTGGTGATTTTGCTAAAGGCAATATCGAACGTTTTCCGAAACATCTACAACAGGGTATTTGGCTACACCGACAAATAGATAAACTGACAGATACCCACGAACTCACCAAAGAGCTGCACGGAAAATTTCCAAAATCATTGACTCGCGCGGCCCCCATTATCGTTGATATTTGCTTTGACCACATGCTGGCAAAGTATTGGGAAGAATACCACCACCTAAGTTTGAGTGAGTTTTCAACTCATGCGTACAATCAAATTGATGCTTGTGAGCAATTACCTGAACAGTTGCAAAGTATGGCTCCAAAAATGCGCCAAGAAAATTGGTTGGTCGGTTATCAAAGCCGAAAAGGGCTTAACCAAACCCTCGCATCGGTTGCACAACGCGTTTCAAAACCTGAAATATTTAAAGGCGCTCAAGATTGGGCTGAGAAGTTCGATATAGAAATAGAGATCGCATTTCGTACGTTTTATCCTCAGCTCATGGCATACAGCCGTCTTTGGACTCGTAATACCCCACCCGAATATCTATAAGCAGAAACGCCAGTGAATATGATGAGTGACTGAACATCATCATTTTCTACGCCTAGAATACTTTCTCATTTGAATACTTATTGTATGACTCCAACGCTTCCTCCTTTGGGGATCTGGCTTAGCCAAATTAGGGAACCCATTGAGTCACTGGATAGATCAGCCCCATACAAGATTTACATGACATAAGAGGTGGTGAGCTTTTAGCGTTAATAATAGAAAATTATTAATGCTGTGGATTCCAGCGCCATAACTGTCTACTTTTCGTTCAAACACAATAACCCAATCCCCGATTATTGATATTATCCCGCTTAGAAAAGGCCTAGAAGACAATTGTCACTTGTCGCAGAGCATTATTTTGCTAGAATTGCCTCGCAACAGGAGAATTCATGCAAATATTTACCTATCAGCCACCTAATATCCCTTGGTTAGATATCCGTTATGTCGATCGAGACATCATTATCATTAATAAACCGTCAGGATTACTTTCTAATCCTGGGATAGCAAAGAATACCTATGACTGTGCTCTTACTCGAATTCAACAACGATTCAACGATGCAATATTGGTGCACCGTTTAGATTGTGCAACGTCTGGCATCATGGTGTTTGCTCGAAATAAAAAGGCAGAATCAAACCTAAAAACCCAGTTTCAAGACCGGAAGACCAAGAAAACCTATATTGCCGAAGTAAGCGGACATCTCAACGATGCTGAAGGAGTGATAGAACTGTCGTTAGCGGCTGATAAAACCAATCCACCCAAGCAGCAAGTGAGTGAAAATGGCAAGGTCGCAATCACCCATTATCAAACTCTTGAAGTGAGAGCCAATAGTACTTTGTTAATGCTAAAACCCGTGACAGGCCGCACACATCAACTTCGCGTTCATATGCTTGCGATGGGTAACACCATTTTAGGTGATGATTTTTATGGAAATAAGCAGGTAATTGAGGCCGCACCCAGATTAAAATTGCATGCTCAAGAGCTCAGTTTTACCCACCCCTACACAGGTAAAAAGACTTTATTTCGCAGTTATTGTTCTTTTTAAGCTTCAAATGCTATCCAATAATTAAGGGGCACTTGCCCCCCTATTTTATCCAACAATCAATTCACTGGCACTTATACAACACTCTTAAATAAAGTATTTATAGTCAGTGCTTATGCTGCTTCAGCCTTAGTCGCCGTGTAATAACACAAGCTGGAATTACAGAACATTAGCTCATTACTTGCCGTGAGCATAAAATACTCACCGAAAATGTTACCGCCCTTATCCTCTAGCTTCACACCATCAGCCGACTCTTTTGAGATCATCTCATCTAAGCTGTGGCAACCATCGTTGTACCAAGTCTCTAGATAATAAGTATCCGCTAGCTTATAAACAGTGATGTTATCACCTAGCAGTGGTCTCTCATCAACCCAACGTCCAATCACCTCTCTGGTCTCAAGATCCGTATCTTGCCAAAATAAACGCCTACGCTTTTCGACTACCGACATTTCTATCTCCTTGAGTTTTGCTCTATTCTCAATTTGAATAACTTTTTTTGTTCCATTACTCACAACAGCCATCGACTTCACTACCCCAAACGGTTAACTTGTAAAATAATTGTTATTAAAATCAATCGTTGAAACAATGTTTTCAACAAAAATACCCATTATCTCTACAATCAAATTGTATCGCACATTAAAAATAAAAACGCGATATAAGTCACTTTATATGCATAACTTTAGTAAACCTGAATAAAAAGGCAAGTACAACAAACCGTAACCACTTTTTTTAGCCATCAACGCAATAAGTTGATATAACTTTGTTTGAATACAAAAGCTAAAATAGGGTTTCGAGTCAGCTAACGCTATTACGCTCCATTTATAGGACCGATAATGAAACTTAATCGCAGACACTTTTTAAAAACAGCGAGTCTTGCTGCAGCAAGCTTTGCGACATCATCTTTTTCAGCAACAGAGAATTCAGTTCCTCGCCCTCCCTCGCTAGGGAGCAGTGTTATGGGGTTAGTTGTTCCAAAAATGGAAACGGTAAGAGTCGGTTTTATTGGTGTTGGGCAGCGCGGTTCAGGACATGTACAACACTTTTGCCGCTTAGAAGGCGTTGAAATAGTAGCAATATGCGATACCAATCCTTTGGTGTTAGACAAGTCCATCGAGTTTGTAAAGCAGCAAGGCTTCAAGGCACCAGCGCGCCACACTGGCAGTGAACGAGCTTACCTAGAACTACTAAGCCGCAAAGATATCGACATGGTGATCATTTCTACGCCATGGGAATGGCATGCCCCTATGGCCATCGATACTATGGAAAGCGGGAAACATGCCTTTGTAGAAGTACCACTCGCTCTTACCGTCGAAGAGTGCTGGCAAATCGTCAACACCGCGGAAAAGACCCAGAAGAACTGCATGATGATGGAAAATGTAAACTACGGCCGTGATGAGTTAATGGTGCTCAATATGGTTCGTCAGGGAGTATTTGGCGAGCTCCTGCATGGTGAGGCAGCTTATATCCATGAACTGCGCTGGCAAATGAAAGAGATAAACCAAAAAACAGGCTCATGGCGTACCTACTGGCATACTAAAAGAAATGGCAATCTATATCCGACCCACGGCTTAGGCCCGGTATCGCAGTATATGAACATTAACCGCGGTGACCGTTTCGACTACTTGACCTCAATGAGTTCTCCAGCGTTAGGCCGAGCATTGTACGCTCAACGAGAGTTTCCTGAAGATCATGAACGCAATCAGCTTAATTATATCAACGGCGACATTAACACCAGTCTTATTAAAACTGCCAAAGGCCGTACCATTATGGTACAGCATGATACGACAACCCCGAGGCCTTACAGTCGTCATAATTTAATTCAAGGCACTAACGGTGTGTTCGCTGGATTCCCAAATCGTATTGCGATTGAAAAAAATGGCAATGGTAACTTCCATCAATGGGATAGGGACATGGCTCCGTGGTATGACAAATACGACCACCCCCTTTGGCAGCGAATGGGCCAAGAGGCTGAAAAAAATGGCGGCCATGGTGGTATGGACTTTTTAATGCTTTGGAGAATGGTTTATTGCCTCAGAAACGGAGAAGCACTCGATCAGGATGTATACGATGGTGCAGCATGGTCTATGGTCAATGTTCTCAGTGAAGCATCAGTCAACAACCGCAGTAACTCGGTTAACTTCCCAGATTTCACTCGTGGTGGCTGGAAAACGGGTAAGCCATTGGGGATCATTGGCGCATAAAGCTATACCATCAACTTATTCACTTATAGAATAATAAATGCAATACATAAAAAAGCCCCGTAACTAAGTCACGGGGCTTTTTTTACACTGTGATTTAACCCAGCGGTATAATACTCACCGTATTAGCCCTATTTTCTTTCCGCGGCTTCACATGCGGCGGCAGTAAATAGAACGTCAGTAGAACTGTTCAAACCAGTTTCAGCAGAATCTTGAATCACACCAATGATAAAGCCGACTGCTACAACCTGCATCGCAACGTCATTGGAGATCCCAAATAAGCTGCATGCCAGTGGAATAAGTAGCAATGAACCACCCGCAACTCCAGATGCCCCACAAGCAGAGACCGCGGCAACAACGCTGAGTAATATGGCGGTTAAGATATCAACTTGAACACCCATGGTATGCACAGCGGCAAGCGTTAAGATGGTAATCGTTATCGCCGCACCGCCCATGTTAATCGTCGCACCTAAAGGAATCGATACTGAATAGGTATCCTCATGTAGCTTAAGCTTGTCACACAACGCCATATTAACTGGAATATTCGCAGCACTTGAGCGAGTAAAGAACGCTGTCACGCCACTTTCACGCAAGCAAGTGAATACCAACGGATATGGATTACGGCGGATCTTGTAGTAAACAATCGCAGGGTTAACCACTAACGCCATGATTGCCATCGCACCGAGTAATACTGCAAGTAGTTGTGCATAACCTGCGATCGCTTCAAAGCCCGTTGCTGCAAATGTTGCTGACACCAAACCGAATATACCAATAGGGGCTAAGCGGATAATGAAGCGTACCATTTGTGAAACGCCATGGCTTACATCGGCAAAGACCTGTTTGGTTGAATCACTCGCGTGATGCAAGGCTAAACCGAGTCCGACGCCCCAAGCAAGAATACCAATATAGTTACCGGTCATTAGCGCGTTAACTGGGTTATCGACCAATTTAAAGAGCAAAGTATTGATCACTTCACCGATCCCTTCAGGTGGAGTCGCACCTTCAGCACCGGTAACTAATACCAATGTGGTAGGGAATGCAAAGCTCATCAGTACCGCTGTTAACGCCGCACAAAAGGTACCAAACAGATAAAGCACCACAATAGGACGCATATTTGTTTTGGCGTTCTTTTTTTGATTCGCGATAGAAGCTGCAACGAGAATGAACACTAGGATAGGCGCGATTGCCTTTAGCGCTCCAACGAAAAGTTCACCAAGAAAAGCGACACTTTCTGCGCCACTTTTTGATACTGTCGCGAGCACGACACCGGCAATAATACCGGCTAGAATTTGTAGCACGAGATTGCTGTTTGCCAACTTGCCAAACAGTGATGTTTTTTGATTCATTACTTAACCTATCATTATAATTTTTAGTATGTATCAATTTGATTTAAGGGTTCTCAGCAAAATGGTAAGCCTTAAATAAAATTAATCTTCCTTCCACACTGTTTGTATCGGATGTGACCATAGTTGTCTACCTTTGGTAGACATTTAGCCTTGGATATTACTCAGAGATAGCATCTTACTAACAAGCTACTAAACATTAGCGATGACTTGTACTTTATTGGCGCCGCGTAACATCGCGTCAATAAGCTCATGGGCATCGAATTTCGTGAGCGCTTCATCAGCACCCACTTGATGAGCCTGACTCACACTGATCTCACTCGATAACGACGTATGTAAGATAATATAAGCATCGGCAATCGCCGGATTATTCTTAACCTCAAATGCCAATTCATAACCATCTAGGCCAGGCATTTCAATATCGCTAACCAGAATATCAATCGCCTGACCACTTTTTTCAGCTTGCTGCATAATCGAGAGAGCATGTTGACCATCGGCGGTAACCTGATAAGGGATATTGATGCTATCAAGTGCGTCAGACAACTGTTTACGTGCCACCATCGAGTCATCAACAAGCAAAATGTGTAAAGGCTTGAGACGCTCTCGCTGTACATCCGTCAATATCGCTCTTGTGGTTTCTGGACTTGCTGGAAAGACTTTTGACAGTAATAGCTCTACGTCTAGTAATTGCACTAACTTATCGTCAATACGTGTCACACCCGTCAAAAAGGCATTTTTGCCTAAATTATTCGGAGGCGCTTCTATATCTCGCCAGTTACATTCGATGATTTTATCGATAGCTCGAACCAGGAAACCGATCACCATACGTTGGCAGTCCGTAATGATAATGTAGCAATCTTTACGCTCCTGTTCCGATATAGGCCGATAACCCACTGCAGCAGCCATATCAACAACAGGAATAGTGGTGCCACGTATTGTTGCGGCACCTAAAATAGTGGGATGAGAGTGAGGTATGACACTCAATGGACTGTAAGGCACCAACTCACGCACCTTTAATGTTCCCAGCGCAAACAACTGAGTATATGACAGCTGAAACAATAATAACCCTTGAGCTTGCTTTGCCTTACTTTTCATTATACTGCCGTCTCTTTTAATAAATCCATCTTGCTGGCGGATCCCAGATTACCCCGGGTAAACTTTACCCCAATCATATTAAACTCTCAATTAAAGCTGTGACTCAATGGGTAGCAATGCGATGCAATCGACTAAAAACTTACGCCAAAGGCCAGCATCGGGTTCGGTATATATTTCTCGCTGTTTCGAATCATCATGCCAGACGATTTCTTCATCTCTAATTGACAGTCGATAAGTATTTGCAGCTAAGCTTTCCTCTATGCCATTAACCACCTCACTTGCAAGCTCACGATTGCGAATAATGAGGCCCATTTCAGTATTCAGCCATGCAGAGCGAGGGTCAAAATTAAAAGAGCCAACAAATAGAGAGTCTCTATCGATAATAAACGTTTTGGCATGCAGACTACTCTTTGAGCTTCCCGTCCAACTACTGCTTCGTTTCAGCTCTAGGTTGGCCTTAACTTCAAATATTCTCACCCCAGATTCTAATAACCGCTGCCGGTAAGTCCGATACCCAGCGTGTACTGCCAACACATCCGTTGCCGCAAGGCTATTGGTTAGTATGGTAACCTTAATGCCCTTTTCGACCGCTGCAATTAAGTTATTAGCGCCTGCTCGAGTGGGCACGAAATACGGTGATACAATAAGGACCTCTTGACTCGCTTGTGATAGAAACGCCCCTAAATCGGCCAAAATATTATCAGAGTCTAATTGATGGTTTTGTTTATCCGGTTGATCATAAATTAGTGTTGCCTGCCCCCAATACCAAGGTAATGAGTGGTTTTCCATCTTCTGTAATAACTGGCTGCTTAACAAACGTTTTACGTACGGATTATCTTGATACTCGGCTTTAGCATTATCAACCACCGTCATTGCCTGCGCTAACTCCTGCTCAGTCACTTTACGCTCAGCAAGCGCATTGATTTCAACCGTTAAAGGCGCATTCCAATACAAATCAAATTGGTCCGATACTTCATCAACGGCTTCGCCAATGGTCATCAAGTCAAAATCACCAAAATCGACATCGCTATGGTTAGAAAAATACTCATTGCCAATATTGCGGCCACCCACTACGGTAATTGTATTATCAACGGTTAGGGACTTATTATGCATACGATGATTTAAACGAGAAAAACTGCCGATAAATGCGAGATTTCTAAAATATCGTTCAAATGAGGGATTGTATAACCGAACATCAATATTGTTGTGCATTGCCAATAACAGTAGCGTGTTATCTGCATCCTTAGTCGCCATATCATCGAGCAGTATTCTCACTCTGACACCGCGTTCAGCTGCATCCATTAGATGCCACAACAACAACCTCCCTGACTCATCAGCACGGTAAATATAGTATTGCAGATCGATACTCGTCGTTGCAGCATTAACCAATACTAACCTTGCGATTAAAGCATCTACACCATCACTCAATGGCACCACGCCCGTCAAATTAGGATTAGCTTGAAGATCGGCTGCCACATATTGGGAAAGTACTGATTGAGTTTGTTTAGAAAGCTTAAATGTAGATGTTTTATCAGGGTATAGAGGGGATGTCTGGCAGCCAATAGCATGATGGCTGTCCAGATAAACATTGATTTGATTGATAAGCTTTTAAGCAATCCGATTGCTTTCATTAAATAACTTCAGTCGTTAACTAGTATCTATTCTTGTAACGCATAAAGCACATCAAATGCAAATTGATCCCAACCATCGGCACTAAATGCAATATCACGTATGGCTCTTATCTGGCTCACGGCGTGCAATGGTGCTGCGCCGTTGTCCATTAAGTAATAGGCCATAATCAGGCCTGTTCTATCTTTACCTGAGCGGCAATGGATAAGAACTGTTTTATTTTGTGCTTCGCATTCTCTGATGTAAGCCAGTGCTTTTGGCACTTGTTCGACACAGAACTCAAGATCCCCAGCTTCTGGCGGCGCATTACGCGAAAAGGGAATGCACTGGTATTCGATGTTAATCGAAGCAAAATCAGTATCTTCACATGACTCGCCATTATTAACTGAAAGAATGGCATCGATGCCCTCTTCTTTCAATTCAGATAAGTCCCAAGCGTCTTTATTGGGACCGCTGCGTCCTGCAATTTGTCCTTCTACTAACCAAAATAGGTGCTGCATACTTTTTCCTAAATACATTATTAGTGTTAAACGAAGTGAAATTTACAATGGCGACTTACTTTTTTGACCAAAGTTCTGTGTTTGCCTGAGGCATTTTATTGCGATGTTTCTTACCGCTACCCGCTGGTTTTGCCATCGGTTTCTCTACACGTGATGGACAATCTTCAGGAGCCTCTTCATCGGCTTCAAAACCGAGATGTTGTTCACGTTCAAGCCTTAACTTGTTCTTTTTCTCAATCACTGCGAAATGCTGGTATTCATCGTGAGAAATCAATGATAGTGCTATACCCGCTTCGCCAGCACGGCCACTTCGACCAATACGGTGCATGTAATCGGCAGGGCTACGTGGGAGCTCATAGTTAATCACAATAGGCAGTTTTTCAATATCAATACCGCGCGCTGCAATGTCTGTCGCAATAAGCACCCGGATCTCACCTCGTTTAAAACCATCGAGTACTCGAGTTCTTGTGCCTTGGGCTTTATCACTGTGGAAGATTTCGGCCTTGATCCCTGCATTATCGAGCTTATGTGCTAAACGATCGCAGGTATACTTTGCACTGGCAAAGATTAAGATTTGTTGCCAATCATTCTCTTTAATCAGTTGAACTAACAAAGGCGTTTTACGGTTACGATTAACCGTGATAACACGCTGAACCAAGGTGTTTTCTTCTTGGCTTTGCAGTTGAACATCTACAGGGTTATTAAGTAATGATTGGGTCAGTGACGTCACTTCTTCAGGAAAGGTCGCTGAAAACAGTAACGTTTGCTTTTTAGCTGGCAGTTTTTCAAGTAACGCCGTTAACTCTTCAGTAAAGCCTAGGCTCAGCATTCGATCAGCTTCATCGAGGACAAGCGTGCTCACTTTATCGAGCTTAACCGCATTGCTTGAGATCAAGTCGAGTAGGCGCCCAGGCGTCGCTACAAGAATGTCTGCACCGCCGCGTAAACTCAGCATTTGGGTATTAGTTGAAACACCACCGAAAACCGCAAGTACTTTTAGATTAGGCTTAATATTTTGGGCATATCGCATAAAACTGTCAGCGACTTGCTGCGCCAATTCTCGAGTCGGAACCAACACCAAACTAGAAACAACATTGCCTTGCTTACTTTGCTTTGATGACTTAGCGAGCAGTTGAATAATCGGCAATGCAAACGCGGCCGTTTTTCCAGAACCTGTGATCGCGCCACCTAACACATCTCGACCCGCGATAACGGCTGGAATAGTGCTTTGCTGAATAGCCGTTGGAGACTGATAATCCAATGCTTTAAGCGTTTCTAATAGCTCGGGGATCAACCCTAACTCCGTAAAAGAACGGTGATTCGCTGTAGTATCCACTGAGGTTGAAGCGGCTGTCGTTACTGGATCTGGCTGAGTCATATTTACGGGCGTTGCCTAATCAAAAATAAGGGCGTTATTCTACGCTAATATCGCTTCAAAAGCTTTTATTTGATGGTAAATACCGTTAACGAGCACTGACTTTTGGTCAATATGGGTCTTAAACATTATTTAAATAGACTGATCCCTTCCATTTGTAACAACTTTTGCTTAAGTGCAATACCATAGGCATAGCCCGTTAATTTACCATTTTTGCCTATCACCCGATGGCAAGGCACTATAATGGCGATGGGATTAGCGCCATTAGCGGTGCCGACCGCTCTCACCGCTTTAGGTCGAGCTATTTGGGTTGCTATATCCGCGTAACTGCATGTTTCACCATAGCGAAGTTGACTTAAAGCTTGCCAAACTTGCTTTTGAAAGTCAGTCCCTTGTGGTGCCAGAGCCACACTAAATTGCTGCCGTTCCCCTGCTAAATATTCAAGCAGTTCACGCTTTGCTTGGTTTAGGTGTGACTTTGCAGTCGTTAATGATTGGAGCTCTGTTGTGGCGTCAAACGTCAACTCTCTTGTCTTCCAATCATCAGCTGCTTGCGGAATAAAATTTAGATGAGAAATGCCTGATGCATTGGCACAGAGCGAGATAACACCCACGCGAGTATCAAAATTGAGTTTTGCTAATGGTGCAACATTTTTCATGATAAATTCCACAATTGAAAGGTTAAATAACTACCCCACGGGCTTACGGTATTGGCGATATCTTTTGTCAGTACGCCGTAATCGATTGCAGTCGGTACAGATGTTTCGCTATGCTGTTGATACAGAGTTAACACTCGTTTCTTAACAACCAAGTCACCACACAATAAGACGTCTGGGTTACTCGCTCCGCGCATTTGTGCATAAGCAACGGTCCAAGGACCAATTCCTTTAATAGATATCCAATCGTTAATATCAGCATTGGGGTTTTGATTTACAAACCCGCCTAATGCATTAAGTGCTAATTTCCTTGCACCAGGCATCTTTAACTCATCCAAACTCGCGTTAGCTATCACCTCCGCGGTGGGAAATAAAATAACCTCTTTATCACTAATCATGCGCTTTTCACCGTAGGCAAGTACTAACTGATTCAACAACTTTGAGGCTTGAATAATGCTAACCTGCTGTCCAAGAACTGCCCGACATCCGGCTTCGAAGGTTGACCAAGTACTCGGTAATCGCAATCCAGGGATCATTTTTTGTTGCAATGGCGCTAACAAATACAGTACTTGCTCTATCGCCTGCATATTGGCATCAAGATCTAAAACCCTTTTAATATTAGCGATGATAGCGTTAAGTTCTACAAGGCCTTGTTCATTTTCAAGTACAATATCAACGTTAAAACTATTACGCGCTTTATTATGCTCGGCATCGAAGTAACCACTCACCCCATTAGTGGTAAAGCTGCGGCCGTAATGATGATTGCCCTCCAGCCACTCCATTTTACAGACAGCCCTAACTTGATAAAAATCATGCTGTTGTTGCCATGCAAATGGCGGACGATAATACAACTCGACGCTCAGTTTTATCGGCTCTATAGAACGGGGAACCGCCAAATGACTATTTGCTGTAGACGAATTCGCATCTGCAGATATAACCTGCTTTCTAAATGTGGATGGCGTTAATTTCAATGTTTGTTTAAAAACCTCGTTAAAGCGACGAATACTATTAAAACCAGCGGCAAGCCCCACTTGAGTGATACTTAGCTCTGTTTGATGCAATAACTGTTTAGCAAACATCAGCTGTCTGTACTGCGCATATTGTTTAACGGAAGTGCCGACCCCTTCGGTAAAAAGCTTGCGTAAATAGCGACTACTTACCCCCAAACGTTCTGACAGCTGCTCAATACTTATTGCATCCGCTCCGGTAAGCGCTCCCATATTAATCAAAGAAACTGCTCTTTCTAATGTTGTCGCGACACCTTTCCACGCAAATGAGCCCGGTGCACTGTCGGGACGGCAGCGTAAACAAGGCCTGAGACCTGCATTTGCCGCTTTTAATGGAGAATCAAAATAACGCACATTCTCCTCTTTTGGACTCACTGCGGGGCAAATACTACGGCAGTATATGCCGGTGGTCAGCACACCAGTAAAAAACTGACCATCAAATCGAGCATCTCGTGCAAGCCTCGCTTTTCGGCAAACATCACTGGCGATAGTACAATCGTGATTGACCATTGTTCTTCCGTATTTGTCTTAGCGATAAATGAATATTACCCAAACAAAGCCTTTACCACTAGCGGAAAACGGAACTGAATATAAATTCTGTTTTCTTGCCCTTACATCTTCAATTCCGAGTATGCTAACCCGACTAAGCAACATTTTTACAAACCATCAATAACAACTGAGACATTACATGTTTAAGAGATTTGAATCCTGGGTCAATGCTCTGCCCCCAGAAGAACCAGAACAGCCTCCTAAAGGGATATACGCCTTTTGTCGTCATTACACCAAGGGGTTTGAAGTTCCGTTAATCATTATGTCTATTTTAACGGCACTGCTGGCAATATTAGAGGTGTCTTTATTTGGATTTATGGGTGATTTGGTCGACATATTAATCAATAGTGATCCTGAAACACTGTTTGAAAAAGAGGGCATGAAGTTACTCGGCATGACCATTCTGGTATTAGTCGTTATCCCATCACTTGTCTTATTACACGCATTAATTGTTTACCAAGGGCTACTGGGTAATTACCCCATGTCCATTCGCTGGCTGGCTCACCGTTACTTGCTCAAACAAAGTGTGTCTTTTTATCAAAATGACTTTGCCGGTCGAATTGCCACTAAAGTTATGCAGACTTCACTTGCTGTAAGAGAAACCGTCACTAAGTTGCTCGATGTGCTGGTGTATATTTTAGTGTATTTCACCTCTATGGTCGTGATGATGGCAAAAGCCGACTTGAGATTAATGTTGCCAATGCTTGTTTGGCTGTTGGTCTACATTGTTTTACAAATAAAGTTTTTACCTAAACTTAAAAAAGTATCAACGGAACAAGCTGATGCTCGCTCAACCATGACTGGTCGCATTGTCGATAGTTATACCAACATTGCCACGGTCAAATTATTCTCTCACACCCAACAAGAAGCTGAGTACGCAAAAGGCAGCATGAAAACCTTCCTGCATGCCGTTTATCGTCAAATGCGCCTAGTGACTTGGATAAATGTTAGCGTGCAGATAATTAACTACATGTTGGCGTTTAGTATTGCTGCGGTCTCTATTTGGCTATGGAGTGATAGCGCCATTACTGTTGGGGCTATCGCCGTTGCCATAAGCTTGTCTTTACGCCTTAACGGTATGTCTCAATGGATAATGTGGGAAATAAGCTCTCTCTTTGAAAATATCGGCACTGTTGCAGATGGCATTAATACGTTGTCAAAACCAACTGAAATAACCGATATTGATAATGCGCCAGACCTAACTGTTGATAAAGGCAGCATCGACTTTAATGACGTAAGTTTTCACTACGGTGAAAGCACTGCTGTTATTGACAAGTTAGAACTCAATATCAAAGCAGGGGAAAAAGTGGGCTTAGTTGGCCGCTCTGGTGCCGGTAAATCAACGTTAGTGAACTTGCTAATGCGCTTT
The DNA here is from genome assembly GCF_023283945.1 of Shewanella gelidimarina. GTDB lineage: Bacteria > Pseudomonadota > Gammaproteobacteria > Enterobacterales > Shewanellaceae > Shewanella > Shewanella gelidimarina. The sequence goes on along the minus strand of NZ_JAKIKW010000016.1, from coordinate 1,153 downwards.
CATGATGTTGAGGCAGGAAAGATTCTTATTGATAAACAAGATATAACCCAAGTCACTCAAGATTCACTACGAGCGCATATTGGTATGGTTACCCAGGATACCTCCCTACTCCACCGCTCAATTAGGGATAATATTCTTTACGGCAACCCTGATGCGTCTGAAGAGGAATTAACCAGTGCAATCAAGAACTCACAAGCCTATGAGTTCATTCAAGGCCTAAGCGATCCTGAAGGCAACGTAGGGCTTGATGCACAAGTTGGTGAACGCGGCGTAAAATTATCGGGCGGTCAACGCCAGCGAGTCGCGATTGCACGCGTACTGCTAAAAAATGCGCCAATTTTATTACTTGATGAAGCGACATCAGCGTTAGATTCAGAAGTAGAAGCTGCAATTCAAGAAAGTTTATACCAGTTAATGGAAGGGAAAACGGTGATTGCGATTGCACACCGCTTATCGACTATTGCTGCAATGGATAGATTGATAGTGCTTGATAAGGGCAAAATTGTTGAACAAGGTAGCCATCAAGAACTTATTCGTTCTGATGGGATCTACGCCCAGCTATGGGCTCACCAAACAGGTGGTTTCTTAGGGGTTAAATAACCAACTCTCTAGTTATAGTGTCAGCAATTTACATCCTATAAGTAAAGCCACCGTCTGAGGTGGCTTTACTTTATGAGCAATAAGCCATGAGGATTTGAAGTTACACGCCTAATTTATTTTTCTTGAAAGAGAACATACCCACTCTATGCGCACTAAACATATCTGAGATAACAAGACATTGATCTTAAAATGAATAATAAAGGATAGTGATGTGACGCAAGAGTATATTGAGAGACTTCTATCGTTGTCATACATTCAGGTTCATTCTCAATTTATAGGCACAAAAAAACCACCTTTAGGTGGTTTCTAGTATTTATCAACTTAATGATAGAAATGGTGGAGCCTAGCGGGATCGAACCGCTGACCTCAACACTGCCAGTGTTGCGCTCTCCCAACTGAGCTAAGGCCCCATTTCATACAAACAGTATAAAATCGTAAATATTGGTATCCCCTAGGGGATTCGAACCCCTGTTACCGCCGTGAAAGGGCGGTGTCCTAGGCCTCTAGACGAAGGGGACCCGGACATATTGTTTTACTTCTAATATAACGAAGA
>NZ_JAKIKW010000015.1 GCF_023283945.1 Shewanella gelidimarina | reverse complement strand
ATTCGGGGGTAAAATTACGTTTTATACGTTTAGTCATACGATCACCTAAATAATAACGAGGCCATAATATCAACCTCTAACTAGATGGCCAAATTAACTATGCCACTTCAGAGCGAGTGATACTTCAATAAGCTCAGCATCAAAGCCTTGTTCATTTAGTGTGGTACTAGCCAATGAGCGTAGGCCGTGAGCGACTAAACGACCTTTGTAGCCCATACGCCTGATAGCCATATTGGCCGTTTCGGTGTTGGTGTGATTATTGTTGTTTCTATCTGCAGGGAAGATGTATTCCAAGTCACCGCTGATTTTATGCATGCGATTTAACAGCGATATGACCAGTGGTGTGAGTGGGATGATATGTTCACGCTTCATCTTCATTCTTTCAGCTGGAATCGTCCAAAGCTGCTTATCAAAATCAATTTCAGTCCATTTTGCTTCTGCTAGGCGGGTCATAGTGTGCAACTGAATTTCAATTAGACAGCGAGTAGTTATCTTGATACTAGAGTAGGTTAATGCTTCCATAAACTCTGGCAGCTCAGCTGGTTTGAGGGTAGGCATTTGTTGCTTCTCTGGGACACCAAAAGCAGCCGCTATGCCAATAAGTGGGTTTGAATGTATCAGGCCAGTGTTGACTGCAAAGGTCATCACCTCGTTTAGCCAGCTGATCACACGCTTACAGGTTTCTATATTTCCCTTAGCTTCGGCAGGCTTGAGCACTTGAATAACTTGTGGGGCTGTTAAGGCGCTGATTGGTGTCTCTCCTAGGGCAGGGAAGAGGTAGATCTCAAGGCGTCGATACAATTTTTGGCCGTGATTTTCTGTGTTTTGATTTCGAACCAGGTGTCGGTGACAAGTTTGAAGGTGTTACAGCAAAGAGGAGCTAGCCAGTAATCGATAGTTCTGATATTTGGCTGTCGCCACTTTGTCGCCATTGAGGCATTTTATCGCAATTCATAGGTGAAAAATAATTAGCGTGAAAGAGTATTTAAGCTCAGATAAGGAGAAGGTTTATTATCTAATGGTGGTGTGCTGGTGTGGGATTTGAACTTTTTAGTATTTGGTGGAGTCGGCGGGTTTACTCGTATCATCCTGACACTCGCCCCTTCGGGGCCGTCGCAAGCGACGTTCAAGTTTGTTCCCGACAAACTTGTCGAACCCTAACGCGGCTTCTCGCCCACACCGCCAACCAATAAAAAAGCCCCGATACTTTCGTATCGGGGCTTTCTAATATTTGGTGGAGGCGGCGGGGCTCGAACCCGCGTCCAAAAAGCCTACGTCCAAGGCACTACATGCTTAGTCTCTCTTTTGGTTAACCAAGTACACTCCGAAAGACAGGATTGTAATTGGCGAGTTCAGTACTATTTCGCGGTTCACCCCTGAACGTGGTTCCCTCGCTATCAAATGTAAGATGACCATCTAAGAACCAAACCCATTTGATAAGTTTCGGCAAGATGGCTAGCTAGCCTAAGCTGCTAGAGAGTAGTTAGAGTCGTTTGCAACTATAACGGTGCGGCTTTTTACGAGGCCAACCGCCCCTCGGCATGCTCCCAGGGTTTCGAGAATCTTGTCGAATCCAGAATCGCCCCCAAGTACAGATTGATTGTAACGCGACACATCTTGTTTTACCAAGCATAAAAATCGCATTTGCAATCGTTTGTTCGTTTTGCGTACGTTAATAAAAAATCAATGGCGCTTAAGTTACTGTTGTACCGCTTTTTTAATGGTACGCGCTTTTTCTATCTGCCATTCGCGATCTTTAGTATCGTCACGCTTGTCGTGTTCTTTCTTACCTTTACCTAGACCTATTTCGATCTTTACCCATGCGCCTTTCTGCCAGTACATAGAGATAGGTACGATTGAGTAACCTTTACGATCGACTAAGCCTTTTAATTTATCTAACTCTTTACGTTTGAGCAGTAATTTACGTGAGCGCAATGGATCGCACACGACATGAGTCGAGGCGGTGTTGAGTGGCGCGATAGTACAACCAAAAAGAAAGGCTTCGCCTTCTCTTAGAAATACGTAGCTTTCAGACAAGTTAACCTTGCCCATACGAATAGACTTAACTTCCCATCCCATTAGAGATAGGCCTGCTTCCATCTTCTCTTCAAACTTATAGTCAAAAGTCGCGCGTTTATTACGGGCGATTGAAGCGGAAGTGTTCTTTGAGTTTTTTGCGTTTTTCTTAGCCATAGGCTGGCTATTATACGCAGGCAAGCTCAATTTGGAATTGGCGAAGCCAAAATATTCGGTTATTTATGGATTCACTGATGCGTTTGTCTGCTTTTTAAGCACTTAATGAAGGTTAAGCGTGTCAAAGATGCGTTTTTTTGTAGGCATGTTAAAATTCAGCAATCCTGTTTATATTTTGAGTATCAATCATCAATGCCGCAAATTTCCCGCAATGTATTAGTTCGTTTTAGTGCGATGCAGATGTATGACTTAGTCAATGATGTCGAATCTTATAAAGAGTTCTTGCCAGGTTGTGTGGGTGGCAAGGTGTTGGAGTTTGATGGCACAACGATGGTGGCCTCGGTTGATGTGGCTAAAGCGGGGATAAGTAAAACATTTACCACTCGCAATCAGGTTGTTGCGGGCAAGAGTATTAAGCTGCAGTTAGAAAATGGCCCCTTTAAAGAATTGATTGGTGAGTGGACGTTTACTGAGTTAGCGGAAGATGCCTGTAAAGTCGATTTTGAACTCAGTTTTGAGTTTTCTAGCCCGATAGCGGACTTGGCATTTGGTAAGGTGTTTAAAGAATTAATGTCTTCTATGGTGACGGCATTTACTCGTCGCGCTAAGGTGATTTACACATGAATACGGAACAAGGTCAGTTTACGGTTGAAATTATCTATGCTCTACCGCAACAGCAAAAGCGGATTAAAGTGAACATTGAACCTGGTACCACGTGTATTGATGCGGTGAAGCAAAGTGATATGCAGCGCTATTTCCCTGAAATTGACTTAGAAACGGTTAAGTTAGGTATTTTTAGTCGTTCAGTTAAACACTCTGAAGTACTGCAACCTGGGCAGCGGGTTGAGATCTACCGAGCACTTATCGCTGATCCTAAAGATGTGCGTCGTAAACGTGCAGAAAAAGCGAAAGACGAAGGGCGAGTGAATAAGATCACCGGCGCCAAGCTGTAAAGGGACTTTTGTTACTCTGCGCTATTTTGTTGTTACACGATGAATTGAGTCAGTTGCTGCTTTAAAAGGTTATAGCCCTAAAACAAAAATGCGAGTCTCTTTAAAAGAGGCTCGCATTTTTAATATCTGTTGTAAGCTCAGCAGGGCTGAGCTAACACTCCAATTATTCGAAGTTTTTCTCTGATAGCGACTCTGGTTGAGTTTCTTGCTCTTCAACTAAAGGCACGGCTTGAGGACGTTGCTCTGGGATCAGAGGTTCGCCTTCTGGCATATTAACTTCAGGTAGCTTGCTCTCTTCAAGTGGAGTATTAAACTCTTCACTCAAATCATAGTCACCTTTCACTTCAGATAGCACATCGCCATTAAAGTTAATGATCAGCTCTTTATGGATGATGCTAGCATCGCGGCCACTTTTATAGTGGTAGACGTAGTACCAAGTATCGTCTGAAAAACTATCACGTAAAACAGGGCGGCCTAATACGTACTCAACCTGCTCTTTAGTCATGTCAATACGCAGCTTTTCTACTTGCTGGTCTTCCATGTAGTTACCTTGTGGAATGTCAGGCTTGTAGATTAAATAGTCGAATACACCACAGCCACTTAGCGATAGTGAGAGCGCAGCAGCGCCCAAAAGGGTAAGACTTCTTTTTTTAATTGTCATTGAATGCGCTACTTCATCAAAATCTGTCGGCCATAATACCCAAGCAATCCCCTATCTGACAAGGGCTATTGTCGCAGAGTTTGCTCAGGTTGCTAATCTATGTTGTTTCTCGGTTTTAACACTGAGGCTACATAAGCTGTTTATATTGAGTGGTAAACCGGTAATTAGTTCATTTGCATTAGTATTTTTCTTGGGTGTAGTGCGTCGATGCTGCATTTAAATGGGGCTGAAAAATATTTAGTTAACAAGATAAATGAAGATGTATTAATCCATATTGTATTGAAATTAATAGTTTTATTGTTTTTTGAAGCGATTGGGAGCTGCTGTGGTTTGTTGTCTTTAGCTTATTCCGTAGCTTTTGTATGAATAAGCCTCAACAGATGTCGTTTTGCTGCAGTTAAAGCAATGGCTATTGATTATTGGTGCAATGGAGTATTGATTTATTTCTGAGTCGTTGTAGCAATACTCAATAGCTTTATCGATGAATTGCTCGATATCTTGATATCCGCAACGGAGCAGCCTATACCTTTGGTTAAAACCTGCCGCTCTCAATAATGGCGGGCCACCAATTGACTGATTACAAATTTTTGCATTGTAAAATTGAGTGGCTCGGCCGAGAGGGTATGATAAGCCTTGCGCAAATACAGACCTGTAAATGGGGGTATTGGTTTGGTTTAAGTCATAATTTCAAAAAAAGTTAACATAAAACCAATGTTTTTTGTGATGTTAGTCACTATTCACCCTCGGTCTGAGTTGTTAACACTCAAACTCTTAACTTCTACTTAACGTAAACGTCAAATTAAAACAGTTGTTTACATCGGTGGTTATTCGCTATATTTTTAACTTGCTGGTAATTAAGAGTTTATTTGATTAACGCCAAAGAGAAGTGTAAACGCTTTCCGATATCCGCGATATTTTCATGCTTGATGGTAACCGTATTAAATGGTTTACATGTCGTAATTAATTTACGGAATGTAATTCTAGCGAGCTTGCTTGGTCAACTGGTCTTACACGTCTTTACTTTTGAACTCACACAAATGCCACGCTGAGTTAAGTTGTTGTTATTAATTGGTATTTATGGCTATTAGTGCTATAGATAACCATGTTGCAGATGCGATTTCAATCCTCTTTTGAGTTGTTGTCGAACTAGGGCTTACTTGCATCAGTCGCGGTTTATCGTTAGCTTTTGTTGCAAATAACGACATAAACCCAAATGACCTCGAAATACAGGAGTCAGCATTTCGAGGTCATTTGGGTATATACCCCTAAGTATGTTTTTTGTTCGGCAGCGATTTTCTATTCAAGAGAGAATTAATCCCTACATAATTGAAGCCGCACTACATACACCACTGTAGGCGATGGTTTCTTAAAGCAAACATACTGGCGATACAGTTTGGAGATAAAGTTTATGGCAGAACAGATCACAATTGATAATAGCCTTGTTGAAGATAAACTTGTGATTACCGCTAGTACTGTCAGTGGACAAGAAACGGTATTAACAGAAGGTGCGTTAAGTTTACTTAAAACACTCTGTAAGCACTTTGCTAACGATGTACCGACATTACTCGCCAACCGAAAGATAAAGCAAGGGCTTGTCGATAAAGGTCAGTTGCCTGATTTCATTGAACAGACTAAAGCCGTTCGAGAAAGTGACTGGAAGATCAGAGGGATCCCCCACGACTTGCAAGATAGGCGCGTTGAAATAACGGGGCCGGTCGAACGTAAAATGGTGATTAACGCACTTAATGCCAATGCAAAAGTGTTTATGGCTGATTTTGAAGATTCACTTGCCCCAAGCTGGGACAAGGTGATTGAAGGCCAGATTAATTTACGTGATGCCATTAGCGGTGACATTAGTTATACCTCTGCAGAAACGGGTAAATCATATACGTTAGCTGCTGATCCTGCGGTGTTGATTTGTCGTGTACGTGGGCTGCACATGTTAGAGAAACACGTAAGCTATGCTGAGCAAGCGATCCCTGCGGCTCTGTTCGACTTTTGTGTCTATTTTTATAATAACTATCGTCAGTTGCTAAGTAAGGGGAGTGGCCCGTACTTCTATATTCCTAAACTTGAAAGCCATTTAGAAGCGCGTTGGTGGGCAAGGGTATTTGCGTTTGTAGAGGAGCGTTTTTGTCTACAACCTGGCACGATTAAATGCACTTGTTTGATAGAAACCCTACCTGCTGTATTTGAGATGGATGAAATTTTATATGAATTACGCTCAAACATTGTGGCGCTTAACTGCGGGCGTTGGGACTATATCTTCAGCTATATAAAAACACTGAATAACCATAGTGACCGTATATTGCCCGACAGACAATCAGTGACCATGGATACCCCCTTTCTGAGTGCCTACTCGCGCTTATTGGTTAAAACGTGTCATAAACGTGGCGCGTTAGCGATGGGCGGCATGGCTGCGTTTATTCCTGCAAAAGATCCCATAGCCAATCAACAGATCCTAGATAAAGTACGTCAAGACAAACAGCTTGAAGCACGGAATGGTCACGATGGCACTTGGGTGGCCCATCCAGGTTTGGCTGATACTGCCATGGAAGTTTTCAATCAGTATATTGGAGATGATCATGTTAATCAGTTGCATATCACTCGCGATGTCGATGCGCCAATATTGGCTCATGAACTGTTATCAGCCTGCAAAGGTGAGCGAACAGAAGATGGGATGCGCCGCAATATTCGTATTGCATTGCGCTATATAGAGGCATGGATCAACGGTAATGGTTGTGTCCCGATATATGGGTTAATGGAAGATGCTGCCACGGCTGAAATTTCTCGCACTTCGATTTGGCAGTGGATTAAGCATCAACAGAAGTTATCCAATGGCACATTAGTCACCAAATCTTTGTTTAAAGATATGTTGGTTCAGGAGCTGGCTCAGGTTAAAGAGGAGGTGGGGGCAGATAGATTCACTCATGGTCGCTTTACCGAAGCCGCGGTTATTCTTGATCAGACGACTACTGCCGATGAGCTGGTTGATTTTATTACTCAGCCTGTTTATGAGCTCCTTATTGCATAAGTTTTATTTTACAGAACAGGTTAACTGTGGCTTTAAAGATTAAATGTAAAACAGGGTTTAATATTTTAGTTTTATAAAGTGTTAGTCGCTGATTGGTTTTAAAGTTTGGCTGCCTTTTGCGGCTTGTGTCCCCCGCGTAGTATTCCTACGTACTATGCGGGTTTTTAATAAAAAGAGTACTCCCCCTGCTTCCCAGTTTGGTGATGACTGTTTACGTTTGTGATTGGCGGCCCTTCGGGGTCGCATTTTTTTATTCTTCTTAAGCCTCCCATATTCACCATAAATGTCAGTTAAACGTCGCCGTAAGGCCAGTGAATCCTGCATTTAACGCCAATTACGTATACAATTAACGCTATTAGACTGCTAAAGTCAGCGCTGAAAATAACCTGTAAAAAGCGCTATATCCTACATAGACGTTTGGCCGCTTAAGTTGCCATAAGTAGAGTCGCATTTGAAAGCTAACAGCATACAAGATACCAAGTTAAGAGGTGCGGACTATTGGACGCACAGGATCAGTGAGCAGGAGATGCCTGCACTATGCTCGACAGTTAAAACGTTAGAGAAACTGGCTAAAGATGATGTTTCTTCAATGGCGATATTAGGTCAAAGCGTGATGCATGATAACGCGCTTACATCGCGAATTTTACGGGTGGCCAATAGCGTCACCTACAGTAAAGGCATCACTCAGGTGACCACGGTCAGTAAGGCAGCGGTAGTACTGGGTTTTGATGCGATAAAGAATATCTGTATTACCGTAAAGTTACTGAGTAGTTTACTGGAAACTGAAGGTCTGTCAGAAGGGGTTTATAAACGTCTACTTGGCTTAATGGCGCAGGCTTTTCAGGCGGCAATGTTAACTAAAATGTTGATGCATGATCATGATGAGGAGTTGCAAGAGGAGGTCTTTATCGCTTCACTTCTTTATCATATCGGAGAGAGCGCTTTTTGGGGGACGGGTTGTGCAGAAACCTTAGTGTTAGACGCTAAGCTCAATAAATGCCAATCGACAGTGGAGCGTGACAAGGCTGTTAGGGAAGTTTTAGGCACTAGCTTTCAACAACTGTCAGCCGGTATCGCTCGTAGCTGGGGGTTAGGCAGTGTATTGATAAAATCGCTTAGTCAGCCTGATGAACGTACCCCTGAAATTCGCAGTATCTTTCTTGCCAACAAACTTAGCCAACTTCTGTCGCAAAAGCCGCCATCGATACTGGAATTATCTAAACGCTTAAAACAAACTGCTAATATTTTAAATATTGAAATTGATGAATTAAAAGCGCGCATGATCCGCTGCCATAAAGCCACAGAAATCATGGCCGATGCCTACGGTGCCCATGTATTAATTGATTTCTTACCCGATGTAAACCAACTTATCCTTGAGCACAATGTCCCTCAGCCTCAGCCTGTAATAAGAGCTGCCGATGTGTTTGAACAGTTAAAGTGTCTGCGGGCATTAACGCAATGTGCGTTGAACAAGGCTGATTTCAACCAGGTCTTGTCGATAGCGCTTCAGGGAGTTCTAAAAGGTGTAGGGGTTGACCGATGTGCGGTGTTGTTGCTGACCCCAAACCGTAAGACATTGCAGCCGCGTATCGTATTAGGCGACGGGGCAGCGGAGATGAAAAATAATTTTACTATCGATCTCAATGGAGATAAAAATCTGTTTCAAGAGTCTATACAAATCAAGAGTGCGCTGTTTGTTGATAATCCACATTCAAGCAAATGGCGGCTTTATATGGATGATACATTAAGGGCATTGACGTCACCTTCAGGCTTTATGGTTGCGCCCTTGATTATGAACCATACAGTGATTGGCGTTTTATATGCCGACAAAGACACTTCAGGAAGGCGCTTGAGCAAAGAGGATTTTGTTGGTTTTAGCCATTTTGCAGAACTATCGAATGTCTGTTTTTCTGCTGCAGTGAAGTAGCCTTTTTACTTTTTAGTTAGCGCTCTCAATGTTCATTGGGACGTGCATCCCCATCCCCCAAAGCGCTATCGCTATGCTAAGGGGCGTCAGCGGCAATTATTTGCATTGTAATCGATTTTGCAATGTCATTTGGAATGGGAAAGCTCAAATGATATTGGGCAATTTTCCAACCTTGAGCAGTCTTTATCAAAGTGCCTGTGCCACGGCTCACTCCGTAAGATGCGCTATTAAGAATTTCATCAAACCAGATAACCTCCCCATGCTGAGTCATTACTCGGCTGGTTAAGTCATAACGCCACCCTTTTGTAGGGCGCGCATATTGCTCAAATGTCGCCTTATCCCAGTGTTCATTGACATCAGTTCCGATAAATATGCCATTGTCAGCGTATAGGTCAAAATAGTTGTCCCAATCAGCATTAGCCGAATAGATATTAAGGTGGTTCAGAAGGGCTGCTGCTTGTTGCTTATCATCATTTTGGCTGCTTGTTTGCGCGACGGCATTGAATCCAAATAGTAGCAATGTTAATAGTGCTGCTCGCCATACTGTCGATGTTCTATGGTGTAGATTAAACATAAATGCCTCATGCTATTGGTTTTGTTTTAGTGCGTCTCATTGACTGTATTTTTTATCATACGTTCGTTTTTACTGAGGCCACTTTATTTGCGTTGGTTGTTACCGTGCTTTACTAGCCATTTTATCAAGCTGGGCGTTATGCTGTTTAGCCCGTTAGGTGGCATCGCTTAAGTCTGATACGAATATATTATGCTACATCACAAAGGATCACAAAAATCAGCACGATAGGTCTACAGTCCTTACTGCCAATTTACAGGATCGAGCTTATAAAAAGTGCTCAACTCCTTATATAGCGCTGAATGTTGGGCTATAAACGCTTGAGGTTGTTCGAAAAAAACCTCGCTAATCACGGCAAAAAACTCAGCCGGATTGGTTGCACCGTAATAGCTAAATAATGAATATTGCTGTAGTTGGCTTGCTTCAACTAATTGTTGGTATTCCTGCATCATTACGGCTGACCAAGATGCATAGTCTTGTGTTCGGGTTAATATAGGTGCGCCGTTAGCATTACCGTCTTCTTGGTCAAGTTGATGAGCAAACTCATGAATGACCACGTTACTGCCATCATCAGGCACTGCTGCGCCCTCTTTGGTGGTTTGCCAGGATAGAATCACTTTGCCATGCTGCCATGACTCCCCCGAGAGAACTCGACTGCGCTCTGACACTAGGCCATTTGCATCGCGTTGTTCATTGTTAACGACAAACACGGATGGATAGATAAGGATCTCTTTTAAGTGTGGGTAGAAGTCAGTTTTGCGGTTGAGTAGCAGCAAGCATGCTTGGGCTGCCACCGTCACGCGAATATCATCATCAATCTCTAAACCATCACAGCCGACAAACTGTTTCTCTGCAATAAACACCTGGATATGTTTTTTCAGCTGCAGTTGCAGATCCGTAGGGAGTGAGCGGAAAAATGGGATCCGCTTTTTTAGAATGATACGCCAAGCCTGGGGGAAGGGCGCTTGAGTCAGCATTTTTCTGCGCCGGTTGGCACGCCATGTTCGACTAACAATCCAAAAAATAGCGCTACCGCTAATGAGTAATATTAATAAAATCGCGAGCATCAAACCCCCTAATTAACATGTGAAGCCAAGATCCTCGTTACCGATAATGTGGCTGATGTTAATGATATGTGGACTAGGCAGTTGGAATTCAACGATAAATGTGCAGGATAGAGACTTTTTATGGGAAATAAGCAGCTGATGGAGTATCGATAGGATAAAAAAAGGCTGACAGATCAATAATTAAAAACGTTTCCATTTCTGCCAGCTAAGTTGGGAGGGTGGTTACTCTACAATAATACTTTTCTCTATTTCTCTTCTCTCTTGTTGTGTTTTATTAAAATGATGCTCAATTAAAAAACGCACTAGTTTTGACTTGGCAACATCACCGTCATCAGCCAAGGTTGCCAGATGAGCGATGGCAGATTCACTCAATGTGAATGTTGATTTTCTAAACGGAGCATTTCCTTTTGTTATTCTCTTAATCGTTGCCGATTTTGCTATAACGCACATATCGTCAGCGAATACATTCAACGCAGACAAATTCAACGGGTTCTTGTTAAAGTTTAGTTCAATCACCTTATTTGTTGAGGGAGCAAGTTGCGCTTCTCCGACAGCATAGCGGTTAGCATCGTTGATGAAATCATCAATTAAATCATCTAACGCTAACTGTGATGTCTGGATTTTTTGATGAGCAGACTTAGACAGCGTAGAGTTTTTCTTGAGATCTGTCAGACCCATATTCACCTCTCATCTTTTTCATCTGTTTTTCGGCGATACGATTGCGTATCTCTGTTGCATTAGCCACTTGTAGCATTTCGGTCGCTATACCACGGATCTCGTTGGCAGCTTTACCCTGTGGTTCAATCTCTAACACAGATAAGCCTGACTCTTCACTGTCATCATAGATGTTTCGGCTATAAGTAATGGCATCAAGAACGTTGATGTCATAGGTTTTACACACTTCTTTAGCTTCTAAAATACGGTTAGCTTGGTTAGGTAAACTAGGGCATTGGGTTATGACAAATGTTGCGCGCATTTTTGGGTTTATCATCATGCATGTCGCAACAATATCATCCATATGGCTCACGGTTTTAAGGTCACGACGTTTAGGTCTGAGCGGCATGAGTACATGTGATGCTACTGACATTGTTGCGCGAAGGGCGAGGTTATCTTGGCCACCACAATCAACAATGACATAGTCATAGTGTTGCTCAAGACTGAGTAAGTCATTACGTATTTTCCCGTATAACTGTACGCAGTTGATACTGGGCAATTCTGGGTTGTTATTTCTGGCATGGATCCAGTCTGAAGTGGTGCGTTGAGGATCGCAATCAACCATAATCACTGAAGCTTGGCATTCTGCAGTTAAGAAAACGGCAACATTTTGCGCTAAACAACTCTTACCACTACCGCCTTTTTCACCACCAACTAATATAATCATGCTTTATCCTCAAGTACGCGTTTATTTATCTGACTGTTAAGAAGCTGCTGGATGCGCACTGGTTTTATTGGGATAGCTTGATTAGCTTATGTCACCCAATGCAACAGCTGTAACATTAATTTAGGCTGCGACAGGCCTAAGGTCAACGGTATGATTTTTGACACTTTTATTTCAATTGACTGATGAAGTATTTTTGACAAAAAAACCGCTTTCGTTGGTTTTTTGACGCTATAGTCGGTGAGAAGACTTACTAAGCCTGTTTGTTACATTTATTAGTGACTTAGGTGGTTTTTAGGTCGTAAATATGTAGTTTAAACGGGTATGTTGACCCAGTAGTGAGGCGTTGTTGTTATCACTCTTAAGTTTAATATTTCAAAAGTGACCTTTATCTATTACTTATATATTAATTGATTATATGGGTTTAGTGGGTCATAACCACTTGGTACCCATTCAGTGTTCGAGAATGTAAAGCGATAAGCGTGTTATAAAAAAATGCCGCCTTTGAATCCTACTCCATGTTAGGCTTTGCCGATAAATCAGCAGCAGTCATAAACACGGATGCAGCACAGTGGATGAGACGTTATTACAAGAAGCGATTAGCCAGAAAATGCCCTTTGGCAAATATGCTGGGCGCTATTTACTCGAATTACCAGAACCATACTTGGTGTGGTTTCACTCAAAAGGTTTTCCTGAGGGTAAGCTGGGGCAGCAATTGGCATTAATGTATGAAGTGAAGCTCAATGGGCTTGAAGGCATGTTGCAACCTCTGCTCGACAAGGTAAAGCGGGCAAGGTGACCGATTTAATTGCTTCTTAAAAAAGTTCCGTGATAGGGCTAAATTTCCTTTGGAATGAGAGTTGCGTCTAATAGTTGGAGATTAGGTTATGATTAGTGAAGAGTATTAGAGATTTATGCTTTATTGCATGCTTTAATATATTTGAATTGATAACTTTGAAAGGAAATTTCCGATGATAGCTAAAATAGTTAAATTGGCTGCAGCAGCAACACTGGCTCTTGGTATGTCTAGCGCTTGGGCTCAAGGTGTTATGCATGAAGGTACTGTCATGGATACTATGAATGGCGGCGGTTATACCTATGTACAGATTAAAGAAGCTGACCAAACATTTTGGGCAGCGGGTCCACAAATTGAAGTTAAGAAAGGCGATAACGTCGTTGTTCAAGAGCAGATGTGGATGAGCGACTTTGCCAGCAAAACGTTAAATCGTACTTTTGACAAGCTATTGTTTGTTGGCAGTATCGACAAGAAGTAATACGGATCTGGTTGTAGCTAAGAGCTCAACTTGTATCACAGTATAAGAAAACGGCGCAGACTTTGTCTGCGCCGTTTTCTTTTGTCATGAACTAGCGCAAAATAACGCTATTGTTTCGTTTGATTGATTGTCATGCTCAGAATTATTCCCTACAGCAAGTGTTATGCGGTCCAAGTTAGCCACTTATTTCACCTGGCCATTAATGTTATTGCCGATGATGTTTACTCTATAGCAGAGAAACAAGCTTGGTCGTCTTCGCCTCGTTCCGGCTACCATTGGCACAAAAGGCTATCTCGCTCAAAAGCTTGGCTAATGATCGATGATGAGCGCGATGTACAAGGTGTGCCTTTATGTTGCGGTTTGGTCAATCTTGAGACCCATTTTAATACTCGTGGCTATATTGACAGTCTCTATGTTCACCCTGATTTTCAACATCAGGGGATCGCCACTGCACTTTTTACACAATTACAAACTTGGGCGACTTCCGCCAATATCAGTAACTTGTCAGTGGATGCTTCTAAGCTTTCAAAACCGCTGTTTCTTTCTCATGGATTTAGACTCCACCATCGCAGTTATCAAGAAAAGCGTGGTCAAATTATAATGGGTTATTTAATGAGTAAAGTGCTGACAGAACAGGAGCAAAGTTAAGCTGGATAAGATGATGAGTGTGAGATTGTTTACTGAACAGGATGTCGACCAACTCGCGACCTTGTTTCACCTGAGTATCACGCAGGGAGCCAGTAGCCACTATAGTGCTGATGAACGTGCAGTGTGGTCACAAGCGCCTCGAAGTCATCAAGATTGGCTTACAAGGTTACAGCCTACTACAACATGGGTGGCGGTTGAGAGAGGCGTTATTGCGGGGTTTATCAACCTCAAGCCTGCACTGCTTAAACCATCAGACAGTGCCAAAGAGGTGCTTAGGGCTGACATCGATTGCCTGTTTAGTCATCCTGACTTTACGGGGAGAGGTATTGCCACTGCGCTTTACGGTTACTTAGAAGCATTTGCCGTAGCGCAGCAAGTAAAGCTGTTAACGGTTGAGGCGTCTTATCTAGCCAAGCGCTTTTTCGAAAAACAGGGATATAAGGTGCTTTCAAAGAACCGACATCCACGCGCAGGGCAGGTATTAGTTAACTTTAGCATGAGTAAAGTGCTGATAAATAAGTGACGTTGGATTGAAACAATACCCCGTTAAATAACGAGGTACTTTGCTCTGCTCTGTTAGCGATTAACGCGAATAAGCAGCGGTCAGGGTTAACGTCTATGGCTAGTGTAATGCACCTGTGGCTCTATTACGTCCACGAGTGTTTCAGGGCGTGCCATAAAACGAATAAAAGCTTCAGCTAAGGTGAGCGTCTCGACACTGCGCTGCCAGCTGGACTGTAAAATAGGTGAGTAACCCTCTTTACCTGATGCGGTATATGCTGATGACACGCCGATATAGTGTTGTTCTGGGTCAATATCAAACCACTGCGGTATGCCTTCAACGTGGCGCATAATCTCAAGCTTAATGATCCGTTCACCTAAGGTTTGTCTGCCATCATAAAAATACTTAAGGCCATAGGTGTAAGGGAAACTGCCTGCTCCAGTGCCGATGACACTATTATTCGTGGCAGCATTAATGGCAGATTCCAACATCTCAAATAGACAGCGGCCTTGAATTTGGTAGGTCACTAAAGGCAGGTCAAACGGCAAAATACGGCCGATCACTTCGGCAAGGCTTAATTGCCCTTTGTTAAGTGACTGCCTAACACCACCGGCATTGTGCAGCGCAAAATCAACTTCAATGCCCATATCGACAGTTTCTTGGAACATACTCCGGCTGACTAAAGGCGCTATCTCACTGCCATGGGGCAGTGCTTTACTCGGCAAGCGTGTATGAATGAGGTTTCTTGGTACAAAACCGAGAATTTGATTGTCGAGGGCT
Source organism: Shewanella gelidimarina (assembly GCF_023283945.1). Lineage (GTDB taxonomy): Bacteria > Pseudomonadota > Gammaproteobacteria > Enterobacterales > Shewanellaceae > Shewanella > Shewanella gelidimarina. The sequence goes on along the minus strand of NZ_JAKIKW010000015.1, from coordinate 112,963 downwards.
TCAAGCGTTGGCCGATATTTTTTAAGGATAGTTTGCTGAATGACCCTGTCTTCGCCATCCCAAAAAATAGCCGGGTTAGCGTCAAGTTTTGCGCGGATCGCAAGATAATTATCAGCGCTGACTTCACCTTCACCCGCTTGCAATATAAATTGCTGGTCGAGCATAAAATAATTGCCGCCGTTAAGGTCTGTCACTGTACCTTTGTCATCAAACGTAATATCAGCGATGCCTATGTTTTCGGCGTATTTCCCGGCATGCACGATTGGCGTGTTGTTCACGCGCTCCGCATAAGGCATATTGCTTAATCCTAACTCGCGAAAATCACCTTGCAGCGTATGAGAGTGGCCGCCAACAATCAAACTTATCCCATCAACCTCTTGGGCGAGTATTTTGTCTTGGTCTAGCCCAAGATGACTCAGCACTATGATGTGAACAATACCCTCAGCATGAAGTTTAGCGACGGTGCGCCTTGTCGTCTCAATGGCATTGATAAAATGGGTATCTTCGTCGGGGCGGGCAATCTCTTTCATTTGGTCAAGCGTGATCCCGACAATAGCGACTTGTTTGTCCTGCAGTGGCTTTAAAATATACTTGGCTGTCTGCGTGTCGTTGTCGTAATCATAAAGGTTAGGGTGCGAGGCCAGTCGTGCTGCTTTGTGGTGGCTTTCTTGGCTTAAATCCATATTGCCCGCAAGTAACGGGAACTGGATATCGTTAAGGAAATCTAAGACCGGGCCGTTACCCGCATCAATTTCATGATTACCGAGTACCATCGCATCGGGCCTTAACAGGTTCAGTAGATCTGAATTGGCTTTGCCTTTGAACTCTTTAAAGTAAAGTGTGCCTTGAAAGCTGTCGCCGCCATGTAAGAATAGAAACGATTGCTGATTGGCTTTGGCCGACAATTTGGCCTGAGAAAGTTGGTAACCAATACGTGCGTATCCACCACTATGAGTGTATAGCGTTAATGCTTGTTGTTGCTCGAATATCGTAAACTGCAGTCGGTTTGCGTCGAAATGAGAATGTGTGTCGTTGATGTGGGCAAGTTTTAAAGTGTAATTAGACGTCATCATATACCAGTTGTATTAAGTATCTGTTCATTCAGTGGGAATTCAAAGCGCTGAAGGCAAGTGGGGAACTTGAAGCTACTAGTTGTTCTATATCAAGAGTTACCTACGTAGGATACAGTGCTTCGAAACCCACCCGACGGGAAGCGCTCAAACATTCCACTTCTACTTTGCATTGCCTCACAAGGGATCACCATTATTTCGTTAATGCGCCTTGAATTGAAAAGCTTGAGCGATTCTGAATTGACTACATACTTAATACAATTGGTATTAGTCCTCAGAACCAAACAAGAATTATAGCACTAACCATTCTGATTGGTGAAATACTGATTTTGGCGGCTAAAAAAAGGAGCTAAGCTCCCTTTTTTATATATACCTAAGCGGTTTAGGTATGCAAGATAATTAGCCCTTATCTGGCTTGTCATCAAACTCGCCGTCGTCCGAAAGCACAATGCCTTTATGCTTCATTCTACGACTCCACAATTTACGCGCTAATTGCTGCATATCTGTGACAGGGTCGTTGGAATCGACAATTTCCAGTCCTAGAAGCGATTCGACGATATCTTCTAGGGTCACAATGCCTTCACCAGAGCCGTATTCATCAACCACCATCGCAATCTTGGTATTACGCTTAATCATTAACTCAAATAGCGGGAGAATTTTTGCAGTTTCAGGAATGACCAGCAAGTTATGCTTCAACACTGCAATGGGCTCACTCGGCGTTTTACGCTCTGCCAGCAATACGTCGTTACGATTGATGTAGCCGATAATATTATCAGGTTCATCTTGGTAAACAGGGATTCGGGTAAAGGGTTTTGTCATATACTTAGTGGCAAAATCACCTTGGGTTAATGTTATAGGTAGCTTAAACATCACCGTGCGTGGTGTCATAATCGTGGTGACAGGCATCTCTTTAACAGACAACATTTGAGTCAGAATTTTTGACTCCTGCTCGTCTAGTTCGCCAGAGACTCTGCCTATTTCTGCCATTGCACTCATCTCTTGACGAATATACTGGCCTTCATCGCCTTTACCCATTAGTTGGGTTACCTGCTTAGACATCCAGATAAGTGGCAGCGTAGCACGCTCCATCCATACTAAGGCGATTGAGACGGTTGGGGCAAGTGAGCGCCAGTAGTTTGCGCCTAATGTTTTAGGAATGATTTCTGAGAAGAACAAAATAAGAAAGGTAAGCACACCTGAAAATACGCCTAACATCTCGTCACCAAACACTTTAGCGGCTTGCGCGCCTGCAACAGCGGCTCCAACAGTGTGAGCAATGGTATTTAAAGTAAGGATAGAAACGAGTGGAGATTCAACGTTTTCTTTTTGTTTATTCAACCTTGCTGCTGCTGCGGGGTTTGTTGCGGCAAGAGTGGCGATATAACTGGGCGTGACTGAGAGTAAAACTGCTTCAAACACACTACAAAGAAAAGAGATGGTAATGGCGACAAAAACGATAATGATAAGAGTTATCATACAGGTGAAATTACACTTCCAAATGGCGGACCAACATTGGTCTGAGCGGATTCTAACACAGGTTTATATTTTCCGTGATACGAGCAAATGAAGTTTAGACGCTATTTTTTGCGGTTTTTGTCTCTATATTGAGTCCGTCATCCTCTGCTTAGCGGGTTTGTCTTGGTTTGGCGGATGAAACATTGAGTATAAGTGCATGAAATAGCAGCATGAGCATATTAGGGGACCTAGGTTACTGGCCAAATTTTGTTAGGATCTGTATAATTCGCCGCCCGGATGCAGGTTTTAGGTTTTTGAGGTTACATACATGAGTGAAAAGAAGATCAATTTATTAGATCTTGATCGTAAATCGATGAGAGCGGTATTCGCCGAAATGGGCGAAAAGCCGTTCCGTGCCGATCAATTGATGAAATGGCTTTATCACTTTGGTGTGAGTGACTTTGAAGAGATGACCAACATCAACAAAGCATTACGAGCAAAGTTAGCGCGTAAATTTGAAATTGTTGCGCCTGCAATATCAAGCTATCAAAAATCAGCTGATGGCACTATCAAGTTTGCTATTGACGTAGGTAACGGCCAAGAAGTTGAAACGGTATACATACCTGAAGAAGATCGCGCCACTTTATGTGTCTCGTCTCAAGTAGGTTGTGCACTTGAATGTACCTTCTGCTCAACGGGAGCGCAGGGCTTTAATCGTAACCTTACCGTGTCTGAAATCATCGGTCAGGTTTGGCGTGTCGCCGACTTTATTGGCTTTGTGAAAGATACCGGCGATCGTCCCATCACTAACGTTGTTATGATGGGAATGGGTGAGCCATTACTTAACTTGAAGAACGTTATTCCGGCAATGGATATCATGTTAGATGATTTCGGTTTTAGCTTGTCTAAGCGCCGTGTCACCGTATCGACTTCAGGTGTTGTGCCAGCGTTAGATATTCTTGGCGACGCACTGGATGTGGCTTTAGCCGTCAGTATTCACGCGCCAAACGATGAACTACGAGATATATTGGTACCCGTCAACAAGAAGTACCCATTAGAAGACTTTCTCGCGGGGATCCGTCGCTATATTGCCAAGTCTAATGCTAACCGTGGCCGTGTAACTGTTGAGTATGTGATGCTTGATCACATTAATGACAGTACTGACCAGGCGCATGAATTGGCCAAGCTGATGAAAGATACGCCATGCAAAGTAAACTTAATTCCCTTTAACCCATACCCAGGTTCTCCCTACGGCCGTTCGTCTAATTCACGAATAGATCGTTTTTCTAAAGTACTGATGGAATATGGCTTAACGGTTATTGTGCGTAAAACCCGTGGTGACGATATCGATGCCGCTTGTGGTCAACTTGCTGGTGATATTAGAGACAGAACCAAGCGTTTAGCGAAAAAACGCATGCAAGAGAACCAAATTTCGGTCACAATGGATTAACTCTTTGTATCTATTGGTAGATAGGCTAAACGATGAATCATAGAAAGGTGAGCGTGCCGCTGGTTATTTTGTTGTCTGCAACAGCACTTTCGGGTTGTGTGACACAAAGTACTTATACTGGCACTGATACACCTGTCTCTGAACGAAAAGTCAATAAAGTGGCCGCAGCGCGTCAACGGGTACAGTTAGGCTTAACCTATCTACAAAAAGGTAATAGTGAGCAAGCCAAAGCGAATTTAGACCGCGCGTTAGCTTTTGCTCCTGAGCTTGAAGATGTGCATATCGCATTTGCATATTATTACAGTTCAGTAGGTGAATTAGAAAAGACCGAACAGGCATACCGACAAGCGACAAACCTTTGGAATGCCAGCGGAGATTCATTTAATAATTTCGGTACATTCCTGTGTCAACAAGGTCAATATGCTGAGTCTGAAAAGATGTTCCTTAAAGCTGTTGAACGTCCTTTGTATACTCAGTCAGCATCGACTTATGAGAACTTGGGAATTTGTAGCCGAAAAGCAGGTCTAATAGAAAAAGCGCAACAATATTTTGCTATGGCGCTTAAGTATGATCCTAGAAGACGCACCTCGCTTATCGAGTTAACTGAAATTGAACTTGAAGCAAAACGGTATACAGAGGCGAGAGTTCGGCTATCACGTTACCATAAAGTAGCGGTCGAATCTCCAATCAGTTTAGCGCTGGGAATTGAAATTGAACAAGGTCTGAATGACGATGAAGCAGTAAGGAAATTTGGTATTTTACTCTTAGCAAAGTTTCCTTCTTCGCCTCAGGCCAAGCAATATCGGGCTAATACGCATTAATGAAAAATGAACAGAATGATCTGCCCAACATAGATAACAACGACACTGAAAGCCTAGTGGAAGAGTCAACACTCACACTGGGCGTTTTGCTAAAAAAAGCTCGCGAAAATAAAGGCGTTTCAATAGAGGATGTTGCGACGCAATTGCATTTACGTCCGAGTATCATACTCGATATTGAAGCAGACAATTTATTAGCCGTCGGCGCGGCGACCTATGTACGCGGCTACGTAAAAAATTATGCTCGCGCGGTGCAAGCAGATCCGTTTGAAGTGCAAGTTTGTTTAGATAAACAGCTGTTAAATGATGCTGAACCGTCAATGCAAAGCTTTTCACGCAAGAGAACACACCAAGCCCGTGACGGTAGGTTGATGTTTGTCACCTACGTCATTGTGTTTGTATTGTTGGCGTTAATGGTGTTGTGGTGGTTTCAAAAATCATCCATAGAAACCAACGTCGATTACTCACAGCCAACAGTTGAGGAAGTTGCCGCCTCTGCGGAGGAGGCTTTCTTTAATGAAAGACTAAGCAATGGACAAACAACAGACTCACAAAGTACCGGTAATAATGAGCCCGTTTATACGGCATCAAATCAAGAGGGTGCGACTGATACTTTGATTACTCAGCCCCAGCTCAGCGTCGCCAGTGCGCCGCTGTCAGTGGGACAGATGCTGGTTTCAATGGTTGACAGCCCATTAGGTGATAATACCTCGAATGACGCGAATACCGTCACTGAGCAAGTTAATCGCAATAGCGATGCTACGCTGTCAGATTTGGTCTTAAGCCTCACGGGTGATTGCTGGATAAAAGTGACGGATGCGAACGGTAAGACACTGGTCAATGGTTTAAAAAAACCAGGGAATAACATCAATGTTACTGGCGCAGAGCCTTTCGCAGTGATATTGGGCGCTCCACAAGTTGTGAGTATTGAGCTCAATGGAACTCAAGTTAGTTTGCAACAATATCCTAGCGGTGAAGTGGCGCACTTAAGCCTGCCTCTGGCTGGACAATAACAGATGACTGAGCACAAAGACGATGTATAACGAATCTCCAATTATCAGACGCAAATCTAGCCGCATTTATGTTGGCGATGTACCGATTGGTGACGGCGCACCTATCGCCGTGCAGTCGATGACTAATACTAACACCAACGATGTGGCTGCCACAGTGGCGCAAATTAACGCATTAGAAAAAGTCGGCGCCGATATTGTTCGCGTATCCGTACCCACCATGGATGCTGCTGAAGCGTTTAAACTTATCAAGCAACAAACCAACATACCGTTAATTGCCGATATTCATTTTGATTACCGTATCGCCCTTAAAGTGGCTGAATACGGTGTCGATTGTTTGCGTATCAATCCAGGTAATATTGGCAACGAAGAGCGTATTCGCAGTGTGGTTGAATGCGCGCGTGACAAAAACATCCCTATTAGAATCGGGGTGAACGGTGGTTCATTAGAGAAAGAACTAATGGACAAATACAAAGAGCCTACACCTGAAGCGCTATTTGAATCTGCGATGCGTCATGTTGATATACTTGATCGCCTTAATTTCGATCAGTTTAAAGTCAGCGTTAAAGCATCAGATGTATTCTTAGCGGTTGAGTCATATCGTCTGTTGGCTAAGCAAATAATACAACCACTTCACTTAGGCATCACTGAAGCGGGCGGTGCGCGTGCAGGTTCGGTTAAATCGGCTGTTGGCTTAGGAATGTTACTGGCTGATGGTATTGGCGACACGCTGCGTATATCACTTGCGGCTGACCCGATTGAAGAGATTAAAGTGGGCTTTGATATTCTTAAATCATTGCGCATACGTTCACGAGGAATTAACTTTATTGCTTGTCCGTCATGTTCTCGCCAAGAGTTCGATGTTATCTCTACGGTTAACGAGTTAGAGCAACGTCTTGAAGATATCGTTACCCCATTGGATGTCTCTATCATCGGTTGTGTGGTCAACGGTCCAGGTGAAGCGCTTATTTCCAATATTGGCCTTACCGGCGGTAACCGCATGAGCGGCTACTACAAAGACGGTGTGCGTCAAAAAGAGCGTTTTGACAATAACAATATTGTTGATTCGCTAGAAGCTAAAATTCGGGCAAGAGTCGCCATGACTGAAGCAAGAATTCCAGCGCAAGATGTAACTAAGTAAACAATTTTATAATCACAAGTGAACTTGGTTTACTTGTGATTTTTTATGGGTAAAAACACCCATTTTACGTTTAGTATCGAAACGCCTATAATGCGGGGCGTTTTTTATTTTTAAACAGCAAATTTGGCGAATCGAACAGTGGCAAAACAGATCCAAGCGATCCGCGGAATGAACGACATTCTGCCGACCCAAAGTCCTATATGGCAAAAACTTGAAACCGTTCTTAGAGAGACCGTCAGTGCATACGGTTACAGCGAAATCCGTACACCTATCGTTGAAAGTACCGATCTTTTTAAACGTTCAATCGGTGAAGTGACTGATATTGTTGAAAAAGAAATGTACACCTTTGAAGACCGTAACGGCGACAGCTTATCGTTACGTCCAGAGGGTACAGCGTCAACGGTACGCGCCGGTAATGAACACGGTTTACTCTATAACCAAGAGCAACGTCTCTGGTATATGGGACCTATGTTCCGTCATGAGCGCCCACAAAAGGGACGCTACCGTCAATTCAATCAATTTGGTGTTGAAGTCTATGGCATCGCCAGTGCAGACATCGACGCTGAAGTATTAATGCTATCTGCCATGCTTTGGGAAAAGCTTGGGATTTCGGAGCATGTCACACTTGAGCTCAACACCTTAGGTGATAGCGAAGAGCGTGCAGCATATCGAGATGCTTTGATTGCCTTTTTAGAGCAGCATAAAGATGTGCTAGATGAAGACAGCCAACGCCGGATGTACAGTAACCCGCTTAGAGTTTTAGACTCTAAAAATGCTGCTGTTCAAGCTTTGTTAGGTGATGCACCAGCGTTGATGGATTACTTAGGCGAAGAGACTCGTTCACATTTTTCACATTTATGTGAACTCTTAGAGGCTGTTGGCATCCAATACACAATCAATCCTCGTCTAGTGCGTGGCTTAGATTACTATAACCGCACCGTGTTTGAGTGGGTGACATCAAGTCTAGGCTCACAAGGCACTGTTTTAGCTGGCGGCCGTTACGACGGTTTAGTGGGTCAACTCGGTGGTAAGTCAACACCAGCAGTCGGCTTCGCTATGGGTCTAGAGCGTATTGTGTTATTGCTAGAAACCCTCGAGCTAGATAAAGATGTTAAACCCGCCGTTGACGTCTATGTCACTGCGATGGGTGATAACTGCCGAGTCGAAGCGATAAAGGTTGCGCAAGAGTTAAGAGCAAGTTTGCCGAGTTTGAAAGTCATGAGCCATTGTGGTGGCGGCAACTTTAAAAAACAGATGAAGCGAGCAGATAAAAGTGGTGCTGCTGTGGCACTTGTGATTGGCGAAGATGAACTTGCCAATAATCAAGTTGCAGTAAAGTACCTTCGTGAAGATAAAGCACAAGAATTAGTTGCCCGAGATGCGTTGGCGACTTATATTGCAGAACTGATTTAAAAGGGGAAGTACACGTGGAAGTCTATAGCACAGAAGAACAACAAGTAGATGCTATCAAACAGTTCTGGAAAGATTACGGTAGTTCAATTGTCGTAGGTGCTGTTGTCGGTTTAGGTGGATTATTTGGTTGGAACTATTATTCCGACTATCAGTTAGCTCAAGCAGAAGCCGCTTCAGAGTCCTTTCAGGCTCTAAGCAGTCAAAACACAGCTGATGCAGTGATGCTAAGCGCTGCAGATACGTTTGCTAAAGAACATGGTCAAAAAGGCTATCAGTCTTTATTAGAGCTTATGGTCGCTAAGTCAGCCGTTGAAACGGGTGATTTGGAAAAAGCCGAAGCCACACTTAAAAATGTGATTGCGGTTAATGCCGATAGCAGCATCGTGCTTGTAGCAACCATGCGTCTTGCACGTGTGCAAGCAGAGCAAGGTCAATATGCGACAGCGATTACCACGCTTGAGCAGATCAAAGATGTTGCTTCAGTGGCACAAAGAGATGAATTAAAAGGTGATTTCTTGGTTCGCCAAGGTGAAACCGACAAGGCTAAGCTTGCTTATCAAGCTGCAGTAGAAAATGGTGGCACTATGAGTAGTCCAACATTGCAAATGAAGCTTGATAATTTGAACAAGGCATAAGGAATCTGCCCATGAAGTCTTGGTGTAAAACACTGCTCGCATGTGGATTGAGCATAGGAATGCTGTCTGCGTGTGCATCGAACGATGTTGAGGAAGAGCCCGTTTCTCCGCTTACAGAAATTGAAGCAAGCGTTTTTCCAGAAGTGAGCTGGAGCGCTAATGTCGGTGCTGGTGTCGGTGATTATTATTCACGCCTCCGTCCAGCGGCGCGTTATGATAAACTTTTTGTTGCTGACCGCTACGGTAAAGTCGTCGCTTTTGATGAAGCTACTGGCAAAAAAGTATGGGATAACGATTTTAGCTCAATCTTTAGAGATAATATTCTCGCGAAAAACAAAGGCGCACGTTTAGCCGGTGGTGTTACCGCGGCACGAAACAAAGTCTTTGTCGGTGGCGAAAGTGGCCTTGTTGCAGCATTTGATGCTGAAACAGGTGAACCTATATGGCACGTTATCGCTAGCGGTGAAGTGTTATCAGCTCCAACGGTTGGCGACGACTTAGTTGTGGTTAATACCGGTTCAGGTACGTTAGAAGCTTTCAATGTTGATGATGGCGAAAAACGTTGGGTTTATGAAAACCAACTGCCAACATTAACCTTACGCGGCACAGGCTCTGCAGCTTATGATGCGGGTGGTTTCTTTGTCGGTACTGCTGATGGTAAAATCGCAGTAGTGATTAAAAGCAACGGTCAGGCTGCATGGGCACAAGCGATTTATACGCCAGCTGGCGGTAATGAGTTTTCTCGTATGGCTGACGTTGATATGAAACCATTGCTAGTGGGTGAAAACCTCTACGCAGTAAGTTACAACGGTAACCTTGTCTCAATGGAGATGCGCACGGGTCGTGTTGTTTGGACGCGTAAGTATTCAAGCTTTCATGAGTTAGCTTATTCAGGTGCAAGCTTGTTTTTGGTTGATGACCATAGCCGTATTTACTCTGTTGATAGACGAAATGGTCTAGAGTTATGGAGTAATGTTGAGCTAGCAAACCGTAATTTAACCGCCGCAGTGTCGTTTAAAGACTACGTTGTTGTAGGTGACTTTGAAGGTTACCTGCATTTTTTAAGCAAGTCTGATGGTAAAATAGTCGGGCGTGTTCAAGTAGATAGTTCCGGTTTATACAGTCAGCCGCTTGTTGTTAAAGACAACTTGTATGTGCAGACTCGTGATGGACAAATAGTTCGAGTTACACTTCCGTAAGCCGAATTGTTAGACATGATAAGGCCCCTGGATGTGTATTCCGGGGGCTTTTTAGTTAATAGAAATGAGTAATAGAGGCAATTAAATGATTCCTGTTGTGGCCCTTGTTGGGCGACCGAATGTTGGTAAGTCGACCCTTTTTAACAGACTTACCCGTACCAGAGATGCCTTAGTGGCAGATTTTCCTGGGCTAACTCGGGATCGTAAGTACGGCCGAGCGCACTTGTCTGGCTATGAGTTCATTGTGGTTGATACTGGTGGTATCGATGGCACTGAAGAGGGGATTGAAACCCGTATGGCTGAACAGTCGTTAGCTGCTATTGAAGAAGCTGACGTAGTCCTGTTTATGACAGATGCTCGCGCAGGTTTAACCGCTGCCGATTTAGCGATCGCGCAGCACCTACGTAGCCGTGAAAAAACCACATTCGTTGTCGCCAACAAAGTTGACGGCGTCGATGCCGATTCAGCCTGTGCTGAATTTTGGTCGTTGGGTCTTGGTGAAGTTTACCAAATGGCCGCGGCGCAAGGTCGTGGTGTAACGAACATGATTGAGTACTCTTTAGCACCTTACGCGGAAGCGATGGGGATCACCAAGCAGGGTGAAGGCGAAGAGGACGAAGAAGAGCGTGAATACACGGAAGAAGAAGCCGAAGTTGAGCAAAAGCGTCTACAAGACTTACCGATAAAACTTGCCATTATTGGTAAGCCTAACGTAGGTAAATCAACGCTAATCAACCGTATTTTAGGTGAAGAACGCGTTGTTGTGTATGACGAGCCTGGCACCACTCGCGACAGTATTTACATTCCAATGGAACGTGAAGGTCGTGAGTACGTGTTAATTGACACTGCAGGTGTTCGTCGCCGCAGTAAAGTCCATGAAACGGTTGAGAAGTTCTCGGTTATTAAAACCTTGAAAGCCATTGAAGACTGTAACGTGGTACTGCTTATTATTGATGCCCGCGAAGGTATTGCTGAGCAAGACTTAGGTCTACTTGGTTTTACACTTAACGCAGGTCGTGCATTAGTGATTGCCGTCAACAAGTGGGACGGAGTCGATCAAGAGATAAAAGAACGTGTTAAGAGCGAACTCGACCGCCGTTTAGGCTTCATCGACTTTGCCCGTATTCACTTTATCTCGGCATTGCACGGTACTGGTGTTGGCCATTTATATGAGTCAGTTGAAGAAGCATACGACAGTGCAACTAACCGCGTAAGTACGGCAATGTTGACGCGTATTATGCAAATGGCACAAGACGATCACCAGCCTCCATTGGTTAGAGGTCGCCGTGTGAAGCTTAAATACGCTCACGCTGGTGGTTACAACCCTCCTATTGTGGTTGTTCACGGTAACCAGGTTAAGAAGCTACCTGATTCATACAAGCGCTATATGATGAACTACTATCGTCGTTCACTTAAAGTGATGGGTACACCGATCCAGATCCGTTTCCAAGATGGTGAAAACCCGTTTGAGGGCATGCACACTAAGAAGCTGACTGTGGGTCAAGAGCGTCGTCGTAAACGTATGACGTCTCATATTCGTGACAAGAAGAAAGAAGATTAATTCTTTGCTCTTTGCTTGATAGCAAGTTGATACTAAAAGGAACCCTAGGGTTCCTTTTTTGTTGCTTGGGGTTTGGTGGTCTGTGCCATAGGGCTATATTGGAGCTTTAAAGCATCAGGCTGCGCCTGACCAACGTCGTGGGATTCCATCCCACAGCCGGGCAAGGAGGACTGCTCGTCTGATGTGAATGGATTCACGAATGCCGCGGCGGCATGGATGCCGAAGAGTGGCCTTATCCTCCATGCATCCACCATGACGCCCCGACGAAGTTACATGCATTAAGTACTGAAGTGGTCAACTAATTTTGGCCTCGTGCTTATGGATAAATAGCTAACACTTCCGATGGGGCATCTGATGTGAATGAATTAACGTATGTGCAGACGCAACTGAGGCACGCTTTTCGCCATCCATGGCCGCTCTACGGTTTCATCCCTGAAACCGAAGGCCTCAGCCACATCTACACAGGGTTAGAAAACACAATCACTCGGCATTTGAGTTTGAAATAGAAAGTCTATAAAAGATATGGCTGTCCTGTCTTTTTGCTGGTCAACAAAGAGTTTCCAACGTATTTCGGCAACTTCGATGGGGAATGGGTGTATTCTGTGGCTCCATTTTGGTCTGCTAACAAATAGATATATGACTAAAGGCCGAGCTAGCTATTGGACAAAAGCTTGTCAGAGTTAAAACTCTTGAGTGATGAATTTCATTAGGGAAAATATGGCAAACGGATATGCGGTAACGCCCTTATAATAAGTGAACCTAGCGCTGGCGGGCGATTAGCACAGCAAATGGCATGACAGCCTTGAGTGAGTCTTGATTTATAAGCTTGTTAGCCATCTCTGACTATTTCAGATATATTAAGTAATGAAGAACCAAATAGCCCCAAATACCAACCAACTAATAGCCAGCATTCGTAATATCACTGTGTGAGTGGTGCTAAATTTAAAACTGAATGATATATGATTTAATAACAACATTATTGGTACTATTAGAATATCATAATTGCCATACCTGTACGGATTCGAAGAATCAAGACTTATACTTAACGTCCAAAAAAGGAATGACACTAGAATAGTGAGAAAGCCAAATTTATATATTTTATTTTCTGCAATCAGTCCTTTAGGTTTTTCCGTAAAAATAGCGATTAGTTTCTTCAACTCTTCATCCCTCTAGATTCAATCTTAAATGGAAATTTAAACGAATTCACAATAGTGGCTAGACATAATGACTCCCCACTAAAGATGCTGATCTCCAATCAATCGTGGGTTAGCTGAAAGCCAGAGCCATAATAGTTTTGTTAAAGAAACTAAATAGGAGATCTGCATGAATAAACATAACATACTTTTTATTGGCCTTGATACACATAAAGAATTTGTAGAAGTTACTTATATTGAAGATCAAAGAGGAGCGCAAGCGCTTTGCCCCTTGGCTCTGGTGTGGGTGAAGCACCACGACCTTGGTCAAGCGTAGCTTGATATTCTCAGCGTTGTGGTTCCAATGACCAGCGGTGGTGTTGCACATGGATGTGCGAATGTCGTGATCACATGGATGCAAATGAACGACCGTATGTGCAGACGCAACAGAGGCACGCTTTTCGCCATCCATGGCCGCTCTGCGGTTTCATCCCTGAAACCGACGGCCTCAGCCGCATCTACACTGGGTTATGAAAGCACAAACTCTCGGCATTTGTGTTTAAAAATAGGAACTCAACAGTTAAATTCCATACCAAACGAACAGAAAATACTTATTCCCCATCGAAGTTGCCGAAGTACGTTGAAGAAATAGCCGTAATGCCCACACGGACGTGGGCATAGCTTTCGCGGGGCAGGTCGTTCCTTGGCATCCATGCCACCACGACATTCGTAAGTCCATTTACATCAGATGCCCCATTGGAAGCGTTAGGCTATTTCGAATAAGTACGAGGAAGACAACTTCGTCGGGGCGGCAGGGGTGATCCAAGAGGGGATTGCTGTTGATCCCCTCTTGGCCGAGTGTGAACTGGAAGCTCACGACCTTTATCAAACGAAGTTTGATTGCTTATGGCTGTAAAACTCAGGAGTGGGCGAAGCACCACGACTTTGATTTTCAAACGAAGTTTGATTAGCTGTACGTTAATTTTCAAACGAACTTTGAACATGCCTTCTCAAGTGAAGATAGAATCTGCAACTGGTTACCCCACCTCAATAACCGTCGAGGTCACACTTCCATCTCGCAAACGTGTGGTCAGTGTATCACCAACAAGAGTATCGTCAGCCGCCTGTAGCACCTTACCGTCGCCGTTTAAGGTGATGCTATACCCTCGGCTTAACGTCGCCAGTGGACTCACTGTGTCTAACTGCTGAGCGCGATGGCTGATGCGTTGTTCACTCATGGTGAGCTTATCTGTCATTAGCGCAGTGAGTTTGTCACCCAAATAGCTTAAACGTTGGCTTTCTAAATCTAATCGATGTTGCGGCGATTGATTGTCGAGTCGGCTGCTGAGTTGCTGTTGCTTTAACGTCAAACCATGCAGTTTTGATTGCATCGCTTTTTGCAGTCTTAATTGCATCTCATCAAAGGTTTGTTCATAGGTTTGTAAGCGGCGTTGTGGATCTTGCTTTTGCAGGCGGTGCTCTGCCGTTTGCAATCGACTTTGTTGCTTTAACTGATAATGCTGCCAACTTTGCTTTAAGCGTGACAGTACCGCGGTGAGCTTTTGGGCCTTGTTGTCGGCATCATTTGATAACAACTCAGCCCCGGCGGATGGGGTCGGGGCGCGAAGATCGGCGACATAATCACTGATGGTCGTATCAACTTCATGACCGACGGCGGACACGACTGGAATGCCACTGTTGTAGATAGTGTGTGCTAACCCTTCGTCGTTAAAGCACCACAAATCCTCTAATGAGCCGCCGCCACGAGTGACCAGCAGAACATCAACTTCAGCGCGGGTGTTGGCGAGGTTGATGGCACTGCAGATACTTTTCGCGGCTGCAACGCCTTGCACTGGCGTTGGGTAGATGATGACTTCCACTGAGGAGTCACGCCTTGCTAATACATGCAGGATATCGCGAATAGCCGCGCCAGTAGGGGAGGTGACCACGCCTATTCGTTGAATGTTTTTGGGTAATGGGCGTTTAGTGTCTGCAGCAAACATGCCTTCGGCTGCGAGCTTCATCTTTAACGCTTCATATTGCTGCGCGAGTAAACCGTCACCTGCGGGGAGCATAGATTCGATCAGTAGTTGATAATCGCCTCTAGGCTCGTAAACGCTAATATTGCCCTTAACTAATACTTGCTGACCATTGACGGGACGAAAAGTCACTGCTTGATTGCGGCCTTTAAACATGGCACAGCGTATCTGCGAAGCATTGTCTTTTAAGGTCAAATACCAATGGCCAGAACCAGGGGCGGCAAAATTTGAAATCTCAGCATTTAGCCAAATTCGGCCCAACTGTCCCTCAAGCAGCTGTCTTACTTCACCATTGAGCCGAGAGACCGTGTAAACGTTGTTTTTTGCGGTTTTCATGATTATTTCACACTAAATGCTAATTAATGCCTATTTTCCATTTACCAACCCAGATATGCAAGGTATAATCTCGCCGCAATATTTCACCTCTAAATCCTACTCTCTTGGGGAGATGTTGCATGTTAAGATTGAAGAAAGAAGCGCTAACGTTTGATGATGTGTTGCTAGTTCCTGCGCACTCCACCGTCCTCCCAAATACTGCCGTTGTCAAAACACGTCTAACCAATACGATAGAACTAAACACGCCTATAGTGTCAGCTGCGATGGATACCGTCACAGAAGCACGCTTAGCAATTGCGATTGCTCAGGAAGGTGGTTTAGGATTTATTCATAAAAATATGACGATTGAGCAACAAGCTGAAGAAGTACGCAAAGTAAAAATTTACGAAGCGGGCATTGTTCAACAGCCAGTCACTGTGACGCCAACCACCACCCTTGCCGATCTTAAAATACTCACAATTAAAAACGGTTTTGCGGGTTACCCAGTCGTTAATGACGCCAACGAATTGGTCGGTATTATTACCGGTCGTGACGTGCGCTTCATCACTGATTGGAGCCGTACGGTTGATCAGGTGATGACCCCTAAAGATCGCCTAGTGACAGTGCCTGAAGGCACCAAGCTTGATGAAGTTCAAACGCTGATGCATTCTCACCGTGTTGAGAAAGTACTTGTTGTTGATGATAACTTTAAGCTTAAAGGCCTCATCACGGTTAAAGATTTCCAAAAAGCTGAGCGTAAGCCTAACGCCTGTAAAGACGAGTTAGGTCGTTTACGTGTTGGCGCTGCAGTTGGCGCAGGCCCAGGTAATGAAGCGCGTGTTGACGCACTTGTTATCGCCGGCGTTGATATACTGCTTATCGATTCATCTCATGGTCACTCAGAAGGCGTTCTGCAGCGTATTCGTGATACTCGTGCCAAATATCCTGACTTACAAATTGTTGGCGGTAACGTTGCGACAGCTGAAGGTGCATTAGCACTGGTTGAAGCGGGTGTTAACGCGGTTAAAGTCGGTATTGGTCCTGGTTCTATCTGTACGACTCGTATCGTCACCGGTGTAGGTGTGCCGCAAATTACCGCAGTTTCTGACGCTGCTGCCGCGGTTAAACATCTTAATATCCCTGTTATCGCCGATGGCGGTATTCGCTTCTCTGGTGATTTAGCTAAAGCACTCGCTGCCGGTGCATCATGCATCATGGCAGGTTCTATGTTTGCCGGTACTGATGAAGCACCAGGCGAAACTGAGCTATATAACGGCCGTGCTTATAAGTCATACCGCGGTATGGGTTCTCTTGGCGCCATGACGCAAACACAAGGTTCGTCTGACCGTTATTTCCAAAGCGATAACGCAGCAGACAAACTGGTGCCGGAAGGTATTGAAGGTCGCGTTGCTTACAAAGGTAAGCTTAAAGAGATCATTCACCAGCACATGGGCGGTTTACGTTCATGCATGGGCCTAACGGGCTGTGCGACCATTAAAGATCTTAATGAAAAAGCAGAATTTGTGAAAATCACCTCAGCAGGCATGGGCGAGTCTCATGTGCATGATGTGACTATCAGCAAAGAAGCGCCAAACTACAGTTTCGGCTCGTAAGGTTTGAAAAGGCGACAGTGACTGTCGCCTTTTATTTATGTGGACATTGGCTGCCTCATCGCGATGCAAGACCTCTACGTAATATTAAGAATTTAGTTAAATAAAAATATAAAGATTAAGGTACCCCATGAACAATATTCATGAGCATAAGATCCTCATCCTCGATTTTGGATCTCAATACACCCAATTGATTGCCCGCCGTATTCGTGAAATCGGTGTTTATTGTGAACTTTGGGCTTGGGATGTTTCCGAAGAACAAATTCGTGGTTTTGCACCTAACGGCATTATCCTAGCCGGTGGTCCAGAAAGTGTGACAGCAGAAGACTCTCCACGTGCCCCTGAATATGTATTTAACGCAGGCGTTCCAGTACTTGGAATTTGTTACGGCATGCAAACCATGTCTGAGCAGCTTGGCGGTAAAGTGATTCAAGGTGTGGGTGAAGGTGAGTTTGGTTATGCACAAATAGAAATTCAAACCGAATCGGCACTGTTCAAAAGCATCGAAGATGCGGTCAGTGACATCGGTAAGCCTCTGCTTGACGTATGGATGAGTCACGGCGACAAGGTAGCTGAAATTCCTGAAGGTTTTGTTACTGTCGCAAAAACCGAGACATGTCCGTTTGCCGCCATGGCGAATGAAGACAAAAAGTTCTACGGCGTGCAGTTCCACCCTGAAGTGACTCACACTCGTCAAGGTAAGCGTATGCTTGAGCATTTCGCCCTTGAGATCTGTGGCTGTGATGCGAATTGGAAACCGTCTTCAATTATTGAAGATGCCATTGAGAAACTTAAAAAGCAGATCGGTGACGATGAAGTTATCTTAGGTTTATCGGGTGGTGTTGATTCATCGGTTGTGGCTATGCTGCTGCATCGTGCGATTGGCGATAAGTTGACTTGTGTGTTCGTTGATAACGGTCTTTTACGTTTAAACGAAGCTGAGCAAGTGATGGATATGTTTGGCGATCACTTTGGACTTAACATTGTTCATGTGAATGCAGAGCACCGTTTCTTAGAGCAAATGGCCGGCGAAGCGGAACCTGAAGCAAAACGTAAAATTATTGGTCGTGTTTTCGTTGAGATCTTCGATGAAGAATCAAAGAAATGCGCTAATGCTAAATGGCTTGCTCAAGGCACTATTTACCCAGATGTTATCGAATCTGCTGGTAGCGCCACAGGTAAAGCGCACGTGATTAAATCACACCATAACGTTGGCGGTTTACCTGACGATATGGAGATGGGCCTTGTTGAGCCACTGCGTGAGTTATTTAAAGATGAAGTGCGCAAGATTGGTTTAGAGCTAGGTCTGCCCTATGACATGCTTTATCGTCACCCGTTCCCTGGACCGGGTCTTGGTGTGCGCGTACTGGGTGAAGTAAAGAAAGAGTACTGTGATTTATTGCGCCTAGCGGATGCGATTTTCATTGAAGAGCTGCACAGTGCTGATCTTTACAACAAAGTGAGCCAAGCGTTCACTGTGTTCCTACCGGTACGTTCTGTTGGCGTAATGGGCGATGGCCGTAAGTACGATTGGGTTGTTAGCTTACGTGCGGTAGAAACTATCGACTTTATGACAGCTCATTGGGCGCACTTACCGTATGATTTCTTAGGTCGCGTATCTAATCGAATCATCAATGAAGTTGACGGCATTTCACGTGTTGTTTACGACATTTCAGGTAAGCCACCTGCGACAATCGAGTGGGAATAACCGTTAAGGGATAACCACGCCCTTATATAAAACGATTAAGCGCGCACATAGTAATATGTGCGCGCTTTTTTTATTGGCATGATTTTTCAGCGAAACAAACCGATGTTTCTTATACTAATACCAATTGCATTAAGTATCTGTTCATTGACTAAATATCTAATGCAACTGGTATAAATTAATGGATTGGGATTTATTAGCAGGAGCTTGCCTATGCGCTATAGAGCTGAAATCGATGGTTTAAGGGCAGTTGCCGTTATTCCGGTTATCTTATTTCATGCTGGCTTTACTCAGTTTAGCGGTGGTTTTGTGGGGGTCGATGTCTTTTTTGTCATTAGCGGCTACCTGATCACCAGTATTATTTTGGCTGAACTGGGGCAGGACAAATTTAGTATTATTAACTTTTATGAACGCAGGGCCAGAAGGATTTTACCGGTGCTGTTTTTTGTCATGTTTTGCTGTATTCCTTTCGCCTGGCTATGGTTAATGCCACTGGATCTTAAAGACTTCTTTCAAAGCATTGTCGCAGTATCCACCTTTTCATCTAATATCCTCTTTTGGTTAGAA
The DNA here is from genome assembly GCF_023283945.1 of Shewanella gelidimarina. Classification (GTDB taxonomy): domain Bacteria; phylum Pseudomonadota; class Gammaproteobacteria; order Enterobacterales; family Shewanellaceae; genus Shewanella; species Shewanella gelidimarina. Next base: position 93,842 of record NZ_JAKIKW010000015.1, on the reverse strand, counting down.
AGTGATTATTTTGATACCGCCGCCGAGCTAAAACCCTTGTTGCATACATGGAGTTTGGCGGTTGAAGAGCAGTATTATATTTTCTTTCCTTTGTTCTTAATGATGTTATGGGGTAAAGGCAAACGTGTCATTCTCGGCGCATTGGTACTGATTTTCTTGGCTAGTTTATCTTTAGCACAATGGGCAGCATATAATGCGCCGTCAGCAAACTTTTACTTATTGCCTACGCGAGGTTGGGAACTACTCATCGGTGTTTTTGCGGCGTTTAGTCTCCATCAAGAGAAATATAAGTTGTTGCCAGAAAAGCTGAATAACCCGCTGAGTATATTGGGTTTGCTGTTAGTGCTATTTTCAATTTTCATTTTCGATTCCACTATTCCCTTTCCAAGTTTGTACGCGCTAATTCCCACTCTTGGAACAGTATTGATTATTCTGTTTGCCAAAAATGGCACCTTGGTGCAGCAGCTTTTAAGTCGGCGGTTTTTTGTCGGTATTGGGCTGATAAGTTATAGCGCCTATCTATGGCATCAGCCCATATTTGCATTGGTTAAGTATCGCAGTTTTACCGAACCCTCACATTGGCTGATGTTGTCTCTGTGTATTGGTATTGTTGCTCTGTCATACTTGAGTTGGCGCTTTGTTGAAGTGCCTTTGAGAAACAAGCAGACCTATAGTCGTCGATTTATTTTCACCAGTGGTGGTGTGTTGACGGCGGTATTTGCGATGACAGGCCTATTGGTAGATGCAAATCAACTCTATAAATCCAATGATGCTGACTCGAACTTAATGGTGAAGTCTTATCAGCCGGATAATCGACAGCTTGGTGCCAATAGCTGGAGCCAGCTGCGTACTCTCAGTGGTAATGAGGATTATGGTGTCGATAAGAACAGCTATGACAGGACTCAGTGGTTTGATACTAAAGATGACCGAAAGCGTTTATTGATAGTGGGGAACTCGCACTCTAAAGACATTTTTAATGTGCTTACGAGTAGCATCATCACCCAGCGCCAATTTCAAATAGCGCGTTTCGGCACTGAGATAGGTAACATCGATGAGACTTTTTATCGTTCACCCAATTACCTCTTGGCCGATGTTGTGATGTTCGCATCTCAATATAAACCTGCCGATCTCAGTGAGCTCGAAACCATCGTTACCCGCTCGATTGCGGATAATAAAAAACTGATTTTAGTTAAAAATATTTATGAATTTGAGGAGTTTGGCCAGCGTACCTATGCCGACTTCCTATTTCACTTATTGCTAAAGGAGCGAGGTGGAAACAATGTTTCTAGCCTCGATATTGCTAAAATCAATCAGAAACACTTTGAGCAGTTTTCTGACCGAGAATTTAAGCAGTTTACCCTGCAGGCAAATATGACCTTAATCAGGCTTGGGAATAAATACCCCACTGTTAGGGTGCTCGATAGAATGGATTATGTTTGCAATAAGCGTAAACAGCTCTGTTACGCCATTAATGATGATTATCAGAAATACTTTTATGACTATGGTCACCATACTGTGGCTGGGGCGACATTCTTTGGCGAACGGGTTGATGAGGTGAAGTGGCTAAAGAGCATTTAGTGAGATGCTGAGGGGCTAAATTGTTACTTGTAACGAATTAAAGCTTGGTATAATGACGATGAAAGTAACCAAGCTAAGTGTTTTAGTCACATTGGAATGATGTCACATAACATTGAGCGGTTTTATAACGTAATAGGGGCACCGATTGTCACAGCAGGAACAAGATAGCCGTTTTATGAAGATGGCGATGGAGATGGCCACTAAGGCTGAAGAAAAAGGTGAGGTGCCCGTTGGTGCGGTATTAGTTAAAGAGGGTGAAGTGATCAGTGCCGGTTTTAACTTTAGTATTGGCTTGCATGATCCCAGTGCCCATGCCGAAATGCAGTGTATCCGCCAAGCGGGTAAAGTATTAGAAAATTATCGCCTAATAGATAGCACCTTGTATGTAACATTAGAACCTTGCGCTATGTGCGCTGGCGCCATTGTGCATTCAAGGATTAGTCGGTTGGTGTTTGGTGCCAATGATGAGAAAACCGGTGCTGCGGGTACGGTGATTGATATCGTACGTCACAGTGCGTTTAATCATCAGGTTGAGGTGACATCTGGTGTGCTCGAAACCGAATGTGCTGAGCAGTTAAGCGCCTTTTTTAGGCGACGTAGAAAAGAGAAAAAAACCGCTAAAGCGCAAGCTAAACTTGATGCTCTGCAAGCGATACCGGCCAAATTAAATAAATGATCTATTTATTCATGTGGCAAAATGGGCTTATACGAGGCGTGAATTGCAGCAACTCGTTATTCTCATCCACAACACCACAGAAGTACATCTTCCCCATCAATAATGGCCAGGTATCTAGTGCGATAGGTATCACTCAGAAGGGCGAATAAAAGCGAAGAACTGTTTTTGTCTATTTAAGGTTTTTAAATGACGGGTTTTCAGCTGTGTACGGCGACGTGCTGCAATATTATTAATCGCTTTTTTTCTCATGTGATCTCCAGATCTTGTGATGAGTAACTAACCTAACGTTATTAGATGAAGTTTTAATGAATCTGCGTCTAGGGTTGTCAGCTTCTATTACTGCGGTTGAGCACTTTCGATAACTTGGCCGCTGTTATCTGCAGTTTGAGTAACATCTTCCTTTAATTCAAGTAAAATATTCTGGTTATCAATCCACACTAAAGTGTCGTAATAACGACGGATACTATCGACATAGTGAACCGCTTCATTGCCGCGAGCATAACCATAACGGGTTTTTTTGTAATGCTTACGTTTTTGCAGCAGCGGCAAGACCTCTTTAATATCTCGCCAAGCACTAGGATTGAGTCCCATTGATTGGGCTAATTTTCGCGCATCTTCAACATGTCCGAAACCAATATTATAAGAAGCAAGTGCAAACCACATACGCTGACTCTCCGGTACTGAGTCGGGTAAGCGCTCCAGCATACTGTTGAGATATTTAGCGCCACCTTGAATACTTTGAAAAGGGTCAAGACGATTTTTAATGCCCACTTGCTTTGCGGTGGGTAGAGTTAGCATCATTAATCCGCGTACACCGGTCGGTGAACGTGCATTGGGATTCCAATGTGACTCTTGATAAGCGGTAGCAGCAAGTTTGCGCCAATCAATATCTCCAGCGTACTTTTCAAACGTTGCTTGGTATTTCGGCAGTTTATTATCGATGGCACGAATAAAGGCGCGGGTATCGACATAGTCAAAACGTTTTACGTGAGCAAAATACTTTTCGTTTAGTTGGGCGAGGGTGCCACGGCGTTTTTCTATATGCCAAAAGGCTAATAGTTTGCTCATTAGGCGGTCACTATTATTGGGTGGCAGCAACCAAACAACCGGTTGTTTTTCTTTTAATATAGGCCCTTGGCGTAACTCAGGCATAAAGCGTCTATTAATGTCTAAACTGGTAGAATCGGCAATGGTATAGAGGAGCTCGCCAGCGGCAATCATGGTGAGTAACTCTTCTGCGTCTTTATCTTTTTCCTGATCCCAAACAAGGTCGGGATTAGATTTTTGCAGTTCGATTAAGGTGTCAACAAATGAGGAGTCGGTGATCACCGTGATATCGCCTTGCAGCTTATTGATATCTTTCGGTGGTGGGGTGCCTTGTCGATAGACTAAAACTTGGTTAACTCGGTATAAAGGTGGACCCACCCGAAACTGCTCTCGTCTTGAGGGGGTGTCAGCCAGCCCTGCCGCAATTAAGTCAACTTCGCCACGCCTTAGTGCACTATAAAGCTCACTGATATTGCCATAAGGTTGCATCTTAAGTTCGAGATCTAAGTATTGTGCAAAACGCTCCGCCATCTCGTAATCGTAACCTGAGTCACCTTGGCCGGTACTAAAGTAGATCTGAGGGCCAAATATGGTGCCAACCACTAATTCCGTTTTAGGGGCAATGACGCTAGGTTTTTCTTGTTCCACAGCGACCTTCTGGCAGCCAGCCAGTAAGATAACGCAGCAGTAAACAAGTAAAAATCTTTTCATCATTATTATGGGTTAGCGCTTAAAATATAAAGAAATAGTCGTCGATTATACCACATTCTTAAGTGTTGCAAGAAAAGTGCGATTTTTCATCAAGGGTTCAGTTTTAGTATGGCGCTAAATCAACATTTTGCTCAGCAAATCGACAAAAAATAGCGAGCACTTTTTCCTATACGGGAAACACTGTTTTCTATAACGACTGCTAATGATTTGTGGCAAACATTTCCCTATAATGGCGCCAGATCTGACCCTGCAATTATAATTTATAAGGTAGAAAAACGTGATGGAGATCATCCGCGGAGCCCCAGCACTTTCGGCGTTTAGAGTACAGAAGCTGATGGAAGCTTGTGAATCGGCAGCACTACCCGTGCGCCAAATCTATGCCGAGTTTACCCACTTAGCTGATTTGAAAGAATCACTAGATGAAAATGAAACTCAACAGCTTGAAAAAATCTTAACCTACGGCCCGGCTATTGAAGCACACCAGCCAGAAGGTCAACTCCATTTTGTTACCCCCCGTCCCGGTACCATTTCTCCTTGGTCTTCTAAAGCTACTGATATCGCCCACAACTGTGGACTCGATAAAGTATTGCGTTTAGAGCGTGGTATTGCTTACTACGTTGTTGCTGACGAGTTGACAGGCGAACAAGCAAAGTCGTTATCTGCACTATTACATGACCGCATGGTCGAAGTGATTTTAACGGACTTTAATGCCGCCGATATGTTGTTTGTTCGCACTGAACCTACAAAATTCAAAAGCGTTGATATTCTTAGTGAAGGGCGCAGTGCGCTTGTATTGGCTAACACCACATTAGGGCTGGCATTAGCTGAAGATGAAATCGACTATCTTGTCGAAAACTTTAAGTTGTTAGGCCGTAATCCCCACGATGTTGAATTGATGATGTTTGCACAGGCAAACTCTGAGCATTGTCGTCATAAGATCTTCAATGCAGATTGGACTATTGATGGCGACGTACAGCCAAAGTCATTGTTCAAGATGATTAAGAACACCATGGCTGTCACACCCGATAATGTCCTCTCTGCTTATAAAGATAATGCGGCGGTAATGACGGGTGCTACCGCGGGGCGATTTTTCCCTAAGCAAGATGGCGTTTACGGTTATCACACCGAGCCGATGCATATCTTGATGAAGGTGGAAACCCACAACCATCCAACAGCAATCAGCCCCTATGCGGGCGCTGCGACAGGTTCTGGTGGTGAAATCCGTGATGAAGGCGCTACAGGTCGTGGATCTAAGCCAAAAGCGGGTTTGACCGGCTTTAGTGTTTCAAACCTTAAAATCCCTGGCTTTGTTCAACCCTGGGAAGCTGATTACGGTAAACCCGATCGTATTGTTACCGCGCTAGATATTATGACTGAAGGTCCATTAGGCGGCGCTGCATTTAACAACGAGTTTGGTCGTCCAGCGCTGGTCGGTTACTTCCGTACCTACGAGCAGGAAGTTAATAGTCACAATGGCGTTGAAGTCCGCGGCTATCACAAGCCTATTATGCTTGCGGGTGGTTTAGGTAACATTCGCGAAGATCATGTGCAAAAAGGTGAGATCACCGTTGGCGCTAAGCTTGTTGTGCTCGGTGGCCCTGCAATGAACATTGGTCTTGGCGGTGGTGCTGCCTCTTCAATGACATCGGGCCAATCAAGTGAAGACTTAGATTTTGCTTCTGTTCAGCGTGAAAACCCTGAAATGGAACGTCGCTGCCAAGAAGTGATTGATAGCTGTTGGCAGATGGGTGATGAAAACCCAATCCAGTTTATCCATGATGTGGGTGCTGGCGGTTTATCGAATGCTTTTCCTGAGCTTGTTAACGATGGCGGACGTGGCGGTAAGTTTGAACTGCGTAACGTACCCTCGGATGAGCCAGGCATGAGCCCGCTTGAGATCTGGTGTAACGAGTCGCAAGAGCGCTACGTTATGTCAATCGCACCTGAGAATCTGCATATATTTGTCGCCATTTGTGAACGTGAACGTGCACCGTTTGCCGTTGTTGGCGTCGCCACTGCAGAGAAAGATCTGATCCTAAGTGACGAACATTTCGAAGACTATCCAATTGACCTTCCATTAGAAGTCTTGTTAGGTAAAGCCCCTAAGATGAGCCGCGACGTTGTTAGCGCTAAAGCCATCTCCGCTGCGCTTGATCAAAGTAATATTACCGTTAAAGAAGCGGCGCACCGTTTGCTACGCTTACCGACGATTGCTGAAAAAACCTTCTTGATCACCATTGGTGATAGAACGGTAACCGGTCTGGTTAATCGCGACCAAATGGTGGGTCCATGGCAGGTTCCTGTCGCCGATTGTGCTGTCACAGCGTCAAGCTATGATGCCTATGTTGGTGAAGCTATGTCGATAGGTGAGCGTACGCCGCTGGCACTGCTCGACTTTGGCGCATCTGCGCGTATGGCAGTTGCGGAATCAATCTTGAATATCGCCGGTACTGATATTGGCTCGTTCAAGCGGATTAAGTTGTCTGCTAACTGGATGTCACCTGCGGGTCACCCTGGTGAAGATGCAGGTCTTTATGAAGCGGTTAAAGCGATTGGCGAAGAGCTATGTCCTGACTTGTCACTGACTATTCCAGTGGGCAAGGACTCAATGTCGATGAAGACAGCATGGGAAGATAACGGCGTTCAAAAAGCCGTGACCTCACCTATGTCATTGGTGATCACCGCGTTTGGTGTAGTGCAGGATATTCGCAACACCGTCACGCCAGAGCTACGCACTGATAAAGGCGACAGCGAACTGTTATTGCTCGATTTAGGCTTAGGTCAGAATCGTCTTGGCGGTTCTTGCTTAGCGCAGGTTTACAGTGAACTTGGCGATATCGCGCCAGATCTTGATAACTCAGCGACGTTAAAAGGCTTCTTTGAAGTCATTCAACCGCTAGTTGCGGACAGATCAATTATTGCTTATCACGATAGAAGTGACGGTGGCTTATACACCACACTTGTTGAGATGGCATTTGCTGGACACACTGGCTTAAACATCGATTTAAGTGCATTAGCAGGGACTGACGTTGAGCGTCTATTTAACGAAGAACTCGGAGCAGTAATCCAAGTTCGTCGTGAACAGTCTGCTGCGATTAGCGCTCAGTTTGTGGCTGCGGGCGTTCCTTGCCATAAAGTTGCCGAGCTAACAGATAGCGACCAAATCGCCATCTTTGATGCTGAACGTGAAATCTTAACCGAATCACGTACCTCCTTGCGTACCCTTTGGGCTGAAACCACTTACCGCATGCAAGCGTTACGTGATAACCCTGAGTGTGCCAAAGAGGAGCATGAGCTTAAACAAGACAATAACGATCTTGGTCTGACGGTTGATTTAAGCTTTGACCCAAGTAAAGACGTTGCAGCGCCGTTTATCTTAAAAGGTGCTGCACCTAAGATGGCTATCTTACGTGAGCAAGGTGTTAACTCGCATATCGAAATGGCGGCTGCATTTGATCGTGCCGGATTCGAATCGACAGATGTTCACATGAGTGACATTCTCAGCGGTCGGATCAGCTTAGAGGAGTTCCAAGGCCTAGTGGCTTGTGGTGGTTTCTCTTACGGTGATGTTCTGGGTGCGGGCGAAGGCTGGGCTAAGTCAATCTTGTTTAACGAGCGCGCTCGTGAGCAGTTTAGTCAATTCTTTGAACGCAATGATAGCTTCTCGCTGGGTGTGTGTAATGGTTGTCAGATGTTGTCGAATCTAAAAGACATCATTCCTGGTACTGAATTATGGCCACACTTCGTGCGCAACCGCTCAGAACGCTTTGAAGCCCGTTTCAGTTTGGTTGAAGTGCAGAAGAGTCCATCTTTGTTCTTTGAAGGGATGGCAGGTTCTCGTATGCCGATTGCAGTCTCTCACGGTGAAGGTCGTGCAGAGTTTGCCTCACCTGAGGCATTAGCCGCCGCTGAAGCATCAGGCACCATCGCACTGCGTTATGTTGACGGTAATGGTCAAATAGCGACTCAGTATCCACAAAACCCTAACGGTTCACCCAATGCAATTACGGCATTGAGTTCAACTGATGGCCGTGTAACGATTATGATGCCGCATCCGGAGCGTGTCTTTAGAACGGTTGCCAACTCATGGCACCCAGATTCATGGGGTGAAGATAGTCCCTGGATGAGAATGTTCCGTAACGTTAGAAAATCAATTGGTTAATTAGCATTAGCGTATAAACTCGCTAAGGTTAACCGCCTCAAAGGCCCCTAAATATTAGGGGCTTTTTTTATGCCTAAATCTAAAATGAAAAAAAGAGTAGTTAAACAGGCGATTAGGTCAAATTTAGCGATGCATGTAATGCTAATTTAAGGTGTTTTACCCTTGTTGGGCAATGTCGAATGACTAAGTACAGTTATAGCAGGTTAGCGAAAAAAGCTAATGGAAAGGGGAGCTTATAGAAAACGTGAATTTTGAATATTAAAAAGCCACTCTTATTGCTAAGAGTGGCCGCTTTGCGCTAACAAAACTTCAAGATTAACCTTGCAAAGAAAACTTAAATTAACGCTCTCTTGATGTATAAAGCTCAACGAAAACACGCTGATAACGGCTAACTAGACGCTCAAAAAATGTATTCATAATGGTATCTCCACGCTTGATTGATGATATAAGCGGAGAAAAGTCTTTCCGGGCAACTTCACCGGGTTAACTAGACCGTCTCCTTAACTTGGTGCTCATTCTATGCGAAATCATTTTTCCCATCAAACGAGAAAAATTACAGTGTAGTATTAGAAAAACTAATGAATTTTACATGGTGTAAATGTCGGTTGATGACATTGATTTTTATAAGCGCCTGTTTTTATTGTATTTTGCTTTGGGCGTTGTTTTTGATCAATGATTTTAGCGATAGTAATATTGTTGCTTTAATTGGTGTGATTTTAATTTTGTCTATTTATATGGGTAAATGTATTGCTAGCGCTATAAATTACTTGTTTACATCTGCTTATCGTGACTCCTATCATGGGTTAAATCTTCTGTCAATGGTGGGCTGGGTGGAACTGTGTGCTCTAGCCCAAAACCCATTGAAAGCGAATGCATTGATTGATTTGAATCAATTCTGAATGGTATAAATCTCCTGCAGATAAACTTATTTTGTATTGCAAGTGACTGATATTAACTAATTTGTTGGTTTTACGCTCACAAGTTTGAGATGTCGATCACATTAGCTGTTGATACTGTGATGGTAAGCTATCGATTGATAGTGTTTTGCGCTTTAAATTACAACATTTATGAATTAAACAAACAGACGCAGTCAAGTGGGCTTTTTATAACGATAGCCCAGTTTACTGCATTAATATTTCTGTATAGGCAGTTACTGTTGTTGATGGGGATCTAACAATAGTAATTGGACGCACCACCTAAGGAGTCACAAATGATTTTAGAAGAGGTTGTTGAGCTGTCGCGCTTTCAGTTTGCGATGACGGTCATGTATCACTTCCTATTTGTTCCCTTGACCTTGGGGCTAGCATTTCTGCTAGCCATTATGGAATCACTTTATGTGATGACCAGTAAGCAAATCTATAAAGATATGACCAAGTTCTGGGGTAAGTTATTCGGTATTAACTTCGCGCTCGGTGTAGCCACCGGTTTAGCGATGGAGTTTCAGTTCGGTACGAACTGGTCATACTATTCACATTATGTAGGCGACATTTTTGGCGCGCCGCTCGCGATTGAAGGCTTAATGGCCTTTTTCCTCGAGTCGACCTTGGTCGGCATGTTCTTCTTCGGTTGGGACCGATTTAGCAAACGTCAACATCTTGCCATTACTTGGTTAGTCGCCCTAGGCTCTAACATGTCGGCGCTTTGGATCTTGGTGGCTAACGGTTGGATGCAAAACCCTGTGGGTAGCGAGTTCAACTACGAAACCATGCGTATGGAGATGACTAGCTGGGGAGAAGTGTTATTTAACCCCGTTGCACAGGTGAAGTTTGTTCACACTGTAGCATCAGGCTATGTTGCTGGTGCAATGTTCGTCTTGGCGATTAGTGCCTTTTATATCCTGAAGAAACGTGACCTGCCATTTGCTCGTCGCTCTTTTGCTATCGCAGCAAGCTTTGGTATGGCATCTATTCTGTCAGTTATTGTACTGGGTGATGAGTCTGGCTATAAAGTCGGTGAAGCACAGCGCGTTAAACTCGCCGCTATTGAAGCTGAATGGCACACAGAGCCTGCTCCAGCAGCGTTTACAGTGGTAGGTTTCCCTAATCAGGAAACACAGCATACTGATTATGCGATTAAAATCCCGTACGCAATGGGAATTATTGCCACTCGTTCATTAGACGAACAAGTGACCGGTATTAAAGATTTAATTGCTGATCACGAAGTGCGTATTCGCAACGGTATGGTGGCATATGGCCTACTTGAGCAACTTCGAACAGGCAATGAAACCGCTGAAATTAGAGATGCATTTGAAGCGTCGAAAGGTGATTTAGGCTATGGCTTCCTGCTGAAACGTTATACCGACAAGGTTATTGATGCGACTGATGAGCAGATTAAAATGGCTGCCAATGACTCGATTCCAAATGTAGCGCCTATATTCTGGTCTTTCCGTGTCATGGTGGGTGCTGGTGTTGTGATGTTGTTAGTGTTCGCTGCAGCATTTTGGCAGAGTACGCGTCATCAGATTGAAGAGAAAAAGTGGGTACTTAAAGCGGCGCTTTATAGCCTACCACTGCCTTGGATCGCCATTGAATGTGGTTGGTTTGTGGCTGAATATGGTCGTCAACCTTGGACAATATCTGAAGTGTTACCGACCTTTATGTCAGCTTCAAACTTGTCGGTCAACGATCTGTTGTTCAGTATCATCTCAATTACCATCTTCTATGCAATCTTGTTAGTGATTGAGCTTTTTCTAATGATTAAGTTTATCCGTCAAGGTCCAAGTTGTTTGAAGACGGGTCGTTATCACTTTGAAAAGCTAGATGCTTAAACTGGAGATCTGATTATGTTTGACTATGAAATGTTAAGATTTATCTGGTGGGCACTTGTCGGCGTGCTGCTCATCGGTTTTGCTGTCACTGATGGCTTCGATATGGGCGTGGGTGCACTACTACCGATTATCGGTAAGGATGACACTGAACGTCGTATCATGATTAACTCTATCGCCCCGCATTGGGACGGTAACCAAGTTTGGTTAATCACTGGTGCAGGCGCATTGTTTGCGGCATGGCCTACTGTCTATGCGGTTTCTTTCTCAGGTTTTTATATTGCAATGATGCTGGTTCTATTTGCATTGTTCCTTAGACCTGTCGGTTTTGATTACCGTTCGAAGATTGAAGATCCAAGATGGCGTAAGTCATGGGATTGGGCATTGTTCGTTGGTGGCTTTGTACCGCCACTGATCATCGGTGTTGCGTTTGGTAACTTGCTTCAAGGTGTTCCGTTTAGTTTTGACGAATACCTACGTGCAACTTATCACGGTGGCTTCTTCGGTCTATTGAATCCGTTCGGCATTCTTGCTGGCTTAGTATGTGTGAGCATGTTTATGCTTCAAGGCTCTACTTGGCTACAGATGAAGACTGAAGGCGAGCTACGTGTGCGTGCGACCAAAACATCGCAGGTGTTATCAGTACTGTTATTCGTGTTTTTCGGCGCAGCAGGCGTATGGTTGGTAAACGGTATTGACGGTTACGTTATTACTTCTGTTATCGACACTTACGGTGTATCTGATCCAACGCTTAAGACTGTAGCAGTTGAAGCGGGCGCTTGGATGGTTAACTACGATAAGTACCCTGTCACTATGTTATTCCCTGTATTGGGTCTACTAATGCCAATCTTAGTGTTGCTATCAAGCCGCATGAACCGCTCAGGTTTTGCGTTCTTCTTCAGCTCACTTGGTATCGCAGCGGTTATTTTAACCTGTGGCGCAGCAATGTTCCCATTCGTGATGCCATCATCGTTAGATCCGAATGTGAGCTTGACCATGTGGGATGCAACGGCGAGTAAAGTGTCACTTACAGTAATGACATGGGCTGCAATCATCTTTGTACCGATTGTATTAAGCTACACTGTTTGGACTTATTTGAAGATGTTTGGCCGCTTATCGCGCGACTTCATCGAAAAGAATAAGACCTCACTCTACTAAATAAGGAGCTTAGACTATGTGGTATTTTGCTTGGATTTTAGGCGTATTGTTAGCCTGCTCCTTTGGTATTATCAACGCTCTTTGGCTTGAAAATACTGAGAACATGGATCGAGATATTGAGACTGAAGATTAACTTCTGATGAGTTGAATGATCCTAAAAAGCCTCGCAATTGCGAGGCTTTTTATTGCCCAAAAAAGAGATAGTTGAGTAACGTTATTTCACTAACTGCATGTTAAATATGTCATTTTTCGATCGGCAAAATCCTGCATTTCGAAGCTGTTTAGCGATAGCTATATCCATGTCTCTTTATTTTCTATGCAGTATCATCTCAAACAAATCATCTTTGATGAATAGCATCTGCTTACCACTGAGAATGACTACTTCAGCTAATGGCAATGAAGCTGATTGTTGTGCGGAGCCTAAAGTACTCTCAGACCCAAGTTAATCGAGTCATTGCAGACGCTGGAATGTGGCAGGGGACACTTGATGCCCACTAGCGGTTGGCATGTCAGCGAGATGGTGTGTAATAGTTGAAGGTAATAAATGCTGAGCCAGTGCTTGTTTTCAGTTAATTCAAACTAGAAGGCAACAGCTTTAATACTGTTGCCTTTAGGTGAGGGGCTAGACCAACAGCCTAGATTTTAAATAGTGAGTAATCAACTCTCCATTGGCTATATTCTAAGCCTTAAACACACTGATTTTTTGCTTAATATCATCGGCGATAAGGGCAAGGTTTTCAGCTGAGTCGACGGTGTCACCCGAACGCTGTTCTCCATCTCTGGCGAGTTCGGTAATTTGGTGGAGGTTACGGGTTATCTCCTCCGCTACAGCGCTTTGTTGCTCGGTGGCGCTGGCGATACTGCTCGACGCAACCGCTAGCTCACCAATACTTTCAGTGATTTTAATCAGTAGCTCAGTTGCTTCTTTACCTTGAATAGCAGAGCGATCGCCCAGTTCATTACTCTGAGTCATTTGAGTCGCAGTCGCTTTGACTTGAGTTTGAAGTTGGGTAATTGTATGCGAGATCTCTGATGTCGACGTTTGCGTGCGCTGGGCTAAGGTACGCACCTCATCTGCAACAACCGCAAACCCGCGGCCTTGATCACCCGCTCTAGCGGCTTCAATGGCGGCATTAAGCGCGAGTAGATTAGTTTGCTCTGCAATACTATTAATTACTTCAGTGACTTGGCTAATCGCGAGGCTTTCTTTACTGACAAGTTCAACACTTTCATGACTGGTCGCCAGTTGTTCGCTGAGGTTTTGTAAACCGATGAGCAGCTGATTTAGGTGCGCGGTACCATCTTGCGCTGCACAATCAACTTGCTGGCTCATGAGCGCGCCTTCGCTAGCATGGTTGGCCACGTCACGCACCGAGGCTGACATCTCTTCAATTGCGGTGGCAATTTGGTCTGTTTGCGCCATTAAGCCTTGAGACTCTTCACCATTAAGCCTTGCCGTTTCTTGAGTTTGCATTGCATGTTCTTGCAGAGAGGTCACTGATTGCTGTAGCGAAATGATCAGTTCTCTAAGGTTGGTTGCCATCCTTGAGGCGCTTTGAGTGATTTTGTCGACTTCATTGTTTGAATTACTGTCGGTGGTTGCAAAGCTTTGTGACAGGTCGCCTTTACCTAAATTGTCGAGTTGTACTTCAAGTTGTTGCAGTGGTTTAAGTGCTCTAAGCAAAATCAACGACAGTAGTAAGGTGATGATAATTAAGCCTGCGGTGGAAACAATCAAATTGACGGTGAGCAACTTACCACTCTCTTCATTGAGCTCTTTCATCGGCACTTGGCCGACAAGAGCCCAGTTCCAACCCGGTATGTTGAGTGTATATGCATAGGATTTTGCCCCATCATTGTTGATGAACTCCCATGAACCTTGATCCGTCAAGGCTTGCTCTACAGTGATACCATTAAGCACACTCTTGTTTGCTTCTGCACCAATTTCATGGCCTGGTTGGGCTACAATCGTTTGATCTGATTTACGAATAATGAGAAAGCTGCCGGTTTCTTCAAGGCGTAGATTATTGGTTGCGCTACGCAGCTGTGCTAACGAGTCGCTGATATTAAAACCGATATAGAGAATACCAATGACAGCCCCGGCTTTATTTTTAATCGGACGGTAAACCGTCATATAGTCTTTACCGAATAGGCGTGCATAGCCCTCATAGGTTTGGCCTTGCAGTAAGATACTGTAACCGGGATGATTTTTTCCAAGATAAGTACCTAAAGCACGTTTTCCATTGGCTTTTTTTAGCGATGTTGCTATGCGCATAAAATCATCACCGTCTCTCACAAATACGGTTGCGTTGCCGCCCGTTAGCTTGGAGTAGCGATCGACTTTACTTTTAGAGGAGTTGATTTGCTCGCGTTCATGTACCAGTGCAGGTGTGTCTATGCTTAATACTCGCACAGTTCTATCAGGCTTATGGAAGTTGCCAGGGTACATGGCTCTAAAGACATCTGCATTACGTTGGGCGAGTGATAACAAACTGTCGTATTGAAGCTCAATAAGATCGGCGGTGCCGTTCATTTGAGCCTGCATTGCAGTTTCTGCTTTTTCGGTTAATACATTAGAGGCGGAAATATAGGAGGTACTGCCTAACGCACCGAAAATAATAAGCGTAAGAATAAAAGTGACCAATCCAATTTGTTTGGCCACTGGCCATTTTTTATAATTCATGACGGTTTTAGTTATCTGTAGGATGTTGCGGTTAATCTAATAGAAATTAAGGATAAGTTATTTGATGTAGGTCTATAACTTAAGCCGTTTTAACTAAAATGCTAAAAAAATGGGACCTTAATGTGGTTAATCTGTTGGCCGACAATAGGATAAGTGTTTGCTAAAGTTTAAAATTAGGTGAAAGGCGTATCATTTGCCCCGACGAACAGGACAAATGATAGCGTTTTTAACTCTTATGATTACACGTTAAGGACCGCTGTTTGGCACCATAGCGACAAAAGCCTTAACTCTTTGCATTGGCCATTAGCGGCAGCGGCGAGTCGGGTTGAGTTGACTTTTTAGGCCGCATAATTAAGTGATACATGGTAGGGACCCACACTAAAGAGAGCAGGGTCGTTAGCAGTGTGCCTCCTGCAATAGCAATGGCAAAGGGGGGCCAGAACCCGCCGCCAGCAATAATCAAAGGTAAGAATCCACCGATAGTGGTAATAGTAGTTGAACCTATGTGGCGTCCGCAGCTGCTGACAAGGTCAACGATGACTTGAATGTTGCCATCGCGGGTCGCAGGCACCTCTTCTAGCTCTGCTAAAATGACGATAGCAGCGTTAATCGCCAGTCCCATTAAGCCGAGTAATCCAATAATAACGGTAAATCCAAACGGATAACCGAAGGTATAAACCGCGAGTAATCCAAGTCCTGCTGATTGCATTGCACTGAATAATATAATGCCGGTTAACCTAAATGAGTTAAATGACAGGACCACTGTGGCAAATAGCAAGGTTACCACTAACACCAAGTTGGACATTAGATTGCCGACAGCTTCATTGCGCTTTGCGCTTTCACCACCAACCTCAATTTTGTAACCGCTGGGGAGAGGAATCGCATCGAGCTTTGCTTTGACGCGGTTGAGCACCTCTTGCGGTAATACTCCACTGGTGATGTAAGCCTCAATGGTATTGACGCGCTGACCATCGCGACGTGGGATAGCCCCGCGGCTCACCTCTATTTTACTGGTCGATATTGCCGATAACGGAATACCATTAGCATTGCTTGATACCAGCATTAATCCCGACAGTTTTGTTTGCTCTTCACGAGTGCTGTCGTACAAGCGCACTCTAATAGGCAGTGACTCTGTTTGTTCTAAGATACTGCCGCCGTTAATGCCAGTGGTTGCCATTTCAACCTGTTTGGCGATATCTGTTAACGACAAGCCACTCATTAAGCTAGCATCTTCATTGACCTGCAGCCATATCTTGGGCGCACCAGCACTTAAGGTGGCACGAGTATGGATAACGTCAGGGGTATCACTGAGCACCTTTCTTACCTGTTCGCCCAGCAGTTTGAGCTGATCTAAGTTAGGGCCAAATATTCTTAGCTCGACGGGCGCATTAAAAGGCGGGCCTTGTTCTAACTTTCTGACAATCACTTGAGCTTGTGGAAAGGCTAAGTCGAGTGATTTTTGTAACTCAGGAATAAGTCGGTTAGCGGTATCAAAGTCACTGACCTTAACCATCGCCTGTGCATAGTTATTCGCGCCTTGCTGCCTTTGTAATAGGTTGTAGTAAAAAGAGGGAGCATTACCACCGACAACCCAATCAATACGGGTTATTCCTTGAGTTTTTCGCAGTTCCTTATCCATTTTTTCAACTTGGATACGGGTATTATCAACGCTCACGTGAGGTGCTAGATAGACCTCTATTTGAAACATATCTCTGTCTGATGGTGGAAAAAACTGTTCGGTCATTTTGCCAGCGGCAATAAAGCCCATCACGGGTAATACGCCAATGACCACGGCTGACAATAAAGGACGAGACAAGGCAAAAGACAAGCTGCGTTTAAAGGCATTGCTCATCATAGGTAGCTTTATACCATGATGATACCAATGGGTGCCTTTACCATCGACACCAAATCGACCCGCAAGTCCGGCGATAATGGTGTGCGAGATAATAAATGAACCGAGCAGGGCAAACATCACTGAGATAGCAATGCCGCCAACAAATTCTCCTGCAGCACCTGGCATCAACACAATAGGCGCAAACGCCAACATGGTGGTAATTGTTGAACCAGCCAAGGGTAGCCACAAATGTTGCAAGGTCTCTGTCACCGCTTGGATCTTGCCTTTGCCTTGCTGTCTGCGTTGAGAAATCGCGTCCACAATCACAATGGCGTTATCGACCATGATACCTAACGCGACTACTAACCCCGTGACGGACATTTGGTGAATAGGCAAGCCGATGTATTTCATACACGCTAGTGTAAATAAGGCGGTTAATGGCAGTGATAAGGACACAATCACGGCGTTTCTTATTCCGAGTGTGAGCATTAACACGGCAAGAATAATGACAAAGCCGAGCAACAGGCTACCGACTAATCCGCTTAATCTGTCTGTGGTGTAATGCTCTTGGTCAAACAGCCATTCGATTTCGATATTGGCAGGGATCCCGGCTTGCATCTCATCAACCACAACACGTACTTTTTCAAGCCAAAGATCAACCCGGGTATTGTTAAGCATGCGAGCAGCAACCATGACTCCTTGCTGCTGCTCAACCAATGCAATACTGGTGGCGGGCATCTTAGGTTGTCGAGTGATCTTGGCCAGATCGCCTAAGCGAATGATCTGTCCATCGTTGGTCACTTTTAACGGGACTTGGCGTATACGTGCAATCGAATCCAGTTCACCAGAGACTTCAACCAGCGCTCTAAAATCATCATTATTAATTTCACCCGCAGAGACTTTTGCGTCAGCATTTTGCAGGATCTGGGCTATTGTCTTTGATGTTAACTGCAGTTGATTGACTTTATGGCCATCAAGTTGCACTAAGATTTCTTCAGTTGGTTGGCCATAAAGTTTGACAAAATTAGTGCCATTTAGCAGTCGCAGTCGACTCTGCAGCTCTTTTGCATAGCGGTTGAGCATGTCGGTACGCACTTCGCCGCCACCGCGCCAAGCAATGCCTAAAATGGCGGTGTTGGCGTAACCCACTTTGTCATCTAAGATGGTATTTTGCGCCGAAGCTGGGAGTAATCCAGAGGCGTCGGCAATCATATCTCTGGCGCGAGACCAAACAGGAGCCGTTTCTAAAACGTTGTCTTTGAGCTCAAGCTGAATAACCGAAATGCCAGGGCGAGACGTTGACTGCACCAGCTTTAACTCTTCTAAACGTCTTAATTCACTTTCGAGTACTTCCGTCACAAGGGCTTCAACGCGCTCGGCGGATGCCCCCGGATAGTGGGTGATAACCGATGAAAAACGGTTGGTAATATCGGGATCTTCCATGCGTGGAAGGCTTGAAATAGCCCCTAAACCTGCAACCAGTAATAAGGCAATGACTAAGCTAATTAAGCGGCCATTTTCAACTAATGCTTTAACCATCGTTATTACCTCGTTGCCAAGTTAGTTTGGCGAGTCACAATTTGGCCTGCAACTAACTTATGTAAGCCTTGATTGACATAGGCTTCGTTAGCTTTAACCGCGCCATTGATAAAGGCTTTATCTTTTAAGGTGTAGATTATTTCAACATCTCGGCGCTCAATGCGGAAACGTTGTTCACTGTCTTGGGTTAACACATAGATATTCCACAGACCGCGGATACCATCGGTAAGCGCAGATATTGGCACCCAATAGCCTGCCGTATTGATAGCATGTTGGTAGGTGAGGTAACTCAGCTCGCCATTAATAACGTTGGCATCAGAGGGCAGGGTCACTCTTAGCTCGACGGTGCGTGTCACGGGATCTAATTGCGCGCCGATCCCCGCAATATTAGCTTGGTAGTCTTTATCTCTAACGCGCAAGGTTACCGTTTGACCCGTGGTTAAGGTACTCGACACCTCAACTGGCACTCCGATATAAGCTTGCACATTATTGTCTTGGATTAAGGTGAACACTGGGCTACCTAGGGCGATAACTTCGCCGAGATTACGGCTACGTTTACTGATGGTGCCATTGAATGGGGCGAGTAGATCTGACTTTTCAATTTTAAGCTGATTGGCCTGAATTGAGGCATTAAAACGACTTTTTGCGGCCAGTAAGCTGTTGAGTTGACCTTTTAACTCATCCAGCTGCTGCTCGGAAACATAACCTTGTTTTTTAAGCTCAAGACTACGATTTAATGTTGCGGTAGCAAGATCTACATCGGCTTTGTTTTGCGCTAAACTCGCTGTCAGTTCATTTTTTTCAGCCTGTAAAAGTCGAGTATCGAGTTGGGCTAAGAGCTGACCTTCAACGACGCTGTCACCACTGTCGACGGTGAGTGCATTAATTTTACCGGCTAGCTCAAAACCGACACCTGTGGTGTTACCGGCGCGGATGGTGCCTGAAAACTCTTGGGAGTAGGGGTAAGATGACTCTGCTATTAACTCACTGCTGCTGACGGATTGATAGTTGGGTAACTCAGGGGCTTCGATGGGTGCATCTTGGCATGCAGAAAGAAAACTTACAGCAACTAAGCTTGTAAGCAGCATACGGCGAGTCACAGCCCTTTTAATATTCATTTTATAAAATCCGTTTGAGTTAAGTTAATGGTTAACACAATGTATGAAAAACGTTAAACTAGACTGCACAGTCTATTTCTAAAGAACTAGACTGTCTAGTCTAGTTTATGATTAAATAGTTAATTGAACTATTTCAGCCCCCTAGAAAGAGCGTAAATGCCAATGAATGCACCTGTGATGAGCCGTAGCGAGCAAAAAAGAGAGCAAATATTACTGGCTGCAAAAGAGCTTTTTTGTGGCCAAGGCTTCCCGCATACCAGTATGGATGAGGTTGCTAAGCTGGCAGGGGTCTCAAAGCAAACGGTGTACTCACACTTTGGCTGTAAAGATGATCTGTTTGTCGCTTCGATAGAATCTAAATGCCTCATTCATGGTGTAAACCAAGAAATGCTGTCTGATCCATCGACCCCCGAAGATAACTTAGCCTTGTTTTCCAAGCACTTCGCTGAGGTTATCACCAGTGCTGAAGCGATAACGGTGTTTAAAGCCTGCGTATCGCAAGCCGATACTCATCCAGAAATTTCCAAATTGTTTTACAGTGCGGGGCCGGAAAATATACTGCGCATATTGAGTGACTACTTTATTAATGTCACAAAATTGGGGGTCTATAAGTTCGATAACCCACATCACTGCGCGGTGAGATTTTGCTTAATGACGTTTGGAGAAATGAGAATGAAGCTAGAACTTGGCTTAGATGTCTCAGATCTTGTAGAAGACAGAGCGGAATATATCAGCGGTAGCGTGAGCATGTTTTTAAATGCCTATCGGGCGAAGTAAGCCCAATATTTACCTTGAGCAGTTAATGGCTGCTCTTTTTTTACAAACATTAATAACCGACGGCGTCAGTTGTTGATGTTACAAAGTGATCCTATTTTATTTAACAAGCGTAAGATACAGTCACAACAATAACGATAAGTCGTCTCCTTTCTGCTAATGGAGTTAGCATGCACATAAAACCAATTCTCATGACCTCAATGGTCCTTTCTGCTGTGGCACTTTCCTCTTTCGCCCAAGCAAAACCGAGCAAACCCTATTCGCCATTGAGTGTGAGTGTATCGCGAATCGCGACCGGAACAGCGGCCGTTGGCGAGCAAGGTAACGGATTACAACGCGACCAATGGATGTTTGATGTAAAGACCGGAATGCGGCTCAATAAGCAGTGGTCTATTGGGGCTAAGTTAGGTTACGACAATCTCGATTATGACTGGTCTTCAACCAGTATTGCTGGTCAGCAGACATGGGACAAGATTGAGCGCTATCGTGCCAGCTTGTCATTGTCGTACCGTCCCGATCAGCATTGGATGTTTATGCTGGCGCCTAAATTACAGTATGCAGCGTCCGATAATGCATCATTAAGTAATGCGCAAAGCTATGGTGCTTTTCTATCGGCAATGTATCGCTTTAGCTCAGGCAATATGATTGGCTTTGGCGTAGGTTATCTCAATGATATTGATGAAGTCAGAACCGTGCCATTTATCGCGGTCAATTGGCAAATCACCGAGCAGCTTAAATTGGGTAATCCATTCTCAGCAGGATTTAGTGGGCCTGCAGGTTTAGAGCTGAGTTATACCCTGAATCCTGATTGGGACTTTGGTGTGGGTACATCTAAAAGAACTAATCGGTTTTTGATTGCTGATGATGAAGAAACGGCAGAAATTGATGAGTGGGTAAGCTTTGCGCGCGTAGGCTGGAAAATAAACTCCTCCTTTAGCGTTAATGGCTATGCTGGTTACTTTTTCAATGGAGAGCTTGAACTGAACCCACAAAACAGCAAAGAAGATATTGAAAACCAAGGCGCATTGGCCTTGGATTTTACCTACAAATTTTAAGCTGAAAAATGGATGTTACTGGCCCAACATGGCTTCTTTTAAGCTGTTTTGGGCCGGTTCATCACCTAACCAGATCTTCAGTAATGCTTGGCGGAATGGTTCACTGGCAATGGTCGCTTGCGCTTCACCATTTTTAAACGCCGTGACGCCAGAGGCTTTACTTGCCAGTAAGGTAAACTGATCGCCGTCAACAATCTCTGCGCTAAAGAGCTGCATAAATTGTACTATTTGCGCTTGAATCGCCTCGGTGTTTCCATCTGTTGCATCATCGAAGCCGTCATTGATAGCCTCTTTCATCTTATCGGCAGTAATCATACCCGAGGTAATGTTCAGTCTCACTGCAACGTTGTCAGCAGCCAATACAGCCGCAGTGTTATCTATGACAGTTGGGACATATAAACTACCGACATAAAGGTCGATAAAAAATTTACTGCGCACACCCGCACCATTAAGCACTAGCGGCTGCTCGTTTAGCGTGAGCGTTTTGACAAGCTCAACACCCGAGATCTCTTTAGCCTGTAAAGAGAGTGGCAGCAGCGCAGCAGCAATCACAATAGAAGAGATAAACTTCATAAAAACCTCAAATAGAAAGGGACAGGGCTTAACCACGCGTACCCAATTGATACTCACCACTTTGCAGAAACATAATCGCTTGCTTTTGCTTCGGTGAAATAAGCAATGGACCATCGTCAAAAAACAGGAAGCATTTCCAGTTTCTAACAAATACATCCCAACGGGTTTCAATCACTTGATACTTTTCATAGCAAAAATAAATCTTGGCTGCATCCTGCCAATTAATATGTTCGGCTATAGGCTCGGGGAGAGCGGGTTCTTCACTGTCCCAGGCACTTTGCCACGGCTCTGGTAATGCCCAAGCGTCTTGCTTGGCTGCCCAATCGCCTTTACCAAATTGCTCGGCGCAGCTACTTTTATTGCTTATCCATTTATTCCAAACTTCCATCGACGCCTTTTGAGAAAGCGGCTTAATTAGCGCTTTATCTTCATCGGTCACTGGCAGATCTTTATGATTAAAAATCCACTTACGTTTGTACTGTTCTAATGGAATATAGGTATCTGACACGCGACCTCTCTGTTGAATTTAATTAGCTTAAAACGCAGTGCTCAGCATTATATACGCAAGGGACATAGATGGGGATATTTTTAATGAGTGTACTTGGTTATGGTTGCAGTCATGCGCGATAGGCCATTTAGATAATAACCCTAGCGCTATCATGGTCGTTGCCGTGGTGCTACGACACTGCGGCAAAGTGTGTTTTAAGATGGCACTTTAACAAACGCAATATATCATTCGGTAATGAAACTATTAGCCCTATCACCACCTTATTTACCTATCCAGCGGGAGCTCTGAAAGGTGCATTTTGAAGTGGCTGCTATATAACGCTGCAAAAATAACGGATTGGCGTAAGGATGCCGAAAACAAACAGGTGATTGCTGGTTCGATCGTCTCCAAGCCATTTTTTAACCAAGCCCAATGACAAGGTGATAACAGCTAGCAGAGGGGGCTGATAAGCTTAAATGCTTGAATTAGTGACTCTCATCCCTTGTAAGCGCACAACTTTAACACTTAAATGACGCATTTAATTACAACACGTTGCATTTATGTTGTAGGTGTATTATTTTGCCAGCGATAATAATAAAGAAGGATTGTGTGTGTTGTTACTAAGGACTATCTCGTTATATTTTTTGCTGGTTTTTTTGCTTTGGGGTTGTGCGGTAGATAAAAGACCTGATCATTATATCTCAGCTATTCCTGTCAGCCGCTCATTGGCTGCGCATGCAAGCCATCTTCCACAGCACCGCCAATTACAAAATGCGCTAAAGCAGCGAAACCTAATCATCTCAGAGACGGGTGAAATACTGCCTATTAACCAAAGTGTTTGTAATGCAGCGCTGTTTTATCGGGTCACTGACGCTACTTTTCCGCAATATGTCGGTAAACATCAAGACTTACTCTCGGGGTTTTATATTGATGTGGCAAGGGTTAATAACGACTGGGTAGTGGTAGATACTGACAATGATTTTACTCAGAGCCAAAGGCGACTCACTTTACCTGCTTTGGCGCTAGCGTTAACGCCAAAGCTGATGAGGCATGATGCGATTATCATTAGGCCTGAACCTGAGACAAGGCTCTCAGATCTAAAAGAGTTGCTTCAATCAGCTAAAGCCCAATTTCCACAGCATTCATTGCAATTTGTGGTAGCAGAAAAATATGTGGTGCAAGTCGAAAAATCTGGCGTTAAAGGCGTATCAGACAGCACTGCTCAATCTCATCCCTATCTTGCGGCAACATCACTGACTTCAGATGCGCGCAAGCGGGTGTTAATGACCGTCGATAGCTTTAATGTCGCTGAGCCAATCGCCATCATCGTTGACACGCAGCCATTAACAGCCTGCATGCAGGTCAATAAAAGTGTGGTACTTGCACCAATACAAAAAATTATAGCGCCGCCATTAACAGTGGATGCGGTGTTACTTGCCAACGTATTGCCGTCTAATGCTGATTTTAACCGTCTCGATGAGCAACAACGGCTACTGAGTGACGGCCAATATTTAACGATTGATAACCGGCAGCAAAGTTATCCGCTGAGCAATAAAATGGACACCAATCGCTGTCGCCAGTTAACGCCAGGCGATGAGCTTTATCAATATTGCTTAGATAGACAACAAGACGGCGACACAGCCGTTACCACTCAAAAATACATCATGAAGAAACAACAACAATGATCTCAAGCACGTTTTCAAACCACGCAAAAATTTTGCTATTACTGCTGCTCTTTGTGGTTTATGTCTGTTTAGAGTTATCGCTAAACATCTTACTCATCGATATGTACGCCCAACCTATTCAAGCGGTCTTTGGCGAGCATAGCATTACCGCGGAGAGGTTAGAGTTATTCGGTCGAACGCTTTCTGGATTTGGCTTAGCACTGGCTGTGGCCACCTTTATACCTGCGACGTTGTTTAATCGGCTTATTCGCGATGAAACAAAAAAGGTAGAAGCGGGTAAACCGCTGAATCCCAAAACTGCTCAGCTTATCAATGGGGTTTTTCGCCCGCTGATACTGGTCTTGGTCTGGGCCTTAATTATTCCTTGCTTGAGGATCGCGGTTGATGGCGTTGTCGATACCACCTCAAATGATAAAAAGCTCAGCGCCGTCAGAGCCATTGTTTATAAAGAAGCCTATTTAGCAGAAACTGTTGCGATTGAAGGTTTCCCCGAGTTTGATGACATTGTTAGCGACCCGAAACGCAAAGATTTAATGGTGGCATTAATTCCTTCTCTGGCTTACTTCTCTGCAGGATTCAATAAGTTGATTGAATCTAACCTCGACAATATGGCCGACCAATTTCTACTTAATCGTCAAGAAGTGGCTTTTATCACTGAGGCCATTCCGCGCATTAGGCAGTTTGACCGTACCTATAAACAAGAGTTGGCTCGCTATCAAAAAGCCAATAAAGCGTATTTAGTGGCGCTCAAGAAAGAGAATAACTACAGCCTGATTGAGCAAGAGCGGGTGGCGTTACTGAACCAGGCAAATGACAGCATTACCAATCATTGGAAAAGCTATTCGCAAGCGCTGCTCGACGCAGATAATTACCGTAAGGATGTGGCTGAAGATGCTAATAATCCGATAAGAAAGGGCTATAGCTCAGTCAAAGATGACTATTTTAGCTCAAGCTGTAAATCAGATTGCCGCCAACAACTTAAAGTCGACTTTGCCAAGTATCTAAGCACACTGAAATACGACACTGGAGAATCTTTTGGTGTTTACCTGACGGCGGATGATATCACCGTTGCCAAAATGCTTAAGTCAAAGTATTACCTTATGTCGATGTTCGAGCGTGGGCGAATTAAGTACATACACCGGCTGTATGGTATTCCTGAAGAGATGGAGTACGAGCAATATAATGACTCACCGCAAGCGTTGACGGTGGCGGTTGATGTCTTTAACAAGCAGGGCGTTAAGGTGGCTAACGATTGGACATTGAGTGACCAAAGAGGATTACATCAAGCCATTGAAGCTAAATATAAAGGCCGCGCCAAAGTGTTGTGGAATGAGTACCGGAAAAGCGCGCGTTTTTCCGTCACAAAACCGCGTCTAGATCGAGTCGGCTTTGCCCGTTTACCGCAGGTGACTAAGTACGCTAAAAAAACGCTGGGCAACTACTATTTAGCCGAATTCACCCCCAGTATTTCAGAGCGAAAATACAAGAAGCTGTGGCTCGCTAAGCAAGATAACATCTCCTTTATCAAAATGGTGACCTCTACGGCGGCCACTGCGGCTTTCTCACCTGGTGGCAGTATGTTCATGCTGGGTAAAGACGCCGTCAAGTTAGCGGTTATTCCGCCAATGAGCATTGCTGCAAGCTTACTGGCTATCTTTTTGTTATTTATCAAATTGGGTGTGTATTTGTGGTCAAAAAGCAAAGGCTACCTCACTCTGGCGATGCTTGCTGGTGCGATTGCTTTTGGGGTTCCGGTGGGAGCCTCAGTGACGGACAAAAATGCTTATCACGTTATGATGGGGAATTTTGCTGAAGCCTTCAGTACTGTCGACCCTTTCGATCGCATTTTCACTATTGGTTTTGGTTATGTGCTGGATGTTGAAAATGGCATATTCCAAACCTATCGGGATCTTAGTGTGGTAAGGCTGGTGGGCCAAATCATCAAATATCGGCCACCTTATCAACCGCAAGAGTCAAATCAACCCGTTGAGACCATTGCGCTTGAACATGAGCAATATTTTTTAAGAGCTTATGACGATCTTGCTTATGGGTGGTTATCATTTCTGCCTAAGCATTACGGCTTTGGTGAGGTGATCAAACCGTTCGACACCAACATTACGGTACTGAAGCAAGATATGAATGTCGGTGCTTATATCGGGGTTCGATTAGAAAATGAAAAAGTGGCTGCGGTTAATATGCCTAACTTTTTACAAAACTCTGATATTGGCTTGCTCGCAGAGCAAAAGTTTTTCTATAAACCGGATGTGGCTGGACTGGTTTCTGAGTTTGCTTCTAATTTTGACGACCCTCAATATTGGCTTCAATTAGGCCAAGGTGATGTTGGCAAAGAGTCGTTAATACAAAAGCTTGAAGTTAACATGACCGCTTATCTTAATCATCAGCCATCCACGTTATCGCTGCTGAATACACTGCATAAAAAGGGTCAAAATAATTTGATCTTACTTGAGCTTAAACGTACCAAGAAATACCGCTGCTTTGTACTTGGGGTCGTTGATGCCCAGATGATCAGTGACTCGATTAACGTCAACTTCTTCGATTATGAAGAGCTGCCCAAATGTAAGGCCGTCCTATGATAAAAAGTATTACCATTTCGATTGTTGAATGGCTGGCAGAAAACCTAGTGCTGCTGCTCTTGGTCGGTGTTTTATTTATTGTCATTCAATTTTTTAACTTACAAGAACATCAAGCAATAAGTGATGCGGCTAAGCACGCTGAGATTATAAAAATTAAACTTTCACTGATTACGGAACAATAACCATGACCACGGAAACTAAGCCTAAACGGTTCTCTTTCAAGTTTGATGTCTTTAGTCTAATGACGTTGGGAGTGGTGTTATATATGGCCTTTAGCGCGCATACGACCAACATGAAGAACGCAGAGAAGTTAAATGGATTACTGAGCAAATATGAGCAAACGCTTGATGCGGCCATTGCTAACGATAAAGTGACATTGGATCGCTACCAAAAAAACGTGAAAAAAGCAGTGCAGTCATTGTCGCCAAAAGAGCGGCAGTTGATGTTAGCCTTACTTGAAATTGAACGAAAGAAAGAAGCACTTTAAGCACTAAAGAACAAGGCGCGTATGCTGCCTTGTTCTTGCTAGCGGGTAAACGTGAGCCGGCACCTACACCTAGATTATCTACGGCTGCGCAACCGCGATTTGATCTGCTTGAACTTCAGTTCATCATTCATCAAGCGCTATTCAAGTCACTTGGTCAGTCTATTTAACATCCAGAGTGGCTAGTGTGTCGACAGGTAGCATTCACGCTATTGAGGTTAATCGCCAGCTTAACAAGCTCACTTATCAATCTGTCTCTGTTTGAAATTCACTGCTCATATTAATGAAGTTGCTGTTCGCTAAGCAGGAGAACAAGCTATTTTTGTCATTTGAAATAACGGGCAGACAGACAATGCGAACCTAAAAGTCTCGAGGTCAAACGACAGAAGGTGTACGTCTTTTCCGCGAGTTACCCCTTCGACATAACAGAAAAGTCGAGTTAGGCGAGTTTATGCTGGCATATTAACCGATTGAGTGGGCTTAGAGCTGTACGCATTAGGGCAAAAGTGTCACTATCGATCATCTAAGCTGAACGATTGCCCGTTAGAGCGTCATGGGTGGGTATAGTTTTTATATTAAGATGCAAATCGCGAGTAAGCTATTGGGCCACACCCACCTGTCGATAGACAGAGCTCTTAACAATAGCCTGTATCACTGCAAGCAACTATTTCTACTTAAATACTAGGGACTGATATTAAAGTATCTAAAGTGCTAAGTTAGTAAAGGAGATAGCACTGCTTTCAGATTAAGACTGGCAAAAGATGTTTAATCGTTTATTTATTAATAATAAAAATTACAAGGAACAATATGTTACAGCTAACTAATTCTGTTTGCGAAGCCCTTATTTGTGGTGTTTGGCGTTTAATCCCAGTTGAATCAATTCATGGGGTTAATAACGTCATGCGTAGATGCCCAGAGTGTCACGCATCTATCAAGTTAATGAAGGGAAAAGAAGGACAACGCGCGTATTTTGAGCATGAAAAAAGAAACCCTGATTGCAGCCTTGTGACGTCGAAAGGTAAAAAAACTCAGTATGTTCATGCGTCGGTAAAAGTATCAGAAAAAGATAGAGAAGATAGTGAGAAACTTGAAGATCTAATATCACTTTGTATCGGTAATGAGCAAGTGATCAACGACGGTGACATTGGTGAAGATCTTATCGATGCGTGTGATTCGCCTTTATCTGCTCTAGAAAAAAGACATGAAATAAACGCTCGCGTAGGCCAAGGTCAATTTAAAGATGAAGTGATCAAGGTATGGGGCAGTGAAACCTGCGCATTAACACTGACGCCTGTGAAAGAGATACTGGTTGCTTCACATATTAAAGCTTGGCGCAATTGTGAAAACACCGCTGAACATTTAGAAGGTGCTAATGGCATTTTGTTGTGTGCTCATATCGATAAGTTATTTGCTAAACATCGCATCACCTTTAAAAAGGTTGGGCGTGAATTTAGATTGAAACTGGCTGATGATTTAGACAGATCACTGATGACTCAATTGGGGATCAATGAAGGCGATGCACTCGCAACTGGCAGAATGAATGCCGCAGACCTTGAAAAGTTTGAAGATTATTTATCTCAACACCAAAAGATTTTTAATCTGCTAAATGACAACAATATAGATTAGCCCCAATAAATAGCACAACAGTTACTATAAGTTGTTCTATTTGTTGTCTAATCTATAATCGAGTTGATAAGCAGTCAAACCAATAGGCCAGCCATGATAGTGGCCTTATTTTTTTGAAGTTTGGCTAGGGTTAAACCTGCAATTTTAGATATTTGAGGATGCTCATCAGACTGTTGTCGATGATGCTATTACCTAAATCTGGTTCAACCTAGATTGGTCTTGAAATACGCCCTTTTATCATTGTGTTAGTCACACAGTGAGGAGGGCTTTTCTGTATATGGACCAGCAAGATGGATTAACATTGAGCCAATAGCGTTAGCTATCTCAATGAATAACCCGTTAAAACCACTCCTGAGGTTAACCGCTGCACTTGAATGCATCGTGGCGATGGATATGTTGAACTGCACCGATACTCTTTATCGGTAACGGTCATCGCTGACGGCCAATGGCGCCTGCTATTGACGCCATTGGTGTCGATTATAACTTATCTGTCGTTAGCGATAACAAGCCAGAGTAAAGATCTGGCCTCCTATCTCTAAAGAGCCCCCAACTATGGCGTGCTTTACTTGTTGCCGCGAGATCGATTTCAGCATAGATAATCTCCTCACTATGTCGCTTAGCTTCAGCAAGTATTTTTCCAGTGTGATCGGTAATAAATGAACTGCCATAGAAACAGGTCTCTATGCCGTCATCGGTTTCAATACCGGTTCGATTGGCTGCGATAACAGGCACTAAATTGGCCGCAGAGTGACCTTGCATTGTGCGTTGCCAGTGATCTTTGGAATCTAAGCTTGGGTCTTGAGGCTCAGAGCCAATCGCCGTGGGATAAAAGATAGCTTCAGCGCCAGCAAGAGTGAGGCAACGCGCTAACTCGGGAAACCACTGATCCCAGCATATTCCAGCGCCGAAGCAGCCGTAACGGGTGTGCCAAACCTTAAACCCGCTATCACCCGGGCTGAAATAGAATTTTTCACAGTAACCCGGTCCATCGGGAATATGAGATTTACGGTAGTTATCTAACACACAGCCATCGGCATCTATCATTACCAGTGAATTAAAGAAGTTATTGCCTGAACGTTCAAAATAACTGATGGGGAGCACAACCTGTAATGATTTTGCCAGCTCACTCATCGTCTGTATTAAGGAATGCAGATTTAGCTCCTCAGCTAAATCAAAATATTTGGCGCGCTGTTGTTTACAAAAGTAGGGCGCAGCGAACAACTCTTGCAGTAAGATCACTTGAGCACCTTGCTCAGCGGCCTCCTTAACGGCTTGAGTCGCCTTAGTCATATTAGCTTCTAAATCCCAAGAGATAGCGAGTTGAATCGCGGCGAATTTGACGGATTTTGACATTGATAGATCCCTTATTGCTCATGGATAATCGAGGGGCACGAGTTAATGGGCGGGGGGGCTTATTTCCCCTCGTCACATTCAGTGAGTTTATTGACCGGTTTTTACTCGGGTCCACATGCGGTTCATGGCGCGCTCAAATTTCAAGCTGCGACTCTTATCGGCAAACAGGTTGTTTAAGGTTTTTTCATCGGGGTAGATCCCCGGGTGTGAGGTGATATTTGCGTCGACATATTGTAATGAATCGGCATTCGCGTTGGCATACCAGAGATAGTTAGAGATCCCCGCAATCACTTTTGGTTCTAGTATATGGTTGAGAAAGGCGTAAGCCGCATCAAGATTTTTCGAATCGCTAGTGATATTAAAAGTATCAGCCCATCCCTGTGCGCCTTCTTGAGGAATAACGTAGTTGACGTTGATCCCGTTATTGGCTTCTGCGGCGCGGTTAGCAGCCATAAAGACATCACCGCTCCATCCCATCGCAAGGCAGATATTACCACTGGCTAAATCGGTTATATAAGATGAACTATGAAAGTAAGTGATATAGGGACGAAGCGCTAACAGTCTATTTTCAACGAGTTTAAGATCGTCTAAGTCCTGTGAGTTTGGATCCTTGCCTAGATATTTCAGCATGGCACTGACAACTTCACTCGGGGCATCGACCATGGCAACACCACACTCGGCAAGCTTTGACAGCGTGTCGGCCTGAAACAGTAAATCCCAGGTATTGACGGGCTTGTCTCCCAGTATTTCACCCACTTTATCTACGTTATAGCCGATCCCTGTGGTTCCCCACATGTAGGGGATAGCATATTGATTATTGGGGTCGAACGACTGAACTATGTTGAGCACCTTAGGATCCAGGTGATGATAGTTCTTGAGACGGCTCTTATCTAATGGTTGGAACACCCCCACCGCGATTTGACGTTGTAGAAAAGAGCCGGAGGAGACCACAAGATCATAGCCGGTTTTCCCTAACAATAATTTGGTTTCGGCAAGCTCCTGCGAGTCATAGACATCGTAGTTTACTTTAATACCCGTTTTAGCCTCGAAGGAGTTGATTGCGTCTTCGCTGATATAGTCGGACCAATTATAGATATTAAGTGTGTTTTGCTCTGAGTGAGCATGTGCGCTACACAGCGCTAATGTTGTTAGCATCATTTTTATCGATATATTCATCTAAGCTTCCCTGTCATATCAGTCTTGAGTGGTTATCTTGCGTTGGGTTTTCGGCTATTTTTTGATCCCAGCGTATTGTGGCTGCGTGATGCAGGCGACATTGCCACCACCAAGTAGTATTTCGCGGGCATTTTGGATCCCGATCACCTTATGTTTTGGGAAGAGGTTTCTCAGTATGGCTTGCGCGGGTTCGTCCATAGGATCGTCATAGGCGGGGACCATAATGACGTCGTTGCCGATGTAATAATTGATGTAGGAGGCGCAGATCTTAGTGCCTGCTGCGCGTGAATGAGTGTCTGGTGAGCAATCAAGTCCCGCAGCTTCCTCTTCGGTCCACTCGAGAGCTTGAGGCTGGGGTATTTTATGTATGGTGAGCGCTCTGCCTTGGGCATCGGTAGTGCGACTTAAGATCTCATAGGCTTCTTGATAGATCTCATACTGGGGATCGCTTTCGTCATCCGTCCATTGCAGTAGGAGTTCTCCCGGGGCAATCCAGCAGGCCAGATCGTCGATATGACCGTCAGTTTCATCAAACTTACAGCCACGAGGCAGCCAGATAATTTTCTCGACGCCCATATAATCTCTGAGTTGTTGCTCGACCGCAGCTTTGCCTAAGTGCCCATTGCGGTTGGCGTTCAGTAAGCACTGCTCAGTGGTCAGTAAGGTGCCTTGACCATCGCACTGAATCCCGCCCATTTCAGCGATTAATGAGGAACGGTATCGGTCTACATTTTCAATTTTGAGGATCTTCTGCGCTATCTTGTCATCCTTATCCCAAGGGAAGTAGAGACCCCCGTTAAGCCCGCCATAGGCGTTAAAGGTCCAGTCTGTGCCCCTGACATCGCCTTTATCATTCACGAGGAAAGCGCAAGCTGAGTCTCTGAACCAGGCATCATTGGTGCTCATTTCAACGACGCGAACTGATTCGGGCAGCATGGTTCTGGCGTTCTCATATTGCGCCTGGGAGACACAGACAGTGACAAGTTCGCTTTGGGCAATTGCTGTGCATATCTCTACCCACACTTTTTGAGCCGGTTTTGCACCGTTTCGCCAAACATCACTTCGTTCTGGCCAACCTAACCAACAGCCTTTTTTGGGTTCAAACTCGCCCGGCATACGAAAGCCATCTTGGCGCGGCGTGGAATGTATTGTGCGTGGCATAGTGTTTACCTTGTTAATTGATTTAATGTACTCAACCTAACGAGGTAAAACTCAGGGGTCTACTGACAAAAACTGCACGAACAGGTGAGTTTTTATCATCAATATGCGGGGGTTAAGTAATTTATCAGCAGTAATGCAGAGAAAATCTCATCTTAAAGGGATGGGGGATGATTAAACTATAACGAAGAGAATTTAATGTGTCTGACGTTTCAATAGCAGGCTCAATCAAGCGCTGGAGAATGGTTGAATTTACTGTTGATCTGATTCTGCAGCCAATCGATAAAGGTATTGAGTTTTGCATCGCTTCGTTTGCGTTTTTCAGCCACCAGATAGTAGTTACCCAAAGAGGGAACACTCTCTATGAAGGGGCGAACGAGCTTACCTGCGTTGAGATCCGCCGTGGCAGTCAGGTTGTCGCCAATGGCGACCCCATAACCAGCAATGGCAGCTTCTAATGACAGGCCTGCATGAGCAAAATTGAGATGCTGTGGTGTATTCAGAATATGGGGTGCATGTGCCCCCAGCCAAGTAGCCCAAGTCTTGCCATCTTGATCATCGTGCAGCAAACGTTGAGCACTTAAGTTTAATGGTTTGTCGGCTTGAAGCAGGGCTGGGCTACAGACGGGAAAAAATTCCATTTGAGTGATTGGCGTAGCCCAAAAACGGTTCCAGTCAGCATCTCCCGCTCCATAGATGATAGAAAGGTCGGCTTGGGCATTGATATTTTGCGCATCGCTTGGATGCACGAGCAAGCTGACATCGATACTGGGATAACGTACTGCAAAATCACCAATCTGCTTGATTAACCATTTCGATGCGAGCTCTGGAGGCGCAGAAATAACTAAGCGGCCACTTAGCCCCGGCTCTATTGCTTTTTCACACGCTTGACTGATGATGTCGAATGCTTCTTGAATTGCAGGCAATAGATTTTGACCCACTTGGGTCAATTTAGCATTACGCCCCTCTTTTTCGAATAAGCTGACCCCCAATGCAGCCTCTAAGGCTTTCACTTGATGACTAACAGCACTGTTAGTCACACACAACTCTTCAGCGGCGCGGGCGAAGTGTTGGTGCCGCGCAGCGGATTCAAATGCCCTTAAGGGGTTTAACGGAGGAAGACGGCGCATAAGTCTCTAATCTGACATCAATATAATGGTTACAGTCTGGTTAGATTAAGGCACTGCGCACTAGATTAACAATAACTATTTATAAACAACTAGGGGCTGTTGATCTTTCGAGCTTAGTTTTTGTTCGACTCTATCCCGTAAAGAATAATGATTTTAGTACAAGGCTTGAGCGATGATGCTTAACTCGCTAAGCGAAAAGCGCGTAACGCATTCTAGTCATAAAAGACTAAAAGCAGTGAAACGAACCCGAAGGGCCGCGCTTCTTAGCTGTATTGGTTGTCGTATGAGTGACCGCTATTGTGGGACTCTTTTGCGGGGGGATTTATCTGCTACTGCTCATTTTGACCGTAATATAATTGGCATTAGTGTGGATAAAGTCTCATTTTATCAGCGTGATAACAATAATCATTATTGATGCCTTGATAGGGATCATGTCTTTTTAGATCCCTTTTACTTTAAACTACTTCATTATGGGTATCACTCTATGTTGATACTATTTATTTACATCAAGAATAATTATAAAAGCAATATTTTGCTGGACTGTTTTAGGTCTTAATAGGGAATTATTATGTCTGCTTTAATCGCTCAAGCGGAGAATCGCAGTATTCAAAGCTCCAACACACAAGGGACGGGTCTTATTCAGCAGATAAGGTCGGTTCGGTTTCAGCTCAAGTTAATTGTTTTTCTTACGGTTATCTCTTTTATACTCCTCGGGTATAAGGGGATCACTGGTATGCAAGATGCGGGAGATTCTATCGAGGAACTCTACACTCAGGGCATGCAGCACAGCATTAGAGCAGGTAAAGTTCTTAATGAACTTGCAAGTGCACGCAGTGGGCTTTTGCTGGCATTTCAGCATGACCCGAGTAGTAAGTTCTCAGATATGCATAATCACCCGCTTGAAAAGCACATCAAGGCAACCCAAGCCTCTATCGACCTGCTGCATCACATTGTTGATAATGAGATTTTGAGCTCTCCTCTTGAGGCTGACGAACGTGAGCAAATTAATCGATTAGCAGATCTACTGGATAAGGTGACTATTTCGGGATTTGAGCCCGCTCTTGAGGCGCTAAGACGCGGCGATTATGAGGAGTCGAATCACATATTACTGACTCAAATTAACCCGCTGTTTAAGAATATCAATACAGAAGCACAGTCATTTTTGGAACTACAGGTCGCTGAAGGGAAAGAGAGTTTTGAACTGTCTAAGGACAATATGGCTTTCTACATTCTATTAGTCGCGCTGTTTTCCAGTATCAGCATGCTAGTGATCAGTATCAGTTCTACTCTCATTATTCGACGCGTTAGTCAGGCGGTAACCCAGCTCGAAAATACCGCTAACGATATCGCTAATGGCGATCTGACCAAACGTATCAATTTGGGTGGCGATGATGAATTTTCACATATTGCAGCATACGTGAATCAGATTACATCCAGATTCCAACATGCGGTACAAAATACCCATGATTCGACGTCTAGATTAGCAAGTTCGGCCGAAGAAAATTCGGTAGTGTCGACTCAGACTCAACGTAATGTGGTCGATCAGCAGCAACAGACCCAGCTGATCGCAACTGCTATTCATCAATTTTCCGCAACAGTGCGTGAAGTGGCTCAAAGCGCAGCTGCCGCAGCAATGACCTCTGAAGAGGCGAACGCCGCAGCCAGTAATGGTCAGACGATTGTCGATGAGAGCATTAAGGTGATTGAAACCCTCTCTACAGAGATGGACGGTGCAACCGAGGCGATGAAGCTCTTGTCGCAACATTCTGATGAAATTGGCTCTGTGGTCGATGTTATTCAGGGGATCTCCCAGCAAACCAACCTGTTAGCACTCAATGCTGCTATCGAGGCTGCCCGTGCCGGTGAGCAGGGACGAGGTTTCGCGGTGGTGGCCGATGAGGTGCGTAATTTAGCCAAACGGACGCAGGATTCCACGGAAGAGATCCAAAAGATGATCCAGCGTTTACAGCAAGGTGCTCGTGATTCTACGGTGATGATGGAGCGTGGGACTGAGCAAGCAAAGTTGAGTGTTGATAAGTCACAGCAAGCCGGTGATGCACTGCAGCAAATTATAGTCAGTATCGAACAGATTAACTCTCTGAATGCGCAGATTGCAACGGCTTCCGAACAGCAGAGTTCGGTAACCGAAGAGATAAATAAAAACATCATCAATATCAGCGATATCTCAGATCAGACCGCAGCCGGAGCCGAGCAAAGCAATGTGGCCACCCGGGAGTTAGCTATCCTAGCTGAGTCGATGCAACAGCAGATCGCGCAGTATCGAGTGTAGTAATTTTCCAAAAATAGCCATGAATCGCGGCCCTTCGGGGTCGTTTCAATGCTTTTATTCTTTCAAGATTAGAGTGCATTACGCGCTTTTCGCTTAGCCTGCTAAGCATCATCGCTCGAGCCTTGTACTAAATCGATTATTTCTAACGGTAAATAATCGAACAAAAACTAAGCTCGAAAGTCAACAGCCCCCTAAAAGGCTGTTGTAAGGCTTATGAGTACTTCAAGCCTTGCTTGCTAGCCTACAGTAGAAACTCCCTCGCATAAATTCATAGTCTAGAATATGAAAATTGGTCTCCAAATTATCAGTAATGAGAGTATCGCAGCTACAATCTATCTCAGTATCAAGCGCGACGGCTATCCGCCTGAATGCGCAACTATCACATCGAGGATTGCGGATAGCTTGCCTTGCAGTGTTAAATAGGTAAAATTCTGTTGATAAAGAAAATCAAAGTGTTGTTTGGTGGTATTCATGACAAGAGTCCCAGTATCTGTGGCCTAATAAGTCCTACACGAGTGAGTCTTTAGAGGGGAATAGAGATAGACTTTATCTTTTGCCGCAAAGTGACTTCATTCAACAAGGTTTTTCAAGTCGGACAAGGTAGTAGGATTCTGTTCGTCTCTCAGCATTGAGTCAGCAATTCTTAGCTGCTTAAAACGACATTAGACCTAGTCAGATACTTAAGAGTATATTAATGAATAATCTTCACACTTACATCGCAGCAACAAAAGGTGAGTTGAGCGGAGTGAAACTTGAAGCCTCAGAATCATTTGATAAATCATATACCGATCAAGGTATCGTTGTTAGTTGCATCGAATCAATATTCCATTTCAGCAATGGGGTGGTGATGAAATGTTGTAATGAAGCTGATATATTTGAAGATAATGAACAAATATGCCCAGAGTGTTGGATATCATATGAAGTGATTTCCGAATCTGACGAGACGCATATTTGTCCTAAAACAAAGACGTTCTTAAATCATTGCCAAGAGGCTTTTTGGTTGAAAATTAACAAGTCACAATAGGCATGTAAAAAGCGAATCAATAAGAACAAAAACAGTGGGCTGTTTTCGTTGCTCAATATTCGCCCATTAACAGGGCATTTTATGCTTCATAATTGAAGGTATAGAAGAAATAATGAACTCGCAAATACTTAAACCACGCGCTACGGCCTTCGATTACCTGTTTGATTCAGTGGTAGTCACTGACTCGCAAGGCATCATTACTGATTGGAACAAAGGTTCTGAAGCACTGTATGGCTACTCCAAGGAAGATGCCATTGGTCAATCTGTTAGTATGCTCCATGTCCCTGAGGACACCGACCACATCACTTCAGAAGTGATCTCAGCGGTGGGAGAATTAGGGAAATGGACGGGTGAAATCAGGATGTTACATAAAAATGGCGATATTGGCTGGATCGAGTCAATGTGTGTCCCAATTTATGATTCAAATGAGAAAATGGTCGGTGCGCTAGGGGTCAATCGAAATATCACCGGTCGTATAAAAGAAGCAGAACGACTTCAATACCTCGCACATTATGACTACCTCACAAAAATCCCTAATCGTTACTTGTTGTTCGACCGTGTGGAGCATTTAATCGCACAGTCTAAACGTCATAAAATGAGTTTTGCGCTGCTTTATATTGATTTGGATAAATTCAAAACCATTAACGATACCAAAGGTCATACTTTCGGAGATCAGGTTTTGATAGAAACTGCGATACGCCTTAAACAATGCATTCGTGGCTCAGATACCGTCGCCAGGATAGGAGGTGATGAGTTTGTTATTTTACTGGAAGAAATGGCGAATAAGAATGATGTTTCGTTAGTCGTTGAAACTTTAGACAAGGCATTTAACAAAGCATTCATTGTCGATGGTAACAATATTGAGGTTTGTTGTAGTGTGGGTGTCGCAATTTACCCTGACCAAGGAACCACGATGGACTCCTTGCTCGCAATAGCTGATAAAGACATGTACAAAACCAAGCTGCGTGATCGCGATTAGCTCAAGAAGCCTGCACATGGCAGGCTTATACTTGTCTGCTCCCGATAACGTCAGTAGACGTTTCAGCTTGAATGTACGTTATGACGACTAAGTCGACACGTTATCCAACACCACATCATCGCCAATAGCGTGCAGTGCTTCTGTTAATTTATCCTCATGACTGGCATCTTTAAGGCCTAAATCGAACTCAGCCCTAAACAGGGCAATACCTGTGTGGCTAGCACTTTCATATCGGGTACTCATGTGCTCAATATTGATCCCTAGTGCACTGATCTTATTTGAGATCTCGTGGACTAAACCCGGTCTATCATAGGCAACTAGTGAATAACTGAGGTGGATATCTTCATTGGTGGCTTTCTTCGTTTTTGCGTAGGTTAACGCAACACCTTCCAAGCATTCTAAGCTTTCAACGAGTTCATCCCAATGTGCTGAAGGCACCTCTAATAATAGGATTGCAGCAAATATGCCATCGATGTGGCGTAGCTCAGAATCTAACCAATTACCGCCGTGTCGGCTTACTGCATGGGCTATTTGCTCTACTAAACCTTCACGGTCCATCGCTTGTAACGTAACGAGATACCTTAACATATTGATATAGCTCCATTAATTAATAAGTTAACCACTGTAACACTAGTGTCATTTTTGCGTAATATAATGCACAGCATTAGAATATGTCAGCGTAGTGCCTATTTGGTAACACTACAGTTAGCATAGTCGTGGATACAATCCCAGTTTATTTTACTGGCTTTTAAATAATCGAGGTTCTTAATGGAAACTCAGGTATCTCAGCCTGGACCTGCTGCAAAAAACCTATTGATAAACAATGGTACATCGCGCAGAGCAATCATGGATAAAGCTGCCCAAATAGGTGTCACCATTGGTGGAACCATGGTATTTGTGGCCTTGCTACTGATCTTCTTTTATCTACTTTATGTGATTAAGCCGCTATTCGATAGCGCTGAGGTCGCACCGGTTGTGAGTGCTCAATATCATGATACTCAACCAGCGTTAATGGTCGGTAGTGATGAGCAAAATGAGATCATGTACCGGGTATCGCAGCTAGGTAAAGTGGACTTTTTTGATACCCAAACATCACAACTGATCCGGACTGAGCAGATTAATACGCCTGCAGGCTCTCATGTTGTGAGTAGTTCAGCAGCCATGCCAAGTGAGCAGCGTTTTGCATTAGGGTTGAGTAATGGCCAAGCGATTATTGCAGGGGTTGAGTTTGGGGTTACGTACCCTGATGACAAGCGCCTCATCACGCCTAATCTTCGTTTCTTAAATGGAAACGCGCCGCTGACCGTTGATGCTGAAGGTCATGCACTTAACCATTTAGTATTTGATGTTAGCAGTGACAAAATGAGCTTTGTTTATCAAGACAATGACAAAGTATGGCGCATCTCTCGCCAAGAAGGCGAAGAGAACATGATGACCGAAGAGGTTGAATGGGTGACGTACACAGGCATTATTCCTGATGCTCCCGTCAACGTACAACAGAGGTTGATGACACCCGATCACCGCCAATTAATTTTGAGCTCAGATAACAAACTGTTTGTTTATGATATTCGTGATGCTGAAGATGTGAGCTTACGACAAGTACTTGAACTCGGGCGTGCCAAAGCCAAAGTGACTAATGTGAGTTTGTTAGCGGGTGCCAGCTCTTTGCTTGTCAGTTATGACAGTGGTTTGGTGCAGCAATACTTTCAAGTTAATGGTGAGCAAGGGCGTCAATATCAAGAAATTCGCGACTTTCAAAACAAAGCGGGGATCAAGAGTGTCGCGTCAGAATTCTATCGTAAGAGCTTTGTCGCCATTACCGACGAGGGTAACTTAAGCCTGCTTTATACCACCAGTCAGCGTGAGCTTTTCTCTGAAAATTTTAAGCTTAAAAACCCAGGCACAGTCGGGTTTAGTCCTCGTTCTAACGCGCTGGTTGTGGAAGCGGACGGTAAACTCAACCTGTTTAGCGTATCCAATACCCATCCAGAAGTATCGTGGAGTGCGATGTGGAGTAAGGTTTGGTACGAAGGTTACCCTGAGCCTAAATATGTGTGGCAGTCGACTTCAGGTTCTGACGACTTTGAAGCAAAATTAAGCCTTATGCCATTGGCGTTTGGTACGATGAAAGCGGCATTTTACGCCATGCTATTTGCCACTCCGTTGGCCATTGCCGGTGCGATATATACGGCATATTTCATGTCTCCCAAAGTACGCGCCGTGGTTAAGCCAACCATTGAAATTATGGAAGCTTTACCGACAGTTATTCTGGGTTTCCTTGCAGGCCTCTGGCTCGCGCCTTTGATTGAACATAATTTACCCGGCATTTTAACCTTACTCATATTATTGCCCTCCTCGGTATTGTCTACCGCATTTGCTTGGCATAAATTGCCCGCGAAGTGGAAGCAGCGTCTGCCTGATACTTACCAAGAGATTATGTTAATCCCGGTGATTTTGTTTGTCGGTTGGTTCTCGTTTGCGATTAGCCCAGGTTTAGAATCAGCGTTCTTTGGCGGTGATACACGTATGTTTATCACCAATGAGCTCGGCATCACCTTTGACCAACGTAATGCGTTAGTCGTGGGTGTTGCAATGGGCTTTGCGGTTATTCCCACTATCTTCTCAATTGCGGAAGATGCCGTGTTCTCAGTTCCTCGTCATCTATCTAACGGTAGTTTGGCACTGGGTGCAACAACGTGGCAGACCTTAACGCGGGTGGTGTTATTAACCGCGAGTCCGGGTATTTTCTCTGCGGTAATGATGGGATTGGGACGTGCAGTAGGCGAAACTATGATTGTATTAATGGCAACGGGTAACACCGCGATTATGGAATGGAGTGTCTTCGAGGGAATGAGAACCCTGGCTGCCAACATTGCTGTTGAGATGCCTGAGTCGGCCATAGGTAGTTCGCATTACCGGGTGCTGTTCCTAGCCGCCTTTGTACTGTTTATCTTTACGTTCTTCTTCAACACGATTGCAGAAGTGGTAAGACAACGTCTACGTGAACGCTATAGCTCACTGTAATTGTAGATTTATATGGATGTTTTGATAATGATAAATACTAATTTCATAAAGAGTAATTCGTCAGTCGCCGTAAGAGGTTTAGCTAATGGGTAAGTGGTTTAAATCTGGCTCTCCTTGGATTTGGATGACCAGTGGCGCCGTGAGCGTTTGTTTAATCGCGGTACTAGGGTTGCTATTGCTAATTGCATGGCGTGGTTTAAGTTACTTTTGGCCTGCTCAGATCTATCAGTGGGAGATACAAGATCCTACCGGTGATCGTTACAGCATTATCGGTGAAATATACGATAGAGAAGAAGTGCCTATTGAGCGTTTGTTGTCTGCCGGCCATACGTTTGATGCTGATGTTGGTGACACTGTTACGCGTTACCTGATTAAAACCGGTAACCGTGAGTTTGTTGACTTAGATTTTCGCTGGGTGATGGAGACCAATATTATTTCGCGCACTAAGCCGAATGATATCGCGGTCATTGAACGTAGCAAAAACGGTGACTTCTATGGTTATCCAGTGGGGATCATTGAAGATGGTCAGCGGTTAACACCTGATAATATTGAAACTGCTTTTGCAGAGCATATCGAACGTGCTGTTGCACTAAATGACAAAGCGCTCGATATTCAAAAAGGCGATATCGGCACCATAAACTATGAGCTAGAGAATCTGCGCTTAGAGTCACGCCGCTACGAGTTGGATAATGCGCTGACTGATAGTCGAAAAGCTAAAATTGAAGCGCAGCGTTTAACGTTAGATGCCGCATATCAAGTTGTTGAAAAAGAGTTCTTTGCCCTTAAAACTGAAGCGGGTCGTGACTTTGTCATCATTCGTGACATGCGCGGCGAAGAGGTGACACTTAAGCTTGATACCATTTTAGATGTTACTTACGCTAACCGGCTGAGTATATTAGGCAAAGTCGGGCATTGGTTTATCGGTATCGGTAAGTTTGTCAGCGATGATCCACGTGAAGCGAATACCGAGGGTGGTGTATTCCCCGCTATTTTTGGTACCGTGTTTATGGTGATGTTGATGGCAGTGATCGTGACACCATTTGGGGTGATAGCGGCTATTTATCTGCACGAGTACGCCAAGAAAGGGCCTGTGACTAAGATGATCCGTATCGCGGTGATTAACTTAGCGGGTGTGCCATCCATCGTATACGGTGTGTTTGGATTAGGTTTCTTTGTTTACATGTTTGGTGGCTCAATTGACCAACTGTTTTACCCTGAAGCACTGCCAGCGCCCACTTTTGGCTCACCAGGTGTTCTCTGGTCGGCATTAACTTTAGCCATTTTAACCCTGCCAGTGGTGATAGTATCGACGGAGGAAGGCTTAAGCCGTATCCCTATTTCGGTACGCCAAGGTAGCTTGGCACTGGGCGCGACGAAAGCCGAAACCTTGTGGCGCATTATCGTGCCAATGGCCAGCCCTGCGATTATGACGGGTTTGATTTTGGCGGTAGCCCGCGCGGCAGGTGAGGTGGCTCCGCTGATGTTAGTCGGTGTGGTAAAGCTTGCCCCAACGCTGCCTGTGGACATTAATTTCCCATTTGTGCATTTGGAACGTAAGTTCATGCACTTAGGTTTCCACATCTATGATGTCGGTTTCCAAAGCCCTAACGTAGAAGCAGCGCGCCCCTTGGTATACGCTACTTCCTTCCTTTTGGTCTCGGTGATCGTGGGGTTAAATTTAACCGCCATTGGTGTACGAAACCACTTACGCGAAAAATATCGTTCGCTTGAGCATTAATTGACGATTATCCTAAGTGATAGGAAATAACATGATTTCAATAGATCAATCGGTAATGAAGACTGAAATGCTAGACCTAGAAAACTTGAGTAAAGAAGACACGGCATTAGAGATCCGTAACCTCGACCTTAAATATGGCGATAAGCAGGCACTGTTTGATGTGTCTATGCATATCCCTAAGAAAAAGGTTACGGCATTTATTGGCCCAAGTGGTTGCGGTAAATCAACCCTATTGCGCTGTATTAACCGCATGAATGACTTAGTTGATCACTGTCATATCAGTGGCGAAATTTTGCTGCACGGTCAGAATATCTATGACAAAAAAGTCGATGTTGCCGCACTGCGTCGTAATGTTGGTATGGTATTCCAACGTCCAAACCCATTTCCTAAATCAATTTACGAGAATGTGGTGTATGGATTGCGCCTGCAAGGCGTAAAAAATCGTCGTGATCTTGATGATGCGGCTGAACGCTCTTTACGTGGCGCGGCGATTTGGGATGAAGTAAAAGACAGATTACATGACAATGCATTCGGTCTGTCTGGCGGTCAGCAGCAGCGTTTAGTTATCGCCCGTGCCATTGCGATTGAGCCTGAAGTCTTGCTGCTTGATGAACCCACATCGGCACTGGATCCTATCTCAACATTGACGATTGAAGAGCTGATCACTGAGCTTAAATCTAAATATACCGTAGTTATTGTGACGCATAACATGCAGCAGGCTGCACGAGTGTCAGACCAAACCGCCTTTATGTATATGGGGGAGCTGGTTGAATATGCAGACACTAACACCATATTTACCACGCCGCGTAAGAAAAAGACTGAAGATTACATTACCGGTCGTTACGGCTAAATTGAACTGATAGAGGTTTATTACAATGGAAAACATGAACTTAAATAAACATATCTCTGGTCAGTTCAATGCTGAACTGGATGATATTCGTAATCGTGTATTGACGATGGGCGGGCTTGTTGAGCGTCAGCTAGAGCAGTCTCTTGATGCTTTAGCTGCATTGGACTCTGAGCTGGCTCAGAGAGTGATTGAAGGCGACCATAAAGTGAATGGCATGGAAGTGGCCATTGACGAAGAGTGCACCCGGATCATTGCTAAGCGCCAACCCGCTGCCAGTGATTTACGCCTGGTATTGGCGATATCTAAAACCATTACCGATTTAGAACGTATTGGCGATGCGTGTGTGAAGATAGCAAAAGCGGCGCTGGATAAACGTTCTAAAAATCAACAGCCTTTGCTGGTGAG
Source organism: Shewanella gelidimarina (assembly GCF_023283945.1). GTDB lineage: Bacteria > Pseudomonadota > Gammaproteobacteria > Enterobacterales > Shewanellaceae > Shewanella > Shewanella gelidimarina. The sequence goes on along the minus strand of NZ_JAKIKW010000015.1, from coordinate 50,167 downwards.
TATTGAAAATATGGGCCGCCATGCCACGCGTACTTTGCATGCCACTCTGGATGCATTAGCGCGTATGGACGCTGATGTGGCGTTAGAGCTGCATAAAGAAGATGCCAAGCTCGACAAAGAGTACGAAGGAATTATTCGTCAGTTGATGACTTATATGATGGCTGATCCTAGATCTATTCCTGAAGTGTTAGACGTACTTTGGGCAGCGCGTGCTGTAGAGCGCGTCGGCGATCGTTGTCAGAATATTTGCGAATACATCATCTATTACGTTAAAGGTAAGGATGTACGTCATATCTCCTATGAAGAGATGGAGAGAGACTTGGACTTCTAGTTTTGTTTGTTGATAAAGCAGACAAGGCCTGACAGCATTGAATGAATAATGAGACAAGCCCCACAGATTGATACTAAGTGGTTACTTGTTAAACTAAAAAACAGCATTTTGCTGTTTTTTTGTATTTGGACGCTAGACAAAATCTCGGCTAAATGAATAATGTATCCGCATTAATGAATTTTGTGTTGAAAATCCAAATTTAAACCCAAACCTAAGCCAAATTCTATTTAATAGCTGGATCGGGCCTTACACGGCAGACTCTAGGTTGAGCTATTCAATACGATTTTAAATATGCGAGTAGATCAAATTTACTGAACAACCATCCGTTTAGTCTATTGATTTATTTACATGTCTTTGGTGAGTACACCTCACGGGTTTAGGCACAAAATGATAAACCCGCCAGTGTATTCTTATATTAGCTTATAGGCTCCTAACCTCTGCCAGGCCTGTTACGCCTAGCGAGAATAGAGGCGTATACTTCATTAACTGCGGTAACTGTATGTCGATTAAATCGAGTATTAATCCACCTGTTTTTTTCTCTTCTGTTTTCCTGATCACTTTAATGGTTCTGACCACCGCTATTTGGCCGAACCAAGCGCAAGATTTCTTTAAAATTGTACAATCCTGGTTTGAATTAAAAGCTGGCTGGCTCTATATCCTAGGCGTAGCGGTGTTTTTAATTTTTGTCATCTTCGTGATGGTGTCGCGTTTTGGCGATATTAAACTTGGCCCTGATCACTCTGAACCTGATTACAGCTATAAAAGCTGGATAGCCATGTTGTTCTCTGCGGGCATGGGTATTGGTTTGATGTTTTTTGGTGTTGCAGAGCCGGTGATGCACTATCTTGCGCCGCCAGATGCCGACCCACAGACGATACAAGCTGCAAAAGATGCCATGAAGATTACGTTCTTCCATTGGGGCATTCACGCATGGGCTATATACGCCGTAGTGGCGCTGAGTTTAGCGTACTTCTCATATCGTCATAAACTACCATTGCTGCCTAGAAGCGCACTTTACCCAATATTTGGTGAACGTATTTTTGGTCCTATCGGCCATGCTGTCGATACCTTTGCTGTATTGGGTACCATGTTTGGTGTGGCAACATCGCTTGGATTTGGTGTGCTGCAGGTCAATTCAGGCCTTAACTATCTACTGGGCGTGCCTGTAAATGCTTATGTGCAAGTGGGCTTAATTATCGTTATTTCGCTTATTGCCACTGTATCGGTGTTCTCCGGCCTTGATAAAGGGGTGAAACGCTTAAGTGAACTTAACTTAGGTTTGGCGATACTGTTACTTATTTTCATATTGATATTCGGCCCAACAGTTGAACTGTTACAAGCTTTTGTACAAAACACAGGTGGCTACTTAAGTGACATTGTTGGTAAGACATTTAACCTATATGCCTATGAGCAAAAGAACGATTGGCTCGGTGGTTGGACGCTACTTTATTGGGGCTGGTGGATCTCATGGTCACCATTTGTAGGGACTTTTATTGCTCGTGTGTCACGTGGTCGTACTATCCGTGAGTTTCTAATCGGTGTGCTATTTGTGCCATCGGCGTTTACCTTCTTATGGATGACAGTATTTGGTAACTCTGCCATTGACGCCATAATGAACCAAGGTGCTACTTATCTATCTGATGCGGTTTCATCAGATGTCTCTGTAGCGCTATTTGTGTTCTTTGAGCACATGCCATTTTCGACCTTGTTATCGACAATCGCATTATGTTTGGTAATCACCTTCTTCGTTACTTCATCAGATTCAGGTTCGTTGGTGATTGATAACCTAACCTCTGGTGGCGATCACAATGCACCCGTATGGCAACGGATTTTCTGGGCCATGTTACAAGGCATAGTGGCGTCAGTACTGTTGTTAGCTGGCGGGTTACAAGCCTTACAAACAGCGGCGATAGCCAGTGCATTGCCGTTTCTAATTGTGATGCTGCTGATGTGTTTTGGACTGTTTAAAGCATTGCAGGATGATTGGCTAAAGATCAATAGCGTGCAATCCCACAATACCAGCGTGCAATTCACGAAGACTAACGTCAGTTGGGAAGATCATATTGATGTTCTTGTCTCACATCCGAGCGAGGCTCAAGCGCTAGGTTTCTTGGAAGAAGTGGCAAAGCCGGCATTAAATAAGGTCTGTGAGACCTTTAATAGCAAGGGCGTAGCGGCAGAGTTAAAGCACTTTGATAGTCGTATTCGGTTTGTCATTGCTAATGAGGAACATGATGACTTTGTTTATGGATTGCGGATCCGTGCCTTTAGTATTACCAACCCGATTGAAAGCGAAGTTGCAGAAGGCGACTCTGAGTATTATCGGGTTGAAGTATTTTTAGAGCACGGTGGACAACATTACGATGTGATGGGCTTTACTCAGGAGCAAGTATTGGCTGATGTGGTTACGCAGTACGAGAAGTACCTGCATTATCTGCATCTTTCAAGTTCTGAGTATTTAGGCCGTGAAGTCTAGAGACCCATATATGACTGAGTGCAAATTCAGTAATTAGCGCAGTTTTAGTGTAGAAAGTACATTGAAAAAGGTTAGCTTCAATACGCAATTTAACAGTGTAATGGGCTAGCCTTTTTTATTTCAGCAAAGTTTGGCTGATTGATCATCGAACTCAGTTACAGCGGATATATTTCAGTGTTAGTATTAGATTCATAGAGACATTAAACCGAAACGAGATATACCGACATGGCAGCAGCACCAGGGCAAAGTAAGTTAGATAAAGTACTAGCCGAAGCACGAGATTATAAAGCCAAGCGTGAAACGGGTTACCGTGAGCAGGCACTTAAGCTTTATCCTTGGGTATGTGGCCGTTGTACTCGTGAGTTTAACAATGCGAACTTACGTGAATTGACAGTACATCATCGTGATCATAACCACGACAATAACCCATCAGATGGTACCAACTGGGAATTACTCTGTTTATATTGTCACGACAATGAGCATTCAAAGTTTGAAGAATTGATCCAGTACGGCGCCACTACCGAAGTTAAGATGGACACAGCGACGTATAATCCATTCGCCGATCTAAAAAGTATGCTCAACAAAAAGTAATCGCACTTTAAGTTAAGACACATAAAACCGTCGATTAACGATGAAAAAAGCCGCTCATTGCGGCTTTTTTACGTTAAGTTGAACCGTCCTCGGTTGCTTTAATTCTTGCTTCGGCTTCCAACCATTTAACGCGGCTTAAAATGGCACTATTTTCGCCATCAAGCATGTCGGCCTTACGTTGTTTGAGTTTTGTCCACACCAGCGCTTTGGCCTCATTGCTGGCGTTGCCCCATCCTACTATCTCGTCAATATGGCGATAGCACCCCATACAGTAATCATCTTCATTTAGCCCACAGCGAGCCACGCAGGGTGATTGCATTTTATTGTGCACCTGTTCTAATTTGCGACGAAGTGTAATACCTATTGCGTTAAATTTATAGTTAACTTGAATTAGGCAATCCTGTTTATTAATAATATTTATTGTAAAACATAACGTTGATTTCTATTGGTGGTGGGAGAAACTGTTGACTTAACGGCATCAATTCAAAGCATATTGATGGGATTGGTGACTTGAACCACAGTGTGTGGCGAGGGCTTAGAGTAGCCTCTGTGTTTTGAAGGCCTACAGAACGCCGACAGTATGATTAAATTATTAATACAACAAGTATAAATTAGCTAGAATTAAGAGACGAGGTTATCTGTTTGCGAGTGATTTACTTAACTTGAACTCTAGGCTCTTATCGTAAGCATTAGTTTATATAAGCGATCTAAAACCCTAATGTGTTTTAGTTGTATGCCTAGCAGGGAACGGATGTTAGAATTTGGGAAATAATTTATTAGTTGATAATATTCAATATGTTGCATTTTAATGGAGGCTTTATGAAAGCGGCGTTTCGCTTTTGCTTTGTCATTGTTACGGCAGTGTTGGTTGCCGGGTGTTCCCTGTTAGAGATCAAGTTAGAAAGTGGCATTGAGCCGTTACCTAAAGATCAGCTAAACATGCGCGTTTTCAGCCGAGATTTTAGTACGGTGTTTTATAGTCAGGTGGAAAGTGGCGCCGATCTGATAGAGCGCAACAGCGACAGTGTGCCCATTAAGTCGAATACACTGATGTGGAAAATTAACGCCGAGCAGAATCTGCAACATACCATATTTCAAGCATCTCCTACTGCAGCCATGGTTGACACCTGGGTGTTTACCGAACAAATGGCGCAATTTTTTGAATCCGGTGCGGGTAAGAATGTGTTTGGTGAGCAGCAACAAACGGCTATCGACGTGAGCCAGCATCTGAGAGATCAGTTTGAACGCACGATTAAAAAATTTGGTGCGGCAAGTTTCCAAAAGAACCAGCATTTCGTTAAGCAATATGTCGCAAAGTACCCGATTAAGGATATGTCATTTACGCGTCAGTCAGCCTTTACTGATTGGTTAGAGTACAATGAAATCAATGAGTTTGATGCGGTAACCACCTTTGGTACCGTGCCTGAGGTCATGAGCGACATTTCTGACCGAATGGCAATGATTGCCGAGCAAATGCCAAAGATATTAGGCTGGAAAGCGGAGCTTTATGCATTACATTCCAATATTAACGCCGATGAGGTGCAAGCGACTTTAATGAGTATTAGTGATACCTCAGCCAAGTTTCAGCAACTCATGGCGCAAAGCCCCGAGATGATGCAAGCGCTAGCGGTTGATCTGCGCAGAGAGTTAACGCCACTATTAGCGCAATTGAGCGCATCAACAGACGATAAGCTCGCTCAACTGTCAGTTGAGCGACAAGCGCTTGAGTTAATGGTGAAAAACGAGCGTATTGCATTAGAAGCTATGGTGACGAGAGAGCGCGCTGCAGCGGCAGTTGATTTAGAGAAAATATCTGAGCAAACCGTTAAAGTGGTTTTTGAAGAGATCACTAAAACGCTCAAGAGTCTGATACTCTATTTTGTATTGTTCTTGCTGGTGGTCTTTTTTGCCCCGCTTGGGCTTGGCGTATGGCTGGGTAAGCGGATGCAAGTTAAAAAGCAAGATTCGATAGCGCCATAACCATTGCGCTAAAGAGCTGTGATAAACTGGCGTTACTCATCTAAAAGGAGACTTCAAAAAGTCTCCTTTTATTGTTTAAAGCGGTATTAACGTCTTTTAACATCAACCTCGAATCAATGTTTATCTCATATGAAGCAAGATACTAGCTCGATATCAGCCTTTGCGACTCAATTCAAACAGCTCGACAGTTTGCTGAGCTTGAGCCGTCCACTTTGGCAAAACCGCAGTTTTGAATGTCGTCAATTACCCTGGGGTGATGCTTTTCCGACACTAGCGAGATCAGTTTGGCAAATTGCAGATGATGAACTTGATGCTATTGATGCCTGCCAGCTAAGCCTAAGTGAGCGATTACTACCGTCGTTAAAGCAAGACCTGCAGGCCGCTGGAAGCGATTGGGACTTAAACTTATTGCTCCCCGAGGTCGCAGCGGCTACATCCACTGAGCCTGCAGAAATAATTTCATCATTAAAAAATGACAGTATTCGGTCATTAGCATTACTGCAAGCGGATGATATGGCGCATTTTAGTGCGCATATAAAAGGACGAAAGTGGCAACAGATCACGGCTTTTGTTGCGCAGTTACCGGATACTCAATTGCCAGTGCTTGAGTGGTGCGCTGGCAAAGGTCATTTAGGGCGCTTGATCGCTAAAGCAAAAGGTCGCAACGTTGTGAGTTTAGAGTGGCAGCAGAGCCTGTGCGAGGCGGGTCAGCATTTTGCAGATAAATGGCAGTTACCACAACGTTTTGTCTGTGCTGATGCGTTTGCGGAGCAGCAAGGCCAGCTTGAAGAGCAACAACTGGCTGTGGCGCTGCATGCTTGCGGTGATCTGCACGTTACCTTGTTACAGCACGCCAGTAACGCTGGGACTCGGCAAGTGGTGATATCGCCGTGTTGCTACCATCTTATTCAGGCTCAGTATTACCAGCCACTCTCTATGACGGCTAAAACAAGCGACTTGCTGTTGACTAGAGCGGATCTGCAGCTGCCTTTGCAACAAAGCATGATAGCAAGTGCTAAAGGTAATCAATATCGGCTGCAAGAGATGGCATGGCGCTTAGGATTCGATTCTTTGCAACGTGAGATGCGTCAAGTGGATGAGTATTTGCCTATTCCATCGATTAAGCAAAGCCAGCTCAATGGTGAGTTTGAAACTTTCAGTCGCTGGGCCGCAAACACCAAGAAAGTGCCCTTGATTGATTCGATAGACTGGGCACATTATCAAGCCAACGGGCGTGAACGACAACGACTGACTCGTCGCATCGATTTGGTGGCCCATCTTTTCAGAAGCGTATTCGAAAAATGGCTATTACTTGACCGAGTTTGCTTTTTAGAAGAGAGCGGTTACCAAGTAAAGTTGAGTGAATTTTGTTTAAACAGTATTACGCCTCGAAATGCGATAATTAGCGCATTTAAATAGAAAAATGACAGTTTGATAATTTAATAAGTGCGTAACAAATTGTTTATTAAGTTGTAATTGAGTCAGTGATGATTGAATCTGACGGTAAAGTGGTGCCATTTTAAGAGCAAAGTTGATGATAGAGTGGATTTAAAGGTCTCAGTTATGAGGTTTTTTATTGAATCATCTGCTTTTTCTTGCTCAAATGGCTGGTTAATAATAAATAATTATCTTCATTGGTCGAAAATTGGCCAGTTTAGTGAGCGATTAAATACAGTTTCATGAAATATTCCCGCGTTTTTATCAATAGCATGGCCTACGAATTAGCGCCTGAAGTTGTTTCAACTTCGGAGCTTGAATCTCGTTTAGCGCCGTTATACAAAAAGTTTCGTATTCCGATGGGGCAACTTGCTGCATTGACTGGGATCCATGAAAGACGTTGGTGGCCAAAAGGGCACAGATTGTCTGACGGAGCATTAGCTGCGGCGCACAAGGCGATTGATGAAACTGGTGTCGATATCAGCGATTTAGGCGCAGTGGTTTACACTGGCGTTTGCCGTGATCAACATGAACCCGCAACTGCATGTCGTATCGCCGCTGAGCTTGGCGTCTCTAAAAATACGGCAATTTATGATATCAGTAACGCGTGTTTAGGCGTGTTGTCAGGTATTTTAGATATTGCTAACCGCATTGAGTTAGGCCAAATCAAAGCCGGTCTGGTGGTTTCTTGTGAATCTGCTCGCCATATTGTGGATATCACCATCGACAAAATGCTTGCTGAACCGACGATGCAAAACTTTGCATCATCGCTAGCAACATTAACCGGTGGCTCTGGTGCCGTTGCCGTTTTGCTTACCGATGGCAGCCTCAATTTGAAAGGTGATCGTCAGCATCAGTTGTTAGGTGCAAGTCATCTTTCAGCGCCGCAACATTACGATTTGTGCCAATGGGGACTCGAAGAAGCGGGTCCGCAGTTATACCGCGAATTTATGCGCACCAATGGTGTGGCTTTGCTTAAAGAGGGTGTTGAGCTCGCACGCCATACTTGGAGCCACTTCTTAGATCAGCGCAGCTGGTTAGTTGAGCAAGTTGATAAAGTTATTTGTCACCAAGTGGGTTCATCAAACCGTCGTAATGTTCTGCAAGCACTGAATATTCCTGAAGAAAAAGAGTTTCCGACTTATAGATTACTGGGCAACATGGGCACCGTTTCATTGCCCGTTACCGCCGCGATGGCACATGACCAAGGCTTTTTGAAAAGCGGCGACCAAGTGAGCTTTTTAGGTATTGGTAGTGGCTTAAATTGCATGATGTTGGGGCTTAAGTGGTAACACCACCGGCCAGTAGCGCTCGCCGCTGGCTAAGCCTTACGCATTTATCATAAGCCCAGTATAAAAATTATAGGAAGCGTCATGTTAGACACCCTACACCCATTTAAACGTAATTATTTAGATAGAAACGGCAATAAACTTCAGTATGTGAATGAAGGTTCTGGCGACCCAGTAGTGATGGTTCACGGTAACCCTAGCTGGTCGTTTTATTATCGTAATCTTATTAGCGCGCTAAGCGGTAAGCATCAATGCATAGTGCCTGATCATATTGGTTGTGGCCTTTCTGATAAGCCTGATGACAGCGGTTACGATTACACTCTGAAAAGCCGTATCGACGATCTTGAAGCCTTGCTTGAGCATTTAGACGTTAAAGATAATATTACGCTTGTTGTCCACGATTGGGGCGGCATGATTGGTATGGGTTACGCTGCTCGCTATCCTGACCGTATTAAACGTTTAGTTATTCTCAATACGGGCGCGTTTCACCTTCCGAAAACAAAACCTTTTCCGTGGGCGCTTTCAATCTGCCGTAATACCCTTCTAGGGACGTGTTTGGTGCGTGGCTTTAATGCCTTCTCATCGGCAGCGTCTTATGTGGGTGTGAAACGCAAGCCGATGCATAAAGATATCCGTCAGGCCTACGTTGCCCCGTTTAACTCGTGGGCAAACCGTATCTCTACTTTACGTTTTGTACAGGATATTCCGTTAAAGCCGGGCGATCGCAATTATGAGATGGTGTCAGACATCGCCGCAAGCTTAGATAAGTTTGCCAAGGTGCCAACGGTGATCTGCTGGGGCCTACAAGATTTTGTGTTTGATAAGCACTTTTTGGATGAATGGAAACAAAGAATGCCCCATGCACAAGTGCATGAGTTTGCTGATTGTGGCCACTATATCCTTGAAGATGCTAGCGATGAAGTCATTGCTCATATCAACACCTTCATCGATGAAAATAGCATTGAAGCAGTAAAAGACTCGGTGGCGTAAATAGAATGATTAGCCCGCTTGAGCGTCAGCACGTTGGTGCCAACCTTTGTCGTCATCTTGTCGACGCTGCCAACAACATACCTGACTCTCTTGCTGTTGCCGTACAACACTCACGCGGTCAAACACTTGACCGCTTAAGCTATGAAGAGATGGACTTTCAAACGCTTAATGCTAAAAGCGATCACATCGCTGCCGCGCTGATTCAGTTTGGCCTGGTTCCGGGCATGAAAGCGGTGCTGATGGTCACCCCCAGTATCGATTTTTTCTGTTTGACCTTTGCGCTATTTAAAGCGGGGATTATCCCTATTTTGGTCGATCCTGGAATGGGGATTAAAAACCTCAAACAGTGTTTTATTGAGGCTAAACCAGATGTGTTTATAGGGATCCCCAAAGCGCATGTCGCCAGACGTTTGTTTGGCTGGGGCAAGCACAGTGTCAAACATCTGATCTCAGTGGGTGGTGGTAGGCTCATTAATGGCTTAACGGGGGCGGTTAACCTAGCGCAAATAGTCAAAGAGTGTGATAACACCGCCTTTAAACTGCAATGGCTAGCGGATGACGCTATGGCGGCGATTCTGTTTACCAGTGGCAGTACGGGCACGCCCAAAGGGGTGGTCTATTCCCATAAAATGTTTGAAGCACAAATTAGTGCGCTTAAACATGATTACGCCATTAAATCAGGTGAGCGCGATTTGGCCACTTTCCCGCTATTCTCCTTATTTGGGCCCGCGTTGGGTATGGCATCGATTGTGCCAGACATGGATGCAAGTAAGCCCATTACAGCCAATCCCGATTTTATCTTTGCTGCTATTGAAAAGTATCAATGCAGCAATATGTTTGTTAACCCGGCATTGATAGAGCGTTTAGGTCAAGCGGGAAGTCGCACCCATCACCAACTCACCAGTATCAAGCGAGTGATATCGGCAGGCGCCCCCGCAACCATCTCATCGATTAAACGCTTTAGCGCTATGCTCAATAGCGATGTTGAAGTGCTTAATTCTTATGGCGCGACAGAGTCTTTACCCTTAAGTAAAATTGGCAGCCAATCGCTATTTAATACCACCACTATTACCGACAATGGTGGTGGGATCTGTGTTGGAAGTGCCATTTCAGGCGTAGATATCTCGATTATCGATATTGATGAAAGCCCTATTGAAAACTGGCACGACACGCTATCGCTTCCCCCGCATCAGATTGGCGAAATCGTGGTTAAAGGCCCGATGGTGAGCCGCGCTTATTATCAAAGAGAAAGCGCGACCATAGCGGCTAAAATCAACGACGGCGCTCTCATTCGGCACCGAATGGGCGATTTGGGCTACCTTGATGATAAAGGCTTATTGTGGATGTGTGGGCGTAAAGCGCACCGCGTAGATGCGATAACCGCGGATAACGGCGTTCAACGTTACTACTCCATTCCTGTTGAGCGAATTTTTAATACCCATGCAGGGATCAAACGCAGTGCGCTTGTAGGTGTGATGATTGCGGGTAAATTAACCCCGTTAGTCTGTATTGAGCTTAATCAAGCGGTAGCCTGTTCAAAGTCGAATTTGTTGTACGCTCAATTACGCACGTTGGCAGAGCAACACAGCCATACTCAGGGGATTGAGCGATTTCTCATTCACCCTGATTTCCCCGTCGATATTCGCCACAACGCCAAAATATTTAGAGAGAAATTGGCCGTTTGGGCCCAGAAACAGATCAAGGAATAGTTGATTGTGTCTGACAATAACCCGTTAGTCCCCCCTTTGAGTGTCTTTGCCCTAGAAGAACAAACGGCACTGATTAACCTAAAAAATTACGCATCGCACGCATTTGTCACCGGCGCGGGTGGTTTTCTAGGTAAAGCCATTTGTGAACGCCTGCTTGCGATAGGCATTAAGGTGACAGGATTTGCCCGTGGTGATCACCCCTTGCTGTCAGCGATGGGCGTGAAGATGGTAAAGGGCGATCTTGCTGACGAAGCCGGGGTATTAGCGGCGATGCAAGGCTGTGATATTGTATTTCATGTGGCCTCTAAAGCGGGTGTTTGGGGGAGTAAGCAGAGCTATTTCTCACCAAATGTTGATGGAACTCGATTTATCATCAAGGCTTGCAAAAAATCCAATATCAGCAAACTTATATACACCAGCACCCCAAGTGTTACGTTTACAGGCCTTGATGAAAATGGCTGTGATGAATCAGCGCCGTATGCAGAGCAATATCTGAATCATTATGGGGAATCTAAAGCGGTTGCCGAAAAGATGATGATCAGCGCCAGTGGTGATAAAACCGATGCAGGGCAAGTGCTGCAGACGGTGTCATTAAGACCACACCTTATTTGGGGACCAGGTGACCCACATTTGGTACCACGGGTACTTGAACGTGCTAAAGCAGGGCGTTTAAAGCTGGTGGGTCAGCAAGATAAGTTAGTCGATACTATCTACGTCGGTAACGCCGCCTTTGCACATATCTTAGCGGCAGAGCGGTTATGCAGAGCAAATGCAGCAGGACTAAAAGCGCAGTGCGCTGGCAAAGCCTATTATTTGAGTAATGATGAGCCGATTACCATGGCTGAGATGCTGAATAAAATTTTGGCATGCCAATCACTGCCAAGCGTCAGTAAGCGGGTACCCACTTCACTTGCTTACGGTGTTGGTGCGGTATTGGAAACGGTTTTCCGTCTATTGGGTAAAACGGAAGAACCGATAATGACCCGTTTTGTCGCAAGGCAGCTTTCCACCAGTCACTATTATGATATCAGCGCCGCTAAACGCGATCTGGGTTATAACGCAATAGTGAGTATTGATGAAGGTATGCAACGACTAAAAAAATCGCTAAGTTAGTGTAGGTGTTAGCCTAGCAACTCTTCGTACATGCTCACAGACCAAATAAAATCACTTTTATGATCCACTCATAAAACCACTTATCAAAGTCATCCATGGAAGGGTATTATGCACAAAGCGAGCTGTAACTGTGGTCAACTGTCATTATCGGTTACTGGTGAGCCCATTCGGGTGTCTGTGTGCCATTGTAATGCTTGCCAAAAGCGGACAGGGAGCGCCTTTGGCGTTCAAGCCCGCTATCAATTGAACCAAGTCGCGTTTAGTGGCCCAAGCCATCACTATCAACGTACCGGCGATGAAGGCGCGGTGATCACTTTTCAATTTTGTCCTAATTGCGGTGGAAATCTGTGGTTTACTCTCGATGTCATGCCCAATGTGGTCGCGATACCTCTGGGGAATTTTGCCGATGACACAGTGTCAAAAGCGCAGTTAGCCTCGCCTACCGTAACGGTATATCAAACTCGCTGTCATGACTGGGTTAAGCTTGAAGGTATCGATGAGGTTTATGATTAACCTTTTAACCTCGTCTTCAAATTAGGTAGATTATAATTTCAAGGAACAGAAATGAAACGGTTCAAGATTAAGTCGATGTGCGTTATTACGCTATTGATATTGGTTGCATCCCCCTTAAGCGCAGCTGAAAACCCCTTTATTGGTAGCTGGAAGTTAACTTCTGGTAAGTACCTCGATGGTAATGGTAAATGGGTGCAATACGGCGACCTAAAGCTGAGCGCCATTAAAGTTATCTCTGCAAATCATTTTAGTTTTACGACCATGAAAAATGTCGGCACTGAGGCTAAACCAGAGAGTGAGTTTTGGGCTGCTGGCACGGGGCGCTACACATATACAGCAACGGAATATGTTGAATACCCACAACTGAACTCATTCGGAGTCGCTGCCGATAAGGCGTTTGCTTTTACTTACCAGATCGCAGGTGAACAGTGGCAAAGCAAGCGCATAGAAAATGGTGAGCTTAAAGAGCAAGAGTTGTGGTTAAGGCTCGACTAATGTGCCAGCAAGTATTAGGAAATAGCAGCAAAAACACAGGGAATATCGACATGACCACAAAAGCACAACGAGACATTGAAAAAGGCTATACCAATGCCGACTTTGCCGCCAAACTTAGGCGTTTAGCTGATTCATTAGAGTCGGGCGAAAAATTTGAAATACAGATTGCAGGCGAGAGGATCTACGTCCCCGTTCGCGCGGAATATAGTGTCGAGCACGAACGCAGTGATGACGAAGAAGAGATTGAGTTTCAAATCAAGTGGTCACCCAAATAGACTCTAGCGACTGCAGATAATAGGCACTGTATTGAAAGCAATTATTCAATATTGCGCCTTTGATTTGCCATTAAAATCAGTGCCTTACTGATCGTTAATGGTGGCGCGTATTGCTTTGCATCGTTAGTCGCTATAAATATACATTCATCAACAAATGTTAAAGGCTTAATACTTAAGAGAACTAAAATCTATTCTGGAGCTTGCATATAAATAAAGCAGTCTATGCATCCCCGAAATATGAGTGTTGTTTTTAATGAATTGTTTAGTTTTTCATAAAGAAAATTAACTTGTTGACGGCAATATCTCGATGTTTATCTTCTTCTATAAATAGACCGTGCAATGCGCCTTCAATAACTTCAATATAGCTACTAGGACAAGTTTCATTAAATTTATCTTGCGCTAAATTACTCACTACATAGTCATGTCCAGCTTGTAATATCAGGACTGGAATATCAACTTTATGCGCATTTATTAATGCTTTATCACACGCCTTAATTGATTCTTGGATCCATTTTGTACTCGGACCATTTAGCTTTAAATTTGGCTTTTCATTATAGCTATCAGTATAACGCGAGTAGCGTAATTTACTATTAGTGACTACATTTTTATCAAATTCAGGAAAATCATAAAAAGAACGACCTAATGCGTAATTAGGTTTCTTAGTGAAACGCTCAACAATTGAGTGGCTAGAGGTATCTAACTTACTTTTAATGGATAAACCAAGACCAAACATAGGTGCACTGAGTAATAACTTTTTAACCTTGTGTTCATAAAGTTGAATGTATTGAGTGCAAATATTTGCACCCATAGAATGTCCCGCTAAATAACACTCTCCATCACTATTAGGATAAACGACTTTATCCATAAATAATTGTAAATCAACAATGTAATCCTGAAACTCATTTACATGACCTAAATCTAAATCTGATGCGCCACGTTCCGATTCGCCTTGGCCTCGATGATCATAAGTATAAATATTATAAAAATATGACAGCTCATAAATGAGTTCTAAGTAGCCCCAGTAAGATTCATTTCTGCCATTAACAATCACCAAGGTATCTTTCTTATTATGTGGATTATAATTAATCCAATTAATCCTGACCTTGTCAAAACCGTTGAAACTACCACGTTTTAAGTTGTTAACGACCTCTGCACATGCTTTTTTAGCAGTATGAACATCATCTTTGGTTTTGAGGGGGATCTCGGCCACGTTGGCAATTTCAAATTGGCCTTTATGAATTTTATCTGCAATCAGGTTAAGGTATTTTTTACCCATCTCAAAACCTAACGCATAATCACTATCCACTGCCTTTTTAGTAGAATTAACTAAAGATGTTTTCAAATGCGTTGCAGGGTGGATTTCATAAATAACAACATCATCAGGCGGGTTTTCTAAAAATTCTTGGTCAGCACGATATGCATCTTCATGAGTCATCAATAAGTGGCTTAAATGTTTAATTTTATTAGGACCCACTTTTTTTAAAAAGTTCAACCATTCATGATTATAACTTGCATCGATAGGAATGGTTCTAATGACAACGATATGTTTATAACCAAGCTTATATGCTTTTCTAACCGGAATAGGTGCTGTAACACCACCATCATACCAATCCTCGTTATCGATTTTTATCGGGTTGATAGTCAATAAAGGAATAGCACAAGTGGCTTTTAATGATTTTTTCCAAGAGCCTCTTTTTAAATCTAAACATTTAGCTTTCATACTATTTATATTGGTTGCAACACAATATAATTCCCGATTCTCTAGATTTTTTAATCCAGTCTCCCAATCAAGGGCAAGATGCGTTTCAGTTGCATGAATTAATAAATCTAAATTTAAGCTGTTTTCACCACGGAATATATTTTTAATATTAAAGAAGTTTGGATCTCGAGTCACTTTATTAATGACATCATAAGCATGTCTATATTGGCCACAAGCGTATGACGCTAGGTTCAATGCGCCTGCTGACGTACCAATTAAACAATGAAACGGATTATAATTTGCTTTCAAGAACGCATCTAATACACCTGAAGTGAATACACCCCTTTGGCCTCCACCCTCACAAACTAATGCAAATTTGTTAACATTTTCATGTCGTAAAGGATAAGCGTCAGTATCGACCTGAGAAATAGTAAAATGATTAACCATAAAATTATATACCAATGATTTAATTCAATATTTGTAACAGAGATAACATGATCACTAAGACCATCCCCCTCATTCTGGAATATCAGAAAACAGATAAACCTCATAATATTAAAAGTAGTCCATTTTGATCATTATACCACTATCGTATGTTAGATAGAGAGCGCTGGATCTCAGCAATAAGTGACACCCGCTTGTTGGTTATAAATGCATAGGGACTTAGATGTCCTAAGGCTTTTAGGATCCTCATGATTAATCAATAAATTGATTTTAAATTGTTGCTCTACTGATTGTAACCTCTTGGCATTCCTTATTAAACGATGTTGCAACATCACTACCCCTTAAAATAGAGTTTCAGCAGCATGGTTGACCATCATTTTTTATGACCAATGACAGATAAATAGACATTGATTGTTATTATTACTTAGTTTTTGATTGAAATTTGAGTGTTACGAAATGCTTAATAAAGTATAGCGGATTAGCTTATATAGATAATTAGACTGAGGTAGGTAATCCTCCATTTTTATAGACACTTAAGAGTTTCTATAAACTGTCTTTAAATCTGAACAGGATATAGTTCATTGTTGCTATATACATCAGCGCCGCGGTGTTTTTTTAGATCGTTTGATTTCTTTGCTTAGATTAATAGCTTCATCTTCAACGGGTTTATTTGTACCTAGCGTGAGTATTGCCGACAGCATCAGTACTGATCAATTGTCTTCATTTTTGACCCCGCTTAGCGGCCTTATAATCGGGTACTGATCTTACGGGGCAGCTTGAGCTATTGATCTTAAATAAGGCGATTCTCCAAGTGTTAGCTAAAGATAATACTGAAAGAGTTTGTCTCATGCAGGCGGGTCTGCAGAGTATTGATATCTCTGCTTGAGCAACGTATGTTGGTTATTCGTGGGTGACGGGTGTTATTTTAAAATTAACCAAATAGGGAAATGACTAGAATGAGCAGAAGGAATTTTTTGGCAATTATCGTCTTTAATATCGCAACTATTTCACCAGCTATAGCAACTGAAGCCGTTGTAACGACCAGCAATTATCCTGTGATTGAAACTCATCGGCAGATGGCAATTACTCAAACAAATGCGGGAGGCATAAATAAATTTTATCACAAGCGCCAAGTCCCTCCTGTGGATAATCAACCGGTTATTCGCATGAACCGCGATACACTCTATTCCATGGCTCTGATAGATACTGCAAAGGGGGCCACGGTGACATTACCGCAAACAGTTGACCGTTATATCTCACTTATGTATTTGGACGAAAATCATCGTGTCTATGACATGGTTTTTAAGGCTGGAGAGCATGAAATACCATCACATACAAATTACATGTATGCATTGGTTCGCATCGGTGTCAAAAGTGGGGACGAGCAAGATCTCGCCGCCATTCATGCAATACAAGATCAAATTAAGCTCTCTGCGGCCAGTGCTAAAACATTTGAGCCAATAAAGTACGATCAAGTGTCTTACGATAAGGTTCATCATGCAATATTAGAAAGCTTCACTCAGTCTGGGTTGCTTGATACTGAGAAAATGTTCGGAACGTCTGCTTATGTCGAACCGGATAAATACTTGATGGGGACTGCTATCGGTTGGGGAGGCGCTACCTGGAAAGATAATATTTATCAGTTTTCTAAGTTCTACGAAGGAGCAGAATGCCAAGCAACAACTTTTGATGATCCTGATAATGTCGGTGGTTTCTGGTCGATTACTGTTTATGACAAAGCTGGCTTTATGTTTAACGACGTTGCAAACATCAATTCAGAAGTCGCTGAACGCAACAAAGATGGTAGCTTTACGGTGCACTTTGGCTGTGATGACAAAATAAACAATATTCCAATTGAGAATGCATCCGGAGTGTGGAACGCGGCAATGCGACATTATACACCCTCGAAAAAAGTCATCAGCGGTAACATAAAACCTATGGATTCAATTCATCCCGTTCAATAGTCGTGAGCAACGTATGCAGTCGCACAAGAAAGTTATGTGCGACTGGTGTGAGCGTTAATGCCGCAGTCGTTAATATTGGCCTACATTCTATGGCTAAACGCTCTGTTTTGATTAGGCAATGGCTAACGGCTTTCTAGCGACGCGCTATCAATACTTAACCCTTCTTTTGACTCACTCTTTAGCTCACTTTGCTGAGTAAAGTGTTGGTGATAGGCAATCATAAAGTCTTCTCTTATCAACTGTTCTAAATGCATGGCGCGTTCCGTGGGGCAAAAAATCATGATATGAACATTTTGCTCGCCAGTTGGACCGCTATTGATATGAATATGTGGTTCGCTGCCAGGTAAGTCGACACCGGCATGCTTTTCTATTACACCGTTATAGCGCTTGGCCACTTCAATAAAGTCTTCACAGTGTTGCTCTATTTGAAGAGTTAACGCAGGAAACAGCGGGTAGAGATTAACGAACTCGACCACGGTAATCGTAATGCTATGGTAAACATAACGCTTCATAAAGTTGAGGTTTTTGACCGCATAGGTAAAAAACATACTGTTAGGCAGCGTGGCGGTTTTGCCGGTGAAATGATATTGACCATGGTGCAGATCGATCTCTTGGATAACCGTGGCCATCAAGTTATGTTCAATCACTTCACCGTATATTTTTCCAACCTCAATCCAATCCCCAATCACAAATGAACGTGAACTCGCACGCTGTATTGAGCCGGTAAAGCAAAGAATAATCTCCTTTGATGCCACCACCAATGCAATTGCAATCGCCGTTACCGACAGGGCAAACTTGCTGACTTCGGTTTGCCACAGCATGAATAAAATAATGACGATGAGAAAAAAGGTGCTGTTTTTAGTGCGTGACATCCATTTACGCTGCACATCAGAAAGAAAAGCAACATCGCCACGAATACGTGTAATGATAAAACGCTTTATTGCTGAGATAGTCATTATTATTAACACGGTTAATAATAATTTGTGTTCGAAAAGGAAATCGACTGCTAATGCTATGTTATCCACTTATTCTGTTACCTGTATTCTTGTTTATTATTATGATGCTGGATGACGGTTTTCTATGCCAATACTCTATGGGGAATATAGCCAGAAAACAAGGTGATTAACACACCACTTAAAACGGGGATATTAGAGGTAGGAGCGAGTCGAGATACAAAGTCATAGGGACTAGGGGCTGTTGATCTTTCGAGCTTAGTTTTTGTTCGAATTCAATGATTTTAGTACAAGGCTTGAGCGATGATGCTTAGCAGGCTAAGCGAAAAGCTCGTAACGCATTCTAGTCATAAAAGACTAAAAGCATTGAAACGAACCCTAAGGGCCGCGCTTCTTGGCTATTTTTACGGTGTTGTAGGCTATTTGTGGAGAATGACTAAACGACATAGCCTCCGCCTTGTTAAAATAGCCAATAAACTGCGGCAAAAACAACCGTGAAAGATCAACAGCCCCTTGCAGTTATAGGATTAAACTGCTAAGCCTGAACGACTCTAGCTTAACAGTGGTATAGCCCTTTATATAATAGTGCGTTTAATCTATCTAATTTAATCTTGTTTTTTAAACTAATAGCGTCCAGTCACCCATCAAACGCAATTAGATTACTGACTGTTTATAAACCGTTGTGATATTGCAGCACAGTCGATTGTGGCACCATGTTGTCGAGTGTAGCAACCGCTGCCGATTGGCCATCGAGGAGTTGCTCGAACTGTTTAATTAACTGTGCTTTATCAGGCGAGGGTTTATCACCGGCGCCAATATTGGTTAGATCAATCATAAAACCATCAAACAGATTGGCGAGGTCGTCAATGATCTCAGTATTTAAGAATTGATCTTGGTTATAAATACTTGGGTAGCCGGCTTTTTGCTTATCAATGGCAAACTCGTCACCTTTAAGGTTGGTGATGCTGGTCGATTTGTCGCAAGACAGCATACAGCCGTTATCGATACGCGGTTTTTCACAACCGACACTTTGCTGGAAAAAGCACTGTCTGCTAGCCATCAATAAGATGGGATGATAGATGCTGTAAAACATTTTGAAGTTCTTTGGCCTAGCAATATGCTTGATCTGCTGCTGGTTTATCTCATTTGAGATAAAGGCGCCGTGGCAGTCAAACTGCTCCTGCATCGCTAGCAGTGCATAAGAGTTGGTGGTGTTTAAAAAGGGTCCAGCAATCCACTTGATGCCGAGTTCAAAGGCACGATGTGCAATACCGGTATTGTTGGTCACAATCAGCTCAGGTTTTACCTGTTCTAAAATGTTTAAGGCCACATCATAGTCTTTACCGATTAATACCGACGGAAACCAAGGGATCAAGCGCGGGTTTTGCTGCAGAAAACTCACATACTGAGTGCAGCCACGCTTATAGGCGTCAGGCAGCTTGAAATAGATATCGGCATCAGTGTTATCTGCTAATGTCACATCGGCCTCATCACAGATCAAAATCGATAACTCAGCCCGTAGACTCTCGCTGCCATCGCGCTTGAGCGGTTTTGGGTGCTTAGTGAGCTTAGGCAGCTCAACGGCAGGCAATACCGGCGTACCATGGTTGAGTGTTAACAGTAGCTGTTTTTTAAGGGTAGTGAGTTCTTTAAAGGGAATACTTAACCCTGTGGCTAAGTCATCAACCATTATCGGCTTGAGTGCGAACTCTGCATTGTTGAGACTCTTAAAGCGTTTTTCAATGGCGCCAATATCAATACAGGCATCGTCGCTTTTAGTCAGTAAGCTACGTGAATGCAGTACAAACGAGCGAGGCTCAAGCTCGGTTTGACCGACAACGAAATCGAGGCTGGTCACTGTAATCGATAGAGGGGTATCTAGCTGGCCTGAAAATGCCAGTGTGAGTGGTAACTTATCAATCGTCAGGTGCTTAATCTTGTCATCTACACTGGCTTGAATTTGACTCTTTTCAACTTGGAGCGCTTGCTCTGCATCGTGAATTTGCACCACTGAAATAGACTGGCTACCGTTTTGGGTCAGCTTGTCTTTGAGATGGTTTTTCGAGTTATCACGTGGATTATCGATAAACATCGACTGGTTCAAGTCACCCTTTAAGAATGAGTTGGTGAGATCGCGGTTAAACACTTTATATAAGCGCTCGCCATCTTCTAGTAACTCACCGGTTTTGAAGTAGCCATCAATCTGTTTTCGGAAGCTATCAATCACAGTATGAACGTAGCTGGCACCCTTAATACGCCCTTCAACCTTAAACGAATGTACGCCGGCTTCAATTAGCGCAGGTAAGTCAAAGAAAGCGGAGTTGTCTTTGATGTTAAGTGGGAAGTTATGACCCGTCTCAGTGGTTTCATATTCTTCACGGCAAGCTTGGCTACAACGGCCACGATTGCCGGAGTTACCGACGCTGGCGGAAGTGGAGTAACACAAGCCCGAGAAAGCGATGCACAGTGAGCCATGAACAAACACCTCGGTGGTGATGTCATGTTCTCGGCCAGTGGCTGTCAGCTCGGTGATTTCCCGCAGGTTAAGCTCTCTAGATAGGTTAACCCTTGATGCACCTAGCTTCTTCAGAAAAGGCAGTTGGCCGCGGTTATGGGTCGTTAGCTGAGTGGATGCATGGACATCAAGTGTTGGAAAGTGCTGTTTAATTAGCTGGAACATGCCAATATCTTGCACTATCACGCCATCTAATGTGGTGTTGGCGAGCTTGCTGAGTAGTTTTGCTAGCGTTTTAAATTCGTTTTCTAAAATCACGATATTCAATGTGAGAAAAATCTCACATTGATATTGATGCGCTAAACGAATGATCCCAACAAGTTCCTCAAAGGAAATATTAGCGGCACGGTTACGCGCATTAAAGGTGTCTAAGCCACAATAAACAGCATCGGCTCCGGCAATAATTGCCGCTTTAATCGCATCAATATCTCCGCCTGGTGCTAATAATTCAATCTTTGGATCCATGGTTACAACTTGTTGTCAGAAATTTAATGGGGGGATGTTACCCGTATATTTTGTGAATGAATATCGTTAAAGTAAATTATTCGCATTTGATAATTGAGCTGACAGAGCAACAATGAACAAAATCATGGCATTACCTATACTGTATTCCTTGAGAAATTGCCCCTACGCGATGCGCGCTAGATTAGCTATTTACGCATCCAGCCAGCAAGTACAGCTGCGGGATTTAGTGTTAAGCAATAAACCCGCTGAGATGCTAGAGGTATCCCCAAAAGGTACGGTACCGGTTTTGGTGACCGCTAATGGTCAAGTGATTGAAGAGAGCTTAGAGGTGATGCTATGGGCATTTGAGCAAAGTGACCCCGATGGTTATTTAGAGCAAGCCAACCCGAATGTACTTGACGAGAAGCTTGGGCTTATCGCGATATTTGATAATGAATTTAAAGGCCATTTAGAGCAGTACCGCGCCGCTAAACGCTACCATGAACCGACATTAGCTGAGCATAGGCAAGTGTGTGAAAGCTACCTTGTTCAGCTTGAGCAAAGGCTCTGTCAGCAAAAGTATCTAATGTCAGATAAGCCTACTATTGTAGACTTAGCGCTAGTGCCCTTTATTCGACAGTTTGCCCGTGTTGAACGGCAATGGTATTTACAATCATCTTATCCAAAGCTTAGGCAGTGGCTTAATACTTATTTACAGAGTCGAATGTTCAGTAAAGTCATGACCAAATATCCAATGTGGTTAGACTCAAAAGAGGTCGTTGTTTTTGGCAACGACAGTCAGAAAAGGACACATAATTGATGTACACGGGACAATGCTTATGCGGCGACATAAAAGTGCAAATAGCAGGCGATATCAGTGATATTATTCATTGTCATTGTTCGTTATGTCGTAAAAACAGTGGCACAGCGTTTGCGACCAATGGTTTTGTGCAGAGCAATGCATTTACTATTTTAACTGGCGAGAGTCTGCTCACTACTTTCTCTTTTAAGCCTGGTCGTCATCGCCATTTTTGCAGTCGATGTGGTTCACCAATCTACAGTTCAAATGAGCAAGACCCCAGCCGTATTAGAGTCCGTCTTGGCTTACTTGATTCTGATATTATAGAGCGGCCGTTATCCCACAATTTTGTGACGTCAAAAGCAAATTGGGAAGATTTAGATGCTAACCTACCAAGGTACCAGGCGTTTGAGCCCAGCCGCAGCTAATGCAGATTAACGCGAAAAAAGGAATGATTTAAATGGAAGTAAGATTAGCCACTCAGAATGATATGCCCGCCTTTTTTGAATACCTTAATCGGCAACTACAAGAAAATGGTGTTGATGATTCTCCGGTGTTTCAGCCCTTATCTCGAGCCCAATCCGAGTCGCAGATGACGGATGCAATGAAGCGCCGTTTTTCAGAGGGTATTGCGCGTGAAATAGGCCAGAGTGGCTGGCGTAGAATGCTACTTGCTTTCTCTGAGGTACAGGGCAATGTTGTCGAGGGTGAGACCGTTGATGCAGAAGAGAGCAAGATTATTGGGCATATTGATATTCGACCGCACCCAGAGTCTCATACCGAACATCGGGCGCTATTAGGCATGGGCGTTGATTTATCAGTAAGAGGCAAGGGGCTTGGGCGCAAGCTTATTGAGTCTATTGAGAGTTGGACCGTACAAAACACTGGCCTTGAGTATATCGATTTATGGGTTTTGTCGAATAACCTTGCCGCAATCAAACTCTACCAACGCAGTGACTTTATTAAGTGCGGTGAAATAATCGATATGTTCAGAATCGATGGAAGAGCACTGGCATACAGTATGATGTGTAAGCCGTTAGCGGATAATCAGCATAAGTGAGCATCAGTCAGCAGCCATTTGTGATGTAACAAATAAGGCTCTAATAGAGGTCTAGCAGACAGCCGATAAACTTATAAGATTGATGAGCGTAATAAAGCGATAAGCATAAAAAAGCCTAGAGAAAACTCTAGGCTTTTTTGTTTAATGTGTCCCGTCTTAACCTAAGGTGCTGCGTTAGAAGGTGTAGCTCATACCAAATTTAACGGTTCTTGGTTTACCCACGTTCACTTCACCATTTTCGCCGCCACCTAAGTAGTCAGTATCAAATAGGTTTTCGATATTCACTCTAAGCTGTAGATCTTGGCCTGCCACTGGAATGGCATAGCTAATGCCGGTATCAATGCGAGTATATGCATCCTTCTCGAAGGTGTTAGCAGCATCGCCAAAGCGTTCGCCCTCGTAGAATGCGCCTAAGTTAACTGCCATTCTGTCATTGAGTGAATATTTAGCCCAAATAGAGGCGGTCCACTCTGGGACATCTTCAGGGCGATTGCCCTGATATTCATCGTGTGAGTTATATTCTGCATCGAGATACATTAAAGAGGTTATCAAAGATAGATCGTCATTGATTTGTCCCATCCCGCCAAACTCAAAACCGGTATGACGCTGAACGCCACCTTGGGTCGTGATAGGGTTATCAGAGGTGCCAGTGTTGACCAGAATATTTTCGCGCTCGATGTTAAATACCGCGGCATTCAAACGAATTTTACCTGAAAGCAGTTCCCATTTTGAGCCAAGCTCAATCATCTTGCCTTTAATAGGATCTAGCTCTAGACCATAATTACCATCTTCATCGTCTAATACACTGCCTTGTGGCTCAAAGCTCTCACTGTAGTTTGCGTAAATAGAGGCATTGTCGACGGGGTGATAAATCAAACCAAATTTAGGCAGCACTGTATTACTATCAGCATCGTCCTTATCTTGTTGGTCATAACGTACTCCCACTAAAACCTGCCATTGATCATTTAGCGAAATTAAGTCTTGCGCGAACACACCGTAATATTGGTATTCCTCGCTAGATGCCTTAGCATCTGCATAATCAAGATCTGGCTGAGGTATAGTGACACCGCTATTGATATTGCCATCGGCCATCTTGCCTTTCACTTTCAGTGAACTGTATTGGTGATCAACATAGTTGCCGCCGAAAAGTAGATCATGCTGCATTCCCGCTAACTCAATAGAGCCGACAACATCGAAGTAAAAGGCTTGTTGTTGCCAATCTTCAAGCTTGTTGTAAGGCTTGTTTTGATAGCTGCCAGTGTCAGGATCATAACTGCCGGTCTGTGGTTTACTTTCCCATCGCTCACGTTCGTTGTGTTGTTTGTTATAACCTGCCGCGAGCTCCCAATCATCGGAGAGCTGATAGCTAATATCGGCCCCATAGTTTTGGCTTTGAGCATCAATCTTGGTCCAAGGCATGTCCCAAATCATCTCGTCGCCACCGACAACATCACCATTGTCGTCAATTAAGGCACCGCTGTCTTGGCCTGCCAGTTCATCAGATTTGTCATAATGCAAAGAGAGGGTTAGATTGTCGCCGATATCAAAATCGGTCATCAAGCTACCGACAAGGAAATCACTTTCTTGTGCACTTCCGTCTTGGTATTCACGCCAGTTTTTGTTTTGCTCTTTTTCAAGTACGGCGCGATAACGAATAGTTTGCTCGTCATTAAGGCTGCCGCCAGCATCGAGTGATCCCCGAATAGAGCCATTCTCATCGCCCTTAACACCCAAGGTTAAGAATGAATCATAAGTGGGTTTTTTAGTGACTAAGTTGACTAATCCACCTGGCGTAGACTGGCCGTACAATAGGCTTGATGGGCCTTTTAGTACTTCTACATTTTCAACTAATGCCATCGGCAATCTGTACTTAGAAAAGTGCTGGTGGCCATCCTTAAGCAGGTTAGTGCTTTCATCCAAACTAAAACCGCGCAAGCTAAAGCGTTCTCTATCTGTAGTTACGCGACCAATAGACACACTGGCATCATTTTTAAGAGCATCACCTAATGTGCGTACTAATTGATCATCCATTATCTCTTTAGGAATAACCACCACTGACTGGGGCGTGTCGAGTAATGACACATCTGAGCGCATGGCCCCATGAGCTTGATCGGTTTTGTAATGCTGTTGGTGACCCATAACGGTGATGACTTCGATGTTGGCATCATCTACGGTCGTTGCCATCGCAGCGCCGGAGTGCAAAATGCCAGCAATAAGTGCGGTAATTAGCTTTACTTGGGTATTCATATTGTCAGCCTTTATAGCTCTTTGCGATGACAGCTCTTACGTAAGCCAATCCCGATATTCCGTATCAAATGTTAAGCGCAGGTTAGAGTTAATTTGGTTATGTTGTGTAAGATTCTCAATTAGATATGGATGGTAATGAGAATAACTATCAATATCAAACTCATTTGATTATTAAGTAAGCACTTGAACGGGCTGATGATAATTATTGTGAAGCCAGTCACTCGGCGTGTTTTTGAATGTTAAGGGTTTTTATTGGCGCAAGCCCAATGGTGGCGAGGGCTGTGGCGAGGTTTGCTTGAACAGCATTGAACGAAAACGATCTGTTGAATATTAATGAATATTAACTGAAACTTAAACCTGACAGTTTATACTGGCTTTTTTCTAGTAGCAGTTTGATAGCAGCGTTGTTCCAAGTTGCTAGCAATAACATAACTAAAATGGTGGCTTTAACGGGCGTTTGTACTTTAGGTAATCAATTACCTTTATGGCATCTCTGCAGTGTTAGGGCGTTAGGAATCGGGTATGAGTAATAAAATGAATAATAAAGTCGCCAATGAGTTGGTTGAACACCAAGTTTGGGATAAACCTGTGCGTGTTTTTCATTGGGTCAATGTCGTGCTAATCACTGCATTAATGTTTGTCGGTTTAATTATGCTATTCAAGTCTGAACTTGGGATCAGTGGTTTGGCTGCAAAGATTAAACTTAAAGAGTTACACACCATTATTGGTTATATGTTTGCTGTTAATTTGATCATCAGATTAGTGTGGGGCGTTGTCGGCTCTGGGTTCGCCAAATTTTCCACCATGCGCCCAAAAATCAGCGATGTTACCACCTATCGAAACCGCTTGAATAACGGCGAGAATCCACAATACATAGGGCATAATCCTATCGGCAAGTTCGCAGTTGTGGCAATAATGACTCTGCTGGTTGTGATCATGACGACGGGGTTGATGCGTGCGGGAACCGATATTTATTATCCGCCTTTTGCGGGGGCTGTTACTCGTTACATCGCCGCTGATAATGTCGATCCTACAAGCATAAAAGCCTATGACGATACTGGAGTGAATCTCGATAAAAAAGCCAATATGAAGCCTTATAAAAGTCTTGCTGGCGACATTCATCTCTACAGTGTTTATCTATTAATGTTGCTTATCTTGCTGCATATCATCGGTGTTATGTTGGCAGAAGTACGTCATCAGCCTGGTATTATTTCAGCGATGTTTTCTGGCAAGAAAAGAATAGCGGGTAAGTGCGAAGACAGTACTGATTAATACCATGCTCATTGGGACGGTACTGATTAAAATCGTACAGACTTAGAACGATTTTATTTTTAACGATTAAAGCCACTTTCTAAAATAGAACGTGGCTTTTTTGTATCTATAGTCAACTTAAAAGTGCGGACGATAAGCTTGTGGTAGTTCAAAGACCTTATCTTGCTGAGTGACTGGGCAGATAAAGTTTAAGTAGCACGAGGTGAGCTGCAAATTTGGTGTCGCTTCACTGCCATTACCGTGCAATCTATCACCCACCACCGGGTGGCCGAGACTTGCCATATGAACCCGTATTTGGTGTTTTCGGCCAGACTCAATCTTCACTTGTACTTTAGATTGATTTAGCTCGGCGTTGTATTCCAGTCGATGGGCGTATGACAGCGCCGACTTACCATCAACTTCGCTGTCGATAGTGACCTTTGCGGTAGAAAACTCGCCCTCTACAATCACCTGATAATATTTATCTAACGCGCGCGTTTCAAATAACTTAGCAATGGCGGCAGTGATCTTTTTGCTGTGGCCCAATACGATAAGCCCGGTTGCAGCAAGATCGAGCCTATGGATAATATAGGCGCTACGAGCAGGCTCGAGGTGAGTCTCGGCAAAGCGATTAATCGTGCTATGGTCACTCCACTTAGAACCTTGGCAGCGCATGCCAAATGGCTTAAACCATACACTGTATTGACCTTCGTCATATAGTAACTCAGCCGCGTCGACTTGTTCATCTAACACTGCTTGATTGTAATAGAGGTGCAGCTCATCACCTTGATTTAGTGCTTTTTTTGCGCGTCTTAAGCGATTAGTTTGTTTACCGTGTGTCAGCCAAACTGCGCCTTTTTGCATCGCCTGTTTTATTGCCTGTTTACTGAGTTCAGTTTGTTGTGACAGCAGACTCACCGCATCAATTTCGGGATCTGTGACCTTGATATGGCATTCAGTTTTAAGCAGGCTCATTTTTCTATTACGCAGTCATCAATGTTTGGGCGGCCATTTTACACTATCAGTGACCCTCGCTGCGACCACTATCTATTGGCTGTGCTTACCTATTGTAATGCGTGTCGGAATTTGGGCGCTTGATAAATGAGTCACGTTGAACGGACACTTACTTGATGTAAAAACTTTAATGCAAATTATCTTGTTCTCTGTTTGGGCTAGGCTTAGTGTGGATACTAATCGTTTTCAATTGCAGTAGCCGTTTATGCTGAATGAGTATTGAGCATAAAACTAATAACGGTTATCTAGCGGGTACAAACTGGAGTGAACCATGGATACGCAGTTAAAATTTAGAGTGCAGCATTGGCTTAAGAATGACCCTGACCCATTAATGCGTGCAGAGCTACAAGCCTTGATTGACGCGGGTGACGAACAAGCTATCACTGCTCGCTTTGCTGGGCGTTTAGCATTTGGTACCGCAGGGCTTAGAGGCGTGGTGGGCGCAGGACCGACTCGGATGAACCGTTTAGTTGTGCAACAAACATCCGCAGGGCTGGGGGCGTATTTAATGGCACAAGTCAGTGACATTGCCACGCGAGGTGTAGTGATTGGATATGACGGCCGCCATGACTCACAACAGTTTGCTGAAGATGCCGCGGGTGTGCTGTGTGGGTTAGGGATTAAGGTTTACCTTACGAAAAAAATAGCCGCGACCCCACTCGTCGCATTTGGTGTGCTACACCTTGGCGCAGCCGCTGGCATTGTGGTGACAGCCAGCCATAACCCACCGCAATACAATGGCTATAAAGTGTATTGGGGCAATGGCGCGCAAATCATCCCACCCCATGACAGTGGTATTGCGGCGTGTATCGAAAAGGCTGTCAACGAGCAGATAAAGGTCACCTCATTAGATGACGCATTAACCGCGGGTCATTTACAGATCTTGGCAGATGATTTTTATCAGGCTTATCGTGATGGCGTTCATCAATCACCGGTATTACAACATCAGACCGCGCCAGAGCAGGTGAGTCTGGCCTATACCGCTATGCACGGTGTCGGTAATGAAATGGCACTTGATGTGCTCAAAGACGCTGGCTTTACCAAGGTCTATTCTGTTGCAGCTCAAGCGCAGCCCGACGGTGACTTTCCGACGGTAAACTTTCCAAACCCTGAAGAGAAGGGGGCGATGGACATGGTGATGGCGGAGGCTAAAAAGCACAACGCAATGTTAGCCTGCGCCAACGATCCTGATGCCGACCGCTTTGCGGTTGCGGTCCGTAAATCGGATGGTGATTACCAAATGCTGACCGGCGATCAAGTCGGGGTGTTATTTGGCCATTATCTACTGACACATGCACCCGATAATCAGCGATTCACGTGCACCACGATTGTGTCATCGAGTCTTTTATCTAAAGTCGCCGCCAGTTTAGAGGCGACTTGCCGTACGACGTTAACAGGCTTTAAGTGGCTGACCAATGTCGGTATGACTGAACAAACAGACGATAATCGATTTTTGTTTGCCTATGAAGAAGCGCTCGGTTACACGCTTGGCACTATGGTGTGGGACAAAGACGGTTTATCAGCATTAGTTGGCTTTGCACAGTTGACCGCAGAGCTTGCAAGTCAAGGGCAAACGATTTGGGATAGATTAGAGTCGATATATCAACAGCATGGATTCCATCTTAATAGCCAAGTGAGTATTGCGCTAAAACCGACAACGCCCAATATTGGCGCCTATTTACGTGATAACCCCCCACAATCGATAGCAGGGCATAAGGTAGTGTCTACCGACGATATCAATCTAGGTAAACGCTTGTTTGCAGACGGAGGCGAGGAAGATATTAGTTTGCCAGCCAGTGATGTGCTCATCTATCGTCTCGATAACGACGCCAGAGTCATTGTTAGGCCATCGGGTACTGAACCAAAAATTAAGTGTTATTACGAAGTGGTAGAGACCATGAATGCAAACGATACATTGGCAAGCGCACAGCTAAGAGCGCAAGCCAACATGGATGCATTTGTCAACGCACATCAGGCGTCATTGCCTAAATAGCGGGGTGGTAGCAAAACGCTATTCATCGTCCAACAGCCACCGCAAGGTGGCTTTTTACTTTGAGATGTTGGCGATGTGTAAGTGCTTAAGCTGAACCAACATTAAAAGACTTTTGGACACTGGCGAGTGAGTTTTACATGTAGGTTTAATCTGTTCGCATCATCTTCATTATGGAATATTTATGGTTAATGCAAGCATAAGGGGTGGCAAGTGAAAACAGGGTAAAGATGGTTCGATACTCGTGATGATTGCTATTGTTTACAATATTCCATTAGTTCAACTGGAACACCATTAACTTCGATAAATGCTACCGTTAATCCTTCGCTCGGTGTGTTTGGTTCTATGATGATTTTTTTACCTTCGAGTTCTTTTGCTAAGTTTTCAACTTCAAAAGCAACATGAGGAACTGTTTTCACTAAGTCTGGGTATGGAGCACCTTCCCAAAAACGCATCCATTGAATCCCGTATGGATTATTCTCGTGGTCTGATACCGTCATTTTTAGATGAGGTAAGTCTATCTCACCTTCGAATCGTTCATTTGTCGGAATACCTAAATGATTGAACTTCATTATTACAACGCCTCTCGAAAGCTGCGACTGAGCGCCGCATATCCTTATCCGCGAACAGATATTATGTTAACTAATCTTGAACCAATAGAGAAACTGAGAAATTCCATAAGCTATCTGGCACTCCGATTTTTAGTGCTGCCTCGCCTCTCTCAGGATATAGGGTAAATCGAGGTTAAAAATTATAACCACAAAATTTCACTTTCAACTAGAAGTGTGCGGTCTGGTGGACCTGTCACTCGAGTCCAATAGGTAGAATTATCATTTCCTGCTTGCTCCTAATGCCCTTCAACAAGTTTGATTTTTGGGCTCGTCAGCATTTTATTATTATGTTGCACAGTGGCTGTTAAATTTTATGTTTGACTGCAGCTTTTGCATGAAAATGATCTCGGGAGGATGTTGACACACCACTTCGACACAATCGTCATCTGTGGTTATAAAAAACGAAAAGCCATCATCACTGCCCATGGCAAAAGTCACCGGACTCTCTTCACTCCAGGCATGCCCCTTAACTTTAAAACAGTTATGACTTGTCTGTGTTTCACTCCAGATATGAAGTAAGCCTCCCTCATCCAACAGCCTAAATGCTGATGCCGATGGAAATCTCAACTCATACACAGATTCAGTTTCAAGATGAAATAGAGTAACAGTTAATATCGCCCTCGAGCCTGTTGGTATCTGGAGGTGATAGCTTTTACCATTGGGGTAACTGACACTCCACTCATCTCCTCCCCATACCGCACTAACCAGCAATAACGTTCCTTCATTGAAAGGGGTATCCCAACTATCAAAAATCATATCTACAGCCATCTCCACTCTATTTTTGTCTGTTATCCGGCTAGAACTCCAGAACCAATATTTTAGAATCACGAATTATCTGTCAAAAACGACAGGCTTGTAAACTCGCAGTACAACTTTAACTCCTGATGATGACTGCTGGCAACAAACTGGCTTTTATCAAATGATAGGAAACGTTCGGGATTAAGGATCAGTTTAACGTTACTTTCACTACTGGCTTCCAAAGTACGGGTTGATTGAACAAGCTTAAGGTACGTCTTTTCATTGTTTTCTTCTTTCGGCTACAGGGTTGTTTTTATCTCATAGTATGGCGATTATAAAAGAGATTTAAGCTGAGGCTTTTCAAACAATACTTTAGTGGAGTGCCTGTTTTTATAGACCAATCATGAGCTTCGGTTGGTTTCTGTCGCAGATTTTTTCTTTAAACGTGAGGTTTAGAAATACGTAAATTAGAAGTTGTAAATCAGCGTCTTGCAAGATAGTGTAGATGATTAATTAAACAGTCAAACGTGGTGTAGATGCTAATCCCTCAGTGCTAATAAATAGGCTGGCGGGTAACTAACAAACCAATGATGGTATAAATGCTAAGCACTGAGTGCTAAGGAATAGGCTAATGGATAATAATCAAATATCGGTTAATACCTTTGATAAGCTGGCTCAAAGGTATCAGGATAAATACATGGATCTTGCTATGTATTCAGACACCTTTGATTCATTTATTAGCCATTTACCCACCGATGATGCCCGCGTGTTAGAGCTGGCTTGCGGGCCGGGCAATATCACTCAAATGCTATTATCTGAAAAACCAAATTTATCGATATTAGCAACAGATCTAGCACCCAATATGCTGATGTTGGCTAAGGAAAACAACCCAAAGATAGAGGTTCTGCAGCTCGATAGCCGTCATCTAAACCGCGTTGAAGAGCAGTTCGATGCCATTATGTGTGGTTTCTGTTTACCCTACCTTGATAGGCTAGAGGCAATAGGGCTGATTGATGCCGCGGCGCAGCGCCTTAAACCTGGGGGAATTTTGTACCTTAGTACCATGGAGGGGGAATGCCCGAAGGTGCGCGAAGATACTTCAAGTGATGGTGATAAGGTCTTTACCTACTTTCATCATGCGGAGCAGTTAGTGCCGGCACTGAGTCGTCGAGGCTTTAAATTGTTGGCGTTACAACGCAAACAACAGGCTAGCCCGATTGGTGAAGTTACAGATCTGTTTATCACCGCTCGGCTAGATTCAGAATAAGCGCTATTGAACAAGAGTTATCAATGACAAGTATGGCGTTGGTCGTCAGTAATAACAGGCTTGGTTATTGCTGAGCTAACGCCATTAGTTTAGGTAAAAAGGTATTGTCTTGCGAGGCGATAACCGTTTGCTCGGCAAGTACCTGCTGTAAAATCTCATGAGTCGTGAGTGGATTGGCTAAAACTACTCGAAACACCACGGCTTTGATGGCCATCAGCTGCTTGTTCTCAGGATTAATACGGGTGCGTGATACAAATGAGGTGCCTTGTTCACGCTGACGTTTCTGCACCAATTTAGTTAAGCCATCCAGTAATGCATTAAACTCAGTCAGCTTTTGTACATCCTTGTTAGCTCGTGCTGTTGCCATCGCCGTTTGCACGACTTGCGGAACATATCGGTAGGTTAATAAGCAAAGCTCAGGCTTGGACACTAATTCAAATTCAGTATGCTCTTCAATTAAGCCGGCAAAGTAGTGCGCTTTCTCTAGACTGTTGTTAATCAGTATTTCATAACCATCGCGGCCAATAACTTGCAGGCAAGCATGGACTAGCATTGCCATGCCGGGACGCGATCCCTCTAACGTTTGGCTGCCTAAATCTTTTGAGCCTTTTCTGAGTATGTATTCGGCATGGTGTTTAATGGCGTTGGCAAAAGTGGGATCTTTAAAAATCACCATTCCCGCGCCCATCGGTACATACATCTGCTTGTGAGCGTCGATAGTCACTGAATCAGCCCGTTCAATTCCTGCTAATAGATGACGGTACTTTTTAGATAATAGACTGGCGCCACCCCATGCAGCATCAACATGAAAGTGACAGTTAAGCTCTATTGCTAAGTCTGCTAAGGCATTTAATGGGTCGATATTACCGGTTTCGGTCGTTCCCGCAACACCCACTATGGCCATTACTTTAATATTGTCTGCGGCAAGCTTGGCAGCGATTTGTCGCATCTGTACTACATCGACTTTGTTGTCGTTTGAAGTCGGAACTTGAACAATGTTCTCGCGGCCGATCCCGAGTAGATCAGCCGTTTTAGATAATGAGTAATGGCCACGTTCAGAGACCAGAATCGCTAAGTCATCAAATCCATAGTGACGCAGCCCTTTAATTACGCCTTGAGCTGCAACGCCACGATACTCACCATCTGCTTTAAGTAATTGGTTACGTGCAGTCCATAGTGCAGTGATATTAGCGACGGTCCCCCCTGAGCAAAATGCGCCTAATGAGACATTAGCGCTGTGCATCCAACTCTGATAAAAACCATCATTCTCTTCAAAAACAAGATGATGCATCATTCCTAAAACTTGGCGCTCTAATGGCGTAAACGCTTTTGAGGTTTCAATTTTCACCAGATTTTGATTTAACCCCACCATCATTTTAGATAGCGGCAATACAAAGTAGGGCAGTGCAGATGTCATGTGGCCGATAAAGCTAGGCGCTGAGGTATGTACTGAATGAGCGACCAGCGTCTTCATCATGTCGTCAGCATAGTCTGAGACAAACTGCGGCGCGGCAGGTATTTGATGTTGTTGAAAATCCAGCTCAATTTCGGTCAAGGGCTTTTCAACGGCCACCACGCTATCTTGTAAAAAACCCATTAAGTTCTGTGAGATATTTTGTTCAATAACACTAAGGGTTGAATCGGGGGCTTCTGGAACGGTAAATATTCTCAGTAGTGCTTCTTCAGAAGCGGTGGCTCGTCTTGGTGTCATCGGCTAACAATCTCTACTCATCACACAGTGATTGTGTGCTGGATCAGTCTTTAAAATGGGTACTCACTTTACGTTAAGCTTTCTAGCGCATCAAGCAGAAAAGTAAATTGCCATTATTGACAGCGGCTTATTAAGTTTGCGATTAGCTTACTAAAAAGGCGCCATAGCGCCTTTAATCGGGCATGGAACGAAGCTATTTTGCTGGCATGGACAGCGAATAAAGTGCGGCAACGTTTTTGCTGGTGGTATAAAGGTTTGCTTTGGCGTTTGCTAACACTTCAGCTAAAGGTAAAGCACGTGGCGTGATTGAAAATAGTGCTGTAAAGCCATGTTCTAATAACACGTTGGCATCGTCACTAACACAACCTGCAATCGCGAGAACGGGCACATTAAACTGGTTGGCAACACCCGCAACTCCCATAGGGGTTTTGCCGTGTAATGTTTGACTATCTAGTTTGCCTTCGCCGGTGATCACTAAGCTCGCGCCTTCAATATGGCTTGCTAAGTCAACGGTGTTCATCACAATGTCGATACCCGGTTTGAGTTGCGCATTGAGAAAAGCCATAACGCCTAGCCCCATGCCGCCTGCGGCACCAACCCCTGCTAGGTGGCGGTTGTCTTGAATGCCCGTTTGCGTAATAACATCAGCATAATGATTGAGTGCATTATCGAGTTGCTGCACCATGGTGGTTGTCGCGCCTTTTTGAGGGCCAAAAATAGCGGAGGCGCCATATTCACCGCAAAGCGGATTATTAACATCGCAAGCCACTTCAAAGCGGCATTGTGAGACCAGTGGATGCAGATCGTCCAGATCAATATGTTGTAGCTGAGCCAAGGCCGCACCACCTGGGGCTAGGGCGGTTGAATCAGCGTCTAAAAGGTGTACCCCAAGTGCTTGTGCCATTCCAGCACCGCCATCGTTGGTGGCACTGCCTCCGAGGCCGATAATAATATGTTTGATGCCACGATTAAGAGCATCAACAATCAGTTCACCGGTACCGTAGCTCGTGGTTAACAGTGGATTACGCTGGTCTGCTGCTACTAAATGTAAGCCTGATGCTGCGGCCATTTCTATCACGGCTGTTTTTTCATTGCCATGATAGCTATCGCCTAAAATGCCGTAAAAAGCGTTAACTTTATGGCCTAATGGGCCGGAAACCTGTGTCCAAATAAGGCGACCATTAGTGGCATCAACCATGGATTGCACTGTCCCTTCACCGCCATCGGCGACGGGGATTTTCAGATATTCAGCATTGGGCAATACCGTGCGAAATCCTCGCTCAATTTCGTTAGCCACTTCCATTGCGGAGAGGCTTTCTTTAAATGAATCGGGGGCTATCACAATTTTCATGCCGTCTTCCTATTTTCAGCCCAGGGCTGAAACTGTTTAAGCGAACGATTAGCCTTATTCTAGGCAAATGTCTTATTAAGAGTATGAATCGTCGTGCTAACACGACGATTCAATGAGGGGTAAGGCGAGTAAGCACACTCGCCTTTTTACTGAGTTTAGATAAGCAACCTAGATAAGGAATAAACTCAGTATATACACCACGGTCATAGCGGTGATGCCTTGGATTAAGGTGGCCATGGTTTGTGCTTTATAAGCTTGCTTAACGCTCATGCGGCTAAACTGGGTAACAACC
Source organism: Shewanella gelidimarina (assembly GCF_023283945.1). GTDB lineage: Bacteria > Pseudomonadota > Gammaproteobacteria > Enterobacterales > Shewanellaceae > Shewanella > Shewanella gelidimarina. Next base: position 14,618 of record NZ_JAKIKW010000015.1, on the reverse strand, counting down.
CAGAAGAAGCTATCATTGGCGTGTGATACGGTCATCGCACCTGCACCAATCGCCATGACTGTGAGCACTCTGCCCATGTCACTTGCAAGACCGATATCACCCAACATAGGAGCGACTAACGCTGAAGTGGCAACAAGTGCAACTGTGGATGAGCCTTGAGCAGACTTTAATGCTGCAGCAACGATAAACGGCATAAAGATCCCGACGCCTAATGCCGACAGCGAACTGCCTAAGAAAGCGCCAATTTCGGTTGCTTTGAGTACCGCGCCAAATGCGCCACCTGCACCGGTGATAAGTAGAATAGGGGCTGCAACAACCAGACCTTGGCTGATACGTTCACTGAACTCTTTGACCTTGTTGTTACTTTTAAGCAGTGACAATGATAGGAAAAGACCAATCATTAATGCATTGACCGGTTGACCCAGAAACGCCAACACATCAAACAGTGCGCCATCCCCTAATGGATCAGATGGGAAGTTGGCAATGGAGCCAAAACAGATTAATAGGATCGGTACGAAAATCGGTGCAAAAGCGCGTGTAGGGCTAGGCAGTTCGCCATAATTTTGCTTGAGTGTTTCGTAGTCTTCAGTCTGAGTTAACAGTTCCTCTGCACCTTCACCATCAGGTTGTACATTGGCAAATCGATTCGCCCACAGGGTACCAGCGAGCGCGGCGATAGCGGCAACAAACACACCGACAAAAATCACTAGTCCAAGGTTAGATTCAAGCCCAAGGTTACCTGCTGCTGCAATCGGCCCAGGTGTTGGAGGTACAAAGGTGTGGGTGGCATAAAGGCCGGTTGCTAGCGCGACACTCATCGACACGCTAGAGACCTTCATTCTATTCGCCATAGACTGTTTAAGTGAGTTTAAAATCACAAAACCAGAATCACAAAAGACCGGAATAGAGACGATGTAACCAATGATAGACATGGTCAACGTTGGAAAGCGAGTGCCAAGTAATTTAATGACGACATCTGCCATGGTGATGGCGGCGCCACTTTTTTCAAGTATGGTACCTATGATGGTACCGAGTACGATAACGAGACCGATATAACCTAGGATGCCACCAAAACCTGAAGTGATGGTTTTGGCAATATCGGCGCTAGGTAGGCCATAGGCAAAAGCGGCAATAAATGACGCTATTATTAAGGTTAAAAACGGGTGCAACTTAAATTTAGAGGTAGCGATGACGATAAATGCAATCACCGCCAGCAAGATCATTACGAGGCTCATAGCGTTTCCCTGTAGGGGTATTTTTAATTTATGTGTAGGGTTTGATGGAACTAAAGCCAAATATGACGTCGACTCATTGTGAATCGAGGCCATAGGATTTCAGGCTTAGCTATTATGCGGTTCGATGGGATAAAAATCTTTGACTCTATGCACTAATTTACATCTAGTAATTAACGTTATGTTGTGCATTCGCACATGTTTTACTGTGGCGTCGTTATTTTGGTGTAATCATAGTAAAAAGCGGTTTCTAGCTAGCAATCATCAGTTCTGATGAATAACTCATACTCTGTGTTGGTTGTTTTGTTTTGGTAAAGAATATAACAGTAGAAAGAGACTTTCTTATCGGGTAAGTCTTCAGAGAAGAAAATATAAATTTGGTTATTGGCTGTCGACTTATCAATAAAAAACGGTGCTGCGTTATTGTCTGCAAGTATCTTGGTTAATGATACCGAATCAATCTCGAGCCAAGATTGCACTTGCTCATTGAGTTTATCAAAAGAATCATTACCATCAACTGCTGGATAACCGTTATATAGCGGAATGCTCACGCCTGTATGGACAATGCTACCAGTTTCAGAATCTTGCCCCTCAATAGCGGCTTTACTGTGAACTAAGGCTAAACCACTGGACATGGCTCCTGCAACGCCTTCTAACGCCGCAATCTTTGCATCGGTTCTAAAGTTTAAAAATTTTGGCGCCGCAATGACCGCTAAAATACCTAATATGATGATAACGACGACCATCTCTATGAGAGTGAAGCCTGATTTATGTTGAAACTGTGTCATGTAGGCTTTCCTATGGCATTACTTAAGACTGAAGTAAGCTACTAGATCTTATGGTAATTATAGTTTAATGATATGTTATTAATTGTTAATCATCACCCTAATCTTGAGAGGTTAACATCACTTGCCCTAGGTAGAGCTGTAGTAGACCGTCTAATTTCTGTAAATTACTGCCGGTGATTTTTTCAATTTTTTCGAGTCGATAACGTAAAGTGTTTCGGTGAATAAACAGCGCATTGGCACACTGCTGTTGATCGCCAAAATGTTGTAAGTAACAGGTCAACGTTTTAGCCAGTTGACCATTTTTATCGGCACTGATTAATGATTGATATGGGCTTACTAGCTCTTGCCCACGCCAGTTATCTTTGAGGGATGATAACAGCACTAACAGAGAGAAATCCTCATAAAGATATTTACTCTGCTCTGGGCGCATTTGAGAACCGATAGAAAGAGTCTCTAATGCGGTTTGGTAGGAGCGATTAATTTCTTGTGGTTTAACAAAGAAATGCCCGAGGGATATTTTTAATCGTTTTCTCATTTCAATCGGTAGACGAGCGATAAGCTGATCAATACGCTCACTCTCAAGTGTTGCATCCCACTTATGTCCATCAAGAAATGCAGGTTTGAGGATCACCAGCTCGGTCATTGAGGTCATGGCGACCAAGTTACCGCGTGACGGGTTTTCCAGTAAGTGCAATATCTGTTTTAGCATCGAATTAGCCGAGGTTTCCTCTTCGTCAGCTTGCACCTGAATGATGGCCGCAACACGAGGGGTGTCTAAGTTGATATCGAGCTGCGCCGCCCAGTTTAGCTGATGTGGGGTAAATGCACCGTCGGACTTAATCAAATCGATGATCAACTCCTCTTTTTGACGGTATTGCCATTGTGCCAGTTCAAGGGAGTTGGCTTGCTCAACAATGATTTCGGCGGTCATTTTAAGGAGCTCACCGTAATGACCGAGCTCTTTGGGGTCACCGGTAATGCCAATGACACCAATGATGTCGCCTTTATAATGCAGAGGCAGATTAATCCCCGCTTTGACGCCTTGTAAGGTGTCTTCACTGGCACGGCTAATGGCAACGGTTCTTTGTTGGCTAATGGCCAGTAACGCGCCTTCATGCACTTCACCAATTCGATGGGGGTCGCCTGAGCCCAATATAATGCCGTGTTTATTCATCACATTGATGTTGTGACCAATGATTTTCATGGTGCGATTGACTATCTGTTTGGCAAGTAAGCCATCTAAAAAATACATTGATACCCTTAATGAAACGGAGCTGTAATTGAACGGCTTAGTGTTGCTCTGTACTGATGAGTGTGGCGACACGTTGCTGCAACTTGGGGATGATTTGTTGTTCGAATTCGGGGTGACGCTTTAGCCAAATGTTGTTTCTTGGGCTTGGGTGAGGCATGACTAACGTATGTGGCCATAAGGTTTGCCATTGTTCTACTGCGTGGGTGACGGTTAATTTGCGCTTTAGATGCCACTCAATAGCGTATTGACCAACGAGGAGGGTTAATTCAATATTGTGTAGTTCATTGAGCAAAGGTTGTCGCCATGCGGCTTCGCATTCGGGGCGAGGTGGCTTATCGCCACTTTTCTTATCGGTTGTTGCGTAACTGCCAGGAAAACAAAACCCCATCGGCAGAATGGCAAACAGATCGGGGTTATAAAATTGCTCTCGCGTTACCCCGAGCCAAAGCCTGAGACGCTCGCCACTGGCATCGTCAAAAGGATGCCCTTTATGGTGTGTCTTTTGCCCCGGCGCTTGGCCAGCAATCAGTATTTTTGCATTGCTGGCAAGTTGCACAATAGGCTTGGGGGCAAACGGCAAGTGCTTTGCACAAAGCTGACATTGCTTTACTTGGCTAAGTAAATTGGTGAGGTTAGCATTTTCTCGCATAAGTGGAGGCTGACTCAATGACGATGCACTTAACTGTGAAGTGCAATTTGATAAGCCCAATATCCTAAATAGCTGTAGCCTGTGATGAGTGTAGCGTAGCTCAGCAGTTTGACACTTAGCGTGCCACGACTTGACGCTGCAACATGAGCGATGGCCAAGGCAAATATGGTCAGTGGTGCGGCATAATAAGCAACAATCATGAGCAATAATGCGACGGTCGCGAGAATTAACGGTGTTCTCTCTGTCGGTGCATTAGCTGTCGGGCTCAGTTGTATTGGCAATATACTCAACGCCATACTGACAATGATCACCCCGATGTTGAGTGAAATAGCACCGGCCCCTTCGATGTAAGTTATCGCCAATACAAAGGTTAATAGTGCAGGTAACAGCGAGATCAGTGTATGCATTTTGGCAAAACGTCTGCTGTGGTATTGACCTGTGAAATAGAATAAGCCAGTTAGCAGCAGATTCATAAAGCAAAAGCCGCCAAGCGAGATTGCTAGCATTAATATATTGGTGGTGTCGGATTGAAAAGCGAAAGCAGGCATTGGCGCTAACAGACATAAACAGAGAAAACGTTTGAGCGAAGAGGGCATACGGGTCATCGGGAGTCTTAGTAATCGAAGAGATAGCTTACAATCGCCTAAAGTGAGCCTAACTTCAAGATGAAAGCCGAGTAAATCGTTAGATTTAGATCTACGTCAGGCTATAAACCTTATTTTAAAGGCATAAAAAAACCCGCGATTGCGGGTTTTTAACGAAAGGCTAACGATTACAGACGGTAGCTCATGCTAAGCATGATGAGGTGCGCGTTGTAGTCATGGCTGTTACTGCCAAAACTTAACACGTTCCAGATCCCGTCTGGCGCAATATCATTGCCAGCGTCGTTGATGTCCTTGCCTCATTTCCTGTAGGCAGAGAAATGCATCGCGACACATTACTGAATTATCGACAATCCTGTTGTTGAGTACATCTAGTCATTCAAGCTGGATATTGAGTTTTCTGATGGGTTCGAATAGGAATAAGATGACGTGATTTGAGTCCGTTTTAATCGGGATATTACAACGCCTTGGGCTCATTTCAATAGTTTTATTATCGCAGTTTAATTATGTTGGTATTAAGGGAGATAACAGCGGTAACCTGAGATTACCGCTGCTAGAAAGTACGGAGTTTAATTGGTCCACACTTATTCACTAAAGTGATAAAAGCAGGTAATCGATATGATGAGTATCCAACTCATTTGAGTACTCTTTTGCCGTCGATGGCGTGTTAAAAGAATTAACCCAAAGTTGGTAGTCGTTACCTTGATAGGTAAAATTGACTTTAGACTGAAGATTAACGGTAATATTTTTATCAGGTAATATGAGTGATAATTGTTGCTCTGATATTGGCTCAATAAGCAGCTTAACGGGGCTATTATTTTGCCAAATAGTAATCCAATTTCGAAATTCATCGACTTTAGAGGCTCGCCATCGATCATTTTCTATCAACTGAAAACGATGTGATGGTCCAGCAGGATGAAAGTGAGTACTGTGCTTGATTGTGCAGGCACTGCAGACTTGAGTTTTTGTTGCCTCTTGCCAGTCCACTTCATCAGAGCCAAACCATAGCGAGCCTTGATTTATATCCCAGCGAACTTGCTCGCTCTTACCTGGAACACAGCCAAGTAAGAGCGATAAGGTACAAATCATCCCGATTAAAAAGGACGTTTTAATCATTATTAATCATCTGTATTTTTTGGAAGAAAGCCTGACTTGGCTGATCTTCTTTGATGGTGGTTTGCCTGTCGTCGTTCATCACATTCTGCGATGGTTTATCTGATCTAAGGGACTGCTCAGCGCCACTGACGTTACCACTCCAGTACTGGGTGAATTGCAGATTTACCATTGCCCACTCATCGACATCACGAAGTAAGTCGGAGTTGACACCATTAAAGTCGACATCATAATTGACTAGATTGTTGTCAATGATGCCATTGCAATTAAAGTCCACTGCGGCGGCGTTGGGTTGTCCGAATCCTAGGCTTTCATTTACTGCATTTTCATCAATGTTAGCACTGGTACCTGAGGAATAATTTATCCCAAAATCCTGTGGTGAAACGGTAAATCCATTGAATAACTCATTGTTTTCTGAATTACAATTTAGATTATCGAAGAAAAACCTCTTATAGTATCTGTCGCCTTCACGCTGACCTATAGTAGGAAGACCGTCCAGCTGATAAAGATAGTTCATACTGCTTAAATGGTTAGGTTTGTTATTGATGTAATCATCACCGCCGTGCAAAAGTCCAACGTTATGTCCTAGTTCATGAAATATGGTTGAAGACTGAAAATTAATTGTCATATTACGACTGTCTTCCGTATCCATACTCAGCCCCCAGTTACCTAAGCTGATGAATAGATCATTACCATTGATTTCAGCATAGCCTGATGATCCTCCTGAGCCATCCTTTTGCTGGGTGTTGGCCATAAGCATGTAATGGAAAATAGGCCTACGTCTTATATCTGAGTGTTTAACTTTATGATCGATGATCCCTGGGGCTGTAGCACTTGAAGTAAATAAAGTCTGTAAGTAAAACTCAACTTCATTACCACCACCTAGGTCAAAATGAGCAGGAGAAGTGCCTGCTGCTTGATGGTAAAGATCACCAACATCGAAATGAACCGCATAATCTTGTTGAGCAAAAACATCAATGACCCTTTGTAATGCTTCTTGATGAGGGGTGATGCCTGGATCATTGCTTTGCATATAATCCACTTCAATAAAGATATCTTTTATTCCACTTCTTGCTCCCCATTCATACAAGGGCAGGCCAGCAAATGTGGCTCCTTCTTGCTCTGCACAATCAGGAATGCCATCAGCATCTAAATCATCGATACAGTTAATGTCATTTTGTCCACCAGGGGTCATAAATTGTGCGGCGCGCCAGTCGTTGCTGGTATTGGTGTCGCTAGCATCCATAGCTCGCACTAAACTCATACCGAGTTGTTCTTCGACAAGCGGACCTGAGGTGGTTGTATTCCACTGCTCGGCTGAGACAGGGACTTGAAGGTCGTGACCAAAGCGGATGAAATCAATGGTCTTCGTTTCGTCTTGGTTTAACAGTTCAATAAATCCAGATTCGCCCCAATAAGGCCTGATGTTATCGCTGCTGTTACCTATCAGTACGAGCTGTGATGACTCTTCGACACTAGACTGCCAAAAGCCATTGCCGAAACGACCTTGAACTATCATATAGGTGCCAGCAGCAATGATTTTGTCTGGTAGCGGGAACACTTGTAAGCCTGATTCAGAGTATGTGTCTAAGTCTACACTTGCTGTGTGAATGGTATAATCCGCTAAATTTATCTCTTTGTTTGTGCCGTTGAAAATTTCTAACCAACGGTTATCACTCCAATATTTTGATGAAGAAAGCTCGGTTATTTGTAGATCGCCATTCGCGGTTTTAAAAGTAGACACTATGCTTTCTGTTGCCGCAACGCCATGAAAGTTTGTTGCATTGGCGGAGACTTTTATCTGATAGGTCTTATCAAATTCGAGCGTACTAGGCGTTAACGTAAATTGCTTTGGATTTGCGCTGGTGACCGAAAATGCGCTACATGTCTGAAAATTATCGAATGACATTTGTATCGGACCGAGGCAGGTATTGTTTGCGACATCAGCGACTACAGACATGACATCATCAAATTCAATAAAAACCTGAGTATCAACAGCAACCCTTTCGCTATCGGCTTCAGGCGTTACTGAAACAACACTCGGTGCACTGCTGTCGATGATGTTTAAGCCGATAACTGCAGTGGTGGTGTCGACACCATCTGACAATATGATGTTAACACTGTCAGGGACAATATTATCGTTAGCCGAGGTATATTGATATTGCTGTGCGCTAGCATCAATCAGCTTGAGTTCACCGATGCTTTGTTGGTCAGAAAAGCTTGCCGTTAAGGTATCGCCATCTGGATCACTGGCAGATAATGTAAATTGGAGCGATGCATTAAACTCGACATCGAGTTGAAGATCTTCGACAATCGGTGCACGGTTAATGTGTTTAATTTGGGTGGTTAGTTCAGTGGTTGCTGATTCACCTTCGTTGTCCTCAGCGGTCACTTCGAACACTAATGCTGTATCTTCGGATACGTCCGGTGCCGTAAAGTTAATGATACCGTCTTGCTGTGTAAACTCTAGATCTGGGCCTGCTAGCTGCTTCCAAGCATAATTATCAATGCTGCCATCTATATCTGTCGCTACAATACTGAGCGAAGCTTCAACCCTTTCATCAATAGTATTAGGGGGATTGGCAGTTTCAAAAATAGGTGCAAGGTTGATCTGTTTTATGATGGTACTCAGGTCGGTACTGGCTGAAGCGCCTTCATTATCGACAACCGTCACGGTAAAGCCAAGCGCTGTATCCTCTGAGACATCTGGTACCGTAAACTCGATGCTATTTCCACTTGCGGTGAAGTTAACTTCAGGCCCTTTTTCCTGTAACCAGTGATATGTCGCGATGGAACCATCGGCATCTCTCGCGGTTACGGATAATGAAACTTGCGATCTTTCATCGATGCTTTCTGGCGCATTAGCATAGACAACGGGGAGTTGATTTTTTTCATCGCAGCCTGTTAGAGCGGTTAAGGCCAAAGTGATGAGAGAGAGTTTAAATAGAGACGCTTTCAATGGAACTACCTTGTTGACAATTCTCAAGTAAAGGCAATGTAGCGCAATTGTTACTCGCTTGGTACTGCTTGTTTTTGTTTTGTTTTGTGGTGATATTAGGAGCTAGGTGTAATATTCGATTATACGCCAATGTTAGGTGTAATCTTGTTGCTGAATGAGTGTGCGGTAGTGGATCTAGCTGAATTTGGGTCTAAATGTGAAAAAACCCGCAGTCGCGGGTTTTTAGTATTAAATAAAGCTAAGCCTTTTTTTGTACACGTTTTAGCTTATTCTCAGCAATATAAAATCTGAATGAGTAGGTTATAGAGTTGCCTGCTTAAGCCATTCTATAACCTAGCCAAATAATAACTACAGACGGTAGCTCATGCTAAGCATGATGAGGTGCGCGTTGTAGTCATGGCTGTTACTGCCAAAACTTAACACGTTCCAGATCCCGTCTGGCGCAATATCATTGCCAGCGTCGTTATCTTTATAATTTTCCATCTTATAGTCTACGCGTACGTCCATCTTGTCTGTTGCACGGTATAAAGCGTAAACATTAATGTTATGGACTTTGGCATAGTAATCGCCGTAATCACCCGTGATACCTTGGGTAACTTGGGTGGTACTATTCGAATCTGAGTAAGTGTAATCAACACCTAGACGCAGTTTCTTTTCCATAAGGTTGTTGTAGCTAAAACCGGTACCAACCACATCGACTTGATCTTCAACAACGCCATACCAATTTGGGCTAGAGAAGTTGGAGCTACCTGCTTGATCTGAATCGATGTTTTGACGGTTGTAGAACGCCGTCAATGTCATGTCTTCAGTGAGCAAATAGCTGACACTTGCATCGTAACTCATATCTTTCGATTCAGTTAAGCCGATTTGTGTGTCGCTATAATCGTCGAGCGCATAACGTGCACCAAAGTCGATAGTCAGAGTCTCAATTGGGCTGTGGGTAACACGCGCTTCAACTTGAGTACGATTTCTATCCGCTAGGTTGTACTTACGCAGCAAGTCGTTTGACTCGCTTGAAGTCCATTTTGATGCTTGATACTCAGAACCATCACGATCGCTATAACTGCCTTTAACCCACATGTCCCACTTATCAAAGGCACTGACGCGGTACTTCGCCCAAACAGTGCTTTCTTCAGTGGTTTCGCGGTCTTGGTAGTTACGCTCATCTTTACGGTAGTCAAATCCACCTTCAAGTTTATGGCCACGAGCAAGACGGTAGTCAGCCCCTAACTTAGCTTTGTGAGTGGTGATGTCGTAAGGCGTGTTATAAGCTGCTTGACCCGTTGTTGAGTCAATGCTTATTTGTGTCCACTCTTCAATGTTGGTTTGGTTGTCACGGTCGTTGTAATCGTAGCTTGCGTTTAAACGCAGTTGACGAGTAATACGTGACACAACTTTAAGTGTGGCGCCCGTGGTTTCAACTTTACCGTCGAGTGACTCTGTCGGCATTTGATAGCCGTAGCCTGAGCTGCTGTAGTCTTGGTCTTGCGTCATTTGACCATAATGAACTCGGCCATTGATGATTGTTTTGCCTGCTACATATTGACCCATTAACGACACTGTGTGTGCTTCGTTATCTGGATCAAGTGACATATAGCCGGTCGTTTGTGCGCCAAACGTTGGGCTAAAGGCATTATCAAAAGACAGCTCGCTGTACTCATTCTTAAAGATTGAGCCGTTGTAATTTAGCGCTGTAAACCAATTGTCACCGCCAAAACGAATACCTGCTTCAAGCGTATCAGTCGTGTAATCGACAGGTTCAGCAATCATCATCGATTGATTTGAGAAGCTACCAGAAGCTTGTTTAAGGCCGCTTTTGTCTTCACGCATATAATTGATGTAGGTGCTCCATAAAGACTCACCCTGCTGATTGACAAACGCGTAGTCAATACCTAACCCAGCTCGCTTACGTTTTAGCGATAGCTCAAGCGGGTTAAGGCTTGAGTTCAAGTTGGTCATGTCTTGCGTGCTGCCACCATTTACCCAGTCACCAGGAAGGGTAAGGTTATCACTGCCAACCCCTTGGTAAGGGCTCATGGCGCTATCCGTTTTGTAGGTAGCAATCTGGCGATAATTTAGGTTTAGATTGTATTGACCTGCTTTACCGACATTGATATCAGCTCGGCCATTTTCCATACCGAGATTATCAGCTTCGATAGAGGCTTGGTAACCGCTTTTACCTGAGTATTTAAGGTCGGCATCAATTTTACCTGCGAATTCATCTTCAGCGGCAAACGCATTTGCTGAATGAATATCGTCGCTGTCGTTGTAACCGACACCGACACCTACAGTGCCGCTATAGCCAGTTTCGACTGCGCAACGCTTACAAGCCCACTTATCGAATTTTACTTTAGTGGTATTCGCATTTTGAATACCGTAACCGTCAGCGGCTATTGCGACGCTAGGTACAATTGCACCAGCACTTGCAAGTAGGGCGAGGGTGACTAAATTTAGTTTGAATTTCATCTTCTCGTCTCCGTTAGCGCTGGAACAGCTTGCCAGATGGATGGTTTGAACCATGGATCTGGTTATGACAGTTTAGACAGCTGCGACCACCGGTAAAGGCATTATCGCCGACACTCGAACCTTGTCCTGTATTGCCCATGTAAGCTCTGCTTTCATGGCCATCGCTGGCATGACATTGTTGACACAGTTGCGGAGCACGCGTTTTTAACATGCCTTCATTTACACTGCCGTGAGGGTTGTGACAAGTAACACAATTCTCAGTAACGGGTGCATGCTCCCACAATTTTGGGCCACGTTTCTCTGCGTGGCATGAGTAACAGGTTTCGTTAACGCTAGGTTTAACGAGATCTGAATCACTCATTGATCCATGTGGGTTATGGCAATCGCTACAGACCATTTGTGCCCATTTCATTGGGTGGCTTGAGCGTTTGTTCATGTCGGCTTTCTGTTTGGTATGACAGCTAGTACAGACTTCCATTTCAGTATTTTTTGATAATACTGGATCTTTGGCAGCATGAACTGAGTGACAAGAAGCACAAGCAATATCAGCATTGTCATGGTGTCCACCATTCCAATCCATACGCTTGTCATCTTTGTGACAACTCATACAAACACTGTTTTGCTTTTCAGCAATTAACGTAGAGTCTGGACCAAAAGCGATCATTGGCTCCTTGCCGCCACGGTTATGTTTACCCATTGGGCCGTGACACGCTTCGCATTGAAGGCCTGCCATTGGGCTTTTGCTTGAGTCTATAGCACCGTGAACACCGTCAAAGATGGCCATGACTTTTTCTGACTTCTTGTGACACATAAGGCAAGAGTCTGCGCCTTTTGGCGAGTATTTGCCTTCGGCGAATTTCTTGTCGAGTGTGGCTTCTACTTCATCAGGGCTCATCTTCGCATCCCACTTTGAGGCTGCTGCTGTGTGAGCAAAGCCAAGTGAAAGTACTGCCGATGCGATTAGCGCTGGAAGTAAGGTTTTTAGTTTCTTGGTGATCTTCATAATAGGTTTCCTAAACTTGCACAAACTTAATGAAAGTGGGGGAGAGGACTCCCCCCGATTTCAACAATTTTTAATTTTCAAAGTTGTTTTAAGCGTTGTACAAATTACATCTTCACCTGAGTGTGATCGCTTGGAGTTGGCGCATGGCAGTAGAAACACGTTTCTAGTTGAGCAGCGTCTGTCGCTTCTACTTTAGATACGTCGACTAATGCACCTTGACCTTCTACGTGCGCCTTGAAGCTATCCATGTTGTAGCTGTGACAAGAGACACAAGTGGCAGCAATAGGGGTAGTGTACTTACCGCTAGAGGTTGCTAAGGCGCCTTTTTTCTTGAATGCATCAAGGTTAAAGTCGTTATGACACTGGTCACAATTCATGCCTGGAATAACTGCGTAGTCACCTTGGCTATGAGTCTTATGGAGTTTCATCTCCAATGCGCCTTTGTTCACGCCGCCAGCATATGTTCCATCTGGAGTGTGACAAGCTACGCAAGCATCTACACCGATGATCGGTTGGTCGTTAGCATCTTTCTCATGAGAAAGTTGCTCAGACATAACGAAACCAGGGTGATGTGAACCTTTGTGTACTTGGAACTCCTCGCTGTGGCAGCTTGCACATGCGCTGAAGTTAACTGAGTCAACATGACGCATGCTTACAGCTTCGCCAGACAACGTAGCGAAAGCAAGATCAGCTTTCATACCAGTGAAAAAGTCGTTAAGCAGATGGCCTGTATCATCAAGGTTTCCATCTACTGCAACAGTGTCACAGTTAACAAACTGACCACTTTCAGAACAAAGTGCTAGGCCTGTGAAGGTGAATGCAGTATCAGCATCTGCGCCAGCGTCACCGAAGGTCAGTGCTTTAGTCGTATAACTAATAGCGCCAGTTTCAGTAATTGTCGCGGCAGCGTTAAGTTCGCCGTTTAATACTAGGTTTAGGCTATCTTTGCCGTAATAACCCAACTTCACATTGTTTGGACCAACGTTAGTAGTCGCTTCAATACGTTGAATTTGCGGCAATAAAGTGGTTGCATTAACCGCTTCACCATTAGCATTAACGAGTGAGACAGTCACTGTAGCTGTAGTATCTTGGTTCACAACTAATGCTGTATTCATGCCGTAAGTGTCGATTAGCGCTTTAGTGTCACCGAAGCCGCTAGTGTGTAACTCTGCAGTCCAGCTGGCACTATGACAAGCAACACAGTTTGAGTTGTCAGCCTGTTGTGAGTGACCTTTACCGGCGACAAAATCGATACCTGTGTGACAGCTAGTACAAGTTTCCATAGTAGGAATACGTGACCAGTTGCCCCATTCCGTTAGCTCACCACTGTCAGCTTCTGGCTCAACGTGACAAGACTTACAATTGTTTTGAATAAGAGCTTCAGCTTTTTTCCCATCGAAAACATAGCCTCTGCTTTCAAATATCTTATTGGTATTGTGAATATTATGGATCAGGTGATTCCACTCTTTCTCTTCCGGCATCCCATAGCTGCCAGGAACATGACAAGTCGCGCAGGTTTCTTGGTTGATATAGGTGCTATGTCTACGAGTTAGCGGCTCACCTTCAGCGTGGCATTTCGCACAGGTTTGCTGAGAAACAATGTTCTTAGTGTAAAGCGGCTCATAACCTTCACCAGAGAAGTCTTGTGACAGCTCTGTACGCGGCACGGATGTGACGCCATCTTGCAGTGTTGAAGCACTGGCGATAACGTTGTAACGTTGAGTTAATTCAGCGTTATAACCTTTAACCTCGATAGTGAAAGTGTAGTTACCATTTTTTAGGTCAGTAAACTCTTTTTGGTTTCCAATCCTTTGCCACTGCGCACTATTACCCGCACCAGTAGCGCCCTGAGGGATAAGTTGATCTACATTTTTAACTTCAAGTGCTTTAAGACCAACAACGGGTAAGTCTTCTTCATTGCTTGCGAAGACATTGATTGTTGGCACACCGTCAGTATAAGTCACGTCGGTGACTTTTAGGTTGAGTGTGTTGATGTAGTCAGCTGCTGGGCCACCTGGGTTGCCAGGATTACCGTCAGTACCATCATCGCCGCCACAGCCTGTTAGGGCCATTGATACAGCGCTTGCTGCTAACAGCAGCGCAATTTTAGATTTATTTACGTTCATCATTTTTTCCCTGCATAGGTTTTGGCACTGCCTAAACGTGTGGTCCGATTATGTAGACCGACTGTAATTTTTTAATTGCCGCTTAAGTCAATGCTGGAAATAAGATTCCCCAATGAAAGGCTAACGTAATGCAAGGCGAAAATCTGCATAGCAGGTGTCAATGTGTGACGTGGATCTTTCTATTTCTAAAGAGGTATTAATGAGGGGTGCTAAAGCCGAATCAATATCAATAAATGCGCGATAAATATCCGAAATATGTAATAAAATGAGTATTGATGATGTGAGAATGACTCTCATTAAAAAAGGGAGGCTAAGCCTTAATGCCGTTCACTTAAGGTGAGCGGCATTTTTGTTTCTAGCATATCGTTGAGGCCGTGGCTTTACTGTTCTGGGGAATGTTCTTTCCCGCCGGGGTTCAAGTACCAAGC
>NZ_JAKIKW010000014.1 GCF_023283945.1 Shewanella gelidimarina | reverse complement strand
GCTTGGTACTTGAACCCCGGCGGGAAAGAACATTCCCCAGAACAGTAAAGCCACGGCCTCAACGATATGCTAGAAACAAAAATGCCGCTCACCTTAAGTGAACGGCATTAGGCCTAAGCCCCTGTTTAAAAAATGGATAAATGAAACGTTATTTACTCATTCGTTTGTATTTTAAGCGATGAGGTTCAACAACATCAGTACCCATTTCCTCTTTTAACCAGGTTGAATACTCGGTGTAGTTACCTTCATAGAAGTTCACTTTACCTTCATCACGATAATCGAGAATATGCGTCGCGATACGGTCAAGGAACCAACGGTCATGGGAAATTACCATGGCGCAACCTGGGAACTCTAGTAGCGCTTCTTCTAGTGCTCGTAGTGTTTCAATATCAAGGTCGTTGGTAGGTTCATCGAGCAGTAGCACGTTGCCACCCGCTTGTAACAGTTTGGCTAAATGCACACGGTTACGTTCACCACCCGATAAGGTGCCTATGATTTTCTGCTGATCGCCACCACGGAAATTAAAGCGGCCAACATAGGCTCTGCTTGATATTTCAGTGTTGTTAATTCGCATAATATCTTGGCCGCCAGAGATCTCCTGCCAAACAGTGTTCTTGTCATTCATCGAATCACGGAACTGATCTACAGAAGCAATTTGTACAGACTCACCGACTTCAACGCTGCCGCTGTCTGGCTGTTCTTCGCCAGAGATCATTTTGAACAGTGTTGATTTACCTGCACCGTTGGCACCGATAATACCGACAATCGCCCCTTTAGGGACGGCAAAGCTCAAGTCATCAATTAACACCCGATCGCCGTAGGATTTTGTTAGGTGATTAATTTCAATCACCTTGTCACCTAAGCGTGGTCCTGGTGGAATAAACAGCTCGTTGGTCTCGTTACGCTTTTGATAGTCATTGGTATTAAGCTCTTCAAAGCGAGCCATACGTGCTTTACCTTTAGATTGACGTCCTTTAGCACCTTGACGTACCCATTCCAATTCTTTAGCAATGGTCTTTTGACGAGCGCTCTGAGTTGCTGACTCTTGTTGTAAACGAGCATCCTTCTGTTCTAACCATGAAGAGTAGTTACCTTCCCATGGGATCCCTTCACCACGGTCGAGTTCTAAAATCCAACCCGCCGCATTGTCGAGGAAATATCTATCGTGGGTAATTGCCACGACAGTACCAACATAGTCTTGCAGAAAACGCTCTAACCAAGCGACTGATTCAGCATCTAAGTGGTTGGTGGGTTCATCAAGCAGTAGCATGTCTGGTTTTTCAAGCAGCAGACGACAAATAGCCACTCGGCGTCTTTCACCACCGGATAGCACTGCAATTTTTTCATCCCAATCAGGCAAGCGCAATGCATTAGCAGCGCGCTCTAAAACGACATCAAGATTATGAGCATCTTGTGATTGGATGATGGCTTCGAGTTGGCCTTGCTCTTTAGCGAGTGCGTCAAAGTCAGCATCTGGCTCTGCATACAGCGCGTAAACTTCATCGAGTCTTACGAGGGCATTTTTGGCATCGGACACCGCTTCTTCAACAGCTTCACGAACCGTCTGATTTAGATCAAGTTTTGGTTCTTGTGGTAAGTAACCAATTTTTAGATCTTGCATCGGTCTTGCTTCGCCTTCAATTTCGGTATCGAGACCGGCCATGATGCGTAGCAGAGTTGATTTACCTGAACCGTTGAGTCCTAACACACCAATTTTGGCGCCGGGGAAAAAGCTTAGGGAGATATCTTTTAGAATTTGCTTTTTAGGCGGAACAATCTTGCCCACTCTTAGCATGCTGTATACAAACTGAGCCATTTTATTTCTCTTTGACTGGGAGTGTCGGCAAGTCTACTTGAATTGCCGCTTAACTTAAATCTGATCTTTATCTTGAGTTGCTTCGCCGTTAAGCAACAGTCATGTTTGAAATGGGAGCATTAGCTGATATTTGGTTTAAATACATGTAGCATTATTGTAATGGTTGTTAATCATGTGTTTTTATTTGACGGCTTAGGGCTATTTTTGCAAAGGCTTGCTTGCGAGTTATCAGGTGGGTTGATTTAAGGGAATAAATTGAATATTAAAAAGCATGCAGTCATCACGACTGTTATTTTTGCTCTTAATGCGCCGGTATGGGCAGGTGAGGCAAGTTTTATTGCTGAATTGGCGTCGACAACATTACCTCAGCAAGCTCCTGTAGTGGCTTCAATATCGACTTCGAATACCTACTTTATGACGTCAGCGCCTTTTTCAGCTAATTCATCAGCTGCTATTACTCACCAGCCACAACCCGATCCTGCCATCACATTACCGCAACTGATTGAGAAAGATTGGTGGGGAGCATTAGCTGAAATTACCGTCGTTTTGGTGATTGGAGAACTGCTGTATAAAACGGGTGAAGAGAGCATGAAAGAAGACTTCGATTACGAGATTGAAGGCAATACTGGCCGGTATTTTGTTGATCGTATTGTCACTACAGAATCTTGGAAGCTTGATGATAATGAAGTCGGAATGAATTGGGGGCACGCTTATGCTGGCGCGCTCTACCATCAGGCTTTTCGTAATTATAATTTTAATTACTATGAATCAATGCTAGGTAATTTTCTGACGTCAGGTATATGGGAAGTTTTTGCAGAGTATAAAGAAGTGGTCAGTATTAACGACCAGATAGTCACCACTTTTGGCGGCTCAGTATTAGGTGAAAGCTTTTTCCAATTGTCAGAGATGCTCGACACAAAAGAAGGGTGGGTTCCTGCAACCTTTGCAGGTGTATTTAACCCATCAAAGACCCTACGTGGCTGGTTTAGCGATGACACTGCCAATCGCTTCGACCGACAACAATCCACAGACCAATTCGATATTTACACTGGCGCTTTATATTCGACTAAAGATACCGCAGATATCTCTACCACGACAATGTTGCTTGGAGTAAAAGCCAGTATTGACAGCGTGCAAGGGCAATACGATGCGTTATCTGCGACACCAAGTTTAGTTGAACTTGATATGGAGCTTGGTATATCTGCAGAGGGGATCGAAGATTGGCAGCTGTCCTCCTCACTTTTTTTGGGCGGTTACACTCAAGAGGTAAAACCTACAACGGGTTCTCGTGAATCTTGGGGACATAATTGGTTTATCGGGCCTTCTATGGGGATTGAGTACAGTAGTTTAGGCCAAGAAGACGAAGAGGATTTCTTTGCTGCGATTAATGTTATTGGCTTGTCGGCGGGCGGTGAATGGCAAAATGCAGATTTTAATATCAGTGTTCGTGGCGATATTTTCGGTGATTTTAGCATGGTGAAACCATTTGCCAGTAAAGATTATCAAGCCTCTGGCGGGCAGTTTTGGGGAACCAAGTCGGTTCTTTGGGAGGGCGGTTATGCTTATGGATTAGGGCATACCGCAAAGTTAACGTTGAAGCAAGCTACAGAGAATTGCTATTAGGCCTAAAAGTCACTTCTCAACGTTGGGATTCAATTGACGATAAAGAGTTTAACCGCAGTAGCGATTGGAACCGTAATAAAAGCGATTTGGACTTTAAAGATGCGCGAGACCGCTATGAGGTTTATCTTGGGCTGCCCATCACTAAAACCGTTGGTTTGAGTGTGCACCATGAGCGCATTGACCGCAGTGGTACCTTAACTGGGATCGATAATCGCAATATTTATCATCGCAATGATGATAGCGAGAGTCGTACTAGTTTACGCTTAGCCTATCGATACTAGGGAAGGGAGGTCTTGATGGCGAGTGGACATCGCGTACCTGTGTTATTGCCATTATGGGCCACTAAATGATGACAGGGCTGGCGTGTTTGTAGAACAGAGTTTTCTAGATTTGCACCACAAGGTAATGAATCAATAGATTAAAGGCGTTTTTTCTATGTAATACAATCGTTGAGCAAGTTTATGGCGTCAATTTGCTCTTGTTGAAATATCGCTCATGGGAAATTGCAAGTAATTTCATGTTTCTAATGCTGGGATTGTGATCAATTGCGCTGTATCATACCGCGCAACCCTACTATAAGAATTTACAGCTGGAGTAAATAATGCTGAAAAAAGACATGAATATCGCGGATTACGATCCACAATTGTTTGCAGCGATTGAAGATGAAACTCGCCGTCAAGAAGAGCACATCGAACTTATTGCTTCAGAAAACTATACGAGCCCACGCGTTTTTGAAGCTCAAGGTTCTCAGCTTACTAACAAGTATGCCGAAGGTTACCCTGGTAAGCGTTACTATGGTGGTTGTGAGCATGTTGATATCGTTGAAGAACTCGCAATATCTCGTGCAAAAGAGTTGTTCGGTGCAACGTACGCTAACGTTCAGCCGCATTCTGGTTCACAAGCTAACGCAGCCGTATTTATGGCCCTTCTTCAAGGTGGTGACACGGTTCTAGGTATGAGCCTTGCTCACGGTGGTCATTTGACTCACGGCTCACATGTCAGCTTCTCTGGTAAGCTCTATAATGCGGTTCAGTACGGCATTGACGAGTCAACGGGCAAGATTGATTACGCTGAAGTTGAGCGTCTAGCGATTGAACATAATCCTAAGATGATTATTGCAGGTTTCAGCGCATACTCAGGCATTGTTGATTGGGGCAAGTTCCGCGAAATCGCTGATAAAGTAGGTGCTTACCTATTTGTTGATATGGCGCACGTTGCAGGTCTTGTTGCTGCGGGTATCTATCCAAACCCACTTCCACACGCACATGTTGTGACAACGACAACGCATAAGACGTTAGCGGGTCCTCGTGGCGGTTTGATCCTTTCTGCTATCGATGATGAAGCTATTTATAAAAAGCTAAACTCAGCCGTTTTCCCTGGTGGTCAAGGTGGTCCTTTGATGCATGTTATCGCTGCTAAAGCGGTTGCATTCAAAGAAGCGCTCGAGCCAGAGTTCACGACATACCAAGAGCAAGTCGTAGTAAACGCAAAAGCAATGGCTCGCACGTTTATTGAACGTGGTTATGATGTTGTTTCTGGCGGTACTGATAACCACCTGTTTTTGCTTGATTTGATAAGCAAAGATATGACGGGTAAAGAGGCTGATGCAGCGTTGGGTAATGCCAACATAACCGTCAACAAAAACTCAGTACCTAATGACCCACGTTCACCTTTTGTGACATCTGGTCTGCGTATTGGCTCACCTGCTATCACTCGTCGTGGTTTTGGTGAAGAAGAGTCTGTGCAGCTGACTCACTGGATGTGTGATGTGCTTGATGATATTACAGATCTTGCTGTTAGCGAGCGTGTAAAAGCGCAGGTTCTTGAATTGTGCGCTAAGTTCCCTGTTTACGGTTAACCTTAAGCGTTAAATCAGGTAAACTTTAATGGCCGCATTTATGCGGCCATTTTTGTTTATAATTGATAATGATTTTTTATTAAATCGTTTATGTTAAGTCGTTTTAATACCTGACCGGAGGCTAGATGCATTGTCCATTTTGCAGCGCAACAGACACTAAAGTGATTGATTCGCGACTTGTCGCAGATGGCCATCAGGTACGTCGTCGTCGAGAGTGTGTGCAATGCCATGAGCGCTATACTACATTTGAAGGTGCTGAACTGGTAATGCCTCGTGTGGTTAAACAAGACGGTAGTCGCCAACCTTTCGATGAAGATAAACTGCGTGGCGGCATGCTTCGAGCGGTAGAGAAAAGACCGGTATCGATGGACCAAATCGAGCAGTCCTTAACTAAGATTAAGTCGATGCTGCGAGCGACAGGTGAGCGTGAAGTTAAATCAGAGATGATAGGTAACTTGATGATGGACCAATTGGTCAACTTAGACAAAGTGGCTTATATACGCTTTGCGTCCGTTTACCGCGCGTTTGAAGACGTGTCGGAGTTCGGCGACGCTATCGCGAACTTACAGAAGTAGTTATACCCCCTTATTACCCAATTGATTAATCGGAACTCATTTCACTATGTGGTCAACTGAAGACAATCAAATGATGAGTCTAGCTATTGAATTAGCGCAAAAAGGACTCTATACCACCCGACCAAATCCTTGCGTTGGTAGTGTATTAGTTAAAGACGGCGTGATTGTGGGAGAAGGTTACCATATCCGTGCTGGTGGCCCCCATGCCGAAGTCTACGCACTTAACATGGCCGGCGATGATGCCATTGGCGCGACTGCGTACGTTACATTAGAACCGTGCAGCCATTATGGCCGAACCCCACCTTGTGCCAAAGCCCTGATCGAAAGCAAGGTTAGCCGCGTTGTTATTGCCGTTACGGATCCCAACCCACAAATCTCTGGTCGTGGTATCACCATGCTCCGCGATGCAGGTATACAGGTTGACGTTGGTTTATTAACCGATGCAGCTAAACAGGTTAATCTCGGTTTTTTGAAGAGAATGGAGCAAGGTTTACCTTGGGTGACGGTAAAGCTTGCGGCGAGTCTTGATGGTAAAACAGCACTATCAAACGGTGAGTCTAAATGGATCACCGGGCCAGAAGCTCGCAGAGATGTACAGCGGGTGCGTGCAAGACATTGTGCACTCATTACTGGCGTTGAAACGGTTTTGGCCGATAACCCGAGTCTAAATGTACGACATAGTGAACTGGGTTCTTTATCAAATGAGATCGCGCCAGCAGAACTACATCAACCGATGCGTGTAGTATTAGACAGCCAAGCACGTCTAGGTGCTGACCTTAAGCTGTTTAGTATCAACAGTCCTATTTTACTTATTAGCACTTGTGACTACCCTGAGAAGGTGAAGTCGGCATGGCCGGCTCATGTTAGCCATCAGATTTTAGCCGCCAAAGACAAGCGGGTAGACCTTAGTGCCTTGCTGGTTTTTCTCGGTAAAAGCTGCAACTCGGTGTTAGTTGAGGCCGGTGCGACACTCGCTGGTGCATTTGTTAGTGAGCAATTAGCGGATGAAATTATTTTATACCAAGCAATGAAAATACTCGGTGCTCAGGGGCGAGACTTACTTGCTTTGCCCTCATTTGAGACGATGTCACAAATACCCAGTATTAATGTAATAGATGAACGCAAAGTGGGTAAAGATACTCGCTTGACGTTAAGAATGAGTAATTAACTTTATGTTTACCGGAATTATTGAATCTGTAGGTCATTTACGAAAAGTAGAACGTCGTGGCGATGATATTAGATTAACGGTTGCAAGCGCAAAGCTTGATTTATCGGACGTTAAGCTCGGTGACAGCATCGCCACTAATGGTGTGTGCCTTACTGTCGTGCAGCGGCTAGCGGATGGTTATGTTGCGGACATTTCAGCCGAGACAGTCAGCCTTACTGGGTTTGCACATTATGCTGTCGGCACCGAGGTTAACTTAGAGAAAGCCGTAACTCCAACAACACGCTTAGGTGGCCATATGGTCAGTGGTCATGTTGATGGTATGGCCCGGGTTGATGACCGGCAAGTTCGCGGTCAGGCAATTGAATTTTGGTTATCACCTCCCGTAGAGCTGGGTCGCTATATTGCCCATAAAGGGTCTATTACCATTGATGGTGTGAGTTTAACGGTTAATGAAGTGCAAGGGCATCGATTTAGACTGACCATAGTGCCGCATACTGCAGGTGAAACCACCTTAATAAATTTAAAGGCTGGCGATAGCGTTAATATTGAAGTTGACCTCATTGCTCGTCACTTAGAAAGATTGATGAACTATTCATCAGAGCATGAAAAACAGCAACCTAAGTCCGAAGTTACTATGGAACTGTTAGCTCGCTCAGGTTTTTTACGTTAAATACTGGATTAAGGCTATTTTAAAGATAAAATTATCTTTAAAGGCTTCAAAAAAATAATCATTAAATTTATATACTGCTTTGCCACGATAGGCATAAAGGTTAGCAACCTCACCTAATGCAGTAATACAAAATAAAGGTCTGAACATGTCGCTACATAGTATAGAAGAGATCATCGAAGATATTCGTCTAGGCAAGATGGTTATCTTGATGGATGATGAAGATAGAGAAAATGAAGGCGACCTTATTATGGCTGCTGACATGGTGACGCCAGAGGCGGTTAACTTTATGGCGATGTTCGGTCGCGGTCTTATTTGTCAAACCTTGACTAAAGAACGCTGCGAACAGCTAAACCTGCCTTTAATGGTAACCAACAATAATGCCCAGTTCTCAACCAACTTTACAATGTCTATTGAAGCGGCTGAAGGTGTCACAACGGGTATTTCAGCGCAAGATCGTGCCGTCACGGTTAAAGCTGCAGTCGCCAAAGATGCAAAGCCTAGTGATATTGTGCAGCCTGGCCACATATTCCCATTGATGGCAAAAGAGGGTGGCGTGCTCATCCGTGCCGGTCATACTGAAGCTGGCTGTGACTTAGCAAGATTAGCAGGTTTTGAAGCTTCATCAGTCATCGTTGAAATCTTAAAGGACGATGGCACCATGGCGCGTCGTCCAGATCTTGAAGTTTTTGCTGAAAAGCACGGATTAAAGATGGGCACTATTGCTGACCTAATTGAATACCGCAACACTAAAGAAACCAGTGTTGTACGTGAAGCGCAATGTAAGCTACCAACCCGTTTTGGTGAGTTTGATATGCTGACTTTCCGTGACACTATCGATAATCAATTACACTATGTATTAGTCAAAGGTCCGGTTACAGAGAACATACTTGTACGTGTTCACTTACAGAATACCTTTAACGACCTGTTACATTCCGAGCGCGATCAGCAACGCAGTTGGCCCCTAGAAAAAGCAATGCAGCGCATTAGCGAAGACGGTGGCGTACTGGTACTGCTCGGTCATCAAGAGCATAGCAGTGATATTTTAGCCAAAGTTAAAGCATTTGAAGCTGAAGATAACGGCAGTGCTCCTATTACCGCTAAGTGGCAAGGAACCTCACGTCAAGTGGGTGTTGGCTCGCAAATCCTAGCAAACGTAGGTGTGACATCAATGCGCTTACTTAGCTCACCAAAGCGTTATCATTCACTATCAGGCTTTGGTTTAGAAGTAACTGATTATATAGCAGAATAAAATACTATCTTGGGTTGGAAAATCATCCAAGGGGTAATTTAACACTTTTCTTATAAATTGCATGGGGATCAGCGTTAACGGCTGTGGTATCATACCGCCTCTTCCGCCCCCATGCTGGGTAATTAGCTAATTTTAGGTAAGATAAATGCACATAGTTCAAGGTAATATCGAATCGAAAGACGCAAAAATTGCGATCGTAGTTTCACGTTTTAACAGCTTTGTTGTAGATAGTTTACTTAATGGTGCGGTAGACACTCTTAAGCGTTTTGGCCAAGTTGCAGATGATAATATCACTGTAATTAAAGTGCCTGGCGCTGTTGAACTGCCACTTGCTGCACGTCGTGTTGCGGCCAGCGGAAAATTTGACGGAATAATCTCACTTGGTGCGGTTATCCGTGGCGGTACACCTCATTTTGATTTTGTTGCAGGCGAATGTAATAAAGGTCTAGCTCAAGTTGCACTTGAATTTGATATTCCTGTTTCATTCGGCGTTTTAACCACTGATACTATTGAACAAGCAATTGAACGTTCAGGTACTAAAGCAGGCAACAAAGGCGGCGAAGCTGCTTTGGGTTTGCTAGAGATGGTTAACGTGCTGCAAGCACTTGAAGAACACCTGTAATCTAGGACAATTTAATGAAGCCTTCAGAGCGCCGAAAGGCACGTCGTTTAGCGGTTCAGGCCATTTACTCTTGGCAGCTAAGTGGCAACAATATTGCTGATGTTGAGCATGAGTTTCTAACTGAACAAAATGTTGATGGTGTCGATATAACTTACTTTCGTGAGTTATTAGCGGGCGTAGCAACTAAGAAAAGCCAATTGGATGAGCTAATCATTCCATTTTTGACTCGTCCTTTGAATGAAGTTGACCCTGTCGAAAAGGCGATTGTTCGTTTAGCGACTTATGAGCTGACTTTCCGCAAGGATGTTCCTTATAAAGTAGCGATTAACGAAGCTATCGAGCTTGCCAAAGCATTCGGCGCTGAAGATGGACATAAGTTCGTTAACGGTATTCTGGATAAGCTAGTCGCAAGAACGAAATAGTAAAAACGGCATCTTCGGATGCCGTTTTTGTATGCCTAAAAAGAGAATCACAGTTGCATGATCCGTGGCTGGCATTTAATAGCAGAACACATCTAACGTAACTTAAATCATAGCTAAGATCCTCTTACTATTAGATCCTCTTTTTTCCTCAAACCACTTCTTAATTTGTGATTGGTATTGTGAAAGAATTTCAATTAATCGAAAGCTTTTTTACTGGGCGTGCCCAGTCTCGAAAAGATGTTGCACTTGGCATTGGTGATGATTGTGCCATTGTTGAACCCGCTGCAAATAAATCTATTGTGATATCTTGTGACACCTTAGTGGAAAACGTGCACTTCTTTGCCGACATGCCTGCAAAAGATCTGGGGTATAAGTCGCTAGCGGTGAATCTATCTGATCTGGCTTCTATGGGGGCGGAGCCTGCATGGATGACATTGGCGCTAACTTTGCCAGAAGTCGACGAAAATTGGTTGGCAGATTATAGTGAGGGCTTGTTTGAAATTGCCGAATACTATGGCGTAGCACTTATTGGCGGTGATACTACTCGTGGTCCCCGCTCAATCACCATTACCATTAATGGCCAAGTGCCTAAGCATACCGGTCTGACTCGTAGCGGCGCAAGAAATGGAGATTGGATCTACGCTACCGGCACATTAGGTGACTCAGCTTTAGGGCTAGATCTACTGCGTGGAAAAGCGGACTGTAATGAAGACGATAGAAACTATCTTATTAATCGGCATTACCGGCCCACTCCAAGGGTATTAGCGGGGCAAGCACTGCGCACGCTGGCATCGAGTGCCATTGATATTTCAGATGGTTTAGTCTCTGATATTCAACATGTATTGAAAGCCTCTAATATTGGCGCCACTATCAATGTCGATAAGCTACCTTTATCTCACCAGCTTAAAGCTAATGTCTCTGCTGAGATGGCGCTAAGCTATGCATTAACGGGTGGTGAGGATTATGAACTACTCTTTACAGTCTCTGAAGCCCAAAAAGGCGCA
This sequence comes from Shewanella gelidimarina, assembly GCF_023283945.1. Classification (GTDB taxonomy): domain Bacteria; phylum Pseudomonadota; class Gammaproteobacteria; order Enterobacterales; family Shewanellaceae; genus Shewanella; species Shewanella gelidimarina. Next base: position 127,909 of record NZ_JAKIKW010000014.1, on the reverse strand, counting down.
CTAGAGATCGCATTGGCTGAAACGGGTGTTAAGTTTACTAAGATTGGTCAAATTTGCATGGGTGGCAAGTTGAAATTGTTGTTAGATAAACAGCCATTTGAGCCCATTAACCTCGGATTTGAGCACTTTAATTGATGAATTTACTTTCAAAAGATAAAGCACTAACCAAGCTGTCTCTTAAAAATCCTATTCACTTTTTGGCGTTAGGATTTGGCTCAGGTTTAGCCGCAAAGGCGCCAGGTACGTTTGGTACGCTTGCCGCCATACCGCTCTATTTATTAATGGCACCATTGAGCTTACCTTGGTATATCGGCTTGACGCTTTTTACCGTCTTAATCGGCTTTTATATATGTGATAAAGCTGCCAAAGATATGGGTGTGCATGATCACGGTGCTATTGTTTGGGATGAGATTGCAGGTTTACTTATTACCATGATAGCGGCGCCAGCTGGTTGGCAATGGTTACTGGCCGGTTTTGTGTTGTTTCGCTTTTTTGATATTTTGAAACCTTGGCCAATCCGTTGGCTGGATGCAAAAGTGCAAGGTGGTTTTGGAATTATGATTGATGATGTACTTGCAGGGATATTTTCCCTGATTTGCTTGCACACCGCAGCCCACTACCTGATTTAAAAGCTTCAGCTATAGAGTGTGCCAATAAAAAAAGGAGCTATTGTTAGCTCCTTTTTTAATGGTTGTTTTACGCAAGCTCATTTAACTAAACAGCAGCTCTTTAGCATTGGCAATCGTATTACTGGTAATGGTGTCGCCCCCCAGTAAGCGAGCTAACTCCTCAATCCGTTGATCCTTATCTAGGGCGACCATGGATGTTTCTGTTTTACCAGATTTACTGCTCTTATTAACAAACATATGTTGATGGCCATTACCGGCAACTTGCGGTAAGTGAGTCACGCAAAATACTTGAGTAGATTCCCCTAAACTCCGCAGCATCCGGCCGACGACAGCCGCCGTTGGACCGGATATTCCCACATCGACTTCATCAAAAATGAGCGTTGGTGTCGCGACTTTTTTAGCGGTAATAACTTGTATGCCAAGGCCTATTCGAGAGAGTTCACCGCCTGAGGCCACTTTAGCAATGGGCTGCAAAGGTTGACCTGGATTTGTGGTCACGAGAAACTCAATGGCATCGGAGCCTTGAGGGCTAATCACGGCTTGATTAAAGTTGACCGCGATACTGAATTTACCTTTAGGCATGCTCAGCTCATGAATCGATTGAGTGACTTTTTTATCGAGTTCTTTAGCATAGCGGCCACGACTGAGGCTGAGTTTTCTTGCGTGGTTCAAATATGCCTGTTGACTATTTTGCAGTTGATTGCGGATCTCTTCAAGTTTGTCCCCATCGGAGCCAAGCTCATTGAGTTCATTCAACAGACCTTGATGGTGAGTAAACAATTCACTGGCATTGACATGGTGTTTGCGCGCCAGTTGTAGTGCTTTAGAGATCCGCAGCTCCAATTGTTCAAAGTATTCAGGGTCTAGTTCTAAACCTTCTAAATACCGCTCAAGCTCGCTACTACTCTCTTGTACTTGAATAAGTGCATCATTAAGCATGGTGACAACGCTGCCAAGTTCGGCATCATAACTTTCTAAATCCTGCCCCTGACTTATAGAGGTATTTAACAATGACTCAACACTCGCTTTATCATTGTCCTGCAAAATATTTAATTGGCTACGGCATAGCTCAATTAATGCCGTGCTGTTGGCGAGCTTTTTATGCTCAGCCTCAATGGTTTCAAACTCGCCTTTAGCAATGGCAAACTCATTGAGTTCTTCAACCTGGTATTGCAGTAACTGTTTACGTGCAAGCCTTTCATGCTGCGCTAACTCTAATTGATGTAACTGTTTTTCAACCGTTTTACATCTCTGATAACTCGCCGCTACAGTGTCGAGTAGCATCTTATGGTTGGCGTAACTATCGAGTAAAGTAAGCTGGTGTTCACTTTTTAGCATCGCATGGTGAGCGTGTTGACCATGAATGCCAATCAGCAGTTGTCCGAGGCATTTTATCTGTGCAAGTGGGACTGGATTACCATTGATATATGCGCGTGATCGGCCATCATTATTGATGGTCCGTCTTAAAATACACTCATTCTCTAGTTCGAGATCATTGTCTTCTAACCAGCGCTTTGCGAGTGGAATATCAGATAATGAAAAGCGTGCACTTACCTCCGCTTTGGTGGCGCCAGGCCGAATGGCATTAGCGTCGGCTCGATTACCTAGGCACAAGCCTAATGCATCTATAGCAATAGATTTACCCGCACCGGTTTCACCCGTGATACTGGTCATGCCGGCTTTAAAATCGAGTTCCAAAAAACGCACAATAGCAAAATTATTAATGCTGAGTTGGCAAAGCATAGTGATGTCCTATCCCAATACACTGTATTAATGAACAGTATATACTGTTTTTTTATACAGTAAAGTGTCAGTTGAAAAATTAATCGATACTGGCAAGGTTTGTCATCTTTAATTACGAGAGGATATAAAGTAATAGATAATTAATACAGCAAGATGGAAGGTGTTTATGAGCGGGCAATAAATTTATCTACTCCTGTATGGTGAACATTTCTTTTAGAGACAGTGCACAATCTCACAATCTCACTATCGCAGAAGTAAAAGTGGTTAGAACCAAGGTTTAGCAAGACGCACTTTTAAATTAAGCATCGAATGTTAACCCAATAGATAAGCTTCTAATAATGGCAAAGTAATAAAGGTGACAAGGGTACCCAATAGTATTCCCTGAGCACTGGTGATGACTTGAGTTTGGTACCGTTGTGCAAGTAGGTAGACACTGGCAGCAGTCGGCAGCGCCGCCAGTATGACGCCCATAGCAATCAATTGTGGATCAACATCCAGACTAAACATGATCAAGTAAGTGACTAGAGGCTGAAAAAATAATTTAATCGCATTAATGGCACTGATCTCTGTGAGCTGTTTCAGGCTAATAATGTGTGTTGAGGTTTGGTGTTGAGCTGATTTAGCGAGCACCATACCGATGGCAAACAGTGCACAAGGGCTTGAGGTCATACCCAGTTGACGAATGATGAGTGCGATACTATCAGGCAAGGTAATTGTCATTGCAGAGAGGGCTATCCCAACCATACTACCCACCACAATCGGGTTGTGCATTAAGGCGAGGCTAATGATTTTTGCCGCTGAGCTTTGTTGGCTTCGCCCAATCATCTCCAATGACACTAGCGCGATGGCAAAAATTAACACCGACAATAGACTGGCAATAGCGGCAGCGGCGAGTGCCGTTTGATTATGGGGAAACAACATCGCCATTAAGGGAATACCGATAAAAGCAGTATTGCCAAAGGTGGCATTAAGCGCTCGCATAGACGCGACTGCGTTTTGAGATGGATTGGTCCAACGGGAGACGAGAAAGGTGATCGCGTAGCTGGTTAGCATGGCGCCACTAAACCCAGCAATATAACCCCAGTGCAGTATGTCGTTGATGGGGGTTTGTGCCAATGTGATCAGCATAATGGCCGGAAACGCAATATAGTAAACATATTGGTTTAAAACTTGATCGGTCTCAGCGGGCAGCAATTTTGATTTTTGCACCAAGGTCCCAATCAACATGATGCCAAATACAGCGAGTAGTGGCGTTATAACGGCTGACATATTTTCTCTAATAACTTGGCTACAATATACGTAAAACACGCATAAAATTGAGTTAGAACATTATCATATTTATGTTTTGTTATACTATTAATCATAGGTCGTAGCCGATCCCCTTTTTATATTTTAAACGCTTGGGTTTATATTGATGAATAGTAATTTTGGTTTGGAATTACAGCTGATCTACCAATTTGTTCATTTAGTTAATGCAGGGAGCTTTTCCCAAGCCGCTAAAGAGCTGGAGATGCCAATTGCAACGGTCAGCCGTAAGTTGACTAAATTGGAAACGCTGCTCGATAAACAGTTGTTGATGAGGAACACCCGCAAGCTGCGTCTAACAGAGGAGGGCATAGCGCTGTTTCAGCAATATCAGGCCATAGTATCTCAGTTTGACAGTATCAGAGGCGCTGCGGTGGATAAGCCTGAAGGAACCCTTAGAATTGCGGCCCCGGTGTCTATTATTTCGATGATTTTCATACATGCCATTAATGAGTTTTGTGAAAAGTTCCCAGATATACAGCTGCATATAGTACAAAATAATAACGTGATCGATCTTATAGATGAGGGGGTTGATGTTGCTATTGTCGGTGGCACCCAACCAGATTCTTCTTGGGTGTCGAGCTCTCTTGGTGTGCTCAATTATGGTTTGTTTGCCTCGGAACAGTATATGGATAAGGCTCCTAGCTTGTGCCATCCAAGCGATTTAGAACAACACGCGTTGATTAAAGTATGGCCTTTGTTTAACTGGACTTTAAAGCACCCATCGGGAGAGAGCTTTTATCATGATGGACCTGCAAAACTGACGTTAAGTGAGTTAAATGGCGCAGTGCAGGCTACTGTAGATAATGGTGGGGTTTTATATGGCCCAGCGCTTTTTGTGAAAAACCAGCTTAAGAGCGGCCAGTTGACAACGCTACTACCTGAATGGATTGGTGAGAAAAGGCGGATTTCAATCTTGTATCATCAACGCAGTCATCAACCTTTGAAGGTTAAGCTCTTTATCGAGTTTATGCAGTCCAAAGCGGAACAATTGTTCTCTATGGATTGTTAAGGGAACAACTATCAATTCGAATTCAGCGTATTCAATACTCACGGAATTCTGATTTTACAAATGGCATGAGTAAAAGAGTCACTTTAATAAAGCGACTCTTTTGCGGTATTACTCTGCTGCGCTGACGCCAATGTTTGATATGCCGACGGTGACAATTTCTCGGCGTAACTCTTTGATGAAATCGGCTTTAAGGTGTGGGTTCTTTTCGATGGTTTGCAGAAGATCTTCTTGCATCTCTTTCTCTTCAACCATGACTTCATGGTTAAAAATATAATCATCTAATTCTGATTCTTTATCAAAATCTTGCTCACAGGTTGCTTCAATATAGTTGGCAACTGTGGCTGAGGAGAGCTTACTGATATTGGTGATATCTTCTTCAACTTTACTTTCTAGTGCGCTTAGCAAAGACGTTAAGGCTACCGCTGCATCTAGTGCTGGATATACGCCGTAGACGTCAAAATCAGCAGGCTCAGGCGTATTTTCTTCAATACGTTCCATTTGTAGCTCTAAATTTAGTTTCAGTTTATTGTCGTACATTGACTGCCAAAGCAGGTTGAGCAGTGTATCGAGCACCTTCGGGTTGCCAAATTCACACACTTCAGAAAAAAGCTGATAATTGGGTAGCATGCGCTGGCATAATGCAATAGCAAAAAGTTTCTTTTGTGCTAGCGTTAGCCCTTTTAAGCGTTGAAAAAAGCCCGGTTTATTTGTCATCTTTTATTTCCACTGATAGCTGGGTGATCACTTGATTAGCGGCTGATTCTACCTTAGTTAACTCATCAAGTAACTCAAGGATTTCAGGTTCTACATCTTCTACAGTAACACCACGCTTTAACCCTGACTCTATCTCCTGGCAAAGTTGTTGGGTGGTCGGCACGCCACAATAACAGCTTGCACCGTGTAATTTATGAATACAGGTAAGCATGTTTTTCTGATCAAAGCTCGTGAGTGCACTATTGATGTGCTCCACCGTCTCAGGCAGTGACTTTAACAACATCTTCAACATATCAATTGCTAAGTTTGGCTTGTTATTTGCCTGCGTCAAACACAGTTCCCAATTTAAGGTGCGCTGATCAAAGTGGGTGAACTTGGGTTTGTTTTTCCATTTGCGGATAACCTCCTTCAGTGCTGCCTCATCGATAGGTTTGGGTAAGTAGCCATCCATACCACTCGATGATATACGCTCTCGCTCTTCAGCTATCGCGTGGGCGGTCACTGCTATAATGGGCGTATTGCGATTAGCTGAATTTTGTCTTATCAGTTTAGTGGCGCTAATGCCGTCAGTGCCTGGCATTTGAATATCCATAAAGATAAGGTCAAAACTGCGTTGTCTTGCAATTTCTACCGCGGCATCACCATTATCGACAATGAGCACTTGGGTTACGAGCTCTTTTAGTAATGTATCAATAAGCTTTAAATTGGCGGGGTTGTCGTCAACTGCCAGTACGGTTAAGTTTTCTCTTACCTCGGGAGCCGACATTATTGCAGGCATTGGCAACACTTCCGCTTCAAGTGTCGATTGCTGATCGATTAAGCTACTGGATAGTCGCTTCTCACCGATAGGCATCGTGAGTTGCTTGTCGATATAGGGACGAATTTGAGTGAAGATATCCTCACTTTCGACGCAATTGTTTATCAACATTAAGTAACTTATTTTAGGTTTAGCCATTTTGAGCAGCTCAACACCGTTGCCGCCAGCCGCAAGCGGTTTACAGCTAAAGAGCCCATAATCAAACAAGTGATTTGACTGGGTCACAATAAATTCGAGCTGTTTACTGCTGGTCACCTTAGTGACTTTAAGACCCCAGCGTAGCAGCATACGTTCAATGGCATGCTGTGATAACGGATTAGGTTCGAATAGTAAAATGCTTTTATTCTTAAGCGTACCAATTGGTAAGGTATCGCTGATGGGAAATTGGCTTAGATTAAGAGGTAAGGAAAACCAGAAGGTTGAGCCTTGTTGTAGCTCTGAATTACAGCCTATTTGGCCGCCCATTCGATTAACCAAACGCTTGGTGATCACCAGTCCAAGACCGGTACCGCCAAAGCGCCTTGAGATAGAAGAGTCTGCTTGGCCAAAAGCTTGGAATAAAGCGGCTAGTTTTTCGGCATCAATACCGATGCCTGTATCAATTATCTCAATACGGACACGCGCTTTACCGTCTGCAATCTCTTCAAGTTGCATCTTAAGCTGCACACTCCCCCTGTCGGTAAACTTAATCGCATTACCGACTAAATTCGTCAGGATTTGACTAAATCGCATTGCATCGCCAGTAACATCCTCTGGGATACGTGGGTCAACATCGATCACCAACTCAATCTGTTTTTCTCGTGCACTGCTAGACAACATAGTGACGGTTTCTTCGACTATTTCTCGCAGAGAAAATGGCATGTTTTCCAATACCATTTTACCGGCTTCCAGCTTCGAAAAATCCAAAATGTCGTTGATGATACTGAGTAGGCTCGTGGCGCTGCGCTCAATGGTGCGAATATAGTCTTGCTGACTGGAGTGTAATGGGGTTTTTAATAACTGTTTTGCAAAACCGATGACACCATTAAGTGGGGTGCGTAACTCATGGGACATGTTGGCTAAAAATTCAGACTTAATCCGGCTGGCTTCTAGCGCCCGCTTTTTGGCCATATCGAGCTCAACGTTTTGGATCTCAATTTGTTCGAGTGTCTCTCGTAAATCAGATGTGGCTTGGTCAATATTTTGCTGCATCTCATCATGGTATTCAGACAAGGAGCCTGCCATGGCATTAATACCGCGTTTAAGCAGATCCAGCTCACCAATGAGGTTTCCGGTTAAACGGGTGTCGAGTTTACCTTCTCGAATTTTGGCTACCACTCGTACCATTTCGGTAATGGGTTGGGTTACGTTTTTAACCAGTCTGAAAGTAAAAAATAGATTCAGCTGCACCCCAATCAATACAATAATAAACGCCGCCACCGCGGCGCGATGTTGCTCAAGCAGCGCATTCTCTTTATTGATCAATATCGATATGTAGCCGAGTTTTACAGCCTCTATTGAGATCCTATTGTCATTCTCATCGAAGGCATCGACAGGCCGCACCGCACTGTTGTTGAAAATCGGGCTGCGTAAAATCATACTGTCACCGACTTGCTCAAGTTCAGTTCTTAGCATCGAACTTAGCGGTTTATCGTAACGCATGACTTCATGATTTTTATAATGATGCGAGGTGACGACGACGCGGTTGTCGACATCAAAAATAGCAATAAACTGTACTAAAGAGGCTTTGTTGAGCTGGGCGGCGGTGATTAAGCGCTTTGTGGTTTCGAAATCTTTACTCTCTAAACCGACCTCTGCCGCAATGGCTAAAGGCTCGATGATACTACTCGCTTGATCTATGAGCGTTTCTTCAAGTTCATAAAATCTATTTATGGTAAAATAGCTTCCCAATAAAATACCCACTAAAATAGTTGGAGCTAACGCCAATACCAGAACCCATGAACGCAGGCTGTACTTGGTCATATTGTTGGCTTCATTCATGAGACGATTGGGTTACCAGTAAATATAGTGAGAGTATTGAATAGACTGCCAGTAACAGCCTGTGTTGGCCAGTTTTTTTTATCTATTTAGAGAGTAACATGGCACAATTTTTTAAAGCAAAACCAAATAGATCTAAACAATTATCGTCAAAGTTATCTTTGGCTGTAACCCAGCTGGATCATCTCGGTGCAGGTATTGCTCATGATCAGGGGAAGATTGTGTTTATAAGCGGTGCACTTCCTGGTGAAACGGTTCAAGTCCAGTTGACTGAGCAGAAAAAGAAGTTTTCTAGAGCAAAACTATTAAAGGTTGAAAAACCATCAAGCGAGCGTGTCGAGCCAGCGTGCCCACATTATGCTAGCTGTGGCGGTTGTGATTTACAGCATCTAGATATAGAGGCTCAACGAGCACACAAAGCGCGAGCGTTGCAGGAATTGGTCGCTAAATTTGCTCAAACTCAGGCAAGTGAAGTCTGTGACACATTGAGTGACTCGCCGTGGCACTATCGTCGAAGAGCGCGCTTAGCGACTTGGTTTGATCGAAACACTAAACATATTAGTTTAGGATTTAGGGCCAGTAGTAGCAGTGATGTCGTAGAGATCCAATCCTGTGCTGTAATGACAAAACCACTCTCGGCGTTGATCCCCGATCTGGCTTACTTATTAAATCAGCTCAGCGGCAAAAAAGCGTTAGGGCATGTAGAATTGACCGAAGCTGACAACGGCATTTTTGTGGTTTTACGTATTACCAAGGCGTTATCGGATAAAGACAGAGAACGTTTGGCTGCATTCGGTGAGAGCAAGGCGCTCAATCTGGTGTTGCAAGACGATAATGCCGAGACTGAACATCTTAGCGGCAATGGTGAACAACCCTTCTATGGTTTGGGTGACAGCGATACTGAACTTAAGTTTTCAGCGGGTAACTTCATTCAAGTTAACGCAGCGGTTAACCAAGCAATGGTCAAGCAGGCGGTAGACTGGCTTAACCCTCAAGCTGATGAGCGGGTGCTTGATCTATTTTGTGGTATCGGTAATTTTAGTCTGCCATTAGCTAAAAGTGGCGCTGAAGTGATTGGTGTTGAAGGGGTGCCTGCCATGGTGGCTCAGGCAACGCTTAACGCTCAGTACAGTGGTTTAGATAAAGTGTCCTTTTTTCATGCCGATTTAAGTGCGGATTTGTCAAAAGAACCATGGTTAGGCAAAGTGGATAAGATGCTGATTGATCCCGCAAGAGCAGGGGCTTATGAAAGCATGTTATCGCTAAAGAAGCTTAAACCTAAGGCGTTGGTTTATGTCTCTTGTAATCCTGCAAGCTTAGCGCGTGATAGCGAAGTGATATTAAAGCAAGGTTATACACTTAAAAAGATAGGCTTGGTGGATATGTTTCCACAAACGCACCATTTAGAATCAATGGCATTATTTGAACTCGAGAAATAGACAACTTTAGTTACGATTGTCAGTGTTTGTTTATTGACAATATACGCTCAATGCTGAAGATAGAAGGTCTGAATTTTAATGGCTTGGACTGATATTTTTGGTTTAATCCAATTACGAGACGTAAAGGAATAATAGACGATGGTATCAGTTCGCGAAGCACATTTTAACGACCCTCACTTTCAACTAGAAGAGTGGGTAAAACGTTATATTAGTGATTCCAACGAAGCCAAAACTCTTTTGGAGTTGATAGAGCAGGTTGAGTTATTAGTGGGCCAAAATAAAGAGGCCAACCTTCCTGTACTGCAACGTGCTCGTGAGATGATTGAAATCCTTGCACCTTTGAATATGGATATTGAAACGCTGCAAGCTGCCATTTTGTTTGTTGTTTTTGATGCAGACTTAATCACTCAAGAAGACATTCAAGAGCGCTTCGGCCCAAAACTTGAGGTTTTGGTCTCCAGTGTTGAAACCATGAATGCTATTGGTGCACTAAAAGTTAACAATCAAACCCGCAATGGTGAGCCGCAAATAGACAACATTCGTAAAATGTTGCTGGCGATGGTTGAAGATGTGCGTGCCGTGGTGATTAAACTCGCTGAGCGTATTTGTTTACTGCGGGAAATTAAAAATGCCGACGAAGACGTAAAGGTACTTATTGCCAGAGAGATTGCTGATGTGTATGCACCGTTGGCGAACCGTCTTGGTATTGGGCAGTTGAAATGGGAGCTTGAAGATATCTCTTTTCGCTACCTGCATCCGCAAACCTATAAAGATATCGCTAAGCAACTTGATGGTAAGCGCCTCGATAGAGAAACCTTTATCGACGACTTTGTTAGCCAGCTGCAAGCGCGTTTAGATAAGGACGAGATCCGAGCCAAAGTTTATGGTCGTCCAAAACACATCTATAGCATCTGGAAAAAGATGAATGGCAAACAACTTAAATTTGATGAGTTGTTTGATGTTCGAGCGGTAAGAATTGTCACCGACAGACTACAAGATTGCTATGGAGCATTGGGCGTTGTACATACTCTTTGGCATCATATCCCGAGTGAATTTGACGATTACGTCGCTAACCCTAAACCGAATGGTTATCAGTCGATTCACACTATTGTGGTGGGGCCTGAAGGAAAAACGGTCGAGATTCAAATCCGTACTGAACAGATGCACGAAGATGCTGAATTAGGTGTCGCCGCCCATTGGAAATATAAAGAGGGCAGCGCAAGTAGCAGTGGCAAGCAAAGCGGCTATGAAGAGAAAATTAACTGGTTACGTAAAATCCTACAGTGGCAAGAAGATGTCGCTGAAAGCGGTAACCTCGTTGAAGAGGTGCGTAGCCAAGTCTTTGAAGACCGTGTCTATGTATTTACCCCAAGTGGCGAAGTTGTTGATCTTCCACTGGGTTCGACAGTGCTGGACTTTGCTTACTATATCCATTCGCATGTCGGGCATAAGTGCATTGGCGCCAAGGTCGACGGCCGTATCGTTCAGTTTACTTACCAAGTTGAAACGGGGCAGCGAATTGAAATCATCACCTCTAAAAACCCAAATCCGAAAAGAGATTGGCTTAACCCTAATCTAGGTTATATCAAAACGTCACGGGCACGCTCTAAGATCCAACATTGGTTTAAGCAACAAGATAGAGACAAGAATATTGTTGCGGGCCGTGAAATGCTTGAAAATGAACTGGCGCGCACGCACTTAAAGCTCAAAGACGCTCAATCAGCCGTGGAACGTTTTAACATGGTCAGTATGGACGATCTACTCGCCGGGATCGGTGGCGGTGATGTTCGTCTTAATCAAGTTGTTAACCATGTTCAGAGCAAGTTGCGTACCCACGAGCAGTCTGATGAAGAGGTGCTAGAAGATCTTGTTAAAAAGAGCCACAGCAAACCGGCCAGAAAAGGCCAAGGACAGGTAGAGGTTAACGGCGTAGGCAATCTAATGAGCCACATTGCCAAATGTTGCCAGCCAGTCCCCGGTGATGAGATTTTCGGATTCATTACTAAAGGCCGTGGTATCTCGGTGCATCGCGCCGATTGCGATCAAGTAAAAGAGCTTATTCGCGCTCAACCAGAACGTTCTGTTGATGTTGTCTGGGGAGAGAACTACTCCGGCGGCTACAAAATTCGTTTACGAGTGATTGCAAGTGATCGTTCGGGATTGCTTAGAGATCTGACATCTGTACTTGCTGCGGAAAAGTCTAATGTCCTGGCAATGAGCTCATCGTCGGATGTCAAAACGCAAACAGCAGCCATTGAACTTGAGCTTGAATTGTACAATTTGGATGGTTTATCTCGTGTGATGGCCAAGCTGTCACAAGTTGATGGCGTCAGCGAAGCGCGTAGAGTATAAGCCAACATAAAGTAGGATAGCTTAATGACTAAATCAGTGGGAAACATGCAGCCTTTGCTGGATATTATGCAAAAGCTGCGAGATCCTCAATCGGGTTGTGCTTGGGATAAAGCCCAAACGTTTCAATCAATCGTGCCTTTCACTTTAGAAGAAGCCTATGAAGTGGCCGATACCATCGAGCGTATTGCACTCGATGAACTGCCCGACGAGTTAGGTGACCTACTGTTTCAGGTGGTATTTTACTGCCAGTTGGGTAAAGAGCAGGGCATGTTTGATTTTGACACTGTCATTAATCGCATTTGTGATAAGTTGACTCGGCGTCACCCGCATGTATTTACCGACCTCAAAAGCAGCAGTACCGATCAGATAAAACAAAACTGGGAAAACATTAAGGCATCTGAACGCGCAGAGCGTGAGCAAAATTCAGTGCTAGATGATATTCCTCTTAACCTCCCAGCACTTTCTCGCTCGATGAAAATTCAAAAAAGAGTCTCTCGTGTCGGTTTTGACTGGCCTGAGTTGCCTCCAGTGGTTGCAAAAATCCATGAGGAGATTGATGAAGTACTGCATGAGGTCAATCAAGACGATATTGATCCTGCTAGAGTCAAAGACGAAATGGGTGATCTGCTATTTGCGGTGGTCAATCTAGCTCGGCATTTGGGAGTTGAGCCAGAAGCTGCATTAAGGCAAGCAAATCAGAAGTTTGAGAGACGCTTTAGAGGGGTTGAAACTTGTGCTGAGGCTAACGGTAAGCTAATGAGTGAGCACTCATTAGCAGAATTGGATAGCTATTGGGATCAAGTGAAACGAGCTGAGTCGGACAAATAAACTGAATTTTAGGTTAATTCTAGTTTGTCGAATCCGCTATGCTTTGGTATAATATTTCCCCGTCCTCGTGCTTTCTTACAAGCACATATTTCCAACTCATTTTTCTCAGGTTCAGAATGACTACAAGGTATATCTTCGTTACTGGTGGCGTTGTTTCATCACTAGGTAAAGGCATTGCAGCAGCATCTTTGGCTGCAATTTTAGAGGCCCGTGGCCTAAACGTAACCATTATGAAGCTGGATCCATACATTAACGTTGATCCAGGTACCATGAGTCCAACACAGCACGGTGAAGTGTTTGTGACTGAAGACGGCGCGGAAACAGATCTCGATTTAGGTCACTATGAGCGTTTCATTCGTACCAAAATGAATCGCCGTAATAACTTTACTACCGGTCGTATTTACGAAGAAGTATTGCGTAAAGAACGTCGTGGCGATTATTTGGGAGCCACTATTCAGGTTATCCCACATATCACCAATGCAATTAAAGAAAAGGTACTCGCCGGTGGCGAAGGTCACGATGTTGCCATCGTTGAGATTGGCGGCACGGTAGGTGATATTGAATCATTGCCTTTCCTTGAGTCTATTCGTCAACTGGGTGTTGAACTCGGTCGCGAAAGAACACTCTTTATGCACCTTACGTTAGTGCCGTTCTTAGGCGCTGCAGGCGAAGTTAAAACCAAGCCTACCCAGCATTCAGTTAAAGAGCTCCGTTCAATCGGTATCGCTCCTGATGTATTGGTTTGTCGTGGTGACCGTCCTGTACCTGCAAATGAGAAAGCGAAAATTTCGCTATTTTGTAATGTAGAAGAACGTGCCGTTATTTCACTTAAAGATGTTGATAGCATCTATAAGATCCCTGCTTTGCTTAAAGCACAAAATCTTGATCAACTGGTCACTAAGCGTTTTGGCATTGATTGCCCTGAAGCTGATTTGCACGAGTGGGAACACGTTATCTACCAAGAGGCGAACCCAACGGGCGAAATCGTTATTGGTATGGTCGGTAAGTATATTGAACTACCTGATGCCTATAAATCAGTTAACGAAGCGTTGAAGCACGCGGGTCTGTTTAATCGTGTATCGGTGCATATTAAGTACATTGATTCACAAAACGTTGAAGCCAAAGGCGACGAAGTCCTTAAAGGTCTTGACGGTATCTTGGTTCCTGGCGGATTCGGTGAACGTGGTATCGAAGGTAAGATCATGGCGGCTAAATACGCTCGTGAGAATAACTTACCTTACTTTGGTATCTGTTTAGGTATGCAAGTTGCGCTGATTGAGTTTGCACGTAATGTTGCGGGCCTTGAGGGTGCGCATTCAACTGAATTCAATAAAGAGACACCTCATCCTGTTGTTGGTTTGATCACTGAGTGGACAAACGAAGAAGGTCAGGTTGAAGAGCGCCATGAAACATCTGATCTAGGCGGTACTATGCGCTTAGGTGCGCAGTTATGTCATCTAGAAGAAGGCACTAAAGCGGCTGGAGCCTATAAAGAACTCAGTTGTGTTGAGCGTCATCGTCATCGTTATGAAGTGAACAACAACTACAAAGATCGTCTTGAAAATGCAGGTATGATTTTTAGTGGCCTTTCTTCAGATCGTCAATTGGTTGAAATGATTGAGCTACCAAATCACCCATGGTTTGTAGCGAGTCAATTCCACCCTGAATTTACATCGACACCTCGTGATGGTCAGCCATTATTTGAAGGGTTTATTGCAGCAGCTGCCGCGTATCAGAAACGCGATTTAGGCTAAACCAAAATATCAACCGCTTCCATGTAATGGGAGCGGTTTTTTTGTTTTTGGTGATGTGAGTTTAGATATTACAAATTCGTTTTACTTTTTACTTTAAATTTATCTTTCAAACTTAAATCGAGGGCATTATGGCTAAGATTATTAACATTATCGGTCGCGAAATCATGGATTCTCGCGGTAACCCAACTGTTGAAGCTGAAGTTCATTTAGAAGGCGGATTCATGGGCATGGCTGCAGCACCATCTGGCGCATCTACGGGTAGCCGTGAAGCACTAGAACTTCGTGATGGCGACAAGTCTCGCTACATGGGTAAAGGTGTATTAAAGGCAGTGGCAAACATTAACGGTCTTATTAAAGACGCGTTATTGGGCCAAGATGCAACGGCACAAGCGACAATCGATCAGATTATGATTGATGTCGATGGCACTGAGAACAAAGATAAGTTAGGCGCTAACGCGATCCTTGCTGTTTCTTTGGCTGCTGCAAAAGCAGCTGCTGCATTTAAAGGTATGCCTTTATATGCGCACATTGCTGAGCTGAACGGTACTCCAGGTCAGTACTCTATGCCTGTTCCTATGATGAACATCTTGAACGGTGGTGAGCACGCTGATAACAACGTTGATATCCAAGAGTTCATGGTTCAACCTGTTGGTGCTAAGAGCTTCCGTGAAGCATTACGCATGGGCGCAGAAATTTTCCATAGTCTAAAGAGCGTACTTAAGTCTAAAGGCTTAAACACTGCTGTTGGTGATGAAGGTGGTTTTGCTCCAAACCTTGCTTCTAACGCAGATGCACTTGCTATGATCAAGATTGCTGTTGAAAAAGC
Source organism: Shewanella gelidimarina (assembly GCF_023283945.1). GTDB lineage: Bacteria > Pseudomonadota > Gammaproteobacteria > Enterobacterales > Shewanellaceae > Shewanella > Shewanella gelidimarina. The sequence goes on along the minus strand of NZ_JAKIKW010000014.1, from coordinate 112,513 downwards.
GGGTTACAAGCTAGGCACTGATGTCACGCTTGCACTTGACTGTGCTGCTTCTGAGTTCTACAAAGATGGTCAGTATAATCTTGCTGGCGAAGGCAAGGTTTTCACTGCAAACGGTTTCTCTGACTTCCTTAAGTCATTAACTGAGCAGTATCCAATTGCATCAATCGAAGATGGCTTAGATGAGTCTGATTGGGATGGTTGGGCTTACCAAACTCAAATCATGGGCGACAAGATTCAATTAGTGGGTGACGATTTATTCGTGACTAACACTAAAATCTTAAAGCGTGGTATCGACAACAATATCGCTAACTCAATTCTTATTAAGTTCAACCAAATTGGTTCACTTACTGAGACATTGGCTGCAATTCGCATGGCGAAAGAAGCGGGTTACACTGTTGTTATTTCACACCGTAGCGGCGAAACAGAAGATTCAACGATTGCTGATCTTGCTGTTGCGACTTCTGCTGGCCAAATTAAGACAGGTTCTCTATGTCGGAGTGACCGTGTTGCTAAATACAACCAATTACTGCGTATCGAAGAGCAACTTGGCGAAAAAGCACCTTATAACGGCTTAAGCGAGATTAAAGGCCAAGCATAATTTGCTAAAAATTTTGAAAAGGCCACCACTCGGTGGCCTTTTTTGTTGTACTATCTATTTACTATTCCCAGACTCTTTCTATTTAGCATCATGAAACGCCTTCTTCTTGCCTTAATAGTGTTACTTATCTTGCTGCAATATCGCCTTTGGTTAGGGGATAAAAGCCTTGCGGACTCTATTCACCTGCAAGAGCAGATTAAACTACAGCAAGAGAGCAATGCACAGTTGGTGGCTAGAAACCAAGTATTAAGAGAAGAAATCAATGATCTACGTAGCGGAACGGAAGCGCTTGAAGAGCGAGCCCGTAACGAATTAGGCATGGTTAAAGAGGGAGAGACATTCTTTCGAGTTGTTGGTGGTGACCGCCTCTCAAAACAGAATGATTGATGCTAGATATCAGCTGCTAAGTGGAATTCTCTAATGAGCCAATCAACTAAACAAATCATCGCTGTCGTGCCGGCCGCAGGGATAGGCAGCCGCATGGGTGCTGAGGTGCCAAAACAGTATTTAGCCCTTAACGAGCAAACGATCCTCGGACACACTTTGGATTGCTTGTTGAGTCATGCTGACATCTCAAGGGTGATCATTGCGCTTCATCCAGAAGATAAGTATTTTTCAGCGCTGCCTCAGGCGACACATCCCAAGTTGTTAACGGTTATAGGCGGCAGTGAGCGAGCTGACTCAGTGCTTGCTGCTCTACAACATGCAGATGAAGACAGTTGGGTGTTAGTACATGATGCGGCTCGGCCCTGTTTAAGTCATGAGGATATCGATAAACTCATAGCTTCAAGCCCGGTCTTTCCACAAGGGGCGATATTAGGCGCTCCAGTGCGTGACACCATGAAGCGCAGCAAGGATAATGGCGAAATATGTAATACAGTTTGTCGTGACAAACTTTGGCATGCCTTAACACCGCAGTATTTTCCTGTTAAGCCGTTAAGGGACAATCTAAAAACTGCATTGGCTGCAGGAGCACTTATCACTGACGAAGCGTCAGCTATGGAGTGGGCGGGCATTATGCCGGGTATTATTTGCGGCCGCGCTGACAATATAAAAGTGACCCATCCTGATGATCTGCAGCTGGCTTCGCTATTTCTTAAAAATCTAAGCAGCATAGGCTAACGCTTAAACGCTGGTTAGTGTCATTACTAGGAATTGAAATGAAAATTAGAATCGGCCATGGGTTCGATGTGCATAAATTTGGCGGCGAACCACCATTGATCTTAGGGGGCGTTGTTGTACCCTATGATGTTGGTCTTATTGCACACTCTGATGGTGATGTGGTGTTACATGCCATTTCTGATGCAATACTGGGTGCAATGGCATTGGGTGATATCGGTAAGCACTTTCCGGATACTGACGCCCAGTTTAAAGGCGCTGACAGCCGGGTCTTGCTGAGGCATTGTTATAAATTGGTGCAGGATCTAGGCTTTTCGTTATCAAATTTGGATGTGACCATTATTGCACAAGCCCCAAAGATGGCACCACATATAGATAGTATTCGTTGTTTGTTAGCTGCGGACCTGCAGTCTGATATTGCCGATATTAATGTTAAAGCGACGACGACAGAGAAGCTTGGTTTCACAGGCAGAAAAGAAGGTATTGCAGTTGAAGCTGTAGTGCTGATGGCAAAGATATAAAGAGATTATAGAGATATGAGCGAACTTCATTATTTACACGGTAAGCCCGCAGCTACGGCTGATCTAAGAACACATAATAGTGACTTCTTAGTACAAGAAATTCTGCCTTTTGTGCCAACGGGCGAGGGCGAGCACCACCTGCTACACATTCGCAAAGATGGCCTTAATACACTCGAAGTAGCAAAAATGCTCTCAAGCTTTGCTCATGTTCATCCAAAAGAGGTGACTTACGCAGGGCAAAAAGATAAACATGCAGTGACCGAACAATGGTTTGGTGTGCGTATCCCAGGTAAAGAAACCCCTAATTGGCAAGCACTTAACAGTGACAAAATCACAGTGATGACCGCTTCTCGCCATGGTAAAAAATTACGGATAGGGGCTTTGGCGGGAAACCGTTTCACCTTAGTACTGAGAAACGTCACCGAGATTGAAGATGTTGTCGCTCGGCTGGAAAAAATAACCCAAATAGGTGTACCCAATTATTTTGGTGAGCAACGTTTTGGCCATGAAGGCAAGAACCTTGTATTTGGTCGGCAGATGTTTGGCGGTCGTAATGTTAAAGACCGTAATAAACGCAGTATGTATCTTTCTGCTGTTCGCTCGAACGTGTTTAATGTGGCTACATCCGCGAGATTAGCCTTACATGGCATTGCGACGCTTAGCGGTGATTGTGTCATGCTGGCGGGTAGCAAGAGCTATTTCATTGCCGAGCAATGGGATGAGACCTTAACCGCACGTTTGGCTAAAAAAGATATCCAACTCTCGGCTCCTATGTGGGGACGTGGTTTGCCATTAGCTCAAGCTGACGCCGCTGAAGTGGAAGCAAACGCGCTTGAAGACTTAGCTATTGATCGTGATGGATTAGAACATGCGGGGCTAAGTCAGGAGCGTCGTGCTCTGCTACTTGAACCACAGCATTTACAGTATCAAATTGAAGAAGATACCATTACGCTTAAATTTGCTTTACCATCAGGCTCTTATGCTACTTCTGTCTTACGAGAACTGTTTGAGTATCAGGATGTGCAAGAGGTGGCTAGAAAACAAATGCTAGCGGCACAACAGGAACTCGTTGCAACAGAATGAAAATTTTAATTAGTAACGATGATGGTGTAAATGCCGAAGGTATCGTTGCTTTAACAAATGCGTTAAAGCAGATAGCAGAAACCTTAACTGTTGGCCCAGATCGTAACTGCTCTGGTGCGAGTAACTCGCTGACCTTGACGAATCCACTGCGGCTGAATAAGTTAGACAATGGTTATATCTCGGTGAGCGGCACTCCAACTGATTGCGTACACCTAGCGATAAGAGAGTTGTATCAAGATGAACCAGACATGGTTGTGTCGGGGATCAACGCTGGTGCAAATATGGGCGATGATACCCTCTATTCTGGCACTGTTGCGGCGGCAATGGAGGGCCGCTTCTTAGGCTTTCCAGCGATAGCCATTTCGCTTGTTGGCTCAGAGTTAAAACATTATGAAACAGCAGCTTATTTTGCGTTGAAGATTGTTAAAGGCTTACAGAAACAACCTATTGCACAAGATAAAATTTTGAATATCAATGTGCCTGATCTGCCTATTGCTGATGTTAAAGGCGTCAAGATCACCCGGTTGGGTGCAAGGCATCGGGCGGAAGGGATGATCAGGACGCAAGATCCCGCAGGCAAAGAGATATTTTGGTTAGGCCCGCCAGGCGATCAACAAGATGCAAGTGAAGGTACTGACTTTCATGCTGTTGCCAACGGCTATGTTTCTATAACGCCATTGACTGTCGACTTAACCGCTTTTGAGCAGTTAACGGCAATGACGACTTGGTTAGCAGCCGTAGAGTTGTAGACAAATAATTTTAATACTATTGGAACCGTTATTTATGAACCGGCTCGCGTCAACGTCAGCTTTGAATCTCGCAAAAAGTCTGTATGAAGCTGGCATCCGTCAAGAGTCAGTCTTAAAAGCGGTGGCTAATACGCCAAGAGAGCGTTTTTTAGATGCTGCGCTAGGGCATAAAGCCTATGAAAATACGGCACTGCCAATTGGTCAAGGACAGACGATATCACAACCTTATATTGTGGCCAGAATGACCGAGATTTTATTGCAAAGTAAACCGAAAAAGGTGTTAGAAATAGGCACTGGATCTGGTTATCAAGCGGCAATATTAGCCCAGTTAGTACCACAGCTATGTACTGTTGAACGGATTAAGAGCCTACAAATTCAAGCAAGACAACGTTTAAAAAAGCTTGATCTGCATAATATTGCTTTTAAATATGGGGACGGTTGGCAAGGCTGGCCGAGCAAAGGGCCTTATGATGCGATTATGGTCACCGCTGCTGCTGCGAGTGTGCCTAGCGCGTTAATTGAGCAGCTAGCAGAGGGTGGTGTGCTTGTTATCCCTGTAGGAGAAGCATCTCAGCAATTACTCAAAGTCACTCGTGTGGGTGATAAATGTGTGTCTGAGGCAATAGAGGTTGTGCGATTTGTGCCATTAGTGAGTGGTGAACTTGCTTAACTTTATTGTCTTCCTCGTAGTAGTCCTTGTCCTAAATTTTAAGTCATGGTCGCAGATTTGCGATTTGGGGTAGCCGAGTCATATGAAGTTTATTGCGTACTTCTGTATCATTTTTGCTTTTGCATTATCAGGTTGCAGCTTTCAAGCTGAGCGTCCCGCACCTGTAGAATCCTTGAACTCCCCGATAAAGCCGTCTTATGATAGAGGTTCGATTACCAGTAGCCGATATAAAGTTAAACAGGGCGATACCTTGTACTCTATCTCTTGGGGGGCAAATAAAGATTTTGCTGATGTCGCTAAGGTCAATAATCTGCGAAAGCCTTATACCATCTACCCTGGACAGGTATTGAGTTTTCGCTCTAAAAAACCTGTTACAAATACTAATACTGCCAAAAAAACGTCAAAAACAGCTGTTAAATCGACAGCAAAGAACACTAAAACTGTTAGTAAACAAAGTGTTAATCATAATTCCGTTGATAAAAAAACGACTAAAACAGCGTCAAAAAAACAGCTTGATCAAGTTGCAAAGCCTGCGTACTCTGTAACAAGCAGTCAACAAGATGTTAACCGAATTATCCACAAGCAAGAGTCAACGTTACCTAAAAAGGTAAGTCGGTGGTTCTGGCCAGTGAAAGGTAAGGTGATTGGAACTTTCTCAGCCAAAGAGCAGGGAAATAAAGGAATAAAGATCGCGGGTAATCGTGGTGATGCAATTAAAGCTGCTGCTAGTGGTAGAGTGGTTTATGCAGGAAGTGCACTACGAGGTTATGGTAATTTAGTTATTATAAAGCATAGTGACGATTATCTAAGTGCATATGCACATGCTGATAAGATCTTAGTAAAAGAAAAGCAAATTGTTAATGTTGGACAAACAGTTGCTGAAATGGGTAATACAGGCACTAATCGGGTCATGCTACATTTTGAGATCCGTTATCATGGGAAGTCAGTAAACCCACTTAAATATTTGCCTAAGCAATAGTTGATTAGGCTGCCAGTTTGGCAAATCGGAGGACAGTACAGTGCAGTAGTCAAATATGAAATTTGGGAGATATATTATGGGCAGAACAAATAATGCCGTCGTGGCAGAAAAATCTACGAATGCTTCTGTAAAAGGAATAACATCAGACGTCAATACAAAGGAAGTTAAAGAAGCAGAGTTGGAGCAACAAGTACAAGACGATTTACAAAAAAACCTCGATGCGACACAACTGTATCTAGGCGAAATAGGATTTTCCCCCCTTCTCAGCGCAGAAGAAGAGGTGTTTTTTTCACGCAAGTCACTTAAAGGCTGTGAAAAATCCCGCAACCGCATGATCGAAAGTAATCTCAGATTAGTCGTAAAAATTGCACGTCGATATAACAATCGCGGCTTAGCGCTGCTCGATCTTATTGAAGAAGGCAATTTGGGCTTAATCCGTGCCGTAGAGAAGTTCGATCCTGAACGTGGTTTCAGATTCTCAACTTATGCGACGTGGTGGATTAGACAAACAATCGAACGAGCAATTATGAATCAGACTCGTACGATTCGATTACCCATCCATGTTGTAAAAGAACTTAATGTTTACCTGCGTACTGCACGAGAGCTGGCTCAAAAATTAGACCATGAGCCTACCGCAGAAGAAATTGCAGATAAACTCGATCTATCAAGCAGCGATGTCAGTCGTATGCTCAAGTTAAACGAGCGCATCACCTCAGTTGATACCCCGTTGGGCGGCGAAAGTGATAAGGCGTTACTCGATGTATTAGCTGATGACGACAATGTTGGACCTGATTATAAGGTTCAAGATGAAGATATGTCTAAATCGGTAGTGAAGTGGTTAGGTGAACTCAATACCAAGCAAAGAGAAGTGCTAGCGCGCCGATTTGGTTTATTAGGCTATGAGCCATCAACACTTGAAAACGTCGGTAAAGAGATTGGCTTAACCCGTGAGCGTGTACGTCAAATTCAAGTTGAAGCATTAAAGCGTTTAAAAGATTTGTTAGGCGCCCAAGGTCTATCTGTTGAGGCTATTTTTAGAATTTAGCAACCGATAGATAAAGAAAAGGCGCCGCTGGCGCCTTTTTTGTTTCTATTGCTTAAAGCAAAGAGACTTATATTATTACAGTGATAACTTTTTTAAGTGATAAAGATAATCGAGGGCTTGCCTTGGTGTCAGTTCATCGGGATTGAGCTTTTCAAGTGCCTCAATCACAGCTGATGATGCTTGTGTTGGCAAACTGATGGCTTGTTGAGCCAAAATATGACCATTTTGCGATTGCTCCATTGCCTGATCGCGGCTTTCTAAATGGTGAAGCTTTTGTTTGGCAGCACTTATGACGCTGTTTGGCACACCTGCAAGTGCGGCAACCTGCAATCCGTAACTTCGACTGGCTGGGCCCTCTTGCACCGCATGCATAAACACGATTGAATCACCATGTTCAACGGCATCCAGATGCACATTTTCGACGTTATCCATCAGCTCCGGAAGCTGGGTTAACTCAAAGTAATGCGTTGCAAATAGCGTCATTGCGTTAAGGTTTTTGGCTAAATACTCTGCAGCCGACCATGCCAATGATAAGCCATCGTAGGTCGATGTACCGCGGCCAATCTCATCCATTAAGACCAGACTGTTTGGCGTTGCATTATGAAGGATATTCGCCGTTTCGGTCATCTCGACCATAAAAGTCGATCGTCCAGAAGCGAGATCGTCTGACGCGCCAATACGGGTAAATATTCTATCGACAGGGCCAATTACGGCATGCTCCGCAGGAACGTAACAACCAATATGTGCCATCAACGTGATTAAGGCTATCTGCCTCATATAGGTGGACTTACCCCCCATGTTTGGACCGGTAACAATCAGCATTTTACGTTGGTCATCTAGCGTTACTGGGTTCGCTATAAAGGGACTTTGACTTACTTGCTCGACAACAGGATGGCGACCTGCTTCTATATGTATTCCTGAAGCTTCTGATAGTTCTGGGCAGGCGTAGTTAAGTGTTTCAGCGCGTTCAGCAAAGTTACACAAGACATCCAATTCAGCCGCGGCTTTGGCAAACTCTTGCAGCTCATGTATTTTCGGCAATAGGAGGTCAAATAACTGTTCCCATAACTGTTTTTCTAATGCGAGTGCTTTACCTTGGCTTGAAAGGACTTTTTCTTCGTGTTCTTTCAGTTCCGCAATGATATAACGCTCTGTGTTTTTTAGCGTTTGACGGCGTTGATAACTCAAGGGCACCAGATCAGATTCGCGGCGACTGACCTCAATGTAATATCCATGCACTCGGTTGTAGCCGACCTTCAGGGTGGATATTCCCGTTTGTTCTTTTTCTCGTGCTTCTAACTGGGCAAGATAATCGGTCGCGCCAGCACTCAATACTCGCCATTCATCCAGCTCCGCATCATAGCCATCACGAATGACACCGCCATCGCGAATAAGCATCGGCGGATTGTCTACCACTGCATTTGACAGCAAGGCTAGTTCTTCAGGGAACTCGCCAATGACTTGAGACAGGTATTGAAGGTGAGGAACTGTTGTCGACTTAAGCGTTTGCTGTAGTTGCGGTAACAAGCCTAATGCTTGACGTAAGCGCGCAAAATCTCTTGGACGGGCATTGCGAAGGGCGATACGAGCTGTTATTCGCTCAACGTCACCTAACGCTTTTAAGTCTTCAGAAAGGGTAGCGTAATGCTCACTAGTGATTAACTCGGCAATAGACGATTGCCTGGCTTGAATCACTTGGTGATCACGCAGCGGTTGATGTAACCAGCGTTGCAGCATGCGGCTACCCATTGCGGTGACAGTATTATCTAATACTGATGCTAAGGTGTTAGTTTGTCCGCCCTGGAGATTTACCGTCAGCTCTAAGTTACGACGGGTTGCAGCATCAAGTATGATGCTATCAGCTTGGTTGAAACGTACAATTGAATTAATGTGCGGTAATGCCGTACGCTGAGTATCTTTGACGTACTGCATTAAGCAACCTGCAGCTTGCAGCGACAGCCTGGCATCTTCAATACCGAAACCATTGAGATCTTTAGTGCCAAATTGGTTTAGCAGTAAACGGTGGCATGTATCAAAGTCAAACTCCCATTCAGGTCGACGGCGAGTGCCATTCATCCCTGCAATAAGGCTCATTTGGGAAAAGTCTTCGCTATAAAGCAATTCTGCCGGATTAGTTCTTTGTAATTCAGCTTCCAGAGCCTCGGTATTCTTCAGCTCTGTGACCACAAAACGGCCGGATGCGATATCAAGAGTTGCGTAACCATATCCCGCTTTACCTTGATAGAGTGCGGCAAGTAAATTATCTTGCTTCTCTTGTAACAAGGCTTCATCAGTCAAAGTCCCAGGGGTGACGAGACGGACAACTTTGCGATCAACAGGCCCCTTTGAAGTGGCTGGATCGCCCACTTGCTCACATATTGCGACAGACACACGAAGTTGCACTAGCTTCGCTAAATACCCTTCAACAGCGTGGTAGGGTAGGCCAGCCATAGGGATCGGGTCGCCACCACTTTTTCCGCGTGCCGTTAATGAGATACCGAGCAACTCAGATGCGAGTTTGGCATCGTCGTAAAAAAGCTCATAGAAATCCCCCATGCGATAAAATAGCAACATCTCTGGATTTTCCGCTTTTAGCGTCAAATATTGACGCATCATCGGGGTGTGTTTTTCTAAGTTTTGCGGATCAATAGCAGTCATCGATTTGCTTTGCCTGTACTTTACTGCGGCGCGTAGTGGCCATTAAATATTTATGGTTGCCAATCTTAACAATTTTTTACTCATCTTAGTGGGGATTATTATGATGAAATACTGTTAATTAAGGGCGTTTTTTACGTATGAATGCTTATCCGTTTGATTTAATTGGTTTAATAAAAAAATCTCGTACAGTACTTGATACTGTATGATTGTACAGTATACTAGTTTCATATTGAGGCTCTAAAGTAGATATTAGAGTCATCATCAAAATGATAATACAGTGCTGAAACTGTGTTAGCACTGTGATTTTAAGGAAATAATAATGAAGATCGATCCAAATAAAGAGAAAGCGTTAAACGCCGTTTTAGGTCAAATTGAAAAGCAATTTGGTAAAGGTTCAATTATGAAGTTGGGCGAAAATCGTTCAATGGATGTTGAAACAATCTCTACTGGCTCTCTATCTTTGGATGTGGCGTTGGGTGCCGGTGGCCTGCCTATGGGGCGTATTTGCGAAATCTACGGTCCAGAATCATCAGGTAAAACAACACTAACGTTGGAAGTGATTGCTGCAGCACAAAGGCAGGGCAAGATTTGTGCATTTATCGATGCCGAGCATGCTTTGGACCCCATCTATGCAAAGAATCTAGGTGTTGATATTGATAATTTACTTTGCTCACAACCTGATACTGGTGAGCAAGCGTTAGAGATTTGTGATGCATTGAGTCGTTCTGGCGCAGTTGACGTTATTGTTGTTGACTCTGTGGCGGCATTAACGCCAAAAGCTGAAATCGAAGGCGAAATCGGTGACTCTCACATGGGCCTAGCGGCGCGTATGATGAGCCAAGCAATGCGTAAACTTGCAGGTAACCTTAAGCAATCAAACACTTTGCTTATCTTCATTAACCAAATTCGTATGAAAATTGGTGTCATGTTTGGTAACCCTGAAACCACGACTGGTGGTAACGCACTTAAGTTCTACGCTTCTGTTCGTTTAGATATTCGCCGTACTGGTGCGATCAAAGACCGCGATGAAGTTATTGGTAACGAAACGCGCGTTAAAGTGGTTAAGAACAAAATTGCTGCACCGTTTAAGCAAGCTGAATTCCAAATCCTTTATGGCAAAGGTATTAACAGTACTGGCGAGCTAGTTGACTTAGGCGTTATTCATAAGTTAATTGAAAAGTCAGGTGCTTGGTATGCATATAAAGGCAGTAAAATTGGTCAAGGCCGTGCAAACGCTGGTAAGTATTTAATTGAAAACCCAGAAGTGTCTGACGAAATTGAGGCTACTTTGCGTTCAATGTTATTAGGCAAAGGCGAAAAAGTAACAGCGGAAACTACTGACACTGCAGGTGACAATGTTGATTTAGAAACAGGCGAAGTTTTTTAGGCTGTTTTAAAATTAGTATGTTAAGTCACTTTTAAAGTTAGCTTTTTAAACGCGTTTTTAAATGCGTTTTCAAGCTAACTTTTTGCATTTTACTCCCTGTCAGTAATACATGTCGCCGTCGTATTTTTAGCGCGTCGCGATCATTCCCGCAAAAATATCCAGACGAAGCTAAAACTCCCTTAGTTTGGCGTGTTAGAAGTCGAAACGGTTCTTAATAGCTGTAAGTATAAAGGCCATTGAGATGAACGTTGCCATGCTCCATGGTGATGAAGTCCTATCGAGAAAGTGCTCAGTAATGTTAGAACCCCAGCCGTGATACTGGCAAAGGTGTTGTCAGAGATAAAGCGAAAGCAGAACTTCAACGAACAGATTGAACGGATTTGACTTTTTAACGCTTAAAAAGTGTTGAGACATTTCGTGGATCAAAAGATGGGGCTAAGCAGATGCGTGATTTTAGAGCTCAGGTTTGAGCAGATATCTTGTGGCCTTGAATACGATTTGCGCTTGAATACGATGCCAACGAGCAATGGATAATTTGCTACAAACCGCATTTTCACTGCTGATATCAGAGAATGATCCCGCGATACCGCTGTTATTTTTAATTGCTCCCACTGTTTTGTATCGACAGGGCTGGTTGTTAGCCATGACACTGCTTATAATACTATCCATAAAAATTTATCATTAGGCTCTTTTTCGAGCTAGTTGCACAACCTAATTCAGGACGGTTTCATGTATCAAACCACTGCAGCACTGCGTAGTGCTTTCTTGGAATATTTCCGCACCAACGGTCACCAGGTCGTTGATAGTAGCTCTCTAGTACCAGGTAACGACCCAACGTTATTATTTACTAATGCGGGTATGAACCAGTTTAAAGACGTATTTCTTGGAGAAGATAAGCGCAATTATAGCCGTGCCACCTCATCTCAACGCTGTGTAAGAGCGGGCGGCAAGCATAATGATTTAGATAATGTTGGTTACACAGCGCGCCATCATACATTTTTTGAAATGCTCGGTAACTTTAGCTTTGGCGATTACTTTAAAGAAGACGCGATAAACTTTGCTTGGACTTTTCTAACCAAAGAGTTAAACCTGCCTAAAGAGCGTTTATGCGTCACGATTTACGAAACGGATAACGAAGCTTACGATATCTGGACGAAAAAAGTCGGTATTGCTCCTGAAAACGTTATTCGCATAGGCGATAACAAAGGCGCTCCTTATAATTCAGATAACTTCTGGCAGATGGGTGACACAGGCCCTTGTGGTCCTTGTAGTGAAATATTCTATGATCATGGCGATCATATCTGGGGTGGCCGTCCAGGTACTCCAGAAGAAGATGGCGATAGATTTATTGAAATCTGGAATATCGTATTCATGCAGTACAACCGCCAAGCTAACGGCGACATGAACCCATTACCAAAGCCATCTGTTGATACTGGAATGGGGATTGAGCGCATCGCTGCGATTATGCAGGGCGTGCATTCAAACTATGAGATTGATATTTTCCAAGCGCTAATTAAAAAGACTGCTGAAATTGTTGGTGTTACTGATTTAGAAAATAAATCATTACGTGTGATTTCAGATCATATCCGTTCATGTGCTTTCTTGATTGCTGATGGTGTTATGCCATCAAATGAAGGCCGCGGTTACGTCCTTCGCCGTATTATTCGCCGCGCAGTTCGTCACGGTAATAAGCTTGGTGCTACTGATAGTTTCTTTTACAAGTTAGTCCCAACATTGATTGAAGTTATGGGTGATGCCGCTAAAGGTTTAGTGGCTACTCAAGCGATTGTTGAAAAGTCACTTAAAGCCGAAGAAGAGCAATTTGCTCGTACGCTCGAACGTGGTTTAGGTATTCTTGATAATGCACTCACTAATCTAAAAGGTGAAGTATTAGACGGTGAAACAGCCTTTAAATTGTATGATACCTACGGGTTCCCTGTTGATTTAACCGCAGATGTTTGTCGTGAGCGTGATATTACGGTCGATGAGGCAGGCTTTGAAATCGCAATGGCAGAGCAACGAAGCCGTGCTCAAGCCGCGGGTCAATTTGGCACTGATTACAACGAAGGCCTTAAGATCGATGCACAAAGTAATTTTGTAGGTTATGAGGACCTTAATAACCAAGCCACTATTATTGCTATCTATAAAGCGGGTGAATCCGTCAGTCAGCTTGCTGCGGGTGATGAAGCGGTCATCGTGCTTGATAACACGCCATTTTACGGTGAATCTGGTGGCCAGTCTGGCGACAAAGGCTTACTGGTTGCCGATGGTGTTGAGTATAATGTTACAGATACTCAAAAATATGGCCAAGCTATTGGTCATATTGGTAAGCTCGCGCTTGGTTCAATTCAGGTTGGCCAATCCGTTGCTACTCATGTCGACAAAGAATGTCGTCAAAGAACAGAATTAAACCACTCCGTTACGCATTTACTTCACGCGGCGCTGCGCCAAGTGTTAGGTACGCACGTTACTCAGAAAGGCTCGTTAGTTGACCCTGAACGTTTACGTTTCGATTTCTCTCATTTTGAAGGCGTCAAAGCCTCAGAGGTCAAAGAAGTAGAAGAGTTGGTTAATACTCAGATCCGACGTAACCACGCGTTAACCGCTGAAGTGATGGACATAGATCAAGCCAAAGAGAAAGGCGCAATGGCGTTATTTGGCGAGAAGTATGACGCTGAAGTACGTGTTGTCACTATGGGTGATTTCTCGATTGAACTCTGTGGCGGCACACACGTAGGTCGTACTGGTGATATCGGTCTGTTTAAGATCACCTCTGAAGGTGGTATTGCTGCGGGTATACGCCGAATTGAAGCGGTAACAGGTGTAGCTGCAATGACTTATATTGCTAAGCAACAGGCTCAACTAGAAGAAGCTGCATCGTTATTGAAAGGGGATAGTGCTTCTGTTGTTGCAAAGCTTAAAGCACAACTGGATAAGGCTAAGTTGCTTGAGAAAGAGCTTGCACAGCTAAAAGATAAACTTGCGGCTGCAACCAGTGCCGATCTCGTCGGTGAAGCTGTTGAGGTCAATGGTATTAAAGTTTTAGTTAAGAAGCTTGAAGGCGTTGATGCAGGTTCGCTTCGCGGTTTGCAAGATGAACTCAAGCAGAAGCTTAAGTCTGGTATCGTTGTATTAGGGATTGCTGGCGACGCCAAGGTGAACCTCATCGCGGGTGTCACTAAAGATCTCACTGGCAAAGTGAAAGCGGGTGAGCTTATAGCCTCTATCGCTGTACAAGTTGGTGGCAAGGGCGGTGGGCGTCCTGATATGGCACAAGCAGGTGGTAGCCAACCTGAAAACCTTCAAAGTGCATTAGATAGCGTTATACCTTGGATTTCTGACAAGCTGGCTTAATCGTGATGGCTGTTGAATGAAAGTTTGAAAAACGCTCTTTATGAGCGTTTTTTGTTGTCTGAAGGCTAAAAGTTAGCATAAGTGCTAATGGTAGCCGCTATGTTTAGCGAACTAATTGCATAAATATCACTATTTACGAGAAAACTAGTAGATATAACAGTTAACTTTGGTATGGTGATTGTGACAATGAAACGTTGTTTGGCTAATGGATTTTAAAGGTGTTGCTAAAATGGTCTTCAAACTGTTTTCATGCCCGTTTAATCTCTATGTTTGATAATAGCCTTTTAGTGCAGAATTTTTTTAATATGGCTTGTAGGGTTTTGATGCTAGAACTGTATATAAAGGCAGTGAAGGTGCAATTAATTGGCGTATTTCAAATTGAATACTGTTAATTTGTACTAAGCTAACTCTATAATAAGTATATAGCGGAATAATGCCGTATAAAGCAAGTTTAGGAACTAAAGGAGCAACATAATGCTGATATTGACTCGTCGTGTTGGTGAAACACTGATGATTGGTGATGAAGTTACGGTCACTGTATTAGGCGTTAAAGGTAACCAAGTAAGAATTGGTGTTAATGCACCTAAAGAAATCTCTGTCCATCGTGAAGAGATATATCAACGCATTCAATCTGAAAAATCAGGGACTGCTCCAGAAGGCGGAAACTTCTGATTGTAGTTTGATGATTACTGAGAATTTTAGAAGCTAGTTTTTTAACTGGCTTTTTTATTTTTTAGGATATGAAAAGTCTTATTATGGGCGTTCTTAGGCGGATATACAGTCAACATGCTTAAAAACAGTCCAAACGGAAATAGTTTCTTCGAAATGGTTTGACTTATTTTCGGCAAACAGTAATATGTGCGCCAAGAAACGGAGAGGTGGCCGAGTGGCCGAAGGCGCTCCCCTGCTAAGGGAGTATGGGCGTTAAATCCCATCGAGGGTTCGAATCCCTCCCTCTCCGCCATTTCTTACAGTAAACGACGATGCGGATGTAGCTCAGCTGGATAGAGTACCTGGCTACGAACCAGGCGGTCGGAGGTTCGACTCCTCCCATCCGCACCATAATTTACTGTTGTGTTTAAATGTTTTAGTGAGCGGATGTAGCTCAGCTGGATAGAGTACCTGGCTACGAACCAGGCGGTCGGAGGTTCGACTCCTCCCATCCGCACCATTAAATCATTTGAAAGTTTTTGCTTAATATTTGCGGATGTAGCTCAGCTGGATAGAGTACCTGGCTACGAACCAGGCGGTCGGAGGTTCGACTCCTCCCATCCGCACCATTAAGTTGTTTTAATTGCTTTACCTTTATATATGCGGATGTAGCTCAGCTGGATAGAGTACCTGGCTACGAACCAGGCGGTCGGAGGTTCGACTCCTCCCATCCGCACCATAAAGTTTTTAAATTTTTACCTTAATATATGCGGATGTAGCTCAGCTGGATAGAGTACCTGGCTACGAACCAGGCGGTCGGAGGTTCGACTCCTCCCATCCGCACCATTAAGTTGTTTTAAATGTTTTATCTTTATATATGCGGATGTAGCTCAGCTGGATAGAGTACCTGGCTACGAACCAGGCGGTCGGAGGTTCGACTCCTCCCATCCGCACCATATAAGGCTTACAGATTTTGCGTTTTAGTTTTCATCGATAATGTCTTTGGAAACTAATTAAACGGATGGTGAATATAACTCCTTCCATGCGCACCATGTTTTGCGGAGAGGTGGCCGAGTGGCCGAAGGCGCTCCCCTGCTAAGGGAGTATGGGCGTTAAATCCCATCGAGGGTTCGAATCCCTCCCTCTCCGCCATTCTTTAACAATAAACCGCTTAATAGCGGTTTTTTTGTGCCTGAGTTTTACCTATATGAATAGTGTCATTATTTTCATCAGTGTCAGTACCCACAATAATCTCCTTTCGTTTTTATCTTAATCCGTTACTTGCAACTTTCCTGATAGTTGCTTGCAGTATTAACAACAGATTGCATCAATAGTTTTAAATTCCAAGCAAAGCTTTGTTCATCTATTTACCTCACTAAAGGTAGACTTTAGTTTTACGACCGCCACGAAATATTGCAGCCCTACCTTACTTTTAGTCCATTAATCCATAGTTGGAGTCAAATAGTTGTAATTTTAGTTGATTACACTTTGGTAACGTGTGACTTTAAAGTTAGCAACTATATTTGTCGTAATCATTCTGGAAGTCGCATTGCGCAGAATGAATTCAGGTTTGTATAACAACAAGTTTGTATTAAAGAATGGAGATCTTTTATGACGCTAACTCGCAATACGTTTACTAAAAAATTGGCTCTGCTATCAGTTACCGCTGGACTAATGTCTTTCGCGGCCACGGCGGCTGATAAACCTAATATTCTCGTTATATGGGGAGATGATATTGGGCAATCTAATATCAGTGCCTATACCTTTGGCTTGATGGGCTACCAAACCCCGAATATTGATAGCATTGCCAAAGAGGGGATGATGTTCACTGATTATTATGGTGAGCAATCCTGTACTGCAGGCCGCTCTACCTTTATTACAGGGCAAAGTGTGTTCCGAACTGGCTTGTCAAAAGTGGGAATGCCTGGAGCCGATGTCGGATTACAGGCGTCTGATGCAACCATCGCTGAAATACTCAAGCCTATGGGCTATGCAACGGGTCAATTTGGTAAAAACCATTTAGGCGATAAAGACGAATTCTTGCCTACAAATCACGGTTTTGATGAATTCTTCGGTAATTTGTATCACCTCAATGCTGAAGAGGAACCTGAAAACGCTGACTATCCCAAAAATCCTGAGTTTCGTAAAAAATTTGGTCCACGTGGCGTTATTAAATCATCTGCTGACGGTAAGATTGAAGATACCGGTCCATTGACTAAGAAACGTATGGAGACTGTTGATGATGAGACCGTTGCTGCTGCGATAGACTTTATGGAGCGAAAGGTAAAAGCCAAAAAGCCATTCTTTGTTTGGTGGAGTGGTACCCGTATGCATTTCCGTACCCATGTTAAACCTGAACTGCAAGGTTCAAGCGGCTTAAGTAATTATACCGATGGTATGATTGAACATGATAATCATGTAGGGCAACTACTTGATACTGTTGATAAGTTAGGAATTAAAGATAATACCATTGTTTTTTATTCGACAGATAATGGGCCACACATGAATACCTGGCCTGATGCAGGAACGACTCCTTTCAGAGGCGAAAAAAATACCAACTGGGAAGGGGCTTACCGTGTGCCTGCAATGGTACGTTGGCCTGGGAAAATCGAAGCTGATTCAGTTTCAAACGAAATTATGCACCATATGGACTGGTTACCGACCTTTGCAGCAGTTGCGGGTGATAGCAAAGTTAAAGACAAGTTATTAAAAGGGCATAAAGCTGGAAGTAAGAAGTTTAAGAATCACCTTGATGGTTATAACTTTTTACCTTATTTAACGGGCAAAGATAAAACGGGTCCTCGTGAGGAGATTTTCTACTTTACTGATGATGGTGATTTAGCGGCGTTGCGTTTTAATAATTGGAAGCTGGTATTTATGGAGCAGAGAATGGCAGGGACTCTAGCATTATGGGCTGAGCCATTTGTGGTACTAAGACTACCAAAAATCTATAACCTGAGAACGGATCCTTACGAAAATGCGGACATTACCTCGAATACTTACTGGGACTGGATGTTAGATCGAGCGTTTATGTTAGTTCCGGCCCAAGCTTATGTAGGCAAATTCCTAAAAACCTTTAAGGAATATCCGCCGAGTCAAAAGGCGGCTAGCTTTAGCTTAGATCAAGTGATGGAGAAGTTGCAGCAACCTGCGAGCAAATAAAAATCAGTATCACTAAGGGCGCTTGCGCCCTTTTTCTATTTTTAAAGGGTACTTATTAAGTATTCTTTAAAAATGGAATGGGTAAAAAGGAAAGCTATCGTATGGACAGCCAAGCTATATATTCACAGCTGAGTGATCTACAAATAGCCTTAGAGAAGCAGGTTCTCGGTCAAGCACATGTTGTAAGAGGATTGATCTTAGCGCTGCTAGCTGATGGGCACGTGCTACTCGAGGGGTTACCAGGTACCGCCAAAACGCGTTCGGTTAAAACGCTATCTAACTTGCTGCACCTAACGCAAGGTCGAGTGCAATTTACCCCTGATCTCTTGCCTTCGGACGTCATTGGTTATGAAGCGTTATCGTCGTCTGACAATAATAAAATTAACTTTAATCCAGGTCCGATCTTTAACCATATTCTACTTGCAGATGAAATTAATAGAGCGCCGCCTAAAGTGCAATCCGCATTGCTGGAAGCAATGGAGGAGCGGCAAGTCACTATTGGCAATACTAGCCATCCAATGGAATCTATTTTTTTGGTATTGGCGACTCAGAACCCTATCGAACAAGAGGGAACTTACCCATTACCAGAAGCTCAAATGGACCGTTTTTTATTTAAATTGGTGATTGATTATCCTGAAGACGAAACCGAACTAGCGATCATTCGTCTAACCCGAAGTCAAGAAGCTAGAACGGATAGCCCTCTAATCAAGATAGATAATGCTGAAGCATTAATTACACAGGCCCGTAGCTTAGTGCATGACGTTTTTATGTCTGAGAGCATTGAGAAATATATCGTCGCTTTGGTTATGGGAACAAGAAAGCCGGAAAGGTATCCGGAGAGCGCCTTACAGAAGTACATAAAAATAGGCGCTAGCCCAAGAGCTTCTATCGCGCTTGATAAGGCATCGCGCGCCCATGCAGTGTTAGAGGGCCGAGACTATGTTGACCCTGATGACGTAAGAGCGGTTGTATTAGCAGTGCTAAGTCACCGAGTCATGCTTTCATACGCAGCATTGGCCGATGGCAAAAGCGCTCAAGATGTCGTTAAAGAGCTCGTAAGCGTGACCCCCGTCTTATGAAGCAAACGATGAGCAAGTTATGAGTAAGCAAGACTCACGAATTTATACTAATTTAAGTGCGTTACTAGCACTTAGGGACGACAGCCGTCATTTGTCATTGTCACCGCGTTATCGGCCCGCAGGCATGCTCTCTGGCAGGCATGCATCGCGTATAAAGGGCCGAGGTTTGAATTTTGAAGAGTTACGTCAATATCAAGCGGGGGACAACATACGCCAAATAGATTCTAGAGTTTCTGCACGTCTAGGAAAACCTTATGTAAGAGTCTATTCAGAAGAAACAGACAGACCAGTTCATATTATTGTTGATCAACGGCTACCGATGTTTTTTGGCAGCCAAGTGAATACTAAGTCTGTGACGGCTGCACACTTGGCGGCGTTGCTAGCATGGCAAGTTTTTGATGCGGGAGACCGCGTTGGTGGCGCAGTTATTGGTTGCAGAGATATGGTGCAGATGTCACCTAAACGTGCCAGCCATAATGTTATTCATCTACTCGAAGCAATTGTAGTTGCCAACAATCAATTGGATTTAGCTTCACTTAAAAAAAATACTATAAACAGCATATCAAATTCACTTCTGTCTCAAGTTAGACCGTTAATTGCCACGCTAAACAGCCAAAGTGTGATGATATTAATTACGGATATCGAAGGTATTGAGATTGAAGAGCTCGCAGAATTAGAGATTTTAGCTCAAAAAACAAATGTGCTGCTTTTTGTCGTCCAAGATCCGCTTGAAGACGACTTAACGCGTGCTCATGGCTTGAGTGTTTCTCTCGGAGAACAGCAAATTAATATCCAAGCCAACGCTCAAAATCAACAGAAATATGATGCGCTTTATCAGCAGCGTTTAACCTGTTTAAAAAAAGCGGTGCTAGCAAGCGTATTACCCGTGGGACTCGTCAATACTTATGAGCCTGTCATTACCCAATTAAGTCGTTTGCTAATGGGTGAGCCAGTATGAATCAGGTTACCCAACTCGTCGATATACCTTTACCCAACGCTATTCCATGGTGGCCTTTAGCGGCAGGCTGGTATGGAGTCGCGCTTGTCGGATTATTATTTTTGCTTGTGCTTATGTATCGAAAAAGACAACGCTGGGTTGCTGATGGCTATAGGCGCGCTGCATTGAAGCAGCTGCAATCATTAACACTGAATGATGCCGGAAGGATGAACCAAGTCATAAGAAATACAGCAATGTCAGCAAATCTGTGTGATGTTAAATTAAGCCAAACAGGGGCACTTTGGTACCGAGCGATAATAAATAGTAGCCGAAATGTCATTTTTACCGAGGCGCAGTTACAACAACTAGAACGGTTAAATTATCAATCGGCTACACAAGCTTTGCGGTATCTGTCAGAGAGTGACTTTTCTAAGCTGAATCAATTATGTCAGCGTTGGGTAAAGGAGCACCACTTTGAACATCAGTCTTGAGTATCCATGGATGCTAGCATTGGTTGCCTTACCGGTCTTTGTCTTCCGTATTTTCCCGGTGTATCTGCAGCCTGCAGCATCTATCTATTTACCCTTTTTTGCTCGATTAGTCGCAGCGACGGGGCAAGCGCCTACGTCAGGTAGCCAAGTTAAACAACGAAAGCGCATTCAGGCTGTGGCATTACTACTCAGTTGGCTACTGACCATCATTTGCCTAGCACGACCGGTACTGCTAGGTGAGCCCGTCATTACGCAGAAGACAGGACGAGATCTGATGGTCGCCGTCGACCTATCTCAATCAATGGAACAAGAGGATTACCAGCTCAATGAACAAGGTAAGGTTTCTCGCTTAGTCGCACTTAAATCTTTGCTCAACACCTTTTCAAAGCAGCGTAATGGCGATAGGTTGGGGCTGATTGTTTTTGGTTCTGGCGCATATCTACAAGTCCCATTCACTGAAGATATTACGCTCTGGCAGACATTATTGCAGCAAATGGATACTCAGATGGCGGGCCCCGCTACCGCAATTGGTGATGCAATAGGCTTGAGTATTCGTGCTTTTGATGGTTCCAATACGACCCAGCGAATACTGTTGTTAGTCACTGATGGCAGTGATACTAGCTCTAGGCTAGATCCGGTGGATGCAGCCCGAGTGGCTGCAGCCGAGGGTATCGCCGTTTTTACATTAGGCATGGGCTCAATTGATACTGAAGGCGAGGATAAAGTTGATTTTAATACGCTTAATAAAATAGCTAAGATCACCAAGGGCCATGCATTTGAAGGCAATAGTACTGACGCTATTGAACAGGTTTTACGACAGGTGAATGAGATTGCACCAGCAAAGTATCAACAACAAAGTTATTTACCTAAGTTAGACATTTATCCTTGGCTCATGGGACCGATGTTAATCATCTATATTTGTGTATGGTTGGCGCTCACTATCTCAACAGCAGTGGCAGCAAAGAGGCAAGCTTATGTTAAGTAGCTTGCAGCTTGCAGAGCCCCTCTGGTTATGGTTATTTTTGCCTATTGCTCTGCTAATGTATGGCCTTTGGCGCAATCAAAAAAGGGCACAGGAACAAGCTGGTGAGGGCGTCATCGCAGCGCACTTAGCAACAGTATTTTCAATGCAAAATAGTCACAAAGCGACTAAAGCGCCGATAGCACTCACTTTACTCACTGTTAGCTTCATCATTTTTGCACTCGCGGGACCAAGCTGGCTAAAGCCCAGTGACGATGATATCAAATCTCCGCTGATCATCGCCCTTGATCTTTCGCCATCAATGTTAAAGAGCGAAGGGAGCATAAATCACCTAGAACGTGCAAAGTTACTGATATTAAAACTGTTAAAGCAGGGCAGTTCTAGGCCTATTTCGCTGGTTGCATTTGCAGGCAGCAGTCACCAAGTATTACCGCCATCGGATCAATTTGCGCTGTTAACGCTATATTTGGGCTATATGTCGCCTCAAGTTATGCCTGTGGAGGGTGATGATATTGATCGTTTGATTGACGTTATTGTAGCCATTCCCGACGCACAAAAATTTGGTTTTGACTTACTGGTCTTATCGGATGGTTTTGAAGGTGAAGGCAAAGCGTTGGCTAAGTTTACTCAGATACAAAATGCCCAAGTGTTATTCGCTGCATTAACGGCATCCACAGAGCCTGCAGCGAGACAGCTTGGTTTTACGGTGATGACTGCGGATAGCCTTTTATCTGGCAATGACAACTTGATAGAGAAGGTTTCAGAGTTAGAACAGGCTGCGATAGGTCAATCAAGTTTGATGGTTAACCAAGGGTATTGGTTACTTTATCCTGCTGCACTGCTGTTATTGCTGTTTTTCCGCAGAGGTTTTAGTTTGTATTGGGCGACTTCTATTGTGTTATGCGTCAGCTTGATGCCAGCGCCAGCGCATGCACAATGGCTCGACTTGTTCTTTAGTGCCGATCAGCAAGGACAATATTATTACGACAACGGTGATTTTAAAGAAGCTGCATTACGCTTTAAAGACCCGAGCTGGAAAGCGCGTGCCTATTACCAAGCTAAAGAGTACAGCAAGGCGGCTAAGATATATCGCCAGCAGGATGATCTGCAAAGTCTTTTTAATCTTGCAATGACCTACACTCGTGGGCGTAATTACAGTAAAGCAAAGCAGCTTTATCAATTGCTACTCGATATTGAACCAAACTTTGCGGGTGCCAGAAAGAACTTACAAATAGTGACTCAGCTTATACAAGACATTAAGCAGCTTGGCGAGAGCCAACAAGAGGAAAACCCACCAGAGTCAATAGATCCCGACGATATGACAGACATGGAGCTTGGTGCCGACAAACCACAAATGGGAAAAATACAAGTTGAGTTGCAGCAGTTGTCAGTAGAGGAGTTATTAAATAGTGAGACTAAAAAGGAGCAGTGGTTAAGAGATATCAGTAAAGACCCTCAACAGTTTTTGGCCGCTAAATTTCAAGCTCAGTACAACTTGTCTCAACAGGATGAGAGCTCTTTAACTCCAGAGGCAAAGAGTAACGACGATGCTAAGGAGGAGGGGAATGATTAGCAAGGCTATCTGTTTTTTACTCCAATATAAGCGTGTCGCTTTGTATGGCTTTTATATCCTTGGTTTCAGCAGTAGCGTGATTGCCGATAATACTTCCTCCACGACTAATAGCGCGACTTTTGTTGCCAGTACCGGGGTTTCTTCGACTCAAATAGTGACACAAGTTTCTAATGTTCATCCTATCGTTGGTGAGCAAACCGTATTACGTTTTGAGCTACTGGTTAACGGTTTTTTTAACGGTGGCACTGAGTTTGATCTACCTTCTATGTCGAGTGCACGATTATCCCAAGCATCTGCATTTGCCATTAATGGCAGCAGAACGATTGCTGGGCAAGCGCTGTCCTCTCAGATCTGGGAGGTGTATCTTTATCCCGAACATAAAGGTGTTATTGAGGTACCAAGTGTTCGATTCAAAATAAAGTATATGGATAGCAGTAGCGGAGAACCAAAAACGGCAACGTTAATGTCGGATGCCGTTGCTCTTTACGCACACATTCCAGCAAGTCTTAAAGATGTGAAGCAATACATTGTCACTGAATCTGTATCGATTGATGAGCAGTGGTCAGAGCCACAGCAAAGCTACAACATTGGTGATGTGATTAAGCGTGAAATCAACATTTCTGTTACTAATCTTCCGGCAATGAATATACCTCGAATAGGCATAACGGCGCCTAATGGCATTAACGTTATGGCGCTTGAAGCTAAACTTACTGACAGCAATAATCGTGGTGAAAATAGCGCAATACTTAGCCAAGAGTTTAGTTATATTATTGAAGCAGGAGGAGAATTTACTGTTGGAGGAGAAGAGGTGGTTTGGTGGCAGCCTGACGGCGGGTTACATCGACTAAACTTAGCTGAAATTAAACTCAAGGTTATCGGGGCTAACGCTAACCGATATCGCATGCTGTTTGCTCTCGTCGGATTTGTGTTAGTGATAATGGTTTTATTGGGGCTGAGTAAGCTGACGTTGCCGATACGAGTAAAATTGACTCAAGCACTATTAGCGGGAGATTGGCGACAATTTATCAATCTAATGTATCAACGCGGAGATCTCATCTCTGCGCCTGTGCTAATCAAACCGTCTTTACCATTGCAAGCGCCGTATGCTTCGACAGAGGTACTGAAAAAGCATCAACTTATATCGCAGTTATTTAAAGCATGCTTTAGCGCTACTGCTGAAAAGGATAACCACGTATACAAGTCTAAAAAAACAGCTGTTCTATCAGTAAAAAAGGCTTTTATGTTCTTAATAAAATAGTGGATTTTGAAAAAGGCTACTCAGTTAATTTGTGCTCCTGAATGACTAAGTTTAACGAGACCAATAGTTTGATTGATTACTGCATAAAATCTCATTCTAGTCATAAGGTCACTCTCTGTTCTTATATCTGAAATTACTTTCCTTTAACTTAATATTCAAATTATAAACTTCGAGGGTTATTGTGGAAGATGCTGATGATTCTCTAGTTATTTTAATGATAAATTATAGAATCATCATCGCTGCTGTGATATTTTTATTCTTATTGGTATGACCAATTTACAAAGGTCTCGCTATTTTGTTATAGATTGGTTATTGTTTTTGCCGATGACAGCAGTCTTCTAGTGGCTTTAAGCTTAGGCATTATCGAAATGAATGCATAACATGTGAACAGTTAGTGAATAAATATTTGTTTTATTCCAGTATATTTACATAATCCGTAAAATGGGCCGACAAAACTAGCATACACTCATTTGGTTGCACCGTTTTTGTCTTAGTGTATATAGGGCTTTAGAGAGGAAGAGATGGAAACAATATCAGAACAGTTAACCGATGCGCTTGGGATCATGATCCTCGGCATGTCGTTGGTTTTTGTATTTTTAGGTATATTGATTTTGGGAATGAAGCTAGTTGCTAAAAAATATGCGCCTGTACCCCAAGAGAAAGCAACCGTTAATGCTCGCCAACCGGCAGTAACTAAACCCGCAGTGAGTCCTTTAATGGCAGCCGTTATCGCCTCTGCAATTCATCAGCACCGCCAAAAAGCATAAATAAGTAGGGAGTTACAATGAGCAAGCCACTGGCTTTAACCGACGTCGTCTTAAGAGATGCTCACCAATCCATTCTCGCTACTAGGTTGCGCACCGAAGATATGTTACCGATCGCACCTTTGCTCGACAAAGTCGGCTTTTGGTCGCTTGAGTCATGGGGCGGAGCAACGTTTGATTCTTGCATCCGTTATCTTGGTGAAGACCCATGGGAACGTATTAGAGAGCTTAAAAAAGCCATGCCTAATACCCCTCAACAAATGCTGTTAAGAGGACAGAATCTTTTAGGTTATCGCCACTATGCTGATGATTTAGTTAACCGTTTTGTCGAACGTGCTCATACTAACGGGGTTGATGTATTCCGTATTTTTGATGCAATGAATGATGTGCGTAACCTTGAAACTGCAGTTAAATCTGTGGTTGAAGTCGGTGCACATGCGCAAGGTACTATATCCTACACAACGAGCCCAGTGCACACGATGGACACATGGATTGACATGGCTAAGCGTCTTGAAGATATGGGCTGTCACTCTTTATGTATCAAAGATATGGCCGGGCTATTAAAGCCGTTCGATGCCTTTGACATGATTAGCCAAATCAAATCTCAAACGGATTTGGTTGTTTCTATGCAGTGTCATGCAACAACAGGGCTTAGCACCGCTACCTACCAAAAAGCGATTGAAGCGGGCATTGATGTACTTGATACCGCCATTTCGTCAATGAGTCAGACTTATGGTCACAGCGCGACAGAAACTCTGGTGGCAATGGTTGAAGATACTGACAGAGCGACCGGCTATGACATGGCGTTATTGGAAGAGATAGCCGCTTACTTTAGAGTGGTACGCAAAAAATATGCAGCTTTCGAAGGTGAACTTAAAGGTATTGATTCGCGCATTCTCCGTGCTCAAGTCCCAGGTGGCATGTTGACCAATATGGAAAGCCAACTGAAAGAGCAAGGCGCTGCAGACAAGTTAGATTTAGTGTTAGAAGAGATCCCACGCGTTCGTGAAGACTTAGGTTTCATTGCCTTAGTCACGCCAACCTCTCAAATTGTCGGTACCCAAGCGGTGATTAACGTGCTTACGGGTGAGCGTTATAAATCGCTTACCAAAGAAACAGAAGGCGTACTCAAGGGCGAATATGGCGCCACGCCAGCGCCTGTAAATAGCGAGCTGCAGCAACGCGTTTTAGCGGGCGCTGAAGCCATAACTTGTCGCCCAGCAGACTTACTCGAAGCTGAGCTCGACAGGTTACGCCTTGAGTTAGTTGAAAAGGCCAAAGCCGAAGCGATTACCCTATCAACAGAGGTAGATGATGACGTCTTAACGTACGCACTATTTCCGCAGATTGGCCTTAAATTTCTTAAAAACCGCAATAATCCAGACGCATTTGAACCCAAACCTGAAGTCGCTGCTCAAGCGCTTGAACAAGTAAAAAAAGCAGAGCTAGCAGCTGCCAATAAGCAAGGGCCAGCAACTTACACTGTCACGGTGCAGGGTCAGCGATTTGTCGTTGAAGTGGCCGAAGGGGGAGATATCAGTGAAATAACTTCTGCCGAGAATGTGATTCCTTTTGCTGCTCCCGCGACAACTGCCGCCGTTGAGTCGTTGGTGGTCAAGTTGGAACAAAATGCACCGCTATCAGGTAATATTTTTAAAGTGCATGTGTCTCCTGGTGACACGGTGAAAGAGGGTGATGTTGTCATTATTTTAGAAGCGATGAAGATGGAAACGGAAATAAGAGCCGAGGCTGATGGAGTGATCTCTCAGGTTTGGGTTAAAGAGGGTGATTCGGTATCAGTTGGTAGTCAGCTGTTAGCGTTAGCATAGGAGTCATCATGGAAGGATTAATCGCCTTTTGGTCTGAGTCCGGCATTGCCAACTTTACGCCAGGTCAATTGTTAATGATGGGTGTCGGCTGCTTATTACTCTTTTTAGCTATCGCAAAAGGGTTTGAGCCGTTACTGCTTTTACCGATAGGCTTTGGCGCTATTTTAGCCAACATTCCTAATGGTGGATTTACTGACGAAGGTGGGCTGCTCTATTTCGCTTACCATGTCGGTATTGAAACGGGAATCTTCCCGCTATTGATCTTTATGGGGGTGGGGGCATTAACCGATTTTGGGGCATTGATTGCTAACCCTAAAATGTTATTACTTGGCGCCGCAGCACAATTTGGTATTTTTGCCACCTTGCTCGGGGCGATTGGTTTGAATTTAGTCCCTGGGTTTGAGTTTTCAATGCAAGATGCTGCTGCTATAGCCATTATTGGCGGCGCAGATGGACCCACAGCTATCTTTTTAGCGTCCAAACTCGCCCCTGACTTACTCGGTGCTATTGCGGTTGCTGCCTACTCTTATATGGCGTTAGTGCCGCTTATACAGCCGCCGATTATGAGGCTGCTGACAACAGAATCTGAGCGTAAGATCAAGATGGAGCAGCTGCGTGAAGTGAGTAAGAAGGAAAAGATAATCTTCCCACTCATGGTATTAGGGCTAACTATTTTGTTCCTTCCTGCAGCAACGCCGTTAGTGGGTATGTTTTGTTTAGGTAACTTGATGCGCGAGTCCGGTGTGGTCGATAGATTGTCTAATACCGCCCAGAATGAGCTGATTAATATCGTCACTATTTTTCTCGGACTCGCAGTGGGTTCTAAATTATCTGCCGATCAGTTTCTGCAAATTGAAACCTTAGGTATTTTGGTCTTGGGGGCGGTTGCATTTGGTATCGGTACCGCAACTGGGGTGTTAATGGCCAAGCTAATGAGTAAATTATCTGGCGGTAAGATTAATCCACTGCTCGGCGCTGCAGGTGTTTCAGCAGTGCCAATGGCGGCGAGGGTCGTCAATAAAGTCGGCCTCGAAGCGAACAATCAGAACTTTTTGTTAATGCATGCAATGGGGCCAAATGTGGCTGGCGTGCTCGGAAGTGCGGTTGCCGCTGGTGTGTTACTAGCGGTACTAGGATAAGCATTTCTATAAAATGTAGAATAGTATTTTTCAATTAAAACAATCCTGTACTTTTCGAGTGCGGGATTTTTTTTGCCTGCAGAAAATGATAGCGTGCGCTTGGATTTACTAAGAACAACTTAATCACCTATGCACCAGCATTCCCCATTTACAACTGTTTGGCCGTGTCATTACAAGCTCTAGTTATCACACCCTTATCGTTATATTCCTGCTTGTTGTGCAAGCGTCATTAGATGTTACGCGCAACAAACTGATGCAACAAAGTAGTTTAAAATTTGAAATAGAAGTTGAGCTTAAGACAGTGCTGGAGGGCGATGTGGTGATCTGGAGTGATACTGATATTGGTGGTCTGTCATTAAACGATGAAGCGTTAGGTTGATGCCGTTAGCGCCTGGTTTTCGAGCTAGGCGCGTAAGCGATGTTGGGTTATTTGTGGGTTACCAACTACGAATGTTTTGGTTTGCGGTCAGCCAAAGTAGAAAGCCTAAGGACAAAATAATCGTTATGCTAATGCCGACAATATAGATAAACCCGGTTCTTCCCTTCTTTAGAGGCACACCGTTGTAATTAAGAAATAGCGCCCATGCGAGAGATAGTAGCAGTGGAATAAAAAACAGCTTAGCCATACTTAAACACCCTCAATATGAATCACTTAGCAATATGATTTTAAAGTATAAAAGAAAAAGGCCACAATTGCGGCCTTTTTCTTTCACAGTAATCTTACTAACTTGTTACAGGTGCTGTTTTAGTGCTCTCTTCGGCATAAAATTGCTCTTGATCAAGCTGTCCTTCAGATTTACCAATAACAACGGCTGTCATCATATCCCCGGTGACATTGGTTGCTGTGCGGATCATATCAATGATCCGGTCAATAGCGGCAATAAATGCAATCCCTTCTAGTGGTAGGCCAACAACACCTAAGGTTACCGTCAGCATCACCATGGCACTGCCCGGCACACCAGCGGTCCCGACTGATGCAACGGTTGCTGTTACCGCAATCAGCATATAGTCAGTCATATCGAGTTGAATGCCATAAATTTGCGCAATAAAAATGGCGGCAATAGCGGGATAGATCCCACCGCAACCATCCATGTTCATGGTCGCGCCAAGGGGCAATACAAATGAGCTATAACGTTTTGATACACCCATTGATTCAGTACAACGTGTGCTTGCCGGCAATGTGCCGAAACTTGATGCCGTCGTAAATGCCACAATTTGTGCTGGCATGGCTTTTCTGAAAAACTGTAAAGGGCTTAATTTAGCCGCGAATTTTACCAGTCCACCATAGACAAAAACAATGTGGATTAACGCAGCAAGGTAGATAGCACCGATGAACTTAGCAAGCGGTAACAGCATGGATAAACCATACTCACCGACCACCCAGGCCATTAAACCAAACACGCCAATCGGGGTGAGTTGCAATACCATACGAGTCAGCTGGAACATCACTTCAGCCCCAGCCTCAAGGGTTCTTTTCAAGGGCGCGGCTTTTTCGCCAACCTTATTGATAGCGATACCAATTAATGCTGCA
This sequence comes from Shewanella gelidimarina, assembly GCF_023283945.1. Classification (GTDB taxonomy): domain Bacteria; phylum Pseudomonadota; class Gammaproteobacteria; order Enterobacterales; family Shewanellaceae; genus Shewanella; species Shewanella gelidimarina. The sequence continues at coordinate 82,954 of NZ_JAKIKW010000014.1, read as the reverse complement.
AATACAATTATCTGGAGAACGTTCCCTTCTGCCAGAGAGGCAAATGGGTTAACGGGGATCATATTTAGCAGTACCTGTGCAAAACCAGGAACCTGACGTTCGCTCACTTCAGTAGCAACCAATTCCATTGAGCCGCCCATATCAATGAGCGAGCCAATGGTTAAGCCGATAAACGACGCTATAGTGCCGGTAAACATAAACATGCCTAACGTCTTAAAGCTCAACCGCTTTAGGTTAGCTTCTGAGCCTAAAGAGGTAATACTCACCACAATGGCGCAGAAAATAAGCGGTGCGACCAGCATTTTGATCGCGCTAATAAATAGGTCACCTAAAGGCTTTAATACCGTTGCCGATTCACCAAAAATGACACCAACAGTAGCACCAAGTACAAAGGCGGCTAATACCTTCTGCCAAAAAGGGATGTTTTTAATTACTTGCCACATTATCAATATTCCAAATATATTATTTTTATGTCATTCGTTTAAGTGACAGGGTTGCCACATAATTTATTGCAATAATTTGCTAGGAGACTAACACTTCAATGCTGTGAAGGTTTACATTTAGTTACCCAATCGTTGGCATTCTATAGATAGAGCACCTTGCATCACAAACCGATTTAGTTATAACTTATTGTCATATAAAAGCTTGTTTTAATTATATTAACAGTTAACTTTTACGTAACATGGCGAAGGTGACTGTAAAAACTATAGAAACCATAATAGATTCATGGCTTAAGCCTAGATGAGCTATGATTGCTGATTAAGGTGATGGAAATATTTTGTTAGCAGAAATCGCAAAACCTTTTTTACATCGTAAGTGATTTAAACTGATTAACAGTCACTGGTTGTTTCAAGCTTACTGGGTAATACTAGTGCCAAGCATAGCTTACTGATCTGATGATAAAACGATATCGCATTCTGGCGAAGGAGATAATAATTGAAAAAATGGATATTAGCCGCAGCAATTAGTGCCGCGTTATTTGGATGTGCCGGTCAACAACAGTCTGAAACGACATTACCCGCAGGTGTGACTTTACTGGAGTCGGTAAGTTTTTCAGGACAGGATGTTGGTATTCCCTATCGTAAATATGAATTAGCCAATGGCTTAACCGTTATTTTGCACGAAGATCACTCTGATCCATTAGTCCATGTTGATGTGACTTATCATGTGGGTTCAGGACGTGAATTAGTCGGGCGCTCTGGCTTTGCACACTTGTTTGAACACATGATGTTCCAAGGGTCAGAGCATGTCGCTGATGAACAACACTTTAAAATGGTCACTGAAGCGGGTGGAAACCTTAACGGTACAACCAATACCGATAGAACCAATTATTTCGAAACCGTGCCCAATAATCAGTTAGAAAAAATGCTGTGGTTAGAATCTGATCGCATGGGCTTTTTCCTACCGGCTCTAACGGAAGAAAAGTTTGAAGTGCAACGTGAGACGGTCAAAAACGAACGTGCACAGCGTATTGATAATCGTCCTTATGGCCGTATGGGTGAGCGCTTTGATCAAGCATTTTATCCGCAAGGTCATCCTTACTCATGGCCTGTTATCGGTTGGCCAGAAGATTTAGACCGAGCAGATGTTGAAGATGTTAAACACTTTTTTCAGCGCTGGTATGGCCCCAATAATGCCACATTGACTATTGGTGGCGACTTTGACGAGATGCAGGCTCTTGCTTGGGTTAATCAGTATTTTGGTGAAATTCCAGCAGGTCCTGAAGTTAAGGCGCCCGTAAAAGCGTTAGTGACACTGGATAAGACACTTTATCTGTCGATGGAAGATCGAGTGCATTTACCCTTGATTAAAATGGCGATGCCAACGGTTTATGCTCGCCATGAAGATGAGCCCGCTTTGGATCTGTTGTCTAATATCTTAGGTGGTGGTAAGACATCAATCTTCTATAAAAATCTTGTTAAAGATGGCTATGCGGTCCAAGCCGGTGTGAGTCATCCATGTCAAGAATTGGCGTGCCAGTTTTCAATGTACGCATTAGCCAATCCAGCACAGGGTGGCACGTTAGCTGATTTAGAAAAAATCATGCGTGACTCAGTCACTGAATTTGAGCAACGCGGTGTGACGGATGACGACCTAGAAAAAGTTAAAGTCAATTTTGAAGCTGCCACCATTTTTGGTTTGCAAAGCGTACAGGTAAAAGTCTCAAGCCTAGCATTCAATGAAACGTTTTCTGGTAACCCCAATATGATTGGTACTGATTTGGCGCGTTATGCCAATGTCACCAAAGAAGATGTTATGCGGGTGTTTAACAAATATATTAAAGACAAGCCGATGGTAGTGATGAGCGTTGTGCCTCAAGGGCAAAAACAGCTTATTGCTAAAGCCGATAACTTTGTCGCGCCAACTGAAAAGATTGCAGCCGTTGCGGTTCAAGATCTTAATGTCGCACCTCAAATTACGTCAGCGTTTGATCGCAACGTTGTGCCGCCAGTCGGTGCCGCGCCCGTATTAAAAATACCTACGCTTTGGCAAGGTAAACTGGCCAATGATATTGAGGTTATTGGTACTGAAACCAACGAGACGCCGACCGTTGAAGTGGTTGTTTACCTCAATGGTGGCCACCGCGTTATTGATATAGAGCAAGCGGGCTTAGCGTCGATAACAGCGTCAATGATGAATGAGTCGAGCCTTAAGCGCAGTTCTGAGGAGCTGACTCAAGCATTAGAGATGCTTGGCAGTAATGTCAGCTTCGGTGCCAGTGGCTATCAAAGTCGATTGCAGATTTCATCGCTAACAGAAAATCTTGATGCGACAATGAAAATTGTCCAAGAGAAGTTGTTTGAACCTGCATTCAATCAAGCTGATTTCGATCGTGTTAAACAACAGGTATTACAGAATCTACAACGGCAATTAACGGAGCCAAACTATTTGGCTTCAAGAGCATTTAGTACTCTGTTATACGGTGATAAGAGCCCGTTTGGTGTTAGCAGTGGTGGTTCAATTGCATCAGTAACAGCGATTAGCTTAGATGATGTTAAAGCTTTTTATAAACGTCAATATACCGCGGGTAATGCGCAAATAGTGGCCGTTGGTAATCTAAACGAAGCGCAAATGCTATCCAAGCTAACAGGGTTCAACGGTTGGAGTGGGGTTAAAACTTCCTTTCCTGAATTAGCTGTTCTTCCTGAATTTACGGGTGGGAAAATTTATATTGTTGATAAGCCAGAAGCGGCGCAGTCAGTGATAAAAATTGGTAAACGCGCGCTGCCTTATGATGCTACGGGAACGTTTTTCAAATCCTACTTGATGAACTATCCACTGGGTGGCGCTTTTAATAGCCGTATTAATCTCAATCTTCGTGAAGACAAAGGTTACACTTATGGTGCGAGAAGCTTTTTCTCGGGAGGACCAGAGCAAGGTTTCTATCAAGCGACTGCTAGTGTACGTAGTGATGTGACGACCGAAGCGTTAGTGGAATTTATTAAAGAAATTAATGGATTCCAAGCCACGGGGATGACTGAGGACGAGCTTAGCTTTATGCAGAACTCTATCTCACAATCCAAAGCACTTAACTACGAAACTCCTTACCAAAAAGCGGGTTTAATGCGTAATATTCAACGTTATAACTTGGATGATAATTACAGTGAACAGCAAACTGAAATCACCAATAACATAACACTTGATGAGTTGAACTCATTGGCTGAAAGCCAGTTGAAAATCGACGATATGGTTATTCTTGTTGTAGGTGATCGTGCCAAGATAGAGTCTGAATTATCAACACTTGGTTATCCAATTGAGGTTTTACAGTTGTAAAGTAAGTGGGGAGACCCTATATACAAGAGGTAATCCTAGTTAATGGGGTTACCTCATCTATAATCGTCATGACAGTGACGTAAAGACTATTTTGGTATGACTTGAAAGTTTAGTCAGTTAAAGCAGGTCTGACTGTCATGAGCTTTAGGTTAAAGTCACGTACTAGAGAATAAGATTTTGAAATCATTCAATGAATTAGTAGGGGATCTGTCGGATCCGACAAGTCGTCAAGCACTAAAATCAATGCAGCGAGGCATTGAACGTGAAGCGCTTAGAATTGAAAAGACAGGTCACTTAGCAACGGATAGTCACCCTGAAGCATTAGGCTCTGCCTTAATGCATTCGCGGATCACGACCGATTATAGTGAGTCCTTGCTTGAGTTTATTACTCCCGTGTTTGAAAACATTGATGAACTCGTTGAAGATTTAACATATACACATGCGTATAGCGTGCGTAACTTAAATGGCCAGCAATTGTGGCCGGTCAGTATGCCTTGCTATGTGGGTGATGTTGCTGACATTCCGATTGCTGATTATGGCAGTTCAAATAATGGCAAAATGAAACGTTTGTATCGTAAAGGATTAACCTATCGATATGGCGCACTCATGCAGATTATCTCCGGAGTGCATTTTAACTTTTCCGTGTCTGACGATCTTTGGACACGGCTTTATGAATTATCTAATAAAGCGTTGAGTAAAGAAGAGTTTATCTCTGATTCTTACTTTGGCCTTATTCGTAATTATCGCCGTTTGGTATGGGTGTTACCTTATTTATTTGGTGCATCACCCGCCCTATGCGGATCGTTTGTTAAAGATCAAAAGACGACGCTACCGTTCGAAAAAATTGGCAAGGGCACGCTTTATTTACCTTACGCCACATCGCTGCGCATGAGTGATTTAGGCTATACCAATCAAGAACAAGATAGCCTCGACATTAGTTATAACAATCTATCTTCTTACCTTGATGGCATGAACGCCGCTATCAATATGCCATCTGCAAACTTTGCCCAAATTGGTGTCAAAGTCGAAGGCGAATATCGTCAACTTAACGCTAATGTTTTACAGATTGAAAATGAATTTTATTCTCCTATACGAGCCAAAAGAGTCGCCAAAGGAAATGAGAAACCTTCTGAATCTTTAGCGCGTGCAGGCGTTGAGTATATTGAAGTCAGGGCGCTTGATGTTAACCCCTATAGCGCGGTTGGTATTGAGAAGTCACAAATTCGTTTCTTGGATATGTTCCTGCTTAATTGTTTATTACAACCATCAAGCAACAGCGACGAAACCGAAGAAGCTGAAATTTCAGCTAACTTACAAGCCGTTGTGTTAGAAGGGCGTAAACCAGGCTTAGTCCTGAGTCAGAATGGTGCCGACATTTCGTTGACACAGTGGCTCGAAACGTTATTTATTAACTTAGGCTCGATTGCTGAACTGCTTGATGACGGTGTTGAGGGGGAGTATCAAAAGGCTCTAGCGCACTGGCATAAAGCGGTCGTGAACCCTGATGAGACTTTATCGGGTCGGATCATGACTAAGCTTCAAAAGGAACAAGTTGATCACGGCCATTGGGTGAAAGAGCTTGCACAGCAATATCATCAGCAACTTATAGACCTGCCTATTAGCGACTCTGTGTTGGCTCGGTATGAGCAAGATGCAAAAACGTCACTCGGCAAGCAAGCGGCGAGTGAGGCGCTTGATGAAGTTAGTTTTGATCAATTTCTCGCTGATTACTTCGAGCAATAACGGTGAAACAGCTTAACGCCTCTATGTTGGTGTTGGTATTACTGCTATCTGGCTGCGCATCGCAACCCGATAGCAGTCATCAATGTGGCACCGTCTCAAGCTTTTTGGCTCCTGAGCCAGAGCTTGGGATCTATCGAGCAGTCGTTACCCACCTCGATGGCAAACCTGTGATTTCTCAGCCTAATTATCGCCTTAGCGTTGGCAAACACCGCTTTACGCTGGCGGAGTTAATCGATTCACCGACTTTAAAAGTCTCGCTGGCATCTCGTACCCCAAAAGATTTGATCGTGGTCGTAGAAGCCAATACGCGCTATCACTTAGCCGCTAAGTTTAATAGCGACAAAGTCTATAGAGGTAAAGATAGCGGCTTTTGGCAACCAGAAGTATGGCAACAAGAGTCCTACAATTGTGAGCTTCCTGCGTCGCGATAATCGTTGCAATGATGTGTTTCACTGTCTGATTTTTAACACAATTTAATTAAACCCCAATTGCATATTCAAGCTATCAATGTGACACTAGCACTTTGCTATTATTGTCCGTTGGTATCAATTTTTATGAAATGGCCTGCATTACTTGCGACTGTTATCTTGGCAACATTTTTAACTGGTTGCGCAACTCCTCCTCCCAAAGATCCCGAAAATCTATGTTCGATATTTCAAGAGAATCGTTCATGGTATAGCGCCGCCAAAAATACCAGAGAAAAGTGGGGCGTACCTGTGCACGTTCCACTGGCAATGATGTATCAAGAAAGCTCATTTAAACATAATGCCGCGCCGCCAATGGAGTATTTTTTAGGGTTCATACCGACAGGTAGAGCGAGTGACGCATATGGTTATGCTCAGGCTAAAACCATGACTTGGGATGACTATGTGAGAGAGACGGGTAACTCTTGGTCAAGCCGCAGTGATTTTGATGATGCCATGGATTTCATGGGTTGGTTTATTTATAAGACCAATAAAATTAACGGGGTGTCTAAGTGGGACGCACGTAATCAATATCTAAATTATCATGAAGGCTGGGGCGGCTATAAACGTAAAACTTATAACCAAAAAGCCTGGTTAATTAAAGTCGCTAAAAAAGTCGACGATCGCTCTAAGCGTTATGCGGGTCAGTACAGACAATGCGAAGAGGATCTTGATTCATCTTGGTTGTGGCGATTGTTTTTTGGGTAGATAACTCGACTCATATTAATTGATTATTTTTTTTAAAAGCCAGTCATTGTGTGACTGGCTTTTTTTGTGGCAAATGTCCCGCCCTCTATATTTTTTGTTTTGGGCGATAACTATGTAGATAGTTTGTTAAATCAATTTTATTCTGCTGCAGCGATTAAAATTAAACCCATGACTACGCCCTCAAGTCAGAACTTCTTATGCAAGATAATTATGATCACAAGTTGCACATAAAGCTTATTGCAATGTGAACGGGTATCGCAAACATATTGCTAATATAGGCATTGTTTTTCAACAGCTTGACCCGTACCTGCAACATTAACTACAGTATTCAGGGACAACAAACTTCAACTTCAACTTCAAGCATTAACTATCGATCATGTGAAATATCCAGACTTAGCCAAGATGTTCATAGCAGTTTAAAAACGATTGCTGAGCAAGCAAGAGAGCAAAAAGCGACCTCAGCAACGTTAGATACAATACTAAAACGGATTTGCGTATCGCTATTTTTTGCCCCGTTTATTACGGTACATTGCCTCATCAGCGGCCTTTAAGGTTTTATTCCATTGGCCGTTATATTGCTCAATTCCATAACTAAAGGAGACAGCGCCTTGTTCACTGAGGTCAGTCTCTATTGCAATGATCTCGCTTTCTATACGTTCTAATGGACCATGGCAAAGGGCGATAAACTCATCTCCACCGTAACGGGCGACTAACTGCTTTTGGTGCCACTGAGCTTTCAGTAAACGGCTTACCTTTTGTAGTGCGGCATCGCCGGCTTGATGTCCGTGGTGATCATTAATGGTCTTTAGATTATCGATATCGATTAATACTAAATAACTGCCAAAATGAGGCTTTAAGGTCCATTCCTTAGCGAGGGCTTCAAAGCGCTGGCGATTATATAAACCGGTTAAACTATCAAAGTTAGCTAGCATATTGATTTTGTGTGTTTTTTGGTAAAGAGATATTGCGTTCGCCGCCTCATGAGTCAATATCGCGACCAGATTTCGATCATAATGACTAAAGGCTTTTACTTTACCGCTGTCTAAATTGAGCATTGCGTAAAGCTTACCATCGATATGAATTGGGCTTGATAGTGTCGAGCGTATTGGTATTGAGGGTGCCTCAAGCAAGACATCTTGATCTGAAGCGCTTAGCGAACTGTGAGCATTAATGGCTTCCATGTCGTCAATGACCACCACTCGGTCACATTTACCTTTTGTTATCCGATATTCAAAAGATTGTTCCAAATGGATATTGAGCTGTCTGAGCTTGTTAATATCAATGCCCACAGCAGACTCAAATGATAAGGAACCTGTATCATGTTCAACCCGGATAATGGTGCCCATTTCAGCACCGTCAATACAGCTAACGGCTTTATTGAGTAACGCGTTCAGAAAGGCGGTTTCATCTTGATATTGGTTAGCAATATTAACTAACTCAAAGGTGGTCTCATTAACATGGACTACCTGCAGTAGGTGTTCCCATAGTCGACTGAGCCGGCCTTGATGGAAATAGTAATTTAGGCTGTAACCGAGTAGATAGATAATACTTATCAAGAGCAAATTTGCGACTGAATTTTGATTTGCGCTAATACTAAAGAAAATAATCCAACAGATAAAAAGCAAGAGTAAAGGCACGCCGAGCAAAGCTAGATGTGTCTTTAAATCCAGCGCATCAATTTTCTTCTTTTTTAAACTATCTTTGATGGACAACATGAATATCCTATTCTATTTGTTCAAACCATTTGTTTGTTGCATCCAAAAACTTGAAAAGACTCTAGGGGCTGTTGATCTTTCGAGCTTAGTTTTTGTTCGACTCTTTCCCGTAAAGAATAATGATTTAGTACAAGGCTTGAGCGATGATTTAGCAACCTAAGCGAAAAGCTCGTAACGCATTCTAGTCATAAAAGACTAAAAGCATTGAAACGAACCCAAAGGGCCGCGCTTCTTGGCTATTTTTACGGTGTTGTAGGCTATTTGTGGAGAATGACTAAACGACATCGCCTCCGCCTTGTCAAAATAGCCAATAAACTGCGGCAAAAACAACCGTAAAAGATCAACAGCCCCTAGCCAAAGGTACTTAGATTAAAAATACTGTTACTAAAAATCACTTTAGCCAAATCAATCATAACTAACTTAAATAATAGGCAAAAAGAACATTTCAAACAAGCGAATTTGGTGAAATAAATGATCTTGCATAAAAAATTTGGTTGGCAGCGTCTTGAGCAAGTTTAACAAAACGGTTTGATTGAAGAACCGTTATATTTCGAGCGATTAGCGTCAATATATGCGTAAACCCTTTGATTGACCTATTTGCCTCATCATGGTTTCGTAGCTTCTACAAAATGATACATTATCAGCCTGTTTGATGCGCAGGAGGTAATTAAACCTAGTGTCTAGCTCGCTGTAAGCGCATTAGCAGCGTTAAATTAACGGCTATGATGCTATCGTATTAATTTGTTATACATATGTACTAATAAGTTATTTGCAGTCCATTCAAAGCTTAGGGATAATTGCGGCATTGGCTTTGGGGGAAGCCTGTTTACTCTTTGCACTTATTATCATTATAATGCGCGCAAATATAATAATGTACCGCCCTACGGAAGGAATAAAAATGAGCAAACCATTTGTTGCAGTATTAATGGGGTCTGATTCTGACCTGCCTACAATGCAATCAACTTTAGATGTATTAAAAACTTTTAACATTACGTTTGAAGCTAAAGTGACCTCGGCGCATCGTACACCTGCGGCGACTCATGCTTACGTGACTGACGCCGAAGCGCGTGGATGTAAAGTATTTATTTGTGCAGCAGGCCTTGCTGCACATCTAGCGGGTGCCGTTGCTGGTATCACTACTCGCCCAGTGATTGGTGTTCCAATTGATTGTGGTCCACTACAAGGCCATGATGCACTGTTATCTACAGTGATGATGCCTGGTGGCGTGCCTGTGGCAACCGTTGCTATTGGTAGCGCTGGGGCTAAAAATGCGGGTTATCTTGCAGCGCAAATGTTAGCCGTCGCTGATGATGCACTTGCTGTCGCAGTGAAAGAAGAGCGTGCTAAGTCAGCTGAAGCGGTTCAAGCTAAAGATGCAGCGCTACAAGCAAAGCTTGCTTAAACAACGCTAATCACATTAAACCGCAGTCATGTTACTGCGGTTTTTTTTATGTATGTCACACCCACTGTAAACCTCCTCAATAAATCCGGCTCTATTTTTACTGCGCGTTATCATTTAATGCATTGGCAGTATTGCCCTGTCATTTGCCAGAGAGCAACACTGACATTGCTTGGGGCACTATATTTCCGTATTCGTGCTATAGACAAACAACCTGCACCGATGCAGACTTAATGTATAAGATTTTTGGTAAGGACCTTGGTGTGTTACAGCCCACTCACACAGTAGAACAACCTTTAGATGCTGATCCTGATCAAGCGTTAATGTTGCAATATGCAGACGGTAATACTCGCGCGTTCGAATTGTTATACAACAAACATAAAGCGCCGTTATATCGCTATTTTGTACGGCAGATTTACGACAAGCAACTTGCGGAAGACCTGTACCAAGAAACGTGGAGTCGGGTGATTAAAGCAGCCTCTGCCTATGAGGCTAAAGCAAAGTTTACCACCTGGTTATACCGTATTGCCCATAACCTAATTATTGATCATGTCAGAGCTAAAAAGCCTGAGAGTAGTTTCAGTGACGTTTATGACACTGAACAAGATCCTGATGCAATGCTAGCCAGTGCGATTGACACGCCAGAGCAACAATTACAGCAGCAGAAGAAGGCTCAGCTACTCAAAAATTGTGTTAAAGATCTGCCCCATGTTCAAAAAGAAGCGTTTCTACTCAATATTGAAATGGGCTTTACCGCAGCCACGATTGCCGATATTGCCGGCGCGACACTTGAAGCAACTAAGAGTCGTCTGCGTTATGCCCAAAAAGGCCTCAAGGCCTGTGTCGACTTAAAGTGGCAAGAGGTGGAATATGATTAACGATAATGATGATAATATTCGTAAAGAGGTGCATGCGCTTTATCAAAAGATAACGCAGGAACAGCCGCCGAAAGCACTTGATAAAGCTATCTTAAATTTGTCTGTTACCAACGCAAAACCTAAGTTAAACAGCCAATCGTTTTGGCGTCAGCATCGCTGGTCTTTATCATCTGCAGCTTCAGTGCTAATGGTCGTCACTCTATTTGTGATTAATCCACCCGTACCGACGGGTGACATCAGTGATGAGGCGATGCCCACATTAATGATGACACCGCAAGACAGTCCAGCTCCTGCGTTGATGAGAATAGCGTCTCCGAATCAAACGTTAGAGGTTGATATGTCAGCTGGCGATACTGTTAAAAAGGCGGCGAAAACACCGTTAATGCAGCAATCAAATGGCCTTGATAATAATCAAGATGCTGTAAGAGTGGAGACGGTAAATCAACAACTGCTTGCTAGCCTTAATAAGGTATCTGAGTTAATCAGTCAAAAAGATTATGCTCAGGCAGAACGTGATTTACAGCAGATAAAGAGTGACTATGCGGCGACGTTGTTGGTTAATGCTCCGTTAAATCAACGCTTCAATGAATTAGAAACACTGCTCAAGCTACAGCAGAAATAGCAACATTCAATACACTCAAAATAAAGTGCCTGCTTATCCAGTCGGCACTTTATTATTGAGTATCGTATTAACTCTTAAACCAATCCCAAATGCCTAAAGAGCTGTTTTCGAACAGGTCGATCCCCAAAGCAGACTTGAGTAAGTAAAGTAATAGCAGTCCAAAGACCATTGAGATAACCATAAATGCCACCACTGAAAGGGCAAAAATCAGCACCGATAGTTGTTTCTCTTTTCTGTTTAACGCTCGCTTGTTCCTGCCTAGCAGGAATACGTAGAAAAAACGCCAACCAATAAAGGGAAAATAAAAAGTGCCTCGATGATCAATAAAGTGCTTTTGCCACTGATTATCGACAAGCGCGAACCTGAAATAGACAAGCTGTGCCTCAGTATAACTATTAGCATATCTGCTAGGCATATTCAGTAATGCCTTATTAACGCGTGGATCATCCCGCAATGAAGGGCGTTGATAGTCTGAGACCATTTATACCTCGTTGAATATATTAATTATTAAAGCCTTTCACAGCAAAAAAATCACTAAGCTGATTAAGCGTAGTTGAAAGTGGGCAATAGCAAAAGCCTACAACATATCAGTGAGTTAAATACAAAACACATTTGCTAATAATTCTTTGTTGTTATTTTACTGAAGCGTAGCTAAAAGTTTGCTATTTTGTTTGGCTTGGATTGCTCTCAATTAATAAAAATAACAATAGGATGGCTTCTTTAGATGAAACTTCGTCACTCACTTGCCTGTTGCATGTTAGCCCTTGGCACTATCAATATAGCTCCTACATTTGCCTCTGATGCTAGCGATAAAGCCGGTTATTTTCGTTCGCCAGCGTTAAACCAGCAAACCTTAGTCTTTACTGCAGAAGGCGACCTTTGGACTCAAGATCTTGGAGAGTCAAAAGCGAGGCGCTTAACCAGTTTACCGGCTGAAGAATTAGGTGCGACAATATCTCGCGATGGCAAGTTTGTTGCGTACGTTGCTAACTATGAAGGTTCGTCTGAAGTCTATGTTATTGCCATTGAAGGGGGTCAAGCCAAGCGCGTTAGTTTCGAAAACTCTCGTGTGAGAGTGCAAGGCTGGACGAGTGATGGCAAAGTGCTTTATGCCACTGATAATGCCTTTGGTCCCGCCAATTACTGGGTATTGCGCACGGTTGATCCAATGAGCTTAGTGACCACTGACTTACCGCTAGCAGATGCGATAGAAGGTGTGATTGACGAGCAAAATGAGTATGTCTATTTCACCCGTTTTGGCCTACAAACCACAGGCGACAACGCCAAGGTTTATCGAGGCGGCGCTAAAGGAGAGCTTTGGGGGTTCAAATTAGGCGCTAAACAAGAAGCGCAGCAGCTCGCAGCGACACATGATGGCTCTGTTAGACAACCTATGTTGTGGCAATCTCGCTTGTATTTTATCAGCGATAGCGACGGTAATGACAATATCTGGTCTATGTCAATCGATGGCAAAGATCTGCAGCAACACACGCATTATAAAGAGTGGCAGGTAAGAAGTGCCAAACTCAACGAAGGCCGCATTGTATTCCAACAAGGCGCCGATATTAAGTTATTTGATATCGCGGCAAATAAAGAGATAGCGGTTGATATAGAGCTTACCTCCGACTTTGCCTATAAGCGTGAGCATTGGGTCACTGAGCCGATGAAGTACGCAACCTCGACCAGGTTTACGCCGCAAGGTGATAAAGTGGTTATCACGGCTCGAAGCCATGTGGTTGTCGCGTCAACAGACGGTCAAAGGCTCGTTGAAATCGCCCTGCCAGGAGATAGCCGGATCCGCAACGCGGTCATGAGCAAAGATGGCAAGTGGGTTTATGGTATTAGTGATATTAGCGGCGAACAGGAGATCTGGCAGTTTGCCGCAAATGGCAGCGATAAGCGTAAACAGTTAACCGAAAATGGCAAAGCACTGCGCATGGATCTGCACTTGTCGCCAAATGGACGTTATTTGGCACACGATGATTACGATGGCAATGTTTGGCTGTTAGATTTAAAAAAGTCTCGAAACCAAAAGATCATTACTCAAGGTGAAGGCTTAGGCCCATATGCAGATATTGTTTGGTCTGCCGACAGTCAGTTTATGGCTTTAACCAAAGCTGAAATAGGTAAAGCGCGTCCACAGATCGTACTTTATTCGCTTAAAAAAGATAAAGCTCAATCGATCACTACCGATAAATATGAATCGTTTTCACCGAGCTTTAGTAAAGACGGAGATTGGCTATACTTCCTTTCAAACCGTAAGTTTGTGTCCACCCCTAGTTCGCCTTGGGGCGATAGAAATTTGGGGCCAATGTTCAATAAACGTACGCAGATTTTTGCTATTGCGCTTAACAACAAGGCTCGTTTTGCATTTCAAAAGCCTAATGAGCTATTGAGCGAGCCCAAAAAAGATAGCGACGACAAGGCTGAAACGCAGGTTGATTGGGATGGTTTGTCTTCAAGATTATGGCAAGTACCAGTGCCTGCGGGAAATTATTCTTCACTGCAATTGAGCGAAGATAAACTGTACTTACTGGACAAAGACGTCGGTAGCCGTAAATCATCGTTGAAAGTGGTTAAGTTTGCCGCTTTAGGTCCTAAGGTAGAGACATTTTCTAAAGATGTAGGCTCATATACATTATCTGTCGACAGTAAAAAACTGTTTATCCGCAAGCAATCAAAGCAAGGCAAGGAGATGTTGATTGTTGATGCGGGTGACAAACTGCCAAAAGAGCTCGAGCACACCAAGGTGCAGACGCAAAACTGGCAGTTAGCGATTCAACCTGCCGCAGAATGGCAGCAAATTTTTGAGGATGCGTGGTTAATGCATCGAGATTCGTTCTACGACAAAAAGATGCGCGGTGTTGATTGGCAGCAAACCAAGCTTAAATACCAACCCTTAGTTGACCGTTTAACGGATCGTCATGAACTCAATGATATCTTTAAAATGATGATGGGAGAATTGAACTCGCTGCATTCACAAGTGCGCGGTGGTGATTTTGCAAAAGATCCTAAAAAGGCCAGATCGGCTAGCTTAGGTGCCCGTCTAGAGCAGACTAAAGCCGGTGTGGTTATTGAGCATATTTACCAAGGCGATCCAGAGATACCATCACAAGCAGCGCCGTTAAATAAGATGGGTGTAGACGCAAAAGTGGGTGATGTGATTTTAGCGATCAATGGTAAAACCTTGAATAATATTGCTGATGTCACTCGTCTTATTCGCAATCAAAGCGCAAAGCAGGTGCTGTTGTTACTTAAACGTGGCAATAAAACACACCAAACTATCGTTAAACCTATCACCGCATCTGCCAACGCAAAATTCAGATATCTAGATTGGGTTACTCATAACAGTAGCGCTGTTAATGATGCAAGCGATGGCAAGATTGGTTACTTGCATCTTTACGCTATGGGCAGTGGTGATATCGCCAGTTTCGCGCGTGAATTCTACGCCAATTATGACAAAGATGGATTGATTATCGATGTTCGCCGTAACCGAGGCGGCAATATTGATAGTTGGATAATTGAAAAACTCCTTAGACGGACATGGGCATTTTGGGCGCCGACCCACGGCACACCATCAGGTAACATGCAGCAAACCTTTAATGGCCAATTAGTGGTGTTAACCGATCAACTGACCTATTCAGATGGTGAAACCTTCTCAGCAGGTGTTAAAGCGTTGGGCATTGCCCCCCTTATCGGGAAGCAAACCGCGGGTGCAGGAGTATGGTTGTCTGGGAGAAACTCATTAACCGATAAAGGCATGGCACGTGTTGCCGAGTATCCGCAATATGCAATGGACGGTAGTTGGATTATTGAAGGTCGTGGCGTGAGTCCAGACATCGAAGTCGACAACCTGCCATACGCTACGTTTACTGGCAAAGATGCCCAGCTTGAAAAGGCGATGGATTACTTACAACAAGCGTTAAAGAAACAACCCAAAGTCGATTTTGTGCCGAACGCCTTGCCCGTTAAAGGTATGGCTGAAGACGTAAAAAAAGCTCACTAATTTTAGTCTGTCGTATCTTTTATATTTAAGTGTTTCGAGCGTTATTGGCCAAGCAGTTCCCAGGTTGATAACGCTCTTTTTTTTGCAAGGTGACTCCCTCCTAATCAATGCATTCTTTAAGTTGTTAAGCATCATCGCCATATCGAAGCGAGTTTATTTAAGAAAGATATTGAGTTTTATGCATTTTTAACACTAAACTGGTTAAAAACAAGCCCGCGTTAGTGACTCTTTTGGGCGTATAAAGCACCGATTATGCATAGGAATTAATATGACGGAACAAAAGGCTACGGCTGAAGAACAGGCGCTACAGACTGAAAGCTCACAGGCCGAAAACGCACCGATAGAAAGCAGCCAACCCGTTGACCAAAAGAGCAACAAAATTCGTAAAGCGACCAATATCATTTTAATTATTGTTAGTTTTCTGTTTGTATTTCACTTGATTGCAGACCGCTTTATTCCTTCAACAGATTTAGGCCGTATTCGTGGCTATGTCGTCCCTATTAGCCCACAGGTATCAGGTGAGATTATAGAAATTTTGGCTACACCTAATACCTTTATTAAGGCGGGTGACGTACTGGCAAAGATTGACACTACCGATTATGAAATAGCATTACAGCAAGCTGAGCAATCTTTGAAAAAAGCGGGCCAAAATGTTGGTGCACAAACGGCAAATGTGGCGGCTGCACAAGCTCAAGTCACCAACGCGGTGGCCAATTATAAAAATGCGCAAGTTCAGTCTAAGCGAATTTTTACCATGGTAGAAAAGCAAGTCATGTCACAAGCCGATGCTGACAATGCTCGAGCGGAATTAACCAAAGCGGAGGCGGGCGTGGCCAGTGCTAAGGCTGACTTAGCGAAAGCTAATGAACGCTTAGGTGCGGAAGGCGAAAATAATACTAATATTAAATCTGCGCTGCTTAGCTTAGAAAAAGCTCAACTCAATTTACAACGCACTTCCATTACCGCACCCACCGATGGCGTAGCCTCTAACTTCAGATTGAAAGAGGGGATATATGCTAACGCTGGCCAGCCAATAATGACATTTATCTCTTCAGAAGATGTCTGGATTGAAGCTTATTTTAGAGAAAATAGTTTGGGTAATATTTCAGCGGGTGATGAAGTTGAGTTCGCCTTGGATTATGCGCCTGGGGAAGTGTTTAAAGCAACGGTAGGTAGTATTGATTACGGTATTGATTGGGGACAGAGTGAAGAAACAGGCAAGCTTGCACAGATCTCTGGTCAAACCGGCTGGCTCAGACAATCGCAACGATTTCCTGTCACCATCGTATTATCAAAAGAGGAAGCTGTTGGGTTACGCAGAGTGGGTGGCCAAGCTGATGTGATTGTTTACACCAAAGATAACTCGTTGATTAACCTATTTGGCCGCGCTTGGATCCGTGTATCAAGTTGGTTCTCTTATGTCAGATAGTGTCCACGAGCAGGCGCTTATAGCTGCTGCTAATAAGGAAGCACTCGATGAGGCTATTTATACGCGTAGGGTGCTTAGGTTTACTCTCGGAATAGGTCTTGCGGTGGCCATTTCATCGATATGGGCTTGGCCATTAGCGTTTATAGTACCGGTTTTTGTTGCCAAATTTTTGGTTGATAGAAAAGAACCAACAGTGCAAACCGTCTATGAACTACTGATCTCGATGATCTGTACCATCGCTATTGCTTGGTTGGTGAGTTTTGGCCCGACGCAATATCCTGTGGTATTACTGCCCTTACTCGCAATGATGATGCTTTGGGCTTATTACCTCTTTAGCAACCCAAAGTGGAATTTCTTTGCGACGATTTTTATCGTTGCAACGCTACTATTACCTTACCTTGGTTTATTGCAGCCTGGCGCATCACTGATGGTGGGCGTTGGATTGAGTTTCTCTGGGGTCGTTGCCGTTAGCATCTTTGCACTGCTACACGTTTTACTGCCCGATCTTTCTCCTGAAAGAGAGTCGTTGGCTGGGGCTGAACAAAGTCATGATGAGCGCACTCATGAAGCGTTTAGAGCGTTGGTTTTAGCCTTTCCCGTGATCTGTTTTTTCTATTTTTTAGAGATATCAGGTGCGTTACTGACCATGATTTTTATTGCGATTCTTTCATTGCAGGCGGCGGGGGCGAAGAGCATTAAAGTCAGTTTGTTTTTACTGGTGACTAACGGTATTGGCGGGGTGTTGGCGATTGTTTTTTATAACTTATTGACGATAGTGCCAGAGTTACCATTTTACATCGGTATGTCGATGCTTGCGGCGTTAATCTTCGGCCAGAAAATTTACGCCGATCCCGCCAAAGCACCATTGTTTGCGGGCATTTTATCTGCATTATTGGTGGTGGTAGGTTCTACCGTGTCCTCTACAGACAAAGATGTCGCGGTCAATTTCTATCTTAGAATATTGCAACTTTTCTTTGTTGGTGTATACATGGTATTTGCCTCTTTCTATTTAGAATCAAGAGATTGGAAATTCTTAAATAAAAGAAACAGTCTCTAATAAAGAGTCTTTATTAGCTAAACAATGGCTTGAGTCGTGCCTGCATAAAGGAGTCTATAGGTAATGGAAAATGTCCTGACTGGTATCACCCTACTAGGCTTATTTATTCTACTCGTAGGGCTATTTTTACAGCTCAAACGTGCTGTAAATCAAGATATTTCAATTTTTTTCAAGTTAAAGAAAAATCGCATCTTTGCTGGTCTTTCACTGCTGGTATTCACCCTCATTCTTCAGTTAGTCGGCGCCATAGGATTGTCTATTACCTATGATCATGAGGTGAATAAAAGCGGTGAGGCGTTAAGAACATTAACGAAAACCACAGATGTTGCCTTAAGCTCTTGGGTGAAAGGCTGGGAGTCACGCGTCACTGCAGTATCAAGTAACCCACTTTTACAAGCTCGAACTCAAAAGCTAATTACTGAGTCAGTTACGCATGAAACCTTAATTGAAAGCGATAACCTTATTTGGTCGAGAGACGCCTATCAAAGGTACAGTGAATCTTTCGGGTCTCTAGGTTTTTTCATCACCTCTTTAGAGGGGATTAATCTGTCCTCGGCAAGAGATGAAAATGTAGCAACAGAAAACATTGTCGCGCGAAAAGTCCCCAACATATTTGCCCGTGCAGTTGCGGGAGAAACGGTCATTACAGCACCAATACGATCTGAAGTCGTACTGGCAAATCCGTATGGTATTGAGCAAACACAAACGCCAACTATGTTCGTTCTCAGCCCAATTCGAGACGCTAAAGGCAACGTGTTGGCAGTATTAATGTTGCGCATTGATCCTTATATCGAGTTTGCAAAACTAGCTGAAAGTGCAGGGGTTGGCAAAACCGGCGAGTCCTATTTTGTGTCGCAAGAAGGCTACATATTATCTCATAGCCGTTTTGAAAAAGAACTTCAATCGCTTGGTTTGGTGCAACCTGGGCAGATGTCCGTATTAAACCTTAGAGTGACCAATCCCGGAAAAACACTCACGCCTGAGGCACCAGCAAGCGCTGAACATAATGATAAACCCTTAACTTATAGCGCTAATCAGCTAAGTATTCGTATGGATGGTCACAACTACAAAGGCTATCGAGATTACCGTGGTAAAGAGGTTATTGGCGCTTGGCATTGGGATAGTCGTTATGGTTTTGGTGTTATTACCGAAATGGATTTGCAAGAGGCTGCAAGTAACTATGTCTTCTTTAAAAACATCATCATTGGGATTATGTCGGCCATTGTGCTGCTGTGTGTGTTGCTGTCATTTGGTGGGGTAAAGATAGGTCGATTGGTGCATGACAGGTTACAGGTTGATAATGAAAACCTTGAGCGCGAAATTAATCTCAGAACCAAAGAGTTAAAAGATAGAGAGAAGGCCTTATGGGATCTTTATGAAAACTCGGTGGTGGCTTATGCCTCTGTGAGTCCTAGCGGCCGTTTTATAAAACATAATCGGCAATTCTCTCTATTGGCAGGCGTTGAAAGAGAAGAATTTAGTCGCCTAAAGTGGCGCGATATTGCAACAGAAGAAAATCGTCTAATTGATGATGTTTATCAGCAAGCATTAAAGGGTGTTAAGACCCAAGATGCCCGTGTGCAACTGGTCGATGTTAACGAAAAAGTAATGTTCGTTTCAATATCAACCGATCTTGCTTTTGATAGTGAAAGGAAAGTGACAGAGGTTCGTTTCTCATTATTGGATATTAGCGAGCAGGAGAATGTTCGCTTAGCAATGTTAGAAAATCAGCAGCAATATCAGGTGTTACTGGAAAATATTCAAGGGGTGGTATACCGCTATAAAATTAATGTCGCCGACAGTATCGAGTACAAACTGGAGTACTTAAGTCCAAATGTTGAAGTCGTTACGGGCTACCAAGATAGTGATTTCCTCGGCGAAAACCCGCGGTTAAGCTTTGCTGACATGGTTGTAAAAGAAGATATGCTTCAGCTTAGGGATGTGCTAGGTAAAGCATATAAAACACACAGTTTTGTCACTCAAGATGTGCGTATCCTTACGGCATCTGATGAGCTTCGCTTCCTCCAGATTAAAGCCCAATTCGTCCAAGATACCTTAAATAACACTTGTTATTTTGATGGCACTATTTTTGATATTACCGAGCAAAAACTGGCTGAAAATAGATTACATCTATCTGAAGACAAGCTCACGGTGGCAGCGGAAAGTGCCCGAATGGGGATGTGGGACTATTACCCGAAAGACAACAAAGTGGTTATTAATCGTATGTACGCCAATATGCTTGGTTACGATGTGCAGGATCTTTGTATTGATGACGACCAATGGTCAGCGTTGATGAATGGTGAGCAGACATGGCTGCAGTTAATACACGCTGATGATAGGGTGCTAGTCCTCGATCATTTAAGCACACACTCCCAGTCAAACTCACAAATCTTTAAGCGTGAATTTAGAATGCGCAGAAAAGATGGCGGCTATGATTGGATAATGAGTATTGGCCAAGTTCATCACTATACCGAAGATGGACATGCTGGCCGAATTAGTGGCGTGCATCTTAATATTAATGAGTCGAAAGAGCTGCAGAGGGAGTTAGCCGCGGCTATTGAAAAAGCGGATGATGCCAACCGGGCGAAGGGAGATTTTTTGGCCAATATGAGCCATGAAATTCGTACTCCTATGAATGCGATTATTGGTATGACACATCTTGCTTTAAAAACGGAGTTGACGCGTCAACAGTACAACTATATTGATAAATCACATCGCTCAGCCCAATCACTGCTGGGGATCATTAACGATATTCTCGATTTCTCTAAAATTGAAGCGGGCAAACTCGACCTTGAAACGATTAATTTCAGACTAGAAGATGTGCTCGATGACATTATTAATTTGATCGGGATTAAAGTGGCCGAAAAAGAGTTAGAGCTACTATTTGATATTGACCCGACTATCCCGGCAATGTTGAAAGGAGACCCGCTCCGGTTAGCGCAGATACTGACCAATCTCGCGAATAATGCCGTTAAGTTCACTGAACACGGTAGCGTCATTCTTGCGGTCAATACTGAATCACTGACAGATGATGAGATCACCCTTAAATTCACTGTCACTGACAGTGGTATTGGCATGACGCTTGAGCAACAACAGGATCTTTTTAAACCATTTTCACAAGCTGATGCGTCAACCACCAGAAAATATGGTGGTACTGGATTAGGGCTTGCGATATGTAAAAACCTAGCAGATTTGATGGGAGGTGAAATTGGCGTTTCCAGCGAGTTAAATGTCGGCAGTCGTTTCTATTTTGAATGTGTATTCCCAATTGTTGAACATCATGACACCGCGCCGATTTATCAAGGGGATTTGGAAGATGTTCGAGTGTTACTCGTCGAAGATAATGCCAGTTCTCGAGAGATTTTATTAGCGATGCTGTCAACATTAAAAGTGCAAGTTGATTACGCTAAAGATGGTATGGAAGCCGTTGAAATGCTTAAGGCGAGTGAAGCGTCACCTTACCAACTTGCATTGCTTGATTGGAAAATGCCCAAGCTTGATGGCATTGAAGTTGCTCGATTTATTGAGCAGCTTCCAGCGTCGATAACGCCCCATGTGGTGATGGTGACAGCCTACGGTAAAGAGGAGTTATTGCTTGATGCTGCAAATGTGACGATTGACGCAGTGCTGACTAAGCCTGTAACGCAGTCAACGCTATGGGATGCACTATTACCCGCTTTAGGTTTTGCGCCGCGAAAACAGACTCGCTTAAGTCAGAGGCAAACTCGGGTGGATACCGCCTTGATTCAACTCGCTGGAGCCAAGTTATTGGTTGCTGAAGATAACGACTTAAATCAGGAATTGATTGTTGAGTTGCTAACCAGTAATGGTATTACCTCTGTCCTGGCAAACGACGGCCAAGAAGCGCTCGATTGCCTCGCGAAAGAGGAGTTTGATGGCGTGTTAATGGACTGCCAAATGCCAATAATGGATGGGTATACTGCCACTCGACATATTCGTGCACAAGCGCAGTTTGAACATTTACCTGTGCTGGCCATGACGGCGAATGCGATGGCAGGTGACAGAGAAAAAGCGCTCGATGCAGGTATGAATGATCACATTCCCAAGCCACTTAATGTCGATGAGTTGTTTGTTACCATTGCGAAATGGGTTACGCCTAAAAACCCCGCTTCGTTACACGAACATGTTCAAAATGAAGCGCATAACGATATGGATTTTAGTCTGTTTAAACATATCGATACTCAGCTCGGTTTAAGTCGTACTCAGGGAAAAAGCAGTCTATACAAAAAGCTGTTGTATAAATTTGTTAGCGGGCAACAGGATTTTACAGCACAGGTTAATGCTAGTTTATCTGCTAATGACCCAGTGACCACTGCGAGACTTATTCATACATTAAAAAGCGTATCGGGGGCGATTGGTGCGCTAAAGTTAACTCAATTTGCTGAGCGCTTGGAGCAAGATTCAGAGCATGCACAAGATAAAGCATCTGATATTACCGCTAGCGAAACTTATCCATTATTAGTGGAGGAACTTGCGCTAGTCTGTAGCGAAATAACAGTGCAATTAGCGGAGTTGGTAGTGGCTGATATTGATACTCAGTTTGATGCTGAAAAAGCGGCAGAGGTACTGACTCAACTCATCGTTATGCTTAACGATTTTGATATGGCTGCAACAGAACTTATCGCTGAACAACGTTCAATTTTGGCGTCTAAGCCGCTATTAAGTTTGTTTAAGAAATTAGAAAAACAGTTAGATGATTATGAGTTTGATGAGGCATTAAAAGTGGCAGTACAGATGCAAACTCTTGTTGCTAACAAGATGAGCTGAGCTCTTAGGTTTTTAACGATATAGGAAGGATGTGATGGAACTACAAACCTTACTCGTCGTCGATGATACACCGGCTAACATTGATGTTTTAGCCGGTATGTTAAAAGATGATTATCATGTAAAAGTGGCTAAAAGTGGCGAAATAGCGCTTAAAATCGCTAATAAGTCACCTTTGGATTTAATCTTACTCGATATTATGATGCCAGGTATTGATGGTTTTGAGGTTTGCAGACGCCTTAAAAACGATCATACCACCCGCCATATCCCTATCATTTTTGTCACCGCAAAAATCACCGCTGAGGATGAATTAAGAGGGCTGGAACTGGGCGCTGTTGATTACATCACTAAGCCATTTAACCCGCCGATAGTGATGCAAAGAGTACGTACTCAGTTAGCGCTTTTTAACCAAAGTAGAGAGTTAGCCATTAAGGTTAAACAAAAGACTGCGGAGCTTGCCGATACACAATTAAAAGTCATTCAAAAGCTAGGGCGTGCAGCTGAATACAAAGATAATGAAACAGGTATGCACGTCATTCGAATGAGTCATTACACCCATATATTGGCTAAAGCCGCAGGTATGTGTGAAGCTGATGCTGATATGTTAATGGCAGCGGCGCCGATGCACGATATTGGTAAAATAGGCATCAATGATGCGATATTGCGTAAGCCTGGCAAACTGACGGCTGAAGAGTTTATTGAGATGAAAAAGCATGCTCAAATTGGGGCTGAGATCATCGGAGATAATGAATCCGAACTGTTACAAATGGCCAAAATAGTAGCCATTAGCCATCATGAAAAATGGAACGGTGCAGGTTATCCCAATGGATTAAAAGGGGAGGATATTCCTCGTATAGGCCGTATTGTTGCGATTGCTGATGTGTTTGATGCCCTTACTAGCGAGCGACCTTATAAGCGAGCATGGACAGTAGAAGATGCGGTATCGTTACTGCAGCAAGAAGCCGGTGAGCATTTCGATCCACAATTAGTGCCATTATTTATCGAGCATATTGAAGAAATGACAGAGATTATGGAATCCTTTAAAGATTAGGGGTCACTATCCACTTGGGTATCTCAGCTTGCTGGCTAGCAATCATCACTTAAGCGATCAGTCGTTATGGGGAATGCTTGTTAAATACTGAGAGTTACGATAGTAAATTGACGACAAAATAGGCTCTGTTTATAAAAGTCGCTCTAATTAATAAAAGTGTATTTTTAGTGAGGGTGTGCTTATTTTTAAACATCCCATCAAATTTGCTATATAGCGCCACAACCAACAGCATTACTGAGTTGTAAGGTTACAAATGCAGTTGCGCTTAAGATGTTAATTAAAGTGATTCAACATCGGTTAAGCAAGATAGTGATATATAGTCGAATCAATAGCTTGATTCTTGTGCTATAGCTTATATACCTGAATTCAAGTTTTTAGCTGATGTCACTTTTTATGTGCGTGCGGGTTTGTACGCTCTTTTGTTTTACCAAAAGGATAAAACTATGTTCCAACTGAATAAACTTAAGCTTGCGGCAATTCTAGTTCCAGCGGTACTTGTAGGTTGCGCAACGGGAAACACTCCCGATGATAAAAAGATGAATGCTCGTGAAGAGACTCAAGCGGCATTACAAGAGATCTATAAGAAGCATCCAGAAGCCAAGTCAGCAGTCGCTGAGTCAGTGGGTTATGTTGTTTGTACTGGAAGTAATACTTATCTATTTGCACTGTCTACTGGTGGTGGCGTTTGCGTTTTGCATGAGGGAAGCAAAAACTCCTATTATCGATTTGCAACCGGTGGCGTTGGCGCGGGCATTGGTTGGAAGCAACTCGCATTCGTTCAAGCTTTCATGAATAAGGAGCCTTTGACACGTTATAAAGAGTCCGGTTATGAAGGCCAAGCACAGGCTGAAGCCAGTGCTAAGTATGACGAAAGTGGCGATCAAGCATCGGCAAATCAATCTGTCGATATCTCAGGAGTCAAAACCTACCAAGTTAACTTAATGGGCGCTGCAGCGCAGGCGACGGTTCAAGGTTATAAATATTGGGAAACAGACTTTTCTGATGATTTCATTGAGAAAGAAAAGTAAGCGGGTTCAACATGAAAATGCCAGGTTAACAACCTGGCATTTTTGCTTTAAAGAGATGGCTTATTCCACTTCAAGAGCTTTAAATGAAAGCGAAAATTCACCGGGCTGTTTATCAGCGAGTAAAAAGCCTACCTGCTTAATATTGTCCAGTCTTAGGTTCGGAGCACTAACCGTTCGTCCTCTAAACACCGCTACAAACTCTTTTGCGTGAAAGCTAAATGCTAGCCATTGGTTTTTTTCTGTTTTAAAGGGACGTGTGTAAGCGATAGAATCCCATTTATTATCAGTACGAAGTCGTAGCTGATACTCTCTACCATCACCTTTTACTCGTATTTTTATCTGTTCTACTTTTGGCGGCAACGGACTCGATAAACTCGCTCGTGTAGAGGCAAATCCACCATTACGCTCTAGCGATAAATCACCACTAAAGGTGGCTATATCACCATCATTAATGATTGAGCTTGTCGATATCCCTCCCATAACAGAATCATTAATGATGTTCCATTTATCAGCGGTCTCTAGGACGAGTGGCTTGGCGTAACTGATTAAACTCATGGTTAGACTGCCTATTAGTAATGCAATATTAGCTGCAGAGTATCGTTTTTTTTTGACGCTTAAATCCATCTTAATATAGCTGAATAAGCTAGGTATTAATCTTGGCATAAAAATCTCATGCTGAAGGCTTTATTAGCAATACGTTGATGCCGTCCATTTGGATGACTCAATGAGCAGCGATATGAGTCAAATTTAAGCTTTGTCATTGTTGTAAATTTGAACTCGAGATTAATAATGTGAAACTAGCGCTTTAGCATTGCCTAATGTTCGGGGTTGTAATATAAAATCGAGTTCAGCTTGTTGAGATAACCTAAGGCAAACAATTACAGCGATGCATGTCGTTGCACATCGCTGTAAAGGTGGCTGTTACCCGGAAATGTTAGTTCATGGTGAGTACTTGCTCATCGTTATCGGTCATATAACTCCACTCCTGATATTGTGGATTTTGACCTTCATAGAACCAGATAACTGCAATTAATTGACTCTCATGATTAGCAATCTTTAGCTGTTTACTGATCTTACCGTCGCTCAGTGGGCCTCTAAATAGGCAGGAGTCGAAGTTAACTGTATAGCTTCCTGCTTGATTCTGATAATCATCACAGAGTGAGAAGTAGCCACGACTTTGATTACTTTTATCGACGTTGATAGTTAGCATATATGCAGCCTGCATTACGTTGTCTGCGTCGACGATTAAGTCATCGAGTGATGTGGGATCCGGTGTTGGCTCTGGATCTGGTGTCACTGGTGGAGTTGTTGTTATTGGTGTTGGCGTCACAGCCACAGGTGCCGGTGTTGGGCTATCACCATCACCGCCGCCACCGCATGCAGTAAGAGCAACAAATGAGAACGCGACTAGGCTGCTTGGCACTGAGATAAATTTTATAAGTTGAGTTTTCATGACATTCTCCATTAATCGTTAAAGATCAGTGCTTGATTAGCATTTTCATACCAAGTTGGATTGGTGGTACCTGTGTTGTCGGCGGCAAAATCAACAAACTCGGTATAAGCGTTGTCTAAGCGTTGATTTTCTTTTGGGTGCTTCCAGGTGACTGGAATTTCAATTGCCCAAGCCATGCCATTTTCATTCTGGAAGTATTGGCCAGCGCTAGGGTTGGAAGCATCTTCTCTGTAACCAAAGTAATTGCTGGAGAACTTATCTGTAGGCGCTTGGTTTTTCAGATGAACCTCCAGTTGACGACCAGGGTTTGCTCCCACTGCATTTTTAGCCGCAGATCCATGATCGGTATTTGGCGTGGCAAAGATAAATGGGTCATAAGGGAATGCTGGAATGACACTCTCAGACACTGGGCTGTCAAATGGGATATCAAGTGACCATGTGGTTCTAAAGGCACTCTCACAGCCTGTTTCGGTGCGTAGAAATTCACAGCCTTGTTCAAGCGTGACGTAATCAGACAAATCTTGAGTGAAGATAAAGACTGCGTTGGTTTGCCCGGTCTCTAATGGCGAACTATCTTGTGCAATGTCATCAATAGTCCAATTAATTAAAGACTCTTTAATTTTATTGCGGCTAACGCCAGGTAGATGCACACCAAATCCATTGTGGTAAGCGGCTCCCATTGCAGCCAGTTGCGCTTTGAAGCCGATACGTCTCACTTTATTGTCTTTAACATATTCAATAATACGTAGCTGTACCACTACGTCATTCATATCGAAGTCACCTTGATCTGGGTACAGATCCTCATAAGCGAGGGTGGTATAAGTTGACGATGAAGGGTAGTAGTTGATGGTCACTCCTGTTTCAGTGAGAGTAACGGCGTAGTCTTCAACCTCGCCATCTCCGACTCCGCCTGTTGCAGTGATATCTTGCTGGGTACTTAAACGAAAACGTGCCCAAGTGGGTCCCTCTTTAGCCCAAGTGGGTACTTCAATACTGATAGTATTAATACCGTTATCGAGCGGTTCGCCCAAAATGATCTGTTCTTCCAAATCAAAAGCGCCATTTTGGTTCCAGTCAAACCAAGCGTTGAGGTAACCGTCTCCACCTTTTGCTGTAACCAATAAAATGGCACTTTCACCAAGTTCGAAACCTGTTGGCATTGAAACGCCGTCCTCATCATCAGAGCTGTCGCTAGCATCGTCTGATAAAGGAGAGACATATCCGTCGGACTCATTATCCACTGAGGCACCGAGGTATAAGCTGTCTGTCATTGCGTGTCGGGCTCCGTTTGATGCCAGCAGTGTCCCGTATGAATCAGGTGCATCCCCAAAATCGACTGACTCGCCAACGGTAACTTCGGCTAACGCACATCGTGCACCATCATTACTTGAAGAGGCGGGTCCATAAGCAAACAGCACAGCGCTAGGAGATACATCTTCTACGTTAACTTTGTAGATATTACCGTTGCTGTTATTACTGACATATAAGTTGCCATCAGGATCAAAAAATTGTGCGCCAAATATAAAGTTACCTGAATTGGAGGTGATGACCGGGCCTAAATCGGTCGCTTCTGCGGTGGTAGTATCGATGCGAAGTAGCTTACCCGTAGAGCCGTTGCTAATACTGTAGGCGTAGCCATCAGTAGGGTGAAAGGCTAAATCGGTAATATTATAAGTGGCAAAATTCTTACTGCCGGGAATGATGGTCATGTTGTAACTGGCAGGGTTATCGAGCGGGATTTTAAACATCCCTTTACCTTTACGGTAGCCATACCAAATGTTTTCAGTCACCGCAACGTCACCTACATAGAAGTTACCTGCCGCTGCGGCGGATGCATCTTTAATAACATTAAGAGCTGCAATTTGATAATCATCGCCAGCTCGGCCTAGTGTCGCGTTTGAGTAATCCCAACCGTAAAGATAGTTATCATGATAGTTAAAACCGACACCGTTGTAGCCGTTACCTGTTCCCATATCGCTGGACAATACAACATAGCTACCTGTGGCTAAGTTTACGCCGTAGCTTTTTGGAGTACTTGATTGTTTTTGAATGACAAACGCTTCTGTTGGACAAGCGCTAAATGGCTCAGACGCATTAACATTCGCTGATATAAGAAGGCTCAAAATTAAAGGTGAACTGCAGCTAAATGAAATAGATTTGGATATTTTCATAATGCTTCTCTCGCTGTAACGTTATCAAAGTAAATTGAATAGAGCATAAGCCGTGCCAATAATTAAAGTCACTATTTATCAGGTGTTTATATGTTTACGGCTTTATTTTAAGAAGCATTATTCGCATTTTGCAAATCGAGATGACGGGTACGAATGGGATAAAAGGGGCTAATATCTACAGATCCATGTGAATAATGGTCGAAGAGAGGGCGTATATTTTTCATACTACTTGGCTTAACTCTATATCAATGCTAAGTTTTATCGGTACGTAACATTTTATTAACTATTGTTTAGGTGGTAGTAAATTTATGTCGAAACTGCGCATAGGGATTGTGTGCCACCCCAGCATCGGTGGCTCAGGTTTAGTTGCAACGGAATTGGGTCTTGGCTTGGCAAAGCTTGGGCATGAAGTTCATTTTATTTCCAGTGTCAGACCATTCAAGCTGATTGAAGATTCTCAACGACTGTTTTTTCATTCTGTCGAAGCTATTAATTATCCACTTTTCTCTGATCCTTTATATACCTTTGCTTTAACTGCAAAAATAGTCGAAGTTGCAGAGCAATATCAACTGGATGTTGTTCATGCTCACTACTCAATCCCGCATTCGTTGTGTGCGTATCTCGCCTGTGAGATAAGCACCCACAAATTTTCTACCGTCACCACCATTCACGGCACAGATGTCACCATTGTTGGTCAAGACAAACCACTTTACCCGTTGAATAAATTTAGTATTCATAAAAGCACTAAAGTGACCACGGTGTCAGCTTATCAACGAAACTATATTTATAGCCATTTTGAAAAAGACAAAACAATAGAAGTGATCCATAACTTCATTGATCTAACGGTTTTCACTCCAACAAGTGCCGACATTAATATTCGCCGACAAATGGCAATGGATGACGAAAAAGTGGTGATGCATGTCTCTAATTTTAGAGCGCTTAAAAATACCGATACGGTCGTTAGGGCATTTTACCTGCTGCTTAGAAAGGTGAATGCTCGTTTAGTCCTACTAGGAAGCGGGCCTTATATCGATAAGATTAAAGAGCAGTGTGAAAAACTCGATATTTTGCAGCACGTCACCTTCATGGGATCAGTTACGCATGTGGAGTCATTTCTCCCCAATGCTGATTGCATGATCCAACCAAGCTATAGAGAGTCATTTAGCATGGTATTACTTGAAGCCATGGCCTGTGGAGTACCGACCGTCAGTAGTAATGTTGATGGGGTCCCGGAAGTTGTGGAGGAAGGCGTCAGCGGCTTTATGTTTGATCCAGATGATGCATTAGGGATGGCGAAAGCAATGGAAGGGATCTTGAGCGACCCTGATAAGCAGCAACAGATGGGGCAAGCCGGTCGCAGCCGAGCAAGAGCATTATTTAGCCCTGCACAAAAAATTGGTCAATACGTGGAATGCTATTACGACGCAATTGCTGAAGATGACATTGTACCTCTTCAAGTAAGCATCAAATAAAAAGGACAGGCTGATGGTCGATAAAACAACGGTTGCCGACAGACAGGATGATAGCGATCTTGCAATATCGGTGATAGAAAAACCAAAAAAAAAGATGAGCATGTCGACATTGGTTTTACTGTCATTTGCGGCCGGGATTGCTGCAGGGCTGTTCTTTGGTGAGATGCTTGCGTGGATGTCTGTGATTGGCGATGCGTTTATCAAACTGCTTCAAATGACGATTATCCCCTATATCATCGTTTCACTTATCTCCAGTTTAGGCAGTTTAACCATGGTCCAAGCAAAGTCGCTGGGGGTTAAAGTGGGTAAGCTGATGTTGGTGATCTGGTTGTTTGGTTTGCTAACAATGTACCTGATAAAATACACTTTTCCTGACTGGCAAGCAGGTGAGTTCTTCAGTTTAACAGCGCTAGAAGATCCAAATTCGATTAATCTATTAGATATCTATATTCCCTCAAATCCGTTTTTCTCGCTGTCTAATAGTTATATCCCCGCGATTGTATTGTTCTGTGTTGCAACCGGTATTGCACTTATCTCAATAGACAAGAAAGATTCCTTGATGAGACCAATGCAATTACTTGGTGAGGCATTTAATAAGGTCACTCAAAGTATTGTAAAACTGATGCCGATTGGTATTTTTGCTATGACTGCTGCCACAGCAGGAACGATGGACTTTGAGGAGTTTCAAAAGCTGCAAGTGTATTTTGTGGCTCATGTGGTGATGACAATAATTTTAACCTATTGGGTATTGCCCGCGATTTTGGCCACGATTACTCCTTTCTCGTACCGAGACATTACTGGCATTGCCAAAGACGCCATGATTACCGCTTTCGCTGCAGGTAATATTTTTATTGTTATCCCACTGCTTATTCAGCGAACTAAGGAATTATTTCATAAGTATAATATTGGTAATCAACAAACAGATGACTATGCCAATATCATTATTCCTGTGGTCTTTAGTTTTCCTAATCTGGGTAAGTTATTGACCATTGTTTTTGTGCTGTTTGCCGCTTGGTTTTCAGGTGAAGATATTGATTTTTTAACTTATGTGCCTATGTCGATAAATGGCCTAATTAGTCTATTTGGTAGCGTATATTTAACCATTCCAATGCTGCTCGATTCGCTTGAATTGTCATCGGATCTATTTCAGCTTTATATGGTGTCGAGCTTATTTACTAGCCGCTTTACCTCATTGCTAGCGGCGATGAATATATTCATTCTTGCCGTAGGTGGCACCGCGATGCTGGTCGGCATCGCAAAAGTCAGCATGGCGAGATTGATTATGTATAGCGCATTAACACCGGTGGTATTCGGCGTCAGCTTATTAGCGTCTAGCTGGCTACTCAGTAGTATTGTTAATACCGAATACAACATGGATGAAGTGGTGGCGCAGATGAGCGCTGCAGAGAAGGTTCCCGATCAGGTCACCTCCTTTAGATGGGACGAATTGGCGCAAGCAACGGGTCCAAGAAACTTAGAAGCGATAAGAGAAAGTGGCATATTAAGAGTCGGATATAACCCCATCCAAGTCCCATTCTCTTTTTATAATGCGCAAGATCAGCTCGTCGGTTTTGATGTGGAGCTAATGAAAAAGCTGGCAGCAGAAATGGAAGTCAAAATTGCGTTTGTGCCTTATACCTTTGGTAATGTTTTGAGCGCCATCAATAAAGGACAGTTTGATATTGCCATTTCAGGGCTGCAAATGACCACGAAGCGGATAGAGTTTGTCGGATTTACCACTCCAGTGCTAAATCTTCATTACTCATTTGTGGTGAAAGATCATCGAGCCGATGAATTCAAAACCGATAAAATGTTGCGCCAGGCGGGCACGATTAAAATAGCGTCGGTAGGCAGCTATTCGATTATCCCTCAGCTTGAAGAGAAGTTTCCCAACTTTGAGTTTGAAACGATTCAATCTGACCGTTTGTTCTTTGAAGATGATGGCAAAACATGGGATGGGTTAATGATCAGCCTTGAAGCGGGTAAGACCTGGACTATTTTGTACCCAGAATACACCACGCTTTATAATCGAGAAGAGATTAAGTCATTCCCCGCATCGTACGCGGTTGCAAGGGACAATGCTTCGCTGCAAACATTCCTCAATAGTTGGCTTGAGATCCAAAAATCTTCGGGTTATGTCGATACTCTCTACAACTATTGGATTCTGGGTGAAAACGCTAAACCCAAAACACCCCGTTGGTCAGTCATTAAGGATGTGTTGCACTGGGTTGAGGCCGATAAATAATTAACAGTGTTAAGTTGTGATAGGTGATTGTCGAAAGTGGCTGGATTAACCTGGCCACTTTATATAGGCGCTATACCGTCACATCATCACATCATCACATCAGCCAGCTATAACTGATCACGCCGTAACCATGCCAGTCTTGTGGATCTGATTCATATTCCTTGCTATACAAATCAAAACTCCAGCTAACTGACCAGCCGGGAAAGGCCCAGATAACTCCGGTGCTCGCGCTCGCTTGTTGATGTTTCATTTGAATATAGGAGTCATAAGGCAGATCGCCTTCGATACTTAAGTCGTTCAGACGGTAACCCGCTTGTGCTCTCGCAAAAACGGTCCAGCTGCCGCCTTCTCTGGCTGAAACACTGTATTGACCATAGTGTCCAGCATGGCTGCTGATCTGCCCGAAAGACTGGTTCAAGTCATCTCCCCAGCGCAAGGTTAAGCCTACATTTGATTCGGTACGGAAATTACCTAATTGGGTATAACTGTGACCACTAAGTTCCCATTGGCTGTCTTTAAAAGCCTGCTGCCGTAGCAATAGTATGTCTGCTTCATAGGCAAACTGAAACGTCATCTCAGTTTCGATTTGATACTGCCAGCCCTGTGGCGCGGTAGATGAGGTTAGCTTATGCACCCACTCCTGAGTCGCTTCTGCGCCGGAGCCTGGGCCCATAACACCGACTGCAAACCAGTTCTTTTGTGCTAAATCATCGCCATAGACTCCGCTGAAACTCTCAATCTCTAACAGCCCGGCATAAGGGCGGTCAAAAGGTTGCTCAAAGTCATGTTTTATCTCTATGGGCGTCCACATGCGTTGATATAGGTTTGCGCCCCACTGACTAGTATTACTCTGTTGTGGAAAAAGTAACAGGCTCTGCCAGTTAAAAGGCCAAGATGCGTTAGAGAAGTCATTTTGAGGCGTTGCTTGCCAGCTAATGGCAATACCGTTGGAGTAATCCCCGTCATCGCCAATCACAACATCGTTATCTAAACCAATATGCCATTGAGATGCTAAAGAGGATAAAGGAGCGCTTGCAAGCACAGCGGCGCAGCCGACTGAAATCAGTGATTTATAAGTAAGTAGAGGCTTCAATTGCAGGTTCCCGTTATATTCAATGCATGATTTCAGGCGAAGTTCTACGTTAAAGATAACGCTTGCAGCATAGCGCTAAAACGACAATCATTGCAATTATTACCGTCAACTTACGCTCATAACCGCCGGGCTATTGGCACTCGCGACGAAGCGCCTTATTCATGTGAGCTATTTATATAAGTGACTTAAATGAGTTACTGGAATTGCTTACGATAAGCACGGGGGGACAGGCCTGTGATCCGCTTAAAGGCTCGAGAAAAATGGGCTAGATCTGAGTAACCAAGTGAAGAGGCTATGCGGGAAATCGGGATATTGCCATCGGTCATCATTTCACAGGCCTGAGTGAACAACACGTTCTCGACGATGTTTGAGTAACTGGCTTTTTCTGCTTTTAAACGGCGCTGAAGTGTTCTGACGTTCATGCCCAATATGTCTGCGGCAGACTCAATGGAGAGCCTACCTAAACCTAAATAAGGTTTGAGCGCTTGCTTTAATGAGTCAACAAACTGAGTTGGCCTGCGTGGCTCACTGGGTTTAGCTTCATGCCAGCCTAATTTTAGCGATATCGGCTGTGCGAGTTCTGCTGAGGTTAAAGAGATAGCAATAACACTGCGATTGACATAAAAAATCGAATCTTCAACGAGTAATGACTTTTTTAGTTCACCAGCATTATCAGAAGTTAACACTATCTCGGCTGGAGACCACTCTCGTGTGGTTAAGTGACGAATGAGTTCAATCATAAAGGTTAGGATGAACTGCTCTCTGAAATCCAACAGCTTTTCCTTATTAAAGTTATGCTCTCTAATGAACCAATGCCGACCGACTAAGTGACGCAACTTGACCGTTGAGTGAGTTGATTCTTGATTAAAGAATACCGCGAACTCTTCGATAGCCTGCTCAAGAGTTTTAGCGTGCTTGAGTTTTTCAACATAACTAGGAATGAGTACTTGTCGGCATACTTGCCATATGAGTTGGCCGTATTTATCCGGTCCTGCCTTTTCACCGATAATACGCAGTAGATTAATCAAAGGCAGTTGCGGTACATAGTCGTGATCAGGCGCGAGGATGTTTTCTGGAAGTTGGGCTTTGGCGATGGTGGGATAGATATCATTATCTATCTGTTTGAGTATGTCGACGAAAGCGATCGCATATTGAGATTTAATCAAAGGAACGATGGGCGTTACTTTACTCATATCTACAATCCTTCAGTGATATCGGTTGGCCAACTGATTCTATTATTGTCGTATTGGCGCTACCGGGGTTAATTAATCAACTTCAATTAATGCTGATGGTAATGTCATTTATAAAGCCATTCTGGCTCTTAAGCCAAATACCCAGTTGCTGTCAGAATAGCTATTTAACGCTGGGTTTTTAATGTACTGCAGATTGGGAGTGAGGTGTATTCTTTTACTTAATGCAATGTTGAAGTAAAGCTCAGATGTATACTGCGTATCAAAGTTACTCTGACCAAATGCACCTGAGTCCTCGTTAACTTCACCGGCATTGACTGCTAATCCAAGGGTGTTGTTGTCTGCTAATAATCCAAAATAACCGAGCCCTATCGTCATTGATTTAGTGTATAACGCAGCGGGACCATCTGAGAAACCACCTCTAATAAAGGGCATAATCTGAGACGTAATAAAATAGCTAGCGGAAAAGCTTAACCCTCTGGATATATCGGGATTACTCAAGCTAGTATTTTGAGTATTGCCATCTAACTGCCAAGCCGTAACATGAACATTATCAGTGTAAATATTATCTTGAGATTTTGTCCAACCAATCTCCAACGAGGTAAATAATTTGTGGTCGTTAAATAGAGTTTCAACGCCTTCGAAAGGATTGCTTGAATCGCCTTTAGCGTCAGCAAGCCCAGCAATGAGGTAAAAGTTGTCGTTAAGCATGTGTCCAACCGCAACCCCTAAGATCCCGTCGTCTGGAAGACCCGTAGCCGCCGAGCCCGTGCTAAAGACTAAATTGGTGAATCCTGTCCAGGGGCTGGCAAGAGCGTAGCTGTCAAGGTAATCAGTCGTGTCTAAAAAGCCCACCATCAGGGCGGTGTTACCTTGATTGAATTTTTGCTTCCAGTAAAGATTGGTTAACCGACTCCCTTGGTCGCTATAGGCTGGGGCAATGACGCCAGCGTAACCGAGCCCACCATTGAACGAACCATCGCCTAAAAACCCTAACCCTTTTGGGGGAATATCGGTATAACTATGACGATGCTCAACTTTCCAGACGAGCTCTCCAGTATTGCCAGACTCGTCACTAACCAGTTCCCACGCCCCGTAGAACCTAAAGACTCCTGACGCCGCGGAATCATCAGTTTCTGGCAAAGTCCCCGTGCCCTTTAGCCCTATCATTTGATAGTCGAGTCCCAATGTTATTTTGTGTTTAGCTGCGAGCGTTTCTCTCCATGTTTGCTGACTCTCCGTTTTATTGGCTTTAAGGGTGTTATTCACTGAATTAGGACCAGAAAAATCGGTACCTGCGAATAATGGCAAAGGGCTTAAACACAGCGGGATCGATAAAATGGTATGCAGAGTACTTTTATCCATGGTGTCCTTAATATTAGTCCGCTTGTGTTCGATAATATTTTTGAATTGACGCGTTTGTGAGTTCATAGCTGGAAGATATTTGGGCAATACCGTCTGATAATCTAACCGTGTGCTCTTTATGGTGCGTCATCATAGTGCCTTCGACCCACACTGGGGTATAAAGGCTATCGAGAGAGAACAACGCATTCGCCTTTACGACGACGACTTGATTTCTGACTGGCGGCGGGGTGTGTACACAGCTAATAGCCTTAGGGACTAACAAAAACTCGGTGGCCAGCATTCCGTTAAATGTTAAGGGAACTAAGAATCCCGATAATCGTACTTTCTCTGTGTTGAATACCGTTTGTGTTGCCTCAGCGTTGTGTTGGGCTTGCTGCATGTACTCTTCTCTGGCGGCCAATACGTGTTCAATATCTATGTTGTGGTCGATTAAAGCCGTTTTAATCTGGGTAACACGATGTAACTCATTAGGGGTGAGCGCTGCCTGTTTCGTTTTACGTTGATAATAGAGGTAGCTTTTTAACAGCTCAATTTGTTCCTGTGTCAAATCGGGTAAATGAGGCAGTGGGTGATTAATGTTTGGGGTAAGTTGCTGCCAATCTAAGTTTTGAGCGGCTTTTACATTTAAACTGATAGCGATAAAAGCGAACAAAACCAATTTCGATAAGTATTGAATACTCTTCACAATAAGATTCCTGTCGGACTATGAGCAGGGGCTTTAAGCCAAGCTCCTGCTCAAGAGTTAATAGACTAAAGAGTATTCTTATAAATTTTTCCATCTTTCATGATGACCCGCATCGTCTTTATACCGTCACGTTTTGGCGCATCAAACCACTTTTCATTAGCACCAATGACCGTGATGTCTTTCAAAGGGTTACCATCGATTAAGAGTAGGTCTGCGTAGGCTCCAACTTCCACAACCCCGAGTTTTCCTTTGTAGTAAGGGTCCAATACTTTGCCAGAGAGTTTAACCATTCTGCCATTTGTTGAGGTCATCGATTTTAGAGTGTAGTAATTACCGATAAACTGACCACTTAAATAGATAGAGTGATCGGCTTGCTGCTCGCAGGCAAATACGCCTCCGACACAATCTACGTGAAAACCAAGTTGCGGTTTGTATTTGTTTACATTGTCTAAATAGTCCTTAAAAGCCGCTTGTGCTGTTGCTGCTTTGCGCGCTGAAGCAGGGTTCGAGCTAATCGCTTCTATTTGGCCTAAATAGGGAGAGAAAGCGGTCATATTAGTGGTCATAAAGGCGTCTTTCTCTTTCATTTGTTTGTACACGTCTTTGTCGAACATAAAAGCATGTTCTAAGGTTTTGACGCCTGCATCTAAGTTTCGTAATAGGGACACTTTACTGTAAGCATGCGACATCACATATGAGCCATAGGCGTCTGCGACTTCTACCGCAGCTTCTAGCTCTTCCTTTGAGTATGCATTAAGTTGCCAAGGGTCAAAAGATGAGGCAACACCGCCACTCGACATCACTTTTATTTGGGTGGCGCCCTGCATATAGTTTTGACGGGCACAGGCTTTGATATCGCCGATGCTATCTGCTGTGCATGACATGCCCAAGCGGCCACCGGCAGAGAGCTGGCCATTAAAGGTTTCATTTGGAGTGGTGAAATTTCTAAAGTCAGCATGCGACCCCGTAGGACCAATAAACGCGCCGGAAGGGTAGATCCGTGGGCCTATGACTTCACCACTGTCTATCGATTTTTTAAGTCCAGCCCCCATACCTCCAGCATCTCGCCATGTAGTGAAGCCAGACATCAACGCAGAGCGAGCCCGTGCCACTGAACGTACCGCTAGCTCCTCCCAATTACGGTTATTTTCGATATCGGGTAATGAGGTGCCGTTCATCTGCAGGTGTCCGTGGCCTTCAATGAGACCCGGCATCAATGTACGCCCTTGACCATTAATTATTTGGGCATTAGCTGCGGAGATGGGAGCAGAAGATATTTTGGTAATGAAGTTATCTTCGATAAGAACATGTTGATCTCGCTGCAGTTCATCATCTATACCGTTAAATATATGGACATTTTTGAATATGATTTTGCTGCTAGGCTCTTCTGCAAATGCGGCAGAACTCACGAGCAAGGCGACCAATGATACTTTTGAAATGTTGTTCATGCGCTTCCCTTATTGTTTCTTATCAATTTATTCAGCAAACCATCTCTATACAAATACTTTATTTCCCCATAAAACGTAGTAAGAGGACGAGTGTTAGTCAAGCGAGTAAGATGATTTTTTGTGTGTCAAAATTGAGTGTATACATCTAAAAAATAAGATAATTCTATCCCGGCTATTGGCTACTGTTTAAGGACGCGATACCCAGCTATTAATGGTTCTAGATAACAATAAGGGCTGCAGACATCGGATGGTTGCCATTTGGTGACATTGGTTAAAGAGAAGTGAGAGATGGCTAGCTAGCAGACATAAAAAAACCACCTAAAGGTGGTTTTAAAAATAGTGGTAGTGCGAAACCATCGTTAAATAGCGGTTTTAAAAATATGCATAAACGAAGGTGGCAGTTCGATATTAATCGGTACTTTAAGCTTGCGTGCAACATCATTTGCTGCGATTAAGCCCCGAATATGATGTTGCTGGTGGTCAATGACGAGCATGTGATGTAAGCCATTCTCTTGCAAGGACCGCACAACATCACTGACGTTTGCCGTTGATAGTTGCTGGTAATCCAGTGCCGACAATTTATCTCTAGCAATCATCATGTCGGTCACTAATAACTCCTCAATACTGCAAGCAAACTTGTTGGCTAGCTTGACCATTTTACGATGCAGTAATTCGTGTTTAGTTATCACGCCGAGGAATTGATTATTTTTGTCGACCACTAACCGCATAAATGCATGCGTCTTATTCATCACATCCAACGTATCTATTGCGTTTGTTGAAGCGTCGATGACCATAGGTTGAGAATGATCAAAGTCGGTAAAAATACTTAATGCTGGCGAGTTTAGCTGCGTTTTATCTTCATCGGTCGACCAAAGTAAGTGGTCGATAGATGCGGTGCTATATAGATCTAGGTTTCTCATAGGGTTTTCTCCTGTACAAGGTACATCTTTCAGGCGATTGATTCGGGGAGGTAACAGCTATATTTTATTTCTATTCACACCGACTTGATGCTGTAATGCGAAGTCATTAGTTAGCCGTATCAGTACAAACTAGTCTTGATGGCGGTAGAGGGTCAATAACATTAAGT
The DNA here is from genome assembly GCF_023283945.1 of Shewanella gelidimarina. Taxonomy (GTDB): domain Bacteria; phylum Pseudomonadota; class Gammaproteobacteria; order Enterobacterales; family Shewanellaceae; genus Shewanella; species Shewanella gelidimarina. Next base: position 44,086 of record NZ_JAKIKW010000014.1, on the reverse strand, counting down.
ACAATTAATGTAGGTTAAGCTAATGCTAAAGTTGTTATCAATATGGTTGATTCTGAAGGTTTTTTAAAATTTTCTATTGTTTAGATTAAATGTTGCAGGCTGAATCTATGTCACTGCCTATTTTCAATTGCCCATAACGTAAAGGAGCAGTAGGCTAGTGGTAACGTAATGATAAGCGAAGCGACTATGAACTCAACGATAGATACCATATTACAACACCGCTCTATACGGCACTTTACCGAGCAAGCGATTGAAGCCGATAAACTGGAACAGATTTTAAACTGTGCTATCGCAGCATCGACCTCAAGTTTTATTCAATGCACCAGTATTATTCGGGTTACCGCTAAAGCATCGAGAGAGAAGTTGGTTGAATACGCTGGTGGCCAACCTTATGTTGCTAGCGCGGCAGAGTTCTTTGTCTTTTGCGCTGATTTTAATCGTCATCAGCAGATAAACCCGCAAGCGCAACTGGGCTTTTGTGAGCAAACACTTATCGGAGCAATCGATACCGCTTTGATGGGGCAAAACGCATTGTTGGCAGCGCAATCACTTGGCCTAGGCGGCGTTTTTATTGGTGGTATCCGTAATAACCCTGACAAAGTGGTACAGCTGTTAAACCTTCCAAAGCATGTGATGCCGTTATTTGGACTGTGTTTAGGCTATGCTGCTAAAGCACCAGAGTCTAAACCGCGTTTACCGCAATCGATAGTGGTGCATCAAGACAGTTATAAGGCATTAGATTTTGACGCCTTAGCACTATATGACCAACATATTAGAGAGTATTACGGCTCTCGAACAAGTAATAACAAACAGGTTTCTTGGTCAGAACAAATCACTGCAACACTGAATAAAGAGGCGAGGCCCTTTATGCTGAACGCTATAAACAAACAAGGTTTTAGCACTCAATAACGGAATAGTCTGGCTGTTTTTAAGGGGCGATAATTGCCTGCTTACGAATGAAAATTGGTATTGGTTATCAATTTTTGACGCAGATGTTAACCATCTATTTCATCGCTTCGGCGACCGACTTTTCCCCCTTTTAAAGGCTTACTTATAGGTATTTTTTACGTCTATTTGCGCTGGCAGAGCGTCGAGATAATAGTGCTCATCATCTCTGAAACGTTGAAATTGGTCTTGATATATATATATATATATCAATAGCAGCGTTATTGGCTGGTTATTACAGGCTAAACGAAACGAAAAATTGCAGAAATGGGTAAAATGAGCAAGGGGTATGAAGCTTGATATCGATAGTGATCATCGATAGTGATCATCGATAGTGATCATCGATAGTGGTCATCGATAGTGGTCATAAATTGCTGAATGCAAATAGAGGCTTGTTCACAAGACCTGATGTTGAATCTAGATGATATTCGAAATATTGATTATAATGTATCTTTGAAAAGCGAGTTGTATAGGTGATTGTGTCATTAATGGACCATCAAGTACGATTCAACAAATTATTTATTAAAGAGAAAATATCATGAGCGCTCTCCCACCATGCCCAAAATGTGAATCAGTTTATGTATACGAAGATGGTGAACAACTCGTTTGTCCAGAATGTGCTCATGAATGGAATCCTAACGAAACTATCGTTGATCCAGACGTCATTATCTTAAAAGATGCTGTAGGAAACTTATTAGCAGAAGAAGATAAAGTGACACTAATCAAAGACCTTAAGGTGAAAGGTTCATCGTTAGTGCTTAAAGTTGGCACTAAAGCGGTTATTAAACGCTTTGTTAACGGCGACCACGATATCGACTGTAAAGTGGATGGCCAAGGCTTTATGATGCTTAAATCTAAATTTGTTAAAAAGCAGAACTAATCGAGCTTCAAAGCTGATTCGGTTGCTTTACTTTATAAGAACACCTGCTTAGCGCAGGTGTTTTTTTATGCCTAGAAAAGAAACCATTGAGTATCAACATCGAATTTAGGCGAGGCTGACTAAACCTCGATACAGTTTAAATCACTCGCTAGAACCTGCGCTTACCTGAGTTATATCTCCAAATAACGATACCAACGCCATAAATGTGACTAATTTAGAGCTCTCTCAGGCATTTTCAATGCAAGACACATAATTAAAAAAATGGTTATTCCCTTTTGAATGACTTGCTGGACAGAAATGGCATCCTTAATAATCCCCATAACTTGGCGTTATGTTTGGCATCTTGATATTCGCCGAGGCCAATGTCGATATCATTGTCTGCTTTACTGGCTTGAACTGAATAGGTTCCAAATAGCCTATCCCACCAAACAATATTCAGCTTAAGCACTAGCAAACACCTGACTTCGCGATTTCTTTATCTTTAATCTAGGTTAATCGTTATTTCAAATAACCGCGTTTTCTGCAAAATAAGTGAGGCGTTACTCACTTTTGCTTGGTCGCGTTAGTGAGTTGGTTCACGGTGGTGGTGTTTTTTGAGATGCTAAAGGTTTACTTGTTGTTAACTTTGTAATTATTTGTAGTGGATGATGTATTAATTAAGGTTTATTTAATATAAAGGTAATTTTTAGCGTTAAGTTACTTTCATTCGGCTGTGCCTTCTTGTTATTCTCCTGCGACAGATGAGCTCTGAATGCTTTGCATTCACAACATTAACCGTATTAGTAGGCTGGACACTCTCTTTGAAATTAGCTTCTTACCAACAATTGATTGCAAAGTTACCCTCAGCGGTAAAGCTTTCTAATGCAGGTAAGACAAACCTATCCCTGTTTTTAGGGGGATTATTTCTGCTATTTTTATCTGATGGTCTAACCGTTTCTACTGGCGGCTACGTTGATGTAAGTGAACTAATTGCTCTGAGTGATGGTTTCTTTGTTGAGTGTTTGGGAGTTAGCTTATTTAGTTTGTTGCTGGTTAATCCACTGGTGATCAAACAATTTTGGCGGTTGATTAGCTTCATCTTTAAATTAACCAAAAAGTTAAACTCAGGTCATCTGTTATCCGATTTATCAGTTCCTTCGCTTCAGTCTCTAGCTCAAGACGCTCACGGTTGCCGCGCTCCTCCTTTTTAGACTTCTATTTCTTTATAACATTTAGCTAATCGCCCATTAGATCATAATCTCGAATGACTTAATTCGAGTGCGCTTATGCACAGCTGTATATTGCGTAATCATGGTTTGATCAGTGTATTAGCCACTGCTGTGCGGCGAGTGAATACCTGCCTACAGAGAGATAAAACCTTAAGGTGAGAGGAATCTTCCTTTGTTAATTCGAAATTTAAGTAAAGCTGCTCTGGCGATATTTGCAATATTGCTGAGCGGCTGTGCAGGCGGTGTGCTCGATCCCAAAGGGCAAATCGGCATTGATGAGAAACACCTCATTGTTGTCGCCACCCTGTTGATGTTGATTGTGGTGATCCCGGTGATTTTCATGACGCTATATTTTGCCTGGAAGTACCGTGATGGCCGTGACCAAGAAATTTATGCACCTAAATGGGCTCATTCAAAAAACATTGAAATTGTTGTTTGGTTAGTACCGATTGTGATTGTGATTATTCTTGGTGTCATCACCTGGGGGTCAACACATGATTTAGATCCTTATAAACCATTAGAACATGAGGCTAAACCTATCACTGTTGAGGTGGTCTCCCTCAACTGGAAGTGGTTGTTTATATATCCTGAGTTGGGGATAGCTTCGGTCAATGAGTTGGCATTTCCTGCCAATGTGCCGGTGAATTTTAAAATCACCTCAGACACTGCAATGAACTCCTTCTTTATTCCGCAACTCGGCAGCCAGATTTACTCGATGGCGGGGATGGCGACTCAACTGCATTTGATTGCTAATGAACCCGGAACCTTCAATGGCATTTCAGCTAACTATAGCGGCGCTGGATTTACTGGGATGAAGTTTAAGGCTATTGCGACAGCGACAGCTGAAGACTTTGATGCTTGGGTCGCAAAAGTGAAACAACAAAGCAGAAATCTTGATAGCCAAAGCTACAAAGCACTCGCTATCGAGAGTGAAAATAATCCTGTTGAGTATTACGGAACAGTCAGTAAAGGCATGTTTAACCAGATCGTGATGCAATATATGCATAAGGATGCGGGTATGGATATGTCACACCATTCAGGACATTCATCCCCTAACAATGGGGAGACGGAGTAACCATGTCTTTTCTCGGAAAACTAACGTTAGAATCAGTTCCGTATCAAGAGCCTATTATTATGGTGACCTTAGCGGTTGTCGCCATAATAGGCATAATGCTTGTCGGGTTGATCACTAAATATAAAAAATGGGGCGTATTGTGGAATGACTGGATTACCTCAGTTGATCATAAACGCTTAGGTATTATGTATATTGTGCTTGCTTTTGTGATGCTCGTTCGTGGCTTCTCAGATGCAATAATGATGCGAACCCAACAAGCACTGGCAGTTAATGGCGCGGCAGGTTATCTGCCACCAGAGCACTACGACCAAATCTTCACGGCTCACGGCGTGATCATGATTATCTTTATGGCAATGCCATTTATGATCGGTCTGATGAATTTAGTTGTGCCATTACAAATTGGTGCTAGAGATGTCGCATTTCCGTTTCTTAATAACTTAAGTTTTTGGCTTACCACTGGCGGCGCGATATTAATTAATATCTCGTTGGGATTAGGTGAATTCGCTAAAACGGGTTGGGTGGCTTACCCGCCATTGTCTGAGCTGTCATTTAGCCCCGGGGTCGGTGTCGATTACTATATCTGGGCATTACAGATTTCAGGGATAGGCACGACGTTAACAGGGGTTAACTTTATCGCGACGGTGCTTAAAATGCGTGCGCCGGGCATGAAGTTAATGCAGATGCCGATTTTTACTTGGACCTGTACTTGGGCCAATATTTTGATCGTGGCTTCTTTCCCAATCTTAACGGCAGTACTTGGCATGTTAACCCTTGACAGATATATGGGTTTCCACTTCTTTACTAATGATGGTGGCGGCAACGCCATGATGTACATCAACCTCTTTTGGGCTTGGGGTCATCCTGAAGTTTACATACTCGTATTACCTGCTTTTGGTATTTTTTCTGAGGTCATTTCCACATTTACCTCTAAACGATTGTTTGGCTACAAATCAATGGTTTGGGCTAGTGGTGCTATCTCTGTTTTAGGCTTTATCGTGTGGTTACATCACTTCTTTACGATGGGGTCGAGTGCAAACGTCAACGCCTTTTTCGGGGTGATGACCATGGTGATAGCGGTGCCAACCGGAGTTAAGTTATTTAACTGGTTGTTTACTATCTATCGAGGTCGATTGAAGTTTACCGTGCCTGTTTTGTGGACGTTAGGTTTTATGACGACGTTCACTATTGGTGGGATGACAGGCGTATTGTTGGCCCTTCCTGGTGCGGACTATGTTTTGCATAACAGCTTATTTTTAATCGCTCATTTCCATAACACCATTATAGGTGGAGCTGTGTTCGGTTATTTTGCAGGTTTTGCTTATTGGTTCCCGAAGGCGATGGGTTTCAAGCTTAACGAACGCTTAGGGAAAGCCGCATTTTGGTGCTGGCAGATCGGTTTCTACGTCACATTCATGCCTCTATATGTCCTTGGGTTTTTAGGTATGACCCGTCGTATTAATCACACTGATAATCCTGATTGGAACATCTGGATTTATTTGGCAGCAGTGGGTGCCTTTATCATCTTTGTTGGCATCATATTACAGTTCGTACAGCTGTATGTGAGCTTTAGAGATAGAGAACAAAATCTTGATACTACCGGCGATCCGTGGAATGGCCATACACTAGAGTGGTCAACGTCTTCACCGCCACAGTTCTATAACTTTGCTAAAGATCCTCAAGTGTCAGATATCGATTGTTTCACTGACATGAAAGAGAAAGGGGAAGCTTATCAACGTTATGAGAGTTATCAGCCAATCCATATGCCGAAAAATACGGCCAGTGGTATTTTGATGGCCTTGGGTATTACCGCTGCTGGTTTTGCGGCTATTTGGCACATTCTTTGGTTAGCTATCGCGGGTATGTTAGGGGCTTTTGTAGTGTTCTTGTTCCGAGCTTATAGCAACGACCATGATTACTACGTTCAACCTGATGAAATAGCTCGCATCGAAAATGCACACTTAGATAAAGTGGCAAGGGGGCGGATATGAGTACTGCTATCTCAAGAGATTTATACGTTGAACAAGCAGATGAGCACCATGACACTAGCGGAAATACGCTATTAGGTTTTTGGCTTTACTTGATGACGGATTGCATCTTGTTTGCCTCTGTATTTGCAACTTATGCAGTACTGTTTATGAATACCGATGGTGGCGTATCGGGGAAAGATATCTTCGAATTGAACTTTGTTCTTATTGAAACGGCTGCACTGTTGGTGAGTAGTATCACCTTTGGGTTAGCCCTAATCTACGCGAAACATCAGAAGCGTTCAGCCGCTTTAGTCTGGCTGATGGTTACTTTTGTTTTAGGGTGTGTTTTTATCAGTATGGAGGTTTACGAGTTCCATCACTTGATAGAGGCGGGTCACGGTCCTCAGCGTAGCGCATTTTTGTCATCCTTCTTTGCCTTAGTCGGTTTGCATGGTTTACATGTTACGGCAGGGCTTATTTGGATGGCAATTATGATGTTTGAAGTGGGTAAAACAGGCCTAACCAAACGTAGCATCACTCGCTTGAGTTGCCTAAGTTTGTTTTGGCACTTCCTTGATATTGTGTGGGTTTGTGTCTTTACCGTGGTTTATTTATTGGGGGTATTGTGATGAATCTAGCGCATACAACACCAGGTAATACTTCAGAGAGCCTGATCGCCAGTGTTAAGTCTTATTTGGTCGGCTTTTTATTGTCGGTTATCTTAACTGGGATCCCATTTTGGGCTGTGATGACGCATCACTTTGATAAACCAATAACCTTAGGCATCGTGCTGGTGACCGCTATTGTTCAGATTGTGGTGCATTTAAAGTATTTTCTGCATCTTGATTTCTCTAAAGAGGGCAGACTCAATACATTTTCGTTTCTGTTTACTACCTTGATTATTGTCATGGTGGTGGGTTTGTCTGTATGGATTATCTATGCAGCCAACGATTTGATGATGTAGTAAGAGGCAGGTTATGAATATTCAAGGTCGGTTGATGTCTATGCAGTGGAAGACGTATTTGAAAGGATATATTCAGGTGACTAAGCCTGGCATTATCATGGGGAATTTGATTTCCGTTGCGGGTGGGTTTTTACTTGCTGCTAAAGGTAACGTGGATTTGACCTTGATGTTGATGACCATGCTGGGCTTGTCTTTGGTGGTTGCATCGGGCTGTGGACTTAACAACTGTATTGATCGTGATATCGACGCGAAGATGCAACGCACCCGTAATCGAGTCACGGTGACGGGGGCGATATCGGTACCATCGGTACTGATATATAGCGTGCTCTTAGGCATATTAGGGTTTGGCACTTTAATGATATATACCAATAGTTTAGCGGTGATATTTGCCGTGATTGGTTACCTAGTCTATGTGGGTGTTTATAGCCTGTATATGAAGCGAAACTCTGTCTATGGCACCTTGGTGGGCAGTTTTTCAGGTGCGGTTCCGCCCGTGGTTGGTTACTGCGCTGTGACAGGGGTAATGGATGCCGGAGCGCTTATTTTGCTGCTGATGTTTAGCTTGTGGCAGATGCCACACTCTTACGCCATCGCTATTTATCGTTTCAATGATTATGCAGCGGCTAATATTCCCGTGTTACCCGTATCTGAGGGGATGGCTAAGGCTAAATTGCATATTGTGCTGTATATAGCGGTATTTGCACTGGCGAGTGTGTTGCTGCCGTTAGCGGGTTATACCGGTATCGCCTTTATGGCAGTAACCTGTGCGACCAGTTTTTGGTGGCTTGCCATGGCATTAAAAGGGTATCGCCGTGATATTAATCTGCACAGTTGGGCGCGTCAGGTATTTGGTTTTTCTATCATAACTATTACCGCGTTAAGCGTGACTATGGCACTCGATTTTCAACAGGTTGCACAAACACCATTATTAATTTTGGCTAACTAGCTTTAGAGAGTTTTATGCTTAAGCACGCTAATAGTTTATTGGTCTATTAGCGTGCGACATCCTGTAATCACTATCATCTTATGCTCGACTATTTGATGGTGATGATTGCACTTTTAACCTTACTGCTACTGCCCGAGATATGAAATAGTAGGGTGGTTCAACCTTTCGTTCGTTCCCGTTGCACATCTGCTTGAACGCTCATTACTGAGTGTGATCAATAGTGAAGCTACGCTTTTGTTTGGTCACTAGCGCGATATAGACTCGAGTTCAATGCCTTTGGGTATTGGATAAGCGGGTTGAAACTAGCATCTCCGGCAGGTAAATCGATACCTAATTGTTATAGAGATACACGTAAATAATGGCTGTGAAAGCCATGTTATATGACGTGTTGTGTCGGCAGTAACGTGTTGCTTAGTGCTATTGTGCTCCTTGACCTAACCTAACCTAACCATTGGATAGTTGTTAAACGCTGTCACTCTTTAACGCCATTCACATATTGGTTTGCTGAGTTTGGTTGATAATTCTTTATTATCAAAGGATTTTTTTTAAAACCACAATGACGATAGATCGCCTTATTAAAAAGGCGAAGTCACTGACTTCGCCTTGGGGTTTGTTCTCACATCAAGCGATGTGTTTTAGCCTCGATTAAAAGTCGTAGTTCATGCCAAGCATGAAACTCCGACCCATGAGAGGAGAATACTCTTTGAGTAATGAGGTGTGTGGCCTCGCATCCTGATCGAGTAAGTTATTGCCCTTCACATAGAACATCATATCGCCATTCTCAGTCGGTAAATGATAGGTTAGAGCGGTATCGACTAAGGAGTAACCTGCTGTATCTGTTTCATTCTCGGCGGTGTCGGTTTGCTTAGCATAAGCCATGACACCGACTTCGGCATGCCAATCTTGTTTGTCAAAGTTGAGGGTTGAGCCAAATCGCATCGGCGATATCAGTGGTAGATTCCCGCCATCGACCAATTTACCGCGAGTATAATCACTGAGTAAATCCAGTGACCAGGTGTCGTTAAAGGGGATGTTGGCTTGGGCTTCGACTGAATAGAGTTCGGCATCGCCTTGGGTGAATTGGTACACTGGCAGATCTCCTTCTGATCCTATATCAGAGGCGACAAGCCCTGTATCTTTTTCATAGTAGAAGTCATTGATCTTGTTATAGGCAACACTAAAAGACCCCGTCCATGCGCCCTCTAATTTACGCAAGGTTAAGTCGATATTGTTGGCTATCTCCTTGTCACTGTCACCACTGTCTGGAATGACATTACCATTTTCAATCTTGAATTGAGAACCCACCTCGAAGCTTTGGGTCGCATCATGAGCGCCAAAACTGTAAAGTTCTTCTGCAGTGGCTGAGCGCTCGGCTCTTTCGATTGATAAGCCCAAGTTATAGGCTGTAGCAAAATCCCAGACTACGCCAGCGGACAGCGTGATATTGTTATCACTCAAACCATCGGGTTGATAGTTTTGTGAGCCATTCAAGGTTTCTATACTCATGCTGTCGGGGTTTAAACGATAATGTTCGATGCGACTACCGAGTTCGATGCGAAAGTCACCGAGTTTACGTTCTTGTACGATAAATGCCGCAATGGTGTCGGTTTTACTGTCAGGTGTCAGTGCTTCCTCTCCCTGAACAGAAAAATCCCGATGGATAGCATGCAGACCCATGACGCCTTGCCATTCTCCCCAAGGCGTATTGTTAACGCTTAAACGCGCTTCACTCTGTTTGTTGTAAAAGAAAGTATCGGCATCACCATTCTCTTGCTCGGCATGTTGGTAATCGGTATAACCGGCATCAAAGCGAATTTTGCTTACCCCTGCAAATGGATCAAACAAGCCACTGTGGAGTTGCCAGGCCGTCTTTTGTAGATCAATGGTGATGTCTGGATCGCCTTGTACACCTCTGCCGGGAATGCCGTAGTTAGATTGAGTATTTGCCCCAGAAAGACTCACAAAGCTGTTATCACCTGTGTACCCAACACCCGCCGCATAGTCATCCAGCTTTAGCTGACTATTAGCAACGCTACCGTGAGTTTCAGCTTGGCCCTCAATAGCATTTCCGGCAATATCAAAATCATCCGTATTACGATGGGTGCCGTCTAAATGCCAATTGAATTTACCGTCGCCACCGTTTAGCTCACCATTGACGGTTTGACCATTATTACCAGTAACATAGTGGGTGCCGAAGTTACCAGATAACTCATCGACAGATTGCTCGTGTACTCGGTTATTGACGACATTCACAACCCCACCAATGGCGGCGTTGCCGTAGAGTAGAGAACCTGGCCCTCGTAGAATTTCAATTTGCTGCGCGGTGCCGGCTTCGGTGGTCACCGCATGATCAGCTGATACTGTTGAAGCATCTCCTACCGATAGACCATTTTCTAATACCATGACACGGGGACCACTCATACCTCGGATGATTGGGCGACTAGCACCTGCACCGAAATGAGAGGCCTGCACACCGGGCAATTTTTCAAGTGTATCGCCTAAGGTTGGCTCGATATTCAGCTTTAGTTGGTCTTCCGTCATCACGCTGATTGGCGTGGTGCTTTCCATTGCAGAGCGAAGAAAAGGCGATGCTGTAACGACAATGTTTTCCATCATAGCCTGCTCAAGTGAAACATTTTGCGTCACTGTGCCTGTCGCAATATGTAAATCATGATCTGCATGTTTGAAGTTATCATTACTTACATGTAGGTGAACATGGCTGTTATCTGCGAGGGATAATTGATAGTAGCCTTGGGTGTCGCTGGTTGTCTTTTTACCCCCGTCTATGCTGACATGCGCATTCGGGATTGGAGTACCATTATTATCGGTAATTTGGCCTTGTAGCTGAGCCGCCATTACAGGTGAAAAACAGCCAGCAACAGCTAGCGCTACATATGATAGTGCAAGTTTCATTATGCTTGTCCTTATAGATAAGCAAAAAAATAAATTTGAAATGATGTGGAGTTTGCTTAAGGACTATAAAGGGGGAGCTCGAACCTGTAGGTTACGTTGCCAAGCAAGAGAAGGTTGTAGATATAATGGCGGAACACTACTTTCAATTTGTTGCGGACAAATGACGGGTACAACATTTGATGTTGGGCCAGCACTTTCATCATGGTAAACGTTACTGTACAAACAGTGAGTATTATCAGCTTCTAAAGCATGTTCTGCAGCGTGTGAGAAGGTTATTGATTGTAGAACAATCAACCATAAGCCAAACGCGAGTAAGAGATAACCTTTAAACTTTGGGGGGAGCTGATTTGTCATTGTGGTTAACATTCCCCCTATGTTTGAACATCTGATAATTTACAAGTCGCTAATCTTAATTTAGTAATGTCTCAATTGTCTAGCATTTAAATTAGGTAAATCATTTTATTTCGCCATTAGAATGGCTGCCTAAACCGAGTTTTTTAGTTCTATAGGCTAAAGGGCGATTGCTACCCTTATGGTATTATTTACCGCCTAAAGGAGTTTACTGCTTACATTGATTGTCTGATCCGGGAGATGAGCCTGCACTACGTTAAGTCCTGATGTGACTAAAATGCGTTTTCGTGGCAGTGCCCATAAATGTAAGCTAATTCAGCGACTGTCTTTGCTGAGAATTTTTTTAGCAAGGTCGCACGATGTACCTCTACAGTGCGCATCGCAATGCAGAGCTCGTCGGCTATTCTTAAATTACGTTTCCCCGCAATGAGCAGGCGGAGTATGTCCTTTTCCCTTATGGTTAATGAATCATAAGCGGCATTGACCGCGAGTGTATTCATTTTTCCTGCGGACTGGATTAACCCCTGTTCAATGGCTAAAGCCAGATCACTTCCTCTGACAGGCTTCTGAAAAAAGTGTACCGCTCCTGCCTGTAAAGCATCTACCGCCATTGGGACATCACCGTGGCCGGTAAGGTAAATTACAGCCAACGGACTCTTGGCTTCATTCAATAATTGATGCACCTGCTGACCTCGCAATTTAGGCATACGGCAGTCCAAAATAACGCAACCAGGTTGTGTTAGATCTAACGCCTCAAGAAACAGCGTACCATCTTCAAAGGTGGTGACATTAAATTCATATTCCTCAAGCATAAATGCCAGTGAGTCCCGCACTGATTTATCGTCATCCACCACATACACGGCTAAGGTTTTAGCGAGGTTGAGCATGGTTATCTCCTGTTATTGATTTTAGATAGGACGGGCAATGATACGGTGGCAACACAACCCTTTGACTTGAGAGACTGGATCATAAATTCTCCCCCATGCATTTCCATCACATCGCGGCAAATCGCCAGTCCTAACCCCAATCCATCGGTCTTGGTACTGACAAATGCTTCCGTTGGATTGTCATGTTCAAGTCCGGTACCGTTGTCTACAATCTCGATGCTGATGGTGTCTTGCTGATAATGGGTTCGTACAATAATGTTAGCTTGATATCCCTCAGCGGGATGGCGATCAAGATATGTCATACAGGCATCAATCGCGTTGTTAATAACGTTGATCATCACTTGCTGTAGACCAACAACATCAACGACAGTCTTAACCGCTGTTCCTGTTAATTCTCGCGCAATGACTACCCCTTGTTTTTGTAACCGAAAATGCAATAGCTCTATAGTATCGTTAAGCAACTGCTCAATATCACACATCTTCTTTTTTACCGTTCGCTTGGTGATCAAGGTACGTAAGCGATTAACTATCGCATCTGCGCGCTCAACTTCGCTCTGGATCTTGTCAAAAACAGGAATAATATCTTCATACGGTCGCTGTTTAGCTAAACGTAATAATCCGCCTTCGCTGTAATTTCTAATCGCGGTTAATGGCTGGTTTATCTCATGTGCCAAGCTACTGCCCAGTTCTCCTACAATGGCAACACGTTGAGAATGCTCTAACATTTCCCCTTTCTCTTTTAAGCGGTGCAGTGTTTGCTCCAACACTTGTTTACTTTTACTAAAGCGGTATTCAAGCCAGAAATGATAAACATTGATAAAAATAAAAAAGATAAATAGGGCCCAAGCCCACTCCTGATGAATTCGAAGCCAACGCAATGCCTGTTTCCACCAAGGTTGCTGCAGCGGTAAAAGATCCAGCGCTTGATACACTTTATCGATAGATAACAGGTTAACCGACGATGTCCAACCCGATGCTCCTGACGCGATTGCTGCTGCATTTTCTGGAGGCATAGAAAGCAAAATACGAGAGATTTTCTTTGCTAATTGAGCCGAGCCTCGTTCTGTCTTTGCCAGTGACCAGTTTGGATAAAGAGGTGTTGAAACCTGACAAGTAAAATGGCCATTCTCTTTTGGGTTTAATACTCGAAACTTTGCTTTATTGAGTAAGCCTTCTTTGACCATATTTTCTAACAGACAGACGGGTACCACCGCCGCTTCAACATTTCGATCTCTAAGCTGATAAAGATTTGCGTCAATTGGAAAGCCCAAATAGTGCACGTCAGCAAAAAAGTCATTGGGATTAATCCCTTGTTGCACCATCTCATAGCGGAGTGTTAAATAGCCGCCAAAGGCATTTTCGGACACCGCAGCCATAGGCAGGCCTACGATATCTTTAGGGCGCTGATAATCAGAGCTGGCTCTCACTACGAGTGCAGAACCAATACCAAAGTTAGTACTGCTTGGTGCCTTGTTCGTTAACGTCGCTATCCACGACAAAGCATACTGACGTCCTAATGTGACCGATTGCCCCGGATTGGTGAGTACAAAGTCCATAGTTTGCTGGCTGACTGCATTAGCCATGGTATCTAAATCCAGTGGATGCAGTACAAAGTTAACCTCAGGTATTTGCAGATTAAGCCAGTCGATGGTCGGCTGCCAACGTTGCTTTGTGTATAAATGGCCACGCGTGGCAAGTACGCCAATATCAACGTTAGGTGTATTTGCTGCAGCTGTTGTTGTGGCTGATACCGGCAACGATAACAACGCTATCATCCATACTAGAATATGGAAACTATAACGAAACCATCGTTTTATCATCATCACTTTTCCTAAATTGAATACTTGTAATAACAGAGTAATAGCCTTTGCAGTCTTTTTTATACTTGTTTTAGATCAATGTTTATTCAGACATGTGGAAATCCACAATACCGAGCTGAGCATATTTTACTGACAATGATAACAAGATCAAAATAATCGAGTCAGGTGAATTATGGATTCTAACAAACGTCGCTTTTTGAGTGCTATTACCGCCGGAGCCGCGTTGATCCCTATTGTTGGGGTTAACACGGCAACTGCGGGAACTATTATACGTAATAATGACGAACCGGATCGTAAAGGTCAGGTCGGAAAACGCTACGCTATGGTCGTTGACCTACGAAAATGTGTAGGGTGTCAGGCTTGTACCGTTGGGTGCAGCATTGAAAACCAAGCGCCAATCGGCCAGTTCAGAACCACGGTTAAGCAATATGAAGTGACACTTAATGACGGTTCTCAAGGGGTTAAAGAAGTAAAATCTTTTATGCTACCTAGGCTTTGTAACCATTGTGAAAACCCACCTTGTGTTGCCGTGTGCCCAGTGCAAGCGACCTTTCAGCGTGAAGACGGTATCGTGATGGTTGATAACAGTCGTTGTGTTGCCTGTGCCTACTGCGTCCAAGCGTGTCCTTATGATGCTCGTTTTATTAACGAAGAAACCCTCACCGCTGACAAATGTACATTTTGTGCTCACCGCCTTGAAAAAGGCTTGTTGCCTGCCTGCGTCGAAACGTGTGTGGGTGGAGCCCGGGTGATTGGCGATCTAAATGATCCGTCTAGTGAGATTAATCGCTTATTAAAAGAAAATCATCAAGATATAAAAGTACTCAAGCCAGAAGAAAATACTAAACCGCACGTATTTTATATTGGTATGGATGAACGCTTTACCAGCCACATTGAAGGCAAACCCGCCATTTATGATCCCAAAGGAGGTGAGGCATGAACATTACTGAAGTTTTAGTCCCGGCTCAACAAATGGCTTGGCTACCTTGGGCGACACAGTACTTCTTTTTTATTGGGTCAGCCTATGCGGCAGCAATGTTGTTTCTGCTCACGCTTTTCTTTAAAAAGCATACCAGCCATCGCTTACGCGCAGCATTAGTCCTAACGCTTGCCATTTGCGCCATTGTTGGGCCATTAGCCCTTACTGGCGATTTGCATCAGCCGGGTCGCGCTTGGCATTTTTATGCGTATATCACCCCGTGGTCTTGGATGTCTATGGGCTCGTTTTTCTTACCTGTATTTTCAGGACTCTCTGTTGTCACGGCATGGCTGTATCTGCGCGACGACTTAATGAGTTTTAAAGACAGTGATAGCAAGGTTTTTAGAACAGTGTCTAAATTATCATTAGGCCAGTGGAAGACCAGCGCTAAAATGATGCTTAGCGTGGCGGCGATTACCGTTATATCCAGTGTGTCGATTGCCTTTTATACCGGGGCTGAAATTGCAGCGGTTCATGCTCGTCCGCTTTGGGACCAGCCGGCATCACCACTGCTTTGGTTTACCACTGCTTTTCTCGGTGCGGTGGGTTTATCGCTTATTATATGGTTACTCTTCCCTCAAAAAGAAGCGAGCGACAGACTGTCTAAAACGGATGTTCGCCTCATCAAACAGACCACCATACTGAGCAGCATTTTAGCGTTAATTCTTATCCCTATATGGGCCTCAAATAATCCTTCATTTTCGCTCTTTGATGATAGCCAATGGGCGAGTAACCTTACTCTGTTAGCAGTATCGATATTAAGTTGTGCCGTTTTAGTGCAGTTAACCTTACGTCATAACAGCAGTAACTTTGTATTGCTCTGTAACGCGTTAATGTTACTTGCAGCCTGTTGGATTACCCGCTGGATAACCATGATGGAAGTGCAAACCATTCCTAAATTCGACGTAGGGCCTTATCCCTATTCATTACCCATGGACAGCAGTGGCTTACTCGGTATTGTTGGCATGCTTGGGCTGTGGATGGCGCTCGCCATGCTGGCATCTGAGCTGGTACAACCCAAGCGTAGTCAAAGTGCTGATACCGCGCTAACCAACCACTAATTAAAGAGGATTTCACTATGGACAACAAACGTCGACAATTTTTGAAATCAGGCCTCGCAGTTGGTGGTCTGGGCGCTTTTTCAGCGGGATACGCTGGCACCACTAAACATCTGGTAGAAGGGGTGATTGAAGGGACATCGGGCAAGAAAACTCGCGATATTCACCACGGAAACTCGTTAGAACCCGAGTATCAAGTGAATAAAAATGGCAACCTAATTCCAAATCATAATCAGCGCGTTGCGCCATCAATGTGCTTTGGTTGCTGGACGCTGTGCGGGCTACGAGTCCGAATCGATAATCGTACCGATGATATTTTGCGGATCAGTGGTAATCCCTACCACCCGTTATCACATCAAACTCCCATTCCTTTTAATACTCCGGTAAAAGACGCTTACTTGAGTCTAACGGGTGAGTCAGGGCTTGAAGGTCGTTCAACCGCGTGTGCTCGCGGAAATGGCATGCTTGAAATCCGCAATAGTCCTTATCGTATTACCGAGCCGTTAAAACGTGTCGGTAAGCGAGGCGAAGGCAAGTGGCAAAAAATTAGCTATGAGCAGCTAATAGAAGAAGTTGTTGAAGGAGGTGATCTCTTCGGTGAAGGCCACGTTGATGGCCTAAGAGCCATACGCGATATCAATACCCCTATTGATGCCCAAAACCCAGAATATGGCCCAAAAGCCAATCAGCTGTTAGTTACCAATGCGGGTAACGAAGGGCGTGATGATATTTTAAAGCGCTTTGCGTTTAATAGCTTTGGTACCCGTAACTATGGTCATCATGGTTCGTACTGTGGTTATGCTTTCCGAGCGGGAAGTGGCGCCTTTATGAATGACCTTAAAAAGTTTGCTCACCTTAAGCCTGACTTCAATCATGCCGAATATATTATTTTCATCGGTATGTCTCCAGCACAAGCGGGTAATCCGTTTAAGCTACAAGCTCGCCAATTGGCAAAAGCGCGTACCGATGGCAACCTGCAGTACACGATCATTACGCCTAGCTTGCCGGCGGGTTCTTCTAGTCTAGCGGCGGGGGATGATAACAACTGGCTGCCAATTAAGCCTGCCAGTGACTCGGCGCTGGTGCTGGGTATGATCCAGTGGATCATTGAAAATGAACGTTTTAATAAAACGTTCCTCGCACAACCTGGCGTCAATGCCATGGAGCATGCAGGCACTGCGCATTGGTGTAACGCCACCCATTTGGTCATTAGTGATGACAAGCACCCTCGTAACGGCAGTTTCTTGCGTGCATCAGACATGAACATGCCTTTTGAAGGTGAAGCCCATTCTGAGACGGATCATTACGTGATTGTCGATGCCAAAAGTGATGAATTTGGCTTGCATACTCAAGCTGACGAAGCGGCACTGTTTGTTGACCGTGACGTTACTTTGGCTAATGACACTGTCAGAGTTAAATCGTCGCTACAACGACTCAAAGATGAAGCGTTTAAACACGACCTGAGCTTTTACAGCCAGCAATGTGAGATAACCGAAGCGCAAATTATCGCGCTAGCAACACGCTTTACCAGCCATGGCACTAAAGCGGTCGTCGACACCCACGGTGGCAACATGCACACCAATGGGTTTTATAATGCCTTTACTATCATGATGCTAAATGCCCTTGTCGGTAACGTTAATGTCAAAGGCGGCGCAATGGCAAGAGCAGGGGGGTATCCTACATCTGCTAAAGGCCCACGTTATGACTTTACCCAGTTTGAGGGAAAAACGGCGCCTAAAGGTATCTTCCTGTCACGCAGTAAGTTTCCGTATCACAAGACCAGTGAATATAAACGTCGCATAGCAGCCGGAGAGTCACCTTATCCAACGCGCGCGCCTTGGTATCCTATCTCAGCGCCATTATTAACCGAGCATCTTTCAGCGGCAATTGATGGTTATCCGTATCGTGCTAAAGCGTGGATCAACCATATGGCCAATCCAATGTATGGTGTTCCCGGCCTAAAAAATCTACTTGAGGATAAACTTAAAGATCCTAAGCAGCTTGGGCTGATTGTGTCAGTTGATGCGTTCATTAACGAAACCACTGCACTGTCAGACTATATGGTCCCAGACACAGTGACCTATGAAAGCTGGGGAATGACCGCACCGTGGCACGGCGTACCAGTGAAGGCGATTACCGCCCGTTGGCCGGTTGTTGAGCCGCGCACCGCTAAAAGTAAAGATGGCCGCTCAATCTGTTTAGAAAATTTTTTAATCGACATCGCCAAGAAAATGAAATTAGGCGGTTTTGGTGACAAATCGATTCCTGATAGCAAGGGTAATTGGCATAGCATTCATTGCGCTGAAGACTTTTATCTGCGCTCAGCCGCCAACCTTGCGTATGTCAAAGGCGGTGTGCCAGAGGTTTCTGCAGAAGATATTGCTTGGTCTGGGTTAGAACGTCTAATGCCGGCAATGCAGAAAACCCTCACCGTTGACGAAATGAAACGGGTTGCGTACATATTTGCTCGTGGAGGCCGTTTCGAAAATGCATCTAATGCGTATCAAGACGACACCATGAAACACAAATGGACTAAGCCGCTCGCCATCTGGAACGAAAAGGTCGGTACCTCTAGAAACACCATGACGGGCGAATTCTACAGTGGTTGCCCAACTTGGTATCCTCAAAAGCTCAGCGACGGCACGCCGTTAGATGAAAAGTATCCACCTAAGGCGTGGCCATTTAGTTTGACTAATTTCAAGTCAAACATTCACAGTTCGGTGTCTAACCTTTCTCCACGTCTGCATTCGATTAAAGGCATTAATCCGGTGTATATCCATCCAATTGATGCTGAAAAAGCGCAGATTCAAACCGGTGATAGGTTCATCGTTGAAACACCGAGTGCAAGTACCGAAGCTATCGCCATGGTGCTCGATGGGATCAAGCCCGGTACCCTCGGTTTTGAACACGGATTTGGACACACCGAACTGGGTGAGCGTTCACACTGGATTGATGGTAAACAACAGCCAGTCAAAAATCGCGGCGGTGATGGTGTCAATATTAACGATATCGGCTTAATAGACCCGACTCGTGAAGGTAAAGGCGTGATGCTTGATTGGGTCGTCGGCTCGGCTGCTCGTCAGTCTCTTCCTGCTAAAATTCGCAAAGCGTAATATTGATAGATATTCGGACGATATAAAGCTCTCTGCTCTGGCAGAGAGCTTTGCCGCGCGGCTTATCTTAAGACGAAGACTAGGCTCTGCATGCTGGCTTAAATATTTTTAAGTCGAATAACGTTGTGCTTTACACATCTACGAGCCTCACCTGTTAATTCCTGTTTTAGCCCGCGGTACCTCTGGATAACGACCAAGACCGCAACTCTTGGTGGAATAAGCTTTTACTCTACGTAAGATATTGATTTTGGTGTTCTGCAGACAGAAAAAAAGCCCCGATACTTTCGTATCGGGGCTTCCTGTATCTGGTGGTTCTGTGGGGCTTTGTGTTAATTATTAAGTTACTGTATTTCGATTGATTTTTATCATGTTGTTTTGATGGCTGTTACATCGGGTGTTCCGTTTAAGGTGGGTCACTTTGAATGATTATGGAAAATTTAAAACTTGGAAAAAATCATCAGCGACCTTCCACGTATTAACGCTAGTAAGTGAACAATCTTCAATCTCATAAAGTCTAATTTTATGTACTTTATGGTTCCTGATAGTACTCGCACCATTAGAGTCTAGAAATATAGACTTTATTGAGCAAGCACAAGAGCCCCTTTTGATAGAGTTGTGATCTTCACTTTGAATCAGGTATTACGCTAAAAATTGGGATTGAAAATTTGTTTGATCGTGACTTACCTGATGGAACTACAGGCACGGGATCAGGTTTTGGGTCTTATGATAATGTGAGGCGTTTGTTCTATACAACAGCGAGTTTTAAAATCTAAATGAGATGATTTGAAATATATCTTATTGAGTCATAATAATTTTGCAAACTAATGTTTGCACTTTTTCACCCCCAATTTTGAGTGTAAATCACAGGGTGACAGTCTGATTTTTGTTCGCAGACAAAACAAATGTTTAACACTTAGGTACCGGTTAAATATCGACTAAAAAACAGCCAGGCAGCGTGGTCATTTGAGTTCGTTTCAAAGCGTTTATTCTTTTACTACAAGCGTTTATTAGGCGCTTATTTAACACGTTTAAATAGCCTGATACTAAAAGCATTATTCTTTAGCGGAAAGAGTTGAACAAAAACTAAGCTCGAAAGATCAACGGCCCCTTATACATTCCGTAACAAAGTCAGATTGAATCAGTAAATAAAAGAGATTAGCATTCATTTTCATTTGGTCAAAAAATAGCTCAAATCTTATTTTATCGTGAGTCCCCTATAACATTAATGATAGGTGGTGCTTTGGCGGTATTTTATTCTCAAGGAACAAGAGGCACACATGTTAACTATCACCAATTTAAATAAAACATATGACAATGATGTTAAAGCACTTGATGGCGTTAATCTCAATATAGACAAGGGAATGTTTGGTTTGCTCGGGCCAAATGGTGCAGGGAAATCGTCATTGATGCGTACTATTTCAGCTCTGCAAAGTGCAGATTCAGGAAGTATTATTTTTAATGGCATAGATGTCATGGCCGATCCGCAAGCACTGCGTGAAACCTTAGGTTATCTCCCGCAAGATTTTAATGTCTACCCACGTATAAGTGCTTATGACTTATTAGATCATTTGGCCATATTAAAAGGGCTTAATAACCCTAAAGTTCGCAAAGAATCAGTTGATGGTTTACTTGCTCATACTAATTTATACCAACATAAGAATAAGGCGGTCAGTGGTTTTTCCGGTGGTATGCGTCAACGTTTTGGTATTGCGCAGGCGCTGATTGGCGATCCAAAATTGCTTATCGTCGATGAACCGACCGCAGGTTTAGATCCTGAAGAACGTAACCGTTTTCATAACTTGTTAGTGAGCCTGGGTGAAGAAAAAGTGGTTATTCTTTCAACCCATATTGTCGAAGATGTCTCTGAACTTTGCGCTAACATGGCGGTGCTGGCGTCGGGTAAAATTTTACTTGAAGGTAACCCATTACAATTAGTCGAGGGGTTGGATGATAAAATTTGGTCTAAGACGGTCAGCCAAGCTGAGGCCGCGGTACTGGAGTCTGAGTTATCAGTCATTTCCAAACGTTTGTTAGCTGGTCGAACTGTTCTGCATGTGATGTCTGATACATGTCCAGAAGGTTTCACAGCTGCCCGTGCCGGTCTTGAGGATTTGTACTTTTCCACGCTTCATCGTCACCGTAATGGTCAGGCAGCATAAGGAGAAGAACTATGTTGTTATCTATGGTGAGATTTGAGTGGCGTTATTATTTACGTCAACCGTCATTTTATGTGGTCGCTTCACTTTTATTTTTAGTGAGCTTTTTGTCTGTTGCTTCCAACAATATACAAATTGGTGGTGGCGGCGAAGTGATGAAAAACAGCCCCTTTAGTATTACTCAGTCGATGCTCATTATGAGCTTTATTTCGATGTTTGCGGTGGTGAATTTTGTGGGGACGACTGCAATTCGTAACCATCAGCATTTGATGGAAGAGTTGATTTACAGTAAGCCGTTATCCCCATTCTCATATCAGTTTGGCCGCTTTATAGGCAGTTTCTTGGTGGTCATTGCGGTGTTTGCGTTTATTCCGCTGGGCTTCTTATTGGGTTCTATTATGCCTTGGGTGGATGCTAGCCGTTTTGGTTCCATCTCATTACTGAACTATGTCGTGCCTTATTTTCAATTGGCGCTGCCCAGTTTATTATTAATTTCGACCCTGTTTTATGCGATGGCTATCAAATTTAGGTCTTTGATGGCCTTATATCTTACGGCTGTGGCAATGCTGGTGCTTTATACCTTAACGGGTGAAATGGCGGGTCAGCCACAGTATCGTACCATCGCTGCATTACTTGATCCCTTTGCACTACGTACTTTTGCTGATGTCACTCGTTATTGGACCATCAGTGAAAAAAATACTCAGTTGGTGGAATTGTCAGGGATCATGTTGCAAAACCGCTTATTGTGGCTAGGTATTGCTGCGGTATTACTCGGGTTTTCTGGCATCTTTAGTCAACCTAAGTTAACTAAGCAACGTGAAAAGAAGTCTTTGCAAGCCGGTACACTTCCCAAGCTTACACCGCTATCACAATTGGCCGTGGCGACGCAGCCAAATGGCCGTTTGCAGTTTTGGACGCGAGTAAAGTTTGAAGTTCGCCAAGTATTATTGACAGCACCTTTTGTGGTCTTAGGGGCCTTAACAGTATTTAACTTAATTGGCCCAATGTTTACTGACTTTGGGTGGTATGGGACCTCAAACTGGCCATTGACACAAGACATGGTTAACAACATTGCCGGTGCTACGGGCCTATTAATGACCATAGTGCTGATTTATTACAGTGCTGAAATTGTTTGGCGTGAACGCACATCGGGCATGGGGGATATTGTTGACAGCATGCCTGTGTCTAATTTGAGCTTTTGGAGTTCAAAGTTGGTGTCCGTTGTTATCGTAATGACCCTGCTTTATTTACTGGCCATGTGCACCACGATTGTATTTCAGTTAATTAAAGGCCAGAGCAATCTTGAGTTATCGCAATATATTATTCGACTTGGATTTTATTATCTTGTGCCTTTGATTATGTCCGCGGTGCTGGCATTTTTCCTGCAAGTGCTGAGTCCGAATAAGTACGTAGGTATGGGGCTGTTTGTTGGCTATTACTTAACGACG
Source organism: Shewanella gelidimarina (assembly GCF_023283945.1). Lineage (GTDB taxonomy): Bacteria > Pseudomonadota > Gammaproteobacteria > Enterobacterales > Shewanellaceae > Shewanella > Shewanella gelidimarina. The sequence goes on along the minus strand of NZ_JAKIKW010000014.1, from coordinate 21,376 downwards.
TTTGTGATGTCCAGTTGGGGTTTTGGTCATAGTTTATATAATTTTGCTCAGGCACCCACCTTAGCTTACTCCGATATGAATGGTTACGGTTGGGGCTTGTTCACCCAGAGTATGTACATGATTTACTGGGGAGCGCTAAGCGTAGTCTTATTTGTTTTAGGCTATGGCTTGTACCACAGAGGGCCACAGCAGAGCCTTAAGACGCGAATGAACTTGTTAGGCTACCAATTAGGTGGCGGTGGCAAGGTTATAGTGGCAAGTGCTCTTGTTGTGTTTCTGGGCATGGGGAGTTACTTATTTTACCAAACAAAAGTGCTAAATGAGTACCAAACTGCAGATGAAAGCGCCGATTTACAAGCAGACTACGAAAAAGCGTTCAAGCAATACCAAGGCTGGCCTATATTAGTGACGACAAAAGTAAATGCTAATATCGATCTTTATCCTGAAGCCCGTAAAGTTGTGGCGAACATTAAATTTGAATGGCAAAACAAGTCAGATAAGCCAATCGAAAAAATGTTAGTACAATTGCCGGAGCACACACGTGCAGACACAGTAAAGATCAATATTCCTCATTCAACTCTAGGAGAGTTTGATGACCGTTACCGCAATACTTGGCTGACTTTCCAAACGCCGATTATGCCAGGAGATAAAGTACAAGGGGATATTCAATTAACCCGCGAGTCAGTCGGGATTGCCGAATCAGGCTTTGATTTCACGGTTGTTGAAAATGGTACTTTCATTAATAATTTTGAGTTATTACCGGCATTTGGTTACCAAGAAGGCTATGAGTTGTCAGATCGTCACGAGCGTAAAAAGCGTGACTTAGCTGAAAAACAGCGTGCTAACAAGCTTGAGGATGATCGCTTTTACACGCAGAACTTTTTTGGGGCCAATGGTGATTTTATTCAGTTTGAAGCCACCATTTCGACGGTTGCTGACCAAATAGCCTTAGCACCCGGATACTTACAAAAACAGTGGAAGAAAGATGGGCGGCAGTATTTTCACTATTTGATGGACAGTCCAATGGTGAATTTTTACGCTATTATTTCGGCACGTTATCAAGTTAAACGTATTGAACATAAGGGTATTGCGATTGAGGTTTACTATCACCCAGACCACCCTTGGAATGTCGATCGCATGATCGAATCAGTGGAAGATTCTATTGATTATTACACTCAAGCATTTGGGCCTTATCAGCATAAGCAAATGCGGATCATGGAGTTTCCGGGTTACCGTAGTTTTGCTCAAAGCTTTGCTAATACAGTGCCTTATTCTGAGCGTATTGGTTTTATTACCGACTTACGTGATGAAGACAATATTGACCCCGTGTATTACGTAACGGCGCATGAAGTGGCACATCAGTGGTGGGGACATCAAGTGGGGGCTGCTGACGTACAGGGCAGTGCTGTTATTTCAGAAACCTTATCTCAGTACTCTGCTTTGATGGTGCTGGAAAAGAAATATGGCAAGAAAATGATCCGTAAATTCCTTAAATATGAATTGGATCGATACTTACGTGGTCGGTCGTCTGAATCGATAAGAGAGATGCCGTTATTGCGTAGTGAGAACCAGCAATATATTCACTACCAAAAAGGCTCTGTGGTGATGATGGCGATTAAAGATGCTATAGGGGAAGATAGGCTTAATGATAACTTGAAGGCATTTTTAACACGTTATCAATATCGTAATGATCCTTTTCCAACCACTTTGGATCTCGTCCGCTACCTTAAACAGGGGGTCGATAAGGAACAAGCGCAGTTTATCGAAGATTCATTTAACCAGATCATATTATATGATTTACGTTTGACGAATGTAGTGATGACTCAATTGGATAATGGCAAAGTACAGTTGGACTTGACTATTCATGCTGGTCGTAAAGCTGCCCAAGGCAAAGGTGAGGAATCTGAATTACCATTAGATGCCTTAATTGATATTGGTGTATTTAGCGCCGATCCTGACAACCTTAAAAATGACAGTGAAGTGCTGCTATTAGAGAAGCATAGACTTGTTAGTGGAGAGAATAACTTAACTTTAGTCCTTGATGGTAAGCCAAGCTATGTAGGGGTTGATCCCTTTATTAAGCTAATTGACCGTGATGCGAAGGATAATATCTTTAAGCTTTAATCGGTTCTTTAACGTAAAACTGACGCTTAAAGCGTCAGTTTTTTTAAGGATAGAAATTTGATTGCGGAAAATGGATTTACTTTGCTTAAATGAAATGGCGTGGCAATTCATTACTGTCTAGCGAAAAGGAAGTTTGTCAGTATTGGCCTGACTAAGCAGCCAGCTTCAATGTCATACATACATAACTTGCATGTTTCATGGGGACGCATTACGCCTAAAATTGGCTATTTAATGCTTTAAGTCAGCTTAGATTAATCAACGTAATAAAGTTACCTTAAATTGCAGCTGGACTTGGTATAAGTACAACGGCACTTTTGACATAAACAGTTAAAAAATCCGTAGATTCACCTGAATATTCAAATGGGTGGCCTATTAGTCCCATTAATGCAAATAATGAAGTCAAAACCCAGATCATGTTTAATGAAGTTAAACATTTGATGAGTTCATAAATTTACTTCTCCTATACAAGGCAGTGTTGATACCAACTTGACGTTACATATTTCAGTTTCAGTTTTGTTGCTACTTTACTGTATATAAATTGATTTCTGGAGTGTGTAAAAACTATTGATAACATCAAAGTATTCTGATAATTAAAATATTCTAGGTTATCTTCCTTGAATCCCAGGTGCTAGTGGCTTGAATCTGAAAATATAATAAGGAGGAGTATTGCTCGCTTTTCCATTGTTCAATGGTGCTGACAATGGGAGTTGTGCTGCACCTGTATATAAATATCCACCGTTACCATAACTGATTCCGTCAGGCCAAATCATACGAGGATCTTGTGAATAGGGACGGTATTTTCGAGTATCAGGTGGTATAATGCCAATACGTCGCTCACCAACTTCGGTTAAGTAAAGGTTATTTTTAATATCAATACTTAAGCCTCCATTATTTGGCTTATAAGCATAAAACTCTACTTCCTTAGCTAATTCTTTTTCCGACAGTTTCTCATCTGCAAGATAGGCCATTTTTATGCGATACAGCTTATCTTTATTGAGAGGAGCGAAGTAAAGCCATTTTTGATTTTTGTCTAAAGCAATCCCGTCGACTCCTACAAATACAGGAATTGATTTTTCATTTTTCTGGCCTTTGTCTACAACAATAGGCCTTTGGTGATCAGGCATTACACTCGTATGTCCCTGTAAAACTCGTCTATGTAGGCCAGACTTAAGGTCTACTACGACAAGTGCTGCTTTATCACCAAGAGGTCCTTCTGCAATACCTTCATCGGCAATAATAACTAATTGAAATCGGCTAGAAATAACAAAGTCATTGTGTTGGGATTCTGGTAACGAAAGTGGGTACGGCAAGTGTATAATTTTATCTAGTTGATTAGTCTTCGTATCCCAAACTACTAGCTTGGGTTCAACTCTAGGAGCTTGTTGTCCTGAATCTAACATCCAAACTTTATCTTGTTCATCAGTTCTAACTCCCAATACCCAGTTAAGGCAAGTATCAGGGTTTTTCGCTACATGGCTGGAGGTTTGACAACCTTGCCATTCCATATTTGGGAATGGCAAGGTTGTACCGTCCGGCAATAGCTCTGCTACTTTTATTTGAGGTTCATAGAAAGGGTGATAACTAAAGATGACTCTGTCATCTGAAGTGAATGTTATCCCTCCGACACCACCGTCAACCTCTGCAAATACTTCTGATTCTGTCAGTGGATTTGCAGAAGCATCTTTAATTAATATCCCCAATATCCCTATCGCAACGAGCATTGCAACAGATTTCATAAACAGTCCTTTTTTACGTCATTAAGTGTTTGCTATGCTAAAGGAATATTGTTAATTGATAAGCTCTTTAACAATTAGATCAGTATCAAAAATACTTTTATAATCATTAAATTTGGGAACTGTATACGAGTACAGATAGATCTATAATAGTGTTAGTTCTGTATTTTAGATGTTCAATTATCTATAAACCCGTTGTAATCGTTAGGGAGTAAACAGTGATAAATTTCTGCCCACCAAAACGATGGCATACTTTCACTTCAATATCCCTCTAATTTAATGCTACTTTTTTAAGAATATTTTCGATAGTTGCCTAAATATTTTAATTTGATTATGTGACGGAGGGATATTTATATCCTATTCTATAAACTTATAACCACTCACTCTAATTTTTAGACTGAACCAGTATACTACCAATGGCCTGAATTAGACATTGTTACTCAATTTTTAGGGTTGATTCAGTATCTTCCTTGTATTTAATTAAACCTTCTCTCAGTATTTTTGTTGTTCTACAAAAGCTATTCCATTCTGGGTTTACTTTGGTTGGAAATATAATTTCTAAACTATCATTTTCATTTAGGTGGTTAAGCATTTCCCTACTTATTTGATTTCTAGCCATGTTCACTTCGCTTTCTGTGAATCTATTTAATTTTAGTGTTATTTCATGCTTCGCGCCATGAACTTCAAATGCCGTTTTTTTAATTATAATGATAGCTTCGTTATTATCATCTATCATCTTTCTTGGTCCTCCACAATTTTTGGATAAAAATTCATCGCTAATTGAAATGACAAATTTTACCATGTCAGTTTTCATAGCCGCCCACGTAGCTGAATAATATTTGTCAACACGATAAAAATCTATTTGGCTTACCCCGGGTAATATGTCTTTAATTATCACGTTTAAAGGTTTTGTGCATTGAGGGTCATAAATTTTTATATTTATGTAATTATAGTTTGAATGTTTTATTTTCATGGTCTTATCTCCTGATGTTTTTAAACTAACATGTAGTTAATGGATCATTAATTCCTACATTTTAATTGCGCCACATTATTTCAAAGTATTATCAATGTGATATTTTCGACTGCATGCTAACCTTATTCGACTCTCGATTTTTTTGGCCTGTAATGTAGGGATGACAGGGGAGAAATGTTCATATTAAACTTTATCTGCCTGTTGGGCACAGCTATAGATAAGAGGCCCTTAGCCTTTCGGCTAAGGGCTTCATCTAGCTTGTTAAGAGTGCATAAGACAAGTCAGTAGTGACATAGTGAAAACCACTTACTTTAGAACATCTGAGTGTACGATAAGTTATAAGTACGTCCATATAGATTATATAGAGTCTTATCATAATCAATATTCGAATCTAATACTGGATCTTCATTTGTTAAGTTCCGAACCCCTATAGATACCTTTCCATTCCAAGATGTTGCATAGCCATAGCTAGCATCAAATGTGGTTTGTGAACTTAAGTGTCCTAGCTGCTCATAAGTATTAGGGTCTGTCTTCTCTGTTTGGCTGTCAATGTAATGTGCTACCAGTGATGCAGTGTTATCGCCTAACTCCCAATCTAACGTAGCTGTTGATCGAATCTGCGGTAACCCGTTACGACCTATCTTGTTGTGTACAGGGCCATTGAAGTACTCTTCATCGCTGTAGTCGATTACATAGGTAGTATCGATATTAGCGCTGAAATCGCCAATAGAGGTTTCTAGGTTGCGATAAGCAAGATTAAAGTCGATACCTGATGTAGCAAGGCTATTACCGTTAACTTGCGGAGTGGTAGCTTCTTCAATCTTACCATTAGGATTATCACCAAAGCGCTTGATGTTGCCTAAAGCTAAATTGCCATAACCAACTTTCTTCTCTTCACTTAGTAATGAATCAAGTGACACAAAGGTGATCACGTTATCTATCTTCAAGTTGTAGTACTCGATCTTAGTACTAAAGTTATCTGTTATATCCCAGATAGCGCCCACATTGTAGAAATCAGAGGTTTCAGCTTCTAAGTCTTCATTAGCTGTTCGGGTCACATCGTACTGAGACTGTCTACACTCTGAAATAGCTTTACCCGTTTGTTCGCAGTAATGGTAATCAGTCGCAAAATCAGCACTAAATGAATCAGCAGCATACAAATCAGATAAGGATGGTGCTCTAAAGCCCTTACCCCATGAAGCACGTAGCACTAAATCATCAGTAGCCGCATAGCGTATAGATGCTTTAGGCGTTACAGCAGAACCAAAGTCAGAGTACTTGTCATAGCGTAAGGCAGCACTTAGTGATAAATCATCAGTGATTGGTAGTGACATTTCACCAAATGCCGCCGATACATCTCGATCACCTGATGAACCATTACCAGCAGAGCCAATGATTTCACCATTAGCTGATTCAGCATCTACTTTTGATGTGTACTTGTACTTCATAAACTCAGTACCGAAGTACAAGCCCATTTCACCAGCGCCAAGCAAATCAGCACCATCGAAGTTAATACCTGCATTCACGCTTTGAAACTCCATAGCATCTTGCTGGAATACATCATGCGTAATAGCCGCGATGACTTCTGGTGTATTACCTTCTGGACCAAAGTTAAATTTGCCATCTTTCACCAAAGCTTCAACAGTTGGGCGATGGACATAGCCAGTACCGTTATTGTTGTTCTCTTGTAGGCTGTAATGGTACGTAGCGTCCCAACCAAAGGAATCATGTTCACCGACAAAGCCTAGCTGTAAGTCTGTAGTGTAATCCGTAGTGGTGCTATCACGAGTACCTACACCAGTGAAACGGTATAACGCTTGCCCTGCATGTTCGTTCTTAGTCGTGTTTACATAATTGCCTGACGCATCATAATGTTGAACGTCTACTGCCCCGGCATCAACTTTGAATTTCCCCGCAGCTGGTGCATAACGTCCAAATGTCTGATTGCGGGAGTAGATAGCCTGCCCCTCGAAACGAACATCATCTGAAATTTGATAATCAGCATTTACAAAGCCAGCGTCATATTTTCTTGCTGCATGATCAGCGGCTTGTGATGTGTAGTCGTATCCACATACGTAATCACCATCTTCTGCATCATAAATATGGCCATCACCGACCATATCAGGGTTTTTACAGCCTGCTAATGGGCTTGTGACGTAAGACGTGCTGTCATTGAAGTTACGAGCATAAGTAGAAACGCCTGTTACATCTGAGTATTTTTTAGCATCTAAATTAGTAGAAGAAGAGAACCAACGATCACGCTGGAAGATGATTTCGCGTTGCTGGTGCTCAACAGAGAATGTGACATTGCCCTTATCGCCAGACACACCACCGATAACACTCGCTTTCCACTCTTCGCCGCCGGGTTGGGTAGGATTGCTTTTAGTGGCTGAAATTTCTAGCCCATCATATCCCTTCTTAGTAATGATGTTCACTACACCCGCAATAGCATCAGAGCCATAAATCGCACTAGCGCCATCACTTAGTATTTCAATTCTTTCAACAGCAGCAGTAGGCAAAGCATTGAGGTTTACTGCGGTACCGCCTAATGTTGGTGACCCCGGCATTCTCTTTCCGTTAAGCAGTACTAGTGTTCGGTCTGCACCCACACCACGCAAACTAACAGAAGCTTGTGATTGTGAAGCATTACCCGACTGCTCGGACGTTGAACCAAACGTATTTAAGTTGCTGCTACGAAGTAAGTCAGCTACCGACATTTGACCCGTTTTATCAATGTCACTTATATTAATGGTGGTTACTGGTGAAGACCCTTCTAAATCGGTCGTCTTGATTCGAGAACCTGTTACTTGTATGCGTTCAACTTGTTGTTCATCATTAGCTGCAAAGGCTCCAATAGAAGCCATTGAAGCTGCTGTCGCTCCGGCTAACAGAGCAATTCGGATACTGATTGTTGATTTATTTGTATTAAACATTGTTTATCTCCAAATTTGTTCTTATAACCCTCAGATACAAGAAGTTTTAATTAAAAACTAATCACTAAGAGGGTTAATATAAATGTATTTTTTTTAGTTCGGATTATTGAAATATATCTATCACTGGATTTGATATTTATTAGTAGATTTATCCAACTTGGCTCTAATTACACGGGCATCTTTCTTTATTGATTCAAGTAATTTAACTAAGCCAGCATCGCTAATAGGTGTATAAACCCCTAAGTTAGATTCCGTATTCATAGAAACAGACAGACCATGGTCTTTAGCAAATGTTTCCGATGACGCACTATCTCGCAGCTTAATAACAAGATCACCCGTGACTATTGATGGTTGAGACAATCGGTCAAAGACAATTTGACCTTTGTTGAGGGTATCTGAACGAACAATGGAGTCACCTTGCAGCACTTTGTATGCACCTTCTGTAGACGATGTACGGTCAACGAGGTTTTGTTCATTTATTTTAGTATCAGCCACTTCTAGCTTCTCAGCTTTATTCGACTCAGCGAACGCAAGTGTTCCTACAAAGGAGGTGAGTAATACAGATAAGCAAATAACTGTTTTAAAATTTTTCATTTGTAACTCCAATTAGCTGGCTGCATGACCATGGAAACGGATAGACCAACCTTTAAGTAGCCCGTTTGCATCGTTAGGTATTTCAACGACTTTCTTATTAGCGGTAGGATTCTGAGCTGTACCTGCTCTATATTGAGTCCAGAAGCTATATTGGCCGTTATTTACGTCAGTCACTTTAAGAGTCCAATCGCCAGCCGACTCTTCACCATAAAAAGCATTAGATAGCATTGGGGTATCTACATAGCCTGTAACGATTTCGTCAGGTTTCGTTTGATCTGCGACACCTTGGTATGTAAAACCGTTGTATGGTGTCATGACCATGCTATGAGTACCGGATGGAGATATAAGCTCGATAGCTAAGTCAGGTAAGCGCTTATGATCGATGTTTAGCTCTATTTGAACCCCCTCAATAACGAGGTTGTCTAGAACTGTATTCGAATCAGTTACGCCACTTGGATTGCCATCAGGAATTGCCTTATCTAATTTGTCTTTTTGAGTCCAATCACTAATGACGTAAACGCCTAAATTTACTTTATAGGCCCTAGCAAGATTTACTGCGGCTGTTGCGTCTACGCGACCAAAGCCATATAAGTTATTGAAGTGGTAGCCTGCAGCATTATCAATCCATGCACCCATAGCTTCAAAATCAGCTTTACCAGCAACATCGAGCATTATTGGTGATAGTTCAGGGTTTATTTTGGTTGATGTCTTCGCCAATATTTCACGAACATCACGCCAGTTTAGATCAGGATTAGCACTTAATATCAATGCGATAACACCTGCTACACTTGGCGTTGCAGCTGATGTTCCATTCATTGTTGATGAGTAGTTACATTGCTCATTTAGAGGATGAGCGCCGCCCATAAAGCCCGTACTGGGGCGATCATTGGTTGTTGCGCTTCCTTTTGTGCAAGTCATTCTATCGGTTGTCACCATGGCAGGAGCTTCTACACCATATTCTCCACCAGCTCCAGCGACAAACACGTTAGAGCCAATCGATGAATAGCTTGATAATTGACCTGCTGCATTGGTTGCACTAACAACCAAATTGAACACGTTAGTATTATCTGGTGACATATTGGCATTGTGGAAAGGTAGACCGTGGTTGTTATCTTCACCTCTGATTACTGCGATACTTGGTGCCCAATATGCATTTTGAAATTTGAAGTATTGAAATCCGTTGCCAGCAGCTTTTACAAATAAACTTCCATTTCCATCTGGACCATGATTGACGACATCTAGCATCAGCTCGTCTTCATCTGTATCGGCAGTAAAGGGTAGGGTTGGTGAATAGCCGTAACTTTGATTAAACACTCTTGCGGTGTCGCTAAAAGCACTCTTACCATGGGATTTAGCGAAGTTAGAAAATGTCTGCACACCAGCTAAACAAGTTGAGAAATTATCTAATGTAGGTTGAGCACATAATGGATCTTGATCTAAAAAGTTGAAGCCCACTAAGCTTGCATCTGGCGCAACTCCACGACCGCCTATACCGTTCCACCCTTCAGCCGCAATAATACCGGCGACTTCAGTTCCATGCGCAGCGCTATTTGCAAAAGGTGTTGGATTATTTGTCCCGGTAATTAAGTTATAAGAGCCCCCGGCAATTACATTATTCTGTAAATCTTCATGGGAAATTTCTACACCGTTATCCACAACAGCAACGATAATACCTTTGCCGGTAGCACCGCTCGAAATTGCGCCCTCAACATTAAGATCGTTACCAGCTAGACCTCGACCTAAGGAAAACGAGTTCTGAGCCGTGTTATTTAAGTGCCATTGTTGAGTATATAGCGGATCACCTCCATCAATGTTAATCGTTAGTTCTGATATAGAGTCCTTATTTACCCCGTCACTAACTTTAAAATTAATGACCTCAACTCCTTCGCTAGCAGAAGTGGTGTAAGTGAATGTGCCTTTCGCTGCATCAGTTATGACTAGCTTGCCCAATTTTACTGAATCAGGATCAACGATTGAGAAAGTAATATCGCTATCTTTATCGTTTCCAGTAAGTGTACCCGTAACGGTAACTGACTGCCTTGCACTGACCGTTACATCAGAGCTTGTCGGTGACAAAATGTTCTTATTACTATCATTCTTATCACTACCACAGCCGGCTAAAATAGCTGTAGTAATACAAATAGAAAGTATTGTTTTTTTATACATTTTTAATACCTTTTTATAAATACCTTTTAATAATTAACTTCCTTCCTTCGATTGATACGAAGCGGCTTCAATGTAAAAGATATAAAACCACCTCCAAACTCAACACATGTAACAGGATGTATCTATCTATAAGTGGTTACATCTTGTTCACATGAAAGTATCGCTTAAGCTATTGCTATATAATTAGTTGTTGATATAAATCTAACAAAAAAACAACATCGATTAATTTTAATTTAAGAAGTGGAACTTTGGATGAGTTAGGAATAAATTTCGATTTATTACCTGAAAGAGGCATTAATTAACTACTATGTGTAAAGCAACTCTAGAATGAATATTTGTATTTAATATACTTTTAGTTTGCTTAACTTAAAGTTTAACTTAAGAAACTGTTTGTTGATGTGCGAAGTGAAATTACAAAGAGTTTCACTTGTTTTTAAACTGGATGACTGATTTTTCACTAACAGTCTTGTAACAAATAGGTTGTTGTCTCTTATGAGTCGTCGTAGGTTAGCGAGTCATATTTAGTCGGATTTTGATTTACTTTTTAAGTTTCTATTTATTAAAGTTGTATTAGTAGGTACGAAAGGCATGATTAAGTATGAATAAAGTAACTTTGTAACCATATAAAATATTTGGATGTTGACTGATTTTTTACATATGACTTAAATTTAAAACTAGACAATTGATATATTACTAGTCTGTAGAAAAGACAATAACGAGTGGAAAAAGGCAAGACTTGAGTCCTAATTTTTATTTACGCTTAAAGTATCAAAAGGCAATGCATAATGACTATTTGTGATACTTACTGAGTTCAAAATATTTCTTGGGAGGAATACACTTAGTTCATACTCAAGAATAGGAACATAATTATGAAAGTAATCACTATATCTGTATTAGCACTAGGCGTATTGGCGGTTGGCTCGGCTCAAGGGTTTGAGTTAACGAGTAAAGATATTAAAGAAGGACATCCAATGGCCAAGACCTTTGAATTCAACAACTGGGGTTGTGGTGGTGGCAATCAGTCACCACAGCTAATGTGGAAAGATGCACCTGCAGGGACTAAGAGCTTTGCAATAACAGCTTATGCATCCAGATGCACCAACAGGCAGTGGTTTTTGGCATTGGGTAGCATTCAATATTCCTGCGTCGGTGAATGAACTGCCGCGTGGTGTGAATATAAAAAGTTGAATGGAAAAGAATCTCGTATCGATTACGGCACCGTAGGTTTCGGTGGTGCTTGCCCTCCAAAAGGAGATGGCATGCACCGTTATCAATTTACAATTTGGGCGTTACCGACTTCAAAAATGCAGCTAGATGAAAATACACCAGCTGCTGTCGTGGGTTTTTCATTGAACAGCAATGCGTTAGGCAAAGCGAAATTGACCGCTACTTATAAACGCTAGATTGAAAGGTAAATGGGAATGATGAGTCATCAATATCAAGTTACAACATTTCGTGCCGAACAACTCCAGAGGCTTAGAAACGTGAGGATTCATTCCCCTAGTATTATTCAAATCATTACTGGCAGTAAGCGTTTATTTTGGAAAGATTCAGTCATAGACATTTCTCACTTAGGATTATTACTCTGTGAAGCTTCTGTCTCATTGAGCTTTGAGAACGTACCACAAAAAAGGCGTTTTCTTTCCAGGGTATTTAACTTCTATTGCTTACCTAGTGATTGGATGATTGAACAGAGTAAGCGCAACGGAGATGGAGGGCAAACTCTTATGGTAGAAGCCGACAAAGCGTTGCAAGATACTCTCAATGCGCTGTTCTCATTTGACCTACACAGCATGAGTAACGAAATGCAAACTTTTTGGGTCATGGGGGTTTATCAACAGTTGGCGGAGCGGGGTGTATTACATCACCTATTTACTAGTAAGAACACGACATTAACTCAGAAATTGAGTCGCTACCTGTCGTACTCTCCTGGTGAGGATCATACGCTAGAAGCAGTAGCAAAACGCTTTGCTATGAGCCGTGCAACTATGATAAGGAAACTCAAGCAAGAAAGCTCGCAGTATAGGGAAGTGCTGGTAGAAGTACGCTTAAACCATTCGCTGTATTTAATGCAAAATGGTCACTACAACGTCGCAATGCTAGCGCAATTGTGCGGCTATCAATCCCAAGGGCGTTTTGGTCAACGTTTCAAAGGAAAATTCGGTCAGACACCAAGTGATTATATTAAAACGGTCGTCGTTAAATAATTCCGATGGCCAGAAAACGAGTGTTTTCTAATTTTGATATTTCCTCCATTGCTTTGTCTTTGCTTTACTAATCTTAATTCGGTGAGCTAAAGTTTTCTCAATGCTTACTTTTGTTTCTGAAATGAACTAAAGAAGGATTCTGAATATGCTGTTAATCATTCTTGGGGAATTTCGCTTTGTTTTGTTGTAGGTGAGATTGAGAGACAATGCCTTTAGCAAGAAGCTCGCGGGCAGCCTAACTGCACTTGCCATTAATGTAATAGCCGTTAATAGACGCTCAGTTATTGATTTTGGTGTTTTACAGGCAGAAAAAAGCCCCGATACTTTCGTATCGGGGCTTTTTATATTTGGTGGAGGCGGCGGGGCTCTAGTTGCTCTAGTAAGGTATTGTTTATTTTGGTGTTGGTTGCTCTGTGCCTCTCGTGGTGTTCCATTGGGTGTTACATTAATTTGATGGTACCACCGCTATTCTCTGAACTAATCAATAATATTTTTTCTTAAAGTGAATTAGTGCAAAGGTTGTTAATGCAATACGGGCTGTCTGGAGTCTTATGGACAAATTTGTCCTTTTACCAATATAAGCTCATTCGGCTCTACTGTGTCGTTTTTTCGTAACCATAAAACCGATAAATTTTATGGTGTAGCTCATGAACAATACAGAACGGCATGGGTCAGACTCAGCCGATTTATTTTTCCAATTATAGCAACAGAACCACAGCCGGGACAAAGAAGCCGTATCACAACCTCCCAATTGATTTAATCTGCTTAGTTTACGTGATAACACTGTGTTTTTGAACAGCACTACGAGTCTGGAATGGTAATGTTTGTCATATGCAATATTTTTTGTGAAATTTTATATAGAACAATATCATGCGCCATTTATTTGGTTATCATAGGCTTTAACCTTGCAAGGGCCGTAATATAAAAACATTAGAGATTTAGGAGAGTAAATGGACAAATTAGTGGTGAATTTTATTGAGAAAAGAGCTTTGTCTCAAGATATGGATCTCAATGAGCCTTTATATAATGCAATATTGTATTTGGAAAAATCCAATGAGTTGGTTGAAGAACTGTGTGAACAGAATCAAGACGAATTAGTAAAAAATGTTCCTTGGCCAACTATGCACGACATGTACAAAAGAAACTATGAGTATTGTTGTGGAGTTCTAAGCTGTTTTTTGATTGGACAGTTCCAATCAAGCGAAGCACTGAGTCGAACGGCTATCGAAGGTGCAGTCAACTTACACTACGTTAGTCTTGGTGATGCTATGGGTAAGCAAATCGCCTATTTCAAGAATCACCTGGTAACAGAGCGTAAGCAAAATAAAAACTGGAAACAGAGTGTTGAAGCATCAGCTTATTCAAAAGATGCAAAAGATCATCATTTGGATAGGATTTTAGAAAAAGAAGCGTCACTTAATTATTATGAAGAAGCTTTAAAGGGCTCATTGAAGCTTTCCGGAGTGGATTTTGATGCAGTAGATCTGAAATGGCCTAGTATATTTGACCGCTTTAAAGAAATTGATGATGAAGTCGGTTATAGAACAGTTTATGCAGCACTGTGTTCTCAAGCACATAACGACGCTGAAGATATCCTGAATAAAATAATGTCTCGTGTTATAGAAAACGTTTCAGGAATGGAAGAGGCACAGTGGATTGAACAATATAACTTTTCACTTTATCTTCTTCTAACTGCCCTAAAATATCATATTACGGCTTCGGCAATGTATATCGCGAAATTTGGAATAGACGTAGAAAGTTTAGGCCAATTAACAAATAAAACAGTTGAAACCATAACTCTCGTTGTTGAGCGCGGTCCAGAACTAATAAGAGAGCAAATACAAGTGAAATGAACCTAAAAAGTATTTTAGAGTGATTCCCAACGCATGGCATTCTTAGTTCAAGGTTGGGTTTCGTGTTTAAGACGCAATGGTTTAAGCATGGTAGTAGCGTTGCTCACATCTTAATGCAGCGTTATACATATATCATAGTTTGGAGAGGAAATGGAAAGTAGCATTAATGAATTCGGTATGATACTGGGATGGACTGATCTTGGATTATTTACAATCTTACTATCTGGAATTCAATTTTTAATTGCCGTCTGGCTAAAAGGTAAAATAACTTACTCTATCAAGCATGAGTATGATAATAAATTAGAAGAAATCAAATCTGTCCTCAGTTTTAATACCAAAAAGCGTGAAGAGTCTGCTTTCGTTGCTGAATTACTAGCTGAGTGGGTTAGTAACCCAGTAGATAAAAAACACCTTCACAAGCTATTATGGGAAGCTTCTTTATGGTTACCAGATGAAGAAACAAAAGAATTAAACAATCTTCTTGCTCATCAGGGTATGACAACCACTAAGCAAATGTTGGTTAAAATTCGTAAAATTATTCAAGGCAAAGATACTACCGTAACTGCTGATGATTTAACCAGTTTTTAAGGTTGTGCATAACATTTGGCCAGTGCTTCGCGATTATAACCAACCATTATTTTCCACTTAGCAAGGCGTTATAAATTTAGGAGAGGTAGATGTTTAAAGAAACGGATGAGCTTAAAAAAGTGCTTGATGAGCTAGAGCGCGGAGAGGTTGTCGACTTTGAAGCGCCTTTATCGTCATTATCGGATTTTAAAAGTAGATTTGAGAATGCATTAGAAGTTGATGAAGGCATGCTAAATAAAATGGAACCTCAACTCATTGATATATTAAGCTCTCAAGAAAATTTTATTGAGTTACTTTCTCAAACTTTAGGTACACAACTTCAAACAGTTAAAGAACGAAATGCTGCTAATCGAATTTTTGATCAGTTGTTACAGTTGTTTGCTGATGTTGATGCTGTTGAACCAAATAAAGCTGTTGAGCTAATCGAATCTTCCGGAATTCTTGGCTCCATGGAAAACAGGCTTGAAGGTCATAGCCTAGTTGCTCAATTAGACGGACTTAGTGGCGAAAAGCTAGCTAGAAAAGTAATTTCAATTGCACCAACTTTAATTGAAGATTGCTATAAAGTTTATCTATCATTTCTAGTTTCATGTAAGTATGTGTTATCTAATGAAAATAAATATCCGAGTAAAAAGCTAGGGGGTATGCCACAACAAGTGGAAAGCTTAAAATCTAATTACCCTTTGCTGTTACACAAGGATATTGTATGGTTAAGAAATGCTGCGTCTCATCGAAATTGGAAATATGACGTTACTACGGGACAGGTGATTTTATGGGATAATAACACGCCAAAAACTCCCTTTAGCCCCGATAAATTAATGGAAAAAATAGTTGAACCATTTTTTATTTCAAGTCAAATATTCTTTGATGCTAGTTTCTATTATAAGTTAAAATTAATGAATGAAGCTCTTGAAAAGCATTTGAAAGCACTGCCACTACAATAATTGTAGGTGATTTAGGCTTTACCAAATTCAATAGGCCGTGTAGTTATTGCTACACGGCCTATTTCATATCTAGCTCATCCCAAATCAAACACCAATTCCAACTTGCCGCCTACTACGGGATCTTGCTCTACTGCATTAACCATCTTCCGGATAAGCGGCTTAGTCTCATTCTTAAAGTAAACCTCATCACATTTGGCCGGGTCGCCAAGGCCTTCAGTGTTGGCGGGAAAGATACTAACTGATGAGGTGCTTAGTAGGCTATAAAACCTGGTCTATGTTTTTAGCTACAACCACTCTATTGTGCACTCCATTGGTCGCGACATTTACTAGTGATAGAGTTTACGAACTTGCTCGTTTAGTATTGATTAGATTTGAAGTTGTTTCCTATTTTCTTGATATGAATCGTGTGTTTACAGGATGTGGTGTGGCACAATCTACAATCCGAGGGTGTGCGATAATTTTTGTTAGGAGTGAGTTTAGGGATGAGCTTAGATAAAAAGAAACTTAGCGAACGCGATATCTGTACCAAGTTTATCACTCCATCGATCAGTAAAGCTGGTTGGAAAACTCACATGTTTAGGGACAAAGTTGGTCGTACTGCGATTTGGTCGGATGAATTGCCGTATGTAGCTCATCAGAATCACGTATTTAAAGCCCGTATCTTTCTTGAAGAACAAAGCGAGGTCTGGTTAGAAAAGTACCTGAATGGTCTTTACGCTCGTGATTATTTTGCAGGGTCAAGTAAACAAACTACTAACCTTGCTTCAATAAACAAAACTCAATTACGAGGTTGTTTAATCGCAATACCACCAAAGCAAGAGAAAGATAAAATTGTCGCAAAAGTCGATGAGCTAATGGATTTGTGCGACCAACTCAAAGCCCGTTTAACTGATGCCCAAACTACCCAGCTCCACCTCACCGATGCCATCGTCGAACAGGCGGTAAAATAGGCCATGAGCTTTGATAAACAGCATGCACTTAAAGTCTTGTCGTTCTGGTTACAAACAGAGTTTTTTAGTACCTTAGATCTTAAAAAGCTATTACCTGATGGCGACGGCGGTGCGCTGCAGTTTACTTCGAAAGAACTCTCTTTAGATCCTCAATGCTTACCCTGGTTTAATCGTCAATGTATTCGTTTGGCAGGAAAGGATTATCAGCCTAACAAAGCTTACTCATTTACCTTATATCTAGGCTTATTTAACCGTAGCGAATTTGCGCAGCAAGCAAATAGGTACTTTAAACAACATGAAAATATATCGGTATTAAATACTGAAAGTGACGAAGATTGGCAGCAACGTCGTGATGATGACGGGATAACGTGCTGTGCAAAAATCAAGCTGAACAGCCAAGCGGAACTGCAACTGGATACGCTTGAAATGTCTACAGCACCGTGGGCATTGGGTAAGTTATTAAAAGGTAATGTTGATCAACTAAGTAAAGACGACTTTGACGCAGAAGTACAAGTGTTTACTGATCGCCTACAGCAAATACATAAACTTGCGAGCAATATTAAAAGTGAAACTGATGCCAGTAGTGCGTTTACTCATTTTGAATTATTTGAAATTCTTAAATTGCTATCTGAGTGGGCTGGTTTTGTTCCTGATGAAACCCGCTTTGCGCTTATCGTTCAGCTAAATAAACCACCCAAAGATAAGCCGTTAGCAAGCGCCCTAGCATTACCGCATAAAACAATTGAGCAATTTAAACGTCTACCACTATTAATTAAAGAAACTGATATTGAGGAAGACAGCCCTTCATCTAGTTCTGATAGTGATACCGCATCACTGAAAAATGAAAATGACATACCTCTATTAAATAGTTTTTTTGTTAATGATATTGCCAATGCTATTAAGCTGGTTCAAACAGATAAGTTGAGCGAGTGCTCTCCTTTGCGAGCTTTTTTACTCGCTACGCCAAGTTATCAAGCTGATTTACTACATGAAGCTGGCGAAAATATTGTAAGACATAAGTTAGAGATTAAAAATACACCATTAGGCCGTTGGCCAGATGATCCTGCGCATACTATGAGTTTAATGCAGCAATTTGCCATCAATACCTTAGATGAGCAGCTTAACCTAGGTGGATTATATTCGGTTAATGGTCCGCCAGGTACCGGTAAAACGACGATGTTACGCGATATTATTGCCGACAATATCGTTCAAAGAGCAAAGGTTTTAGCTGGATTAAAAAATGCAGAGGCAGCATTTGCATCCAGTAAAAAAATTAAAGTTGGTGACAAACCCGTTGATGTAAAAGTACTCATTCCGGCCTTAATTGGCTATGAAATGGTGGTGGTATCGAGTAATAACACCGCTGTTGAAAATATAACTAAGGAACTTCCCCAAACTAAAGCTTTAGGAAGTGAGTTTAAAGAACTTAGTTACTTAAAACCGGTCGCGCAAAAAGTCGCGGCTACAGTAAACGATAAAGAAAAACCCAAAAGATTACTCGCTTTAGCTGAGCAAGATGATTGTTGGGGATTCATTGCCGCAGCATTAGGTAACTCCGGAAACCGGAAAAGGTTTAGCAGCAAAGTTTTTTTTGATAAGCCACAGAGCATGAGTACAGACGAAATATCTAGTCATTATTCGACGCTTGTTGATGCGATCAAAGCGATCATTAAGGAAGGTGATCCCAACAAGCAGTTTGCAAATGCGCAACTGGCTTATTTAAAGTCTGAAAAGGCAGTTAAACAAGCTTTGAGTGACTTGCAGCGCTTAGAGGCGCTTGAGGCTAAAAAGCGCAAATTTGAAACAATGAGAATAGCCTATTTAGAAAGTGAGTTAACTTATAAAAGGCACATGGCAAATCTAGCAAAATTAAAGCGTAAATGCTTACCTTGGTGGCATTATAAAATTGTTAAAGGGTGTCGGTCACGTGCCATTTGTAGTGCATATAGCATGCTGACCGAACAAAAAAGGTTGAAGAGTGAAAAGCTTAAAAGTCTTGCGAACCTTTTTGAGACGAAGCTCAAGCGTGAATTAAATGATTGTGTACTCATTGTAAAAGTGCATCATGATGTAATATTTTCACAAGAAAATGAAAGTTTAGATTCAGATTGTATTCAGCGTAAAGCGTTTGGTCATAGCGGTAAACTAAATCTATTACGCTCTAAATTATCGGCAAGTGCATTTGAACTTCATCAAGCTTGGTTGGTAGCAAGTTATGATACTAGTTTTAAGCAGACTATTAATCAATTGCCCAACTTATTACAAGATAAAATAGCACTGCCAGCTGATGCTAAGCTCATGTGGCAAACGTTATTTATGGTATGCCCAGTTGTGTCATCAGCCTTTGCTTCGGTCGCAAATCAATTTTCAAGTTTTGGGCAGGGTGATATTGGCTGGTTGTTTATTGATGAGTCTGGTCAAGCAACTCCTCCCCAAGCTGTAGGCGCTTTATTGAGAGCCCAAAAAGCAGTCGTCGTTGGTGACCCGCTTCAAATTGAGCCTGTATTTACAACGCCTCCCGATATTGTTGAACATTTAGGTCGAAGGCTACTCCAAGAAAATTGGTTTGATTGGTCTCCTTCTATGATTTCAGTACAAGAGTTAGCCGATAGAGTGAATCCTTATGGAACCTCGCAAATTGCAGTTGATAAATGGTTAGGCAGTCCACTTCGTGTTCATAGACGTTGTAGTGATCCTATGTTCTCAATTTCTAACCAAATAGCTTATAACAATAAAATGTTACATGGCTTAGATAAAATAGCTGAATCTGCTCAGTTTGTGTGGGGACCGAGTTGTTGGTTTGACATTAGCGGCTCTGAAGATGGTAAGCATTATGTACCTGAGCAAGCAGAGCATGTTCTCAATATGATTTATGAGTTCGTTGATGAAGAAAACGATTTACCTGACTGCTACATCATTTCACCATTTTCGAATGTGAAGGTAGGGGTACTTGATTACCTTGAACAAAATTTTTCACATGCAGATGTACCAAGTTCGAAATTTACTAACTGGCTAAAAGGGCGAGTGGGTACAGTCCATACTTTTCAAGGTAAAGAGGAAAAACTGGTGATTTTTGTTCTAGGCGCAACAGAAAGCGCAGGAGCAGCTAAGTGGGCTGCTAGCAAGCCTAATTTACTTAATGTTGCTGTGACTAGGGCAAAAAAACGGGTATATATAATTGGCTGTTATAAACAGTGGTCTGCACTGCCTTACTTTACAGATGCTTTAGGCTTATTAGGGAAGGGGCTTACTGTTAATCATTAGCGATATGATTATAAGGATCAAAGGGGTGCAGTTAGTTACTACTTACTTGGTACCAGTTTAACTCACCGACACCATCGTCGAACAGGCTGTTTAGCAAAAAATATAGGAAATATAAGTAGTGAAGGACATACTCTCTCAGTGGGCAAAGGATAGTGAAATTAAGCTAACGAGCCCGGTTGTTGGTGCATTTATAAGTGCGTGGGTTTTATTTAACTGGGATAAATTCTTGCTACTGTTTTGGGGGGAAGGCAAACTTGATATGCGTTTAAAAGCTTTCCAAGAAACAGCCAATTTTGCTGATTTACAGTTCTGGTTGTGGCCACTACTGGTGGCATTAGTTTATGTGTTTGGCTTGCCATACTTAAATGTACTGACTCAAAAGTTAAAGAGACATTCTGAGTTAATGAGACACAATGAAGTTGTAGGAACTGACATTGAAAAGGAAAAGAAGCTTGGCGAGCTTAATGAGGAGAAGTATAAGTCCAACCCCGAAAATGACTATATTGGCCTTAAGATAAAAGCTGATATTGAGCAGATAGAAGCTAATGCTAAGAAGACTGTAGCCGAAGCTGCAACAAAAGTTGCTGAAATGGAAAGAGAAGAAGCTATCGCTGAAAAGGTTAAGTTAGATACGGAACAAGCAAAACTAGAGCTAGAGAAAAGTAAACGGGCAGCTGAAAAAGAAAGCCAAGCCCATGAAAAAACTAAGGCATTGCATGCAAACATGCTTGCATCGGCTAAGTTTCCAACGGTCTATGAATATATTAAACGCCTTTCAGAAAACCTTAAGGGAGATGAAATAGTTCTGAGTCTCGAAACCATTACTAAGTCCTTAGCAGCTGCCTTTGGTTTTCCATCCGATGATCACATTGTTAATGATCCTAAGTTCACTTTAAAGAACATAGAAGATTTATCTTTTGTTGCTTATGAACCTACTGAAGTGGTCAACTAATTTTGGCCAAGGACTTAGAGTCATTCTGAAATAATCGTTCAGACTCTGCAGGCGTCAAACCACCGTTGTACTGATGTGGCCTGACTTGGTTGTAA
>NZ_JAKIKW010000013.1 GCF_023283945.1 Shewanella gelidimarina | reverse complement strand
AGGTACTGGAGGTACTGGAGGTACTGGAGGTACTGGAGGTACTGGAGGTACTGGAGGTACTGGAGGTACTGGAGGTACTGGAGGTACTGGAGGTACTGGAGGTACTGGAGGTACTGGAGGCACTGGAGGCACTGGAGGCACTGGAGGCTTTATGTAGTGCGCGGTTAAAATTTCTAGCCCTTTAATTAATTCATTGATAGACCGAATCTGATCTTCAATATTACCTTTATCTCTACCTGCCGCTTTTGCTGTTTTATTTACATAAGCATCTATTTCTGCTTTACATACATTTAGATCGGTAATCCAGCCCATACCTTTTGGGGGTGCCCCTGTTGCTGACTGTTGAACAGCTGTACTAAGACCCGCACCGACAAGCAAATTAAGATGTTCGGATTGAAATAGTGCTGTCAGCCAAGGCTCTATTCGTGAGCGTAGAAAGTCTGGAGTAATTTCATCCTCTGCTTTTGCCCATGCACAGCCACCAACAACTTTAAACGCACCATCATCGCCATGTGCATCTAACCTCACTGGAGATTTGTCATCTCCTAATTTCAGATATTGAGTCAATTGATATACATCCTTTTAAAAATTATGACACTTACATAGAGCTCGGCACCTGTATTCACAACCACGTCACAAGACCAGTAAAGAGCTAGTTGCTAACAGTTTGATTATTGAAATACACCTTAGATCTAAACGCATTTACACCGTACTGGCATTTCCGCCTAGCTCAGCACTAACGTAAACCAGTGATGTTACAGACGATTTTATTTCTAACAAGTACTATGGAGCACATTTCAAATAAGTTTTTACAAAATGACCTTAAAACGATTACGTCCACTAAAAATTTTAATCAGATATGCTTTCAATAAAGCTCAAATCCTTTTAAACACAGGAAAAGTGGTGTATACCTTTTCCTCTGCAATTGGTCATTTGTTTGATTTTACAATTCATGGAGCCACCAGAAGCTAGCTCACTATTAGGCACATTTGAATTAGTCCCAGTAGTTTGATTCAACAATGGCAACAATAAGTAAATTTAGCATCTCATTTCAGCCAGAATATATTTGTTTTCTCATACATAAATTGCATTATGTGTAGGGTTTTAAACTGAAGGATCACCAAAGATTGAAACACCCTAAAGTAAAATCACTATTTAAGTATTGTTCAATTGGCAAAAACCAGATGAGTGCTCTCGCTCAACGCAAAATTTGGTACTCAAAGCCAGCTGGGTTCAATGACCCATTTGATACTCGCTTTTATGTTACTGGAAAACTTCGCGCTTTTATCACCGAAACTGATCCATCGAAGATTAAGGTGGCATTCGATGGTGATATGTCTGATGCGATATTGTTTAACAGAGTATCCCTCCAGGATGAAATGGGGATATTTGAAAAAGAAATTGAAGAACTGGGAATTCTCTCTTGCAGATAGCAATATCAACTTATTAATGTGGGCTCACTACGCCGCCGAACACAAAGGTATGTGCTTAGAGTTTCACCGTATTGAAGGAACTGAGTTAGCTAACAATCAAACAACTCGACCGATCTCATATACGGATAATCACCCAACGTTAAGCACAAAATCACTAACAAATAATACTACTCGAACCACTAGTCAAAAGCGGATACTTTACGCTAAATCAAAACACTGGGCATATGAGCAGGAATGGAGACACATTGTGAATTTGGGAAACCAATCTCATCCTTGGCCCGCCCCACTAAAAGCTATTTATTTTGGGTGTAAAACTGAAGAGCAAGACATCTACCTAGTCAGAAGTATTATCAATGATTCTAAAGTTAAGTATTTTAAAGCGGAGAAAAATGCAACAACATTCGGCATAACATTTAGATCCATTTAGCATTCTAACTTGTCGCTAAAAGCGCCTATGAGGGCCACATCATTGCATTCAACCGGCGGCTATTAATTAACACTCATCAATGACTTTTTAGCCCTCGCCTAAACTAGGCTAATGCATAGAGTTCTCCCGCTACACTGAAGCCTCAAGGAGAGCGACAATGAAGAAATCACGCTATACCGAAACTCAGATCACTAAGATCCTTTAGGCAGTAGGAGGTAGGAGGTAGTCGCTTGGTCAAGGAGGACAGTCGGGAGTATGGTATTTCAGATGCCACCTATTACAACAGGAATAGTAAGCTCTAATGGTCACGTTGCTCAGTCACCTGATAATAAGAAAAACATCACTGAACCAACGATACATAAAGCCCCTATGGCAGCCCACATTAGGCTTAGAGCTAAGTGCTCCATGCTATCCCTTAACGAGCCTTGTCAATGTTGTAAGAAGTATAGCAACTGCTCAATTTAATGGTAATGCGAAATATCTAATTTCTGTAAAGGGGGGCCGACTAAAACGCTTGAGCCCAAAAATGAGTTAGTGATAGCACCGAGGCGATTCAGATCGAATCAGACCTAATCAGCATCATCTTACTTTTTCTAATTGATTATTACCGCTTACTTGCCGCCCAAAAGACTGGTTGCCTATACAGGTTTAACTGATTTGCTCCAGATTGAGATAATGACGGCTTCAAAGGATGCATAAAATGAGCTTTCTACGCATCGATAGTTTCGTAACATTCGAGAAACCCCATATATATCAATCTACTAAGAAATGTTAAAAAGTGTTGTATAGACCTCGTAAACAAAGACTATTCTTTCTCTGGCAGTATTTTGAGCAGTACATACGTAATCAAGAAAAATATTCTACTTATAACGATGACTTAGCGATGATACCTTTGGAGTATGAATTGAGCAGTCTGGAACGTTATCGTGCTGCAATTTAATAAGCTGTTGAACTAAGCCGCTGCGCGGAGCTTCTTACCACTTTGTTCCACACTTACCTCTAGGGATAATCCCTAAACTGGAGGTATTTATGAAACAACTTCTGCAACAATTTCATCAACAAATCACCCTACGAGGGTATTCAGAGCGAACGCGAACATCTTATCTCTTTGCCATCAATCACTTGTTTAAATGGGTAAATCAGCCGTTAGACACCGTCACGGATAGTCAAATTGAAGCTTACTTTCGCCACTTGAATCTTGAGAAACGCTATTCTAAATCGACCCTCAAGTTACAGCTCAATGGTATTCATTTCTTCTTTGAGCATGTGCTACACCGTCAGTTTAGCGTTTCAATTGTGTTCCCCAAAAAGCGGGATAAGTTACCGCAGTTACTGACACCCAACGACATATCAACCTTGATAAACTACTGTAAAACCCATAAACAGCGAACCATGATCGCACTCTGTTATGGCTGTGGATTGAGGATCAGTGAGTTGACTCAGGTGAAGATCAGCGATATCGACGGTCAACGACAATTACTAACGGTACGACAAGGTAAAGGAGCTAAAGATCGGTGGGTAATAATCTCTCCCCGTTTACTGCTGCTGTTAAAGTTGTACTGGCTGCAATATCGACCAGAAACATGGC
Source organism: Shewanella gelidimarina (assembly GCF_023283945.1). Classification (GTDB taxonomy): domain Bacteria; phylum Pseudomonadota; class Gammaproteobacteria; order Enterobacterales; family Shewanellaceae; genus Shewanella; species Shewanella gelidimarina. The sequence continues at coordinate 135,675 of NZ_JAKIKW010000013.1, read as the reverse complement.
TATTTGGTACGTTTAGCCATGGCTCTTATCACCCTATGCATGAGACAACCTTTCGTAAGGCACTGATCGCTGCTAAAGACTTATCTGGGATCACCAAGCCTTGTAACCCTCACAGTCTGCGTCATGCTTATGCCACCCACCAGTTGCAAGCAGGAATGCCGCTCAATCAGTTGCAGCAACAGCTTGGTCACCTGAGTATAAAAAGCACAGAGCGATATTTACACTGGTCGCCAGAGCTTGGACACCAAGGTACCGATTTGCTGGCAAATCTAGGAGGCTTGCCATGGCAAACTCCTACCACTTGAGTGATGTATTTAAGCTTCACTTACCGCTGTATCAACAGCGGTATAAGTTAACGTCACGGCAAGCGACAGTGTGTCAGCATATTCAAAGTTGCCGTACCCAAGCCTTAGGTGAGCAACAGTGGCGCTGTGATGAGTGTCATTATGAACAGCGCATATTTTGCTCCTGTGGTGACAGGCACTGTCCTCGCTGTCAGGGTAAGCAGACTCAAGAGTGGATAGAGAAGCAAGAAGCCGAAGTCCTGAATTGTCGATACTTCCACCTTGTTTTTACGCTGCCTCATGAGTTGAATATTTTGGCTCACTATAAAGCTAAGGCGCTTTACAGCGCATTATTTGAAGCCGTATGGCAGACGTTAAGCCAGTTTGGGATATCCCGTAAACAGCTACAAGGTCAATTAGGGGGTACCGCGGTGTTACATACTTGGGGGCAAAACTTGAGCCAGCATATCCACTTGCACTGCTTAATACCTGGAGGTGTGTTAACACAACAAGGGGAGTGGCGTGGGGTGAAGTCAGACTATTTGTTCCCCGTCAAAGCACTTGCCACCGTTTACCGCGCCAAGATGCTGCAAGCATTAAGGGCGCGTGAACTTGATGTTCCTGACCCTGAAGCATTAATGAGTAAATCGTGGTGTGTGTACAGCAAAGCGTGTTTAAGCCACGCTGCCACGGTGGTGAAATATCTGGGACGCTATACTCGTAAAGGCATGCTACAGGAGTCGAGAATTAAAAGGGTGACAGCGGACAGTGTTAGCTTCAGTTACACCGATTATGCAGACAGCAATAAGCGTAAAGTGATGCAACTTGAGGGTGAAGAGTTTGTTCGTCGATACCTATTGCATGTGCTGCCTAAAGGTGTGATGCGGGTGCGTCACTTTGGCTTTCTAGCCAATGCTTGTAAGCGCAATAAACTAGAGCAGATTAAGGTGCAGCTCCCATCGGCACAAATGCAGCGAGAAAAGGCCAGCGTTACAAAAACAGATGCCAAACAAAGCGGCATGTGGCTGTGTCCAAAATGCCAACAGGGTTATTTGCAGTTTATTCGCATCATCGAACCGCAGTTGTTAATCTTAGCGCCAATGGAAGGGGTGCCATTTCGACTGACAAATTGATAATCGAGAGTTAGAAAAGGCTGCCACCTGTCGCCTGAGATAAAAGAGAGTGGTAAAACCTTGCTCTGAAAGTCAGCGAGGGAGATAGTCGTGACTATAATGAGGTTAATAAGCCTACCAAGGGCGACTAGCGAGTTTAACCGTGTCAGCGTGAACGCCATAATGCGCATGGCGGCAAGTTAACTAAAATAATCATCATACAAAAGCGCAATAAATCGACTACCACAAAAAAGCAAACTCCTATAGCATAAAGCATACCGAATATATGGATGTGGCATCGGCCAAGTCCAACAAGCGATTTGTGCCTTGCAAACAGCGCAACACACAAATACTAAGACGTTAGATGTTTCTTTGCTACCGTATAAATTGAGAGAGCTCATGAATAGAGTGAGTTTAAAAAGAGAGCTTGATAAGTTACTTAATTAATATATGGTTCTTGGTAAAATTTCTTCAGTTCATACTCAAGAGAAAGCGGCCTACATTTTGAAGAGTAAAATAGAGCGAGTTACTACACGCTTGAATGAAGTCGGCTTTAATATTTCAATTAGAACTTTGGATAACTTATTGATTAATGACTTGGACTATTTTTTCAATGAATAAAGTAGCTCAGTGAGTGAGTTAAAGGTATTGTGTGATTGTGAGATAAACATTGAATTCTATTTCATGAGCATTAATGGTCATACACAAGCTTGTAGGTGTTATGATGAATCAAAGAATAAATTTCTCGAAAGCTTTAGTGATAAAAATCGGCTAGTGTTTAAAGAAAGCATCGGCAAATTTACAACCTGGAGCTACATCGATTCGTTATCTGATAGAAATTTGGTTACTAAGAATGCTCATCCATATACAAAGCATCTGTATAGTAAATCAAGGGGGAATTGTAGCATTCGATGTATGCTACAACAATAGATCTCGTTATAGCAGAAGCTTTAGTTGTTGAGAAAGGTATAGGTTTAATGAAGTCTCCTGATTTGGCATATTTATTTGTAAAACTTAACCAAACTGTAGGGCATTTACCCGAAAGCTGCAAACCAACAGATTTTATCAAAGTGCAAGTTGAAAAAAGATTGCGCCCTATGCGTTTAGTGGGGGTCAAAAACATAAACAAGGTTTTTATTGTGTTATGCATGTGGGTATCCCATTTCTGATGGAGACTTGCAGCAAGATACAGGGGCGCTGTACAACACAGTTAAATCGCAAATATTAAAATACCCGTAACACATCTAACAATGGCACTTAAAACAAACTAAAACAGTGGGTTAAGCTTTATTTAGCTACACATTACAACCCACTATTTCAGTTCGCTAAATGCGACGTCAACCCTCAAGGAGTATATGTGTCGGTACCAGAGTTTTTATACAAATATATGAGCGCAGAGACTGCTAGAATAGTACTCGAAACCGGACGGTTAAGGTGGCAAAGCCCTTGCCAATTTAATGATGTAAACGAGTTACAAAAAATGCCTTTGTTAGAACCTAACTTTAATGAGGGTTGGAAGTTATATAGTAAAAAACTTGTCAGAATGATTTACCATGAAAATGTTATAAATTTCACTATTTACGCCCCTTGGACTCAATTAATACTTACTGAGGTACTGCAATACAAAATCTTAGGGTATTGTGAAGATAGAGTATTAGAGTTAGTTGAGAATAAAATACCTTTATTAAAAAATGATGTTGGGCAAATTCTTCGGGCCAGCACTGAAGTCAACAATGATGGTTCCCTTAGGTTTTATTGTTTATCTGAAGATAAAAATAACAATACTATGTGGGGGTATTATGGAAAAGGCCATTTAGGGTGCATGTTTGAATTTGGCAATATCGAAGAGTTGAGCACACCATTCCATGAAGCTGAAAAGGTTTCATATTCAAATGAACCAGTAGTTGTAGGTAGCGCGTTAGATATATTACTTTATGGCCCATCTGCGGAACTTAAAAAGAATACGAGACTAGCAATTTATTTTCATAAAGCTAATGAATGGGCTAATGAGAAGGAGTGGCGAGTAATGATAAAAAGGCCTAACCCTAATAATGAGACGTATACTGATTTTAAATTTTACCCTAGAGAGTTAACTTCTATCACATTTGGTGCTCGTAGTTTGGAAATAAAAAAACTCGAAATTATGAATATAATTAGAGCTCAATACCCTCATTGTAAAATATTCCAGATGAGTGTAGTAAATGGTATCTCACAAAGAGTCGAAATTAAGGGCTAATAAGGTCGCCGGAGGTGTCTAGCCTCCAACCTCTACTTCACCGGCATGCAACTCCGCACAGGGCGGTTTCCAAAAACTTTCAGAACATGTTGGCCGATTAGCTCCGACATATCTCGATGCTGGCTGCGGCATTATCAACACCAACAGCCCCCTCACGGATAAGCCCTTGCCATTCTCTAGTAGTTAACGTTTAATAACAGCACGTTATTGAACGTTAATCTTCCTACAGAGGACTTTCAGCTCATTAGTTCATTAGTTCATTAGTTCATGCCCATGTTGGGCGTACACAAACTGTTAAGCAAGGACAAAATCCAGTTGCCTTTTTGTTCACTAGGCTCACTTATTTTTAGTCAAATATATTTTGCCTTTTAACATGTCTAGATACCCGAGGGATAAAGAGGCTTTTCCTGCCGCGCAGCGGCTTCGTTCAACAAATGCATCAACACGATTTACTACATTCGCCATTGTAGATTTATCCTAAAATTCAGTGATTAAAGCAGTAAAATTCAGCTAAGTCTGTATCGTAGTAAATGTGTTAAGCAGGCGTTAGACAATTCGTAATGTAATTAGTAATCTCGTGTTTTGGAAAATAGAATGTCTCTTAAAATTATAGAAAAATGGAAATTAGATATATCTTCAGCAAAAGAAATATCCAAAAAATGTTCTAAAATTAGCCCTTTCAAAAACCTTGGTTATGAACAATCACATCGAGCTTCATATTTTGTTGAAATGTCACATGTAATAAAAATGTTAGATTTATCAAACCCTTATGAAAAATCAGCGCTTACTCTCGAGCCTACTCACCCTGTACTTCCTATACATTTAGAAAAGTCGTTTGATAAACTCAATATTTCTCCTGTTCTTCGTAAAAACTTTAAGGATTCAAAATTATCTTTAATCTCGTTAGCCATGTTGAAAAGCTATGCACCAGAATCAGATGCTAAAGAACTTATTAGTCATGGAGGAAAGGCACCACTTTATCTACTAGACCCTCTTTATGGTTTTGTCTTTATTCCACAAAAAAATAGAATCGGAAATCATTGTTTTGCGATTGATCTTTGGTCTTCTCATCTAAAATCTATGCCTGAAAAATTATCTGCGAAACTTTGGGAGAATCGTGCTGATAATATGCTTTCTGGTGGTGCGTTTGCTGGTAGGCTTCTTTTTAAGGACATGATTCCAGAAGAGCCTGACCCACTTAAACGAAGCACTCCTCCTATAATTCATGTTAACAGTGAAAGTGAATTGAATAATTTAATAGATGAATTGCGATCTTCTGCGAAAAAGATGGAAGGTGTTGAGCTATGGTTTCGTGGTCAGAGTAAAGATTATTTAACACCAGATCGTGCAGAGCTAACTAAAATTGGAATTACAGCATACTCAAATATTCGTGATTCAGACTTTACGCCTTCATTATACCGAAAGTACGATGATTTTTATGGGTGCACAAATAACTTTGAAGGTTTAGTTCTTGATCTTGCAGAGTGGGTCTACCATGCAAAAAATATTGTTTCTTTAGAAAGTATGAATAGTAAATTACCTAAGATAAATGGTGTTGCCGCTATTACAAACCAAGGATATTCATCTTACCAACAGGGATTGATCCTCCAGCAGTACGGGGCTCCGTCTGCATATTTGGATATTACGAGCGATCATAACGTCGCAACTTGGTTTGCAACTCATAGCTGTAGTAATAACAAAAATGGAAAAATGGTGTTTAATAATTATACGTCAGATAGTGATAATCCTGACGATTGGCCAACTATATTTGTATTTCCATTAGTGAAAGAAGTACATCCATATTTAGACCTTAATGCAATACTCTCTGGAAGTGATGCATTACGGCCAGAAAGACAGAAGTGCGGATTGCTTGGAGGTTCAGGTAACCTTGCTCGAAATTATTGTGCTAGATACTTGGGATTAAAAATTAGACTTGGCCCAAACTTTAAATTATCGAACTCTTTGACAGCAAGTGATTTATTTCCTCCTGAAAGCGAAGATAAAGCTCTAAAGTTATTAAAAGAAAGTGGAATGGCTGATGCAAATAGATTATTTCCTCTTTCTGAACTTGCTTAACAAGGCGTTAGGCCAAATTAAATTGGAGGTTTAGATGGGAAATATGAAAAAATATTATGTCGAATCCGAAGCTCTACCGGAGCTTTTTCCTACGCATCAACATGAAGCCGACTTTTGGGAGATACTGGGTAGGACTGTAGCCACATTTGGTTTTTTGGAAGAAATACTTGGCAAGGCAATATTCGCTTTAACTGCCACGAAACCTTATAGCGAAGATGAATCTCAGATAGCCTATGAAAACTGGTCAAAAAAACTGGAAAAAGCACTGATAGATCAATTGTCCAGGTTAACGAAAGCATACACTAAAGCTATAAGTGAGCATCCAGATTCAACAATTACGAATCTTGGTGAGTTAATTCAGCAATTAGAAGAAGCCGCCAAAATTAGAAATGTGATTTGTCATGGGTCATGGCGAGTACCGGACGAATCTGGAGCATCAATACCGTTTTTTGTTAGCTTTGATAAAATGGTTTTCGATACCCCGATGGATAAAAAATTTCTTTTACAAGTTCAGAGGCATGTAGGCGAGCTAAGTTGCTCAATTATAAACACTGTTACTCAAATGGGTTTTCAATTCCCAGGTAGTAAAGGACCTGGAAAACCAATTTTGTAACCTTGATATAGTAGGTCAAGACTAATCGGGTAGCCGGAGGTGTCTAGCCTTCAGCCCCCACACCACCCTGCATGCGGCTCCGCACAAGGCAGTTCATTTAGAACTCCTAACCTAAACTTTCTGACTAGCTTCTTTATTTCGAGAGTGAACAGCGAACAATCCTCTCTCAATCCTGCTTTCTTAAGATAGTCATGACTCAGCGCTTGTGTGCTTACCCATATTTATCGTAATGCAAACTGTAGGCTTTGGAGTTTATGCTCTAAGCCATTTTTGTCCAGAAACATATCAGGGCCGAAATGTTCTCATTCTCTAAAACTTGCTAGCATTGTTGAATGCTATTAGTTCCCCAAGTTGGGGTTTGACTTACCTTTCTGCTCCTGTTGCCTATAGGCAAGGTTTGCAATATAGTCAGAAGTTTGAAGGTGTATAGAGTTCTATAGTCTTATCGGACAAATATTTCTCTTGTAATGCCCCACTGCATGGGGCTACTCGAATGTGCTTCTGAAGGCATCATCGCTATTTAGTTCTCTCGATACTTTATAGTGAATCTATCATCCTCAGAAAGGTATGCTTCTCGTAAGGTTACCTTCGGCTCATGAGCTGGCCGTTTTCCATTAATAGCTGCTACTATTGTTTGAACTAATTGTTTCTTATCTTCAGGGAATTTATATCCCATCGTAATGCAGCTTACTCTAGCGTTTATCTTTGTCCTGTCATGGTTTGGAAAGTCGAATGCTTCGTAACTAATTTTGTCACTCTGATTTGTAAATAGTCGGACTTCATCCTCATATGACCATTCTTTATTCTTTGTTAGAAGGTACTGGTTAAAAAGGTATCTATTTTCTTCTTTTTTCCGTTTAGCTTCATTCGAGTAAATGACTTGATCTACTCCAACTCCATTAGGTAACTCTCCACCAAACCAATATTCGACCATTATTCCTTGATGCTCTTGAGCATAATGAGACCACATCAACATGGAGTTATCATTGTTTGAAAAACAACAAATACGATAGTTGTCACCGATATTTAGAGTTGAACTAATACTTGTTTTAGTAGACATCTCAATAGGGTCATTTAACTGGTTTTTACTAGCCAAATAGAAGTACTGGTTCGTTAAAGAATCGACGGTATTAATGTTAAATGGTGAGTATTTGAAAAGTATACTTCTACGCTTTGCAGTGAAAAAGTGCCATTTAAACGAGTCGATAAGTGCAATATTGAAGTCATCACTCAGCTTTGATATTTCGTCTTTTGTAAGGCGTATGTCGAAGGCATTTTCTACACAGTTGAGATAATTACTGATTATAATGTGGTTTAATTCACCAGAATTATACATCAAGTTAAGAGCCACTCTGTAATGCTCAATAGCTTGCTTTAAATCCCCTTCCTTCTCATAGCTAATCCCTAATAAATTTTGAGTTGTCATCGAGGGGGAAACATTTTCCTCATATTTTTCAATAATACTGGGAATTAAATCAAACTCCCTACAACTTATAGCTTTTCCCGCTAATTCAATGATATCATTTTCGTCAATACCACCGTCCTCAAATAATTTCTTTAGCTCTATAAATCGATGGTTAGAAACTTGCTTATTCCACCTGAGTTCAATATCGTCTAGTTCCTGCTTTAATTCATCGTGTAGACTAAGTTTAGTAACTTCAGGTAGTTCAATTAATTTGATGGCTTTATGGAAATTATAATTATTTTTTGCTAAGCAACTATTTGAATTAACATTCTTAAGTTGATTTGTGAGTTTAGCTATGTACTCTCTAATTTTCACAGCAAAGTACAATGCTTTTTCTTCATCACATAAATCCGTCATGTTTTCTTGAATTAGACTTAAAATCTCTCTGTTAAGAGGTAACCCAAGATGAACCTGAGAATAAAGATAAAAGAGGTTACATTTAAAGTTACTTGATAAATTTTTAGAAGGGTCCGCATCATCTTCGTGGTGGATAACAACCTTTTCATATGCCTGAGCTTTAAACGCTTGACCAATCAATCTTGCATTGTTTATCTTAGATCCTGTTACAGAAGAGCGTTTCAATAATTCTTGGTAAACATTTTCATGCTCATTTTCAAAGGATGCATTCAATTCAAACTCATATACTTTAGATATAACATCCTCAACGGATAGGTGCCCTTGCTCCCAAAATGGAAGTAAAAAATTAATACTGAGCTGTTCGCAACAGCTAATTATTTCAATGCCTTTAGAATATTCTCCTAGAAAGTAATAAGCTAAGATCAATTGCCCTTGTAGTAAGTCTAAGAGTCCTTCATCTAAAGTACCTGCGACTTGTTTAACTATCTTCCAGTATTCAATCGGTAATTCTGAAAACTCTTCGACATCCATGTTTACATTTATTAATTTATGACTTAATTCTTTAATTCTGTTTGCTGTGTAATCTAAGTGTATGGCTCGATAAAGAGATAGTGTGCTTTTCTCCGTACGAAACAGTCCCCAATGGGCTTCTGCACAATCATCGTCTAATTCAACTGCCTTTCTATAGTAGCTTGCAGCTACATGGTGCTTATCAAAAGAGTTATAAATTTTATGAGCAATCTTGCCTAAATACAGGTACGCATGAGCTACATCTTTGTAGCGAGAAACAACTTGGTTAAATACTTCATAATTATCAATCCGCTTTAGGTCTAAAATAAAGTAATAATAGCCAATGTGATTAGGCTTATCTTCATCTAGGTAGCGATGTTCTAGAAAATCTAAGTAAGAGAATTGTCTGCTTTTTATTCTCTCAATGATTGCTTTATCACTAGTATCAGCCATTACGATTTGTACCTGTAAATAAAAGAAGGTAGAAACATTTTGCCTGTAAGTAGAAGCTCAAGTCGATGCTTGGGTCTCTATCTCTCAGAAATATAATTTTTACGAAAAGGCAATGCTGCCTTGTCTTTTGATGGTTAAGTTTTACCTTACCCCATCTAATCTAATTTGACTAAATAAGTAAAACCACTAACTTTATTTTGTCCAAAAAGCGCTGTAGAAACTACTCTAGCTTCTTCCCGCATACGAGCAACTGCTTTAATTCCCAATAGCGACTTGTAACCCTCCCCTAAAATAAACGTCATAAAAAAGAGCACTACTCCGTAGTGCTCTTTTTATGATTTCAAATCAGAGTTTCCAACTTGATATGCTGTTTCCAACTAGATATCACCTGTACCCAACTAGATATGACATGATCACCATTATAAATTATTCGTAGTCAGAGACTGGCACACAAGCACACATCAAATTACGGTCGCCAAACACATCATCGATACGGTTAACCGTAGGCCAGAACTTGTTTAGCTTAACCGCTTTAGTTGGGAACACGGCCTCTTCACGCGTATATGGACGTGAATCAAATTCTGAGTCCATGATATCGGCTAAGGTATGCGGCGCGTTGTGCAGCGGGTTGTTGTCCGCTGGCCACTCGCCTGCTTCTACCTTGGCAACTTCACCGCGGATAGACACCATTGCTTCGATAAATCTGTCTAACTCAACCTTAGATTCTGATTCTGTCGGCTCAATCATCAAGGTTCCCGCTACTGGGAAGCTCATGGTTGGCGAGTGGAAACCGTAATCGTTCAGACGCTTAGCGATATCCATCTCAGTCACACCCGATGTCTCTTTAAGCGGACGCAAATCGATGATGCACTCATGGGCAACACGGTCATTTCGGCCAGAATAAAGAATCGGGTAATGCTCAGACAGTTTCTTCATGATGTAGTTAGCGTTAAGCAATGCCACTTGCGTTGACTGACGCAAACCCTTCTTACCTAACAACTTGATGTACATCCAAGTGATAGGCAAGATGCTTGCGCTGCCGTATGGCGCAGCAGATACCGCACCATTATTGTCAGACTCAAGACCATGCTTAATCACTGTGTGACCCGATAAGAATGGCGCAAGGTGCTTTTTAACACCGATTGGGCCCATGCCTGGTCCGCCGCCGCCATGGGGAATAGCGAAGGTTTTGTGTAAGTTAAGGTGCGATACATCCGCGCCGATAAAGCCCGGTGATGTAAGGCCAACCTGTGCGTTCATGTTAGCGCCATCAAGGTAAACCTGACCGCCGAACTCGTGAATAATTTCACAAATTTCGCCGATGCTTTCTTCATACACACCGTGAGTCGATGGGTAAGTCACCATGATGCAAGATAAGTTGTCAGCCACTTCTGCGGCTTTGGCTCTTAAGTCATCCATGTCGATGTTACCGGCTTTATCACAGGCGGTAACTACGATTTTCATGCCAGCAAGCTGGGCAGACGCTGGGTTGGTACCGTGAGCTGATTGTGGGATAAGACAGATATTTCTGTGCGCGTCGCCACGTGACTCATGGTATTGCTTAATCGTGAGTAGACCAGCGTATTCACCTTGTGCACCCGAATTTGGCTGCAGTGATACCGCGTCGTACCCGGTAATTTCCACCAACCACGTTGATAGCTCTTCGAGTAACTGTGCATAACCTTCCGCTTGGTCTAGCGGGCAGAATGGGTGCATGCTACCAAACTCAGGCCAAGTGATAGGCATCATCTCGGTGGCTGCGTTTAGCTTCATGGTGCATGAACCGAGCGAGATCATTGAGTGGTTCAAGGCCAGATCTTTATTCTCGAGACGCTTGATGTAACGCATCATCTCGGTTTCGCTCTGGTAGCGATTAAACGTTGGGTGCGTCAAGATTGCATCGGTGCGCACTAACTCAGCTGGAATTGATGTGCTGCCGTTAGCCACAATAGCGTCATCAAGCTTAGCGACGTCTAGACCATGATCTGCGCCCAATATAACGTCAAATAGCTCAGCTACGTCACTGCGGGTGGTGGTTTCAGCCAAGCTGACACCCAGCATGCCGTCAGCGTCGATGCGCAGGTTAAGGCCTGCAACAGCTGAACGTGCAGTCACTGCGGCAATGTCTAAGCCCTTAAGTGACAAGGTATCGAACCAAGTGTTGTTAAGCAGTTCAACGCCTTTGGCGCTTAGGCCAGCTGCCAAGATATCGGTTAAGCGATGGATACGCTCTGCAATCACCTTAAGGCCTTGTGGGCCGTGGAATACTGCGTAAAACGACGCCATGTTGGCCAGTAATACCTGTGCGGTACAAATATTGGAGTTCGCTTTCTCGCGGCGAATATGTTGCTCGCGAGTTTGCATTGCCATACGCAGTGCACGGTTACCGCGAGTATCTTGTGATACTCCGATAATACGACCGGGCAGTGAACGTTTAAAGGCGTCACGTGTCACGAAGAATGCAGCGTGTGGACCACCAAAGCCCATTGGCACACCAAAGCGCTGTGAGTTACCCAATACGACATCGGCGCCCATAGAACCTGGAGATTTAAGCATGACCAGTGACATGATGTCGGCCGCGACTGAAACAATGGCCTTCTTCTCACGTAACTGGGTAAAGAGTTCAGTAAAATCGCTGATTTGACCGAGGCGGTTGGTGTACTGGAACAAAGCACCAAAGAGCTCGTAGTTAACAGCATCGGCCGCTGGGCCAACAACCACTTCAAAACCAAAGCACGAGGCACGGGTTTTTACAACGTCGATAGTTTGCGGGAATACGTCATCAGCCACAAAGTAGATGTTGGCTTTTTTGGCTTTAGAAACACGCTTAGACATTGCCATTGCTTCGGCAGCGGCGGTGGCTTCATCAAGCAGCGATGAAGAGGCTAAATCAAGACCCGTTAGGTCCATTGATAGCTGCTGGAAGTTAAGAATCGCTTCAAGACGACCTTGAGCAATCTCTGGCTGGTATGGCGTATACGCCGTGTACCAACCTGGATTTTCAAGCACGTTACGCTGGATAACGCTCGGCACTTCAGTACCGTAGTAACCCATACCTATGTAGCTTTTGAAGACTTTGTTTTTATCCGCGATTTCACGAATATAAGCCAAGCCTTCAGCTTCACCACATGAATCGCCAACGGCGAGATCACGATTAAGAAGAATTGATCCTGGCACGATTTGTTCGGTCAAGTCTTCTAACGATTCAGCACCCACAAAATTCAGCATCTCTTGCTGCTGTTCGGCACCTGGACCGATATGACGGCGAAGAAATAATTCGTGCTGCTCTAACTGCGTAAGGGTTTCTTTGGTCATGAGTAACCTGGTTCCATATTTGCCAGTATCCAACCTGTAGGGGAGCGGATTTACTGGTCTCGTTGTTTTAGACCAATGTCACTATCGAGCATATTTGCTCATTTAATGAATGGCATTGGTATGGTCTCTATTTCAACTGTTCACGTTATCGGGCATTGCCATATAACGGACAAAGCCCCAGTCTTTAGCAGAGTGAGGCTTTGTTGATTATCACAACTTATTCGTCGTCGATAACCGCTTGATAGCCTTCGGCATCAAGCAAGTTTTCTAGCTCAGCAAGGTCAGTAGGCATGACGCGGAAGAACCAGCCATCACCAAATGCATCACTGTTAACAAGCTCAGGTGAATCTTCTAGCGCTTCATTAACGGCAAGCACTTCACCGGTTAGTGGTGAATAGATGTCTGACGCGGCTTTTACAGATTCTGCTACGGCACAGTCTTCACCGGCATTTAGCTCGTCGCCAACATCTGGCAGCTCAATAAACACCATGTCACCCAATAGCTCTTGAGCGTGCTCACTGATACCTACTGTGTAGCTACCGTCTTCTTCTTTACGGATCCATTCGTGAGAAGAAGCATATTTAAGTTCAGCTGGGATATTGCTCATTGGTCTTAATCCTTATTCGATAGTTCTAATGCTGTGATTTAATAAGACGTTTACTGATTTGCCTATTTAGGCTTATCAGTTTTTGCGTGTTTGCGCAGCGGTTTCAGCACTCTTTTGCCATCTGCCTAATTGATATCAAATGATATATTTCAATAGGATAACGCGTTAACTCATCACTATATTAAAAACTAAGCTAAATGAAAAGTGATGATTAACGTGAGCTGAAACTGCAAATTTAACCCTACTGGCCAAGTCCATCAAGGTACTTAGCCAATAGTTGCTTTATTTATTAAAACGCTTGCTTACCATTACGTACAAACGATGGTTTGATTACTTTAACAGCGACGCGCTTCTTACGCATCTCTACTTCAGCGATATCACCAATAGTATTAGGGACGCGCGCCATGGCGATAGAGTAACCTAGCGTTGGCGAGAAGGTACCGCTGGTAATGGTCCCTTGCTGTTCAACACCGTCGCTGTCGGTAAAGAATACTGACATGCCGTGACGGATAACGCCTTTAGCGTCCATAACAAGGCCGACTAACTTCTCTGTGCCCGCTGCTTTAATCGCTTCAAGGGCTTTACGGCCGTTGAAATCGCGATCTTCAGGTGCCCATGCCACTGTCCAGCCCATGTTAGCCGCTAGTGGGTTAACACTTTCGTCCATGTCTAAGCCGTAAAGGTTCATGCCCGCTTCAAGACGCAGCGTGTCACGTGCGCCAAGTCCACATGGCTTAATGCCTGCGTCTAAAAATGCTTGCCATAATGCTTCGGCTTCAGCTTCAGGAACGATAACTTCATAACCTGTTTCGCCGGTGTAACCGGTAGTAGCAATAAAGAGGGAGTCTGCTTGCACACCAAAGAATGGCTTCATGCCTTCAATCGCGGTGTTTTGCGTGGCGTTAAATACCGTCGCCGCTTTTGCTTTAGCGTTAGGGCCTTGAACGGCAATCATTGCCAGCTCTGGACGCTCTGTCACTTCGACGTTGAAACCTTTAACTTGCTCGTTTATCCAAGCAAGATCTTTTTCGCGCGTCGCTGAGTTAACCACGATGCGATACTGCGTGTCTGAAAGGTAATAAGTAATGAGGTCGTCGATCACGCCGCCATTATGGTCCAGCATGCCGCCGTAAAGCGCTTTACCGGGTACTTTTAGCTTGGCTACGTCATTGGCTAGCAATTTGCGTAAGAAGGCACAAGCGTCGTCACCTATCACATCGACAACTGTCATGTGTGATACGTCGAACATACCCGCGTCTTGACGCACTGCGTGGTGCTCTTCGATTTGTGAACCATAGTTAAGTGGCATATCCCAACCGTGGAAATCTACCATCTTGCCATTTGATTCTAGGTGCTTGTTAAAAAGTACAGTTTTGTTAGCCATTTCTTTCCCTTCTTTGGGGTATTCGAGTCTGCAACTGGTGTAGGGTGCTTGTCACCAGATCAATTTGGTCGTATTAAAATGCGGCGAAATTATACCTTGAGTATTGCTTTTGTATACAAAAGAATTTTCTAATCCGAACAGTTCAGTCATTAGTTTTTCTCATGCAGTAGTGGTAATAATTTCATACCAAAATGCTGTTTTGCAAAGGTAAAACAACAAGTGCATGAAATAACAAGCTTATTCAGCTTTAGCTAAAACAGGAGAATGTTAATCTTGTTCACTTTTACACAGCTTGGGTAAGCTTTTTTTGTTGCCGAGCGCTTGCTGAATAAACAGTGTTTTCAATGGCGCAAAATTATCAACGATATTTAAGCCAAGATCGCGGATGACTTTCTTGAGAGGATTGGTGCCCCCGAACAGCCTTTTAAAGCTTTCCATTGCGGTGATCATCTCTAGCGCTTCGGCCTTACGCCAGCGCTCAAGACTGCGCAGATGACGGTAATCACCAATGTCTTTACCCTGCTCTTTTAACTCACTGATGGTTTCTATAATGCTGGCGGCATCTAAGAAACCTAAGTTAACGCCCTGGCCTGCTAATGGATGAATGGTGTGCGCGGCGTCGCCAGCCAACACCAAACGATGACGAGCAAAGTGGCGCGCATAACGCATACGTAGCGGAAATGCTTGGCGATCACTTTCCAGTGAGCACATGCCTAAACGGCCATCGTATGCGGCGGTCAATGCACGTTCGAACTGCTGCTTGTCGAGCGCTAGTAGCGCCTCTGCTTTATCGGGTGACACCGACCATACAATTGAGCAGAGGTTTTTTTCATACAAAGGTAGGAAAGCCAGTGGGCCTTCGCTATCAAATACCTGTCTTGCCGTGTCGCCATGGGGCAGTTCGGTGCGGATTGTAGCGACAATAGCGTGGTGGTTGTAATCCCAAAAAGTCATCGGGATGTTGCACTGCTGCCGCACCCAAGAGTTGGCGCCGTCTGCGGCCACCACTAATGCAGCGCTGATGTTGTCGCCATTATCTAAGGTTAACCATGCTTCACGTTCACCAAAGGCGATACGCTCAAGACGTTGGTTTTCGATGTAGGTCAGGTTTTCAAACTCGCTTGCGCGCTCGGCTAATGCAAAGGCGATGGAGTCATTTTCGATAATGGCGCCAAGATGAGTTTCGCTAAGGGAATGCGCATCGAAGTCGATTTTGCCGAGACTGTCTTTGTCCCACACTTGCATCTTTTGGTAAGGAGTAATGCGGTTTGCCGCCAAATATGGCCATGCACCTAAATTAGTGAGTAAGTGCTGACTTGCTTTATTAATCGCACTCACCCTAAGTTTAGGCGAGCCAGATACGGCGTGGGTTTGGCCGGCATCAATCACCACAACGTTAACGCCTTCCATTGCCAAGCCAATGGCGGTCGCTAAACCCACCATCCCACCGCCAACAATCGCGACATCATAAGTTTGTGTGCTTAACATTTTTAACCCTTACTCATTTAACTAAATTGAATATCAACGGTGCTGACGAGATCAGTCAGCTTGGCTCAACTTTTTGTCCAGCCCATGGCTTTTCGCGCCACGGGCGCTTTTAGCGGCGGAAACCAAGATAATAGGCGTAAGCCTAGGTTTCGGCCAATCACTAACGGCCAGTGATCATTTGAAAAGCCGCGCACTAAGAACTCAATATTGTTCATGGTGCTTTCTCGGTCGACATTGCGACGCGCTAAATAGTCGTGCGTCACTTGGCTTAGACCGATATCTAACTCACCGTTGACACTGTTAGTGAGCGATTGCTTTACCACTTCAAGTAAACTGACCACATCGCGCAACCCAAGGTTAAAGCCTTGCCCTGCAATAGGGTGCAGTGTTTGCGCGGCGTTACCTAAAAATACGGTACGGTGATAGATAGGCCTTGGCATATACGACAGCATTAACGGATAACTAAAGCGCTCACCGATATCGATAAAGCGCCCTGCTCGGTAACCAAATGTGCTTTGCAGTTTTTCGATAAACTCGGCTTTTGGCGCATTAAGCAGTTGCTCCGCCTCTGCGGGTGCCAACGCCCACACCATAGACAGTCGATGTTCGCCATTACGTGTAGCCATCGGCAACAAGGCTAATGGCCCCGTTTGGGTGAATCGCTCAAACGCCCAACCTTGATGCGGCTGCTCGGTTTGAATATTAGTAATGATCGCCGTTTGCTGAAAATCGACCTGCTCTAATGGCTGCTTAAAAGCATGGCGCACTTTAGAGTTAAGACCATCGGCGGCGACCAAGAGTTTGGCGGCGATCTGTTGACCACTGTCTAAGGTCAGCAACTGTTGTTCGGCTTGCGCCTCAACGTCAGTCAAACTGTCAGGGCAATATAACTGGATGTCACTTTTCGCAAGTTGACGGAACAATTGTTGCCCTACTGCTTCGAGTTCAACCACTTGCCCTAAATACGGCAGGTGAAGAGCATCGCTATTGAGCTCGGTCATGCCAAAATTGCCGCGATCAGAGATATGGATATTTTTGATTTCGCTGGCGAGCGCTGCAATGTGTGGCCATATCTGCAGTTTTTTTAACTCGAAGATTGAACCATGAGAGATGGCAATAGAGCGAGCGTCGAAACCCGGATGTTGCTCATTAGGACGATGCGCTTCAATCAAGGCGATTTTAAGAGGTCGTTCAGTTTGCTTGGCAATCTGCGCGAGTCCAAGAGCTAATATCGCCCCTGCCATTGCGCCGCCGACGATTGCAATATCAACCTGTTCGACCGCATGTGTATTAGCCATGGAATTTTTAACCCGATAACTGCTGTTATTGCTGTTACTTATTTTAGTCTCTTAGAAACCAAAACCGCCATAACACGAATGCGATGGCGGCTTAAGCAACGGACGTTTAGTGCAACACACCAAGGTCTATTGGTTTGTCGTCTTCGATTGCTGGACCAAACTCTGAGTAACATAGCAAGGCCGCCATGCGAGTGAACTCCATCAGCTCGATAAGTGCCGCTTCTGACTCATCGTCTTCAGCTACATCAAACTCTACCTGAGCTATTTCAGATAGGTCTTGGATCACTTCGCGCACCTCTTTCGAGGCTTTATTCAATTTAGGTTGAATAATTGCAATCCCGGTTAGGAAGCTCTGTACCCATAACGATAGCGCTTCAACACGCGTTGATATTGGCTCCTCTTCCTCTGGCAGCATAGGGTTAAAACCAAAGTCAGTATCGGACAGACGCGTGACCGCATCTTGATAGAGCTCTTCGATTAACAGCTGTAATGTTGGAGGTAGTGCTTGGCCGTCATTCATCAGCTCTAATAAAGGTGATGTCCAACCTTTAGATGATTGTTCGACACCGCCACAGATCAAGCCGACTAAAGCGCCGTGAACTTCGACAGGGTGCTGAGCAATTTCAGCTTCGTTGAGTGCCGCAAGTAAGTTATCCATGCGGAGCGTTGGGAGGGTCGCCATAAAGTCGTTTCCAGTCGCAAAATTTACTGGCTTCATGCTAGCAGAACTGACGGATTCGACCAAGAGTTGCCACCATAAAGTGGTTAAAAGTTTGCGGGCGCCACCACAAAAGCCATAATCAAGAATGCCAAGGGCGATTGCAATGGCTATCGATACCTGCAAACGGCTGCCAATAAAGCCGGACTTAAATCAATGCTCAACCATGGCCATCGCCCAAACCGCTCTATGTTTGTACGCCAATGGCTATCTAAACAACAATTAATCCAAACTATCTAAGTTTAGGAGGTGATGCTGTTGCACTTTGCTTTTTAGACCGATATAGTCCGCTCAAGTACACGGTTAAAGGATTCCTTTAGGAATGGGTAACAAGGCGATTGAAATTACCCTTATGGGGCGCACCTACTCTATCGCTTGTCCAGATGGACAAGAGACAGCACTTAGGCACGTTGCTCATAATCTTGAAAATCAGTTATTGTCGTTAAAAGCACGCACCAATAACATTAGTCGTGAAGAAATTGCCATTATGGCCGCATTAAATACCGGCTATGAACTGTTGGAAGAACAACAGAAGAATCAAGATTATAATAAGCAGATGGATGAAAAAATCGGTTTGCTGCAGTCAACTTTAGAGCATGCGTTAGTAGAACGCTCTACTAAAGAGGCTTAAAAGGGTTATAATCTGTTTTAATGAAGTTGTACTAAAGCTGTACCTAATTAGTGTCGTAAGCCATTTAGAGGTCAATTGACCTGCTTACGAATAAAAGTTTTGCTCCCTGGGATTCGCGCTAGCTGGCAATGTCCCTGTGCCGATATTTACAAAACCCAGGGTGAACGTTTTACTGACATTGTGCAAGCTCGGCTCGTATCGAGAAGCCTTAGGAGGTATGCGTTTACCCGCCTTGAACTACGGTTCAAGGGCTACGTCAAGCGGTCGGTGTTCCGGGGAGCAATTTAAATTTACTGAAAACCACTCTTTTTATTAAGAGTGGTTTTTTTGTATCTGTGGATCTAGCTGAGACGGTGACAAGCCGGATAGGGCTGAGATGGTGACAGACCGAGAATGCGAAGACGGTGCAAAGCCGGATAAGGCTGAGATGGTGACGGACCGAGAATGCGAAGACGGTGCAAAGCCGGATAAGGCTGAGACGGTGAAAAGCCGGATAGTGCTGAGATGGTGACAGACCGAGAATGCAAAGACGGTGCAAAACCGGATAAGGCTGAGATGGTGACGGACCGAGAATGCGAAGACGGTGCAAAGCCGGATAGGGCTGAGACGGTGACAGACCGAGAATGCGGATAAAGCCGGAAGAGCCGAAAGAGCAGGAAGAGCCGAGTACTGCCGAGTACTGCCGAGTACTGCCGAGTACTGCCGAGTACTGCCGAGTACTGCCGAGTACTGCCGAGTGCTATTCTGCACTGGTGGTCGTGCTTTACAATCAATGTTTGGCAGAGCAACTAAATATCCCTATCTAAGACTTACAACTTGAATAATCCTCTACCTATGTTACTTTTTATTTTTTCATTTACAGCAACGGCTTATGTTTGACGAATTTAAAGTTCAACTAACAACTTTCGACTGGAATGGCGTTTCAGGCTTAACCAATATTTTGATGGTTATTTTGACGGGGTTGCTACTCTACGGTCTGAAGCAAGGTTCTAACAATATTAAAGAGTCTTCGCTATCCCGAGATGCTGACATTCTTCGCTGGGCGATGGCTGAAATGGATCTCTTAAAACCTGCAATCCGTATTTTAACTAATGCACATAAAAGTCGTTCCTACTGTAATTGTCCCGGCGAGCATATAAAACAGTACGATTGCAGTTGGAGTACTGAGGAGTTGGCAGCAGCCCAAGAGGTCAGTGTAAAGCTTCAGCGTATAGGATATATGGCTCTACATAATTTGATTTCACGAAATCATTTTATGAATATTTGGGGTCCTATGTATCTATCAATTTGGTACTCTTTAGAAGCATGGGTTAAACATAAAAGGCTTGATTTGGGTGAGCCGTTGACGATAGAACACGGGGCATATTCACGTATCTATTTAGAGCAGTTTGCTCATTATTGTGAAGACAATATGCCTGAGGCTTTAGTCAACAATGAGCGCAGAAGGTTTAACCTACCCATTATCGCTATTGATAAAAAGAAACCCAGACGAAAGGCTTCAAAAGTGTTCAAACCTAAGAAAGAAAAACTCAATATTTAAGAGTCACAAATTCAATTTTTCTTTATGTAAACGCTTCAATCACTGTGGCACACAGTTCTTAATTAAGGACTCACGTAAATCTTAGAAAATAGTCGCCGCACTTAAAACCTCAGTCCCTTTAAAAAGGGGCTGATCTCATTGCTACTTTTAGTGTAAAATCTCCTCTTTCGTCAGTCCAAAAGCCAAGTTGCTTAGACCTTAAGAATTTGACCCTAAGAATAAACGATGTCACAGACTCTGTTTTATCTCATGCCTAACGGCAGTCATACGCAGCCCCATGCTCAATTTTCAGCGTTAGAGCAGGTGCATATTTTTGCGTGTGAGTTGGCTCAACAGGCATTTGTGAACCAACAGTGGGTCTACATCCATTGCACTGACAAAGATCAGGCTTATGCCATTGATGAACTTTTATGGCAGTTTGAACCGCAATCTTTCGTCCCGCATAACCTTAAAGGTGAAGGGCCGGCAGGTGGCGCCCCAGTTGAAATCGGCTTTGATCGGCTTGGGGCCAATAAAAATCGCCATGTTCTGATTAATCTTGCAGACCAAGTACCGCAATTTGCAGTAAACTTTGGTCAGATTATCGACTTCGTTGCCAACGATGATAGCCATAAAGCGATTGCACGTGATCGCTATCGGCAATATCGCACTCTTGGGATAGCACTAACGACCCAAGACTTGAGCAATACAACCAATTAATTTTAGTTTGAGATAAGTACGCTCCCATGGAAAAAACATATAACCCGCAGTCTATCGAACAGTCTCTTTACCAAAACTGGGAAGAGAAAGGTTACTTCAAGCCACACGGCGACGAGTCTCAAGGCAACTATTGCATCATGATCCCGCCACCAAACGTGACGGGTAGCTTGCATATGGGCCATGCTTTCCAAGATACCATTATGGATACCTTGACTCGTTATCAGCGTATGAAGGGCAAAAACACCCTTTGGCAGGTCGGTACTGACCATGCTGGTATTGCAACGCAGATGTTGGTTGAGCGTAAAATTGCTGCTGAAGAAGGGCTAAATCGTCATGATTTAGGTCGCGAAAACTTTATCGATCGTATCTGGGACTGGAAGAAAGAGTCTGGTGGCACCATCACTAAACAGCTACGTCGTCTTGGCGCGTCTGTTGATTGGGAACGCGAGCGTTTCACCATGGATGATGGCATGTCTGAAGCGGTACAAGAAGTGTTTGTCCGCCTGTTTGAAGATGACATGATTTATCGTGGTAAGCGTTTGGTCAACTGGGATCCAACCCTACACACTGCTATCTCAGATTTAGAAGTTGAGAACAAAGAAAAACAAGGCAGCATGTGGCATTTCCGCTACCCGCTCGCCCAAGGTGCATTGACTAGCGATGGCAAAGATTACTTAGAGATCGCCACTACGCGTCCTGAGACCATGCTAGGTGATAGTGCCGTAGCCGTGCATCCAGATGATGAACGTTACGCCTCTTTAGTCGGTAAGTTTATTCACCTGCCGATTGTTAACCGTCTTATCCCAATCGTTGCTGACGATTATGTCGATATGGAATTCGGTACCGGCTGTGTGAAAATCACTCCGGCACACGACTTTAACGATTATGAAGTTGGTAAGCGTCACGAACTGCCTATGTACAACATTTTGACCTTTGACGCGGCTATCCGCTCAAGCGCTGAAATAGTTAACACTGACGGTACGGCTAACACTGAATTAGACAATAGTTTGCCTGAGCGTTATGCCGGTCTTGACCGTTTTGAAGCACGTAAAGCGGTTGTGGCTGAGCTTGATACCTTGGGTCTACTGGGCAAGATTGATCCACACGCATTAAAAGTGCCTTATGGCGACCGTTCTGGCGTAGTGATTGAGCCACTATTAACAGACCAATGGTATGTGTCTGTTGCACCTATGGCTAAAACAGCGATGGAAGCCGTTGATAACGGCGATATTAAGTTTGTGCCACAGCAATACGAGAATATGTACAACTCGTGGATGCGTGACCTTAACGACTGGTGTATTTCACGTCAGCTTTGGTGGGGACACAGAATTCCAGCTTGGTATGACGAAGCGGGCAAAGTCTACGTTGGCCGTGACGAAGCGGAAGTACGCACTAAATACAAACTTGATGATTCAATGGTACTGCGCCAAGACAACGATGTACTTGATACTTGGTTTAGCTCGGCATTGTGGACCTTCTCTACTTTGGGTTGGCCAAAAGATACCGCTGAGCTTAAAGCCTTCCACCCAACAGATGTGTTGGTGACGGGTTTTGACATCATCTTCTTCTGGGTTGCCCGTATGATCATGATGACCATGCATTTCATCAAAGATGAAAACGGCAAGCCACAGGTGCCTTTTAAAACCGTCTATGTGACCGGACTTATCCGTGATGAAGTCGGTAATAAGATGTCTAAATCTAAGGGTAACGTACTCGACCCATTAGACATGATTGACGGTATCGATCTTGAATCGTTAGTGACAAAACGTACTGGCAATATGATGCAGCCTAAAATGGCCGCTAAAATAGAGAAAAGTACCCGTAAAGAGTTTAGCGAAGGTATCGAAGCACATGGTACTGATGCACTGCGCTTTACCTTAGCGTCTATGGCGTCAACCGGCCGTGATATTAGCTGGGATATGAAACGCCTAGACGGTTACCGCAGCTTCTGTAACAAGATCTGGAACGCATCACGCTACGTACTGATGAACACTGAAGTGCAAACGGAAGATGCTGCTGACGATGCTATCGGTGAAGCGTTAGATTGTGGTCAACTCCTAGTTGATGGCAAGCCGGGTGAAATGGAACTGTCGATTGCTGATCGCTGGATTATCGGTTTGTTCAATGAAACCGTTAAAGCTTACCACGAGCACATGGCTAACTACCGTTTCGACCTTGCGGCTAACACTATCTATGAGTTCACTTGGAACCAGTTCTGTGATTGGTACTTAGAGCTGACTAAGCCTGTGATGCAAAGTGGTACTGACGCGCAGCTTCGTGGTACTCGCCACACGCTTGTGACGGTACTTGAGCAGATGCAGCGCCTCATGCACCCAATGATGCCTTACATTACCGAGACTATCTGGCAACGCGTTAAGCCGCTAGCCGGTGTTGAAGGTGACACCTTGATGTTGGCTGCGTTCCCTGAATATCAGGCAGACAAAGTTGATGCCGTGGCGATGGAAGATCTTGAGTGGGTTAAGCAAGTGATTACCGCGGTGCGTAACATTCGCGCCGAGCTAAACATTGCCCCATCTAAGCCACTTAATGCCCTACTTCGTGGTGTCAGTGAGCAAGATAAGGCGCGCTTAGAGGCGAACCAAACCTTCTTCAAGACGCTGGCGAAACTTGAGTCTATGACGATTCTAGCGGACGGTGAAACTGCGCCAATGTCGACCACTCAACTTGTGGGTAACATGGAACTATTGATCCCAATGGCGGGCTTAATCGATGTGGCTAAAGAAGTGGCGCGTATCGATAAGTTACTTGAAAAAGCCGCTGGCGAATTCAAGCGCATTGAAGGCAAGCTATCGAACCAAGGTTTTGTAGCTAAAGCTCCTGCAGCCGTAATTGAAAAAGAACGTGCCAAGCAAGCTGAATATCAACGTGATATTGAAAAGCTAACTGAGCAGAAAGCAGAATTGGCTAAGCTAGAAGGTTAAGCTTACATCGTTAAACTAACGTTTTAGCAAATGGCTAACGCGAACGAAATAAAGGCAACCTTCGGGTTGCCTTTTTTATTGCCAGCCATAAAACCGCGCTAGCCAGTACTTATCATCAAGCCGTTTATCACTGCACATTGCCAATATTCCACCACCAGCCAAAAAATTGACTTAACCATTGTTTTTATTGATTATTTTGCTTTTGCAATCATTTTAATAGACAATGTAACTAAATAGTTATGGAGTGTTAAATAAATGAAGTTTTGGCTGTTATCTAGTTGCATAGTACTGGGCTTGTCCGCTTGTGGTGGTTCTGAAGATTCAGACCCAATAGATAATGGCGGCGGTACGACTCCCCCGCCAACCGTGCTAGCTCCAGAGGTTGAGTTAGGTGATCCTATCACCGCCTGGAATGACAAACACCTGTCGGTGACTGCGGATGTTACCATTCATGCAACGGGCAATGCTTCATTTTTTTGGTCGCAAACTGCTGGCCCAGAGATCCAACTGATCAATGGCGAAATTAATGGGGTGGTGCTTGATGCCAGCAATCTTAGTCAAGACGGTAAAATCACCCTATCACTCAGTGTGACTGACAGTGGTAATCAAACCACCATCGATACGGTCGATATTCTATTAAACGATAAAATTAGCGCTGCAATGCAAACTGGCGATGCCAGTATATCGGCAGGGTTAGAGGCTACCATTGTTAAACGCAGCCTTGAGCATATTACTCACTATAGCCAAGAGGGTGCTGAGCTTTTACAGAGCATTTATCTTAATGACGCGGTGGTGTATGACCAAGGTCGTCATTCACAGATGATCCAGCTCTCTGGTGCTGAACATGCCTACCCACAAACAAGAGCCTTCGCCGTAGTAACGGGTAATAAGGGGTTAACGTTTGCTGCCACTAGCGACAAAGCGGGCCAACGTAACGCGGCCTTCGGCACCGATATCATTTCAAGCTTACAGCAAGGCAATAACGCCCAATTTGAGCCCAGCTTTAAGCGTCTTTTAGGCTGGATGCTCGCCCAAGATCAAAGCCAATTAGCAATAGAAAAACAGGTACGACTCTTTTTAATGAACGGCAGTACGGTTAACCGTATTACCGATTGGGTAGCGGGCCAATACCCTGATTGGCAAGTCAGTACCTGCGGTGACGAAGCGACACTAAGTAGCTGTTTAAGCGAGGCGCAATTAGTGATCAGCGGATCTGCGGAGCTATTCTCGATAGATACTGTAGCGCCACTCATCGCGCAGATCCAAAGTGCGAAGCAACCTCTGCTGTATATGCACCTTCATAGTTGGAACAGTGTGCCGTTAACGCAAACGGTGTTAAAACCTATGGGATTCTCGATGCAGGGACCCGGCGGTCCCGGTAACTATTTTGCTCAAGATAAAGCAGATTGGTCATCAGCAACTGCCATGCTTAGAGACCACAGTGCGCTGCAAAGCGAGCAGCTTTGGTTAAGCTTATTTGATAGCGGTGACATCGACTTTACCTTAGCCAATTGCGCCAGCAGTTGCGATGACAGCTTTAGTAAGAATTACCAGCCTGCACTTAAGCAAATCAAGCAGAATATTCAGGCCTTTGATGTCGCTAAGCAGGATATTTTTGGCCTGTCAGATCATAAGCTATATAAATTATTGACCCTATTAGGCGATGGTTACCGTCAATCAATTCAGTACCCAATGGATGTTAACAGCACGGATAGCCTAAATTACCTTAAAGCTTATTATGCTGACTATAGTGTTTATCATTTCAGAAATATCAATGACGTCCCTAATGACTTAGGCAACTTTAGTCGCACTGACTTTAGCCATATTACGCCGGTCGACAAAAATATCACCATCGGCAGTAAAAAAGGCTTCCGCTCTGCAGGCGTGTACGCGCTGCCAGGGCAAACCGTCAAGGTCACTCGAACTGATCATAGTGACGTGCGTACATGGGTATTTATCAATACTCAGCGCTCGGGTTCGACCCATGAATTTGCCGTTAATGGCTATAACCGCCCTAAATATCTCCAATCGAGTCGTATAGAAGTCAAAGCCGGTGAAACCATTAAACTCACCAGCCCTTATGGCGGCCCCATACAGGTAAAATTTGATCAAACAGACTTAGCGGTTGCGTTGGCATTTGAGCACATTGGCCAACATCCCTATTGGCGTAAAGGCAAAGACAGCGAAAAGTTTATGCAGGACTTAGCGGCGGATCAATACGATTGGGCAGAGCTTGCTAGCGATCACTTTGAAGTACACTCCCGCCTCGACAAGATGCAAAAAACCATGCGCCACGAACCGCTGTGGGATACGCCTGAAAAGATGGAAATAGCCATCATGACACAGGTACACAATTACCCCCATCTACTGGCAGGATTTAAAGGGCCATTCATTGATGAAGTGGCAGAGATCAGCAATTTTGCTGCCAGCCAAGGCTGGGAGATGGACAGTATTGATACGGTAAAACACATGAACGCCGATCAGCCGACGTGTGGTTCTGGCTGTTCAGGTAACCCCTATGACGCCAGTTGGTCGTTTAGTCCTACAGGACATGGCGATATCCATGAGTTGGGCCACGGGCTTGAAAAAGGACGATTACGTTTTGATGGCCATGAAGGTCATGCCTCCACTAACCCATACTCTTACTACAGTAAGTCTCGCGCTTATACCGAGCTTGGCAAACTCCCCTCTTGCCAAGGACTCAACATCGATGACGAGTTCGCGGTATTACAGGCAAGTGTTAATCAGCCAGATCCATTCGCATACATGCAAGATGCCAAGCTCACTAGTTGGTCAAACGGCATGGCAACCATGTTACAAATGATGGTCGCAGCACAGAAACATGCCGCACTTGAGAATGGCTGGCATCTGTTAGCAAGATTACACATCTTACTCAGGGAATTTGAACGCGCTAAAGGCTCAAACGAGCTTTGGGAGCAAAAGCGAGCGAGTCTAGGTTTTAGTCAATTTAGCCTCGATGCAGCAAAGTCGATATCAAACAATGACTTTTTGATGATTGCTATGAGCTATTCAACCAAGCTCGACTATCGTGATTTGTATCAAATGTGGGGGCTGGCAACCACTCAGGCCGCGAAGAACCAGCTCGCGCTGCTGGGTTATCCAATGATTGAGAAACAAGTATACGTTTATGCACCTGGTGATTACTGCTTGAGCTTAGATCTGCAATCAATTCCAGTCGATGGCCAGCAAGCTTGGCCTTTGTAGGTTGGGGAAGTTGCTAGATTTGAGAATGAGCTAAGTTATATACCCATCTTACTTGAAGATGCTCGTTTCAGAGTCGTTGTGCTAGTTCAATTCTAGGCGCGTTAACGAAGAAATGGTTATTCCCTTTTAAGTTGGTGCAACAACGAAGTGAGCTTGCACAACGCCTTCTGCGATGGGCTTTACTCTGTGTTATTAATTTTACCAAGGGAACGACCATTAGTGGCAATCAATGCCTTGATTAAAGCCCATTAAACTCCCACTGAATCCTGCATCTTCAAGTAGAATGGGTATAGACTGTTGCCAGTTGCTTTTTGGTTAAGCGCTGGCATGACGTTTACAGAATCATTAATTTAGATTAAGTTTATAGCTGTGGTTATGAGAGCCGAATGTCGTCATTAACGAGCTAATACTTTTAAGGAAAATAATCTATGGATACCAACAAGCTGTTACTCATTATTCTTGCGATTTTATTGCCTCCAGTGGCTGTTTTTCTTAAAAATGGCGTAGGCAAAGACTTACTGATTAACATTATTTTGTGTTTACTGTTCTTTATCCCTGGCGTGCTACACGCGTTGTGGGTTGTCACCAAATAGCGTCACTCTTCGAGCTCGATTATCGAAACAGAAAGCCTAAATAGTTAAGATACGCGGCCTTTAGGTCGCGTTTTAATGCTGCTCTTATTTATCAAAAAGAGACCAAATGCCTCTAAGCTAAAATGCCCTACTCAGCTTTATTATTGTCTTCGATTAATTGCATTTTCACCAATTCAATCATCGCTTTTGCTGCAAAAGATAATGTCTGCTGTTTACGCCAAAACAGCGATAACTCCCAGCGGAGATCACGACTGGCCAATGGCACGTTAACGACCGCATCGACTCGATAACGCTCAGCAATGATCTGTGGCAGCAACATCACTCCTGTCCCCGCGGCCACCAGCGCAATACCAAAATCAGCATGACTGACCCGGGTTATTTCAGTCGGAGCAAAGCCCACTTTTTCGCAAGCACTTAACACAAATTCATAGAGAGTGTATTCACGCTCAAACATCACTTGGGCTTGATCGCGCAGATCGTTAAGCTGTAGCTGCTTTTGGGAAGCCAGAGGGTGGTTCTTGGGCACAACGACCACCATTGGCTCGTTGCGAATGCGTAGCCCGTCAAACTCATCATCAAAATCAATGATCCCTGTCGCGAGCTCAATGTCATCTTTTTTGAGGGCGGCAGTTTGCTCAATCCCGCCGCGAACCAGCAACTGCATCTCTATTTTGGGATATTGCTGTCTAAATTTAGCGATTGCTGGCGCGAACAACTCAGCGCTGCCCAATGGCGCAAGTCCCAACCTTAATGTGCCCCCCGTTAGATTACGCAAACCATCAAGCTCCGCCAGCATACGTTGCCGACCATTGATAAGCAGTTCAGCATGACGGTAAACCACTTGTCCTGCGGCAGTCAGCTTAACTTGAGTGCCACGTTTGCCTCGTTCTAACAACACCATTTGCAACTCTTCTTCAAGCAACCTGATTGCTTTTGATAGTGCCGGTTGTGTCAAAAACACGGTTTTACTGGCCTTAGAAAAACCACCTGCGTTAACGACTTCAACAAAGTAGTGCAGCGTTTTCAGATCCATTTAGATAACCAATAGTTATAGATTCTATTCATAATATTCATTTTTTCTATCCATTAAGCAAGCGTAAACTGACGTTATCGAAGTAAAGCGACCTCTATAGGAATCAACATGGCGGCGAAGGAAGGCTCAATGGCTCTCTATATGCTCAGTAAACAAAGCCAGAAAATGCCACTATTTTTGCAACGTTTTCTGCAGATAGTGCTGTTTTGCGCTTTCGCTTGGGCCTGCCAAGTTATTGCCAAGGATATTAATTCACCCTTGCCTGGCAGCGTCATTGGGCTTGGAGTGTTACTCGCGCTACTGTCATTAAAATGGGTGCCAGAGCAGACGGTGAGTATGGGAGCGGCTTGGTTGATAGGTGATCTGTTGCTGTTTTTTATCCCACCAGTCGTCGCGGTGATCAAGTATCAAGCGTTACTTGAACATTTCGGGCTGGTATTAATAAGCTCTATGTTAGTGGCCAGCACTATCGTATTGCTTGGCACTGCTTTTACGGTTGATCGTTTGTTTAAACTGGAACGTAAGCACCGATTAAAAGTGCAATTAAGCCAAGGGAGCAACCAATGACTTTATCGCTGTGGGGCGGCTTTTGCTTGGCGCTAACCTTATTTGGTTACTACAGCAGCAAAGCACTCTATCGTCGTCATCAAAAGGTTTGGTTTGCGCCCATTGTTATCGCACCACTGATCATATTATGTGTGGTGATGACTTTAAACATCCCACTGGCAGACTATTTTAAATACACCCATTGGTTAGCCGCACTATTGGCTCCGGCGACTATCGCCTTTGCGGTACCTATTTACCGGGAGCGCGCATTGATAAAACAATATCCAATTACCTTAAGTGTCGGCGTGTTAGTTGGACTGCTCCTCGGTATTGGGTCCTCTTGGTTGGTTGGCTACTTCACATCAATGCCCGCTGAATTATCTAATAGCCTAATGGTGCGTTCGGTTTCAACACCTTTTGCCATTGTTGCAACCTCCTCCTTTGGCGGCGTACCTGAACTCACTGCGATGCTAGTGTTAATCACGGGAGTAATGGGAATGCTTATTTGTGAACCTTTGTTTAAAGTCGCTAAGATCCGTAGTTCCGTGGCAAAGGGAGTTGCGCTAGGGGCTTCCGCTCATGGTGCCGGCGCAGCAAAAGCCAGTGAGATAGGCAGACAAGAAGGCGTCATCGCCAGTTTAACCATGATTTTCACCGGTATTGCCATGGTGATTATGGCGCCTGCATTTGCTTACATCATCAATTAAACCGCTTTTCCATAGCAAGGTTTTGTGCCGATGCTATTGAGCCTGCACGCAAAACAGTTCGAATAGTGACCTCCTCTTAATCAAGCCCAGTCTGAACTTGATGCCAATATCCTGAGTTATTCTCAAACTTCCATTAACGCATTGGTGTTTGTCATCAAATTAGGTAAAGTGTCGGCTGCAATCACAAGCTTGCAGCGTTTTGGCAAAGAACATTACCTTCATCCCACCCAAAACCAACATAAAAATGCTTCTGATGAACAAAAGCAATAATAAATATAAAAAATTAAAATAATTAACACAATTAAGGGAAAGTGATGAGCGAGTCAAAAGATGCTTACGCAGATAACGACCTACGGGAAGTCAAACAGCTGGGAATGTGGGCCTCGATTGCCAGCTTAAGTTATATATTTTGGATCGTCGGTGGCATGGAGCTGGTCGAGCGTATTGCCTATTACGGCGTAAAAGCCAGTGCTGGCCTTTACGCTAAAGCACCAGTATCGAATGGCGGCCTAGGCATTAGCTTAAGTGACTACGGTATTATTATCGGTATCTGGGCGATGATGCAGACCTTCGTTCCGGTATTCACTGGCGGCATTTCAGACCGCGTCGGCTACAAAGAAACGATCTTCGCTTCAACGCTAATCAAGATCTCTGGCTACTTGGTGATGGCGTTTTTCCCGAGTTTCTATGGTTTCCTTTTTGGCGCCATTCTCCTGGCCGCTGGAACCGGGGTATTTAAGCCCGGTATTCAAGGCACACTCGTGCTCTCCACTGGGCGACAGAACACCTCGATGGCTTGGGGTATTTTCTACCAAGTCGTTAATATTGGTGGTTTCTTAGGACCGTTAGTTGCCGTGCATATGCGTCAACTCTCTTGGGACTATGTATTCTTTGCCTGCGCCGCGATTATTTCTTTTAACTTTCTATTTTTACTCGCCTATAAAGAGCCTGGTAAAGAGGAGCGTTTAGAGCGTAATCGTAAGATTAAGTCTGGTGAAATTAAGCAAGTAGCACTGTGGCGTGATGCGCTACACGAGCTGAAAAAGCCAATCGTAATCTACTATATGTTAGTGTTTGCGGGTTTCTGGTTCTTGTTTAACTCACTGTTTGATGTATTACCTATTCACATCGCTGAATGGGTCGATACCAGTGTGATTGTGACATCATTATTTGGTCCTGAAGGCACCACAAATGGGTTTTTCCAGTTCTGGCTGGGCCTAGATAATACCGGTACTAAGGTGATGCCTGAAGGCATGCTTAACCTTAACGCGGGTATGATTATGACCACCTGCTTCTTAGTGGCGGCGTTAACCGCAAAGTACCGGATCACCTCGGCGATGTTAGGCGGGTGTTTACTGAGTATTTTGGCCTTCGTTCTCGTTGGTGCTACCAATGCCGCTTGGATGATCGTATTCGCTATCGCGATGTTCTCCTTCGGCGAGATGATGATTAGCCCGAAGAAAAATGAGTTTATGGGCAACATTGCCCCTGAAGGCAAAAAAGCCATGTATCTTGGTTTTGTAATGCTACCCCAAGGCATTGGTTGGACGCTTGAAGGTTTCTTTGGCCCTAAGCTCTATGAGATGTATGCCTCGAAAGAGATCTTCTCGCGGGAATTGTTGGCAGATCGTGGCATGAGTGCCAATGATATTAGTGCTATACCTCTGGGCGAGGCATTTTCAACCTTAGTCGCTTAT
Organism: Shewanella gelidimarina; assembly: GCF_023283945.1. Taxonomy (GTDB): domain Bacteria; phylum Pseudomonadota; class Gammaproteobacteria; order Enterobacterales; family Shewanellaceae; genus Shewanella; species Shewanella gelidimarina. The sequence goes on along the minus strand of NZ_JAKIKW010000013.1, from coordinate 104,146 downwards.
ACTGGTGAGCCAGCGCAGCAGCTAACGACATTGCTTTATAACACCCATAACATCGGCATGGCGTGGTACATCATCGCCGCCATCGGGTCTATTTCAGCCATTGGTATTTACCTTTACGGTAAGTGGTTGTTTAAGCTGCAACAACGCTAACCCCGTTTCATAACGAAAAAAAGCTGACATACTTGTCAGCTTTTTTGTTATCTAAAGCAATATAACGCGAACGGTTATGCCGCTTTTAAAACAGGTTTTGCATCAATCGTCTGCACGCTTGCTGCAAATCTGGCCTTACCAACCGGTAAAATCACGCGGTTATACTCTGCGTTAAGCACTTGCGCCATACCAAAGTAGATAGCGCTTAGACCACAGAAAATACCTTCAAAGCCTGCAATCATGCCGATAAGTGCGTTGCCAGTAAAGTCACGCGCTGCTAATAAGAAGAATAATATCGTCAGTGAACCAAATACAATCTGTTTAGCCAGCGGGTAACGCATTGAACCGATAAACATAAAGCCAGTGAACGTGCCCCACAGCGCTAAGTACCAACCCATAAATCCTGCTGGACTCGCCGCGAAGCCCATTTTAGGCATCACTATAAGCCCAACCAAGGTTAGCCAGAACAAACCATAAGAGGTAAATGCCGTGGTACCAAAGGTGTCACCCCGTTTGAAACACATCATGCCTACGAGTACTTGCCCAATACCGCCATAAAATATGCCCATCGCGAGGATCATTGAATCCATCGGAAAGAAGCCTGCGTTGTGAATATTAAGCAAAATGGTGGTCATACCGAAGCCCACTAAGCCAAGTGGAGCAGGATTTGCCAAAGAATTTGTAAGCTGTGTAGACATTGAGTTCCCCTACAGGAAGTGATCAATAAGATGTGTAGCGGTTACGCTCTACCGCACTAGATTAACAATGGTTAATCTTAGCGCCGCGGATTTTAGTTAAAGCACACGCAGCAAGCAAATGAGTGGTGTTGATAATCACGATAATAGAATGGTTCGAAAAATAGCGATTAAAGATTATTATCAATCACTTAATCTAAAAAACTAAAGATTGTAATAACCATCACCCACAACCAGCATCAAGATCACGCTTTTGTGCATTAGCCGATCCTCCTCGCATTTAACCAGCATTATCACTTTAGCAATTGCTAAAACGGCTAGGCGATACTGTTGAATAATTGCACTGGGTCACAAACTCGAACATTGGTTCATTTTTATTAAAAAAACCTCCCAGCAATCGAATGGCAAAAAAAAGGGGAGCCCGAAGGCTCCCAAGAGGTTCAATGACTATGAGAAGCAGGGATCCCATAGCAGGTGAAACATTTATAATGTTAAGTTAGTGAGCGCCTCCCATATGCATCTTGTCGATACCATAAGTCTTACCTTCAGCATGACACGTTGCACAAGATTCAACGGGGAGGTTAGCTGTAGCTGATGGAGCACCATCGACTATTGCACCATTGCTCTTAAAATGCGCCATCGCTGCAGCATCTGAGTGAGCGTGACAAGTACGACACGCCTCAGCTGTTGGGCTAATGAATTGAGTTGCATCACCATCAACTGCAATCGCGCGCTTACCTGATGCTAATCCACCATCGGCAGCGAACAAGTTCACACCGTCTTTATGACAAGCTGCACATTGAGTTGCTACCGCTGGGTAACCTTGAGTTTCCATATCAGCATCAAGATGGATTGCAGGGAAACCACGGTTGTCGTCCCATAAGCCACTATGGAAACGGTGAGCTACCGCAAAGAGGTCACGAGTGTTGTAGTTTAAACCATCAATCGCTTTAAAGATTGGATGGCCGTCGGCATCAACTTCGTCAGTTTTGTACTCTGGTTGTGGGTGATAAGAACCGCCCCAAGTATCATTATGACAACCAACACATTGGTCAAAACGTTCATTACCGTAATGCTTAGCGATACCTAGCGATGTATGACAAGTATTACACTTGGCTTCATCGGCAGTAACACGTAGCGGGTCACTTAAGCGAGGGATTGTTGCACCGCTGCCATCAGCATTGGCAAGGTTCCAATACGTTGGAGCCATAGTAATTGCCACATAACCGACATCGTACTGTGGCTCACCATTTGTATCTAGACATTCGATTAACATGCCTTTTGAGTCAGTACAAACTGAGAATTGCGGCGTAATTGCAATGCTCTTAGCGTCGAGGTCATAGTTGTCTACTTGGGTAACAACTAACTTGCCACCCGCTGCGACGGTACCATTTAGGTTGACTGACGCACTGCCGTAATAAGTACCGTCAGCATTTACCCAGCCGGTCTTCATTACGTCATACTTAGTAAACTTAGTAAACTCGAAGCCATCGGCAACGGCTACACCATTAACAGTCACATCAAATGTCACTATGATTTTATCTTGTATTTCATCATGTGCAGGCGTAATCGTACCGTAGCTCTCTTTCTCTGGAATCGCGACGGTTTCAACATCTTCTGCATAGGTGACTTGCGAAACGGCTATCTCAATTGAATCTGTCGCCATTGCACGAACGCCAACGTTATGCGCTTGCATAGGACTTAAGCTACCTGAACCATGACAACCTGAACAGGCGGCATCACTCTCAGGCACAATACCTAAGTGACCGTCACCAGTGGTGAAGTCAATATCAGCATGACAAGACACACAAGCTTCAGCATAAACATTGTCGTTCCACTGAGTACCGTTGTCATGACAAGTGGTACATTCGTTTAGCTCTGACGGGAAGCCAATCTCACCAAACTCCTCTTCAGCTTCGCCTGTTAATGGAACAAAACTCTTATGCCCACTATGTAACGTATGGATCATTGCATTCCAGTTTGCATTCCAGCCTTTCTCTGGATCTGCTTCACCACCAGCATATGCCGGGTTATGACAAGCAACGCAATTTTCTACTTTTTGATAGTTGTGGTGAGCACCGATATTATCAATACGGATGTCAGTAACGGCGTAACCAACTTTGCTACTATGACACTTGATACAAGCGGCATTAGAGACTGAATCTTTTACTGATACAGCGAGCTCACCCGTTGCAGGAATAAAATCGACAGGCGTAGACAGTAGTTTGTCAGAGATGCCGGTCCCTGAGCTATCAGAGACATTATAGGTACGCACCATGACGCGGAATAGGTTATTAGCATCGCCTTCGGCGAGTACGACTGGCGCATTACCATCATGCTCCCACGTTCCGGTATAAGTGCCTGGGTTAGCTTCATCTTCAACCAAAGTACAGGCATCTACTTCTGCGCCACCGCGAGCCGTTGCTTTACCCGTTAGCGTACAATACATACTTGAGCCAAACTCGTTAGCCAGTGCATTGTTTTGCCACAATACCGGTGCGCCAGTATCAGTGGTGTTAGCAGCCTGGTTCATTACATATAGCGCAACTTTTTCTAGCCCAGTAAAGGGAACCGCTTCGCCTTTGCTGTTTTTACCTGTTGCGGTAAATTTAATAGTGAAGGCGTCCGTACCCACGACTACGATATCAGCTGGTGCTACTGTAAGTACAAAATCAGCGGCACTACTAACGGTATCAACCGTTATGCCTGCTGGTGTGCCTGGGGTACCAGGAGTGCCCGGTGCGCCTGGTGCACCGTCTTGGCCATCATCACCATCTCCACAACCAGTCAAGCCGATGGCAGCTATCAATGCCATCGCCAATAAAGACTTCTTATGTGTTCTCATCATCTTATCCCTTTATAGGTATTATTTTGCTGCATACGCAGTAAATCAAATATAAAAGAAACAGACTATTTCGATACTAATTTGTATCAAAGATGTGACTAAACATTAAAGATTCAGTTAATGGAATTTCAATTACTGAAATTGGCAATACCAGTAATTGAAATTATAGGCGGGAAATAAATTAATTAGACTTGAGTAAACCCTGTACCAACTCAACGACCAATGTTCTTCTCTCTTGCGTATACCTTCTATTTTTAAGCTCTTTTTCAATAAGATAGTATTTTGGAGATAACATATCGCCATGCAACAGCGCGACTTGTTCACGAGGTAAAGCTTCGGTTCTTAAAGACGGAATGTTATTACACTCATCAGCTTCTACCGCAGGCAGGAAAGCTAAGCTTCCCATCGTCATCAAATGACAAAACCATGCCTCACGACTCGTGACTTTTTCGACACTTTCAAGCTCTATTTGCGCATTACGACAATACATTTCCAGCGGATCAATCTTGTCATTAAACCCTTTACTTTCGAGGTATAAAAATGGATGAATCGCAATATGTTCTAAGGTGATATCTGGAATATTTTGCCAGATGGGGTGTTGTTCTTTAGCAGCTAAATAAACACTTTCAAGTGTGCCTAATAATTCGTATTCAAGTTCAGCAGTGTGCGAAATATCAAATCCAATACCAAAATCAAGCTCACCATTATGAATAGATTCAGCTGAATTGGCTTCCCAACTTTGCAGGCGGATCTTACCAATAACCTCTTGCTGGGCATGATTGCTAATGGCTATCGCTAAACTCCTCATAATGCCTTGGGTAACAGCAATGTTTAGCGTTGGAGTAAGTTCTGATTCCGTTTCGTCAAATGCGACCTGTTCAATATGCGTCACAGCATGATAAAAATCACAAATAGGACCGTATAACAGTTCAGCCAAGGGCGTAGGTTTTAGCCCCTGCAGTCTCCGGTAGAACAGTTCGTCATTGAACGTTGTGCGTAACAACGTAAGGCAACGGCTAATTTTTGGAGCCGACACTTGTAACTCAATTGCGGTCGAGTTCGCATGGCCATTCTCGTAGAGAGTCTTAAACACGATAAGACAAAAAACATCTAATTCAGACAACTTTTTCAGTGATTCATTAAGCATTATTTTTAGTCATTATTTGAATACTTAGCTATAGATATAGCATACTCTTGCATCTCAAATAGTGATCCTTGCTAATAGCTGCAACATAATAATCAAATATAGGGTACACATCATACCGATCAGCGACAATGTGACTGTGGAATTTCGATAGTGACTGAATAACATACTATAAAAAGGCGCTATTGAGGCTACTCCGACACTTCTCCAGCGGTTAATAATCGGCTCTGTCCTGGCACTAAATCGGAATCGAGTACAATGTTGCCCACGGATATTCGATGTAGACCCACTACGGGGTTACGAAAACGACCAAACATACGCTTTATTTGGTGATAACGCCCCTCCATCAGGCTAACTAATGCAGTATATTCATCGATAATTTCAAGCTTAGCTGGCAAGGTAGTGATATCTTCAAATTCAAAGTACATCCCCGCTGCAAACGCGTTAATGTAGGACACATCAAGCGGGTTCTTTAGTGTCACCCGATATAGCTTGGCCACTTTATGCTCTGGCGACATTAACCGCTTTGACCAGCGACCATCGTTAGTTAATAGCAGTAATCCTGATGTATTGAGATCTAAACGGCCGACAATATGCAGACTATGTTTGTCTTTGTGAGTCAGTAGATCGATCACCGTTTTATGCTTATCATCAACAGTGGCACTGACCACCCCTATCGGTTTATGCAGCATCACATAGCTTGGCGTGTTGGCTTGTAGTATTTCGCCCTCTAGACAGACATGAGAAAATTCATCGATGATTTGATCAATATCTCGTGCGACTTTACCATCAACTTCAACTAATCCTTTCGCCAGCAGAAGTCGGACATGTTTGCGATTAATGGAGGTTTTTACACTAATAAATCGATCTAACCGTGCTCGTTTAGATTCCACCCTTTCTGCCTCTTTTCGTCATCTGTCATCTGTCATCTGTCATCTGTCATCTGTCATCTGTCATCCGTCATCCGTCATCCGTCAACCGTCAACCGTCAACCGTCAACCGTCAACCGTCAACCGTCAACCGGCACAATCTTATAAGCGCAGCGACGCGCGCCCTCAATAATATGCTCTTCACGGCTAACACTAGCGTCCTCTTTTAGCAGCGACTGAAACAGTTGCAGTTCTGAACGGCAAAAGTTGAGGCATGAGGCAGCTGCTGCACATATTGGACAGTGATTTTCAAGCAGCCAATAAACATCATCACTCACTTCAACGCTGGCCATATAACCCTCTTCCGTTCGCAATCTAGCCAGTACGGCTAACTTGGCGGATAGATCTACTGCGTCAGTTAATGCGGCTTGATATAGCGTAAAAGACGCCTCTTCACGATGGGCGATGAGCTGCTCTAAACCTTGATCACCAAAAATAGTTTTTACTGAATCAATTAATTGCACGGTGAGTTCTTCATGGCGATCAGAAAAATGACTATTACTTTTGGGCGTCAGGGACCAGTAACGAGTTGGTCTGCCGCGAATCGCTTTTCTATCTGCAAAAATCACATCGCTACTGTGTTCTAGACTTTGTAGATGTTGACGCACGCCCATGGTGGTCAATTCAAGTTCTGTTGCGATGACTTTGGCTGTCAGCTCGCCTTGGGTCTTTAACATCTGCAATATTTTATCGCTGGTTTTCATATATACCTCTTAAACGCTTAAGGCACATTATTACTGAATCAATACTTAAGTAAACTTTTATCTTTACTTTATTATGTAAAGCAATTACTTTACATAACACTTAATAAGCTAAAAGGTTTACTTAAATGGAATTAGTGATTGTTAGCGGCAGCCAACGTAAGGACTCGCAAAGTGCAAAAGTGGCCCAATACTTAATGCAACAAATGCTACCGACGCATAATGTAAAACACATTGAGCTTTGTGAGTATCAGTTGCCATTTTGGGACGGTGAGCCCGAGAGCAAAAATGTTGACGGTAGTCGCTGGCCTTTAATCTCTCAACAAATTAAGCGCGCTGATGCGCTGGTGTTAATAACACCTGAATGGGGCGGTATGGCCTCACCGCTGATTAAGAATTTCTTGTTGATGTGTGATAAGCAAGAGACAGCCCATAAACCGGCGTTATTAGTGTCGGTGGTGAGCGGCATTAGCGGTGCATACCCGATTGCAGAGTTGAGGATGAATGCATTAAAGAACAATAAATTGGTGGCGACACCTGACCATCTGATTATTCGTCAGGTTGAAGAGGTGCTCAACCAAGAAGAGGCCATGAGCGAGCGCGATCAGCACTTACGTGAGCGTATCAATTACTGCTTACACATGTTGCTGCAATACAGTGAAGCATTAACAACAATTCGTGTTAACCATGAAGCCATGCCCTACCCTAAACAACAGGAGTACAGTTATGGCATGTAAAAACTTAATCACTAAACAGACAGCAAGGAGCACATTATGATGCATTTAGAACACTTAAATTTGGTGGTAAAAGACATCCCGACCACTCTGGCTTTTTACCAAGCTATTTTCCCCCATTGGAAGACACGTGGCGGTGGGGTGAGTCAGTGGCATGGGGTTGATCGCAACTGGATCCATTTTGGCGATGATTATCAATATCTGACGTTTAATGATGATGGTGTCGACAATAATCGCGACTTGAGTGGCCATCAAGTCGGCTTGGCTCATTTTGCTTTTGTCGTCGATGATATAGACGCTGTAATAACGCGCCTAGCGGCGATAGGCCATCCTGTCGATAAAGCAGGCGCTGAAGACCCTTATCGACGCAATGTATACTACATTGACCCAGACGGTTACGAGGTTGAATTTGTCCAATACCTTAGCGATATTCCCAGTGAACGTAACCGTTATTGATCGTTATAATGATTAACCGTTATAAGCGTGAATCGTCGCACTGGCGAGTCACGGTGGGCATATTAGTGCTGCGTATTAGTGGTGCGTCTTTACTGATGACCTGAATGAGCGTGATCAACTCATTTTTCTGACCCACGAATCTGGTGCCACTCGCAGTGCCCAATGCAATAGTGCCCAAGGCCATGTAGGGACAAAACTATTGGCTTTTTCAGCCTCTATCGCTTTGACCATTGCACGGCAACCAACGTCAGTATCGACGATAAAAGGGACCTTATCGACCTGTTCGTTAATCTCACTGCGAATAAAACCAGGATGAATGCAACTCACACTAATTGGAGTGTTCATCACATCAATACGGATCCCTTCGGTCAATGAGCTCACCGCCGCCTTTGTCGCCGCATAAACTGTCATCGCTCGCCTGAAGCCTCGAACTGCACTCACCGAGGATATGGTAACTAAGTGACCCGCATTTTGCGCTCTAAAAATCTTCATCGCAGCTTCTGCTTGTGCAAGAAGCGCAACAAAATTAGTTTCTGCGGTTTGCTTGTTGGCCTCAAAATGACCGGTCCCGATGGAGGCACCTTTGCCCATACCGGCATTAATAATGATCCGGTCAATGACGCCCAACTCTTGATTAAATTCATCAAACACATCGAAGACTTGTTGATGCTCGTTTACATCTAGAGATTTAATCGAGATTCGAATGCTAGGATTAATCTTTTCAAGTTCACTTTTAAGCGCTTCGAGTCTATCCATTCGCCGAGCACATAACGCGAGATCTCGACCTTTGTGAGCAAACTCCAATGCCATTCCACGGCCAAGCCCAGAACTGGCACCGGTGATAAGGATAGTTTTTCTTATAGTCATATGATTTGGCGATGTGAGTGTTATTTCTAGCTAAGCTACTGTTGAATGAACAAAATGTAAACAGATGTTTGAACTCATTAAAACAATATAAGTGCTGCGGGGTTAAAAGAATAAAGCTTACCTAGCCTATCCAGATAGCGATAATCAGCAAACAAAGGTAGAACGAAAACCCCACGATAAAGGTCGTATTAAATGGGTCTTTCTCTTTGTACTTACGACGGCGGAAATAACTCAGAGGCGTCAACGGATAGCGGGTATTGCCAAAGGTAAAGATGCGGATCAGTAATGCGCCAGTCAGACAAAATACAGATGACAGCACAAAATCCCAAAGCAGCCAAAAAACCAACTCCATTGCAAACACAAACATAGCCTCTCCTTAGCGAATTACTTTAACAGCTTACATTTTAAGGCCCGAATCAAATGCCAACCTTCAGATAGTCAAATGAGATTAACCAATCGCTAAAATCATGTCATGTTAAAGATTGTTAACATGAAAGTTAATGGCATTAACATTGACTCATTCTTGAAAAAATGTGAATTTGTTCATTACTAACATGATGCTTTTTAACCAAATCAGTAAGTTAATATTGAGTATATTGAATAGCACTTTAGAAGCAGACTTTAAGCGCGATTCGGTATGAGGAAAACCGTGTGTTCAGCGGGTTTTGGTCTACAGTTGTTCGAAATGGAGTGAAAGAAAACGGAGTACTTCACGATGATCTCTTACCACCATACATTAGCGCTAATAGACAATCATTCAGCCGCACAAGTAGCCCTAAACAAAGCCCTGCAACTTGCCAGTAAAACCAAAGCGAAAGTCACCGCCTTAAAAGTAGAAAGACCTTATAATAACTTTCTCAGTCGCTTAGGTTTAATCCCCAACAATGCGCTGGACCCTATGCTTTTTGTCAATAAACTACTGAGTAAATACCAACGTCTAGGAGTCGAAATAGAAGTAAAAGTAATTAACAATGTCAAAGACCATGTGGCGATCCTTAATGAAACAAACACCGGTGATTATGACTTGGTGGTGGTGAATAATCAGCACCACAATACCCTTGTCAACGAGTTCATTCCTAGTTGCGAAGCGCATCTGTTACGCGAGAGTGATTTGCCGATTTTAATTGTGGGCAACAAATGTTGGCAACCACAAGGGCATATTTTAACTGCGCTAGAAACGGCAGGATCGAATTTTGCCCATAAAGAACTTAATCAACATTTGTTAGATGATACGCAGCAACTTGCCAGCCTACTCGATAATGACATCCACCTGCTTAACTGTTATCAACTGGAAAACTGGAGTATGTCGGTCAATAAAGATCATGGCTTATTTACTGATGAGGAGCAAAGGAGTCATCACTGGGAGCACTTAATCGATTCGGCTAAAGCATACCATTTAGGCGATGACCATCTGCACCTTGAGCAAGGGCTGCCGGATCATATCATTCCTGAAGTGGCACATAGGTGCAATGCTAATCTGTTAGTGATTGGTGCTGGTGAACATCATGGTTTTATTAGCGAACTTAAGGGGCACACTTCATCGGTCATCATTGACCAATTAAAGTGTGACATCCTTGCTATTAAGCCAACTCATCACTAATTGTCAGTGCGTCTCTTGTCGCCGTTAACGACAGCATTGACGCTATGATGACTTATGTGGCGTCTCTTTCACTTTGGTTTTCAACAACAATATCAGATCCCGCTTGTGCCCAAAAATCGACTCTAAACTGGGTGTCTGCCGTTAATAACTCTACTTTATGCCAATATTGCGGTGGCGAAATAGCGGTCTGGCCAACCTCAATAACGATCTCTTGCTCCACCTCTGCTCGCCTATCTTTAAAACCATAAAACTTCAGCGTGCCGCTTAACACATGAATTTGCCCATACACGCCTGCTTTAGTGTTATGCAGATGCAAAAACATCTTTGGCACAGTGTCTTTATCAAACAATGGTGTTGATTTATAATTTACAAAATCTGTTGGTATCGTTGCCATAATCTCTTTTAACCCCTTTATCATTGCCAAACCTTGCTTCAATATAGCTTGATTAAGCCTGAGTTAATCAACTAAATGCAAACTTAAGGGTATAATATCGAATTAGCGCCTTAAGCATTATTTTCGCATTAAACTAATGAGCCCAAATGAAATCTGAATACAGCTATACCACTCAATATACTTTAGATAAAAGCCACTTTAGCGAGTGCTTTGATGAGTCAGTTGTCATTGATACCTCAATACGCGCTCATAAAAAGGCCATCATCTTTATACTTATTGGCATTGTATTGCTGCTGACTGGGATCAACGCTTACGCCTCGTGGTTTTTAATCGTACTCGGCATATTAGAAGCATTAAACATACGTTACAAAAAGCCTTGGTGGCTTATGCGTCAGATGGTCAGTAAAGCGGCCAGCAATGAAGTGACGCTAACAATCGATGAACAAGGGATCTCGAATGACTCGTTTTATGTCAAAGGAAGCATTCTTTGGCAAGATGTTGTGTCTATTTCTGAATCAGAACAAGGCTTTTTAATCAAACAAGCTAACACCGTGAATTACTTATCTAAACGTAGCCTAGATGAAGAGGCCATTGCATTTGTCTGCAGTAAGATGAATGACGTTTAAAAGCGGCAGTTGAGCCTAGTATCATCTTGACGATGCTAGGCTGCCACATCGTTCAGCCAACAATGTTAACTACGTCTAGGCAATTGAATAATCTCTGAAAATTAATACTGACGTAAGTTGCAGCCCCCCATAAACACGCCTCCCCCACTAAAAGATTAACATCTTAAAATCAACTAAAATATCGACCTAGGCTCTATATATACCGATACCTGCACTCATAAATCCTTTTTTATTCAGTGCTCTAAGTCGAATGCTTCAAATTCATCCCGCTCTACGTCAGTCGTTGCGGATTTAGCGGGAGTTTAAATCTGGCTAGCCTGTTGATGACTTTATGACCTGTATCACTTTGCAACAAATCCACTCCTCCCCATGATGCGATTAACTATTAGTGATACTCTATATTCTCTTTTGTTAATTTTGTAATCATAAGTCGATATCAATCTATGCATTATCTATTCGCGCTAATCCTAAGTATTAGCTTTTTTGCAACTTCTGCGCACGCTAGCAATAACGATGCTTGCGGCAACAACACCGACTGTATTGAAGTTGGCCGTTGGGATATAGGTATTGCACTCGGTTACGGCGTTAAATCAAACCCGCTTAAAGATTTCGATGATATCCCTATTTATGCCGTTCCAACCATCGCCTACTATGGTGACAGTTGGTTTTTTGATAACGGTAATATTGGTTACACCGTCACTGAAGGCGAAAATTACACCGTCAATGTAGTCAGTACGTTTAGTACCGACCGCGCCTTTTTTTATCGTTGGGATCCCTCTAATATCTTCCTTGTTAATGGACATAGTGCTGCGCGTTCTAACATCTCTATCATGGCCGCCATTCCAGAGCCTGAGATAGATACTAGTAAGCTCGAAGATCGAAGCTTTACATATCTTGGCGGAGTAGAAGCGTTTCTTTACACTAGATTTGGTATAGTCAAAGCCTCTGTTACACATGACCTTTTTAATGTGCATAATGGAACTGAAGCGCAGTTAAAATGGTTGTACAATATTCCACTTGATAGTTGGAATTTTGAGTTCGCAGCTGTGTTAGACTGGAAAAGCGAACAAGTCGTTGATTATTATTATGGTATTAGACCGAGTGAGAGCCCCTATTGGAGCGAAAAGTACCAAGCGGAGTCAGCTTTGAATCAAAGTATCGAATTCACAGGACAATATGTGTTAACTGAAAATTGGAATATTTTGCTGGTAGCACGTTATACCGACCTTGCCGATGAAATTGTTGATAGCCCTCTGCTCGACAAAGATTATACGACTACCTATTTTGTAGGCGCAGCGTATAGGTTTTAACGCCAGTGTTATCAATAGCAAAAAAATCATGCTTGTGGTTCCTTTTTTACTCGGCGTTTAGTGGCTATGCTGTCGCTGAAGAGCTTGAGCCTCTTACTGCCAGTCTGAGCTTATCCCCCACCATTTGTATTACCAGTGAAGATGAAGAAACTTGTAACACTGAAGTTGTACTGACGTGGGAGCTGTTACAAAACCGCTCAATATGCATCATGTCTGACTACAAAGGGCTTAAAAAGTGGTGCAATAATTCACCTGCCGTTAACTCTTTAGCGATCAATATCAGTGCAGACCAAGATATTCAGTTTGTCATGATAGACAAAGATACCCACGAGACTCTCGCGGGTGTAAAATTAAAAGTTACTCAAGCTTCTTCGCCTCAAGTAAGGCGTCGTTACCGCAACCCATGGAGTTTATTTTAATGACCAACTCTCAATCTACGCATAGAGTCCTACTCGTAGAAGATGACATTCGTCTGGCCAACTTGATCGTAGACTACTTAAAATCGCATGGAATGCACGTTGAAGTGGAGCGTCGCGGAGATACCGTATTAACCCGACTAATCAACTATAAACCTGACATCATTTTGCTGGACATTATGTTACCAGGCATGGACGGTTTAACTCTGTGTGAGAAACTACCAGACTATTTTGCCGGGCCGATCTTATTAATGAGCGCATTGGGCTCAAATGAAGACCAAATTAAAGGCTTTGAGCTCGGCGCTGATGACTATGTGGTTAAACCTGTCGACCCAGCGTTATTAGTGGCAAGAATAAATAACTTACTACGTCGTCAAGCAAAGCCACCACAAGTTGAGTCTCATTGTCTAAGCTTTGGTAAGTTAAGTATCGATCCTCACACTCAAGCCATTCGTCTGGGTCAAATAGAAGTTGACCTTACTAGCCATGAGTTTGAATTATTATGGTTACTTGCCTCTCAGGCTGGGCAAGTCATGAGCCGCCAGTATATTTATCAATATTTACTGAATATCGACTTTGACGGTAAAGATAGAAAAATTGATGTGCGTATTTCGCGCTTGAGAAAGAAACTTGGTGATAATATTGAAACACCTTTCAGGATTAAAACAGTTTGGGGACAGGGATATCTATTCGCACCAGAAGCCTGGAATAACTAATCTTCAAGCTAGTCTAAAATGAAGCGTCTATTTTTAAGCTTATATTTACTGTTAAGCCTTGGCTTTCTAGGTATAGGTTGGACACTCGATAGTCTTTGGAAACAGAATGTCGATCAAGAGGGTGCACTCGATGCACCTTTAATCGCTTTGGCGCAGGTATTAACAAAATTACCCGCGCTGCAGCGACAAGAGATGCTCAACAGCATTAACAGCAATCCTGACTTTCCGTTAGCACTGCTCGATGCCGACCAAGTCGCGTTCTCAGAAGAACAGATGGTACAGAGCGACGCTGTTATTGCTACGCCCTATGATATCAATCATGAACTTCAATTCGTTGCTGTAGGCGAACAAATCTTAATGGCTGGCCCCATTGCGCTTGATCCTGATGCTAGCTTGCGGGGTCTTTATAATGTCTTCTTTTATCTCTCATTGGCGTTTGTCGCGCTCATTTGGGTGTGGCCACTCTCTAAAGATTTAAAAACACTGCGTAACGCAACAAAAGAGTTTGGCCAAGCAAAGTGGAATACTCGTATCCAGCTTGCTAAACGCTCACAAGTGTTGCCATTAGCCACCACCTTTAATGATATGGCCGCGCACATTAGTGCGCTCATCGAAAATCAAAAACACCTTTCAAATGCCGTCTCTCATGAGATTAGAACTCCACTTGCTCGACTCAAATTTGCCCTCGCATTGATCCCGCAATATTGTTTACCAGAGTCTGATGAGCAGCGACGCCAAGCATTTTTGGATGAGATGTTACTCGATATCAAAGAGATGGAAGACTTGCTGCAGGAGCTGTTGACCTATGCCAGTTTAGAGACGCAACGAGAAGGACTACAATTTGAACTCTGCGACTTAAACAGCTTAACAAAGCAAACCATTAAACGGTTGCAGTCGCACCACTCAACCCCGATTGAGTTAATTGAGCCTCAGCAGATAGTACAACTGAAGGCCGATCCGTCGTTAATTGAACGGGCACTTCAGAACTTGATCACCAACGCTCAACGTTTCGGTGTCGAGAAGATCACTGTCGAAATTAGCAGTAAAGGTAAACAAATATGTCTCAGTGTGACCGATGATGGCGAAGGGATATTAGCGCAGGACCAGCTGAAGATTTTCGAACCGTTTTATCGCAGTGATAGCCGTTGTAATGGTAATAAAGGCCATGGTTTAGGCTTGGCAATTATTAAGCGGATCATGGAGCGTCATCAAGGGGATATATCGCTAAAAAGCCACCCAGGCTTTACGCAATTCACCTTAACTTGGCATCAGCCATAATTGAGCTGGTAACGCGTTTAGTCTAATTTAAAATCACTCACATCGAGTGAGTCTGGCGCTTGATCTTTAAAATCTAAACTCGGATTTACTGTGGCTCTTTCTTCGATAAGTTGCGCCTTCTTTGCTTTTAGTATCGCAAGCTGACGACGGCGTTTACGCTGTTTACACAGCCTGATGACATCAAATTTTTGCACATCAGAAAACTCGAGCCACTTGAAACGTTCGTCTCGATTACGTAAACACCCTTTGCAATATCCCCTCGCGTCACTTTGGCAAATACCGATGCATGGGCTGGGGATCTCAAAAAACTCTAACTGCTCCATACTCTAAACATATACTATGTAAGAAGTAATACCAATTTCATTAACGATGCTATCGACTCAAAACAGCAGAAGACAGCATACTTAATGACGTTGATTTAGCGTAACGTGAGCACGCTCATTGCAGTTATTGACTAATATCAGCGAGTGAACCAAAAGGATAATGGGGCTTAACGCCTTAAATTAAAGAGGCTAAATAATGAATACACTAAAACGAACCTTATTAATTTGCTTGCTATCACTACCGCTACTTTCCCTACTTGGGTGCAGTTCTCCGCCAAAGAGTGATTACGACCTTGATTACAACTTCTCTCCGCTAAAGACATTTTCACAAGTAGAGCCCGCGCAAACAACCGATCCGCTCAGTGCCGCAAGAATTCAGCAATCTATTGCGGCTGCGCTTATCACTCAGGGATTTATCCAACAGGATGAAGCTGCTGACTTTTTGGTGACTTATGGCTTTAGAGTCGATGATAAACCCAAAGATTCGGGCTTTTCTATTGGACTCGGTGCAGGCTCATGGGGTAGTTCTAGCGGCGCCTCAATAGGTACCAGTGTTGATGTTCCCGTGGGAAGTGATACCGCAAAAATCCAAACCATACAGATTGATGTGCTGGACCCGCAAACACAAAAACTCATTTGGCGCGGCAGTGACAAATTTACTTTTGATGATGGCGGCGAAGAAAAGGCGCAAGAGACCAACGCGACTGTTAGCAAAATATTAGCGCTATTTCCACCGCAGAAAAAGCCATAACACCAAATTGAAGATATTAAAAAAGGACGCTATGCGTCCTTTTTTTGTTCCCAATATTATTCGGGATTAGTGTGCGTGTGCAGCACTTGCTTCTGCAGCTGGTGCATCCGCTTTTTGGATATCCAATAACTCAACTTCAAATACTAAAGTAGAGTTAGCAGGAATAGTGGCTGTATCGCGATCACCATAAGCTAATTCAGACGGGATAACGAACTTAAACTTAGAACCCACAGACATTAGCTGTACGCCTTCAGTCCAACCTGGAATAACACGGTTCAATGGGAACGTTGCAGGCTCGCCACGAGCAACTGAGCTGTCGAACTCAGTACCATCGGTTAATGTACCAACATAATGAACTTTAACAGTGTCAGCAGCAACAGGCTTCTCGCCAGTACCTTCGGTTAATACTTCGTACTGTAAGCCAGACTCAGTCGTTACAACACCGTCTTTTGCTTTGTTTGTTTCAAGGTATGCGCTGCTGCTAGCCAAGCTTTTCTCTGCTAATGCAGCCGCTTGTGTTTGGCGCTTTTCATTTAGCTTTTCATCAAGGGTTTGCAATACTGTTTGCATCTCTTCTTGCGTTAGCTTTAGCTCGCTGTTCAAGCCTTCGCTGAAACCAGTCACGACTAGGTTTCTGTCTACCGCTAAACCTAGTTCCTCTTGTTCCTTGATATGGCCAGCCATATAAGTACCAATTGACGCGCCAACGCTGTAGGCTTCTTTTTGTGCATCAGTTTTCAATTCTACTGGCGCAGCAACTGCTTCTTCTGCTTGATTACAAGCGCTAAGACCAACAACGGCCAAAGCCACTAGTGAATATTTATAAATAGATTTCATTTAAAGCTTCCTCAGCATCTACACGTGGTTACTATAACCTTTACTTTTATTAGGCGAACTACTTTATACTAGTTAAATAGGTTATTCCAATCTGATTAGATAAAAGCGACGTCACCGTGATTTAGCCACTTTTTCAATACAGATTAATATATTACATACATTGCCTGTCACTAGCCTGAACGACTATTGCACTTGTATGAACAAAGATTCACTTAAAAGACAACACAGAATAGAGCAAGTTCAAACCTTAATGATGACAACGGTTAATAAACCCCTTTTTAACTTCTTTTTCGCTTACTGCTTACTGACAACTTATCTAACATGTTCGATAAGTTGTTAATACGACTATCCCCAAATATACGGAGCCGTTGTATACTCTGCTTCAACTAACGATAATCAACAGTAAGTGCAATGAGCATTTACCCATCCATCAGAGGTAAACGTGGATAATATAGAACACAGAATTGAAGAGTTAGAGATGAAATTGGCGTTCCAAGACGGAACCATCGAGGAGCTCAATCAACAACTCATCAAGCTAAATGATGTCGTTGCAATACAGCAGGAGCAGTTACGTTTATTACTCAATAAATTACAATCAGCTGAACCGAGTAATATGGCATCCCAAGCGGACGAAACACCACCGCCACACTTCTAGTGACAAATGGATAACGACAACGACTAGATTAACAGCTTAAACTCTTGCTATATTTAAACAGTAATAGTCGTTATGCATTCATGTTACGTTCAGATTCGATATGTTAAAAGTGCGCTGGTATAAATGAAACTTTGTAAATATATATACATTCTCTTATCAGATTGATTTTATCATTTATACTGCATTTTAGTGCTCGGCCCATTCTCCAGAGCAAACAAGGAAGCCAATGCAAATAGCACACTTTATCGAGACGTTAGCATGAGACGTTTATTATTACTGACGACCATGATGCTAAGTCTAAGTGGATGTGCATTTAACAGCGTATTCATTAACTACCCTTCTCAGATTGCACCCGTAAAAGCGCAACTCAATTCTGCAACGCCTCAGCAAGCGGCGAAAATTGTGGAATCAGAAGTGACCAGTGCCGATGGCCTGCTGTACGCACAGGAGGCTGGACGCTCCGCACAAATAGCGGGCGATTTCGAAGCCAGTAAAACATTCTATCAACAAGCAACTAATGCTTATCGGGTGTTTGATGATAAAGCGAAGCTCAGCTTAAGCGATGCGGGCGCCACTGCCACCAGCCTGTTTATTAATGACAACGTGATCCCCTACCGAGGTCCGGGTTATGAGCGAGTGATGCTCCACCAGTATCAAGCGCTTAACTATCTATTCAGTGGTGACGCTGAAGGTGCATTAGTGGAAGTTCGTCGCAGTAACGAGCTGCAAAGTTCAGAGCAAGCACGCTATCAAAAGTCCAACAAGTCTGTGCAAGCAATGGCTAATGGCACCATTGATGCCGAAGTCAATAAACTCGGTAAAGCGGCGGGAAGTACTACCAGCTCATTTTTAAATGCCTATAGCTACTACACCACTGGTATGTTGCATGAGATCTTAGGTGAACCTAATGACGCTTATATCGACTACCGTAAAGCGGCGCAAATATCACCAAACAACCCATACTTACAAAAAGATTTAGTCAGACTCGCTAAACAATTGTCGATGCCACAATATGATGAATTTAAAAAGCGTTGGGGCGACGCCATATTGCCAAAAAAGGAAGAGGGACAAGTTATCCTGATGTTGGAACGTGGCTTTGTACCTGAAAAGAAAAGCCTAACCGTGCCTTTTACCATACATGGTAACTGGCAAACTGCGTCACTCGCCACCTACTTCCCAACGAAGCAAACGGTAAGAGCCGGTCGTATACAAGGTCTTGGTACCGTATTAATTGCAGCGCCTATTGCCAATATTGATGCATTAGCGATTACAGCACTAAAAGAAGACTTGCCTGCCGCACTGATAAGACAAGCCGCACGAGTTTATGCAAAATCAGAAATGGCACAAAGTGTAGAAAGCGAAAGCAAACGCCGCAATAATCAAACTGACTATGCAGCCATTGCAATGCAAATATTTAACGTCGTCACCGAGCAAGCCGACAGACGTAGCTGGCTAACCTTGCCAGAACAAGCACAAATTGCCCGCACTTACATAAAGGCAGGTAACTACTCCGTTAAGCTCGATAATGCAGCACCGAGCTCTATTGAGGTAAAAAGTGGCCGAACCACACTCATTTGGGTCATTGATACTGGCAATTACACCCGTTTTTATTCAATAATAATTTAGCAATCACTTGTATGGAACTCACTATGAAACATTTAAAAGTAATTTTTATTCTCGCGGCAGTCATCGGCTTGTCGGCGTGCCAATCAAAAGTTGAATACGGTGATGCCACTGAAGTGGAAACCGTCAACGAAAACTTTGGCTCAACCGATCTACAGGCTATTGCCGCTAAAATGGTTGATAGCATGCTGACCTTCCCACCTGTTGTTGCGATGACCGCTAACGACCGTCCGATTATGTTTGTTGATAAAGTGAAGAACAAAACTTCTGAGCATATCGATACGGAATCGGTTACTGACTCCATTAGCAATAAACTATTACGCTCTGGCAAGTTCCGCTTTATCGATATGACTAAAGTTGACTCGGTGCGTAAGCAACTAGATTATCAAAATAATTCAGGCATGGTTGACCCATCAACAGCCATTAGCTTTGGCCGTCAAATTGGCGCGCAGTACATGCTTTATGGCAACCTATCTAGCATCGTAAAAGAAGATGGCAGCACTAAAGATGTTTACTACAAGATGACCATGCGTTTGATGGATTTGGAAACAGGCCTTATTGAATGGTCTGATGAAAAAGAGATCCGCAAAGTTAAGTCTAAGTCTTTCCTAGGCATGTAATGCTAAGTTAGTACAACATTGTCTCTTAAAGCCAGCATCTCGCTGGCTTTTTTAATGCCCCAACAAAGTGATTTTAACTTCAGCGTATCGCTGAAATAAGGTACCGTATGCAGCTTGTTTCTATTGGCACTAAATCGCTTATTAAAAGGATGCTGTTTTGAACCTGCTTCATACTGCTGTCGTTATTGTCATCTCCGTTGTACTTGCTGCATGTAATTCAACGCCTCGTGAGCCAATATCCTCTCGAGATGGTTCTGCCTACATTAGCCAACAATCTGCAGCACAGCGCTCCGCTAGAGTGTCTGATGTGCATTATGATTTGGACTTTACCTTAACAGGGGGCACGACATTCTCTGCAACCACTAACGTTAACTTTAACCTCAGTGATACCAATAAAGCGCTCACACTCGATCTCAATCAAGCAACCATTAGCCACTTTAGTATTAATGGCAAAAAGGTTTATCCAAACTATAACAATCGTTATATAACCCTTAATCCAGGGTTGTTAGTCAGTGGCCGCAACACCGTTGAAGTTCAATTTACCCGTGCACATAGCACCAACGGCGAAGGGCTGCATCGTTTTGTCGATCCGGTTGATGACAAAGTCTATCTTTACTCCCACTTCGAACCCGCCGCGGCGCAACAGATGTTTGCCGTCTTTGACCAGCCCGATCTTAAAGCGACCTACACTTTGTCTGTTACCGCGCCAAAAGAGTGGACAGTCATCAGTGCGATGCGAGAGTCTTCAACAACAGAACAGGGCGATACCCGCCAATGGCACTTTCCTCAATCGCCTAAGTTGAGCCCGTATAACTTCTCAATGCATGCCGGCCCATATCATCAGTGGACCGATAACAGTGGCAAGTACCCGCTCCGTTTATTTGCGCGGCAATCTGTAGTAGACCAAGTCACACCACAAGACTGGTTTACTTATACTCAGCAGGGACTTACATTTTTCGATGAGTACTTTGGGATCCCCTACCCGTTTAAAAAGTATGACCAAGTGCTGGTACCCGACTTTCTCTATGGTGCGATGGAAAATGCCGCAGCTATCACCTTCAGCGAAAGTCGCTTTCTGTTTAATACCGAAATGACCGCAACACAAAAGCAACGTCTAGCAGGCGTGATTATGCATGAGATGGCACATCAGTGGTTTGGTAATCTCGTCACCATGAAATGGTGGAATGGTTTGTGGCTAAATGAAAGTTTCGCCTCCTTTATGGGGACCCTTGCAACCGCAGAAGCCACTGAATTCACCTATGCTTGGCGCAGCTTTTATGCCAACAATAAACAAAGTGCTTATCATTTAGATAGCCAAGCTAGCACTCACCCTATTGAAGTCCCCGTCGCCACCACACAAAATGCTTTTGATAATATCGACGCCATTACCTATTCGAAAGGCGCTTCAGCCCTCAAGCAACTGAATCATCTATTAGGTGAAAAGGCCTTTCAAACTGGCGTACGAAATTACCTCACTCAATACAGTTATCAGAATGCTGAGCTAAATGACTTTATTAAAAGCTTAGGCAAGGCGGCCAATAAAAACCTCACCACTTGGAGTCAGCAATGGCTTTATGAAGCCGGAGTTAACAGTATCCAAGCCAGCTTTAGTTGTGAAAATGGTCGCATCACACAGTTTAGCCTTAATCAGTCAGCTGCAAGCGACACGCTACCGACATTACGTGAGCAGCACGTTCAAATAGGCTTATTTACTAAAGGGCGTAACCGACTGCATCACAATATCAGTATGCCGGTGACTTATAGCGGCAGCACCACCAATGTCACCAGCCTTGTGGGCCTTTATTGCCCAGATCTCGTCTATCCAAATTATCAAGATTGGGGCTTTGTAAAAGTTAATTTAGACCCAGTATCATTCAACACCGCAAAACAAAATTTACGCTTAGTAAAAGATCCACTATTGCGCTCTATGCTTTGGCAAAGCTTGTGGGATAGCGTGGAGGATGGCAGCCTTTCACTGAACGATTATATCGGCACTGTACTGGTAAATTTGCCAGGGGAAACTGATGACACGATTGTAGGTCAGGTGCTTTCAAGCTTATCTAAGACACGCGTCTATCTCGACAAGATGGCTCCAATAAACCAACGTTATGCACGAAAAGCTATCCGAGCTATTGAGCAAATGAGCCTGAGAAAGGTGATGATAAATAGTCACAACCGTGATTTTCAGCGACGTTGGTTTAGCAACTATATCGCGTTTGCACGAAGCCAAGATGCGCTCAATAACATCGATGCCTTGCTTAACAATAAAGCCAGTATTAAAGGCTTAACCTTGGATCAAGATCTTCGTTGGATGATGATTAGCCATTTAAACCGCTATGATCACCCGAGCGCGATGTACTGGTTACGTAAGGAACGTGAACTTGATAGCAGTGACTCTGGCCAAAAATCAGCACTTGCCGCTGAAGTATCCCGTCCTGATGCACTGAAAAAACGCCAGTGGTT
This sequence comes from Shewanella gelidimarina, assembly GCF_023283945.1. GTDB lineage: Bacteria > Pseudomonadota > Gammaproteobacteria > Enterobacterales > Shewanellaceae > Shewanella > Shewanella gelidimarina. Next base: position 82,013 of record NZ_JAKIKW010000013.1, on the reverse strand, counting down.
AACCCGCATTCAGCAAGACACCAACCTCCCTTTCTCCAAGCAACGTACCATTATGGATAACTTGTATCCCAGTGAACAAAAGTCTCTCAGCGCGGTCACAGCAGATCAGCGACTAACCACACTGGCGCAGTTAGACAAAGACAAAGGCCCAGTGTTTATGCGCAGTTACGCAAAAGACTTAATCCCAACGGATTGCAGCTATGGCAATGTCAGTGCATTACAACACTTGCAGAGCAACAACGAGCAGCTGTCTGACGGCACCCAGCGGGCACTAAAAGAAGCCATTCAACAGGAGCAAAAGTGCCTGCTGATAACCTCTAAAATGAGCCGATAATAAAGAAACAATTATCGCGGTTCACAAAAAAGCCACCTTCGCGGTGGCTTTTCGTTTCATCGACTCACTTAATCATATTTAGGTGATTAAGTGAGGTAGTGAAAGGCTTAAATGAACAACTCTCTAATGTTCTTTAAGTCGCCTTTACCTTCTGCAATCTCTTCTGCTGAAAGGCCAGAGACTTCATGTGGGAAAACTAACCACTCTTCAGATTCATGGATATAGTAATCTGGTGTTAACGGCACTGAGGTGTTTTTAGGCTTGAAATATGGGCAAGCGATACGCACATCTTTAGGCATATTGAAGCGCATCAATTCACTTAACTTCTCTTTAAGCGCATGGATACTGCGGCCGGAGTCAAACACATCGTCAACAATCAATAGACCATCACCAGCATTGGCATTTTCAACAATATAGTGCAAACCGTGTACTTTAATCTGCTTACTTTGCTGGTTAATACCATAGTAAGAAGAGGTACGTACTGCAATATGATCTGTTTCTACTTTTTTAAAGTCAAAAAACTCTTGCACGGCGATACCGATTGGCGCGCCACCACGCCAAATACCCACAATAAACTGCGGGCGAAATCCACTTTCATAAACTTGTGCCGCTAAACGAAAAGAATCTTCTAGTAATTCTTGCGCCGTAATAAAGCATTTCTCTGACATCTGACCGTCCCCATCTTGGTATAGTTATCTTATTTTGGGTCTCAAAATGCAGCTGATGATCACTATTCCAAACTCTGAAATAGCACCTTGCTAGCGATCTCGCCGCTCAACTGTTTAAAGTGTAGGTACCCACCCGATTTTGGAGGCAAATTTTATACTAAAATCAGGATTAATGCTGCAAAAATGCAGCAAACTTGTGGCTTGAACACAAAAACAAAAACGGCTACCAATGGGTAGCCGTTGAGTTAAACCTTGTTTAAAGCCGATCTATACGGCTGTTAAGCTTGGTGTCCCCGCTTTGGTCACCATAGAATGGTTACGCTCAGTATCTTCAACAAAACCACGACTAACAATGGTATCGACATAACGCCAATCACTGCGAACTTCTTCGTGTGTGAAGGTTAACGTGAGTAAGCCGCGATTCATTAAGTTGGCATACTTCAAGTTATCAACTAAACCGATAATCGCCTCTTCAGTCGCGGGAATATCCTTAGCATCAATACCCAAGTAATACTCCAATCCTGGCGATGATACTGAACTTGTCGCAAATTCAACACCGACCGCATCGCCCGCTGCATCTTTAAGTTCATTTGCCCAAGCATTATGAGTATCGCCCGCAATCACAACGAGGTTCTTAGCCAATGATTTAGCCGTGGCAAGTATGACTTCTCGTTCATAGGCATAGCCATCCCATGAATCCAAGTTATAAGGTATTGCAGGGAGTTGCAGTAACGCCATCGCCTCAGGCGTTAATTTGTGCCCATAAAACTCTAGATATTTAAGCTCATCAGCAGACAACGTTGGATCGCCCGCCTGCGCTCTGGCAGCTATTTGAGCTAATGCTGCCAACTGACCAAACTCTGGAATAGACAATTGCTGGGTGGCGATAGCGGCAGGTAACATCATCTGCCCCATTAACACCTGTTGCCCAAGCACTTGCCACTTCGCCGTTGAGGTTAGCAGTGTTGATTGCAACCATGTTTGCTGCTCTTGTCCCAACATTGTGCGGTTGGTGTCGGTGACATCAGCCATAAAACGTGCACCGTCGAGCCCACCCGTGGCAGGATCCATATAGTCCGGGTATTCAAGAGGCTTATCTCGGCCTAATAAACGAGTGTCGAGCATATGTAAGTCTACGAGGTCGCCAAACTGGAAGCTGCGATAGATCTCTTCATGATTGCCTTCTCGCCAAGGCCGGATTGGCAACCATTCAAAGTAGGCTTGCAGGGCCCCTTCTTTACGCGCATCAAAATCACCTTCATTGTCGTTATGGTTTTCTGCGCCTTCACGCCAGCTGTCATTGGCCACTTCGTGGTCATCCCAAACAGTAATAAAGGCCGTTTTGGCATGCAGCTTTTGCAAGCTCAAATCACTGCGATATTGGCTATAGCGAATGCGGTAGTCCGATAAGCTAAACAGCTCTCCTTCAGGCAGCACTTCGCGGCCTAATTCCGCTGCGCGTTCACTGGCATATTCGCCACGCGCATACTCATAAATATAATCACCCAGATGGATCACTGCATCTAAGTCATCCATTCTCGATGCCATCTCATAGACATTGAAATAGCCCGCTGGGAAATTAGCACAAGAAAGCACTGCAAACTTTGCTTGATCCAATGCACCCTGTGGCAAGGTTTTAGCCATACCAGGCGCTGACATATTTTTGCCAGCCTTGAAACGATAGTAATATTGAGTTCCCGCTTCTAGCCCCATGGCATCAATTTTAACGGTGTAGTCTCTATCACTATTGGTCACCATTTCACCGTTAGTGATCACTTGAGTAAAGGCACTATCGGTCGCGACTTCCCAAGTCACCTTAATGTCTCCTGCAGACAGAGGCGTCACTCGGCTCCATAAAATGACAGCATCGTGGCTTGGATCGCCACTGGCAACACCGTGTAAAAATTCTGCAGGGATTACATATTCATCATCGTCGCTGCTACAGCCCATCAAGCCATAAGAAACTACGGCAGCGCCAACGCCTTTGGCAGATATGGCTAAAAAATCTCTTCGTGAAAAAGGTCGTTTCATTATTATTATTCCCTTAATATTATTCTATTTTAGTGGTACGAGGTCTAATGAGTCGAGATGGTAAACCGCTACTATTACACATACGTGACAATTTGGTAAAGTATTTGTTAAGGAGATTCTTAAACAGGTCTTCATTGCTGTAGATTTCAATCAAACAGCAAACTCAGAAAGAAGAGATAGCGAAAGGGTTACCGCTATATAATTGATAATAATAGGTTATCGACGTGAGCAGAGAGTACATACCACTGGAGCATGATCGGTACTGTGGCTATCTCGATCATATTGAGGATTGATTAAATGACGATCTTCAGTATGGTAATGACTCACCTCAGCAGTGCTGGTGTGAAAAGCGGGATTGAAGTCTTGTGACAATAATATGTAGTCGAGCACATTGCCTTGAGCACCGTAATAGTGCGTCGGTTGCCTTTGGCTGAGGGGTGTTTCCTCGTCTGGGGTTTGCTTATCAATCGCGGTAGATACACTTTGGCAATACAACTGATAAGCATCGGTTAGCGGGTAACTTGCAAGCTCACCCAAGCCATCTTTCTCAAACCTCAGCTCTTTGGTGGTTAAAAAGGAAAGTACCTGATTGTTAAGGTCGTCATTAAAGTCTCCCATTAACATCATCGCATTCTGAGTCTCTACTCGACGCTGCATCATGCTATGAAACAGTAATGCCGCTTCACTGCCTCGTTGGATACTCGAGGCCCACTGCCCCAGCACATTACACCCCAGCAACTCGCCATAATTGGCTCGATTAGCTTGAGTTGCTTTACCTTCAACAGCGGTTTTAGGCGGTGGAAGTTCATCCACCGATGGCCGTTTAGATTTAAAATGCACCACGTAGATATCGCAGTGACCGATATCAGGCAACACCACTGTCACTCGCAGTGGCTTACGGCTGTAGTTAAACCCACTTTCAAGTCCAAGCCCTTCAGCATAAGGTTTATCGACCTCAATCGAAACTACCTCTTCGAAAGCGAATTTAGAGGCGATTGCGACAACCGGGTCGCGGCAGATAAAATCATCAACAACGCTAGGCTCGTCCACGACTGCAAAATGGCTTAAGCCAGCATCGCGAGCTTGTTCTGCAAGTGCTGATGCTGAAAAGACCTCTTGAAACCCGATAATATCGGGTTGCTGCTCAGACAAAAAATCATTCAACCAACGCTGTTTCTTTGCCCATTGCTCACTGGTGTAGATATTTTCAAAATCATAATAAGCCAGTGGGGGCTCAACGTAGTTAAACAGATTGAAACTAGCGACCTTTACTTTAAAAGGCGTTAGTGCAACTTGCTCTATGTTTGTTTCCAACAAGATCATTCCTTAAATAACCGTCTTTAATGATTAACCGCTTTATCGCTTTTCAATTTGAGGACCAGTTGCAGCAACATCACGGCGATTGCACCTGCAACCACACCAAAAATAGAATTTAAAATACTCGGCGTGATAAATGATAATGCCGGGCCGACAACAGACAGCCCCCCAACCCAGGTCGCTGCATAGCTTATTTGCTCGCTTACCCAGTGCAGCCCGTGAGTTAATATACCGCCACCGACCATAAACATAGCGATGGTGCCGACAACGGACAGGGTTTTCATTAAATAAGGCGCAGAGCTCAGCAATATATGTCCTAAACGGCGTTTAACTCGAGCCGCTAAGCTCTCTCCTTGGCGCTGACTTAAGTACAAGCCGGCATCATCAATTTTGACGATACCGGCAACTAACCCATAAACCCCGATGGTCATCACAATCCCGATGACACTCAAGGTGAAAAACTGAGTCACTAAACCTTTTTCAGCCACAATACCTAGCGTAATAGCGATAATCTCAGCAGAAAGCACAAAATCAGTCCTAATGGCGCCTTTCACTTTTTTCTTTTCGTACGCTTTGAGATCGCCAATCACTTCGTCTGGTTGTTCATTGACGACGTTAGGCTGCTTCTTCACTTGGTAGCTATGGTAAATTTTCTCAAAACCTTCAAAACATAAGAACAAACCACCGAACATCAATAAAGGAGTTACCGCCCAAGGAATAAAGGCGCTAATGAGCATTGCGGCGGGAACCAAAATGCATTTATTCTTAAAAGACCCTACGGCTACAGCCCATACGACAGGCAGCTCTCTATCCGCTGAAACACCAGTGACTTGCTGCGCATTTAAGGCTAAATCATCCCCGAGCACCCCGGCAGTTTTACGCGCAGCCACCTTACTCATCACGGCAACATCATCCAAAATAGTGGCGATATCATCTAATAAGGTTAATAAACTTGCCCCAGCCATACATACTCCTTTTCCTAACGCAGCTAATCTTGATGAACAGATATCAATGCTCATTGTCCGCTAACAATAAATCAACGCTAACTGCTTTTTGAATAAACCTTTTCTACCAAGCCAAGCTAATCACGATATCGCGAGTTTGTCACTTTAAAAGCAAATTTCAGACCCGCTTTCGCGGTTTAAAGCGTATACTATTGCCAATATTTTTAACCTTTGCTTTTAAATAGGATTTCGTTATGACTCAAGATGAAATGAAAAAAGCCGCCGCATGGGCAGCACTTAAGTATGTAGAGAAAGATAGCATTGTGGGTGTCGGAACTGGCTCTACCGTGAATCACTTTATTGACGCACTCGCGACAATGAAAGCAGAGATTGACGGCGCTACATCAAGCTCTGAAGCTTCTACTGAAAAAATGAAAGCACTTGGTATTCCAGTATATGATCTAAACAGTGTCGATGAGCTCTCCGTTTACGTCGACGGCGCTGATGAAATCAACGCCCATATGGACATGATTAAGGGCGGTGGTGCGGCACTGACTCGCGAGAAGATTGTTGCGGCAGTGGCTGAAAAGTTCATCTGTATTGTCGATAATACTAAGCAAGTTGATATCTTAGGTGAATTTCCATTGCCTATTGAAGTTATCCCAATGGCACGTTCATACGTAGCACGTCAACTGGTGAAGCTGGGTGGCGATCCTGTTTATCGTGAAGGCGTAGTCACTGATAACGGTAACATTATCTTAGATGTCTACAACATGAAGATCATCAATCCCAAAGAGCTTGAAACAAATATCAACGCCATTGTGGGTGTGGTGACTAATGGTTTATTCGCCATGCGCGGCGCTGATGTGCTGTTAGTCGGTACTCCTGAAGGGGTTAAAACCATCAAATAGATTGGCGACTGCCTTTTGCTGTCGCTAAGCACTATTTTGCACCGCTAAAAAAGCCACAATACAGTATTTGTATTGTGGCTTTTTTGATTCAGCATTGGCTATTTGCAGATCACTCTACTTGAGCAGTTTCGCCATCGCTAGCAGACTCATCTTCAACTACCTTGTCAATCTCAAGTGCCTTTAACGTTGCAGCAATATCTTCAGCGGCAGTTTCAGCATTGATATCATCATCAATTTTTAAGATTTTGCCATCTTCACCGATATAAAAAGTCACCCGGCTGGCAACGCGCACAAAATTAAGCACATCGTAAGCTTTAGCGGTTTCTTTGGTCGGATCGCTTAACATTGGAAAGTCTGCTTTCTGTTCTTTAGCAAACGCTTGGTTATCTTCAAGGTCGTCAACGCTGGCCATCATGTATACCGCGTTATACTCGCGAATAAGGTGTCCTTTTTGCACCAACGATTTACATTCTAGTGTGCAACCATGAGTGTTAGCCATTGGATACCATGCCAAAACTAACGTCTGCTTACCTTTATAATCACTCAGCTGATAAAAGTGTCCGTCTGTGGCTTGTAGCTTAAAGTTTGGTGCGGTATCACCCACCTTCAAATCGGTTGCCATGGCACTCAATGGTAAAAGTAGCGCTGCAGCTAAAATCAGTTTTGACGTTTTGTTAATCATTGTTTTAATCATTGTTTTCACCTAAGTTTTTCTGTGTAACCTTTGTTTGTTATACCACTAATACGCTGATACAACTAAAAAGATCATCTTCACTTACTAGGTAAGTCTAGCTTAAACATTCAAATGCCAAATCGTAGGCTTTACCTAAATCAACAGTTGTTGGACGACAGCTTTTAAACTCGTTATGTTTCTTGTCTGACGCGCGTAATGTAGCGGGGTGAATAAACTCCACCTCACAAGCGCATGTTGCCAGAATCGCCCCTTCCATCAAAAATGTTCCCGCACCTCCCGCACCTTGCCCTGTGGTCGCACGTCTATTTAGCACCAACTTATCAATAGCATGCTCACTAACATAACCATTAATCTGCGCTATAAATGCAACCACATCAGTTTGAGTCGGATTTTTTAACAAACTAAATTTAGTCACTTTAGGCGCGATTAAATGATGACTGATACGCGATCCTGTTAGTGTCACTACCCTGACCTCATTAGCCTTTAAAAAGAGTCCTGCAACAATCACTTTTATTCTCCTAAATGTGTAAAAATAAAAACGCCAGTTTTATAAACTGGCGTTTTATCAGTGCTTCAACGTTGTTTTAAAGGTTACTTGCTCGCGCGAGAATTCACCGATGAATCAATAACAATACCTTTATCATCCACATCAAGCTCAACTTTAACTCGCATGTCATAATCTTTCATCGCCTTGAACTCCTCTGGAATAGGCTCTCCAGTAAGCTCAATAAACTTAAGCAAAGGTGCAAACATTTTCATATAGTCTGCAGACATTGTCAGCAAACCGTTGCTGGCCAAGGCTTCAGAACTCAGCGTATTAGCAACCGCTTCACCCTTATCACCGAAGAACAACACCAAATGATTGCCCTTAACGGCCAACTTGGCGGTGACTTTCATCTCTGGTGGCATAGGTAATACGTCGTTCAAAATAATGGCGCTGCCATCTGTTGGCAGTCTAATATCAGCCAACTCAGGCGCAAATGGCTTAACCATATTAAACAACATTTCTGGGTTTTCGGCAGACAAGGTCATCACAGCATCTAAGCTTTCGAGTTCAGGAGAGTCAATATCATCATTGATTTTATAGTCAATCACTGAGATACCGACACCTTTGACTCCATTAGCCATTCCAGTAAACATACCAAGCATACCTGGGCTTTGTTGGCTCATTTGCGCTTGCATCTCTTGCAATGGACCACACTGATACTCTGGCGTTAACATTTCATCCCAAATGGCCTGTAAAGATGGCACCATTTGGTTGATGTCGATGCCGAGTCCAAGAGTCGCTACGCTGTTATCAATATCTTGTACATATGCTGGGATATAACCGCGCATCTGTTGATATGCATTGAGCATAATCTGGTTCTTACTTTCAAAAACCACTCTATAACTCAGTGAGCTTTCACTACTGGTGATATCCATTTGATCATAACCGGCAACCGTGCGCGGCCAGTTTGCAGCGATTGCCGATAACTCTTGGTTACACGCTGGCGATCTCAGTTCTGCAAAAGGGTCTTCTTCCGCCATTGCAAATAACTTAGTGAGCTGACGCGCCAGTTGATTACCATCAGTGCTAGTGAATGCTTTGACTATCTCTTGATGATTAATATAGCTGATACCTTCATTGGTAAAACCATGTTTAGCAATGATATCTTCAATAATCTTAGCGTCGACAATTGAACGTTCAACGGGCGTAACTGCCAGTGCGGTTTCCAGTAATACGGGCTCACTAAACGAGGCGTCTAGTGTCATCGTTAACATTGAGTCATGTACCGCTACAACCAGATTTATCTGTTCATCTTCAGTGGCATCAAGCAGCGGATAGCTACGGTAATTAACCCCTTTTAATTGAGCGGGCACATGCGTTAAGCCACTCTCAGCTTCTGCTTTATCCAGCAATGTCCAAATCGCATCTTCGTTGGCCACTTCAATCTTAAGTACAGGCATTACCCCTAGGGTATAAAAGTAACTACGGATATTTTCAGCAAGACCAAATGTACTAATAAAAGTATCACCATCTTTCATGGCGGCCAAATATGACTTCGTTAAACTGAGAAAAAACTGTGCACGTGGATCTTCTTCCGTTTCCCATTCACCGAGCGCATTGGCACCTGATTGCTTGTAGGCGTCAGAAAGCGAATCGATATATGACTTAATCGGAAATGGCTGCAACTGTCCAGAAAATATAGGCGTATCAGCCGGAATATAAGCCATTACAGCGTTATCACTCGCCGATACTTCAGCATCTTGCTGACTGTACCAATATCCACCAGCACCGACCGCCACTAAGGCAGCAACTAGCATCTTATTCATTTAAAAACTCCATTTAATAATGCCATCAATCCAGTCATTGACGCTTTTGTTTTAACGCTGTCACTGCAAGCTAAGCCTAGCAAGCAATAACCTACTAATCATATTAATAACTTAGCGGGGTATATTACATCATTATTGACTGAATTATATACCCAAGCCACTTCAAGATGTTTGTTTCACAACTCTGTAAGAGTGGCGCTGTACAAGGCAGTGCAGGCAACTTAAACGATTGATTTAATATCGAGACATTTGGCAAACATTGATAGCCCTATGATACCCGTTGCATTAAAAGTCTGACCATTGAGGGGAAATTCAACGCCCTGCAGGCAAGATGAGGGATTGAAGCTAATAGTGATTCTCGGCTCTGGCATCTTCGGTAATGGCTCCATGCATTACTCTACCTCCTAAATCTGACCGCCTAGGAGTGTGGGAATGTCTTATTTTGTATGGAACAAAATAGACCATTTAGTCATATATCCAAAGCCCACAACGAAGCTTAAAGGGCTTTACTGATAAATAGCCCAATGACTAAAGACAAAATAGAGGGAAGGAGTTAAGTAGGCAGGACAAAATAAGTGATAAACCCCAGGCAACCTAATCAGACTGCCTGGGGGCTATTTGCTTGGATAGACAGGCGCTAGCAAGTCAACCTAAGCACTCAATAAGCCACCTAATGGTGAGCGAAACTGAGCTTGGTTGTTTGGTTACTGACGGCTCTGTCTGCAGTATTTAGCGAAGCTTCATTTATAGGAGAATTAACACATATCTCAACTATAAACCCAGCCATTGGAAGACTAAATATTGCTAAGCCTAAATAGGCTTGATACAGAACAGTTTCCTAAAACCATCTACGGGAACGTTGAACTATAGTCTAAAAAAAACCGCTGTGCATAACCTTGTTAACAAAAATGTACAATTTATCATCAAATGCAGTATAAAACAGTCTAAAGCATTAATATCTATATTGTTAAATCTTTATAAACAGAGCTAAAAATAGCCTTTAAGCTCTCCCTTCACACCACCTAAATGAACATTGGCGCGCTGCTAAATATCGACATCCGCGCCTAGGGGTTATATATCGTAATGTAAGCCACATTCACGTTTAATACCGTTGAACCGGGTCTCCTCTTCGGTCATCCCCACTTCAAGCGGTTTACTTGAGTGAGTATCACCAACGGAAACATAACCTTGGTCCCATAACGGGTGGTAAGGCAGGTCAAAAGCGGTTAAGTATTCGTGTACCTGTTTATTATCCCATTCAATGATCGGCAGCACTTTATACCGTTTACCATGAATCGCTAGCACCTGAAGCGCTTCGCGAGTACTCGATTGCGAACGTCTAAGTCCAGCAAACCAAGTTCCCACCTCAAGCTCCTTCATTGCTCTCTGCATCGGCTCCACTTTATTGATTTGATTATAGCGATCTAACCCATCAATACCTTGTAACCAAAGAAAACCAAACTTGGCTTCTTGCCAAGCCGTGCTTAGCGGCGAAGCATATACTTTAAGGTTGAGCTTCAACCGTTCGGTTAGCTCATCAATAAACTTATAGGTTTGGCTAAACAAGTAGCCTGTATCGGTCAAAATGACCGGAATATCCGACTTTTCAACGCTAAGCATATGCAACATCACCGCCGCTTGAATACCAAAGCTCGACGACAATGCAGCATTACCCGGCAGATATTCCAGCGCCCAACGCACTCGCTGTGGCGGCGTTAGCGTATCTAGAAAACGATTTACTCTCTCAAGTTCACTGCGCTGCTCTCTATCTGGCGCCGTCAGCAAAGCGGCTAGCGCCTCTTTAGAGATAACAGATTCAATCTGTAGATCAGCCATGGAAATCCTTAGCAGCATCAATCACTGCGGCCACTACACCGCTGCGAACGGTATAGTTACCAAACGTTTCACCTGTTTCTCGCTCTGATACATAACGAGCAAACAAGTCATCAAGTTCAGCAAGAATTTCAGCTTCCTGAATATTCTCACGATAGAGTTTATTGAGTCGTGTGCCTTCGAAGCTCGCGCCAAGATAGAGATTGTAACGACCAGGTGCTTTACCGACTAAGCCAATTTCTGCCGCAAACGGGCGAGCACAGCCATTAGGACAACCTGTCATGCGAATAACAATGCCTTGATCTAAGAAGCCATGCTTATCTTGTAAGGCTTCCACTTTGGTTAAGAAACTAGGAAAATAACGCTCAGCCTCAGCCATTGCTAAGGCACAGGTTGGTAACGCGACACACGCAATAGAGCGGCCACGCGTTTCGGTAATAAGCTTACCCATTAACCCGTGTTGTCTTGCTAACGCTTCTACTTTGTCTTTATCTGCAGCTGGCACTCCAGCAATAATAATATTCTGATTAGACGTCATGCGGAAGTCACCTTGGTGAATTTTCGCTATCTCTCTAAGCCCAGTTTGCAGAGGTTGGCCAGGCAAGTCTTTAACACGACCACCTTCAATAAATAGGGTTAAATGCCAGTTGTCATCAACGCCCTGCTTCCAGCCATATCGGTCACCACGGTCACCAATAACAACATCACGCTTTGGCTGAAATTTAATACCAGTACGCTTTTCGACTTCTGCTTTAAAAGTATCGTAGCCATGCTTAACAATGGTGTATTTAAGGCGTGACAACTTACGATTTTCTCGATTACCCCAATCACGTTGCACCGTCATTATCGCTTCGGCAAATTTAAGCGTATCTTCTGCTTTAATATAACCAAAGTCATCGGCCAAACGCGGGAAAGTCGCCACTTCACCGTGGGTCGATCCCATACCGCCACCCGCAACCAAATTAAAGCCAACCAGTTCGCCATCTTCGGCTACGGCAATAAATCCTAGGTCATTGGTGTACACATCAACGTCGTTATCTGGCGGCACAGCCACTGCCATTTTAAACTTACGCGGCAGATACGTTTTACCGTAAACAGGCTCAACCACTTCACCCTCAGTTGTCACTAGCTTTTCATCGTCCAACCAGATCTCTGCATAAGCTTTGGTGTGTGGCAGCATGTTATCTGACAACTGCTTGGCGTAAGCATAAGCTTGTTGATGTAACTTAGATTGCACCGGGTTGGGGTTACACATCACGTTACGGTTCACATCACCACAAGCAGCGATAGAATCTAATGCTTCTCGATCAAGATCTTGAATGATGGTTTTCAAATTACGCTTTGGAATACCATGGTATTGAAACGTCTGACGCGTAGTGAGACGGATACTGTTAGAGCTGGTCAAGTTAGACGCAATCTCATCAACTGCTAACCACTGCTGCGGTGAGCAAACGCCCCCCGCAACACGTGCACGCAACATAAAGCTATAAAGCGGCTCTAATTTTTGTTCTTTACGTTCGTTACGCTGATCTCGGTCATCTTGCTGATAAAAGCCATGAAATTTAATTAACTGTTGGTCGCCTTCACTAAAAGCACCGGTGACAAGGGTATCCAAACCTTCTTGAATAGTGCCACGCAGGTAATCACTGTCGGTCTTTAAATACTCATTTATCGCTAATTTTTTCTCACTCATAGCAAGATACTCTCTATTATTCTTTTATATTTAGCGCTGACTTGGGTTTTGCCAGCGACTCATCAATGCGTTCTTTGTCATGTGCAAAAAAGCTAGTAAACGTCTTTTTGGTAGCGCTTAGCGACTCGCAGTGCTTCAAGGTAATCTTCAGCTTGCTCAGCGCTCTTACCGCCAAATTTAATGGCCACATCCAATAAGGCTTGGTGAACATCTTTTGCCATACGGTCTGCATCGCCACAAATATATAAATGAGCACCAGATTCAAGCCACTGCCACAGCGTCTCACCTTGTTCAATAATTTTATGCTGCACATACACTTTATGGGCTTGGTCACGCGAGAATGCTAAATCAATACGCGACAGCTCTCCGCTTTGTATGTACTGCTGCCATTCTGTTTGATAAAGGAAGTCTTGTTCAAAATGGGGGTTACCAAAGATTAACCACGCATTGCCTTCAATACCTTGTGCTGAACGTTGCTGCATGAATGCTCTAAACGGGGCGACCCCCGTACCCGGGCCGACCATGATAACGGGCGTCTCTGGGTTTTCTGGCAGACGGAAATGATTGTTTGGCTCAACGTAGACGTTAACTTGTTGACCCTCTTCTGCACTTGCTAGGAATTGAGATGCACCGCCAAATCGAGCAACACCAGCGCGCTCGTCTTCAACTAATGCCACGGTGAGATGAACTTCCGATTCCACTTCCGCTTGGCTAGAGGCAATCGAGTAAAGTCTTGGAGTGATGCCACGAAGCAGGCCAACCAATTGCTCAGCGCTGACGATCGCAGGATACTGATGGACCAAATCGGCAACTTGGTTGTTATTAATATACTCACGCACAAGCACTTTGTCGGCACTGATATCAAGCAGTGCTTGGCTTTGGCTCAATTCAGCCCAACCGGTGACTAAACCAGGATAAAGCTGAGTTAACTCTTTTTTATTGATTAGCGCATCACGCAAACTAAGCGTGTTGCTCCCAATGCTGACCTGCTCATCACCCTTAAGGCTTAAATGCTCAAGCAGCTCATTAACCAGTGCAGCACTGTTGTTGAACCACACCCCTAATGCATCACCCGCTTGATAATGAATACCTGACTCGCCTAACTCTATTTCAACGTGACGCACATCTCGGTCAGAATCCCGGCCGGTCAGCTTTTGACTCACAAGCAGTTCTGCAGCGTATGGCTTTTGTTTCGTAAAACTAGAGGTTGCAGACTGAGCCGTGCTCGCAATTGACACCACACTGGCACCAGCACTTTGGATCAGCGGCTTAACGGCTTCAAGCACTCTGTCTTGCCACGCTGCGGCGTGTTCTTCATAGTCCACATCACATTCAATTAAGGGCGAAATTGATGTTGCACCGAGCGCGGTAAGGCGAGCATCGAAATCTTTACCGGTTTGACAGAAAAACTCGTAACTTGAATCTCCCAGTGCCAATATCGAGTAGTTAAGATTATCTAACTTAGGCGCACGCTTTGAGGCTAAGAATTTGTGCAGTTCTATGGCGTCATCAGGAGCATCGCCTTCACCGTGAGTGCTGACCACTAACAGTAATAATGACTCTTGTTTTAGCTGACGCGCTTTGTAGTCACCCATAGAGACTAAATTAACCGCATAACCTTGGGCTTGCGCTTTTTCAGCAAGTGCCGATGCTACGCCACGACCATTACCGGTTTGACTACCGTATAAAATAGTCATAATTTGCTCTGCACTAGCTTGTGGTACAACCGAAGTTCCTTGTTCAGATGTTGCAGCCAAATAGCCACTAACCCACGCAAGTTGTACGGCACTCAATTCAGCGGTGAGCTGCTTTAGCTTATCGACCTGCCCAGAAGACAAAGGTGATGCGAGTGATGAAAGCTCTTTTAACAACATTAGAACGGCCCTGTATCAGTTTAGTGTTTGCAAGCTTAGCGCCTCTCAGTAAAAGTAAAAAAGAATAAAAAATGATTTTTAATTCCATTTTGGAATATACAAAGATTGAAAAGTAAGCTACAAAAGTAACTGACATTTGAATGAATTCACTTTTAGTGGGCTTGATGACAGCAAACTTCCATTTAAAAGTGTGGCCTAGCGCAAATTTTTCAGTCAGACCAGTACTGTAAACACGAAATTGAAAAATATCAGCTTGTGTCTAAATTCAGAGTCGCCACAATATGAGACCTTACAAATAAAAATGACATCTGTCCCTACGAATGTCCTCAACGAAGAGGTTAGCCTTTGTGAAGTTAGGTATCCCCAAAGAAAGTCATGCTGGAGAAAGTCGTGTTGCACTTATTCCTGCCAATGTGGCTCGTCTGCTAAAGAAAAACGTGCAAGTGCTTGTTGAAAGCGATGCTGGAAGTCATGCCGGGTTTACCGATGAAGATTATGTTACAGCAGGTGCCACAATTGCATCTCGCGAACAGGTCTTGAGCGACTCGGATGTGATTACTGTCGTCAATGCTAAAGATGAGCAACTTGCTGAACTTAAAGCCACCATTAAACCGAATCAAATCGTGATCGGTATGATGGACCCACTTGCGCATCCAGAAAATGCCCAGGCGATTGCCGAAACCGGAGCGACTGCGATTGCACTCGAACTCGTGCCGCGGATCACGCGTGCACAAAGCATGGACATTCTCTCTTCAATGGCCACCATCTCGGGTTATAAAGCCGTTTTGCTTGCCGCCCATAAAGCTCCGCGCATATTCCCAATGATGATGACAGCCGCGGGTACCCTCAAACCAGCACGTGCTTTTATTATGGGAGTTGGCGTTGCTGGCCTACAGGCTTGTGCAACCGCGAAGCGCTTAGGCGCTGTAGTTGAAGCTTACGATATTCGCCCTGCCGCACGCGAGCAAATCATTTCAGTAGGCGCTAAGCCCGTTGAACTCGATTTGGAAACTGAAAATACAGAAACCAAAGGCGGTTACGCTGCAGAGCAAACTGATGACTTCCTTAAGCGTCAGCAACAGGCAATGGCAAACGTGTTGGCACAGCAAGATATCGTCATTACCACTGCCGCTATTCCAGGTCGTAAAGCGCCAATCTTGATCACTAAAGAGATGGTTGATGGCATGAAGAACGGCACCATTATTGTCGATCTCGCCGCTGAAACGGGCGGTAACTGTGAACTCACGGAAGTCGATAAAGAAGTGGTTTACAAAGGTGTGACCATTCTTGGGCCATCTAATGTACCGGGTAGCGCTGCCAACCATGCTAGCCAGATGTATGGCACCAACATTGAAAATCTACTTAAACTGCTTGTCGATAAAGAGGGTGTTTTAACACTTGATTTTGAAGATGAAATTGTTAGAGATACCGTTGTGGCACACCAAGGCGAAGTTGCAAGTAGCCGCCTACGCGATATATTAGGTTTACCCGCATTGGAGCCTGTCATAACGGCTGCTACACCAGAGGAAAAATAAATGGAAATTTTACTCTTACTGACCCTATTTATGGTTGCAGTATTTCTCGGCGTTGAGGTCATCACCAAAGTACCACCCACCTTGCATACTCCGTTAATGTCAGGCTCAAACGCAATCTCAGGGATCTCACTCGTTGGCGCACTTTTGTCAGCAGGTTCTGGCGCCGGTATTTGGGTCAACGTTTTAGGGTTTGTCGCTGTGGTACTTGCCACGATTAATGTTGTCGGTGGCTACATGGTCACCAACCGCATGCTAGCTATGTTCAAAAGGAAATAAGCCACTATGAGTGCGACAATTATTTATCTCGTCTATTTGGTGGCTGCGAGCTTATTTATCCTTGGGATAAAAGGCCTGACAAAGCCGAGAACGGCGGTCAGAGGTAACCAACTCTCTGCATTAGGTATGCTAATGGCAGTCGTTGTGACTCTGTTTGACCAGAGTATTTTAAGTTACGAGTGGATCATTGCGGGTGTGCTACTTGGGGGAACTATCGGCGCAGTTATGGCGTCTCGAATTCAAGTGACCTCAATGCCACAGATGGTCGCAATGCTAAACGGTTTTGGTGGTGGAGCATCACTCTTTATCGCCTTGGCTAACTTCCTCGATCCTCAGTCTGCCACACACACAGTCGCCTTGGTTTCCATTACGGCAACCGTGATTATTGGTGCAGTGACGCTGTCAGGTTCATTTATTGCGTTTGCTAAGCTACAAGAGCTTATTTCAGGCAATCCGATAAAGGTGCCTGGTAACAAGATATTCAATGCATTGTTGTTGATCAGTGCCATTGGATTGTCTGTCGCTATCGTGATGGACCCAAGCAATACTAATCTTATCTATGCGTTAGTCGCAGTGTCAGTGGTACTCGGTTTATTACTCGTCATCCCGATTGGCGGCGCTGATATGCCCGTTGTCATTGCCCTGCTTAACTCATATTCAGGTCTTGCTGCGGCAACAACCGGTTTTATTACCGGCAACACCGTCCTTATCGTATCGGGTTCACTGGTAGGTGCATCAGGTATTATTCTGACGCGGATCATGTGTAAGGCGATGAACCGTTCACTGTTTAATGTGCTCTTTGGCGTGATGGCCGAAGGCGGAGAAACGATTGACGCTGACGAAGTTTATGCCGGTAAAATCACCTCGTCTTCACCAGAAGAAGTGGCGATGTTACTCGAAACTGCCGAGCGCGTTGTTATCGTGCCAGGTTACGGACTGGCAATGGCACAAGCGCAACATGCTGTACGTGAGCTAGCCTCGGTGATGGAAGCGCGAGGCACCAAGGTGCTTTATGCCATCCATCCTGTAGCGGGTCGCATGCCAGGCCATATGAACGTATTGCTTGCAGAAGCTGAAGTGCCTTATGAGCAGTTAATCGAGATGGATGAGATTAACCCTCAGTTTGAGCAAACTGATGTGGCGATTGTGATTGGTGCTAACGATGTGACTAACCCTATGGCACGAGAAGATAAAGGCAGCCCAATTTACGGAATGCCCATTCTCAACGTCGACAAGGCTAGAACCGTCGTAATTGTAAAGCGCTCATTAAGTCCAGGCTTTGCAGGGTTGCCTAACCCTCTGTTTGCGATGGACAACTCGGTCATGTTATTTGGCGATGGTAAGAAAGCCATTGTTGAGCTGACAAAGAGCTTAAAAGAAGCAGACTAATTATTAGCTTCAACAATTAAAAGACCGCATTTGCGGTCTTTTTTTTAAGTCTAAATTAATACAATTTTGTTAAACTTATGTATGTAACCTGCTTTTTTCTCTATACTTCGATCAGCGCTAACCTAAGAACAATAATATGAAATTCAATCTATATTCAACGACTTTTGTCTGCTTGTTAATGCTTGTGCCCCAAGGCATCGTTAACGCGGCAAATGACCCTGCATTGGCAGCAACAACAGAATCTGCAATCGCGGTGACAGCAGAAGAGCCGACAGCCAATCAATGGAATAACAGTTGGGGGGTGGGTATCGGTATGCGCCGTGGCGATATTCCCTACGCCACAGAAGAAGATGAGGTGTATGACACCTTGCCGCTCATCTACTTTAAAAATGACTATTTCTATATCAATGGAATGGAAGCTGCTGGTCATATTTGGAAAAATGACAACCACCAAGTCAATCTTTATACCCGTTTTCGATTTGTCGATATCCCAGAGACGCTGCAAAATGAAACCCAATCTCAGGCCTTTGATTTCGGTTTACAATACCGTTTTGTAAAGGATGAATGGGATGTCGATTTAGCCGTTCTCTCAGACTCAAACAAGCGCAGCTATGGCTATAGTCGTACTCAATACCTTTGGCAGTCTGGAGATTGGCGCCTACTGCCTTACGCCGAGTTTCAGTGGAAAAGCGCCGATTTTAATCAATATTACTATGGCTTAGATAAATATGATGTTGGTGGCGGTGTTAGCTTTAATGCTGGTATCAAGGCCCGTTACCATCTCATTAGTAATCTATATTTATTAGGCCAGTTTGGCGTCGGCCGTTTAGAAGATGATGTCTACGAACTCCCGAGTATTAACAACCGCTTTCAGTATGAGTCCTTTTTGGGTTTTGGCTTTTTCCCTGAACCGAATAAAAAGAATTATTCAGCAAAATCGGTTGTGACTAAACAAGAAAAGCCGACAGAGTACTTACGTATTGCCCATGGTTGGGCGACACCGTCTAACCTCAATGCGATATTCAAATGGCAAACCCAAACCGACCCCTACAATAACCAAATGACCTCGGCTTTTTACGGTACTCAGCTTACCGATACCTTGTTTACCTTACCGATAGAGCTTTACTTGACGCCAGGCTTAGTCTGGCATCATGACTCCGAAGTACAAGATAATATTGCTGAAGCAATTATTGCGATTAAGGCATACTACACCTTTGAAATTGGCCCACGATTTAGACTCGGTGTCGCCGAAGGTTTATCTTACGTCAGCACGGTCACTCACATTGAGTCGAGCGAGCTAGCCGAAAAAGATTACAAGCCATCTAAGCTACTTAATTACATAGATTTTTCATTAGATGTGAATGTCGGTGATGTGTTCAATTCTAGAAAAATGGAAAACCTCTGGTTTGGTTATAGTATCCACCATCGCTCAGGTATCTTTGAGTCCAGTTCAGCCTTTGGCCGCATAAGTGGTGGCAGTAATTATCAAAGCGTTTACCTGCAATGGCACTTTTAAGCTAGATTGGTTGATTGGTTGATTGGTTGTGAGTGAACAAAAAGGCCGCATTCGCGGCCTTAATTTTCTAAACATGCGTAAACACACACAAACTAACGAGACACTTTCACCTCGGGTGAATTAAGCATCGCCAACATAGGGTTGCTCGACATGACTCGTTGCTTAAGCGCAATACCGATAATCAGACCTGCGATAAAACCGCCAATATGCGCCCAATAAGCCACGCCTCCCTCAGCAAACCATACCCCAACAATATTGATCAATAACCAAATCGCAAAGAACGCCATCGGCGACAGTTTCTTTTGAAAGACAACAAACATGAATGTCAGACTGGCATGTCTAAACCACAACAGATACATACCAAACAAGCCCGCTATCGCCCCGCTCGCGCCAACCATGTATACGGTCGATGTTGGATCCGATGCAATTTGAGCAAAGACGGCAGCAAAACCACACAGTAAATAAACCGCAAGAAAACGAGAATGACCGAGTGCATCCTCTAAATTGTCACCAACCACATAGAGGAAATACATATTCCCCAGCAGATGAATGATATCACCATGAAGAAACATATGACTTAGCAGAGGCAATACCTGCTGCCCTTGCATCACCAGTGACGCCTGCATGGCAAAATTATCAAACACCCACACAGTGGCGGGGTCACTATAACCGTAGGCAAAAAAGATGATGATATTCAGTGCAAGTAAACCATACGTGACCCAAGGTTTGCTCTTGGTTTTTAAGTTGTACTCTAACGGCATTTGCAGTAAAAATTGAAACAGCCACGTTTTGACGTTGGTTTTTTGATTGAGTTGTTCTAATGCCGCTCTAATTTGCGGGGACTGCAGCACTTTTTCTCGTTCGTGTTCATCAATCCACACCCCAGTACAGGAGTGGCAAACATCCACCTCAACTTGAAAGTCGTCCATTAAAAAGTAGTGCTGCATACTGCACTGACAATGGCTGCATTGTCGAAGTGACACGCCTTGATGTTCACCGAGTGAACTTTCGATGCCGACGTTGTTATTACCATTGTCTGCCGTTGAAAGTGCGCCGTTGAGCTCGCCACTGTCGAACCATATACCACCGCACTCAGTGCAGCTATCAACCTCTTGACCATGGAAGTCAAACATTCGCATTGTTTCGTTATTACAACCGGGGCACTTAATCGTCATTTAAATATCCTTATTCAACCGTAATATTGGCAGCGTCTAACTCCGCGGCGAGAGCTTGATAGTTGCTTTGCAACATAGGGAGGGTTGATTCAGACACATTTTTGGTTAGCTCTTTGAGTTTTTCAGCGCCAAACTTTGCACCATAGAATCGACTTTCCATTTTAGAAATAATGTTTGCCGATGTCATATAGAATCGCCGAGTCTCAGTTAGAATTTGAGTTGGAGTTTCCAATGTATTGGCTGAATAGCGCATATTCTCCCAGACGAATGTTGCCATTGTAGGGTGAATACCCTTTAAGTCATAAGGGGAGCTTTTTGCCACTGTATCTGCATACTCATTGATGATAGTGACATTGTCATTCACTTCGTCGAAAAGTGCATGTCGAAGATAATAGTTATCTTGTTTGTTTGATAAATCATCGAAGATAATCGCCTGTGACAAGCCCTCTTGCGCAGCCAAATAGACACCAACAATGGTGGCAATGATCATAAACACTTGGCTTATCCAAAAGCTGGGTTTGACTAACTCTTGATTATCTAATTTGGGGAAACGTTTGATCGATTCAGAGGCTACTGGAATGTTAGGTTTGACGTCCATATCGTGCATCACTCATTACAGGCTTAAAATGCTTATTGGCCGCTAGCATATAGAAAAAATTACTTCGTCGCTACAGCGGGTTAACACCTTAACCTTTTGCTTTTTATACTTAAGCAAAATGGGGCTATCCGTTACTCTTTGTGGGTCATGCTCTCAACTGCTGCGCCGTCGCTAACCAAGAATATAAAAGGCGAATCATAGATAACAAAG
Organism: Shewanella gelidimarina; assembly: GCF_023283945.1. Classification (GTDB taxonomy): domain Bacteria; phylum Pseudomonadota; class Gammaproteobacteria; order Enterobacterales; family Shewanellaceae; genus Shewanella; species Shewanella gelidimarina. The sequence continues at coordinate 60,702 of NZ_JAKIKW010000013.1, read as the reverse complement.
ATGGGATTAATTTTAGCCCGAATATCATACACAGAGAAAATCATTCGTTTTGTAGGTTCGTGAGCTATTTATTGCCTATTTTGCTTAAACAGAAATATTGCGCTTTGGCCTAATAGCGTATCGACAGTTGTTCTCCCCTGATCCCCAAGCTCAATGGCCACTTTGTCATGTAGCAAGGTCAGTGTTTTATATTGGGCTGTATGCAACTGACTGGAGCCACAAATAGCAAAGAACAGTTTTATAATCGCGCTAAACTGTGGGGTTTCTAATGCGCAAAGCCAAGATTTTTGCAGCGATTCTGTGGTGCTAAAATCTAAATCCTCAATGAGTAAGGCGCCGAGTTTCGGTTCTAACAGGGTGAGGAAATCCGCTTTATAAGGAAAGTGATGGCTGATCCCAGTACGGCTGATCCCTGTTGCTTGCGAAAGGGTGGAATAGGACATCGCGTCATAGCCCATATTCAACATCTGTTGCAGTGCAGCAGCTGTTATTTGTTCTATGGTTTGCTTGGTTTCAGCTCTTGAACGCTTTGGCATTATACGGCCCCATTGATTCGACGTGAAATGACTCTATCAAAAGCCGTTGCCAGAAACCCACTCCTTATGAAGTAATCAGCAAAGTGTTCAGCCTAGGTTCAGCAAAAAATGGCTGAACAGTGGCTGTCTGCTATTCATTAGCGAGCAAGCTAGGGCTTGGTTCTATGAGCTTTAAGATACCAAACTTCGTTTGATAAAGGTCGTGAGCTTCCAGCTCACACACGGCCAAAAGGGGATCAACAGCAATCCCCTCTTGGATCACCCCTGCCGCCCCGACGAAGTTACATGCGTTGAGTACAGGCCTCGTACTCCAATAAAAATCGCCTAACGGCTCAGATGGTACATCCATGTACCCCCGAGCCTGAACCATCATCCATGATGGTTCTACGGCATTTTTATCTACGCACTTCGGCAACTTCGATGGGGATTGGGTGTTTTCTGTTAGTTTGTTTAGGCTTTTAGATCTGTGTTCTTCAAATTAGGAACTCAAATACCGAGAGTTTGCGCTTTTATAACCCAGTGCAGATGTGGCAGAGGCCTTCGGTTTCAGGGATGAAACCGCAGAGCGGCCATGGATGGCGAAAAGCGAGCCTCAGCAGTGTCTGCACATACGCCGACTGCAGGTCATTGGAACCACTTTGGTCAGCAGCTAACGCATTTATGCCCCATTCCTTGCTAGGGATACAGCTCGCCAGTTAACCGCAGCATTGCTTTTCTTATTGAAGCTAGGATCCGGCTCCATTCGATTCGCACCCTGTTAATAAACGAAGCGCTTGCGGATGAACGGCTAGGGATGCTAATTCGCTGATTTCAACTTACTGAATAATTTTCAGTCCATTCGGGTAATAAAGGTTTGCTCGTCATCCACAAAAGCCACAAAGCCGCCGTGATAGATAAACACCCGACCACGCCCCTCAACTAGGCAGGCAAGCTCTGGGTTCAAATCTTCTTCGTTATCCTTACTTTGAAAAGTGCCGGTATCGGTGATTACGCCGCTGAGTGTAGGCAAATATCCATAAATACGCTTGGCTTGATCAATCAGTTTCAATTCGCTGGCGGTAGAGAAGCAAAAGGGAATCTCACCGGCTTCTTCGATAAATATAGTTTTCAGTTCTTCAAAAGCTGTAATCACAAGCCAGTCGATGCCGTTAACATGATGGATAAACATAGAGTTTCTCGGTAATTCTGATGCGGAGATTTTATCACTATCAGAGCAGAACGTAGTAGTGATTTAGTTGCGAAAGGCGGTAATTCTGTGCCATTACCGGACATTCACTAGGCCAACTTGAAACACGTTTCTGTCCAGAAATGAGCTAACGAAGACATAATCACCTTTGTGATCACCTCAACCCAAAACCTACAGCCGAGGTGCAGGACTCGAACCATCCTGCTCCATACTTTGATCTACAAGCCACTGCACTGCATCAGTCTGCCCCATTAACTTAATCAATGTCGGCTTAAAATAATGTCCTAAAGCGGGTTTGCGCCAATACATATATTCCGGCAGTGGTTGTACTGTTCCTGCGCCGAATGTACGCTGAATTAGGCTTGAAAATTCAGCTAAACTATCAGCGGTTGGCAGTACTATCGTCGGCCAAAAGTCAGCTAGAAATGCATTAAAACTGTTGAACGCGGTGAGCTCTTTGACGCTATAACCCGCAAGAGCTTGCGACATGATAGGCACACTCCAATGGGACATAAATGCCACATTTGCCATCACATCAATGTTACGACGATGATATTGCTGCCACGCTAAGCTCAAGCTGTTAGTTTCTTTGGCGATGCGCCAAATCAGATAGAGATCAGCTAACCACTCATGTTGAAAAGGACTGGAGATCTCAGCATTCATGGTCTTAAGCGCTTCAATCGCTTGAAGGTGGCCTAATTCATGCCAATAGGTCAGTTCATCCTGCCGATTAAGACTCAGAGAAAAGTCCCCTTCTCCCCAATTAACACTGCGTTTAAGGGGAAGTAGGCTAAAGTCGGTCACTAACACGCCTGCGACGTCGACATGCTTGAGAGGTAACACCATCGCGGCGCGCGCGCCCAATGACATTTGTATCAGTTGAGTGTTAGGTAGCTGTTTTCTGGCAGAAGGAGGGAGCTGACTTAAGCAAACTTCAAGCTGCTTAAGCTCGCAAACAAGGGCTTTCTTAGCACCGATATCATCCCAAATAAAGCCACTTGTCAGCGCGATGCTAAAAACCAATGAGTTCAGCATTAATGAGATAGCACTATTGATCTTTACTCATGGCTTTCACTAGCGATTAGCCATGATGTTTTCAATAATCGCCGTGGTTGAAATACCCTCTTCAAAGCCGAGTACTTTAACCTTACCACCCGCAGCAATCACCTCTTCACCACCCGCAATATCTTCAACGTTGTAATCGCCGCCTTTTACCAACAGATCAGGCAACAAGCGAGCAATCACGCGTTGCGGTGTATCTTCACTGAAAGGGACCACCCAATCAACCGAAGCAAGACCGGCTAACACTGCCATTCGTCTGTCTTCCGGGTTTACCGGACGCCCTTCGCCTTTCAGGCGTTTGACTGAAGCGTCGCTATTAACAGCAACGATTAATCGATCACCTAGGGCTTTGGCCTGTTGCAGGTAACTGACGTGTCCTGCATGTAAAATATCAAAGCAGCCATTGGTCATGACCACACGCTCACCACGCAGCTTAGCTTGCTCCAGCGCGTACACTAGCTGGTCTTCGCTCACTGCGCCGAAACCTGATTCACCTTGATTCAAAGAGAGCGCTTCAATTAATTCAATTCGGGTCACCGTTGACGTACCTAGCTTGGCAACCACTATCCCTGCGGCGGTATTTGCAATCGCACAAGCTTGTGGTAAATCACTGCCTGCTGCAATTGCTGTCGCTAGCGCTGAAATAACGGTATCACCCGCACCCGTCACATCGTAAACCTCACGTGCAACTGTGGGGATATGCAGTTCAGGCTGATCTTTAGTGATTAATGTCATGCCTTTTTCTGAACGCGTTACCAACATGGCATTGAGCTCAAATTGCGACAACAAAGATTGGGCTTTAGCGACTAAGTCTGCTTCTGATTCAACTTTGCCCACTACCGCTTCAAATTCACCCATGTTCGGCGTTAATAGATAAGCACCACGGTAACGAGCAAAGTCACTGCCTTTAGGATCAACTAACACTTTGACCCCTTTGTCGCTCGCCGCTTGAATAAAGGCTTCAGGAGAAACAAGGGCGCCTTTAGCGTAATCAGACAGCACTGCCACATCGACATTGTCTAACTGTAAAATGGTTTTTGCTAGCAGCGCATCACTTTCTACTTTCGAGTAACTCTCTTCAAAATCCAAACGCAGCAATTGCTGATTGCGCGACATCACTCGTAGCTTAGTGATCGTCGGCTTACCAGCAACTCGATGCCAATTAGGCTCAACGCCGAATGCTTGCACACCAATGGTCAATGCGTCAGCTGTTTCATCAACACCGACGATGCCAGCGAGACTTGCTGCGCCGCCTAGCGTGGCAATGTTAATCGCCACATTCGCCGCTCCGCCAGGCCGATCTTCAATCTGTTCCACTTTAACAACGGGGACGGGTGCTTCAGGAGATATACGCGCAGTCGTGCCCGCCCAGTAGCGATCTAACATTACATCACCAACGACGAGTACTTTGGCGTTTTCAAATGCTGGCAGAGAAATCTTCATAATGGCCGTGTGTTTTGCAAATTTACTGATGATTGTACCTAATTTTTAATGATTTTGAGTGAGTTTGAGTGAGTTTGCGTTAGAATAATGAGTAATTTTTCAATGTATTCGAGTTTTCCGTGGTAGAAAAAGCCCAGTTGTCATCTCATCTTTATCATCCTAAGTACTGGCTCCTGTGGCTAGGCGTTGCAATGATGCGCTTAACACAAGTGTTGCCATTACCTCTCCAAATGAAAATTGGCGCGGCTATTGGCAGGATTGCCATGAAGTTTGCCCGCAAACGGGTTAACACTGCCAAGCGTAATTTGCAGCTGTGCTTTCCTGATATGAGCGAAGCAGAACAGCAAACGCTATTACGCGAAAACTTTGAACAAACAGGCAAAGCTATCTTCGATACCATCAATGGATGGTGGTGGTCAGATGAAAAAATTCAGCAACATATGACCATTAAAGGTCAAGAGCATGTCGAACAAACGCTGAACAGTGGCCAAGGGGTCATACTGTACGCCGTTCATTGCCTGCCTTTAGAGATGGGCGCCCGTATCTTTGGCCAGTTCCAACCAGGAGTCGGGGTCTACCGACCGCATAATAATGCCGTAATGGAGTATCTGCAGGTCAAAGGGCGATTACGCTCTAATAAAGCGCTGGTCCCAAAAAGAGATTTACGCCAAATGGTGCGCAGCTTAAGAGCCCCCAACGTCATTTGGTACACTGCCGATCAAGATTTTGGCCGTTCGAGTGCCACATTCATCCCTTTTTTCGCGGTACAAGAAGCCGCCACCATTACCGGTGCAACCACACTGGCAAGGCTGGGTAAAGCCAAAGTGCTGCCCTTTTTTGTTGAACGAAACAGCACGGACACCGGCTATAACATCGAGATCCAAGCGCCGTTAGAAGACTTTCCTGGCGAAAATGAGATTGAAGATGCCAAGCGGGGTAATCGAATTATTGAAGAGATTATTTGCCGTAACAAAGGTCAATATATGTGGCTGCATCGACGCTTTAAGACACGGCCAAAACCTGAAGACCCGTCATTATATAAATAATTGATTAGCCCTTTGCTGCAATTGCAAAGGGCTTTTGCACGCTCACTTTCGCTCAAGAAGTAGCCCTTTTTAAAGCCTCCCCCCCCAATGTCCTCATGCTTAGCCATACTCGACATTCGCAGCTCAATGAACCTCATATAAGTATTTATTTTCACAATACTTTCTACATCGATTACTTTTCGAACATCACGTTAATGTCAAAAAGACAAAGCCGTGTCATAAGGACAGGTATAGTACTGTCCTTATGACATGATCGATATAAATAAAAACAACAATATCCTTTTAAAACAGCATCTTCAACTGTTGGCATGTTATCTGCTATAGCAAGCTACGCCTGAATAATAATACCGTTGCGCTAAGAGGACTTATGAGCAAACAAAGACTAACGGCAATTGCACTACTACTGGTGCTAATTGCTTCATTTACTGTACTACTGAGTATTGGTAGTGAAATTTATCGAGAAAAACCGCCAATCCCGACGGCTTTTGTTGATAGCCAAGGACAAACACTATTTAGTCAAAATGATATCGAACAAGGACAATTGGTTTGGCGCTCTATGGGGGGGCATCAACTGGGTTCTATATGGGGACATGGTTCATATGTTGCTCCAGACTGGACTGCAGACTGGTTACATAAAGAAGCTCAGGCTTGGCTAGATATCACCGCTAAGCAGCGTTTCAAGATCCCGTTTACGCAACTAAACACCCAGCAACAAGCAGGGCTTGAGCAAGGCTTGCGCGAAGACATTCGTCGTAATACGGTTGTCGAGCAAGCTAATGGTGATACCTATATAACTCTTTCAGACACACGCATTGCAGCGATTAAACAGGTAGAGCAACATTATTTAGCGCTATTTGGTGATGACCCAAAGTTATCATCTCTTAGAGAACAATATGCAATGAAAGAGGGTACCGTTCCGAGCTTAGATCGTCGTGAAAAGCTCAATGGTTTTCTATTTTGGGGTGCTTGGGCTGCAATAACAGAACGTCCAGATGCCGATTATACCTACACCAATAACTGGCCATTCGATCCACAAATTGGTAATACGCCAACGTCAGACAACGTGGTTTGGTCCATCTTAAGTATTGTGACTCTTATTGCGGGTATCGGCGCATTAGTCTGGCATCACGCGAGCTGTAAACATGACAGTTTGCCAAAACCTGCCGAACAAGACCCACTCTTCTTCACTAAACCCACTAAATCACAACGCGCTGTAGGGAAGTACTTCGTTACTGCGATAGGCTTGTTTCTATTGCAAATATTACTCGGAGGGATCACCGCACACTATGCGGTTGAAGGGCAAAATTTTTACGGTATTCCACTGTCAGAAATTCTTCCTTACTCCGTCACTCGTACTTGGCATACACAACTTGCCGTATTCTGGATTGCAACAGTTTGGTTAGGGACAGGTCTTTATATCGCCCCTGCATTATCGGGCTATGAACCTAAGTTCCAGCGCATCGGTGTAAACGTACTTTGGGTAGCACTTCTAGTGGTTGTGCTCGGCTCTATGGCAGGGGAATGGATTGGTGTTCAGCAGTATTTTGACCTAGACATGAATTTCTTATTCGGTCATCAAGGTTACGAATATATCGATTTAGGCCGAGTGTGGCAGATATTACTGCTGGTAGGACTATTGATCTGGCTTGCCCTTGTAACAGCAGCAATGCGTCCCGCGTTAAAAGTTAAAGGCGAGATGCGCCCGGTTATTTGGGTACTGTACGCTTCATGTGTCGCGATTGGTTTATTCTATGGTGCTGGCCTATTTATGGGTAAGCATACCAACCTTGCGATTGCTGAATACTGGCGCTGGTGGGTGGTTCACTTATGGGTAGAAGGGTTCTTCGAAACCTTCGCTACCTCTGTTGTCGCCCTAATGCTTGTGCGCCTTGGACTTATCCGTGCTCGCAGCGCAAATGCAGCAGTACTCTTCACCACGGTTATTTTCTTAACCGGCGGTTTAATCGGGACACTGCATCACTTGTACTTTACCGGTACACCCACCTCAGTGATTGCATGGGGCGCGATTTTCTCGGCTCTCGAAGTGGTACCGTTGGCACTGATTGGTTTTGAAGCGGTTGAAAGTTATCGCTTACGTTCAGCCAGCCCATGGATGATCCGTTACAAGTGGGCGATTATGTTTTTCGTGGCCACCGCATTTTGGAACTTAGTCGGCGCTGGGATCTTGGGCTTCCTCATCAACCCACCTATCGCGTTGTACTTTATCCAGGGTCTAAATACTACCGCAACTCACGCCCACGCAGCGTTCATGGGTGTATATGGAATGCTAGGTATGGGACTGATGTTATTCTGCTTACGTGGATTAACAGGACAAATGCAGTGGAATGAGAAACTTCTAAAAGGCGCCTTCTGGACCATGAACATAGGCTTAGCCGCCATGGTATTTATGTCTCTACTGCCAGTCGGCATCGTGCAGTTTTTTGCCGTTATCGACCATGGTTACTGGTTTGCTCGTTCACCAGAAGTGATCCATAGTCCACTGGTTGAAACATTGGTTTGGATGCGTATGCCTGGTGATATTTTATTTAGTTTTGGTGGCTTATTTATGGGCTACTTCTTCTTCGATATTATCAAAAAAGCCATTATTAAGAAGAAAGCAGCTAGCGCAATAGATGACAGTCAAGCATCAGCTAATGCTTAGCAACGTTAAATGATACAGACTCAAGGGCGCTATTTGTAGCGCCCTTTTCTTTATCTAATACACAGTACATTTGACACTGTTCATCATTCGCATTACTGTCAAAAAGACAAACACCTCCTATAGCTCAATCAGTATGAGTTTTGTGGTAATACTTTATGGAAATTCTCTATGTCTTTAAGCCAAACCGATCTTACCCGCATCGCCTTAGATATTACTGCAGGGCTTTCTGATCATGACCGATTCTCGCGCTTACTCGATACCATAAGGCAAACCTTGCATTGCGACGCTGCCGCACTACTGCAATTTACCGGACAACAATTTAACCCTCTGGCAATTGATGGTCTCAGCCCAGATGTACTCGGGCGACGATTTATTATCAGCGAACACCCAAGACTTGAAGCCATTGCACGCGCTGGCGATATCGTGCGCTTTCCGGCTGACAGTGAACTGCCTGATCCTTACGATGGCCTGATCCCTCATCAAGGTGATAACTTAGTGGTGCACGCTTGCATCGGACTCCCCTTGCTTGCTAACGGCGACCTCATTGGCGCTGTCACCATCGACGGTTTTGACCCTAAGCAATTTAACGATTTTAGTGACAATGAGCTGCGCACACTCAGTGCGCTTGCGGCCGCTTCGCTTAACAATGCGTTGATGATCGATAAACTCGAGAAACAGGCAGTCCAGTCACAGGAAATACCCTCTGCGAGTCGTATTAATGCCGATACTCGTGTAGAAATGATAGGCCATTCAATGGCAATAAATTCACTTAAAAATGAGCTTAATGTGGTCGCGAATACCGATCTAAACGTGCTTATTTTAGGGGAAACAGGGACAGGTAAAGAATTGGTGGCAAAATCGGTGCATCAACTCTCGCATCGTGCAAAACAGCCTCTGGTCTACTTAAACTGCGCTGCGTTACCAGAATCGGTTGCTGAGAGTGAGCTATTTGGTCATGTTAAAGGCGCGTTTACCGGTGCAATAAGTCATCGTAGTGGCAAGTTTGAAAAGGCTGACAACGGCACCTTGTTTTTAGATGAAATTGGCGAACTGCCATTAGGGTTACAAGCCAAGTTATTAAGAGTATTGCAATACGGCGACCTACAAAAAGTAGGTTCTGATAAGAGCTTGAAAGTTGATGTCAGGATCATCGCCGCGACCAATAAAGACCTTAAAAAGGAGGTGCTTGCAGGACGCTTTAGAGCCGACCTTTATCACCGACTCAGTGTATTCCCAATCGTCGTACCGCCCTTAAGAGAACGTGATGGTGATGTCACTCTATTAAGCGGTTTTTTTGTAGAGCGCTGTCGCCAAAAACTAGGGCTTAAAAGCCTTAGATTAGATGCTAGCAGCCTTGCCATTCTCAATGCCTACGACTGGCCCGGCAATATCCGTGAGTTGGAACATGTGTTGCACCGAGCATCGGTGCTATCTCGCGCGCAATCATCATCGGACAGCTGCCTTATCTCGCAGCAACATTTTGACTTCCATGTGGAGCCGCAAACCAGCGTCGCTAACGCTAAATTAAACCCTAGCCATACTGCACACCCCAGCCATCAAACGTTGAAGCAAGCTACCGCAACTTTTCAATCACAGTATATTCAGCAAGTATTAACTGAAAACGAAGGTAACTGGGCGGCAACAGCGAGATCCCTTGCACTCGACTCTGGCAACCTCCACCGACTCGCTAAACGCATTGGAATAAAATAATACGCTAAACCACATCAAAACAACCATTGGGGGTTAATGACAATAACTGCTATAAATGGCACCCAACTCATTTTTAGACTTGGGTGTTTAGAATAGATTTTTTGCGTTAGATGTTTCGCGTTCGACGGTTAAGAATTAGGGACTATTATTTATTAGTGACGGCTATAAATCAGCCGTCATTTTAAAGAATTACATTGCAAAAGGATGAAGCACATTGAGAAAACCGGCAAATAAATATCTTTTAATCAGCCTACTTTTTGCCGTAGGTTATATCTCAAATACTACGGCAGCAGAGGCTAAGCGCCTTACTGCCAGTGATATCCATTGCGATCTAACCGTCCAAGCAGCCCCGCTTTATCAAACCGAAAAGCGAATTCAATATCGCCAATTAAGCAACGGTTTACAGGTGAGAACCTTAGCAATTACGGATTCGGCATCCATTTCAATCGCCAGCCAGTTTGATGTTGGCTCTCGAAATGAAATTAAAGGGCAAACTGGCTACGCGCATCTATTTGAACATATGCTCTTTAAGGGCAGTGAACATGCCCCCGGTGACAGTTACGCTCAAACCATGAGTGAGCTCAGCGGTCAGTTTAATGCCAGTACCTTTTTTGATTTCACTAATTATTACTTAACCATTCCCGCCCCAGCACTGGAACTAAGTTTATGGTTAGAAGCCGATCGTTTTAGGTATCCAGCGCTAACCCCTGCCACCGTTGCTAACCAGCAAGGCGCAGTGCTCGAAGAGATGGCCACCAGCATTGATAACCAACCTTATGTGCGTAAAGCGATGGAGTTTTTGCTAGCGCAAGTTCAAGGTACGCCCTATGGACATGCGGTTATTGGTAGCATTGCTGACGTAAAAGCCGCGACACCTGAATCGCTCAATCAGTTTCACCAGCGTTTTTATCGCCCCGATGCAATGCAGTTAAGCTTAGTGGGTAACCTCCCCGCAAACACCAATACTTGGATAGATAATAGTTTTGCCAGCTGGCAACAGCCACTTGCCGCTAAAGTCGCCATGTCAGCTCTCACCATTGACGCAAAACCGGTTCACGGTGAAATAGTTGATGAACGCGGCCCGTGGCCAGCGGTGTTACTCGCTTGGCATACTGCAGGAACTGATTCGCCAGATGCCGCTGCACTGGCGTTGCTCGAAGCGCACCTGTTTCAAAATAAAAGTAGCTTGATTGAACGCACCAGTCTCAGCGATCCCGACCAACTCCTTAGCTATTCAATTCCGCTCAAAATGCAGCATCATGGCGTGACCAATCTGGTATTAGTCCCCCGAGCCCGCACTTCACTCGATACCTTAACCGAGAACGTTGAAAAGTTAATTGGATCGGTAACGGTAGAGCCCATACCAGCGCAACAACTTTGCCAACTAAAGCAGATATGGCTAGATAAAAAGCTCTCAATATTAGATAGCCCATCGGGACTGGCTCGAACCCTTTCAGCGACTTTTCCGCAAGATAGTTCAGCCCCGTTAACCGCCCAATGGCAGCGAATAAATGCCGTCACGGCGGCAGATCTACAGCGCGTTAGCGAGCATTATTTTACGCACAAACGCGTCAGGCTCGACTTACTCCCCCCTTGGCACATACGTGCTGCCAAAACGATTCTTGAGTGGTTGCCAAAGGGAACAGCGGATGATCTTGAAGAGAGTGTAATGTGATGAAGCATCGGATACGCATGATCTATATAAGAGTTGCCAGTGTAAGTTTAATGGTTTATTTAAGCCTATACCTACTGGGCTGCCAACAGACTCAAATAGACTTTACTGCCACAGCTGCAACCAGTCTGCCCAAGTTTAACCCCATTCAAGGCGCGCCAACGCTAAAGCCCATGCGTTTTGAGCAAGCACAGACCATTCAACAACAAATAATGTCTAACGGCAGTCAGTTGTTTAGGGTTAACGATCCAACATCAGGTTTAGATCACCTCACTCTCGTGGCTTATAGTGCTCAACAGCCATTTAAAAATGTAGACGTGTTGATGAGAGCGTTTGAAGAAAAGCGCCGTTGGCTGGTCGCGAGTCAAGAGCAGGGTTGTGCCGAGAGCCTAACGTTTAGCCCTTCGCTGCACAGTATCGCGATTGGTATTAGTTGCCACCAACTTCCCACACAAGCCACTGAGCTGCTAATGAGTTTTTGGCGCCCACACAACTTTGATGACATCGACATTGCTAATGTTAGGCGGCAATTAAAGCTCGCTAAACATATCAATGCTTTTAGTGGCGCAGAGATCAATACCGTCTGGGCGAGAACCATTCTCGGCGAAGAACATATCTATAACCAAGCGCTCAACGACAGCTCACTTGCCGATAGTTTAACGCTTGATAGTCTTAACCACGTTAGAGAGCAGATAGTGTCTCAATCGAGTTGGGCTGTATTAGCCAACCAAAGACTAATTAATGCTAGAGCTAAGCCACCACAAGCATTACTCTCCGGCGCTGTGGCATTAAATAGCACCACCAACATAACCCAAGATAGCAATATTCATTCTAACGCGCAGATAATGCAGAACATGCCTGTGGTTCCTTTAGGCAATAGCAGTAAAACGATCTACATTATTGACGCCCCTGGCAGTGTACAAACTCAAATCAGAGTCGGCTATCCAATGGTTAGAGACTTAAATGACACACAGGAAAATCAGGCATTATTACCCAGTGACGCGAGTAGCAATGCTCAAGACTGTCAGTTGCTGGCAAGCTGGTTAGGGCGCAGTTTTTCGGGCCGATTATATTACGACTTACGTGAGGTTCGCGGTTTAACCTACGGTATTTACGGTCGCTGTTATGACAATCCTCTTTCGCGCTCTATCAAATTTTATGGCAGTACTAAACTTGAGCACACGGGCGCCTTTATCGATGGCGTACTCAAGCACTTAACACTGGCCGCTGAGAGTCCGGCCAGTCAAGCAGAGTTAACCGCAGTCAAAACCTATAACACCAGTAAATTACTGCTACGCCAAGATAACCCTATGGCGCTAGAGCTTGATACTATTAGGCAGCTCACCTCTGGCTACTCACCTTTATATCAGCAAGCATTCGCCGACAAAATCGATGCGCTCACCGCGGAGCAACTGCAGTCCATTGCCGCCGATGTGTTTAGCCGTCCGCCTTATATTGTGATCCGTGGCGACGCAGAAAAAATCAATGCAGATCTTAAACAGAAGCTTCCTGACTGGCAGCTGATTGAAGTGTCTGCTAATTAATCGCTATAATGCGCGCCTTTCTGATTTGAATACGACCCACTAATGACATTGTTAAGCGCGCTAGCAGCAGACACAAAAACAGAGCTTGAACCATTACAGGCTGGACCACTTGCGCGCTACAGGCAGCAACTAGCGCACACAGAATTTATCGATGACCCGAGTCAATACCAAGCGATTGAAGCCTTAGAGGCATTGTATCTTGCGCTCACATCCTCAAACTCAAGTCGCCCTGCTCATCGCGCGTTAACTGGGCTGTATTTATGGGGTGATGTCGGCCGTGGCAAAACGTTTTTAATGGACCTCTTTTATAACAGTGTTGAAAACACGCCAAAATTGCGGCTGCACTTTCATCGTTTTATGGCGCGAATTCATCAAGAGATGATGGCGGAATCCGGTAACAGAGAACCGCTTGCTCGAATTGCTAAACGGATTGCTGGCGAATGTAAGCTACTGTGTTTTGATGAGTTCTTTGTATCTGATATTGGTGATGCAATGATCCTCGGTAAGCTATTTGAAGCCTTGTTTAATGAAGGGGTGACCTTGGTCACCACCTCAAACATCCCCATTAATGAGTTATACCGAAACGGCTTACAGCGCCAACGATTTTTAGCCACTATCGACTTATTGAATCAGTTTACTCAAGAAATTCATCTCAACGGTGAAGCTGACCATAGGCTGCGTCACTCGGTTTATCAACAGCGCTATTTTATTAATAACACTGGCACTGCGCAAAGCCAACATAGCGCCTTCGCAGAGCGCTTTAGCACGATGACAGCATCGGCAAAGCCTTGCGCTGCCAAACTCGTGGTGCATAGCAGAGTGATTGATACTATAAAGTATACCGACAACATCGCTTGGTTTCGCTTTGATGCACTATGCGATGGACCACGTTCTCAGTTAGATTATATTGAAATAGCCACTCGCTTTAACACCGTCATGGTATCAGAGGTGCCTATTTTAGGCGGTGAGCCAAGAAGCTGGATCCGCGCACGCGGCACAGAAGATGGCGTTATCGCCATCGAAACGGGCGAGCGACAGTTGTCGTATGCGGTAAATGATGATCCTGCAAGGCGTTTTATTAGCTTAGTCGATGAGTTATATGACCAAGGCGTAACACTCTATATTCAAGCTGATGTTGCGATGGAAGATTTATACACTGGCGGAGCGTTAAGCTTTGAATTTAGACGTACTTTAAGCCGACTCACCCAAATGCAGTCGTTAACTTACGTAAAAGGCTAACGCGGCCGACTCTCGCGTTATGAGCTCAACTTGCCTCAGCAACACCGCTTTTATCGTAGTCACTTGGATTTAGTGACTGAATTTAGCGACAGGATAAACCCGATAACGGCCCCTAGCCGATAGCATGATTTTAGTGATAATGAATCACCTTGTAATACTAGGGGCTGTTGATCTTTCGAGCTTGGTTTTTGTTCGATTCTTTACCGTAAGGAGTAATGATTTTAGTACAAGGATTGAGCGATGATTTAGCAATCTAAGCGAAAAGCGCGTAACGAATTCTTGTCATAAAAGACTAAAAGCATTGACACGAACCCTAAGGGCCGCGTTTCTTGGCTATTTTTACGGTGTTGTAGGCTATTTGTGGAGAATGACTAAACGACATAGGCTCCGCCTTGTCAAAATAGCCAATAAACTGCGACGAAGAACAACCAACAATGGCTAATGCTCTGTAGAAGCTGTGCGCGTTAGTGAATACCATCAGGATATGATACTGCTAAATTAATAAGAGATGAACACGGTCGTTACCCGTTCTAAAACATGGATTTAAACATATAGCTTTCAAATGTGGATATCAGAGTGGTGTATGACAGAATAGTGTGCGACAAAAGCGAGCTTAAACAAACATCGCAATCATGCCGCCTATCGTCGCAGCGGCTTTTACATATTGGCCTACAGTGTACGAAGAGTCTTCCTTGTCTTCGATTTGATCTGGATGATCTAAGCCTAACGCTCCAAAAGCAAAAGACTTTAAATCGGTTGTCTCATCAGTATCGGCTGTGGCAGGCGTTTGTTGCTCAAGCATTAGTTTGTCTTTCCCCGCCTCTGAGAGCGTCACTGATGTATCAGATACATTCGATTGAGCCGTGGGCTCCACTCGAGGTTGCTTGGTCGTTTCTGTCACATTTGCGGCCGACAATCGACTGTTAACGCTCGCGAGTGCATCCAAGTTATTAGCCAAATTACTGCTTACACCGCTAACGTATGTCATCAAATAGTCCTTTAAACAACTGCAGGTTATATTGATGTGTATAGTAGCAGCAAAACTATCAAACTCTCGTTAATGAAAAGTAAAACATGATACAAAACGTATCTTTGTTACAGACTGATTTAACTAAAAAAAACGTACAGTATGACCTGAAGACAGATAGTGGTGTTCAGTGTCACCATAGGCGCTAATATCCAGCTGAGTCAGGCGCGTAATCAAGTGTAATAGTTGATCACCTTTTGGGTTGGCAATACTGTCGTTGGTCAAAATCATAAACTGACTGCTTGCGCTAAAGTGAGCTCCAAACTGGCTCACGCTGACACGGTGATTAACCAGATACTGCTTATCAATCCAGCGCCCGCCTAAATAAATTGCATCACTGGCCGCAGAAGCGACCATAACCACTCCAATATAACTCGGTTCATTAGCGATAGCTTGATTGATTTGAGCAAATGGCTCTTGGTCATCGTCAAGGATCAGTAAGTGCACCTCTCCCCTAACGTTCTGCAATAATCCCTCTAGATCTTGCACTGTACTGTCAACAATGACTAACACGGCTGAGTGCTCAACGTTGAGCAAGGATGTTGTTGGGCGCTCATTCGCTGTGGCTTCATTAACAAAAAGTAGGCAACACAGCAAAATCAGCCACGTTAACGGGAACTGTCTAGGAAACTTAATCTCTGCAGATGCTGTTTTTATATCGAGTGCTGGATCAAATTCAGTATCCAGTGCCGAGTCTGACTCGGCAAATAAACTGAGATGAGTCAGGCTGTCATTGAAAGTGGAGTATGTTGAAATGTGCTTTAGGCTATCCATGTCAGGCCTCCTACATAGGCTTAGATTTCCTCGGTGTATGTAGGTAATGCATAGAACAAACCAGTTTTACAATTAGTTAAATTTCAGTTAGATAACTCAATAGCTTTCAAACTTTAGGTATGGCGACGACGGTTATTTCTATTTTGCAGCGCAATCTGCAATAAAAAAGCGGCATGAACTAAGCCATCCCGCTCTTTATTTTACATGAACTGTTTTGCTCTGCTGACGAGATGCTGTTAATTAAGGATCTGCTGATAAATCTCAACCACTTTTTCAGCATGATGCTTCACGTCGCTAAACGGCAAAATAGTTTGCACCTGTTGCAAAGTCAATCGATGGCTTTCGTCACGAAGATGACAATAAGCCTGAGTTAACGATTGGGCGCTAGCGATAGGGATAAGTTCAAGCTCTGCAAGTTGCTCAAAAATACGCACATTGTCGGACCAAAAAGACAACGACGGATACTCACTGGCATTAGCAAGCACAAGATATTGCGCAATAAACTCGATATCGGCGATACCACCGGGACTCTGTTTAAGATCAAACATGCCATCACCCACCTTAAGCAGATGCTCACGCATTTTAAGTCGCATATCCCGCACATTCTTTGCCAGTACCGCATTATCACGATTCGACTCTAACACCTCAGATCTTAACTCATTAAAACGACTCGATAAGCTATTATCACCAAACATAAAGCGAGCTCTTACCAGTGCTTGATGTTCCCAGGTCCACGCTTCTTTTCGTTGGTAATCGCCAAAGTGCTCTATCTCGCTAACCAGTAAACCCGAAGCTCCAGAGGGACGTAGACGCATATCAACTTCGTACAACTCACCCGATGTCGTGCGCGTCGAAAACAGGTGCAATATCCGCTGTGCCAGCTTTAAATAGAAGTGACCGATATCAATCGATCTATCACCATTGGTTTGCCCACCCTGCTTAGCATTATGTAAGAAAACTAAATCAAGATCAGAACCATAGCCAAGTTCTAAGCCACCAGCCTTGCCGTAGCCTATCACTGCAAAGCCCATCTCATTAGCCTTGAGGCTTTCGGGCACCCCATGACGAGTGCTCACCTGCAACCAAGCTTGTTGCACCACTTGTTCAATTATCGCCTCTGCTAAAAAAGTAAGATGGTCACTCACTTGCATTACAGGTAAGACGCCCGTGACATCTGCAGCGGCAATCTTAAGCTGTTGCGACAACTTAAATTGCCGTAACGCTTCCATCTGCTGCTCCATATCACCTTCAGGAATGCGTAATAGATATTGCCTAAGCTCACTGCCATAATCATCAAGTGAGGTGGTGTCATACAGCTGCGCGGGATCAATAAGCTCATCAAGCAACATGGGGAATTTTGCTAACTGCTGTGCAATCCATGGACTAGCACAACAAAGGCTGACCAATTGTTGTCTTGCCCCTGGATTTTCATAGAGCAATTCAAGGTAGGTTGTACGGGTTAGGATCTGATCCAGTACTTTGGAGACTGGCTCAAATGCTTTTGTGGGTTGTGAGTGTGAGGACAAGTCACACAATAATCTTGGCATCAGTTTATCGAGCGTTTCTCTGCCGCGTGGACCGATTGTCCTACGCACTACCGTGTCGTGCCAACGCTTTAACATGGGCCACAATTGCAACTCAACCTCTTGTTCATCTAAAATCGCGAATGCGGTTTCTTCCTCCTGCGCATTCCATAATTGCTGCGACCAAGTTTCACTTTTATCATCTTGATTATCGCCACCAACAGTCTCTTTGAAGTGACGATGAATACAGGCCATTGCACCTTCAATTTGTTGCCTTAGATCCATCTCATTATCAGCATTTAAGGCCCAACATAAACGGTCCCAATCCAATTCTTTAACCGGCAGGGTTTGAGTTTGCTCATCATTAATGGCTTGCAGCAAATTTTCGACACGGCGCAGCAACAGATAACTGTGCTTAAGTTCATCAAGCGCGAGATACTCAATTTGCCCTAACTGGTACAGCGTCTCAATGGCGGCAAATAAACTTTGCTGCCTTAAGGAAGGCTCTCTTCCCCCGCGTATAAGTTGAAAGCTTTGCACCACGAACTCCACTTCGCGAATGCCACCCGCCCCTAGCTTTATATTGTCGGTCAGTTTTCTACGACGAACTTCTTGAGTGATAAGGCCTTTCATCTTTCGCAGTGATTCAATGGCAGAAAAATCAAGATAACGGCGATATACAAATGGTCTCAATAAATCGTGCAGTTCATCGGAGTCTGCCGTCCAGGGGCCCAACGCACGCGCTTTTACCATCGCGTAACGCTCCCAATCCCGGCCTTGCTCTTGGTAATAGTCTTCAAGGCCACTAAAACTAACCACTAAAGGACCACTTTCGCCATAGGGACGCAAACGCATATCGACCCGATAAACAAAGCCGTCAGCCGTCACTTGATGCAATAAGTTAACTAAACGTTGTCCCATACGGATAAAAAACTGTTGATTGTCGATTGAGCGTCGTCCGCCAATCGTTTCACCGTGTTCAGGAAAGGTGAATACCAGATCAATATCAGACGAAAAGTTTAGCTCTCGGCCACCGAGTTTACCCATGCCAAGGATCAATAGCTTTTGTGCCACCCCTTCAGGGCTGGTGGGTGTACCGAGCGTTGCGCACATATCGTGATATAGCCAATCACGCCCCGCAATAACCAGTGCCTCAGCTAATACTGATAGATCTAATAAAGATTCTTCCAGCGAGGTGTATCCCATAAAATCTCGCCAAGCGATCCCCACCATTTGGCGGTTACGATATTGACGCAAGATTTGCTTAATCTGCTCTTCGTCATTCACCGCACTTAACAACTCATGCAGATCGCTGGCGAAAGACTTTCGGTCAGTGCCGTTAAGCTGAGATTCAAATAGCCCTGTTATCCATTGCGGGTATCGACATAACTGGGTGGCAACAAAGTCACTTAACGCCATGATGGTTTTAAGCTCTTGTTGCTGCTCATTCGACAAGGAGGCTAGCGCCTCTGGAGAGATATCGACGAATCTTTGCCAGTAGTTTTCAACGTTAGCAGCCATTTGAGTGGAAACTTCTTTTTTACCCCGTAAAGCCGCGCGCATAATAATCCCTAACAATTCTTACTATCGACATATTATGTCCACAGTGCTATAAAAATGTGATTGAGTTTTTTAAATGATGTTGGCTAGATGAGCAATTAAGTGCTTATAGCTCTTTGAAACATCAATCATTGTATTTTTGTGCTTTAATACAGAATACTATACCCAAAGCTGTAGTAATTGCAGTACAGCAAGGCTGTTTCTCTAGCAAATTCAATATTTCAGCACATGACAGGTTAATTTTATGTACTTAAATATCAAGTTAAAAAGAGAATATAATCCCGAGTCGCTGCTAATCATTAGCGCTTACCTTAACTGATTTTTGGAGAAAGCATGGCAGGAATGCTAATTCGTGTTCTCACCGTTATATTGGCGTTATCACTTGCAGGATGCGGTGATGATAGACCAGAGCAAATAGCAAAGTACCAGCAGCTCAGTCAGCAACGCTTGGATACGCTTAGCACCATGCTCAATGACGGCCAAGTGCGTAATGCAAATTTATTGCAGCAATATACGCGTATTTTATCTCAGCAAAAACCTGATCTAGTGCCACTGCTAAATCAGCTCGCTACTGATGCGACTGCTCGAGGCCCAATGTTTACCTCGCTAACCCGCAGGTTAACTGAAGCTCAGAATGCAGCGAATTTTGTTGATCTCGATCAGCAACTCGCCGAAGTTGAAAACCTATATCAGGCAATGGATCCAAGTCTTTATAACGACATGCTTTCAGATCAACTCAATGTGGTTGCAGATATGTCTGATGGCGCGCTTGCCCGAGTCAATTCCATCAGTCGCGAAGCTGCTACTTTGGCGAATGGCTCTGAAGACTTTGGCGCTGGCAGCCAATTAGTAGGCAACCCTTCTTATGGTAACTGGCAATCAGGCTCGAGTGGGATGTCAATTTGGGCTTGGTACGGCATGTACTCGATGTTCTCGAATCTAACCCGAGGCCCTATCGGATACGATCGCTGGTCAAGCCGTCGTAACTATAGCTATTACAATGATGTTGGCCGTTATCGTTATACCTCACCTAAACAAGCCAGATCGCAAACTCAAACCTTTGAGCGCACCAAAAAGCAATTTAGTTCTCAAGGTAAGAAGTTTGACAGTCCATACGCCAAATCGCGTACAGGCTCTACCAGCTTGTCGAGACAAAGTACCAGCACGCCTAAAGCTAGTTCAACAGGACGCACTGCGAGTAGCAAGAGCAAGTTCCGCTCAAATTACTCTAAAGACAGTAGCTTTCGTAATTCAAGCAGTCGTACTACTCGCGGTGTTCGCCGAGGCAAATAATTAAGGGACTCTCATGACATTTTTTCAACACTACGGCATCACCCCAGAACTACTGATTATTTTGGCAATTGATCTAACCATTGCCGTGTTACTGCTGACATTAATGCGTTATTTGCAAGGCTGGACTATCAAGGTAAATAGTCGTAAAGAGCTTGCTGAAAACGACAACTTTGCTTTTGGTATCAGCACTGCTGGCGCGGTTGCGGCATTGGGTATTGTGCTGACTGGCGCTATCACTGGAGAGGCAGCGGAATCCTACCTAGTCGAAGCTATTGGCATGTCCGCTTACGGTTTGTTTGGACTGATACTGATTAAACTAGGTCGATTTTTGCATGATAAAGTGGCACTAAATGAGATTGATAAAAATGCCCTGATCATTAAAGGGAATGTCTCAGTCGCCATTGTCGATGCCACGGCAGCCATTGCAACCGCCATTATCATTCGCTCAGTGCTGATGTGGGCGGAAGACCTTACGGTTTATACCTTTATCGCTATTTTTAGTGCTTTTGCTATCTCGCAGCTCATGTTAGTCGTACTGACGCGTGTGCGTGCCAAGCGCTATGCTGGCCGCAATCAAAATGCTTCTATGCAGGCGGCACTGGCTCAAGGTCATATCGCTTTAGCGATTAGGCATAGTGGCTATATGCTTGCGATGGCGTTTAGTTTTAATGCGGCAAGTCACTTTATTATCTTCAATCCAGAAGCTTATGTTGCCAATCTATTCGGTTGGTTAATGTTCTCTGTCATTATGCTGATGTCTTTGTCTATTTTGATAAAAATTGTCAAAAAGTTAGTCCTCGCCAACATTGATCTGTTTGATGAAGTAGAGAAGCAAAATAACATTGGTGTTGCTGCTGTTGAAATGGCAATCAGTGTTTCAATCGCGCTTATTCTCGCGGCGTTAATGGCCTAATGTAAGCCTAAAGATGGGAGCGGTTATTATCGCTCCCTTTTTCATACCATAGATAAACCAATAGACTCACCATGCCAAACACCTCTCACAGCGACACCTTAACTCCGAATACAATAAAGCCGGCAAAACTAGGCTGGTTTGATGATCTATTACTGCTGGGCATTATGGCCGTTCTGGCAGGCTGCGGCTTGATCTATGAGTATCTACTCTCACACTATGCAGGCCGCATACTCGGCGCGCTTGAAGCCGCTATTTACACCATGATCGGCCTGATGATCGTATCCATGGGTATTGGGGCCTTTGCCGCGCGGAAAATTCGCTGCGCCTTTACCGGCTTTGCCGTACTTGAGCTCAGCGTCGCGCTATGTGGCTCATTAGCCATTTTGATCACCGCTAGTGTTATTGGTTTTGGCCAACAGCTACCGTTAATCGTGGCTCAAACACTCGGTCTTCCAAGCGATCAACTCCCTAATGGCGGGTTTATCGCAACCTTACAAAAACTCAGTGAGTACTTACCTTATTTTTGGGGAGTATTACTGGGGTTAATGATTGGTATGGAGATCCCGTTAATCGCTAGGGTTCGTCAGGCTTTGTCTGACGAACACTTGATGCATAATGCGGGCACTATCTATGGCGCTGACTATATCGGCGCTGGCATTGGCGCAGCCATCTGGGTAGGCTTTATGCTTGCCATTGATATTCAGTTAGCCGCGTCGTTAACCGCCAGCTTTAATTTACTCGCTGGCTTTCTATTTATTTGGCGTTTTTGGACTAAAATCCGCCATGTGAAACTGCTGCTCGTCGGCCATATTGCTGCAACAGGCGTACTTCTCTTATTAGCACTGCATGGCCCCTCTTGGGAGCAAAGTTTTAATAACTTACTCTATAAGGACAATGTGGTTTACGCTAAAGCAACGCGTTTTCAGCAGCTCACTTTCACTGAACGCTTAAGAGGAAATGGACTCGGTCCGGTTCACTCGCTCTATATTAACGGCCGTCTACAGTTTTCGAGTAGCGACGAACACATATATCACTCCTTTTTAGTCCACCCTACGCTTGCAGCCAGCGCGCGTCATGACAAAATTTTAATCATTGGTGGTGGAGATGGCTTAGGGCTTGCTCAGGTGCTTAAGTGGCAGCCTAAACAGGTCACATTAATGGACTTAGATAAGGAGCTGGTAAAGCTATTCAAAACGCCAGACACCGATATGCCTGCACATCTAACGAAAGCATTAATGGCACTCAATAAAGATGCACTGAATGACCCTAGAGTTAGACTGATATTTGACGATGCTTTCAATGGAGTAGACCAATTACTTAAAAATGAGGAAAAATTCGATGCCATTATCGTTGACCTTCCTGATCCAAGCCATCCCGATCTTAACAAGCTTTATTCAGATACTTTCTATCTGAAACTAAAGGAACTTATGAGCCGTGACGCTGCCATAACAATACAGTCAACATCACCGTATCATGCGCCCAAAGCATTTATTTCAGTGGGTAAGACTTTGGAGCTAGCTGGCTTTACGGTGGATCAATACCACCATAATGTGCCCAGTTTTGGCGAATGGGGTTGGACTATTGCGACATTAAGCGGAAAAAGTGCCAAATCTAGACTAGATGAAATACAGCAATTACCCATAGATGATGCTTGGTTTACGCCAGAATTAATGCATGCCGCTTTTGCATTCCCGGGTAATTTCTATATCGATAAACAAGCTATCAAACCAAATACCTTGGGTTCGAGTCAGTTATACCAATACCACCAGCAAGCTTGGTTAGAAAATCAGTAAAGCTTATTTTTTACACCGCAAAGATAGCGCTTGACATATTATGTCCTGATGTTATCTTTAATCGCAGACATAATATGTCAATAAGGACAAATATGAATATCCACAACATTGCCAACCATCTAAATGAACTTGGCGACAATGGCCATACTGGCTTTCAATTTGATTGTTATCCAATTGATGGCGACGTGGAAGTCTTGCAGGTTAACATCGTTGGCCGAGAAGAGATCCCGGTGTTCTTATCGGTTACGGACAACCAGATCCTTTGCATCAGCTATTTATGGGGCGAGGATGAAGTGAATCAAGAGCGTCGCAGCGAAATGTTTGAGACCATGTTAGAACTCAACATTCCAATGCCACTTTCATCATTCGCCAAGATTGATGACAAGTATGTGGTATACGGCGCACTATCAGTACAATCAAGCATCGAAGAGATAGAACAAGAACTATCTGTTCTATCTGACAACTGTCTCGAAGTAATCGACGAACTCGCCGATTACCTTAAATAAAGGAGCCACATTATGGGCATTCTAAACAAGATTCTTACTGCTTTTCGCGGTGGCGCAACTGAAGTTGGCCAAGGTATTGTAGACGCAAACTCAACACGTATTTTTGAACAAGAGATCCGTGATGCAGCGAAACATCTGACTAAAGCTAAACGCGACTTAACTGAAGTTATGGCAAAAGAGATGCAAGCAAGCCGTGAAGTTGACCGCCTTAAGCGTGCAGTTGCTGAACATGAAGGTTACGTAGCACAAGCACTTGAAAAGGGTAACGAAGCATTAGCACTAGAAGTTGCTGAGAAAATCGCTGAATTGGATCAAGAACTTAATGACCAGCAATCTGCCAACGAAAGCTTCAGCGCACATGCTACTCGCCTAAAAGAGCTAGTACGTAAAACTGAACGTCAAGTCACGGATTACCAACGCCAACTGACGATGGTGAAGACCACAGAAAGCGTACAAAAGGCGACGGCAACAATTACCGATTCATTTGCGGGCAGTAACTCAAAGTTACTTAATGCTAAAGATTCGCTAGAGCGCATCAAAGCGCGTCAGCAGTCATTTGATGATCGCCTTAAGGCATCTGAGACGCTAGCGGAAGAAAACAACGACAAAGCGCTGCATGATAAGCTAGCGGAAGCGGGTATTGGTGAGCAGAAGTCTAACGCTAATGCTGTACTTGATCGCATTAAAGCCCGTAAAGGCTAAAGGAGTATGACGTGGGATTTCTAAGTGGCCTATTTGGCAAGAAAGAGGAACCTAAACGTCAACTCGACCACCCATCAAAGCTAGATAAGGGAGATATGATCTCCCTTGATGATAGCTTTGCGCTGCCACCACAATTACGTGGGCAGCAGCTTAGAGTTGAAGCGGTTAATACTTATGAGTATGAGCGCAAGCAGCAAACGGAATGGGTGCTAAAAGGGCATGGAAGTGACACCATCTTTCTCGGCTTAGATGAAGATGATGAAACTTACCTCGCTTTGTCGATAAAGGTTAATCGTGGTTTAGTCGAGCAGCTATTCGATTTAGAGCAATTTGGCGCTATTTTTGAAGAACCTGGCAAAGCAGAGCTAACCACCAGTGAATTGTCACCTGAGCTAGCAACTGAATTTGAGCAGTGGTTATCACCTCAATATCATCAGGTCACATTCGCGGGGTTTGGTTACTTTCATCGTCAGGACTATCGTGGCACAAAGCCACCTCAAGATGCTGACGGTGCCACTGGCGACCCTTTTGAATCATACCAATTACTGGATGACGATGAAGATAAAGCCATTGATATCGAAGTCTATGATGGGGGCGAAACGGATGTCATGTTGACACTTTACCGCCCACTATCAGACATCAGGGACTATTGGCCTGGCGCATAATTTAAAGGTTCTAACGTGACTCACGTTAGAACCTTTTTTGTTTCTGCCGCCATGAGTGATAGCATTAACCTATAAAGCCGTTTCTATGGATAGGTAATATCTTACGCATGAGCAAGCAAAAGAATCCGTTGCCGGAACAGTGGCAGCAAAATCAAAAAGCCGCTAAGGCCACTCAAATTGCCTTTGATTTGGATGAAAAATTTCAATATTCCATCCGTAAAGCCGCGCTTGATGCCGGTGTCAGTCCGTCAGATCAAATTAGAGACATTCTCGGGTTAAGTGTGACTAAGCGCCCTAAACGCCCTCGCCTTACCGTATCCTTAAGCGCTGAGGACTATGCGCTGTTAGCTGAAAAGTATAATCTCAAAGCAGAGCAGCAGTTAGAAATCAAAAAACATGTTCTTGATGCTCTCATTCACTTTAGTACCGAAGACTAAAGTTTCAAAGGCTAGTTTCGCTTCCTGCTTAGGAAGTACGTAGCATTAACGATGGACCGAAAAATGACCACAGAAAAGCGCTGGATCATACAACCTGAAACGCCGCCGACACCTTTCCAGCTCGCGATGATGCTGTTGTCGTTACTCTCTGTCGTTGTAGTACTCGTGCTTACCTTTGGCGGCCTTGATGGCGAAACTAGGCGTTTACTGTTCTTTATTGATACCAGTATTTGTCTTATCTTTATGGCTCATTTTTTCTATGGCCTTTTTAAGGCCGAGCACAAGCTAAGCTACTTCAAACATCACTGGATAGATTTTATTGCCAGTATCCCTGCCGTTGAAGCGCTTAGAATGGCACGCTTGTTCCAAATTCTTCGCGTGGTCAGACTCATCCGTATGACCCGCTCTTTGATTGTCCCTATGCTCAAACAGCGTCGCCAAGCCACTCTCGCCAGCTTATTAGTCGCTTTAGTCACCATTCTAACCTTTGCTTCTGTTTTGGTATTGATTGTTGAAAGTGGGGTTGAAGGAGCCAATATTGAAACCGCTGAAGATGCCATTTGGTGGGCTTTGGTCACCATATCAACCGTCGGTTACGGTGATTACTATCCCATTACGACAGCAGGACATATCATCGGTGGTTTTGTCATTGTCTGTGGCGTGAGTTTTTTTGGTGTCATTTCAGGTTACATGGCGTCTGTTTTTGTTGCGCCTGATGAAGCTGAAAAACTGGAAACTCACAGCGAAGAAATTCGCTCAGAACTGCATATGAGTCTCGACCGTATGGAAGCCAACCAGCAGCAGCTATTACAAGAGATAGAATCCCTCAAGCAGGCCATAAAAGACACTAAAAAATAAGCCCGCACATTGGCGGGCTCAATCATTAAAAATGGGTCACCAAAGCGTTAACGCCAGTACGGTTCGTTCTGCATCGCACTACGGCGAGAAAACTCCATTGCTTGTACTAAGCTCAGCTCCTTATTTTCTAGCCAATCACTAATATCGATATACGCTAGCTCACTAATCTCTTTAAGTTGTCGATAAGCCGCTAAGGTTCTAATCCCTAACGCAAGGTCTTGCCAAGGCGCTCTAAATTGATCTCGTGATTTGTTTGAATAAAGCTGACCATATGCCACACCAACAAACATGCTGTTATCTAACGCCTTTGCGACAGCAAGATAGTCGCTACTGCTTAAGTCATTATTTAATGGCATAACATCCAATATCTTTTGCCATGATTTTTCTTGTAGCTCATCGGCAAAGTGCTTCAAACTGAGTGTTTTATCGATAACAACGTTGCCAACACTTATTTGCATCAACAGATCAACAAGATGTACTTGAAGCCGGCCATAACAAATATCGTCTAACAGCGCGTCGAAATGGGCAGAAATATCCAGTTGCTGCAATTTAGCATTGGCTATATCGACCAGTGCATCCGACATCGACAACTTAGCGATAAGGGCAGCGTTTTTCTCCACAATAGAAAATAGACTCAGCGACTCTTCGATAAAGTTAAGCCGACGCTCAATACAGCCAAAATCCTCTTCAAAAGAGTCTCCTAACAAGGTAAATTGCGCCAGCGTGCTTTTTAGCAATCGAATACAAGCTCTGAGTCGGTAACAGAGCATTGGCAGTTCATGGGGGTTCTGCGCCACATCAAGGATCATAGCCTCAAGCTGCTGCCACCTTTCTAGTCCAACTTCGAGTAAGTTTATAGCGACCTGTTTTAAGTTTTGTTCAGGCTTTAATGCAATAAAATCGAGCACTTCCAAATTAAACGGACTTGCTTGAGCCGCTAACTGATAGCCTCTTTTTGCTTTACTCGCGTTGCCTAATCGAACCGGTACTTCTCTGCTAACGATGCCCGCTAAAACAAGTAGGGCTGCAGTATCACCAGCAAGTAATTCAAACTCTAATTCACAGATGGGTTCAGAGCGGTCATCAACACAAATATGACCGATATCAAGCGCCACTTCGACCAAACTATCATCAACAAAAATATGCCATTTTTGTCGTTCAAAATCAGTATTGAACAAACAACGCAGCTGTAACTGCACTTGTTCAAGATCTGCGCCTTGTGGCCAAATTTTACTCGGGAATAAATTTAATTTTGGAAAATCGTGATCTATATCGACATTAAATTCAGGCCGAGAGTGGATCCCACCGACAACCTGTCCAGCAGTCTTAATTGTTTGCTCTCGGTGAGTATTTATCCCGCGAACTCGCAAGCCCATGTCCCAATGACGCAAAGTAAGGTCAGGGGTTTCAAAATACCCATTCGTTAACTTTTCGCTGCCTTTACTATCGGAGTTAGGAATGCTATCCAACAGGTTTATAAGGGTTTTTCTTTTATTTTCATTAAAGAAAAGTTTGAGTTCTATCTCTGCTTCCATCTGTGTACTATTCGCCTTGTAATCAAAATTTAATCAATCTGTCATTAATTCGACACAGTGTAATATTTTTGTAATAAAAACGCCGTAGGATTCGCTTTGCAGTTAAGATATAACTCGTTAGAATAAAAAACTGTTTAGTTAATTACAAAAACACAGTTTTCTTACGCGGCCGCTTGGGTTAACATGCGCCCGCTTTTTCCAATAGTGGAATAACCTAAATAGGTAAACGGCAATGCCAGTAAACTCTATTTTGGGCGTGTTTGCAAAATCGCCAATTAAGCCTCTCCAAGAGCATATCGACAAAGTATACGACTGCGCGTCATTACTTGTCCCATTTTTCGAAGCTACAGCCTCAGGTGACTGGGACAAAGCTGTTCAACTGCGTCAACAAATAAGCTTGACTGAGCAAGAAGCAGATTCACTAAAACGTGAAATCCGCTTAACTCTGCCTGGTGGTTTGTTTATGCCCGTTGAGCGTACTGACTTACTGGAGCTACTCACCCAGCAAGATAAGATCGCTAACAAAGCGAAAGACATTTCCGGTCGAGTTATTGGCCGAGAGCTCGTCATCCCCCATGCAATCCAAGAATCCTTCATTGCTTATTTACAACGCTGTCTTGATGCAGTTGCGTTATCAAAGCAAGCAATTAACGAACTCGACGACCTACTAGAAACAGGTTTTAGAGGCCGTGAAGTGGATCTTGTGGCAAAAATGATCAGTGAACTTGACTCTATCGAAGATGACACTGATGTTTTACAAATTAAGATACGTAGACAACTTTTGGCTATCGAATCTGATTTTAACCCTGTAGATGTAATGTTCCTCTACAAGATAATTGAGTGGGTTGGTGACTTGGCAGATCTTGCCGAACGAGTCGGTTCCCGCCTAGAGCTGATGTTAGCTCGCGTCTAATCAAAAGATTATCAAGGTAATAACATGGTTGATGTATTAGTCACCAACGGCCCATGGCTTATTGGCATGGCAGCTCTATTTGGTTTTTTAATGGCTTGGGGTATTGGCGCAAATGATGTAGCCAATGCAATGGGAACCTCTGTAGGTTCCAATGCGATTACAATTAAACAAGCGATTATTATCGCAATGATTTTTGAGTTTGCAGGAGCGTATTTAGCCGGTGGCGAAGTCACCAGTACAATTCGTAAAGGCATTATTGATTCAACTTTCTTTATGGAACAGCCTGAGCTTCTGGTTTATGGCATGATAGCGTCTTTGCTAGCTGCTGGCATTTGGCTTATTGCTGCTTCAGCACTCGGCTGGCCGGTTTCGACAACTCACTCTATTGTTGGTGCCATTGTTGGTTTCGCAGCAGTAGGTGTGAGCGCTGACGCCGTCGAGTGGGGGAAAGTAGGAGGTATCGTAGGTTCTTGGGTCGTCACGCCGGCAATATCGGGCTTTATCGCCTTTATGATATTCCAAAGTGTCCAAAAGCTTATCTTTAATACCTCGAATCCACTTGAAAATGCTAAACGTTATGTTCCTTTCTATATGGCTCTTGCTGGTTTTGTAATGGCATTGGTTACCATCAAGAAAGGTCTTAAACATGTTGGTTTGCACTTTGATAACTTCGAAGCCTACTCTTTGGCTCTCGCGATTGCAGCATTAGTGGGTATTGCTGGCATGATTGCCATCAAGCGCCTAAAAATGGACAGTAAAGCGGATCGTCAAACCCAGTTTGGCAACGTTGAGAAAGTTTTTGCAATCTTAATGGTTGTAACCGCATGTTGTATGGCATTTGCGCACGGCTCAAATGACGTAGCAAACGCTATTGGCCCGCTAGCCGCTGTTGTTTCAATCGTTAACAGTGGTGGTGAGATCAGCAGTGAAGCGCCTCTTGTTTGGTGGATTCTACCGCTGGGTGCTGTAGGTATTGTCTTGGGTCTAGCTATCTTTGGTAAGCGTGTAATGCAAACCATCGGTAAGAATATTACTCACCTGACACCAAGTCGTGGTTTCGCGGCGGAGCTGGCAGCAGCTTCAACGGTGGTGATAGCATCGGGTACTGGTCTACCCATCTCAACCACACAAACCCTAGTGGGTGCGGTGTTAGGTGTCGGTATGGCTCGTGGTATCGCTGCAATCAATATTGGCGTAGTGCGTAATATTGTTGTTTCTTGGGTGGTAACCCTACCCGCTGGTGCCGCGCTATCAATCAT
The DNA here is from genome assembly GCF_023283945.1 of Shewanella gelidimarina. Taxonomy (GTDB): domain Bacteria; phylum Pseudomonadota; class Gammaproteobacteria; order Enterobacterales; family Shewanellaceae; genus Shewanella; species Shewanella gelidimarina. Next base: position 30,844 of record NZ_JAKIKW010000013.1, on the reverse strand, counting down.
GATCTTCTTCATGATTAAAGGTATTTTTAGCTAAATACTGAGCTTTATTGCACCGAAAAGTACTGCGATTCCTTAAGGGAGTTTGATAATATTTGTATCAAGCTCCCTTTTTGCGTTTTATCTCCCTTAATGCTACTTGCATTAAGTCCTCTAAATCCATAGCATGTTGGCTAAATTTCATTGATGAGAATAGATTGGTGTTAAAAATTCTAACTATTGTGGGAGCGTTATTACTTTCCCCCTCTTTATTTGCGGCAAACCAAACAAGTTACATCTCTGATGATGTTTTTATCTATCTCCATGGCGGACCGGGTACCCAGTTTCGGATTTTGGGCAGTGTAGAAGCGGGTCAGAAGATAACTTTATTAGGTGAAACTCAAGGTGACTACAGCAAGATAATCGATCATAAGGATCGTGAAGGCTGGGTTCAAACTAAGCTACTCAGCTCAGCTGTAAGCTTGCGTGAACAATTACCCTTGGTGCAAGCAGAGCTAGTGCAAACTAAAGCTGACTTAACTAACGCACTCACGACAACAGATTCGAGTGTACAAGAGTTAAGCCAGATTAAGACGCAACTCGCTCAAGCACAAAAATCACTAGCAAGTGCTAGCCAAGAACGCGATAGCGCTCAGGCAAAACTGGCAAATATACAAAGTAATGAACGTTTTCAAATGTGGCAACAAGGTGGCTTTATCGCCGCTGGCGGCCTGTTATTGGGCATTATTTTAGTTTACTTACCACGACCACAGCGTAAGCCTAAAAATCACTGGTAAATACTAACCTGGTATTTTTAGTTCTTTAGCCAGTGTTTTTAAACACTGGCTTTTTATTTTCTAGCCTTCCCCCCTTACCCACTGGGGCCTAGCACGCACCCCACCCTCTAAAAATCAAACAAAGATCACACTCCCTTACGCAAAGGTGTCCCTTATCACATTTTACAGGTACAATCACCCGCGCGGAGGCCTTAGATTGTATACAAAAAGATAACAACAAAGATCTTGTCGCATTAAACATCCCTGCAATATACCTTCGGCCAAGATGGAAGTTATTAATATGTTCAAAGCGAGTGAAGTACTAGCTGGTCGTTATGACTCAGCCGATCTCAACGAACTGTTCAACGCGATCAGCAATAATTACATTGTTGATGAAGAACTATATTTATCAGAATTGATAAAACTGGTTCCGTCCAGCAAAGAAGAGATCGATCGTGTGACAAATCGTGCATACGAATTAGTGAATAAAGTACGTCAATACGACAAAAAAGGCCTTATGGTCGGTATTGATGCATTTTTACAGCAATATAGCTTAGAAACACAAGAGGGCATTATTTTAATGTGTCTTGCTGAAGCCTTATTGCGTATTCCTGATGCAGCAACCGCTGATGCCCTGATTGAAGATAAACTCTCAGGCGCTCAATGGGATGAACATCTGAGCAAGAGTAACTCACTCTTGGTCAACGCCTCGACTTGGGGGTTGATGCTTACCGGTAAAATCGTCAAACTCGACAAACAAATCAACGGCAAACCAAGTAAGCTACTTAACCGCTTAGTCAATAAAATGGGTGAACCTGTTATCCGCCAAGCCATGCTTGGGGCGATGAAAATAATGGGTAAACAATTTGTACTTGGCCGCAACGTAAAAGAGGCGCTCAAAAATAGTGTCGACAAACGTAAGCTTGGTTATACGCACAGCTACGATATGTTAGGTGAAGCAGCCTTAACTAAAAAAGATGCGCAAAAATATTTCGATGAGTACTCTAGTGCTATCGCAACGATCGGCGGGCTAGAGTATGACGAAAGTAAATCCCCTCGCCCAACGATCTCAATTAAGCTCTCGGCGCTACATCCTCGTTACGAAGTCGCCAACGAAGATAGAGTCTTAACAGAGCTATATGACACGCTGATATTACTTATCAAGCAAGCTCGCTCTCTTAGAGTCGGTATCTCTATTGATGCAGAAGAGATGGATCGCCTTGAGCTTTCATTAAAACTATTCCAACGCCTTTATAATTCAGATGCAGCAAAAGGCTGGGGTCTACTGGGTATTGTCGTTCAAGCTTATTCTAAGCGTGCGCTACCAGTGTTGTGCTGGTTAACTCGTCTGTCGAAAGACCAAGGCGATGAAATTCCACTACGTTTAGTTAAAGGTGCCTACTGGGATAGCGAGCTTAAATGGTCCCAGGAAAATGGCGAAGCGGGTTACCCTCTTTATACCCGTAAAGCGAGCACCGACGTGTCATATCTTGCCTGTGCAAGATACTTATTGTCTGATGCCACACGCGGCGCTATCTACCCACAGTTTGCCAGTCATAACGCCCAAACGGTTGCTTCAATAGCCGATATGGCAGGTGACCGAAATTATGAATTCCAACGCTTACATGGTATGGGAGAAGAGCTTTTCGATACGCTATTGGCAGAACGTGGCGTTAAGACGGTACGTATCTATGCGCCAGTGGGTGCCCATAAAGACCTACTGCCTTATTTAGTGCGCCGCTTACTAGAGAACGGCGCAAATACGTCGTTTGTACATAAACTTGTCGATCCTAAAACGCCGATTGAGTCGTTGGTGATACATCCACTGTCAACGCTAAAGGGCTACAAAACTCTAGCTAACAACAGAATTGTTTTACCTGCCAACATATTCGGTACTGAGCGTCAAAACTCGAAAGGCCTCAACCTGAACATCATGTCAGAATCGACTCCTTTTTTGGCGGCAATAGAAAAGTATAAAAACCACACTTGGTCTGCTGGCCCAATAGTCAACGGCGAAACCTTAAGTGGTGACATTAAAGAGATTGTTAGCCCATTTGATACCTCTAAGGTCGTTGGTAAGGTCGCCTTCGCTAACAACCATGCTATTGAACAAGCCCTTACAGGCGCTGCGGCTTCATTTCCAAGCTGGTGTGCTACCCCTGTCGAGGTGCGAGCCACTGCACTGCTGAAGCTTGCCGACCTAATTGAAGATAACCGTGAAGAGCTGATTGCACTTTGTACTCGTGAAGCAGGGAAGAGTATTCAAGACGGTATCGATGAAGTGCGTGAAGCCGTTGATTTCTGTCGTTACTATGCCGTACAAGCTAAGAAGATGATGGCTCAACCCGAGCGACTTCCTGGCCCAACTGGCGAGATTAACGAGTTATTCCTTCAGGGCCGCGGGATCTTTGTCTGTATTAGCCCATGGAACTTCCCCTTGGCTATCTTCATAGGCCAAGCAGCAGCAGCGCTAGCGGCGGGTAACACTGTTGTCGCTAAACCTGCAGAACAAACGTCTATCGTCGGTTACCGCGCGGTACAGCTCGCTCACGAAGCGGGTATTCCGAAAGATGTGCTGCAGTTTCTGCCGGGTACAGGGGCAACCGTTGGTTCAGCAATTACCAGCGATGACCGTATCGGTGGTGTTTGCTTTACCGGCTCTACAGGTACAGCAAAACTGATTAACCGCACGCTAGCCATGCGAGAAGGGGCGATTATTCCTTTGATTGCTGAAACCGGTGGACAGAATGCTATGGTAGTGGATTCCACATCGCAACCAGAGCAAGTGGTTAACGACATAGTGTCGGCATCTTTCACCAGTGCAGGCCAACGTTGCTCTGCGCTGCGGGTGCTGTTCTTGCAAGCGGATGTTGCTGATCGCGTGCTTGATGTAATGAAAGGCGCAATGGAAGAGCTTACCATTGGTGACCCAAGTTCAGTGAAAACAGACGTTGGTCCAGTAATTGACGCCACGTCTGCAGCAAACCTTAACGCTCACATCGACCATATCAAACAAGTCGGTACTCTAATTAAGCAGATGGAGTTACCTGCGGGTACCGAAAATGGTTACTTTGTTGCGCCAACGGCCATTGAAATCGATTCAATCAAGCAGCTTGATAAAGAGCACTTTGGGCCGATTTTGCACGTGATCCGTTACAAGGCATCGGAGCTCAATAAAGTTATCGATGAGATCAACTCAACTGGATTTGGTCTCACGTTAGGAATTCACAGCCGTAACGAAGGTCATGCGCTTGAATTAGCAGGCAAAGTTAATGTCGGTAACGTTTATATTAACCGTAACCAAATTGGTGCTGTCGTCGGTGTTCAACCCTTTGGTGGTCAAGGGTTGTCTGGCACAGGTCCTAAAGCAGGGGGGCCACACTACCTTACGCGCTTTATAACCGAGAAAACACGCACTAACAACATCACCGCGATAGGTGGCAATGCCACACTATTGTCTTTAGGTGATAGTGACGAGTAATGTTCTAAGGTAGAACAGCCTTAATTGTTAATATTACGATAAAAAAAGCCAGATTTTCAATCTGGCTTTTTTATGTCTTCTTTCCAACCAAAGCGCTCTCTCAATATCATTAACGCGGCATACGATGGCCAGATCATAAGTACAAGACTATGAACTTAAGCATCATTGTAACGAAACTTTCTGCTCACTCTCACGAGCATCCATTACGACACACGATTTAAGACCAATCCAGGCTAAAGCAGTTTCATTCATTAGCAGACACCACCTGATTTTCTAGCTATAAAAACGAACAATGTGACCACGAATGCGATCATGCCATTTTATATCGCTGTCACACGATACCAATCAGCTGCTGAAATCCAGCCCTAAACTACTGAATTAAAATACTAAAAATATATCCACGCCACAATAACAAGGCGTAGCACTGCAGAATCGAATCGTTCAGCCGCTTATGCTATTTTTTGATATAAGCTGGCATAATAGCTATCGCTTGCGAGTAGTTGTTGATGATTCCCAGAACAACGGATTTTACCTTGTTCCATCAAATGAATCGTGTCCATTCTCGCCATTGCCGTTAAACGATGGCTGATCATCAATACCGTTTTATCACTCGCAAACGCAAACAATAGTGCTAAAATCTCTCGCTCTGTTTTCTTATCGAGCCCTTCTGTTGGCTCATCAAGCAGTAACATAGGCGCATCTCTAAGCAGTGCTCTAGCCACGCCAATTCTGCGCTGCTCGCCACCCGATAACTGCCGACCACCCTCACCAATCCAGTTGTCTAATGGCTTATCACCTTGTAGTAAGACCCCTAAGCCGACTTTTTCTAACACCGCAATCAACTTATCGTCATCTTTACGGCTAGCGTTATCCAATGCGATAGCTAAGTTCTCTCTTAAGGTGCCGCTAAATAGATAGATACGTTGGCTCACGACCGACATTGATTTGCGTAGAGCGTCCTCAGAATAAGCACTCGCGTCACGCCCATCCAATATCACTTGGCCATTTTGTGGTAACCACTCCCGAGTAATCAATGACAATAAACTCGACTTCCCACAACCCGTTTGCCCCAGTAAAGCGACCTTGGCCCCCGCTGGAATGACGAAGTTAAGTTGTTGCAGTACGCTGTGCTCAGGGTCATAACCAAAATCGATATTGAATAATTCAACACTGCCCTCACTGACTTGCAGATGATTATCTTCTGCAAAAGTGACCTCTGGGGTTTGCTCTACCACTTGATTAAGTCGGGTTGCTGCTGAGCTACAAGCGGAAAGGTGCTGAAATGCCCCAGCTAATGGCATCATCATCTCAATGGTCGCCATCGTTATAAATACAATCATTGCCAGTTTTGGCCCTGGCGGTACAGACTCCCCTACTCCCGCTGCAGCCATGTACAGCATGACTAGCACCGCAAAACCATGACAGAAGATGAGACATGCTTGACTGAGTGCCGTCACCCGATTCATTCGATTCTGACTGGCGATCATTAAGCTTTCAGCACCGTTTAAGCGCTGGCGATACAGCCCTTGTGCACCAAATAAGGTTAACTCGGCTTGGCCTTGCAAGTACTCGAGTAACTGCACCCGTAACTCGCGCTTAGTTTCGAGCTGGGCGATACCTGGTTTACGACCGAGAAAGTAAAATACCGTTGGCAGAAGCAACCATACTGCCAATAATATGCTACAGAGTGTGGCCGCCAGTTTTGCATCAAACCATGAAATAAAGAAATACAGCCCAACTAGCATCAATAATGAAGCTAGTAGCGGTGTAAGCAAGCGCAAGTAAAGATGATCTAACGTATCGATATCTGCCACTAGCCGATTAAGTAAGTCTCCTCGGCGGATCCCCTGCAGGTTTTTAGCACTCAGCGGCATCAGCTTATTCCACACCCAACAACGCAGATCGGTTAATAAACTAAATGTTGCCTCGTGAGTGGCTAATCGTTCGCCATAACGGCTCGCAGTGCGAACAATCGATAACAAACGAACACCACCAGCAGGCGTAAAATAGTTAAACATCTGCGCCGTAACAACGGTGAGCCCAGCAACCGCTGCAGCGGATAAGAACCAACCGGAAAGCGCTAATAAGCCAAGACCAGCCATCATTGTGGTCACGCTTAAAAACAGTCCGATAAACATCATGAACCATTGGCTTTTAAATCGTTTAATGTAAGGTAATAGCGCTTTCATTACAGCTCTCCCTCCGTCTTCGTCGCGAGCTCAATATCAACAGGCGCTGACTCAAGTAACATTCGCTTAAATACCCCTTCAGCCGCTGAAAGCTCAGCAAATGTACCTTGCTGTGCCAATAAGCCATTCTCCATCACTAATACTCTGTCCATCGAACTTAATGATTCCAACCGATGAGTCACCATTAGACAACCCGTTGCTTGCATCGCATCAGCTAACGTCGCTTGTACAGCTTGTTCGCTTAAGCTGTCTAGACTCGCGGTAGGTTCATCTAATATGTATAGTTTAGGCTGCTGCGCTAGCGCTCTAGCGAGTGCTATACGTTGGGCTTGCCCAACAGACAAGCCTGCCGTTTGTTCTTGTATAGGATGGTCTAGCCCTAGCGGTTGCGATTCAATAAAATCGAGAATGTGCGCTTGGGCTAACAATGCCTTAATAGCATCATCTGACAATGCTTGGTCTTGTGCTAACTGTCCTAGCGCGACATTTTCACGCACAGTGCCACAAAACAGTTGTGGCTCCTGCCCAAGCCATGCCAATTTTTTACGCCACTGCGACATCGGTAATTGGCGCAACTCAATACCATTAACCTTAAGCTGGCCTTGATACGGCAAAAAGCCTAATAAGGCACTAAGCAAACTTGTTTTACCCGCACCGCTAGCCCCTACGACGGCTAAATGCTCACCTTGCTGCAACGTAAAACTAATCGGTCCAAGCAGCTCGGTGCCATCGACGCTATAAACTTTAAGATCAATGGCTTCAATACTAATCTCAGCCTCAAGTTCATCACCCGTACCCATTTTTTGACCCGCGTTTGCTTCTGGATGGTCAAGCAGAGCCATTAGCTCTTCTGCAGCGCCAATCGCCTGTGCTTTAGCATGATAATGGGTGCCCATATCTCGCAGTGGTTGGTAAAACTCTGGCGCGAGAATAAGAATAAATAGACCGGTAAATAAGCTGATTGAGGTACCGTAATGACCAAAATCCAAATGGCCTAAATAACTGAAACCAAAATACACCGCCAAGACCGCAATCGATACCGCGGCAAAGAACTCAAGCACTGCTGAACTGAGAAACGCCATTCGCAGAACCGACATGGTGCGTTCTCTGAACTCTTCTGACGCTTTCTCAATCGCCTTAGCTTCTTTGGCACCTTGATTAAACAGCTTCAAGGTCGACAAGCCTTTCAGCCTATCCATAAAGTGACCACTTAAACGAGCTAGGGCACCAAAGTTTTTACGGTTGGCATCCGCGGCCCCCATTCCCACTAAAATCATGAACATCGGGATAAGCGGTGCGGTCGCGAGTAAAATAATCCCTGCCGCCCAATTGACCGGGAATACAGCCATTAAAATAATCAGTGGAATAAAGCCTGCCAGAACAATCTGTGGCAAATAACGTGCGTAGAAATCTTGTAAGTCTTCCACCTGCTCAAGCACAATGCTCGCCCAACTGCCAGCAGGTTTACCTTGAATAAAAGCAGGCCCTAATGCGGCCAACTTATCCAGTACCGCAGCGCGCATATGCACCCGTAGCAGCGCACCCGCTTTAAAACTTGAACGCTCTCTAGCAAATGCCAATACACCTCTAACAATAGTGAGCAGCAACAGTAACCAAAAATGGTCACTAAAGGCTGCCTTAGGCAGCTCATCGATAATGATGCCTTGTAATATGGTGGCAATGAGCCATGCCTGACACATCAAACTTATGCCGGTTAGCACCCCGAAGAAAATCGATACATTGAGGTAATAACCACAGGCTGATTTTTGCTGTTTGAGCCAGTGAGTGAGTTGTTTCTCTACGGTTTTATCCATTGGATCCCAGGTTTACTGTACTTGACAGATAAGCTTAATAAATTAACGGAGTAAGAGTAAGACGCCTGAAGGCCGTCACCAAGAAGGCAGTACTTAAGAGGACTGCATTTAAGTGTAAGTTCCGTAGCCTAAAAAATATTAATGTTGAGGCATAAAGGATGGCTAGTATCGCAGGCATTAAACGCGGAATAAAACGCCAGTGACGTATTTGCTATGAGACTCACAAAAATTGAGCTAGATCAATAAAAGGGCGACGATGACTCAACATCATTCGCCATAATAGTTAGCTTTTTAAGCACAAAAAAACCGCGAAAGCTAAGCTTATCGCGGTTAATTTTATTTTTTGCCTAAGATAAGTGTAATAACACTTGGCAAGTTAGCGTCTCAATTAACGCTCGGCGTCTGAGCCGTAATCAAGGTTTTCGTCTGCGGAATCACTCTCAGATGCTCTCTTTTCGTCACGAGCACTGCGCCATACATCAGCAGCAAGCTCTTTAGCGTCAGCCGCTTTATTACGCTCGTCACGCGCTATAGCTTTACGTTCGTTACGCTTAACAAGGTTCTCTAAGAATGATTTCAGCTCAGTTTCGCCCCACGCTATCGCTTCAGCTTCAGTAGCAAAACCTTTTTGGGTTTTTGATACCACTATTTTTCTAGCTGATTGACGACGAGTGATCTGGCCAGTCCAAGTTGTTTTATCTTCAACAACGCGAAAATCATACTTCTTTGTTTGTGTCATGTTACTTATTTTCCTAACAATAATCGTAATACTTTGAGCTTAATGCGTTAATGATTTAGCTCAATCATAAGTAACAGCAACCGCCATTGCTTTGCTGCTACCTTCAATATTCTTTCAGCGTAATAGCGCGTAATTGCCATGCCAAATCATAGTCGTTAATAATATGTCTGACTAATCAATTCGCCTATTAAGCTATCACTTCAGTTTGTCTACCATGTCGAATTCACATAGTTGACATGTGAGTTGATACCCGAGCATAGATTTTCTCCCGCGAATGCTTGTCACCCAACCACGGCTTTCCCACGGTGGACGATGACGCACATGCTGGTTATGACCACAAGCTAACTCTGCAACCCAATGTTGTTCATCATCTTTATGATAATTAATAATGGCTTGTAGCAAGGAATACACCTTAAATAGACCAAAAGCGATTGGCTAAGTTTGAGTTGCAGTCGATAGATAAACTTTCAGGGGCGCGAGATTAACACGTGCGGACTCGAAACAACATCTTTTAAGCGACTAAAAATCACACAACTGAGAACTTTAACTCAATTAGGCTGTTTTCCCAGCAGCTAAGTGGGTAATCATTACCCTATACTCCCGTTCAAAAACGGCTATTCACTGCCATACTCTAAACGATGAAGATAATAGCGCTATTGTTTATTAAATGGCGCTTTTTGGGCAGATCCTGTAAGCTGCACGCCCGCCAGCATTAGCCGGCCCTCCTATAACAGCAGTCAGCGCGCTTTACGCCAGCTTGGCTGGCCGAAATGAGACCAATCTATGAGTTTTGCTTCACTGGGCTTATCAGCCCAAATTTTGAAAGCTGTCGCTAGCAAAGGCTATGACACTCCATCTCCAATTCAAGCACAGGCAATTCCAGCGGTGCTTGAAGGTAAAGACGTTATGGCCGCCGCCCAAACCGGGACAGGCAAAACAGCTGGCTTTACATTGCCACTGTTAGAGATTCTTTCAAAAGGCACCAAAGCTCCAGCAAAACAAGTGCGAGCATTAGTATTAACCCCGACGCGCGAACTCGCGGCTCAAGTGGGTGAAAGTGTAGAAGTTTACGGTAAAAATCTGCCTCTAAAATCAGCGGTTATTTTTGGTGGTGTCGGCATTGGCCCACAAATATCAAAGCTTAGTCGTGGTGTTGACATCCTAGTCGCGACTCCAGGTCGCCTGCTTGATCTTTATAACCAACGCGCCGTCAACTTTAGCCAGCTTGAAGTCTTAGTACTAGATGAAGCTGACCGTATGCTAGATATGGGCTTTATTCACGATATTAAGAAGATTATTGCCGCGCTACCCGCTAAGCGTCAAAACTTAATGTTCTCTGCGACTTTCTCTGATGATATTCGTAAGTTAGCTAAAGGCTTAGTCAACAATCCGGTAGAAATCTCAGTAACACCTCGCAACGCCACAGCCAATACTGTAACCCAGTGGATCTGCCCGGTCGATAAAGGCCAAAAAGCAGCCGTTCTGGTTCAGCTTATTAAGCAAAATGACTGGCAACAGGTCTTGGTTTTTAGCCGAACTAAACATGGTGCAAACCGTTTGGCTAAAAGTCTCGAGGCTAAAGGCATTACTGCAGCAGCCATCCATGGCAATAAAAGCCAAGGAGCACGTACTAAAGCACTGGCTGAATTTAAGAATGGCGATGTACGCATTTTAGTCGCAACCGATATTGCTGCTCGTGGCCTTGATATCGATCAGCTGCCTCAAGTTGTCAACTTCGACCTGCCAAATGTACCTGAGGATTATGTTCACCGTATTGGACGTACAGGCCGTGCAGGTGCTACTGGTCAAGCTGTATCACTGGTTAGCGATGATGAAGTTAAATTGCTGCGTGATATCGAAATACTGATCAAGCAAAATTTAGAACGTAGAGTTATTGAAGGTTTAGAACCTACCCATACTCTGCCAGAGACCGATTTGACTGGTAAATCTCACGGACAAAACAAAGGTCCGCGTAACAGTAGCCCTCGTGGCACCAACCAAAGACGTTCTAATTCAAGTGCCAAGCCTGCTAACCGCAGCCAACAAGATGGTGCGGGTAAGGTTGAACATAAAGATGGACAACGCAGCGGAGAAGCGGCGCGTGGCCATAAGCCTACGGATAAAAACCCAAGACATAGCCGATCAAGCAAGCCTGGATCTGCGCCGTTATCAGGGCAACGCCGCAGTCGTCGCAGCGAAAATAGCCCACAAGGCTAATATCGCGTTATAGCACTGAATACCAAAACAAAAAAGGCTCCCGATGGGAGCCTTTTTATTGTCTGGAATAACGTTATTTAAGCTCTTGCTCAAACAGTTTATGAATACGGCGGTATTCATCTAACCAGCTCGATGGCTGACGGAAACCATGAGGTTCTACCGGATAGATTGCAGTCTCAAACATCGGCTTTTCAAGCTCAATCAAACGTTGTACTAAACGAACGCTGTCTTGGAAAAATACATTGTCATCTAACACACCGCTCATAATCAACAATGGCTTTTGTAATCCTGCAGCATGCTCAATTGGCGAGCTACGCTCATAAGCGATAGGGTCAACATCTGGCGTATTTAAGATGTTAGAGGTATACGGTGCATTATAGTGAGCCCAATCAGTCACCGGACGCAGTGCCGCGCCAGCTTGGAACAATTCAGGCTCATTAAATAGCGCCATAAACGTTAAGAAGCCACCGTAAGAACCACCATAGGTCCCCACTTTACCAGCATCGACATTAGCATTAGCTGCCATCCAGCTGACACCGTCTTTAAGATCTTCAACTTCAGGGGTTCCCATCTGACGGTATACTGCTGTACGCCAATCTCGACCGTAGCCTTTTGAACCGCGATAATCCATATCCATGACCACGTAGCCCTGTTGAGCAAGTAGGTTATGGAACATGAACTCTCTGAAGTAGCCAGAGAAGCCGTAGTGAGCATTTTGCAAATAACCCGCACCGTGGTTAAAGATCACAGCCGGATACTTGTCAGCATTGTCTTTGCTATATCCTTGCGGCAAATAAACACGAGCATACACCTCGCCAGCACCATGAGTTGATGGAACAGTAACGACTTCTGGTGCTTGCCATGCATAGTTTTTAAATGCATCACTCGTATAATCAGTCAGCTGTTTTATCGCGCCGCCAACAGGTTGTACAAAAAGCTCTGCAGGTTTTGTACGAGTAGAAGCACTGAGCAGTAACTGCGTACCATCAGGGCTCAAACTATAATCGAGCTGACCTTGCCACTGCGTTAGTTGCTCGTCTTTACCTGTTGCAATCTCTACCCGATAAACATTATCGATGCCCGGATGGCTCTTGTTTGCCTTGTAGTAGATAAACTGTGCTTTGGGGCCCAATGTAATATCACTTACCACATATTGACCTTGCGTCAGCGCTGTAGCTTTTTCGCCACTGGCTTTTAGGTACAGGTGTGAATAACCCGTCTCTTCAGAAAGGTAATACAGGCTATCGCTATTGGGCAACCAACCATACTGGTTAAAGTTGTAGTTAATCCACGCATCATCATGCAGGCGATGTTCGGTTTTCAAACTGCCTTTACTTAAATCAACCGTCGCTATCCAACGATCTTTATTATCTATAGCTTCAAGCATAACCGCGACTTTATCGCCTGAAGCTTGCCATTGGATAGCACTTTGTGACCATCCCCAATCTTGAATGCGTTGTATTTTACGCGGTGACTTTTCGCTGATATAGCTTTCACCTTTAGCCTTGGCATTTTCTGCCTTAACTGACGCAAGTACGTCTTCATCAAAACCCGTCAGGCCTTCAATAGTAACGTCTTTTTTGGTGTGAGTTTGTAGGTCAAGAATAACCATACGCTCACCTGGAGGGGTATCTTCGGCAACACGTGCGCGGGCAGGTACTGCGTCGACATAACCGTCTTTACCTAAATAGTTCGGCATGATGTCGTGCTCTGAACGCCAGCTGTAATCTTTGTCACGCAGTGACAACAATACATACCGTCCGTCAGGAGATAAGCTCAGCTCGGTGACCACTTCAGTATCACCTAAATACCATGTCTTGGCTGCCATAGTAGGATCTGCGTTAACTAAAGCTTCTTTATACTGCTGCTTAGACTTGGCGTTGCTTTGCTGCAGTGCAACATATTCAATAAGGCGATGTTGCTGTTTGGCGATATAGCTTGAAGGATCTTGCACACCTTTAGGCATGGGTGCCATTTTGATATTGGCTATCTGCTCGGATAAACCTGAATCACGGTGAATTTTAAAAATATTATCACCTTGCCAATAGGCAATATCACCATTGTTCAAAAAGCGGACACCATCAACATTGGTATTTTGGCGGGTAAGTTGAGTGATGGCTTTTGAACCGAGATCTTTTACAAACAAGTTACCTTGATAGAGATAGGCTTTACGCGTCTTATCATTATCTAGCACACCGTATTCTTGATCGGCTGCATGAAGCTGATTTAACGCAAGCTCGTTGGCTGCTGAACCCTTGCTATCTTGTTGATAGTAATTTTTAGTTGGCTTGCCATGGGCTTGGCGAGAAAAGTAGATAGATTGGCTATCGTCACTCCAGTAGGCCCCTTTTGCAAGTAATCCCATCCAATCTGGATTTGCCATAATCTGATTAAGCGTAAGTGCTTGGTCAACTTGCGGAGGCGCTGACAATGCTACAACATTTGTAGCGGAAGTGAGCTCAGGTGCAACAGTGGTGTTAGTCGATGAGCAACCCGCTAAAATAGCGACTGTTAGAGCACTCAATCCGATATGACGAATGACGTTTTTCATTATCAATCCCTTTTATTATATACCAATCGGTATAAGAAGTTGATCTACTCAGAGTGTTTTTTGGCGAACTAATTCAAGGCGAATGAATGACATAATGGTTGTTCCCTTATGAGTTCATTCAACACAGAAGTAGGAGGCCAAAAACACTCCATATTGGCGAGTTTTAGCGGCTCTGATGCTGCGTTAACAAGCTAAAACGTAGTAATAACTATGTTCTTCACTCGTTGCCTTACCTCAGAGCCGCTAAACTCTCGCTGAGCGATCAAATCTTTATACTGGTTGGTATTAGTATTTTGCGGACTTTTATATCACACTTTACCAACGGGATTAGTTTAAAACGCAGTTAATTTTGTAACAGATAGTAGCAACTTAAGTAATTTCGATAAAATTGGCTAACAAGTTATGCCCCTGCTCTGTCAAAATTGATTCTGGATGAAACTGAACTGAATATATTTTCTGCTCTGGACAACTCATAGCCATTATTTCACGCCCATGTAACGGATCATCGTACCAAGCATCTAATACAAAACCGGCAGGGACGGCATCAATTAATAAAGAGTGATATCGCGTGACTGTTAGCGGGTTATTCAGGCTCGTAAATAGACCTTTCCCTGAATGCGCTATTTTACTGGTCTTTCCATGCATGACTCGCTTCGCTTTCACCACCTTTGAGCCAAATACTTGGGCAATAGCTTGGTGGCCTAAGCACACACCCAAAATAGGTAATTCACCCGCGAAATGCTTAATAATGGCAAGGGATAATCCCGCATCATTTGGCGTGCAGGGACCAGGGGAAATAACAATATGACTAGGATTGAGAGACTCAATTTCCGCTAGGGTTATCTCATCATTGCGCCTAACCGTGATGTCTTGATCCAGTTGTTGGAAGTACTGCACCAAGTTGTATGTAAAAGAGTCGTAGTTATCGATCATTAAGATCATAGGAGCGCCGTGGGCCTGTATTTCACTTGCAACATCTATGGCGAAAGAGTTCCGGTAACCCTGCGGAAAACCGCGCTAAACATCACTTTGTATTGGTTTAGTATAGTTGGGCGCTGATGCTATCACAGTGCTAGTGGATCTTCACTTGTCAGAGTGGAATAGATAGGCGATACGGCGTGTTATGCCAATAAAATCACGTAAGCCCGTTATTCATTTAAAAATGAGATTATTCAAGGCGTATACGGATGTCACTCACGATTCTAATGATAAAAACAAACACCCCATAGAGGTACATTTTAACCACTAATAATGAGTAGATAAGTAATGCGATTACATTCGTAACACTGAATTTTTTCTAATAAAAAAGCCAGTCAATGACTGGCTTTCTTCGCAGGTGACAACCTATTTTACCAAGGTCAAATGACCACGGCGTTTAGGTTCCTTAACCTCTTCTTTAGTCTCTTCAGGCTCGCTGATTTCAACCACAGGCTCTTTCACTACAGAAAGTCCTGTCTCTTCAGCGTCATCTATTTGGTACGACTCTTCTAAATCGAAAACCGTACCAGCGCCATTTTCTCTGGCGTAGATAGCAACAATTGCAGCCATAGGCAGCAACACCTGCTGAGGTACACCACCAAAACGTGCACTGAACTCAATAAACTCATTAGTGATTTGTAGGTTACCTACAGCACTTTCAGTAATATTAAGTACAATTTGACCATCTTTAACATATTGTTGTGGTACTTGTGTGCCAGGCACATAAGCGTCAACAACAACATGGGGCGTTAACTGGTTATCCATCAACCAGTCATAATAAGCCCGCAACAAGTATGGACGATTCGGAGTCAGCTCTTTCATTAGATACCCATGCGCATTTCGCGCTCAGTCTCTGTTAAAGAAGCTTTAAAGGATTCACGATCGAACAAACGAGTCATGTAACCTTTAATGTCTTTTGCTGCACGGCTATCAAGTTCGATACCCAACACAGGTAGACGCCACAATAGTGGGCCTAAATAACAATCAGCTAAACCAAACTCTTCGCTCATAAAGTAAGGCACTTCACCGAAGATAGGGGCAATAGCCGTTAAGCTTTCAGTCAACTCTTTACGAGCAGCTTCAGCACGGTCGCCTTTTCTAATACGCTCTACAAGTGCATACCAATCTTCTTCGATGCGGTGCATCCAAAGACGAGTTTGGCCACGTGAAACCGGATAAACAGGCATTAATGGAGGATGAGGAAAACGCTCATCTAGGTATTCCATAATGATGCGAGAGTTATAAAGTACTAGCTCTCTGTCTACCAATGTTGGCACAGTGTTGTACGGGTTAAGCTCGATCAAATCTTCAGGGATCTCATTTGGATCAACCTGCAGCACGTCAACCGTTACTCCTTTCTCAGCAAGAACGATACGTACTTGATGACTATAAAGGTCATCGGCGCCTGAATACAGGGTCATGATTGAGCGTTTGTTGGCAGCGACAGCCATTGATACCCTCCGGTTTCACAAATCAAAAAGCAAAAAATGCAAAAGCAAACGAGGAGCAAGGCTCCCCGTTTACAATATGCGGATAATACATTCTACCCTTTAATAGGGCTTAGTGTACATCTTTCCAGTATTCTTTCTTTAAGAGGTAAGCCACAATAAAGAAAATAAACAGGAAGCCCATCACCCACCAACCTAAGCTTTCACGCTCAAGTTTTACGGGGTCGCCAGAGTAAACTAAGAAGCCAGTGATATCACGGACGTATTGGTCATACTCTTCAGCAGAGAGTGTTCCGCCAGTCGCAACTAAAGTTCCATCTTCCTGCTTAACGGCTAAGCCCTGAAGTTCTTGCAGAACATGCGGCATACCAACAGAGGGGAAAACAGTATTATTCACACCAAACGGACGGCTTTCATCTTTATAAAAGCCCTTAAGGTATGAGTAAACCCAATCTTCGCCGCGAACACGTGCAACCAAGGTTAGATCTGGCGGTGTAGCACCAAACCACTTAGCCGCATCAACTTCAGGAATCGCATTTTCCATAAGTTCGCCCACTTTAGCTTCACCATGGACATACTTAGCGCTCATAACATCTAGCGGAATATTAAGATCAGTGGAGACTCTTTCATAACGCTGATACTGAGTGCTATGACAACCTGCACAGTTGTTTTGGAAGTGATCCAAACCACGCTGCAGCGACGCTTGATCATTTAGGTCAATGTTTGCGTCTTCAAGGTGAGCACCGCCACCGGAAGCCATCGCCAAAGTTGGGACCAATGCGACTAATGCAATCAATAATTTTTTCATTAGTGTGTCAACCTCTCTGGTACAGGCTTAGTCTTCTCGTTCTTACTGTAAATAAACAGTAGTAAGAAGAAGCCAAAGTAAGTCACTGTAAAGAAACGTGCCACGTTAGTCAGGATTTCCGTTGTAGGAACTGCACCTAAGTAACCCAATACAATAAATGATACGGCAAACTGACCAATGTTCAGCTTGTGGATCATGCTACGGTAGCGAACTGACTTAACCTTACAACGATCTAACCAAGGTAGAATGAACAGAACCGCAATGGCAAGACCCATACCGATAACGCCGATTAACTTGTCAGGAATCGCACGCAAAATCGCATAGAAAGGTGTGAAGTACCAAACCGGTGCAATATGTTCAGGTGTCTTCATCGGGTTAGCCGCTTCAAAATTCGGCCCCTCAAGGAAGTAACCACCACCTTCAGGCATAAAGAACAACACATAACAGAAGACAATCAGGAATCCTGCGACGCCCATAATATCTTTGACGGTATAGTATGGGTGGAATGGGATACCATCTTTAGGCCAACCATTCTCATCCTTATTCTTCTTAATTTCGATTCCATCTGGGTTATTTGACCCAACTTCATGTAGCGCGATTAGATGTAAGAACACCAAAACCACAAGTACAAGCGGCAGAGCAATAACATGCAGTGCAAAGAAACGGTTTAGAGTCGCACCAGAGACAACAAAGTCACCCCGGATCCACAATGTAAGATCATCACCAATAAAAGGGATAGCACCAAACAATGAGATAATAACCTGTGCTCCCCAGTAGGACATCTGTCCCCAAGGTAGTAGGTAACCCATAAACGCTTCAGCCATCAACACCAGGAAGATAAGCATACCAAACAGCCATAACAGCTCTCTAGGCTTCTGGTAAGAACCGTAGATTAAACCACGGAACATATGAAGATAGATGACCACAAAGAAGGCGGATGCCCCGGTTGAGTGCATATACCTCAGCAACCAACCATACTCGACATCACGCATAATATATTCAATAGAAGCAAACGCACCTTCCGCAGTAGGCACGTAGTTCATCGTCAACCAGATACCCGTAAGCAGTTGGTTAACCAGTACGAGCATGGCTAATGAGCCAAAAAAGTACCAAAAGTTAAAGTTGGTTGGCGTCGCATATTGACCGACATGACGATTATACGTCGCAGTCATAGGAATACGTTCGTCAATCCAATCAATGATATTCTTAACCATTACGCAGCTCCTTTATCGACACCGATAATCACGGTACCATCATCAATATACTGATGTGGAGGGATGACGAGGTTCAATGGCGCAGGTACACCCTGGAAAACGCGACCAGCCATATCAAACTTAGAACCGTGACAAGGACAGAAGAAGCCAGATGCAACACCTTCTACCTGCTCACCAAATGTATCTGGTAAGTAAGTTGGAGAGCAACCTAGGTGAGTACACAGGCCAACGGCTATGAAGTACTCTTCCTTAATTGAACGCCAGGTGTTCTGCGCGTATGCAGGCTGCTGTGGTTCCACAGAAGCGGGATCGCGAAGCTGATCATCAATAGCAGGCAGACCCGCTAAGATCTCCTTGGTACGACGAACAACCCATACAGGCTTACCACGCCATTCAACTCGAATAAGTTGACCTGGCTCGACTTTACTTATGTTTACTTCAACCGGCGCACCTGCTGCTTTCGCTTTGGCACTCGGATTCCATGACTTTATAAACGGAACCGCTACAGCAGCGGCACCAGCACCACCTACTACGGCGGTTGCTGCGGTCAGAAATCTGCGACGTCCGGTATCGACTGGCGCATTGCTCATCCACTTGTCTCCAGAGAGTGTTGGAATTTTTGTTATATCAAGTTTCTCAAAATCTGACTTACAGCCAGAGATTAAAAATCTAAATTAGAGGCGGAGCTCATTATAGCCAAAAATTAGAACCAGATCATAGTTAAAACACAGAACTAAGTTAACTATGTTGCTTTAAATGCCTATTATGTATAAAAAGAAAGCATCAAGGCTAATAAGTTCCGCAATCAAGCTCTATAGAACATCAAAAAACATCTTATTTAAACACTGCTAAATTAGACACTTACACTCTTAGATGTTGTCTTATTATTGCTATGAGTGAATAGTTGACTGAATAGGTAGGAATTGGCGGTAGGCTATAAAATTAAATATTCAAAGCAAAAAAAGGGCCTAACATTTGTTAGGCCCTTTTTTATCGAGTGATAAGATTACTTACCAGTGGAACTCTTCATGTATCTAAAGAATTCACTGTTTGGTTCAAGCACCATCACATTGCTATCACCAGCGAAACTCGACTTATATGCTTCTAAGCTACGCATAAAGCTGAAAAACTCAGGATCTTTCGTATAAGCTTTTGCATAGATCTTAGCCGCTTCAGCATCACCTTTACCACGAACGGTCAGGGCTTTACGTTCAGCTTCTGCAGTCTGAATAGTCACACTAGCATCGGTCTTAGCACGAATGATTTCAGCCTGCTCTCGCCCTTGAGCGCGATGCTCTTTGGCAACAGATTGACGTTCTGCACGCATACGTTGATAAATACTGGTGCTAACGTTATCAGGCAAGTTGATCTGCTTAACGCGAACATCAACGACTTCAATACCTAAGTCAGCAGCACTTTCTGATGCATTTCTTAGCGCATCAGATTGCAGTTCATCACGGCTACCAGAAACGATCTCTTTAATCGTACGGCGACCAAACTCAGTGCGAAGATCGTTATTTATTTTACGTTGCAACAGCGATTCAGCGTTAGCTTTAATACCACCATTGGTCGACAAATAGTAACGTTCAAAATCCAAGATGCGCCACTTCACATAAGAATCAACCATAAGGTCTTTCTTCTCTGAAGTCACAAAACGGTCCGCTGCACCATCTAAGGTTTGTACACGAGAATCCAAAAACTTGACCTTATCAAGCATCGGGATCTTTATATTCAAACCAGGAGTGTAAACTCGCGTAACGCCATCATCTTTTAAGACTTTACCAAATCGCGAAACGATTGCGCGCTCGCCTTCGTTAACCACTAAAAGTGACGATAGAGTGATTGCAATAAGTACAGCGATTAATACCGCAGTAAATTTACCCATTACTTAATTCCTCCCCGTACGATCTCCTCTTGATGGGCGACCATCAAGAGGCATGCTGCGATTATTTGTCGTGCTATTCACCGACGTTACAGGCTGTGCAGGTTTGCTTTTAGTACTCACTGAAGTTTGTGACTGACTATTTTGCATCAGTTTGTCTAGCGGTAAATACATTAAATTGCCGCTACTTTTAGAGTCAATAAGTACTTTGCTAGTCCCACTCATCACTTGTTCCATAGTATCGAAATACATACGTTCACGAGTGACATCAGGCGCCATTTGGTACTCTGGTAGTAACTGTTCAAAACGAGCAACTTTACCTTGCGCTTCAAGCGTAACTCTTTGCTGATACGCGTTGGCTTGTTGATCCATTCTCTGCACAGTACCACGAACCTTAGGCTCTAACTGACGAGAGTAAGCTTCTGCTTCACGGATAAAGCGTTGTTCATCCTCTTGTGCTGCAATCGCGTCATCAAAGGCATCTTTAACCTCTTCAGGTGGGCGAGCAGGCAAGAAGTTAACGTCAACAACGACAATACCAAGCTTATAGCTTTCGATGATGCGCTCTATCTCATCCCACGTATCACGTCGGATCTTATCTCGACCTGTGGTCAAGATATCGTCCATCGTATTGTGGCCAATAACGTAACGTAACGCACTGTCAGTCGCTTCACGCAGACTGGCATCAGCATTGACTACACTATAAAGATAATTTTTCGCATTATTCACTCGATATTGAACATCAAGTTGAACTAATACTACGTTTTCATCCGCTGTTAGCATGCTACCAGAAGCTGGAATTGAACGAACAGTTTGCACATTCACTGGAGTGACTTCATCAATGAAGGTCGCTTTCCATTGAAGGCCAGGATCTACTTCACCAATATAGCCGCCAAAACGCAGTGCAACACCCTTCTCAGCTTCTTTAACTGTGTAGAAGCCTGATAGGCCCCAAACAACAATAGCAATAGCCAAAACGATAACCAAGCTGATTGCGCTTATGCCACCGCCAGAACCATTACCTTTGCCGCCAAAGCGCTTAGAAAGGTTACGAAAAACTTCATCTAAATCAGGTGGTCCTTTATCGTTACCACCTTTTTTCCCCCAAGGGTCTTGACCCTTGTTACCGGGCTCGTTCCAAGCCATTTAGTACTCCATAGTGTATGAATTAAGCGAGATTACTAAAATAACAATTTATGCGACGACATCGTCGACGATAAAAGTTTCTATTTCACCAAGGCTCTGCTTTACCAGTCGACGCCAATCGGCCTCTAACAAGCGCACAGAGATCATACAGTTCCCCAGATCGTCATACTCTTTCTGCTGTATTACATCCAGTTTATAAAACTGGCCAAGATAATGTCCTGCCGAAGCAGGAATTTGCAAGGTTAGTTCTTTGACCGCTTTACCAACTAAATCGTTGATAGCTTCCTGAACTAGCTCCAAGCCTTTTTGCTGCTGGGCAGATACCCAGACTCGAATTGGATTCCCCTCATCATCGTAATCAATGCGAGGTTTCACCTCATCCAATAGATCGATTTTATTACAAACAATCAATTGTGGAATTTCGTCAGCTTCAATCTCTTTGAGCACTCTTTGAACTTGCTCAAAGTTATCTGCCATGTTCTCATCAGCGCTATCCACGACGTGTAATAACAAATCAGCTTGTCGTGTTTCCTGCAATGTAGCTTTAAATGCTGCAACAAGATCATGAGGCAAATGCCTAATAAACCCTACAGTATCGGCTAAAATAACATGGCCATCTGGTAACTCTAATTTTCGTAACGTTGGATCTAACGTTGCGAAAAGCTGATCAGCTGCGTAAACATCCGAAGTTGTTAATGCATTGAATAATGTAGACTTTCCAGCATTGGTATAGCCTACCAATGCCACTGTCGACATATCACTTCGTTGTCTAGCTCTACGACTTTGATCACGCTGTTTATCGACTTTGACTAAACGTCGATTAATAGTACGTATTCGCGCTCGTAACAAGCGTCTATCTGTTTCTAGCTGGGTTTCACCTGGCCCACGAAGACCAATCCCGCCTTTCTGCCTTTCTAGATGCGTCCAACCCCTAATTAGGCGCGTTGACATGTGGCGCAATTGCGCTAGCTCCACTTGTAACTTGCCTTCAAAGGTTCTAGCTCTTTGAGCAAAAATATCAAGGATCAAAGTTGTTCTGTCGAGTACTCGACATTCACACAAATGCTCTACATTTCGCTCTTGAGCTGGGCTCAATGGGTGGTTAAAGATCACCACGTTAGCATCTGTAGCCGCAACCATCGCAGCTAACTCTTCTGCCTTGCCCGAACCAACAAAAAACTTACGGTCCGGAGCACGACGACTTCCTGTAATAACTCCGATTGATTGGGCCCCAGCAGATTCAACTAAAAGTTTAAGCTCTTCTAGATCCTCTCGGCTATCTTCATCGGAGAAATCAATATGGACAAGTACTGCTCGATCTCCGGCCTCATAACGATCAAACAAAAAGCAATCTCCTCAAAAAATTACTTCTCATCAATTTCATCATGCTGAGCGTTAAAACCAGCTTGAGCATTTGTCGCTTGGTGGTTACTCACGTTAAATGGACGTGAAGGTACCACTGTCGAAATAGCATGCTTGTAAACCATCTGGCTTACCGTGTTTTTAAGCAAGATAACAAATTGATCAAACGACTCAACTTGTCCTTGTAGCTTAATGCCGTTAACAAGATAAATAGATACTGGAACGCGTTCACGACGCAATGCGTTCAAAAACGGGTCTTGTAAAGATTGCCCCTTTGCCATTTTCTAATTTCCTTTTTTATGTAATATCAATAGTAATTCTAATACTATAAAACTTTATTATTTAGTTTTAGTATTATACAGCTACAGCCAATAAGCTAGCGACTATATCGCATTACTGTAGCAAGATTGCTTTCGGCTCCGCTTTCTAGCCAAATTAAGTCAGGCCAACCACGTAGCCATGTTAATTGGCGCTTAGCTAATTGCCTAGTAGCAACAATAGCTTTTTCAACCATGGTTTCATAGTCAAATTCACCATCTAAATGCTGCCAACATTGCCGATAACCAACACATCGCATTGATGGCAGGTCTAAATGTAAGTCACCGCGAGCTTTTAGATTTTTTACTTCTTCTACAAACCCTTGACCTAACATCGACATAAAACGAGTTTCTATCGCTTTATGTAACACTTTTCTGTCGTTAGGTGCAATCGCAAATTGCACTGCTTCGTAAGGGAATGCATCTAATTTGGTTTTCGTTAACTCGGTTAACGACTTGCCACTGATCCGAAAAACCTCTAATGCCCTCGCTAATCGCTGCGGATCATTAGGGTGAATACGCTCAGCTGATACTGGATCAATACTTTTAAGTTGGTCATGTAATGCTTGCCAACCTAAGGTGTCAGCTTCTGCTGCTATTTGTGCTCGAATCGCTACATCTGCAGCAGGAAGAGGTGACAACCCTTCTATCAAGGCTTTGAAATACATCATGGTGCCACCCACTAGCAAAGGTGTTTTACCACGACTAATGATTTCTTCAATTTGGATCAGCGCATCTCTTCTAAAATCAGCAGCTGAATAACTGTCAATCGGATCAATAAGATCAATCAGGCGATGCGGCGCTTCAGCTAACTCTGCGGCATCAGGTTTGGCGCTACCAACATCCATCTGTTGATAGATCAATGCTGAGTCCACAGAAATAATTTCGCAGTCATGGTTTTTGACAAGCTCAATGGCCAGCGCAGTTTTACCTGAAGCTGTTGGGCCCATTAAGGTGATAACTTTATGTTTTTTCTTGTCAGTCACTCTGAGATTCTTTCATCCATTGCTGCCAAGGTAATACTTGGCTTTGATTATAAAGGTCGCTGATGACACTGTCATCGAGTGCATTAAAAGCTAACCACGCCTCGGCAGTGGCTGTAAAACGACCTGAGGATTGCTCAGCAAGCCAATTAACTAATGCTGCGTCACAGGGTAACTCAAATCGGATCCATTGTAATAATGCTGGGATCACGGAAGCCAATTGGCTATCTCTCAGATATGGGGGCACTTTTTTGATAATCAACTGCCCAAGTCGAATAGATAACTCAATTCCTAACTTTCTCAGCAATTGCTCTCTGTTTTCAATGACCTCGCTCCAGACCTTATCAACAGGAACAGCAACTGGCATCAGCAATGGTTGCCCAACAAGGCCTTGTCCTAACTTAGCGCTTATCTCTTCACGCACAGTTGCTTTAATCACATCTGCAATGCTCAGTAAGCTCAACGTGTCTTGCTTAGCGATCACCCAATATTTATCGGCTAATACGGGAGGCATATTGAGGGTTGCGCCAGCCACTGCATCGGTGGAGCTAGTGCTGACGACATTAGTCAACGTCGCTGAAGCACTGGTACTGAGCAAGCTCCCATAGGCATCTAAACTACTTTGGGTCGGTAAATTGACTTCAGCTCGGTGAGTTGCAGGCCTTAACGGGGCTTTATAACTGGACGCCTCGTCGCTGTAACTTGATGATGCTACTGGTGGGCGTTCGCTGACACTATAAGAGGAAGCTGGCTTACTACTGACTGGAGCAGCATAACCTTGAGCAGATGCACTTGCTCCAATGCTGGTCGATGAACGCTCCCCTGCTATATCATGCAGTGACTCAATTCCCTCAAGCTCAGTTGACTGCGCCATAGCAGATTGCAATGCCTGCAAAATATAATCATGCACGTAACGGCTTTGATGGAAACGGACCTCATGCTTTGCGGGATGAACATTAACGTCCACTTGATGCGGGTCTAGCTCGAGCATTAATACATAACCAGGTGACACCCCAGCGGCATACTCAGAAAATGCTTGCCTCACAGCGTGATTCACCAGTCTGTCTTTAACCAAGCGACCGTTAACGTAAAAATACTGTGTTTCACAATAGCCGGACACAGTATTAGGTGCTTGAAGGTAACCGCTTAAGGTTAAGTCATTATGCTGGCAACTAATATGCAAACAGGTTTCTGCAAATGCTTTGCCACACACAAGCCCCAAACGCTGTAAGTATTGGATTTCGGTATTGGCGGGTCGATAATTGCGGACACTTTTACCATTATGCTTAAGGGTAAAGTGGATATCGCGCCTGACTAACGCAATTCGCTTTAACCATTCATCGATATGGGTAAATTCCGTTTTATCACTTTTTAAAAAACGACGCCTAGCCGGAGTATTGAAAAACAGATCGATGGCTTCGATGGTGGTTCCAACAGGATGTGCTGCCGGCAATATTTGCACCGCCATCTCAGTCCCTTCGGCCTTGGCTTGCCATGCTTCGGTTTGCGCTGCCGTTCTTGACGTTAAGGTGAGGCGAGAAACAGAGCTAATACTGGCTAACGCTTCGCCTCGAAATCCAAAGCTCATAATCGCTTCGAGGTCATCAAGTGATTTCAGTTTAGAAGTGGCGTGCCGAGATAACGCTAATTCAAGATCCTCTTTAGGGATCCCTAAGCCATTATCCCTAATACGAATAAGCTTACTGCCGCCTTTGTCGATTTCGATGTCAACTTTTGTTGCACCGGCATCTAAGCTGTTCTCCACCAACTCCTTGATAACAGAAGCGGGACGCTCAACAACTTCTCCAGCGGCTATCTGGTTAGCAAGCTGGGGAGGTAACTTTTCTATAGCCATTATTTACTCTTTAACTGCAACATGATTACGCCCGCGGAATGACTAACGTTTGCCCAATTTTCAAAGTATTAGATTTAAGTCTATTCGCCTTTTTCAAGCGACTAATAGAGATCTGATAACGATGGGCAATTACCGATAATGATTCACCACTGCGCACTTTGTGCTTGGTGTTACTTCTACTGGCAAGTAGTGTATTAGCGGGAGGGTTCGCTTCAAAATACTTAACCACGCCTTTATGTACTGCTTTGGCGATATTGTTTTGATGCTCTCTTTGGGAGAGTAGACGCTCTTCCCTATGATTTGAAATAAATCCAGTTTCTACCAATATTGAAGGAATATCGGGAGACTTAAGCACGGCAAAACTGGCCGACTCAGGCTTATGTTTGTGTAGTTTAGTCACCTTACCCAAATTAGATAACACATCATCTGCAATATTGTGACTAATCGCCATTGAGCGATCCATCGACATATCGAGTAAAGTCATCGCCAAATATTGTTCATTATCCGTGTTTTGAATAATTTCACCTGCACCACCGAGCAGCTCAGAGTGTTTCTCTTTTTGCTCTAACCAACGGCCTATTTCACTGTTGGCACGGCGCATCGATAATACCCAGACAGATGCACCTTGCGGTTGGGGCGAGGTAAATGCATCTGCATGAATAGAGATCAACAGATCCGCTTTACTGTCTCTAGCAATCTCAGAACGGCGATTCAAATTGACAAAATAGTCGCCAGTACGCGTCATCACGGCTTTCATTCCAGGTGTTGCATTAATTTTTTTCGCGACTTTCTTCGCTATCTGTAATACAACTTTCTTTTCGTACATCCCCGTTGGACCGATAGAGCCGGGATCGTCACCGCCGTGACCTGCATCAATCGCAACCACCACATCGCGCAAAACACTCACGGGTTTAGCTGACTGGCTTTTAGCCTTAGCGCTGCCACTATCTAAATCAACGACTAATCGATTGCCGTAAGGCGCCGTAGGTGGAAGTGCAAACAAGCTTGCTCTCAGCGGCTTAACTAAATCAATGACAATCCTGAGCGTGCCTTTTTCTGGCGGGGTACTCTTTCTAATTTTCTTAACCAGCTTACTGTTGTTAGCAATTTTAGCTAAGTCGACTTTGTTTGATGCATTTTTCAAATCAACCACTAATCGATAGGGGTTGGTTAAGGTAAAGTGCGTATAACTCGGCGATTGACTTAAATCGAAAACGATACGGGTAGACTCGGGTGCAGCCCATATCCTTACGCCTTCGAGCTTATTAGCACTCTGCGCAAAAAAGGAGGCACCAAAGGTAAAGAGTAGTAGTACTAGCTTAAATATATTATTGTTTATTATCATTATTATTCAAACACGCCAATATTTGCTCACCCTTGGTAGAAAGGGCCTGTAATTCTATTTGTCGTCCAGTATTAACATATTTAATATAGATATGTATATCCGCTTGCGGTAATAGACCGTGACCACGATCGGGCCATTCAACGATACACAAGCTACGCTCGGTAAAATAATCTCTTATCCCCATAAACTCGAGCTCTTCGGGATCATATAACCGATACAAATCAAAATGAAAAACGTCCATACCATTTAGCTCGTATGGCTCAACCAGTGCGTACGTTGGGCTTTTCACCGCTCCGTCGTGACCTAAGCTTTGAATTAAACCACGGCTAAAAGTCGTCTTTCCAGCGCCTAAATCACCACTAAGGTAGAGCGTCAAGGGCGGTGTGATTAAGGCCGATAACTTGCTGCCTAAACTCACTGTTGCTTGCTCATCATTAAGATCTAAGATAATTGATTGCATATTCATATTAATTTAAAAAGATGTCCTAGTAACACATTGGCTAGAATGCGTTACTTTAACCTAATCATCTCGTTTTCCAAACTAGATTTCATTAACCAGCTGATGAATATAAGACATTAAATCACTGGCTAGCATACCTCGCTCACCGTCTTTAGCCGCGAGATCGGCTGCATCACCATGAATGACAACGGCTATATAAGCCGCCTGCATGTTGCTGAAACCTTGCGCCATCAAGGCGCCAATGATCCCAGAGAGCACATCTCCGCAGCCACCACTGGCAAGGCCGGGGTTACCAACAGGGGCGACAAGGCAGTCATTACCGTCATAGATAAGGGTACCAGCACCTTTTAAAACGATAACTCCGCCATATTTTTGATGTAATGTACGAACCGCCTTGAAACGGTCTTTCTCTACCTCTTCAGTACTCACTCCAAGTAATCGACCCGCTTCACCTGGGTGTGGGGTTAGCACCCAATTCTTATTCGACAATGGAAAATGACACAGCAAATTTAATGCATCAGCATCTATCACACTGGGTTTCTCAGCTAAGTCGACCGCTTTAAGTAAATTGTAACCCCAATCAGTTGTGCCCAAACCGGGCCCAATCACTAGAACATTAGCCCAACCCAGTTTAAGGTAAACTTCCATATCGACTAACTCACAACCCCAAAACATCAGTTCCGGTCGAGTGGTACAAACCACCGCATGATGTTCAGGCCTTGAAATCACAGTGACAAGTCCGGCTCCAGCTCTCAAACATGACTCAGAAGCTAATCTTACCGCACCAGACATGCCTAAATCACCACCGATAACGGTAACTTTACCGCTATCACCTTTGTGGGAATCCCTTCTTCTTGGCAAAAAAATGTTAGGCAGATCGTTACTCACCAACTTCTTCACTTCACTGAGAGGCAAGAAAGGAGTTAAACCAATATCTGCCAGTAGTAATTTACCGCAAAAGTGCCGAGCTTGACTGGTTAACAATCCTTGCTTAATCCCTCCAAAGGTAAGGGTTATGCTCGCTTCTATAGCAACCTGTTTAGCGATTCCGGTATCAGGCTCTATCCCTGATGGAACATCAAGTGACACTACCCAAGCACCACTGCGATTTACAGCACTAATTATCGCAACAAGCTCATCACTGAGTTCACCTTTAGCCCCTGTACCCAATAAACCATCAACAATCACTTCAGCTTCAACGATTCTATCGATACAAAATGGACAAGTTTTACCACCAACGCCTTCAAAATGTGCAATAGCAAGCAACAGCTCGGCAGTGGGGTTATGAGCCACAGAGGCTTGTAAATAGACCGTTCGTCCAGCCTTAATTAACAGTGATGCAGTAACATAAGCATCAGCGGCATTATTGCCATGCCCCGCTAAAACCAAAATGGTTTGAGAGTCAGCACTTTGAGTTTGCAGCAGCTCAAAGGCAGCAGATGCAGCCTGTTCAACGAGCCCATAAAGGCTTGTTTTGCCACAACGTACAGCGCTAGCCTCGGCCTCCCTCACTTGCTCGACTGAGTATAATGATACTAATGCAGACAGATTTTTTTCGTTCATTAAGGTGTCCCCACGACAGAATTACGACCAACTTAGAATGTTAGTAACTGAGACTTAAACACAAATGAATTGTTCATCCGTAAGGCATTTAAATCACCGTAAGTTGATCTAACACAAGTATAGGCCGCTACAGGCGGGATCAAAAAAGGCACCAGAAGGTGCCTTTAATCGATAGAAGAAGCAGACTATTAGATGTCGTCCATGCGGATACTGCTATGAACCAAACGCTGTTGCTGAATTTTCTCAACCCTAACGAGATCTTCAAGTGCACCTTTTGTCTCGGCTGATGCTGAAGAAAGGGAGGTTTTTTCAATTAGACCAATCAGCTTATTATCGAGCTCAAGGTGTAGCTCTAAAATATCTTCTTCGCTCATATTTGCTGGCAGAGTTTGCTTTAAGCAAAAAGCCGAGAAATCTTCAAACACAATATCCTTGTACCAAGTATCGAGTATTTTCTTAGGAGCTGCATCGATATAGTTTTCAAGTTTATCGGCGGTTTGACGCTCATGCTGTTGAAAATATTCAAGCATTAACTTTACACGTGACGAGTCAGCTTGTGAGTGTAAACGGCTATATAGCTGTGCCATTTCAAGTCGACAAGTTGCTACATAATTTAAAAGCTCACTAAGTTGTTGAATACGCATTTACCGCTCTCCTATCGCTTGCATTTTAGATAGCAAGCTAAAAATCAATTTGACGATATTATGAGCTGAACGCACTACGCAATAGTTGATGCTAGTCATACTTTGCCAACTAGAAAGTGGCCAGCCTTAAAGATAGTTAAAAAAATGAGTGCTTGATCACGCCATTCCCAGCTTCGTTTAAGTAGAGAGGTTAAGGGATTGAGCGATATGGGTCTTAAAGGAATTATTATTATCTGATGAAAGGAATGTAAAAACTGGCGCTAGCTTCTGATTTAGCAATAGTGAATACCAACCTATGCTCTTTACCTTAGAAAAAGATATCAGCTATTTCTACGAACATGGCAGAGCTAATCTCATGTTCATATTACGGCAGTCTTTAAAAAGGGAAGCTTAAATTTTTTAGCTGCAAGGGGAAGATTGGAGCGAGTTTTTGATGTTACAGAGAGTAGGTTCGAACTGATGACCTATACCTTGGCAAAAGAAGGTATCAACTATTTCGATGAACACAATTGAGCTAATGACGCGCTATTCTTAAACGCGATGTTGCTAAAGACTTTTGTTAAGGGAATTTGTTGTTATTCGAGAGGGAGATTGGAGCGAGTTTTTGATGTTACAGAGAGTAGGTTCAAACTGATGACCTATACCTTGGCAAAAAAACGGTATCAACTGTTTCTAAAAACACAACAGAGCTAAGTTTGGAGTTTTACTTGAGGAAGATTGGAGCGACATATCAGGTTCGAACTGATGACCTATACCTTGGCAAGGTATCGCTCTACCAACTGAGCTAATGTCGCGTAATCTTTTTAAAATTGAAACGACATATCAGGTTCGAAAAAACTAACCGATGATCTATACCTTGGTAAGGTATCGCCCTTTTGCTCTAATAAAGAGTCAACTGAGCTAATGTCGCGTAAATCTTTTTAAAATTGGAGCGACATATCAGGTTCGAACTGATGACCTATACCTTGGCAAGGTATCGCTCTACCAACTGAGCTAATGTCGCATAAATCTTTTCATCACACTCTAGCTGTGTACATTAACCAAAGGTATCGTTTTCACCTTTAGCAACTGAGCTAATATCGCGTAAATCTTTTTT
>NZ_JAKIKW010000012.1 GCF_023283945.1 Shewanella gelidimarina | reverse complement strand
TCAGGAGATGCACTAACTTCGTTTGAAGCCATCATTTGCGTTTCTCCTTGAATAAAGTTCTTCAAATCATCTTGCAACGGGAGACCAGCTAGAAGTCAGCTCGCTTTCGCGTCAGATAAAATCAGTATCCGCATCATTACAATGCGGCATTCGCTTTTTCTAGCCTCCTTTACCTGCATTACTATCGGTAGCCTTCGCAGGCCACTTTCCCCAAGGGGGAGCAATACAGGCTTACCCTGTTCCGTATGTCGCGCAATGTCAGGTTAGATGCCCACTATAGTGCGAAGAGTTATTTGATCACGAAAGAGCACTGTCCAATCTCTTTCCAACTCTCGTGCCTTTTGGCCACAGCGTATAAACCACTTCCGCTGTTTCTCATATAACGCACCTTAAATGGATTCACTTACGTTCATCATACTGACACCCTAGCACTTACCCGATTGTGGTTATCAGGAGGAACATCCTCTCACGATTCTGTTCCCGTCCAATGGACTTCGTTACATTGTCAGACTCGCTGCTTTATTCAGAGTCTTAGGGTCATCTGGTGATACAGATGGTTCACTCTTATCGGGGTGAACAGCGCTTCATACGACCTCAGGTCGCACGGATAGGAATTAGTTAAACCCAAAGCTCTAATGTTGGCGACTAGCATTAACAAATAATGTCTTAATTTTAGAAAGACGATATCAATCTAATTTTTAATGGCTTTAAGGCATTAATGCTTTTCAGCTGAGGGTTATTATAAAATCGAATGCTTTCGATGTTATTATCCTTGGCACCGATCAATATAAGATCTTGATTATATGAAACATCTAAAGCACTTATCCCAGTATTATAGATAGTTAACGCTGTTAAATCCTGCAGGTTAGACAGGTCAATATTGGTAATGGGGTTACCCGTTAAGGTCAAATCACGAATGCTTCGAGCATTGCTCAGGTCAATGTTTTCAATTAAATTATTTTCAAGTTTAGGTACCTGACATCAGTACCATCGAGTTTAAGCGCTTTAATATGATTGTTATTTAAAAAAGCATGATCAAGCTTAAGTAAATTTGAGAGATTGATTTCCTCTACGGCATTTTCGTAGACATATGACAATCCCAATGAATTAGTTACTCAATTTCACAGTTAACCTGGGGAAGATAGAATCAAATAAAACGAATAAGCCACACATGCTAGTTGGCAAGCTTTTGCAGGGATATCGATACTTTTGAATGTTCAATTTTGGATGTTTCAGGAGGAAAGGCGAAGGTAGAATGAACTCTTTGAGCGAGAGCCATGGAAACCTTGATCAAAGTAGGTTATTGTCGGTAAAACAAAGGAATGCTAGCTGCCAATGAACAGCAAGAGTCAAGGATGAAGCATTAGCCAAAGGGTCACTAAACAAGGTTCTTATCATTAAGTACCGACTCAAAGCGCTAAAGCCTTCCATTTTAATCTCACTAAAGCATTTCAAACTACAAATAGGATAGCGGGTCTGAATTTTTTGATATTTGAAAAGTTTGCTCTGCCCTCACTTATCCATGACCTCACTGATTAAAAATTAATAAAGTAAATAACATAATGAAAAACACTACATTAATTAATTTTATACAAAAGTTATCTTCTTTACAGCGTGTAGTTATTCAAGCTCATGATTTCCCAGACCATGATGCGATTGCATCGGCCTATGCAATGTCATACCTACTTAAGGAGCTGGGGATAGATTCACTCATTGTTTATAATGGCGAAATTGATCGGATCTCTTTATCCAATATGATTGAGTGGCTAGATATACCAGTAACGCATTGCAGCAAAGCTCAGTTAACTCCTATGGATAAAATTATAACTATCGATGGTTGTATTGGGGAAAGAAATGTCACCGATATGCCAGGGGAAGAAATTGCTGTTATTGATCACCATGTTGTGACGCCGCCAAAAAACTTATGGTTTTGTGATGTGAGGGAAAACTATGGGGCAACTGCATCAATAATATTTGAATATTTTCAGGCTTTAAATATCAATATCCCTAAAAAAGTCGCTACTGCGCTGCTCGTTGGTCTTAAGATTGATACTGCACATTTAACCCGTGGTGTTTGTTCTGCGGACCTAAAAGCTTTTATTGTGTTTAATCAATGTGCAGATCTAGCTTTAGTTAATAAAATTTGCCGAAATGAAATTACTTATACAGAGCTAAAATTGTTTGAGCATGTTTGCCAGTCTGTTGAACAGAATAAAGGGGTAGGTTTAGCAACCGTCTCTATAGACTGCCCTAAAAATATGTTGGGAATTCTTGGAGACTTCCTACTGACTGTCAACGAGCTTGATGTCGTTGTCGTGGCACAGTCTAATAATCAAGGGATACAATTATCGTTACGGTCAGAATGTGAACATGTCGATGTTGCTAAAATTATGAGAGAACAATTGAACTTCAAAAATATAGGCTTTGGGGGAGGACATCCACACATGGCTGGCGGCATTGTTTTTAAAGATTTTTTTGATAAATTTGTCGATAACGAAAACGTTCATTTATCTCCCATCATCGATTCAATTTTAACATTGAGAAGTTTGAATTTAAGTACAACCCAATAGTAAGTAGCATCAAAGTTCAGACAAAATATGTAGCTATATCCTTTAACTATATTTGCTTTGTAAAGGGAGCTTGCACATGCTTAGAACACCAAATAATGAGTCCTATTTAAGCATCACTAAGATTTAAAAATCATTGAATATATCCGTCAAGCA
Organism: Shewanella gelidimarina; assembly: GCF_023283945.1. Classification (GTDB taxonomy): domain Bacteria; phylum Pseudomonadota; class Gammaproteobacteria; order Enterobacterales; family Shewanellaceae; genus Shewanella; species Shewanella gelidimarina. Next base: position 137,706 of record NZ_JAKIKW010000012.1, on the reverse strand, counting down.
CCCCACAAAGGCATGGCTATTGAAAGTGTAATGCCTAGGCCATGTGGGGGTGTTCGTATATGTCTTTGTTGCTCATCTGTATAAATAAAGCCAGTTAGTCACCGTCAAGTAAACGAATAAAGGCCCTTTGCTAATCTTTAGCAAGGGGCCTTTATTCGCTGTTAACCTAGTTGAACGCGATATCATGTAACATACTGATAAAAAATAAAAATCATTACTGCTCCATACTAAAATTTAGCCATTCCAGAGTATTTAACACCCGATAGTTCTGCCATCTCTTTATTCCAAGTGGCAAGGTCGTGTTGGTTGAATTTGTTTAAATCATCATGGCCACACGCTCTCGACATCACTTGCATCAGCTCAACTGAAGCTTCAAAGAAGTTCCGCAACTGCTTTGATGCTTTAATCACATTAAGCCTTTGTCTTAGATCCGCTTTTTGAGTAGCAATTCCTGCTGGGCAGTTATTGGTATGACACATCCTAGCAGCGACACAACCAATCGACTGCATCGCACTATTTGATATCGCAACGCCATCGGCTCCCAACGCCATTGCCTTAACAAAATCCATTGGAACACGAAGTCCGCCGGTGACTATCAAGGTAACTTTTCCACTAACACCTTGTTTATCAAGATAAGCTCTGGCGCGTGCTAACGCGGGAATGGTGGGCACACTGATATGATCTCTAAACATCTGTGGTGCCGCTCCAGTACCACCACCACGGCCATCGAGAATGATATAGTCAGCACTCGCATCTAACGCGAATTGAATGTCATCTTCAATATGGTTGGCGCTGAGCTTAAAGCCGATAGGAATGCCTCCCGTCACCTCGCGCACTCTATCAGCAAACTGCTTAAAATCTTCTACGGTATGCAGATTTTTAAAAGTGGGTGGAGATACTGCTGCCGTTCCCGCTTCGATCCCCCTAACCATGGCAATTTTGCCAATATTCTTATTACCAGGTAGGTGGCCTCCCGTACCCGTTTTAGCGCCTTGCCCGCCTTTGAAATGGAACGCTTGCACCGTTTTCAACTTGGACTCATCATAGCCAAACCCTGCACTGGCATATTCATAGAAATAACGAGAGTTTGCCGCCTGCTCTTCAGGCAGCATCCCGCCTTCACCTGAACATATCCCCGTTCCGGCCAATTCTGCTCCCGTGGCCAGTGCAATCTTGGCCTCTTCAGACAAAGCACCAAAGCTCATATCTGAAACAAACAATGGAATATTTAATATAAGGGGTTTTTTCGCTTGCGGGCCAATCACTAACTCAGTGCTTACTGAGACATCTTCCTGCAATGGTTTTTTTGCCATCTGTGCCACCATGACTTGCAGATCATCCCAGTGAGGAAGCTGATATCTTGGCACCCCCATCGACGTCATTGGACCATGGTGTCCCATCTTAGATAGCCCTTCACGTGCGAGCTGATGGATAAACTCGACCGTCGGTTCTTCTTTGGTAGCCGTAGCGACAGGAGCCTCGCCTGTGACTTGGATCTGCAGCCCTGGGCCTTCATGCCCTACTTGCTCACTAGAGAACTGCTTATGAGAACCATCACAAAAGGGTAAGGTCGCGCTGTGTTTACAGCAGCAAAGGTAGGCATCGCCGCTATCTTGAGCTATAAAACTCTTAGGTTTGAAGTCCGTTCCAGCATGAGAACCATCACAAAAGGGTTGGTTTTTAGACCGACCACAGGTACAAAAATAATATTCCTGATCTTTGGTCAAATCGACTTTGATCGGTTTGTTGTCCGCAACAATAGGTTTACTCATGTTCCATCCTTCTAATTATAGTATCCACTTTTCATGGCTTATCTATAAGGTTAGAAGAAGGATAACCTCTTTGGTATTTCTAAAAAAAGTATCTCTTATTCAAGGTGATTAAATGATCCGTTGGCTAGAAGTCATCAATAAGGGCAACGATAGGCACTAACAAGCCATCCATGCTACTCATTAAGAAAATGCAGCGGTCCTAACATGCTAATATCCCATAGCCTGTTACAGAGAAAACTAATTGTCACTTTGTGTTCCAGGCTCCGAAAGTGAATCAGAGCCTGAATCACCATCGCTAGCCGCCCATACCACCGTGCATGCCGCCGTGATGGCCACCATTACCATTCCCGCACTCATGTACCGTCTGCTGACCGCCCTGTGTTCCAGTCTCTATGGTAATTGAACCAGAATCTTTAAACATTACAAAAGAACCACTGCTGATATCATCGGCGATTGGGTCATCTAAATGCCCTAAACAGCTGTAGCCAACCCGATAGTTTCCGGCTGGCAAGTAGCCCATGGAAAAGTGCCAGTTACCGTCGATATCCTGCATCATAGGACTTACCGCTGTAGGGGCGGTGAAACTCGCTGGCGGATTGGTTCCCATATCCGCCATTTGGTTTATATTGGTTACCTGTTCTGGGTACAGGTAGGCCAAATGGTTAAATTGGCCTCCCGTCGGGGTCAGATCCGTGTAAGCCGTCTCACAATCGGCAATCCATTGGGGGTCTACCTCACCCAACAAGTGGCCCATATGGCTATTATCGATGGACCACATAGCCTCATGGCTTAAGTTGTATTGTCCCTGCTCCTGAGACAGGCCACGATACAAATCAATTTCCATGGTGATGGCAAGATGCTGCCCAGCGACAATCTCAACATCTGAAACGGGCAGCTGTCCATTTTCAACATGCAAACCGTGACGCCCCTGACCATCTTCAACATAGCAGCCCTGATTGCCATCGCCCTGATGAATGGTGACATAAGCATCATGGTATTGCCCTGAGGGCAAGTCGATGCTATCGACCATAAGATGGCTATCAATCCCCTGATAATCGAGTAGATTAAATGCCATACTCTGTAAGTCATGCCTATGGATAACGCCCGCGGCGTCTGTCATGACCAGTTCCCCCATGACCATACCCACATGGGAAACGCCAGTCATAGGTGAATCAGAAATGGCTAAAGAGAATTTACCCTGAGGTAATTTCGGCGCCGTCACAGTGCTATCACCATCACTACCACAAGCCCCAAGCCAAAAAATCGAGGACAACACCAACACTGTTTTACAAATCGTCATAACGCCCCATTATTGAACCTATACATTTCCACAAGCATAACCCTTTAGGGGTATAAGGGCTGACTTTTTTAACTGTAAAGATGATACAGATCAATATGCAACATACGGGTACATATGATTTGTTACATCTACTTGTAAATAAAGGGTTTTGATTCATGCAAGCAATAATGCAGGTCATATTAAAAGAATAAAAAACCACTTTTACGGCGTATTTATTCGACGACGGTATTACAAATCAAACAAAAAACACCATTTGCAGGATGATAAATTTACCAACCCACTATATCTACTGAGGTTTATTCCGGCGGCAGTGTCGGTGAATTTATTCTTATCTATTGCAGGTAAGTCGGTGGATTGTGGATGGTATTAGCAACAGCAAGCACCATTCATGCCCTCATGGTAGCGTTGCTCTCTGCACTATAAGGTACCCCGCCACTCACCCTGTGAGCCTAATAACAAGCTGATCCCTTGTTAGCAGTCATAAGCAACGAGTGATAAGCCCAGCGTCTTGCGATAATCGCTACCATTGCCATCTACGTCGCTATGCTTCTTTCTCCCACTGAATTTGATAATTGTCTAAAAAGCAAAAGTGGTTTGCCCCGCGGGTCATTGTTGGTTCATTAAACAAAACATAGAATAGCCCCATCTTGTTAAGCAAGCCCCAAACTATTCTATTAAAAGGCATCAACCATGAAAGCAATGATCATTAAAGAAATCGGTTCAAGCGACGTTTTTCAATTAGTAGAAAAAGCAAAACCAACATTAAAATCAGGCCACATGGTTGTTGAAGTAAAAGCAACCAGCGTAAACCCACTTGATACTATGTTACGTTCAATTGAACTGCCGTGGTCTGCCAACTTACCTGAAGTATTACACGGTGATGTTGCTGGTATCGTTGTTGAAGTAAGTGAAGATGTATCAAACTTCAAGATTGGTGACGAAGTTTACGGTATGGCAGGCGGTATTAATGGTGTTGACGGTGCACTAGCAGAATTCATGTTAGTAGATGCACGTTTAATGGCGCAAAAGCCAAAAACATTAACCATGAAACAAGCGGCGGCATTGCCACTCGTTGCGATCACATCATACGAAGCACTTGTACACAAAATGAATGTACAAGCTGGCGATAACGTACTTATTCATGGTGCAACCGGTGGCGTCGGTCACATCGCAGTACAGCTTGCAAAAGTACTTGGCGCAACAGTGACATCAACTCATTCACCAGCGACTGCTGAACTAGCGAAAACAGTCGGTGCAGATAACCTAGTTGATTTCACAGCAGAAACAGTGGCTGACTATGTGCAAGCACACACTGGCGGCAAAGGTTTTGATAAGATCTTTGATACGGTAGCTGGCGAAAACATTCAAAAGTCATTTGAAGCAGCAAAATTCTATGGTCATGTAACAACAATTTTACCCATTGAAAACGTACTGCAAGTGGCCCTTAAAAGCTTATCATTCCACAGTGTATTAATGTTGATCCCGCTATGTCACGGCATTAACCATGAATCACACGGCCGTATCTTAACTGAAATTGCAGCATTGGTTGATGCAGGTAAGATCACGCCAATCATTGATGACAGCAATTTTTCTATCTGGGAAGTAGCACAAGCACATGATCACCTAGGATCAGGTAAAGCGGTAGGTAAGATCACGCTGACAGCATAATGATACTGACAGTGTAAATTCTCTGAATGTCTAAAAGCCCCACAACCTCTAGATAATAGACGCTATGGGGCTTTTATATTCCTGTATATTTATAACCAGATATTTCTATAACCCGCTCTTTTTATAACAGGGTTATGTCTAAAAAGATTAGGGGCTATTGATCTTTCGAGCTTAGTTTTTGTTCGATTATTCCCCGTAAGGAATAATGATTTTAGTACAAGGCTTGAGCGATGCTTTAGCAATCTAAGCGAAAAGCGCGTAACGCATTCTAGTCATAAAAGATTAAAAGCATTGAAACGAACCCAAAGGGCCGCGCTTCTTGGCTATTTTTACGGTGTTGTAGGTTATTTGTGGAGAATGACTAAACGACATAGCCTCCGCCTTGTCAAAATAGCCAATAAACTGCGGCAAAAACAACCGTGAAAGATCAACAGCCCCTAATCACTATCTGCTGCCATCAAGCCTAACAACGCTTGGCTTGCTTGTTTAGGAGAGGCGGCATGACAAATGGCTGATACCAGCGCAATCCCATCAACTTGGGTTGTCGCTATCTGTCTAATGTTAGCGTCATTTATTCCACCAATAGCAACCAGAGGCAATTGACTCTCTTGTACCGCTTTTGCTAAGCCTTCAATGCCCCACTCTTTAATGATATTCGTCTTCGTTGGCGTCGAAAAAATAGCACTGATCCCAAGGTAATTAACGGGTAAATTTTGTGCTTCATGTAACTGTGTTTCATTTTCAACAGACAAGCCCAATATCATATCAGCGCCAATCAGATCACGAGCAACAATAGCAGGCATATCCGATTGCCCCAAGTGCACCCCATCGGCCTGAACCGCCAATGCTACATCGACTCGATCATTAATAATCAATGGCACACCACTGCCTTGCAATACCTGTTTGACCGCAGCCGCTCTTTCGATAAACGCGCGTACATCGCCGTGCTTTTCACGTATTTGCACCATAGTAACGCCACCTTTTATCGCCTCAGAGACGACTTCGCATAACGTATCAATGTCTTGCTGATCATCGGTCACTAAATACAGTTTATAAGGGTTATTCATACTGTATTGCCTATGCATTTACGGAAAATTTTAAACGACGGGTCAGTGTTTCTTCGTCTAATTGATAAAGTGCATCCAGCAAGTTCATTTGCAAACTGCCTGGGCCTGCTGATTGCTCTGCTGCTATTTCACCCGCCACCCCAAGAATCGCCGTCGCTGCTACGCCAGTATCATCACCAATCGCAGCGAAAGCCCCTATTAATGCCGTATGAGTACAGCCCATTCCAGTCACAAAAGGCATCATCGCGTGACCATTATTCAATTGATATTGCGTATCAAGGGTAACTACATAGTCGGTTTCACCAGAAATAACGACGTTACACTGATACTCTTGTGCCACATAACGCGCGGCCCCTAATGCGGCATCACTGCTGTCTAATGCATCAACCCCTTTGCTTTGCGCGTTTTCACCCGCTAATGCGATAATTTCAGACGCATTACCGCGAATGATCAGCTTATTCGCGGCATCTGCAATGTGGCGAGCTGTTTGCGTACGAAGTTGGCTCGCACCACAGCCAACAGGATCAAGTACCACCACTTTATTATTGACATTGGCTTGCTCAACAGCAAAATGCATTCGCGGTGTCCAAACACTGTCTAACGTACCAATGTTAATCACTAAGGCACCTGAGAAACTCATCATCTCTGCCATTTCTTGTTGGCTATGCGCCATGATGGGTGATGCACCTAACGCTAATAAGGCGTTCGCTGTATTGTTCATCACAACGTAGTTTGTGATATTCACCACCAATGGTTTGGTCTCACGCAGTGTCGCCAATGCTGCAATAATTTTTTGCGTATTCATGACTGTCATGATGCTTTCCTATTTTGTATTTGCAGTGCCCATTTAGGCCCCGTCGAGACCTTGTTGCCAAAATGCGACTTCCATTCGAGTGGCGGTTTTAAAAATATGACATAAACGCTGGCCTCGTTGGCTGTTTATATCAATATCAGCCAGCAGTTCATCCAATTGTGTCATGCTTTTTTGAACAGCAGATTGGAACTCTTCTCCACCGTACATCTTGATCCAATTAGCGTAAGGATTACCCTCAAATATCGTTGATCCACTTGCTAATAATTGCGCGCCAATTACAGCATATCCCTTTGAACATGGCGCTAGCGCGGCATATAAATCAATCACATCACCGGACATTCCCGTATCCAACACAAAACGCGTATACGCCACCGTGCCAAAGGCTTCGGGTTCCGCTTCCATCTCAGATTCTGAAATGGCCCATTCAGCACAATACGTTAGGTGATGCGCGATTTCTGAATCCAATAACGCTTGCACATTCGGTAATGCCATGCGCATTTCAGCTAAGGTTCTCGCTTTATAAATCGCCAAGGCATACGCTCGGGCATATTGCTTTAAAAACAGAAAATCTTGTTTTAAATAATGTAAGAAAGACGAATGAGCTAACTCGCCGACTGCTAATGTCTTCACAAAACGGTGCTCAGTATATTCATTCCATTCACTTTGACACGCTTGAATTAAGTCTTGATGATTCATATTTTTCTCTAAATTAAAAAGGGAGCGCCGCTTACAAAACAGGTACAAAATCTTGTGCTTTAGGCAGCGTTTTAATGATCTTATGTTGATACATGAATGCAGAAAAACGATCATAGCGTTGTAAATCAACGGCGGCAGGACGCAAAGCAAAGCGCGTTAATGTATCGTTCCATGCTCGCTTATTTAATTCATTATTCAAGGTGTCTGGCGCGTAAGAAACGAAGGTTTTCCATGATTCTTCAGGATGATTAACAATAAATTGTGTTGCCTTTTCAATTGCATGATTAAACATCTTTAAAGCTTCTGCATCATAGGTTTTTGCATTCGCCACAAAAACCAGTTCATCATACGATGGCACTCCATGCTCCTCAGGAAAAAAGGATTTTGCTTTATAGCCTTCTAACGCTAGTTGATTGGTTTCAAAATTACGTAATCCTCCCCAAATCGCATCAACTTTACCCGATGCTAATGATGACGATAGCGCCCAGCCAACATTGATAATTTTTATCTCAGAGAAATCCACACCCTCTGTTTTTAACATGGTGCCAATGGTCGCTTCTTCGTTACCCGCAATCGAGATCCCGACTTTCTTACCTTTTAAATCAGCCAGTGAGTTAATGTTTCCATTATCAAGCACCATTAAGGTGTTGAGTGGTGTCGCAATGAGTGTCGCAGAGCGGATCAGTGGCAAACCGGCAGCCACATCGATGGTTAAACTGGTTTGGTAGGAGATCGCTAAATCGACATTATTAGCGGCTACCAATTTGGCCGGCATGCTGGGATCCGCAGGCTCTTGAATGGTAATTGTCAAGCCTTCGTCTCTGAAATAGCCTTTTTGTTGAGCAATAATCACAGGGCCATGATTTGGATTAACAAACCAATCCAACATTAGTGTCATCGCTTTATCGTCAGCACTCGCCATTAAGGAGTAACTTGCAATAAGCACAGCCATCGCCCCTTTAATCATAACTTTTTTCATTTGTTTACATCCCTTACGCTATCAATCTATTTATCGTGTTGCCACGGTATGAGTTTTTGAATCAGTACATCTACGAGAAAATAAAGGCTGACGGATAAAGCAGCAAGAATGAATAAGGCGGCAAACATTTCATCAATCATCATTCGAGCATTGGCTTGCAGCATTAAATAACCGAGCCCTTCACTTGAGCCGACCCACTCCCCTACCACGGCACCAATAGGCGCGACCACGACAGCAACGCGGATCCCTGACGCTAATGCAGGTAAGGCAGCAGGCAAGCGAACGTGTTTAAGTAACTGCCATTTTGATGCGCCCATGGTATGCGCTAAATCGAGGTAACCGATTGGGGTATTACGTAAACCGTCGTAACAACAGGTCGTCACAGGAAAGAAGATAATCAGCGCCGCCATCACAACTTTTGACGCAATACCGTAACCTAACCACAGCATTAAAATCGGTGCGATAGCGAATACCGGAATGGCTTGGCTCGCAATTAAAATAGGCAATAACCAACGTCGAAGTGGCTCAAATAGCAGCATTTGGAGCGCAAACAGTAATCCCATAGAAAGGCCCAAACCAAGACCAAGAATAATCTCTTGTGCGGTTATCCATGAATGGGCTAACAACACATCGTAACGCTGTATTAGTTTTTCAAACACCGCTATCGGACTCGGTAAAATGAAACTGGGCAACGCGAAAATCACAATAATAAACTGCCATATCGCCAGTATTACAGCAGCACTGACAATAATCCTTCCTATGGATTTAGCGCTTTTCTGTAACGCTTTTGGCTCAGCCTCCTCCATTTTTAAAACAATCATTTCGGGTACAATGTGTTTGACTGAGTGCTCATGATTGATTGAAAGTGGCTTAGACATAGTCAACTTCCAACGTATCAATGATCTGTTGCTGAAGATCCGCTAACTCCGCATCAAATTTTCGTGGAATGCTTGAGTTTGGCACCGGTAAAGATACCGCCGAAGCTGGTTGACCTTGCATGATATAAATCGCATCACTCAATCTAAGTGCTTCTTGGGGATCATGCGTGATGAGTAATACTGTTTTCCCCGCCAAAACTTGTACTGCAAGTGCTTGCAGCCGATGACGGGTGACAGCATCTAACGCAGAAAAAGGCTCATCCATTAATACCATCGGCTTGTCTTGCATTAACGTTCTTGCTAACGCCACACGCTGACGCATTCCTCCAGACAATTGCGCAGGCATACTCTGTTCATGCCCTTTCAAACCGACACGCTCTAGCAGCTCAATCGCGCGGGCTTTATTGATTTTAAATTGAGTGTTCACCGAAAATTTATGAGTAAAACAGACGTTATCGAGTACGTTTAACCACGGCATCAATAGATCTTGCTGCGCCATGTAAGCAATATGGCCTTCTAAGCATTCTCCCCCATCGATGTGAATGTCACCCGACCACATCACTTTATCTGTCAATAAACCAGCCATATAACGCAAAATTGAAGTTTTACCACAACCACTTTTACCCAATATCGCCGTCCACTTTCCCGCAGAAATGGTCATGTTTAAACCCGACATAATGGCCACGGTGCTGTCTTTGTATTGCAAAGTGCCATTTGAGATAACCGCACCGAGGCTGTTATTACCTAAATCTGGCTTCACTACGACTGCCCTTGAGTGTTTAAGGCAAAAAAGTGATTCACTGGCCCATGCCCTTGTCCAATATTCAACTCATCAGCATGGGCAATCGCTTGAGTAATGTAGTGCTTACCCCGTTTTACCGCTGCGGGTAATTCATGGCCTTGAGCTAAGTAAGAGGCGATGGCTGAAGATAAGGTGCAGCCTGTTCCGTGTGTATTGCGGGTTTTGATCCGCTCCGTTGATAAACGCTCAACGTTGTCGGTAAGGATCAGTAAATCGGTGCTGTTGTCATCCGTTTCTAGATGCCCACCCTTTAGCAAGACTGATTTAGCGCCTAATTGACGAAGTTCGTCGATCATAGCGATCATTTCATCTTCGTTCTGGGGGACTTGGCAGCCAATTAACGCAGCGGCTTCTGGCAAATTAGGGGTAATGACATCGGCCAGAGGCAGCAGTTCCGATTTAAGGCTATCAATGGCAGAGGATTGGAGAAGAAGATCACCGCTAGTTGCGACCATAACGGGATCAACCACGAGATATTTAGGAGTGTACTGTTTAATTTTTTTAGCGACAGAATGAATGATATTTGAGTCACTTAACATGCCAACTTTTACGGCAATCACATTCAGATCAGAAAATACGGCATCAAGTTGTTGTTCGACAAACTCAGCATTGATGGGGTAAATACCCGTAACCGCTTGTGTATTTTGTGCCGTTAACGCCGTAATAACGGAGCATGCATAACCGCCAGTCGCTGAAATGGCTTTAATGTCGGCTTGAATACCGGCACCACCACCGCTGTCTGAACCGGCAATGGTCAATACAATAGGAGTTGTAACGAATGGAGTTAAAGATGCTGTGGTGACTAATGAAGACATATTTATTTTCCCTAACTAACAGTCAGGAAAAAACAGTCGTGTGAGAATAAATGCGCCAAAAGGAGCTATCTCATCAAAAGAAACGGATCAGGAAGTACGCCTCAAAATGACCATTAGTTCCCTACGTCAGTATTAACTGAATCAGGTTCAACGGGTTCATTTTTATGATCTCAGCCTATTGGCTCCCCGACTAATCACTACACACTATCATTAATCGATTTGTAAAGAGCATGCTTTTTGATAAGAATGCTAACTGAGTTAACTAATTATCATCTTATGCATTCAATGTGGATACTAATTAAACAATCATCAGCGCAGTTAGAAAGCCTTGACGCTTCGTCAACTTGCCATGCCAAATAAGACATCCCCACCCTTGGCGGACAGATTTAGGAGGTACGAGTCCACGGATGGACGAAGGTAGAATAATGCAGGAGCAATTATCGAGAGTCATGAATGGAGCAATTACCGAGGATGCCAGAGCCGAGAATAACGATTAGCTACAATCCCCCATCTTGCCTGTAGGGCTTTGAATTCCCGCTGAATGGTCAAACTTTTAATGCAACGGGTATTACATAAGAAAATATCGGATTTATTAATCTGAATAAATGATGAGTGAGTAACGGCGCTAATAAGCGTTGGGGAATGTGAGTGAGTGCCAATGCCTGATGGGTGTCCGAAGGGGCTAGAAACGAAAAAAGCCTCATCTTTCGATGAGGCTTTCGTCTTTGTGCTGGCGGAGTGGACGAGACTCGAACTCGCGACCCCCGGCGTGACAGGCCGGTATTCTAACCAACTGAACTACCACTCCTAACTCTTATAAAAACTAACTAAAGATTAGCCTTTATGCTATTCATTATGTCACTAATAAATAGTTTGAAACTTGACACTAAATTGGCGGAGTGGACGAGACTCGAACTCGCGACCCCCGGCGTGACAGGCCGGTATTCTAACCAACTGAACTACCACTCCTAAACTCTTATAAAAACTAACTAAAGATAGCCTTTATTCTATTCATTATGTCACTAACAAATAGCTTTAAATTTAGCACTTGATTGGCGGAGCGGACGAGACTCGAACTCGCGACCCCCGGCGTGACAGGCCGGTATTCTAACCAACTGAACTACCGCTCCACATCAAGTGCGATGAATAATACGTAGACTGCCAAACTCAGTCAATCATTTTTTGCTTCAACCATGACTAACCAGCTAAAAAATGACCAATCCCGATATTCAACGCGTTGCAACGGCTGTCGCGGTGGTTAATTACCCCGCTTTGGGGTCATCGAAATCTTCAGGCATCGATAAATCAATCTCGTCCAACGCTAATGTCATTTTCTGTTGCTGACTTTCTTTATCCATTCTCGCCTGCGTCGCAGCGAGTGCTTTCTTTAAGTTACTGCGTTTGCGAACAAACAACAAAACCAATATACCTAAAATAAGCAATACCGTATTCACGGTTATCAGCCAAAACACCGCATCTTCTTTTGCTGTGTTTTCAGCTTTTTTAGCTTGGATATCTGCTTTCGCGGCGAGTGCTTCAGCTGACGGTGGTGGTTCTGGTGGTTTAATAAAATTAAAAAACAATTCGGGTAACGTCAGGTAGATCTCTCGGCCATTTTGGGTGGTGCTGACCGCCGTGAGCTTTATTCTATAGCTGCCAAAGTCATTCACCTTGCGTAGGCTATACAAGGTCTCGGGGCTATTTATTTCGGCAACAGTGACTTGCAGACGCATTCCCGCAGGTCCTACGATTTCAGCTTCAACATGTGTCTCAGCCAAAACCAGTTCATTTTCATCTACATTGATCCGCAGATCCCACTCACCCGAATCAAGGTTTTGTGGGGCTACAATATCGACAGCAATGGGTCGAGTCGACAACCTAAAGGGCTCAGAATACTTACGCTCAAGCACCGCATTTTTAGCCATCACTTGCAGTGTATAGCTGCCCCAAGCCTGGGTTAGATTCAGTTTACTGGTGAATACACCGTCATCGGGTCGCTCATCTAATGACTCGCCATTATCCCGATAGGTCCCCACGATAACGCTACCGGCAGCAAAGTTTTCATCGGCTGGATTATTATCACTGATAAATTTTGCCGTCCAGCTCATTAAGTAATCTAACCCGGGTAGGCGTACCTTTTGCTCGTCACCTATCAAACGGGCGGTGAGTTTTAAGCGCTCGCCTTGATACAGCGGCTGTGGGATCGGATCTACATCAATGGACAGCACTGACACTTTATCGATGACAGAACCTTCAACCACCTTACCGATTAACTGCCAGGGGCCTGGCATTGGGTTTTTAATCGTGATCATGTCGCCGGTTAGGCCGTCCATCCATTTAACATGCTCAGGATGACGACTGATATACCACTTACTGCCGTCAGGTTGCACGATAATGACGGGTGAGCTGCCGTATTCACGATGGATAAGTAGCGTGACACTGTCGACCATATGGTCAATTCTAAATCGATTTTTTAACTCTGATGCCTGCGATGAAAGCATCACTTCGGCGACGGCACAATGAGTTATCATTAGCCCCAAATATGCCATCACCACACAAGCTGTTACGCGTTTAATCATAGAATGAGGTCTATCCCCGCCAAATACACTGTCCAGATTTAGCCACTAAATCGAGTCGCTCTTCATGTCTAGTTAGTTCATCGGCCGTTGCGCTGATCACTTTAAGTTTTGCGCGGTCTCTAGGCAGTTTATTTATGCCTCCGCCTTCTTGTCCTGCTTTTTCACTCGATAGGTTAAAGTTTGTTTGCCCACCGGTCATGATGAGGTAAACGTCAGCTAAGATCTCAGCATCGAGCAACGCGCCATGGAGATCACGACGTGAGTTATCGATGCCATAACGTTTACACAGAATATCAAGGTTATTCTTCTGACCTGGGTGCAGGTGCTTTGCTATCGCGAGTGAATCGAGAATTTGGCAAATATTCGCGGTTTTAGGCCCAACAGGCTGCAACATCGAAAACTCGTGGTCCATAAAGCTAACGTCGAAGCTGGCGTTATGGGCCACAATTTCAGCGCCATCGATAAACTCAATAAAGCTCTGGGCTATTTGATGAAATTTGGGTTTATCCGCCACAAACTCATTGGTGATCCCATGAACCTCAATGGCCTCTGGGTCGATAGGCTGTAACGGATTAATATATTCGTGGTAATGCCGACCCGTTAACTTGCGGTTGATGACTTCAACACAACCAATTTCAATAATTCGGTGACCAAGATGAATGGCACCACTGGATTGGTTCATACCTGTGGTTTCGGTATCAAGAATAATCTGACGTTTAGCGCTTGAAATAATATTCATGTGAATTAATGCATTTCTCAGTTAAATTTTTTGGGTATACTCGCCCGGCACTTTAGCTATGGTACCAACTTGATGACTGGACTGAAACAGATCTCTATCTTTACCGACGGTTCTTGCTTAGGCAACCCTGGACCTGGCGGCTACGGCATTGTAATGAAGTATAAAAAGCAGACCAACGAACTCGCCGATGGTTTTGCGCTAACAACGAACAACCGCATGGAGATGCTCGCGCCTATTGTGGCATTAGAAGCATTAAAAGTCCCCTGCCAAGTGACTCTAACTAGCGATAGCCAATATATGCGACAAGGGATCACACAGTGGATCCATGGCTGGAAACGCAATGGGTGGGTAACTTCTGCCAAGCAACCCGTCAAGAATGTCGATTTGTGGCAACGTCTCGATACGGTGTCGCAATTGCACAAAATCGACTGGCGTTGGGTAAAAGGGCATGCTGGCCATATCGAAAATGAACGTTGTGATGACTTAGCTCGCCAAGCTGCGGAGAAAAAGCCAACCCAAGAAGACCGAGGTTATCTTTTACAGCAAGGTTAGCGGCTAGGTATTGATTATCGCTAACTATCGGTGTTTAAAAAGTCTTGGCAAAAAGTGGTGAACGCGTTGCCAATAGCGCTGAATTTCCGGCTTTTATGATGGATTCGATAAAATTTTCGCTCAAGAAACAGCCCATCGACATTGATAACAGCGAGCTCTTTACGGCTGATCTCTTTTTCAAGGGTTAATTCTGAGAGCACGCCGAGTCCTGCCCCCTGATTCACGGCTTGTTTAATGGCATCGGGCGTTGAGAACCTAAACTTTTCTTGTGGCTGCATATCAAGCATGTTGGCTGCATTGACAAAACAATCACGGGTGCCTGAGCCCTCTTCTCTCATCACCCAAGACTGACCGGCTAATTCATGCGGGCTCACTGTTTTCCCCGCCAGAGGATGCGCTGGGTGGCAAAAAATGATTAAACGGTCTTTATGCCAAGCTTCAACGGTAATACGGCTATCGAGACACTGCCCTTCAATAAAGCCCATTTCGCTTCTAAATTCGAGCACTGCATTAATGACCGCTTGGCTATTATCAATATCAACATTAACCATTGTGTTGGTATGTTGCAGGCAAAATGCCACTGCACTTTTTGCTAATAAGTAGTTGCCTATGGTTGAACTTGCACTGACGTTAAGGTCACCGCCTAACTCAGTGCCTGCGGGAGAAAATGCATTTTCTATCTGATCTATTTTGTGTAGCGCATCGGTTGCCAGTGGCAGTAGCATACTGCCTTGTGAGTTTAGTCGTAGTCGATTACCAATCCGCTCAAACAGTCGAGTATCGAGTTGCTTCTCTAGCTCTGATAGTGCCATTGATGCTGCGGGAGAGGACAAGTTAACGATTTCAGCCGCTTTAGCCACTTGGCCACTGCGGGCAACGGCTTCAAAGATAGCGAGTTGTTTTAAGGTAATACGCATTAATAGTCTTAACCATTCATTTGATTGATTGAGAAGTATGTCCTGTTCGACCAGCACTCGGTGCTGTCGACCAATTGGGTTGCTTAACTTTTCGCTTTGCTCTCATAGGAGTGAGCGGTGTTTCTAGCTTTCTTGCCACCAAAACATAAAGGCTGCCAGTACTCGGTAACCAGGATTTTAAAGCATGAGACCAAATACTGTCACTTTTAACTTCATTTAACAGGTGATGGTGCAGGAGTCGCTCGTCGGCAACCACTTGATAACCTAGAAGACCAAGCCAATCTTTAACGCGAGAAGGCATAAAAAAGCGGCCATTCCAAGGGATCTCTTGTTGATGCTTTGGTAGCACTTTACCCAAGAACATTGAACTTAACGGATTAAACCCAACAATAATCAAATAGCCGCCCGAAATGAGGACTCGGTCGACTTCGCGAAGTAACCGATAAGGATCTGCCTCAAACTCAAGGAGAAAGTTCATCACCACAGCATCGACACACGCATTTTGAATTGGCAGTTGACTATAATCAGCCACGATATCGGCTTCAGGTTCATCAAAAAGCGAATACTGACAACTGACGCCAACACCGGTTTTATCCAGCTTGGCACTGAGTGGCCCTAGGCTTAGCATATAATAGCCAAACACCCTCGGCCACCATGGAAACAACGCCTCTTCTATACTTTCACGTATCACGGCACCGTTTGGTAATTCTGACCAATGATAAGGTTTTAGCGGAATACCTGTATGAGTCAAAGCAATCTCCTGATCGGCTGAAGCTCTACTTTAATGACGAAAGCGGTATACAAGCAATAGCTTTGATAAGTAAACTTGTTTTAACGCTCAAATTATCGGGATTTACTATGTTAACAGTCACTCCATTACCCGCTTTTGATGACAATTATATTTGGGCACTGCAAGTTGCTCATATCCACGGTGCCTATGTTGTTGATCCCGGTGATGCTAATGTCGTTATCGATTTTCTTGATCAGGCCCAGATGCCTTTACTGGGTGTACTGATAACGCATCACCATCATGACCATACTGGTGGTATTGCTCAACTCCTTAGTCATTATGGCAGTAACACCCCTGTTTATGGACCTTTAAAGGAAAATATTGCAGGTGTAAATCAGCCCGTTAGTGCGACTAAAAACCTGCAGCTACACAATATTGAGCTAAACGCAGAGGTCATTGAAGTCCCAGGGCACACCTTAGGCCATATTGCTTATTTGATTGAAGATGTCTTATTTTGCGGTGATACTTTATTCAGTGCTGGTTGTGGCCGTTTGTTCGAGGGCTCGCCTGAGCAAATGTTAGCGTCGCTAACGCAGTTAAGTAACATCGTCGATAGCACCAAAGTTTGTTGTACTCACGAATACACCCTCGCTAACCTCGCCTTTGCCAATGCCGTCGACCCCAGCAATAAACAGCTGCGACAATACACAGAGCAAGCGCAGCAGTTGAGAGCCGCTAACACCCCGACGTTACCGTCGTCTATCGCCCTAGAAAAGGCAATAAACCCATTTTTACGCAGCCATACCGAAGAAATACGCAATTCTTTAGCTGATAAATTCCAACAACCTATAATCGATAATGTGAAAAGCTTTGCACTTCTGCGCCAATGGAAAGACAATTTCTAAAAAATACTCTATGATAACTCGCTAATCCAGCGCCACAAAGCCAGATATACTCTGGCTTTTTTTGGGCCTACATCAAGGACACACATTTTACATGCGCGTACCCATTTTATTTGTCGCGGGGGGGATTGCCCTGCTGACTGGTTGCCAAACGTTAAGCAACCAACCGACTTCAGAAGGAATTTCAACTGCGCCAGTCGTGGCAGAAAAAGTCACCATAGAACCCCCTCAAGCTGACGTTGTTGAGGTGGTCGAAATCACTGACATCTGGCAACGGATCCGTCTCGACATGCAGATGGACATTCCAGATGAAAAATTAATCAGACAGTACCGCGATTGGTATATCAAACATCCAGAACACCTAAAACGTATTTCAGAACGAGCAACACCGTTCATGTTCTTGATTGTGGAAGAGTTGGAAAAGCGCAACTTACCGATCGAATTAGCACTTTTGCCCATCGTTGAAAGTGCATTTGATCCTTTTGCCTACTCTCACGGTGCAGCATCTGGCTTATGGCAGTTCACCTCTCCAATGGCACGCCACTTTGGCTTGCAGATGAACTGGTGGTATGACGGTCGCCGTGATGTGCCCGCTGCAACCATTGCCGCACTTGATATGCTTGAATACTTATATGATAAGACAAGTAATAACTGGTTATATGCGATTGCCGCTTATAACACCGGTGAAGGCCGAGTCATCAACGCAGCTAAGCGCAATAAGCGCAAAGGTATACCGACTGATTTCTGGCATTTGGATTTGCCACGCGAAACAGAGCGCTATGTTCCGCAACTATTAGCGCTAGCCGATGTGATTAAGAATGCCGATAAGTATGGCATTATCTTAACCCCAATCAGCAACGAACCAAAGATTGAAATTGTTGAAATTGGCAGTCAAATTGATCTCGCGCTTGCTGCAGATCTCGCCAATATGACGACTTCCCAACTGCATAAGCTCAACCCAGGATTTAACCGCTGGGCGACCGCGCCTGAAGGCCCACACAATTTGGTGCTACCCGTTGAAAAAGCGGCGGCGTTTAAAATTGCCCTAAGCGAGACCCAAACTAGCGATAGGTTAAATTGGGAGCGTTATAAGATAAAATCGGGTGACAGCTTAGGCCTTATCGCTAAGCGTTATCGCACTACAGTGTCGGCGTTAAAATCAGTCAATAATATCAATGGCAATACCATTGTTACTGGCAAGTTTCTATTAATTCCTGTCGCAGCCAAGAATTTAGATGAGTATTTACTGTCAGCTGACCAGCGTAAAAATCGTAAGCAAAACAAGACTCGTGGGCAGCAGAAGCTAACATACAAAGTAAAATCAGGTGATTCACTTTGGAAAATAGCCAAGCAACATCAAGTTAAAATATCACAACTGGCAAGTTGGAATAGCATGGCGCCCAAAGATCCACTTCGAATTGGCCAAAAATTGGCGATTTGGACTGGAAGTCGCACGGCCAGTAAGCAAGGCTTAAGCGAAGTGATGCGTACGATTAATTATAAAGTGCGTAGTGGTGATTCATTAGCGAGAATTGCGAGCAAGTTTAACGTTAAGGTAAGCGATCTTGTGCGTTGGAACTCACTTGAGAAAAGTAAGTATATTCAGCCGGGACAAACGCTTAAATTATATGTCGATATGACTAAAGTGAGAGCATAAATAAGCTCTGCTAACTCTGAACGTTAGCACTGACCGCCCCCCTAAGTTCAAAAAACGAAATGCCGATAAGTTTAACTTATCGGCATTTTTGTTTATCTGGTAGATATCGATGATTCAATCTACATCTTTCATTGGCCAAATAACGATGTGGTCTTCCATATAACGAATTTTGGTTTCGCAAGTCACTTTACCCGCAACTGACATTCCCGCTTCGATCATCGCGTCCTTTGAGCCTGTCTTTAACGGATGCCAAGTCGGTAAACCACGCCCTTCATTGAGACGTCGATAAGTGCAACTATCGGGTAACCAAGTTAGCATTGCCAAGTTATCAAGGGTGACTTTGGTACACGATGGAACA
This sequence comes from Shewanella gelidimarina, assembly GCF_023283945.1. GTDB lineage: Bacteria > Pseudomonadota > Gammaproteobacteria > Enterobacterales > Shewanellaceae > Shewanella > Shewanella gelidimarina. The sequence continues at coordinate 118,481 of NZ_JAKIKW010000012.1, read as the reverse complement.
AAGCTGAAACGTTGCTCATAATTCTGGCAATGACCCTGTTTGGCATCTAATAGCTTACACCCGGCGTTGGTGTAATAAAGTTCCTCGGTTTCATCGTCTATCAACTTATTGAGGCAACATTTACCACAGCCATCACACAATGACTCCCACTCAATCGTGTTCATCTGTGCTAGTGTTTTTTCATTCCAAAATGCCATGCTAAAATCGTTAACTCTATTTTGCTCAAAGAGACGCTATTGTACACCAGCAGTATGTTCTCTTGCACTACAGTTCAAGCCATAAAAATAGGTTTGCTTAGGGGCTGTTGTTCTTTCGAGCTTAGTTTTTGTTCGAATTCAATGATTTTAGTACAAGGCTTGAGCGATGCTGCTTAGCTGGCTAAGCGAAAGCTCGTAACGCAGTAATAAAAGCATTGAAACGAACCCGAAGGGCCGCGCTTCTTGGCTATTTTGACTGTGTTGTAGGTTATTTGTGGAGAATGACTAAACGACATAACCTCCGCCTTGTCAAAATAGCCAATAAACTGCGGCAAAAACAACCGTGAGAGATCAACAGCCCCTAGCGTAAATTAACAACGCGGCTAGCAATGACGCTTGGCTTATATGTGGCGCATACAAAAATAGCGGCTTAAAAGCCGCTATTTTTTGTATTTACGTTAACTGATCGGTGGGTACTTAATTCTTTCTGAAAGATAAGTCACTGAAATGGCGAAGTAGTTCGATTTATTCCAACGCAGTAATCCGCGATAGTTATCGTATACCAAGTATTTTCGACCTTTTGCACCATCTGGCATCACCATAGAGATCATCATGTCATCTCGGTTAGGAAGATCGCTACCATTAAATCTTCTAACACCTAGCGCTTGCCATTGTGAAAATGTTTTCTTAACCGCTAAATCTGCCAGGGTATGGTCAAATGTATCAGGGACTTTAACTTGTCGGCCCCACGTTTCAGACTCTTTCCAACCGGCTTGCTGCAGGTAATACGCTGCGGACGCAAACGCGTCACTGGCGTTGTTCCAAATATCTTTTTTACCGTCGCCATCGCCATCTTGAGCGTAAGCTAAAAAGGAGGTGGGCATAAACTGGGTTTGTCCCATTGCCCCAGCCCAAGAACCTTTCATCTCTTCAAAGGAAAACTGTTCTTGCTCAGCGATTTTAAGCGCTGCAAAAAATTCCTTTTTGAAAAAGGCTTCTCGGCGACCTTCATAAGCTAATGACGCTGTTACCGATAACACCGGATAATTGCCGGTTAACTTGCCGAAGTTTGACTCGACTCCCCACAAAGCCACTATAAATCGTGGTTGCACGCCATATAACTGACCAATGCGCTCTAGCTCTACTTGGTGAGTTTTGAACAAATTACGCGCTTTATCGACTTTCCAGTCAGGAACCACTCTTGGCAGGTAGGTCTCTAACGTTAACTTTGTTTCCGGTTGTGCTTTATCAGAGGCTACCGCTTTCTTAAACATTTTGATTTTGGGAAAAACATCATCAATGATCTGTGTGCTAACGCCCTGCTCCACAGCCTCTTGTTTTAGCTGAGCAACATAATCGCTAAAGTGACCTCTATCGGCAGTATCGGCATGACTTACCATCGCAGTAAAAGAGAGCATTAACCCACACGTTAATGTAAAAGCCTGTTTACTCAGTAGCATAAATATTCCCTTTGTCCTGACTAAATGCTGTTAATCAGGGTTATAACCAATGTCTTTCTTGTGTTGTTCTAATAAATTAATCACAGGTGGCGGTAACTGTAAATAAAATCCTTTGGCATTTAATTCGGATTCCACTTTTTTGATATCAGCAAAACCTAAATGATCGCGCTTTACCAGCGGCAACATCATCACTAATTTAGGGGCGCCAAACATCTCCATTAGGGCGTCAGGAACGCGTTCAAAATGATCACGTTTTTCAACAAAAAGATAGCTATCCGCTTTTCTTAAACTTTTATATACAGCACAGATCATATACGACTCGATTTCCAGACTATTCAACTTGCCAGCTTATGCCACACACTATAACATGGACTGTTAGGAATATAATGGATATCAGCGATACGCTGACTTTTCTAGAGAGTTATACAGGAATGCAAACACCCCGCCTCGAATTAAAAGGCTCCTCTTTTACTCTCTCTGTTCTGCATATTAATAGTCAGGATATGGCAGTTATAACAGCGGAGTTAGACAGTAAACTTGCTATTGCACCTCAGTTTTTTCTTGGTGCGCCTTTAGTGGTTAATTTAAGTGCCATTAAAGCGAGTAATTTTGACCTATTAGGCTTAAAAGAAATTTTAACCAGCCGCCAGCTTATTATTGTTGGGATCACCAGTGCTTTACCTGAAATTAACGAAATGGCTAAATCAATAGGCTTAGCCATCATTAAATCAGGGAAAGCGGCTTCTAACCAACCTCAGATGCCAAAAACAACCAAAATCGTCAAACAAAACATCCGTTCAGGTCAGCAGATCTATGCTAAAAACGGTGACTTGATTGTGATCGGTGCTGTGGGCAATGGTGCGGAAGTGATTGCAGATGGCAGTATCCATATTTATGGCACGCTGCGAGGAAAAGCAATGGCTGGCGCCGCGGGTGATAGAAATGCCGTGATCATGGCGCAAAAAATTGAAGCTGAGCTAGTATCGATTGCAGGTCAATACTGGTTAACTGAAAATCTTCAACAAAACGGAGCCGCTCAGAGCGGTTGTATTCGCCTAGAGGGCGAATCGCTTACGGTTGAATCATTGCCTCTGTAAGAGCGCAAATAAAAAGGAATAACAAATGGCGCAAATAATTGTTGTCACGTCAGGAAAAGGCGGTGTGGGGAAAACAACCACAAGCGCAGCTATTGCCACCGGCCTTGCATTAAAAGGTCATAAGACCGTCGTCATTGATTTTGATATTGGTCTGCGTAATCTAGATTTAATTATGGGTTGTGAACGACGTGTGGTTTATGACTTCGTCAATGTCATTAACGGTGAAGCAAATCTAAACCAAGCACTGATTAAAGACAAACGTTGCCCTAAGCTATTTGTATTACCCGCATCTCAGACACGCGATAAAGATGCGCTCACCAAAGAAGGTGTGGGCACGGTACTTAATAACTTAGCGAAAGATTTCGACTATATCATTTGTGATTCTCCAGCGGGTATTGAAACAGGTGCCATGATGGCGCTTTACTTCGCGGACATCGCCATTGTAACCACAAACCCAGAGGTGAGTTCCGTTAGGGACTCAGATCGCATTTTAGGGATGTTGCAAAGCAAGTCTAAGCGGGCTGAAGAAGGACTTGAGCCAGTAAGAGAATACCTTTTACTGACTCGATACTCCCCTGCTCGTGTCAAGACTGGAGAAATGCTCAGTGTGGAGGATGTTGAAGAGATCCTCGCCATCCCGCTATTAGGTGTTATCCCGGAATCACAAGCCGTATTAAAAGCGTCGAATTCTGGTGTACCTGTTATTATTGATACAGAGAGCGATGCTGGTATGGCCTATAGCGATGCTGTAGAGCGGTTGCTTGGTGAAGAAGTGCCTTTCCGATTTATTACGGAAGAGAAGAAAGGTTTCCTGAAACGAATTTTTGGTAGCTAATTATGTCATTACTTGATTATTTTAAAACGAAGAAGACCCCGAGTACTGCTGCAACCGCCAAAGAACGTTTGCAGATCATTGTCGCCCACCAGCGTGGTGAACGCGATGCACCCGATTATTTCCCGCAAATGAAGCAGGAAATCATCGACGTTATTCGCAAATACGTCAAAGTAGGTGCCGATCAAGTCTCAGTGCAACTTGATCAAAATGACGACAACTTATCGGTATTAGAACTCAATGTAACCTTGCCAGATCAAGGGTAGCGAGTAAAAAGCGTAACGGATATGGCTTGAGCCATGTGTTGGCGATTTTATCGCTCAGCGTTGATTAAAGCTGACTTATAAAAGTCATTTTTAGCCGATAAAAAAATGCCCGCTATATGCGGGCATTTTTGTCATTTTAACATTTGAGACTAAAGCTCTTGAGCAGAGCTATTGATATAAGCTCTACAACGCAAGCGCGTTGAGCGCATCGCTAACAACCGTTTTACGCCAGCCACTTAACACTAAAGGCAGCTTACCTTTTTTACCATCCCATACCCATTCTAAATATTCATGGATCAATTTTTTCGAACCAAGTTGCTCAATGGGTACATCTTGCGCTTCAGCTTGTTCAGCTATGCACTGTTTAATACTCTTAAAGGCCGCTTTATAGCCAGTCTTAAGCGCTAGAACATCCAATGCTTTAGGGAGATCGTCAAAGTTAACGTTTTCGATGATGTTTAAGATATCTTTACCATGAATACGTTTTTCTTGTTCTGTAACCTCAGACATTTTATACAGTTCATTAGACGTTTTCGGCATCTTTTTCGCTAAAGCAATCAGAGCATGATCTTTAACCACAAAACCTAACGCTAAATCTTTAACTAACGCTCGATTTAAACGCCAACTAGCTAACGCTTTCAATACGGCTAACTGCCGAGGCAACAGCTGAAATGCATTTTTAACTTTAAGATAAGCCACTTCTGGAGCGGGAGCATCAAGTCGACCTAACGTCATCCGCTCTCCATCCTCATAGACCCAATCTAATCTTCCCTGAGACTCTAGCTTTGCGACTAACTGAGGGTAAAGTTCGTACAAGTAATAGACATCGTTCGCAGCGTAGCTTAATTGGGCTTCAGTCAGAGGACGTTTCAACCAATCGGTGCGAGACTCACCTTTATCCAGTTTTATATCAAGGGTTTGATCTACCAATTTGGCATAACCTAAACCATACCCCATGCCACAAAGGCCTGCTGCTATTTGACTATCAAACAGACGATTAGGTTGGCAGCCACCATTATTGGCAAAGACCTCTAGATCTTCACTGCAAGAATGGAGTAATTTGATAATATTGTCATCGGTTAACAAGCTCCAGAACAAGCTAAGGTTACTGACCGCAACAGGATCAATTAATGCTAACGTTTTACCGTCATAAGCTTGAATAAGCCCAAGGCGAGCATAATAAGTGCGAGTCCTGACAAACTCAGTGTCTATCACAAGTAACTTGGTTTCACGGTATTGCGCTACGAGCGCCGCTAAACTGGCATCATCGTCAATATATTGAAACGCTAACAAAGTCTTCTCCAAAAATCCTGAAATAACCTGAATTCGGCTTAGAAATGCTAAAACCGGCATACGCCGGCTTTAGTTTATAAAAAGTGGCGATTACCACTAATGATTAAGAGTGCTAATCGTTCTTAGCTTCATCTCTCAATTCACGACGTAGGATCTTACCTACATTCGTTTTGGGTAATTCATCTCTAAATTCTACCAGCTTAGGAATTTTATATCCCGTCAAATGTACGCGACAATGCTTGATAATGTCCTCTTTGGTTAAAGATTTATCGTTTGTCACTACAAATACTTTCACCAGCTCACCCGAAGCCTCATGCGGCACGCCCACAGCGGCGACTTCGATGACTTTAGGATGTAGAGCAATCACCTCTTCAACTTCATTTGGGAATACATTAAACCCTGAAACTAAAATCATGTCTTTTTTACGATCGACAATAAAGAAAAAGCCTTTCTCGTCCATATAACCAATATCACCAGTGGCTAAGTAGCCCCCTTTATCGATGACATTAGCGGTTTCTTCAGGACGGTGCCAATAACCCACCATCACCTGTGGACCTTTGGCAAATAGCTCACCCGTCTCGCCTTGTGCTAACACTTTACCGTCATCATCTCTAATTTGGATGTCGGTGTTAGCCACAGGGAAACCAATAGAGCCATTGTAGCCTTCAAGATTATAAGGGCAACATGTCACCAATGGTGAGGCTTCTGTTAGGCCATAACCCTCTAGCAAACGTGTCTTAGTGATCCCCTGCCACTTGTCTGCGACAGCACGCTGCACTGCCATGCCGCCACCAATAGACAGTTTTAAATCCTTGAAATCGAGCTTCGTAAACGCTTCCGAGTTAACCAATGCATTAAATAGCGTGTTAACCCCGGTTAATGCCGTAAACGGATGTTTTTCAAGTTCGCTAATAAAGGCTGGTAGATCTCTTGGATTAGTTATCAGCAGGTTATTTGCACCTTTATGCAAGAACAACAAACAGTTAACGGTTAATGCGAAAATATGATAAAGCGGCAGTGCGGTAACAACAAACTCTTTACCGTTCACCAGCAGTGCCCCATAAGAAGCATCTGCTTGAAGTAAGTTGCTCACCACGTTGCCGTGACTCAACATCGCACCTTTAGAGACACCCGTAGTGCCACCTGTGTATTGTAAAAAGGCTAAATCCTCTTTTTTCACTACCGGTTTTACATATTGTAAACGACGCCCTTTTGAAAGCGCTTTACGCATCGAAATGGCATGTGGCAAATGGTATTTAGGCACCATCTTTTTAATATACTTAACCACAAAGTTGACCACGGTACGTTTAGGCGCACTGAGTAAGTCACCTAACCCCGTTAATATGACGCTTTCGACAGGTGTTTCAGCAACCACTTTATCTAACGTATGGGCGAAGTTAGAGACAACCACAATCGCTTTAGCGCCAGAGTCCGTCAGTTGATGTTTAAGCTCTCTAGGGGTGTAGAGTGGATTGACGTTAACCACAACCATACCGGCGCGTAATATGCCAAACAAAGCGATGGGATATTGCAATAAGTTAGGCATCATAATGGCAACACGGTCGCCCTTACTTAGCTTTAACTCATTTTGCAGATAAGCCGCAAATGCTCGACTACGCTCTTCCAGTTTACGATACGTCAAGGTCGCGCCCATATTCACAAATGCGGGCTGATCTGCATATTTAGAAACCGATGTTTCAAATAGATCCACTAGCGAAGCATATTGCTCCACATCTATTTGAGAAGGTACATCGTCTGGTAGATTATCAATCCAAAGTTGGTCCACAAAAATCTCCTAATATTTCCACCTAATGGAAACAATACCTCAACGGTCGTTTGCAGCTTGCCAATAAACAAGCTAAACACTGTTAAATCTTTATATTTATAAGAAACGCCAATAAATCATACAAGCGTTTAAATTTTGATTATCATCACATAAATAAAACAAAAAACCTAGTCTCTTTTTTTGCCTTTAGCAGTCAAGAATAATTCAATTGCTAGAGCAACCTCTTTCGCATTACCCATATGAAGATGATGATCTCCCTCAAGTTCCATGACTTCAAGCTTTTTAAACCAACGTTTAGCTGTAGGTATTGCACTGTTCAGTTGGGAGAATCCCTGATGGCCCAAAACAAGTAATGTTTCGACTTCATGTTCTTGCATTAATGCGTCAACTTGGGTGTAAGCGAGTCTTAATGGGGAATCTAACTTTAAGCGGGGATCACTGCGCCAGCATACTCTAGAATCAATTTTTTTCATATTACGTTGAGTGATAATTTCGCACCATGCCACATCTAAAGCAGTCAGTTTATGACGTGCATTGACAGCGACAGAAATATCTTTATAGGTGCTGGAAATATTTAGTTTATTTTGTCGGTAACGCTGATGTGCAACAAAACTATTGTTGAGTCGCTGTTTGAGTTTACTTTCTTTTTCATAAAGCGGGGACAAGGCTTCAATAAGGATCAATTGACCCACTTTATTCGGAAATGCTGCCGTATAGGCTGACGCAATAATACCCCCTAAGGAGTGTCCTAAAATCGCGACGGGTTGTTGATGTTGGGGAAGTGTATCTAACAATGCATCTAAATCGTAGAGGTAATCAATCCAGTGCAGCGGGTATTTACCTGGTCGGTGCTCAGATAATCCATGACCAGGCCAATCAATTGCCATTATTTGGTAGTTGGTTAAATAACGGCTTAACGGCAAAAAACTATTAGCGTTGTCTAACCAACCATGCAACGCCAATATTAATGGCTTGTCCTGCGTGCCCCATACTTTCGCTGCTAACGTAATATGAGGTAATTGAATTGTTATTTCGTTTTCTTTTTCGCAGGACAGATCCATATTATACCAATTCCATCAAATAGTTACTCATTCAGCGGGAATTAAAATCACTTTAGGCAAGCAAGTGGCTTGTAGCTAATAGTTATTCTATATCGAAAGCTACATGCGCAGTATAAAGTGATTTAAAACCCGCACGTAGTGAGCATTTCAGGACTTTCACTGCTGCGTTGCATTGCCTTAAAAGGGAATAACCATTTCTTCCACAATGCGCCTGGAATTGAAAGCCCTGAAAGGGCTCTGAATTGAGCACATATTTAGTGGAGTTGGTATTACAGTTATTTTTTAGTGAACTTGAGCGTCATTCTATCGCTTTCACCAATGGCGAGATACTTATCTTTATCTTGATCATCAAGTGCTAAGCGCGGTGGTAATGTCCAAACTCCTTTTGCATAATCTTTTGTATCTTTAGGGTTGGCATTAATTTCTGAGCTTTCAACAAATTTAAAACCGGCTTTTTCAGCCAGCGTTATCATTTCCGCTTGATCCATGTAACCCGTTTTAGCACCCATACCAGGGTTCGATCGATGTTCAACGATACCGAAAGTTCCGCCTGACTTAAGCACTTTATATGCAGAGTCAAACACGGGTTCTAAATAACCTTTCATAGCCCAGTTATGTAGATTTCTAAAGGTAAGTACGACATCGGCACTATTGTCATCTCCCAACGCATAAAAGCTAGGAGGATCGAAGGTGACCGTTGAGCTATTACCTAACTTGGCTTGGTTATCTTTTAGCCATTGCTCAAACTTTTTACCAGCTTTGGCGCGATAGCCATTGCGTTGTTTTTCATCTTTTGGATTAGCGTCAAAATTGCCGCCAATGTAATGCCCTTTATCTGCAAGGTAAGGCGCTAAGATTTCAGCATACCAACCTCCGCCAGGCCAGAGTTCAATGACGGTATCAGTAGGCTCAACCTCAAAAAATGCGATGGTTTCTTTTGGATGTCGGTAAGTATCTCTTGCGGCATTCTTGCTTTGGCGGAAATCACTACTAACAGCGGTATCTAATGCGGCGTTTTCATGAACATGTGCAGCGGCAGTATGACTAACAACTGATAGACCAAACGCACCGGTAAGAATAAGACTTGCAGCGAGGGTATTCATTTTCATTCGATATCTCCATATATAGGCTGGCATCAACCTAGCAGTCAATAGGTTAAAATCCAAGCCCAAGAAACAGAGATTTACACTTTGTTATATTATTTTAATTTTCGCTTATCCGCTTGACTGTCGACTCTACGCCAGCAGAGAAATAACATGAATGCACTGGTGACTAGCCAAACAAGCACCCAAAACCATGCGGGGAGCCAGCTTTGTCCGGCTAACATATTGGCGTCACCCTGCCCTTGAAGGCCAAATAACACCGTCGGGCTAGCAAGTGCATTTAAAATCACCATTAATGCCATAATGCGTAAACTAGTGGCTAAGTATTTATTTAGCTTAAGCTTTAACGGCATTAAAAACAGCAGTGCCAACGACACCAATATCGATATCGTCAGTAGATCTCTAGCCCAAAGTAATGTCGTTAAGATGACTCCTGCGCCTAGCAAGCCAAAGCTAAAGCGGATCCCTTTAGGCCAAGTCGCAAACGTAAAAATTAAGTAGCCCCATAACGCAGCGCCAAAATAGCCCGAAAAACCAATAACCAAAGGCCATCCACCTTGGCTAAAACACAAACCAGCACCGTTAGGGAACAGCTGTATATGGCTCACAGCACCGCCAGTGAGCAGTGTTGCTAACCCATGAGACAACTCATGAAAGTAACTTTCTAACCATTTAAACGGCACACTAATGAAAGGCAGTTTAGTCACTAAAAATGCAATCAGTAGCTCGAGAAAAAAGCGACTTCGACTGGGCGTGCCTGAAGAGGATTGAGCAGGAGATTGGCTTGAGTGCAGTTGAGAAGATTGAGTTGTCGGACGCATGCTAGGCATAGGTGTCTATACCCACCATTTGTTGGATCTCTTCACGCTTGGCAGCATGTTGATTAGTAAGATACTCAGCCACTGCACCGCGGTGGCCTTGAGTTTCATTTTCATACTCTACATGAGCCCCTAGCCTAGATGTTAGCGCTGCGGCATCCTCAGTATAATCATTAAACTGATAGGACTGCTGTGCCTGGATTGGCAACACAGGATCCGTGGCATCTACCGACACATTAGCGTGCTGGTTTATCCCTATCGACTTATTAACTTCAACTTTTGAAGGTGCAAGTTGATTTGAATTAATTTGCATCAAATCGTCCTTAATTTATAAAAATAACGCCGCTAACAGTATTCAGAAACCTAGGTGCTACTCTTTTCCAGGAAGTTTTTTCCACGTCACCGTATCACGCAGATAAACAGGCGTTAGCTCATCCACACTGGTGCTTAGGCCTAAAGCATGCCCTTTTTGAGCCAAAATCGCCATGAATTTAGCATCTGGGTATTTAGCTAACTCACATACTGTAAGGCCTCCCGCTAATGCCAGTAACTGCGGGTATGCATCAAAACCCGTGCCACAGGCAGTAATCGTGTGAGCTTCATTCAAACTTAACACTACCGCTTCTGGAGCACTGACAACCTCCTCATTAACGAGAGTTGCTACGCCATCAACGTTGATATATTGTCCCCAATAAACTTCACCCATACGCGCATCAATAGCCGCTAATACTTGATTAGCACCATTCTCAATCGCAGCTTGTGCCATCGTCGCAAGCGTAGAAATACCTATCACAGGTAACGACTGACCCAAGGCTAACCCTTGAGTGATACTGGTGCAGATCCGGATGCCAGTAAAGCTGCCAGGGCCTCTGCCATAAGCAATTAGGTCAACCTCGGTCAGTTTTATATCTGCTTGTGATAACACAGACTTCACCATAGGTAATAACCTTTGGCTATGTTCGCGTGGAGCGTCAGCTTGCTCGCTGAAGACGTTGCTATTGTGCGTTAGCGCAGCGGAGCATGACTCTGTACATGTATCAAGAGCAAGTATACTCAGCGGAGTTACTTCAATGTGCTGTTCTGTCATCTATTACTTACCAAACTCTATAATCGGGCTAAACACGTAAAATGTGTACCTACGTATCGCAGTAGAAACTCGCTATGACAAACTCAGAACTCAGTACCAAGTCATCATCCACAGCATAGTTCACTATAAAAGAACGAGGATTATACCTAACTCGCCCCGCAGCTTTAAGTAGAAGTGAAAAATAGTTTTATTATTGCCCCCTTTTTTTCAAAAAAGAGGCTGTGAGCAACGCTGAATGGTGACCACTCACTACAATTGATAAAAAGTCATTACTGAGCCAACTCGATAAATGCAGCGGTATACATCTTAAGATTCAGCATAAATTGATCGTAAGTGATAAATTCATGCTCGGTATGACCCGTATATTCAACACCCGGCATAGCGGGTCCAAAACTCAAGGCATTAGGGAATAACTTGCTGTTGGTTGAGCCGCCTATCGCCACTGGCTGCGGGTTTTCGACACCGGTAAAATGGGCAAAGACGTCAAGTAGAGTATCAAGCTGCGGCGCGTCTTTCATCACCATTGGCTCTCCCCAATAGGTCTCCAGGCCGACTAACTGAACCTGATGCTTAGCTTGCCAGTTGTCTAGGGCGGCATGTGCTTGGCTATCAAGCAGCTCAGGTGTTTTCCCCAGAGGACGGCGCAGGTTAATCATCACTTGAGTGCCCTTTTCGCCTGCTTTTACAATTGTCGGCGCTAAACTCATCGGCCCCATAAAGTCATCTTGATAAGCAATATCACCAAATTGCTCAGCATAAATGCCCATCCCTACCATTTCATGAATAAAAAGTTGAGTTAACGAGGCTGTGGTTTTCGGCCACGGGTGAATGGCAAGTAACTGCGCTAAATGCGTGACAGCATTGACACCATCTTCAGGGGTTGAAGAGTGTGCGGCCTTACCATCAGCAAAAATGAGTAAACGACTGCCTTGCAGTTCAAAACGATAATGCATCCCCTGCTGGGTTGTCGCCTGCTGTTTTAATTGATTAATCAGCTTTTGATCTGCAAAGCTAATTTCTGCTTGGGCTTGTTGAGGCACTTGACTACCAAAATAACCTCCTGAAAACTGATTAAGGGTTGGCCGCTGGGTTGTTACAGTTGCATCAGTGACTTTGGGGATCACAAATTCAATTTTACTCCAGCCTTTTTCCGCGGTGACAACCGGATATTCTGCATCAATGGTGATATTGATATCCGCGGGTGTAAAAGTCGTCAAAAACGTTTTAAGCGGTGTCCAGTCAGATTCTTCAGCCAAATAAACCATCAGCTCTATGCGCCTGTTAAGCTTAATGTCATGGTCTTTTATCGACTTCATCGCATACATAGCCGTGACAATGGCACCTTTATCATCTTCAGTACCGCGGCCAATGAGTTTTCCAGGCTCTGATGTCATATCGAGTTCATAAGGGCTTTGCTGCCATAACGCTGGATTGGCCGGTTGTACATCTCCATGGGTGATAATCCCCAGTTTATCGCTCTGCTGCCCCAGTCCGATTAAGATCACGTAGCCATGATCAACATAATCTAATCCTAATTGCTGGCTTAGGCTTTTAAGCTCATCTTTAAAGCCGATAAACTCTGGGTTGGTATCGGGCGTTTTGCCATCAACCGCAACGGTATTGAATTTAACCAAAGTTTGCAGGCTTGTCACCATCTCGTCGGCATAATGAGCAACAGCATAATGGGAAATTTGTTCAGATTGAGGTTCAACGGCAAAGCTAGGCAAAGAAAATAAAGCGGTAAATAGCAAAGGTAAACGTTTCATAGTCATCCATTTTATTATTATATTTCGAAAACGCGCCAAGTTTGCCATAACTTTTGCCGCTAAAGTGATAAAAAGTAACCAATCAAAATATTTGTTACAAACAATACTGTTTTTTAATAGATTTAACATGTCCAACCGTGATATTTAATGACGTTAACGTCAATGCAAAGATATTGATGAAAATTAAAACAAGTAGAATCGGGGATTTAAAATATGAAGGGATCTACCCTTAAACCATTGGTTGCAGCCATTGCAATCACGCTCTCTCTTGGCGCATGCAGCAGTGTAAATAACAGCAGCGACAGCCAAATAGCACCTAATGTTGTTGCTCAGAAAATTATTGAAAACAATGCGGGCAATCCATTTTTTGCCCCATATGATACCTATTTTGGCATCCCTGATTTTTCTAAAATCAAAGCAGAACATTATTTACCGGCTTTTAAAGCAGGTATTGCACAGCACCAAGCTGAAATTCAAGCGATTATCGATAATTCAGATGCCCCCACCTTTGCAAACACTATCGAAGCGATGGAGTTTTCTGGTGAGCTAACAACTAAAGTCGCCAGTGTTTTTTACAATTTAACCGGTGCCGACACTAATGAGCAGCTGCAAGCTATCTCTAAAGAAGTGTCACCAATGCTATCAGCCGCAGGCGATGACGTATTACTTAACGACGCATTGTTCCAAAAAGTTAAAGCTGTTTATGACCAACGTGACACGTTAAACCTGAATGTAGCACAAGCAAAACTATTAGCTGATACTTATAAGTCGTTCACTCGTGGCGGCGCTAACCTAAATGATGCCGACAAAACAAAGCTACGTGCTTTAAATGATCAAATAGGCAAGTTAAGCCTAGAGTTTGGCGACAACTTACTTGCGGAAACCAACGCTTTTGAATTGGTTATCGACAGTAAAGATGATCTTTCTGGTCTACCTGAAGATGTTATCAGTATTGCAGCTCAAACAGCGACTAAACGTGGCCATGAAGGCAAGTGGGTATTCACCACTTCACGTCCCTCTATCACGCCTTTTTTAACCTATGCAGATAGCCGTGAACTTCGCGAAAAAATCTACAAAGGTTATGTTGAGCGCGGTAACAACAATAACGAGCATGACAACAAAAAAATCCTAGCCAAAATGGCTGCACTTCGCGCCGAGCGCGCACAGCTCATGGGTTATAAGACTCATGCACATTTTGTATTAGAAGAGCGCACAGCTCAAACGCCTGAAAATGTTTATGGCCTATTAAATAAAGTATGGCCAGCAGCGTTAGCTCAAGCTGAAGCTGAAGTTGCAGACATGCAGCAGTTAATTGATTCTGAAGGCGGTGATTTTAAGCTAGCAGGATGGGACTGGTGGTATTACTCAGATAAAATCCGTGTGGCTAAATATAGCTTTAACGAACAACAAACTCGCCCTTACTTCTCGCTAGAAAACACGCTCAAAGGTGTATTCTATACGGCTAACCGTCTATACGGCATTACCGTTAAAGAGCGTACAGATCTGCCAAAGTACAACGACGAAGTGCGTACTTGGGAAGTATATGACAAAGATGGCGAAATCATGGCTATTTTCATGGGCGACTATTATGTCCGTGACAGTAAGCGTGGCGGCGCTTGGATGAACTCTTATCGCCAGCAGTACAACATGAATGGCGTTGACTCTAAGCCTATCATCGTCAACGTACTTAACTACCCTCGTCCCGTGGGTGATGCGCCTGCATTACTGACATTTGATGAAGCCAGTACCTTATTCCACGAATTTGGTCATGCATTGCACGGCATGTTGTCTGATGTTAAATATCGTTCACAAGCAGGAACTTCAGTGCCTCGCGACTATGTTGAGTTTCCATCTCAAGTGATGGAAAACTGGATGACACAACCTGAAGTGCTAGCGCAGTTTGCAAAGCATTACAAAACAGGTGAAGTGATCCCACAAGAGCTTGTTAAGAAAATTCAAGCGGCGAGCAAATTCAACCAAGGCTTTGCCACTGTTGAATATATGGCCGCGACCAAACTTGATCTTGATTGGCACACAGTGACCGACTTTATGCCTAAAGATGCGGCTAAGTTCGAAGCTGAATCCTTAAACAAAATGGGCCTTATCAGTGAGATTGCACCGCGCTACCGCAGTACTTATTTCTCACATATCTTCTCAGGCGGATACTCTGCGGGTTACTACAGCTACCTTTGGTCTGACATTTTAGGTGCTGATGCATTTGAAGCCTTTAAAGAGAATGGTATTTTCGATAAAGCCACTGCAGACGCCTTTAGAAATAACGTGTTATCGCAAGGTGGCAGTGAAGATCCTATGCAGCTCTATAAGCAGTTCCGTGGCAAAGAAGCGGGTATCGACCCACTACTACGTAGCCGTGGCCTGCTAGCAAAATAACCGCCCACCTAGTGGTTGGCTAATTAAGTATTAGCATCAAAATCCGAGTTCTAGTCATAGAGCTCGGATTTTTTATGCTGGAGTTTTAGGATAAATTAAACAAGCATTGTCACAGTATAAATCAACCAAGTCCTTACCCAATTAAAGCACAACTTAGCGATAACTAATCATCGCTATATTTATGCTTCTCCTCAAAAAATGCGACTGGACTGCTCGTTTTCCAGCACATATCAATGTTGATCAAGGCTAGTACCTATAACGATAAAACAGTGGCAATCTAGTTTGATCATTTCTGGCACACTATTGGACAGAAATATTTTAGAGCTAAAGCTCTGGAAATAACTATTGGCATTAGGGAAAGTATTGCAATCGGATATACGGTAACGCCTTGCTAAGCGGAAAATAATGGTTGGCTATTATCGCGTAGCGATGGCCAACGGTTAATTTTCCGTTTCAGTGACTTGTTGACGCGTCTGCGCACGGCCTATCCTTATTCGTTATATTGTTATGGATAAATAACTTTTATTTTTGAAACCAGGCAGATATTTTCACCTTGAGAAGACAAGTATATATTTACCGAACCTGATTCAATTTCTAATAAAAGTGATTTTTTTATAGTACCCGTATATTTCCAGTCTTTAAATATCTCTTCTCAAACAAGTATGTATGACTTTGGCATTGCAAATATTTCAACAGATGGAGATTCACATTTACCTGTTATTGTAGAGGCTACAATAACAGGTAAATGTGAATCTCCATCTGAAAAAACTCACTCGATTGAGTGGGGTTTTATATACGTGTTGCGCTGTATTTAGTTGTATATACTAGCCTTTATCATGACATCCATTAAAATATTAAACGCTTCTTCGCTCTTATCTAGATCAATTGATGATGTCTCTGAAAACTTAGTAACCTTTACGCCGTCATACTTCTTAAACGTTGTGATATGCGTAAGTTTGCTATTTGCTTCTCTATATCTTAGACGCTCAAGATCGCCATATCCCAATGTTAAACGAGAGATAATTTCTTTATTATCGGTGCCGTCTACTTTGCCATATATGTTGCAATAGCCATTACCATTAGAAACAACATTAGTTGCAGCCGATATATCGCACCTATACTCATAATCTTCAGAGTCTATATTCTTTACTAGAATCCTTGCGGTAATGTTGTATGCGCTTTCGTTTGTATGAAATGAAAATGTATTTCCATCATCTGCAACAACGTTAATTGTTATGGCGTGATCAATTGTCTTATTATCAAAGTTAAATGATGTATCAATCTCGCACGAATACCCATCAGATTTGCATAGCGTCTTAGCTTCGTTGTAATCAATTTCTAGCGCCTTAGCCACCTTTTCAAGATCTTCATCTATAACAGGTTTACCTATTACTGGAAGAATAATTTCTTTTGGTGCAACTGGCTCAATAACCTCAATAACAACAGGTGTTGTTGGCATGATGATTACTGGTGGGATTGGCTTAATAATGGGTGAAACTATTTCAGGCATTTTCCTCTCACCTTCACCACCACAACCAATCAAAGCAAAAGATACCGCTGTAGCTACTACTATATTTCTCATCGTTTTATGTCTCTGTATTTAAATAGGTCTTGTCTTGCCTGATGTAGAGATCTTATCAATGATTAGCTCTCAATGATACATAGCGATACCATTGTTGGTATTATTAATCCTTTATAATCAATAGCATGTAACGAGATGCCGTCATTTGTATACAAAATATTATTAGGGCGTTATGAACAAATCAAAAGGCTTTACATTAATTGAACTTGTTATTGTGATTATCATCATTGGCATATTATCGGTAATGGCTGCGCCTCGCTTCCTGAACTTATCTAGCGATGCCAAGAAAGCAACGTTAACCACCTTTGCTGGAGCTTATAAAAGCGCTGAAACGATGAGCGCAATGAAAGCCAATCTAGATGGCGTTAATCCATATACAAAAAATGTTGTCACTACATCTGACAAGCTTGTTGATATGGCATATGGCTCTATCGTTCCAACTTATGCCAACGTATCAAAAGCGCTAGAATTTGATGGGATTATATTCACATCGTTCAAACCAACTCTAGGTTATGAGGTTCGTGTTTATCCTGCTGGAACTGACATTAAAAGCGGTGATATTCCTGATACTGCAACCTTCAACTCTACAACCATTGACGATTGACGATTGACGATTGCTATATTCAGGTTATAACAGGTAAAGATGGAAGTTTAGGAACTACGTTTAAAGAGTATTTCAAATACTGTTAGGTGGGCAGAGCAGCTAAACGATGATAGCCGCCTTTTCGCGGAGGCAACCGCTAGCCAGAAACGATCAAGCCCCCGTATATAGCAGGGGCTTTTTTTTGGTGCTAATTCTTATTTACTCGCAAATAGTTGGTGAAATTGAGGTCAATAACAAAGATAAAACTAAAGAGATTGTCCACAAAGCCATCCAACAATTAAGGTTGTACAGCACGGCTACAGTAATGGTAATAGGGCGAAACTTCGATGCGAATGAGTGTTCTTCTTGGGCGAGGCATCAATCCCTCCGACTAAATTACCATGATTTAGGCTTAGTCACGAAGGTGACAGGGAGTATTAACTATGCCTGTCCATATTTACCTAATGCTTACCTAGTGTTTACTTACGGTGATCGACCGTAGATACTTTTCTGATCTTGGTTCTCCAACCTTAAAGCGTCTCTCGCGGCAGCATCGCACAAGAACTGAATGAGTGCTGTATTCTATAGAAAAAGGCGGTACACATTGGCCTTTAATGCTAAATAGAGTGAATGATCATGATGACAAGATATAATCATTTATTAACAAACAAGCAGTGTTATTTATGACCTTTCCTAGTAAGTCTACTCATCTCAACGGAGAAGAGCCGGAAAAGTAACGCCAGCGGATATAAAGATACAGTTATCCCTTAATAATGGACAAAAATCATTCGCTAAGTTGTTGATGGACGAAAATAGCAAACTATTCTTGTCCGTTATTAATCTAATGGTTAGCTGACTACACCCATCCAAGTTGCTGCAGACTAATTGAATCATTCCATATTTTTGTCATATGCTTAATAAGTCCTCCTTCAAATTGCATTGCATAGACATAATCAGCCACGATAACTTTACCCGTCGGTTCACAAGGGCCGCCAGGTCCTGTTTGAGTTCCATGAAAGACAGCAAAAGCAGTTACACATTGACGCTTTTCGTCTGTTGAGAAACTTTTCAACTCATAATGACCATCAGGGATAGGTGTTAATAACCCTTTCATCCATTCTGTATAACTTTCAATATTGTGTATGTCGGTTAGTGCTGTTGCTTGCGCTGAAAATATTGCGTTGGAATGGCAGTATTCTTTACATCCTTCCCAGCCTTTACCTGTTTCACAGGCATCAAAAAACAATTTGGCTATCTCTGTAATATTACTCATTTTGTTTTCTCGATTAAATGAATTTAGGCTTTATGACTATAGTCCACGCTATAAAAATAGACACCTAAGCTTGGTATAGTACGCATGCACGTTCACCTCATTAGGCCAGTAAAAACGCGCATAGATAATCACCTGATTAATTTACCCTCATAAGATTAATGCCTTATGTTTAAATTCGCGCTGTTTACGCTTATCGCCTCTAATAATCCTGCCAGTATGGTCCATTTATCTAAGGACGGAACACCATTAGGACTAGGAGGGATACACCAAGACGTTGCCTTGCCTTACGATAATGGCGCAGCTCGATAGATCGACTTCGAATTCCATAAATGGGTTAACGCTTTTATCGTTAGCTATACTGTGCAGATAACTAACGCAATAAAATTAACCTACCTGTAACATCGTCAAATACAGAAAGCCGCTTAATGTAAGGTTTAAAATATGACAAAACTCCCTAAAATCGTCAAATTGTCCTTGGTCAGCTGCACTCTATTTGCACTGACACTGGGCAACTTGGCTAACGCTGACGATAGATTTAAAGATGTCGAAATAAAACCCATTAAACTCAGTGAAACAACCTACATGTTTGTCGGCTCTGGCGGCAATATTGGTGTGTCTGCAGGAGCCGATGGCATACTTATTATTGATGACCAGTTTGCACCACTCGCCGATAAAATATCTGCAGCGCTTAATCAAATTCAAGCTGGCGCGCCAAAATTCATTATTAATACCCATTACCATGGCGATCATACTGGCGCCAATGCCCATTTTGGTAAAAAGGGAACCATTATGGCGCACCACAATGTGTTAAAACGCTTGGCTTCAGACAGTAAAACGACAGCAGATGCGTTGCCGGTTATTACATTTGAACAAGGCATTACAGTACATTTTAATGGTGATGCTTTAGAGGTTCGCCATATGGGACCTGGCCACACAGATGGAGACAGTGTGGTTATATGGAGTCACGACAACATTGTTCATATGGGCGATCTATTCTTTAAAGATAAATTCCCTTATATCGATTTGAAAGCTGGCGGTTCAGTTGAGGGCTATCGTGACAATGTTGCAGCAGTATTGCGTGACTTAGACGCACAAACCAAAGTCATTCCTGGTCATGGTGCGTTAGCTAACAAAAGTGATTTAACACGCTTTAAACACATGTTAGATGCATCGATTAACTGGATGAAAGACCAAAAAGCATCAGGCCTAACCTTAGATCAATTAAAGGCATCAGGTATGCCTGAAAAATGGAAAGACTGGAGTTGGAAATTTATCTCTGAAGATAAGTGGATAGAGACCTTGTACCAAGGCCTCTAACATTAAAATCACTAATGCCCATTTAACCTATAAAGAGAATATCAACATAATATGAGGGTGTTAGCACAGCTAGCAGCGTTAAAATATTGTCATTCGTCAATTATATGGCGTATTATTTCACTGCTGACTTGCGATCCCTCCAATCCTTCCTAGAATTTAACCATTAATCATTCGCTATCACAGTACTGACACTGCATTCCTCTAGGGAATATCGTGAACAAATTCCAGCATGAAATAAATATCATTTATAGAGATATTTTGATACTCGATCTCACAAGTGAAAGGATTTGCTGCGGAGAAGAACTCAAACAATTTCATTGGCGCTGTTTCCATGCCAATACACTTTCGGCTGCCATAAAATCGTTGCAAAAATATAATTTTCATGTCGCTATAGCGCTGATATCAGCGACTCAGCTACAACGAGTATTGCATACTATAAACGCGCTTAATGAGGCCCAAGACAACCTCATATGGGTGGCTATATCGGTGGACTGCACGCTTGAAAATGATCAATTAGCATCGTGTTTACCCCGTTATTTCACCGACTATCATCATCTACCTATCGACTGGGAACACTTCAACCAAACATTAGGTCATGCCTATGGTATGGCGCGACTAAAGCAACAAAGTCCACCGCCAGTTAATCACCTTAATCATGAAAACCCGTTATTAGGTAACTCAAGCCTGATCAATACACTAAGATCACAGATAGCGAAGGTCGCTAAGGTTGATGAGGCGGTTTTAATCAGTGGAGAAACGGGCACGGGTAAAGGCCTGTGCGCACATTTGATTCATAGCCAATCAAAACGTAGCAATGGTCCATTCATTACCATCAATTGCGGGGCTTTACCTGCCAGTCTGATCCACTCAGAGCTGTTTGGCCATGAAAAAGGCGCCTTCACTGGCGCCGACAAACAATATATTGGCCACATAGAACGCGCTGAAAATGGCACTTTGTTTCTTGATGAAATTGGTGATCTCTCATTAGAGTCGCAAGTGAATCTATTACAGTTTCTGGAAGAGCACATCATTGAACGCTTAGGCGGCAGCAAAACCATTACCATTAATTGCCGGATAATATTCGCCTCTCATATTAACTTAGAAACCGCTATCGAAGAGGGTCGTTTCCGAGAAGATCTCTACTACCGGATCAATATATTACATCTTCATGCGCCGAGCCTGAGAGAACATAAAGCTGACATTACATTGCTCGCAAAGGAGTACCTTCATCAATATAGTCCTACCCACCAACCATACGCCCTTATGCCGCGATGGAGGCGATGCTTAAGTATGAATGGCCAGGCAATGTGAGAGAGCTTAAAAACCGTATACACCGCGCCATTATTATGGCCGAGAGTGAAAATTTAAGCGAAACGGACTTAGGGATCAAAGTTCCAAAATATCCGTCAGATGGAAGCGACATCGTCAACCTCGCACAGCATAGAGTTGAGATAGATACAGAACTGCTACTAGACGCTATCAAACGTAATGACCACAACATATCAGCCGCCGCGCGCGAACTAAAAATATCCAGAACGACATTTTATCGTCTCATTAAAAAATGCAAAATCAAACTCTAGTAATAGCAACCCACATTTATTTAGACATCGAGGATCGCGGCAATGTTAAGATATAAAAAACAATCTATTGTGTTAATCCTGACATCGCTATTTATTGTAGCTTGCCAGCCACAAGGTGACGCAAAATTAAAAGAGGAGATAAGCTCACTCAAGCAAGACGTTAGCCTATTGAAAAAAGATATCAGTCGCATAGGCAGCCAAGTTAGCGATATACATACCATCGCAATGAGCTCTCAAAAGCCTCAATATAAAACCTTAGCCACGCAAACTAACTTCAATGCAAACGGCAGTCTTCCATTACTGGGCAGCACGGCTTCACAACTGGCAATCATTGAGTTTTCTGATTACCAATGCCCTTACTGCAAGCGTTTCATCGATCAAACATTCGCAAAGATAAAGTCCAAGTATATCGATACCGGCAAAGTCCAATACCTGACTCGAGATTTCCCGCTTAATTTTCACCCAAAAGCTAAGGGTGCCGCTATTGCCGCCAATTGTGGCCTTAAACAAGATGCATACTGGCCAATGCGTGAGTTGTTGTTCAACAATATGAAAAATCTCGATGATGCGCTATACCAACAGACTGCTACAGACTTATCTTTAGATATAACTCAATTTAACGACTGCCTAGTAGATGAAGCTATTGCGAGTAAAATACAACAAGATGTCGCCTATGGATCCTCTTTAGGGATAAGAGGTACACCCAGCTTTATCATTGGTCGAATCGAAGGCAATCAATTGATAAGTCCACAACTTGTCGTTGGCGCGCAAAGTTATGAAACCTTCGCAGTTCTTTTCGATGAGCTGCTCGCAAAGCCTGCAACAAACGATTAATTAGCCACAGGCAAGAAGGCGCTATCGGTTAATCCGTTACAATATTAGATTGCACAATGCCAGTACAGTTCATATCAATCTCTTACTGGCAATTGTCCTATCAATAACTCCACATCAACGGTGTATCACCTTGATAACAGCTCAAATCGGTGACTGTAAAACCCGTTAAAGGGCCAGCCATTACCCCAGCCGCTTAACTACAGAGCTGCTATTTATAAAGCTCTATTGCACTGACTCTATGACTCCAGCCTGACTTTCACTATTACCCAAGCCAAACTGCCCCGCCGCTAATTAAATTTAAAACAGAGCTAAAGTAACGTCTACCACAACCCACAACCCGAATTATTTCCAATTGATATTTTCAACCTATTCTGCAAAACAACAATTGAGCCAGTCTGTTGACTCTGCATTACAACAGCAACTGTAACAGGCGTTACAGCGCCAATGTGAACAGCTTCAAAATCAAATCATTTACAAACAACCACTTAAGATAAATCTTCATTAGCCGCTGTTACATCAACGATACAGAAGTGCATTAAAAATGCAGCCGATTAAGTTGTTTAATTAACATATTCAATAACCTACCAAAACGGCCTAATGCTTGCTTACTCTTTAACCATAAGTTTGAAATTAACCTCACTGTAACCCAGTAGCAAACGCTTGTTTCAGCCAGGTAATCAGCCTTATCGGCAATATGCCAACCATGGCGCAACCATGCTTTTACGCCAAATATTGAAAAACCCCAAGCAACAACTTTGTTTAAAGTTGTTAATAAACAACAAGTAATTAGCACGTTTTATCCTTATTCACTTATAGGACGGTAAATATTATGAAACGATTTAGATGCAAACGACTTATCAGAGCGCTAGGTATTGCGCTGATAAGCACAACAGCCCTTTATGGAGTGACCAGTCTTAGCTCTGCCAACGCTGGCGCTTATGACTGGCTCGGTTTAGGTGAAAATCCAGAAAAATTCTGTATGGCAGATGCCTACCTACTCGAATCTGGTAATAAACTCAGCCAGGGTAAGCTCAACTGTACCGCTAATGACGTCGAGATCACCAACGTGACACCGACTGATCCTAGCGCAGAGTGTAACCTCGGAGACGTGTTCACCTTCAGTGCAGATGTGACGGTGCGAACCAATGCAAGCGCGCGTTGGGACACCACCTTCTATCTACCTTTGACAGATGCAAGTCCCCAAATCGTGCATGGACCAGGTCTTCGTGACTGTAGTATGATTTTACCTATACCGGGTAACAGTGGCGAGACTGCTGATGTTGAGTTAGACGGCGATCAATGTGGTGATATTACCAAAGCTTTCGGCCCAGATGAATACGTACTTGTGGGCGAATCTGTCACCATGCTGTGTTCGGATGAGGATCAGGACAATCGTGCCGACTTCACTTACTGTGCGGCCTGGGATAACCAGGAGCGGGATAACTGTACTACCGATGAAGATCCTTTTGCTGGGCAGATCCCAAGCACCCGATCTAAGTGTAATTGTGACACCTTTAATATTGATGTATTTATCAAACCTGCCGCACCAATGGTGGTTAAAACGCTAACTAGCGCATCATCATCGAGAAGTGAACCGGGCGGCACCTTTAGCTATTCGGTCAGCTTCACTAACCCTAATGCGCAAACCTCACTGTTTATTACATCACTAACTGATGAGATTGACATTGGCGGCGAAGGAACCTTCGACCAAACTGTGGATCTATGGAACGGCCTAGATACTGTCTTGCCTATGGTAGACGGCGTGTATTTGACTGCGACTAACTGTTCACAACCTGCTAACGGTGGTGAAATATTACCTAGTGGTTCATACAGTTGTGCCTTCACGGTGCATATTGTCGACCAAAACTTACCCAACGATCAAAGCCCTGAGTTCTATGACGACTTAGTGAAACTCGCGTTGCTTGATAAGAACGGTGATGCCGTCACTAACGGTGATAGCTGTGCAGCCATTCCAGGTAGCATTGAGGGCGATCATTGTAGTAACGAAATCACGGTGCAGATCACCAATCTGGCACCAACGATCACGGTGACCAAGACTGCCAACCCTATAGAAGTGTTAGAACCGGGTGCTAATGTCGACTTTACGGTAACCGTCGCGAATAATGCCGCGTTCTGGGATTCTCCACTGACTCTGACCGTGTTAAGTGACACCGTATTTGGTGACCTTTTAGCCGATGAGTGTTCTGCCGTGTCCACCACTATCGCCTTCGGCGGCACTTATACTTGTACCTTTACTAAGTTCATTGGCGGCGATGCCGGCGATCTGCACTCCAATACAGCGTCTGCAACTGCCATCGATAATGAGAACGATGTAGCAACCGGCAACGACTCAGCAATGGTCGATATCCGCGATGTGCCATCGATGATCACCTTGGTTAAAACTGCGACCCCAACCTCAGTACTAGAGACTGGTGACGATCCAGACAACTATAGCAATGTTAGCTATAACTTTACCTTTAGCGTTAACTCAGCAGGTGTGGATGACGTAACCTTCAGCAGTCTAACTGATGATATTTTCGGTACCTTAACCGGTGAATGTACGGTCGACAGCAAAAACGGATCGGCTATCGCTGACACCCCTCTTAGTGGCTTTGTGCTAGAGCCTGGCGAGTATGCAAGCTGTAATATTAGCAAGGGACTACAGGGTCAATTCGGTGATGATCCCCACGTTAATGTCGCCACCATCAGAGGTGTCGATGAAGACGATATGGACGTAGACGCATCAGATAACGCCACGGTGAACTTTACACCGCAAGCCCCTGATACGGATATGGCGTTCGCTGCGAGCATGTTAGTGGTGCTCGAACTAACCAATGCTGGTGTTGAAAATGTAACCTTAACTGCACTCACCGTACGTGGTGTCACTGTGGCTAACGGCAATGCACATCCAGCCTTTACTATCCTGAATGCCATCGGCGGGGAACATGCCGGCGTGGCATATTCAGCCTGTAGTATAGGAACGGTATTAGGTTACAGCGGCTCTGGCAGCGAAGTCTATAACTGTGCCTTTACTGTAGAGCTCAAGCCGGGTCTTGGAGATACTCTGCCTATCGCGTTTACAACACAAGGCGCATTAAACGGAATTGTTGTCACCGTAGAGGATGACGATGGAGCTGAAGTTGTTAACTTCATTTCAGCAGAAGTTAACATTATCGAGTAAGTAAAATGAGTCTAATCACTCAAATACTCACAATATGACAAGCTTGACCTAGCAAGAGGGCAACGGTTAGTCCCGTTGCCCTCTTTTATAACCAAACACCTCTCAAACAACTCCCAATTACCTTAATGATATAGCGCAATTGATAGCAGCTTGCCCATGGCTAAGATTATTTTTTACCCTTTCCTTTATTACCACCACTGGAGCCGCTCAGGCTCAGGCTAACCAAGGCCGTTGCCGTCATATCACCGTCGCTAATGGTGTAGCTAAAACTGTCGCTACTCTTAAAGCGCTTGCCTGGGGTGTATAACAGCTGCCCACTGCTAGTGATTTGTACACTGCCCTTGGCACCTTGGCTCACCGAGACGATAACAAGCTCATCGCTTTGCGCATCGGAGTCATTGCCTAGCACATCAATAGTGACCGACGTTTTAGCGGCCATACTCACACTATCATTAACCGCAACAGGCGCAGTATTAGTGGCTGATTGAACCGTATAACTGACACTGTCACTGTCTATATAGCTTGTTTCAATGGCATTTTTCGCGTTAACGGCGATGTTAAATGAACCCTCGGTCGTTGCAGCGTCAGAAGTGATCATAATATTCACCACCGCACTGTCACCCGGTGCTAGGTTCACTTTCGTATTGCTTGCGCTCCAGCCAGTCGGGACATCGGCAAACACCTCAAAACTGGCCTCTAAACAAGCCTCGCTATCATGACTGGTTACCGTTGCACTGTAACTCACCTGAGTGGCCGCTACCACTTCGGCTCCTTGAGGATCTGATACCACAATAGCAGGCGCTGCTAGCGTACAAACGGGTAATGGGTTTGATACCGTATAACTGGCTATAGCATTGCCGGTATAGCGATTATCTAGTCGATTTTGTGCACTTAAATCGAAATCATAAGTACCATCTTGCGCCACTGTGGATGACTCCACGTTTAAGCTAATATTACGGCTCTCACCCGCAGCTAAACTTACAGCTAGCGTATCAACGCTCCAGCCTGCAGGCACATTAGCGGTTATATCAAAATCACTGCTCGCACAGCTGCTGCTATCCTGACTGGTTATGCTGCCACGATAGGTCGCAACCGTCCCAGCAGCCAGTTCACCACTGTTGTCAACTGACAACATCAATCTTGGACTCGCCATGACGCAGGTCGCGACAGGAGAGTCCACCACATAACTGACAATTCCGGTCTGAGCATAATCGCTATTACTGCTGTCTGCTGACCTTATTTCAATATCGTAAAATCCATCGGCAGCGGTATCTGATGAGCTTACATTCAGTGTCACCATCCCACTCATCCCAGGCGCCAATCTGAGGCTTGTCTGAGTAGCTGACCAGCTACTGGGTACAAATGCAGACACATCATAATCAGAGGTTGAACAACCAAGACTGTCATTATTAATCACCGATGCACTGTAAACCACAGCGGTACCCGCTGCGACCCAAGCACTCTCGTTTGGCAGCAATGACAAACTTGGATTAGCCTTAACGCAGCTTAGACCTGAGTAGCTAACATTTACGCTCGCTCCAGTAGTATCGGCCCATTCAGTCGTTATCGTCACGCCGGCATCAATATCGGTATAGCTGGCGCCGGCCAACAAAGCCGAATCGTCCAAGTCACGCAAGCCACTATTTGGGATCATGTCGAGTAGCAGATTACTCTGCACATCATTTTCCGTTGCTAAATGCAACACCACACCGTCTGTAACGCCACTTTTTCCTTCGAGGAAATTATCAAAGCCTATTGGCTGTCGATACTCAAGGTAGTACCACAGCGGCTGCCCGGTATCAGCATCAATGCCGCGTCGTACCTTTAGCCCCTTGGCTTTACCCGCAATCGCTGTTTCATAGGGTTCAAGTTGATAGCTGCCATCACTCTCGGCAGTGATAATTTCGCCCGCAGAAGACGTGATCCAACCGAGTTGTTGCTTACTAAAAGCATTAAAATGACCTGTTATTCCAGATTTACCCATGATATCCATGGTATCGCCATATTCGGCTGAAGCGCAGCGGGCACCGATAATATCCGCTCCACAATCGAGATCCTTAGCATGGTGCAATCCAAGGTTGTGACCCAATTCATGTCCCACTGTGCGGAGTGTCATTGAACCGTTGATAAATGCACGAGAAGGGCTTCCGCCAATGGTTCCCTGCCCCGTCCAGCCGCAATTGCTATTCTCTGGATAGAGATAAATCCAGCGATCGTAATTGTTGACATCAATGCCGCTGTCGATAACCGCTTGGCGTCCGTAATTGTCGACTGCGTTAGTACTACAAGTCGCATCAATTGGTAGGGTGAAATAGCCTTGTACATCTCCGCTTAACCAAGTTCGCCCATAAGACGCTTCTTGGTAATAGTCGTTTACACGACCAAAAACTAACTCCTGCGCCTGTTCAACAGTCCAGGGCTGGCTGGTATTATTTTGAAAATTGACCAGCAGCACCAAGGTGCGTTGCTCGCCAGTGGTATTCGATAACATTGACTCGGAAACGGTGGCTGTCGTTATCGCAACGCTGGGATCCGCGAGCAGCGCCAAACTATCTAACTCATCATTGAGCACTAACGCGCTTGAGTCCATCTCATCCGAGTTATCGTCTGTAAACATCCAGCCTTTAGCGGTTACCCGAGTCCCGGGGTACAGTGCATCAGCTTGGGTATTTTTAGACAAATACAACTCAATAGGTCCATTCTCTGTCATTAATGAATGGCGCAGGTGACTCTGACTGCTATCAGCATAATCCACATATGAGACTTGCAGCTCGCCTTTAAGCTCACGCTTTTGAGTCAGCATAGCGAGCACGTCGTCCGGCATACCGGAACGGGTCGCGGCCGGCAATACGGCACGCACCGCCGCTGTGGGATCGGTTTTTACCAGTTCGATAAGCAGTGCCTGACGTGCTTGCGCGAGTGTCATCAACTCTAACTTAAGTTGTTTTTTACTAGATTTGTTCGCATGACGATACTCCGCCATACGATTGGCAAGCACCAATGTCTGTTCTTCTGCTTGTTGTTTGTGGGCGTGTTTGTCTTTAGTTAGCGACTGACCTTGGGCTGAGGATTTCTCGTGAGCTACTATATTGGCATGTGCGTTTGCAGCAGAATTTGAAAATGCTGAAAAGGTGAAGGCCGAAAAAACCAATAAACCGACGCCTGATAGTTTGCAAAAATTGGTAGCCGAGTTCGATGCCAATCTGACATTTTCTTTGTTCAAAAATCATTACCCCTAAAAATCAAACTTACTTATTTAATCCGATCTAATGACAGATTTTTATTGTTGAGCTTTCTGGTACTACAGTGATCAAATTATCGACTGCAGAGCGTCGCAGCGCTTGCCCACTCTGGGCTGACCAGCTAAGTCTGCGGGCATACTAGCAAAAATATTGGCGAATTTACAAACAGCAATTGATCGTTTTTTGATCGATCGCTCACTATTTAGCCAGTAGCAGCGCTAAGTAATTGAAAAGGAGGAGTTGCTAAAATTATCAATGATTATTTACTATTTTGGTGCAGGATTGTTATCAGAAGCTAGAGAGAGCGACATCTGAAAGTTTCAATTTATGCTAACGGGTATTAACCATTAGAGCTGTTAACGCTATCAATAAGGTGTTGTGCAAACCAGCTATTAAAAATGATTTATAGCGAGAGTGAGAATAGCAAAAAAGCGCTCAAAGGCGCTTTTTAAAATACATCAATTCAGAGCTTAATTTTAATCTCTGTTTCGCGGGTCCTAACGACCCTTTAATGTAGTTAGCCTTCGATTAGCGGCTCTGCTTTGTTTTCAAGTAGCACTGGAATGCCATCATTGATCGGGTAAGCTATCTTATCAAATTTGCAGATAAGCTTTTGATCTTCTTTGCTATACTCTAGCTTTCCTTTGCATACTGGACACGCCACAATTTCGAGTAATTTTTTATCAAATGCCATGCTGTTACCTTTGTTTATCTATGGCCAGTTGTTTAATGCGGGCCAGGAGTTGTTGATCAAATGAAGGTGGTAGCTTCGCATCTACGGCTAAATACCACCAGTTATCTTTTGCGAATTCGCGACATTTCACCGCATCTTTTTCCGTCATCAGTAACGGACGTTCACCCGCGAGCGCTGTTAGCTCCGCTTCGGTATAAGCGCTGTGGTCGTCAAATGCCTGTACTTTATCAGGCCTGAAACCTAAGTCCGATAAAGTATCAAAAAAGCGGCTTGGGTTACCAATGCCCGCCATGGCCACAACGGCTTGCTCAGGTTCAGGGGCTTTTAATTGACTTATATTTGCGCTGACAGAGTGCCAACGTGTTGGTTGCAGCCGCATTTGCTGTTCATTCGCTTTGGCAGTCCCGCCATTAATAATAACGTGATCGACCGTAGAAGTACGCCAACGCCCTTCCCTTAATGGGCCAGCAGGCAGCAGCATACCGTTACCAAGACGTCGCTCACCATCAAGAATAATAAGCTCAATATCGCGCCCAAGCGCATAATGTTGTAAGCCATCGTCACTGATAATGATATCGACTTCAAAATCAGTAAGCAGTTGCTTTGCTGCGTCGATACGTTTTGAACCGACCACCATAGGAGCACCAGTTCTCGCCACTATCATGGCGGGTTCGTCCCCGACCTGATGGGCATTATCGCCGAGCCGCACGGAGCGTACACCTTGGATTTCTACGCCATATCCGCGGCTAATGATGCCGGGTTTATAGCCCTGTTTACGCAACAATTCGACTAAGTAGATCACGGTAGGCGTTTTACCACTGCCACCCACGGTGATATTACCCACAATAATCACCGGCACAGGCAGAGTAACTTGCGTCATTAAACCTGTCGAAAATAATTGCCGTCGAAGCCAAGTGACTAAACCGAACAATACCGATAACGGCCAAAACACAAATCTGAGTATATGCCCGTCATACCATAATTTGTTTACCCAAGACTGCATTTAGCTTCCTACTGAGGTCTGAATGATGATAAGTAATGATTAGCCATAGAATGCATGTTTTAAGGACTCAACTACGTGGATTAGCACTTAACATTAACGATAAATACTAATAATTTGGCCCCTATTTGGCCCCACCTCAAATAAAAGAATCTAACTAAAGCCAAAAACCCTACAGCTAATGGGCTAGAAATAGCATAACTCACAGTAGCTTTTTTATGCTCAAAAATACACAAAATAGCAATCTATACCATCGGTGCCCAAATCGAGTTATGAGCAAGCGGCGCTGATTTTACAGCAGATAGTGGACTAATGCTTATACATTTTAAATATTGCTCTTTTCAATGAATAAGCCACATCTTTAGACCGGACTTCAATTTGAATTTTAATTCACTAAATTCGACATGCCAATCAATTATCGTTGATTTACAGAGTAACTGGATAATTTTTAAACCTAGAATAATCAACAAGATAAAAAATCAATTTTAAGCATATAACTCAATTGTAGCCACTTTCACACCTCGAAACCATAAGCGACTGAAAATATGATGTAAATTAGTATTTAAATGGCTACCAACGAGTTATAACTCAATTGTAGCCATTTAGTGAGCTCAGGATTAAAAAAATCAGTAAACCTATAAATAATATATGAAAAAACAACAAGACAAAATCGATTCGGCTACGAGTGAGTTAGTAAAAGTGGCTACGAATGAGTTAGAAAAACATAACTCATTCGTAGCCACTTTTAGACTTAAAATTCATAAACTTAAAATAATGAGTACATAACTCACTCGTAGCCATTAGTCCAAATATAACTCGTTCGTAGCCACTATTAACCTTTAATATCAAGCATTAAGATTTAAACAACGCATGGTCGTCAATTTGTTCTCTAGATTTAAAGCAAGAGAGAATTTAGATAGAATAGAGAGTTTTTTTAAATTTTTAGAACTAATTTTTATCAAGTTGCAGATGGCAACTTTAAGAGTGTAATATTGCTAATGCTACCATAGTATCAAACTGCAAATATAATCCATTAAAGCGATGGTTAAGAAGCCCTAGCACACTCTCCATCGCATAGTTTGTAACCAAGAACTAATTTATACAAGAGTAACGTCCAGCTGAGCTCATTTCAGAGTCACATTCAAATATTCATATCTAACCAATAAAATACGGACACCCAGAATATTCATGTATATGCATAATGCTTTTTTGATTTCTAAGCGTTAGCACTGCGTTAATGTTAGAGCTCCCACTTTTTCACTCAATCTCATAAACTTGTTCAATTTTAAAATTCCTTTCATTTAAGCAAGAAAGCTAAATTCGCTACACCCGTCCCTATTTATTGATGACTTACTACGCCGTAGCCAAAAGGAATCAATAGATAATGAAATCACCATATCAACTTAAACTTCAATCACTAGGCTTCTTACTAAATGTTCTTTTAGAGGGGATCCATGCAGAAGTGGAACTGGAAGATAAAGTGCAACTTTCAAACGAAACAGAACTGGCTTATTTAACCTATGTCTTAAATAACCAGCTAAGTCGACAATCTGTATCAGACGTTGATCAAACCATTGCCATGAAGTTTGTTGAGCAATACTTCAGTAGTTTGCTCACTACGCACCTAGTTAACCATGAGGACAAATTAACCAACGACTAGGAACTACAATGGGCAATACCAAATCAGCGTTTATCCGTGAGTACCAAAGAAAATCGAAGTCTCCTTGGGAAGATCACTCTACAGTGTTACTGCTTGCGGACTTTGAGTTTGATGACGATGAAAACATTAAACTAAGCTTTACTCAATATGTTTATCAGCATCGTGATTCAGCAGGACGAGTGCTCGGTATCAGTGTCAGTAAATCGATACTGGAGGACAATCCAGAGTTTGATAGCCAGTACCTTACAGGTATTGATATGTACATAACATTGCTGTTACTTAAAGAAGACATACAAGGCTTTTGTGGTCACTTTGCTTCAGAGTTTGAAGCGATATATGGTCTACCACCTCAGATTTATTTTGAGGCTACAGAGTTACATTGGGCCGAAAAGCTCAATGAAACACTGTAAATTTACTAGCGAGCCATTAGGCTCGCTTTTTCTACGGAACCATCGAAATTTAATCGACTGATTTAAGGCCATAAAACAAGAAAGCACTAATCTCGAATCAACTCACCCTCGACAATATCAAATGGTAATACCTTTATCACTGCTCCATTGTTAAATCTAAAATCTGGTAACGGCCGCATAAATTGATTTGTTCTTGGATAGATTAGCCAAATTTCAGATTTATCCTGTTTCTTCTGATAAGTCTGGTTATACGCCAGCATTTGATAAATATCAGCTTCCTTAATGCCATACTTTTCATTCGGTAGCTTCTCGTCAATCAATTTCCATTTAGTGTCAC
This sequence comes from Shewanella gelidimarina, assembly GCF_023283945.1. Taxonomy (GTDB): domain Bacteria; phylum Pseudomonadota; class Gammaproteobacteria; order Enterobacterales; family Shewanellaceae; genus Shewanella; species Shewanella gelidimarina. The sequence continues at coordinate 85,631 of NZ_JAKIKW010000012.1, read as the reverse complement.
CAATCACAACGCTAACGGTTTCATTATCATTATGAGTAATATGTAAATCAGGTTTTAACTGAAATAGCATACGAGCTTTATCTGCAGCTGGTGCCTTATGGCTGAGTAGATACTCCTGCCTAACCTGAGATTTAACTTCACAGTCATGTAGTTGCTGCTTAAGTTTTAATGCTACGTAATCTTCGAATACTCTCTCCATAGGGAATAGCATCGATAGCATTTGGCTTTTACCCGCTGTAGAAGTTGGGCTCTGTTCACTAAAAATCATCTCTATCCAAGGACGAATAGACTCATAATGCCTTACATGTCTTCCTCGTTGCCAAGATCTTATATCTTGCCTAATACTCTTTGACTCTGGAATATCATTTAAGTGAAACAGATATTCATGACAAAGTTGTTTGGTATTAGGTGTTACGCGCTTAATTGCCCACAATAATGCAGATCGAATAAGCCTATTTTCAGGACGGTTAGCTGAAAAATCATCAAAGGCCAAATAGTGTTTATGCTTTAGTACCAGATTGTGTTTAATCTGCTGTGACACAAGTAATTTCCCCTTCAAAAAAGGGAGATTGTCTTCAGTGGATTGATAACTTCTTGCAACACCGCGCTTAATTAAGTTAGCAACCTCTTCAAGAAAAAGAAGAATAAACACATCAAGCAAAGGCATTCTAGTCATGTTCAGGGAAGCGTTATTAGCCACTTTACTGGGGATGTGTCGAGTAGCCTTCAGCATATTAATTAAAGCATGGCGAATTATCTTTAACTCTCCATCATGATCATCTGAAGCAGTAGATGTTTTAGAAATCTTCGGTAATATCTCTAGTTGATCACCGTTAGGCAAACATATAACACCTACATAGTTTTGGCAGACTAATACCTCTTGCCTTTTTTCAAAACCATAACGAAAAATCTGGTTATGATCGGACTCGTTACACAACATTAAACGTTTTAATGCGTCAAAACATTCATCATCAAGATACAAGTTTCCAGCTTTGAACGACGTAACATCGTCTCGATATAGCCTAGCGAACTCATAAACAGACCAGGTTGACATAGTCTACTTTCCAGCCTCATCACACAGAGAAAAAGCAAGGTCATTAATACCAGCGTAAATATTTGTATATGCTTCAAGACTTTTTAAAGACTCTTGATTCACGCTGTATACCTTAGCTGCATATTCATCTTTTGAACCAAGCCAAATACTCCGAGCATTTTCTTGCTCTTGGATCATGCCATTGTTGTTAAGAACCTGAGATATCTTCTCCCAATCTTCAAAAAAGTACTCTTCAAGCAATGGTAATATTGCTGTTTTAAATTGATTCGATAACTCATCAACAGATTTAATCTTCATCAGTAACGCGTGACCTATGATGTGCTCTCTATCCAACAATAGCTCGATGCGTTGATTCATGGCAAACAACATACGCCGAACATTTACTCCTTCAACATTATTGGCTAATAAACTGTAATCAGTGCGTAGCTCTTTAAACTCAAAGCGGCGGCGTAGTGCAACATCAATATGCGTCAAAGACCTATCCGCGGTATTCATTGAACCTATGATATCCAGATTGGCGGGTACGCTAAATAGTTCTCCGGAATAAGGCAGAGTGACAAACAACGCATTTTCGGTACCTGTGCGCTTATCCACTTCTATCAAGCTGATTAACTCACCAAAAACCTTACTGATATTACCGCGGTTAATCTCGTCAATCACGATTGCATAGCGATGTTCCGGATCAGCTTTAGCAAGCTTACTTATACGCTTAAATACGCCAGGCTTAACGGAATAACTTATGTCGCCATTATCATTTGTTTCAGGGCGTAAGCCCTCCACAAACTCCTCGTAGCCATATGATTGATGGAAGGTCACAAATTCATATCGCTTCACTGTCTCAACTTTTGTAGGCCCTTTATTAAGAAACTCTAGTTTAGAAACGTACTCCGAGAGCTGTTCATTTTTATCCTCTACAATGAACCACTGACTTTTTTGTGTCTTATCAAATACTAATGGTTCCGTACGTTTGTCATATTTTACCGTCTTTGAATCAGCAATAGTATGAGTCTGAAGAGCTGCCCAAGCAGTTTGAGCAAAATTAGATTCTCGGCCATTAACCTGCAATTTTGCCAAGAAGAACTTGTGCTTAGTTATATCCGAAACACCATTTTCGCCACCGATATCTATCAGAATGAGTAAGACCACCTCAAACCAACTCAGCTTTTCTACTTGCTGATTGAGCCACAATGACTCATCAATAATGGTATTAGGTGCTGAATAGTTATTTTTAAGTAATTTTTGTAATTTGAATGTTTTACCTGTTCCTGGAGGCCCATAAAAAATAATGTTTCTAGCTAAACAGAGTCCCGTTGCTGAAGATTCCGATTCATAAAAGCTATCTTGACCTTCACTTATACCCTGTACTTGCTTCTCCTGCTCGTTAACCACAAGATCAATATACAGCTGCCAGATAAAAGTGTTAACGATAAATGGGTCATCATCTACGATGCCAACATTAGCCAGGGACGTTTTCAGGTTAATATTCTTTTCAAGCCAGTTTCCATTCATAGAAACTTGAACATCAAACTTACTCTTAAGCGCTTTAGCTAGCTTCTTTATATGCTCTTCATTTAAAACTGTTGTTAACTTGATTGGATCCGCTGCAGCAAAAACTCTGTGGATCACTCCCCATTTTATCGAGTTAAAGTTACCTTCACTCTTCGATTTCTTGGCCCAAGTATAAACTTCTTCCAATGTTTTGCTTGTTGGCGATTCGAGGATTTTTACTGTAATACCGCTTAACTCTGAGAAGAGCTTAGTATATTCATCTTCGCTTAAAAAACCTGGACTAACATTCGCAAATCCTGCATCAACATGCTTCCAAATTTTTAAAATGAAACTTTCCTCTAAATCATCTTTTGAACTGATTTTATGTTTAGCAACTTCATTACAGCACTCGCGATATGGAACTATCCACTCCATATCAGGATTATCTTTATAACGACTAAATCGTTCTAATAATGTTTCGCCGTCTACTACAGCTAATACCTCAAAGCCAAGTTTTTTTGAATAACTTACAAAATTACGAATATTCCCAATGCCCCATTGGCTATTAACCAATACCTCAACACCGTCTTTTGTACGTAGCTTTTGCGAATCATTTTTAAAATAGCGGCGTAATACGTCATCACTTACAGCTAATTTCTCTTCAAATGTTGCTAGAGAAATAACACATTCTGTAGTACCAACTTCAGGCTTACCAAAGACGTCTACTAATTCTTTAAATGTAGGTGACCGCTCTTCAATGTACTTAGTCATCACAGCAAGTACCAACTGACCCTTTCCGTATATTTGACCATTAAACTGATACTTGGTGTTATCTCTAGGCATTCTACTTTCCTAATAAAAATCGTTAATTAACTATAAGCTTAAGCCACCTGATTGGCTTTAAAGTTCTCGGCTTGGTCAAAGATCTCTTGGTACACTTCGTCACGGCTAATTGGCGGGTAGCCAAATTTAGCGAGTATCAGAATAAGCTCTACTTTTAGAGTCGCTTTAATGTCGTCTCTATGGTTCCAATCAGTGAACTTAGCTTTATCATCAACAATCACTTTTACCGCTTTAGCGAGCTCTATGAGCTTGTCTTCTGGATAGTCAAAGTCGTATTTAATCGCTAAAGATTTAAGCGCATCGTAAAAGGCTTTCTCTTCGATATCGATACCGAGTTCATCACCTGAGTTCATCTCGTCTCTTACGCCATAGATAAGGTCGACCATGCTATCTGAGAACTCATCGAGAACCTCACTGACCAGTACATCGTCTTCTTTACGTTCGTTGTAACGTTCAACCAATGCCTGGAAACGTTTAGTAAAGTCGATGCCTTGAACTTGGTTAACCTTTTTAAGTTGACCAATCGCCTCTTCTAATAATTTTTGCAGTAGCTTTATCTTGGTGTTGGGCAGCTTAATTTTACTGATCTTATCGATATAATCATCATTGAAAATGTCAATTTCACTACCGTCTTCATTGCCCAGTTTAAAGATCTCTTCCACACCATCACTTTGCAGTGCTTCGCTGATCATTTGACGCACTTTAGCGTTCATCTGAGCGGTGTCAGGTGCTTCACCTTTAGTGAGTTTGTACACAATAGAACGGACTGCTAAGTAAAAATGAATATGATCACGTTCAGCTTCATTAAGTTTTTCACTACCACAACAAATGTCATAAGCCGCTTTTAATCGCTTCACCATATCCATAAAGCGTTTTTGGCGTTTCTCTGTGATCAACACAAATTCAGCTGCTTCATTCAAACAATTTAGCTGTGCCACAACTTCGCCACTAAAGTAAGGTGCGGTGTTAAATCGGTGAAATAAGCTGGCTAATAACGATAAATGGTTTTTAACCTCTTTTACCGATTGCGCCACATCTTCAAAATTTGTTTCATCCGTTTTAGAATATTGAGCCAAGGCTTTATTCATCGCTGATTTAATACCAATATAATCGACGACTAAGCCTTTATCTTTGCCTTCAAATTGTCGATTAACCCGCGAGATAGTTTGAATCAAGCTGTGCTTTTGCAGCGGCTTATAGATGTACATGGTATCGAGGAACGGCACATCAAAACCTGTCAGCCACATATCCACCACAATGGCGATCCTGAAGTTTGAGTTCTTGTTTTTAAACTGCTTATCTAACTCTTTACGTTCGTCTTTGCTACCGAGCAGATAATAAAGACCTTCAACGTCATCTTTACCACGAGTCATCACCATTTTTACTCGCGTTGATGGTGCCGCTATCCGACCTTCGGTAATCGCTCGTTGGCGTTCTTTATCACTCAGCGCACTGGCGTTGTCGGTATCAATCACTTCAAACCAATCAGGTCTAAGTAGTTCCAACTCTTGATAAACTTGATAGGCTATCTGACGACTACTGCAGACAAACATCGCCTTACCCGCAATCGTCGAGCCTTCATCTAAGCGTTTTTGGTAATGCTCTACAAAGTCTTTCGCCAACACGGTTATGACGTCAGGATCGCCCAATATAGAATTCATATTAGTGGTCGCTTTTTTGCTTTCCTCTATCTGCAACTCGTTACTACCAGCCGCCTCACAATCTTTATAATATTTTTCAATCTCAGCAAGCTTGCTGCTGTTTAATACGACCTTAGCTGCTCGGCCTTCATACACAATGCGTACGGTAATTTCATCTTTTACTGACTCGGTCATCGTATAGGAATCAACAATCTGACCAAACACGTCTAAGGTCGCATCCACGGGGGTGCCAGTAAAACCAACATATGTCGCATTCGGCAATGAATCATGCAAATATTTTGCGAATCCAAAACTTCTCTTCACAGTGCCCTTTTCTGCATCAACAACCACTTTTTGATCTAGGTTAACTTGGCTACGATGAGCTTCATCAGAAATACAAATAACATTACAGCGCTCGGTAAGCAGCTCTGTATCTTCGGTGAATTTATGAATAGTCGTAAGGAATACACCACCACTGTTACGGCCTTTTAGGGCTTCACGTAAATGAGCTCGGCTAGTGACCGTTTCGATGGTGTTATCACCAATGTAGGTTTTGGCTTTTCCAAACTGCTGTGACAGTTGGTCATCTAAATCAGTGCGATCAGTAATGAGTACAATGGTTGGACTTTTAAAAGCGACACTCTTCATCAACAAACGTGATAAAAATTGCATGGTAAAGCTCTTACCGCAGCCTGTTGCACCAAAATAGGTACCGCCTTTACCGTCGCCAGTGATATTGCCCAATCCATCATCTTGTTTTTGATGCAGCTTAATATTTTCAAATAGCTTTTTAGCCGCGTAATACTGCGGATAGCGAGGCACAATTTTCACTTCACTTTTCCCTGTATCGGGGAAGAAAATGAAATGGCGCATCACATCTCTCAAACGTGCTTTATCGAACAAGCCTTGCAGCATAGTATGTAACGACGAAATCCCCTCTTCTGCTACCAGTTCATTACCCGACACTTTTCCCCAAGAATAGAAAAATTGATATGGCGCAAACAGGCTACCCATTTTATTGTTTACACCGTCGCTTATCACGCATAGCGCGTTATAGACAAACAGTTGCGGAATATCACGGCGGTAACGAATAGTGAGTTGCTCAAAGGCTTCGTGAATCGTCGCTTCTTCACGAATGGCGCTCTTAAACTCAAACACCACCAGTGGCATGCCGTTAATGTATAAGATCCCATCGGGAATACGTTTTTCACCTTGGTTTTTCGCCAAGCTTCCTTCAATCTCTAATTGATTAACGATGCGATAAATATTGGTATCGGTACCCGTGCTTGAAGATTCAATTTTAGCTTGCGTATCGGTCGTTCCATCATCAACAAAGAGGCTGGAAGTCTTCCCTGTAATAGGCTTGGGCTGATAGCTCGCAGACCCTTCGTCTACCCTGTTTGTCGACAATGCAGTTTGTGACATTGAATTCGGCACTTGAGGCGGTGCTAATAGGCTTTGACGAACGGTTTCATCAACATTGTCGTAGTCAATAAGCTGTATATACAGATCTTTTTGGGATACCGAAGCAACTTTTCTATTAGTTGCACGCTTTATCCCTTCTCGTTTTAATAAAAAACCATCGCTAAGCCACTTACAAAAAGTTTTATTACTTTCATACAAATCACTGGCAGACAAATCTTCAAGCTTTTTGATGATAGTGGCAATTTCACTATCGGTAATTTTCGCATGTTGATATCGAGTCGCCAAAAATGCCTTAAGATCATCCTTAATCAACACTTCTGTATTATTGCGACAACCTATAGCAGAAGAAGCGCCATTAAGATGCGGATAGCCCTTCTCATCTAACAGCTCAATAATTGCTTGCTCTAACTTAGTTTCAGTGAATTTCATTTTTATTTTTATTTTCCTAACAAATCCATTTATTATGTGAATCTTGATTTTTTATTCATGCCCCCTTTATAAATAGAGGGCTAGTTTAACCAATGTGAAGCCATACCTTTATTAAAGCGCAGACATTAAAGCAAGAAGCGTCAAAGCGCGAATACCAAAACGCTCGCTATAGTTACTTTTGTCACCACCTTAGCGCCAATCAATATATTTAACATTGACGATATAGCGCTAAGCGTTACCCCTCACCCTTGAGCAAATCCTCAGCATCAGGAATTTGTAACTCGCCAGAAATGAGCTTGGGGAGTAAGGTGTCACGAATTTTGGTTAGGCTTTTATTTTGGTCTAAGTTACTTTTAGACTTTAAAGTTAGCGAATCCAATACTTTATCAAACTCACGTAATACAGGCTCACTAGGTAAAAGGAAGTCAATGCTCCTTAACACCTTTAACGATAAATACTTCTGAGTTGTTCCCGCCATTCTGGCGTTAAGATAATTCTGCATGAGTGGTGATTTTAGCAGTAGATAGAAATAGTTTTTCAAACTCATAGAGGCTGATGTTTTAAATAATCCTACATTCTTGATTGCGTAGTCTACGGGACTATCAACTACCAGGTATGGAATACCAACAGTTCCTATCATTGTTAATAAAATATCTCCGGTATCGACCTTACTTCTGGCATTAACCTTTTCAAAATCTATTTTTGATATTAAATATGAGCTACTTAAGTCTAAATCGCCAGATGTGATGTGTTTGGACGTAACCAGAGGAAAACCTTCGTCAGATTTTTTTGGGGAGTCATGAGTCCCATCCCTTACATCTATAAGCTTACCACTGATTCCTGATTCCCACCCCTTCGGTATCCAACCGAGTTGTTCGTTGTGTTCGAACTCGCTTGGGAAGTGTGGGTGGATGGCATCGTTGAGCTTTTTATTGAGCTCTTTATTAAGAGCAGGCGCGGTTAATGCTGGCGATAAAAGGTCGTCAGTACCTTGTTGCGTGCACAGAGCCTTCAGGCGGGCAGCGGCCTTAGGTAATAATACGTCTGGGAAGTCACTCGGTAAGTTCTCTAGCTTAAAGTCATGCTTAGCCAACAGATTATCGAACACAGGATCGAACTCGACAAACCAGCTTTTAAACAGCGTTTGCGCCATTTTCTCAAGAGTTTGGTTGGTTTGCTGGTTCAAACGCCGTTTATCGTCAATTGCTTTTAGAATTTCAACTATTTTCGCCTGTATAGAACGAGGAGGAAGTGGAACTTCCAATTTTTTGGCAGAACCAACATTAAAGTGCTGTTGAACAGCACCTACAATGTGAGCATTAACCTGCCCATATGCTAGAGCGTTCATAAAGTAAGACAAATAATGCGCACACAAGACATCATTATTCACTCTTGCAATTACAATATCAGAACAGTTTGCTTCAGCAAGCCCATCAGGAATTACACATGTTGTTCCAGGCTTTCCTGTTCTAACTATTGCGACATCACCTGGCTTTAAATTCGATTTAGACAGTTTCTTATGGAATTCAGGAGATACAAACTTCATGTCATTCCAATCAACTTCGTATTCACGTATATTTTTTGAACGAAGAAAAGGAATTCCAGCATGAACATATTCATGCGTCATAGAGCCGACAAACCCTACAGTGATCTCTTCACAAAGCTCCCCTAGTCGCTCACTTTTCCACTTATTCGCCATAACCCAATGCCTCCAAGTTTCTGCGGATAGCAGCATCCAGATCTTCGGCTCGTTGCATCTGGCGATAAAGGCTTTGGCTAAGTTCTGTCATCTTGGTTTCAAACGGAATGCCGTCATCGATGATATCGGCAGCGCCGACGTAACGGCCTGGGGTTAACACATAATCATTGGCAGCCATTTCAGCGAGTGTGGCTGATTTAGAATAACCCGATTTATCTTGGTACGTTTTTAATTCACCCGCTTCGTCTAAAACCGTCTCGCCACGCCATGTGTGATAGGTTGCGGTGATGTGGGCGATGTCTGCATTGGTGAGTTCTTTAAGCGTGCGGTTAACCATGGTGCCCATCTCGCGAGCATCGATAAACAAGGTTTCACCTTGGCGATCACGGCGCTTAAACATGCCCTTCTCGTCATTGCCACGCTTGTCTTTACTGATGAACCATAAACACACCGGAATCTGAGTGGTGTAGAACAGTTGGCCTGGTAGGGCTATCATGCAATCGACTAAGTCGTTCTCGATGATTTTTTGGCGAATATCGCCTTCGCCACTGGTATTAGATGACATTGAGCCGTTGGCTAGAACGAAGCCTGCGGTGCCGTGTTCGCTAAGCTTGGAGATCATGTGCATGATCCACGCATAGTTAGCGTTGCCAGTTGGCGGTGTTGGGTAACCCGCCCAACGGGGGTCATCAACGAGTTCATTTTCGGCGCGCCACTGCTTTTGGTTAAACGGTGGATTAGCCATAATGTAATCAGCTTTTAGGTCGGGGTGTTGGTCTTTAAAGAAACTATCACCAGCCACATCACCTAAATTACCTGAAATCCCACGAACTGCGAGGTTCATCTTGGCCAGTTTATAGGTGGTATTGGTATATTCCTGCCCATAAATAGAGATGTTTTTCTGGTTACCATTGTGGCTATTAATAAATTTAAGCGATTGAACAAACATACCGCCAGAACCACAGCATGGGTCGTAAATTTTGCCCGAAAACGGCTCTATCATATCGGCAATTAATGTCACGATTGATTTTGGGGTGTAGAACTCCCCTCCGCCTTTGCCTTCGGTGGCTGCAAATTTACCTAAAAAGTATTCGTAGACGCGGCCAACAATGTCTTCTTCGCTCTTAATATCGCTTTTGATATCATTGCCGCTGTCGACACTCTTAACGATAGTGTCAATATTATTGATGGTGTCGATAAGCGCCGATAACTTGCTGGCATCGAGGCCAAGGCGTGAAAAGTAGTTGTCTGGCAGTGCGCCTGCTAAGGATTTATTGTTCTTTTCTACGCTATGTAACGCACTATCGATTTTAACGGCGATATCGTCTTGCTTTGCATTAACTTGAATGTGTGACCAACGCGCCTCTTCTGGTAAGTAGAACACGTTTTCCATGGTGTAAAAATCCACCATATCAATATACTCGGTACCGTATTCTTGCGTAATGGCGGCTTTGCGTACTTCAAACTTATCGCTGATAAACTTAAGAAATATTAGGCTGAGCACAATGTGTTTATATTCAGACGACTCAACACTACCACGCAGTTTATTAGCGCTATCCCATAGTGCCTCTTCAAATCCGAGTTGGGGTTTGTTGCTTTTCGCTTTTTTCGTTTTTGGCTCAGCCATTGTACTTCCTAGTTAAATTCTGGATAAAATCACAGCTAAAATCTGGATTAACACGTTAAAAAAATATCGCCATGGCGGTTAATGCTATTGAAACTATTGCAATCCATATGGATCTTTTAGCATTTTGATTCGATTGTTCTGCCGCGTTGAGAGATTGCTTTGCAAGCTCGATAGCCTCTTCTGACCGTAACAGTGATACATAAGAAAGGTAGCTATAGTACGTCTGCGGATTAAGCTGCCAATAACCAGGGTTAGCGTGAGATTTGTGGCTATCAACTGTTGTTAAACTCGTCATGCTATTTCGGCCATTCGGTTCTAGGCATATCGTTGTTAGTATTTCGGCAATTCGATATACATCTATACCATTAAGTTGAACGGTTTGCGCCCCTTCAGCGACACTAAATGGTTCGTTTGCTTCACTTTTAGCCAATACAAATGCCGTGACCCTAAGTACATCTGGTGCCGTTCTCGCAATATCCGGTATTTTCACGTCTACTTCCCTGTTAATAACGTTCTACAACAATACTTTATCTTGTTTAATCCAAAAAAATATTCTTTAATTTTGGCAACTGAGCTGCGGTTGATACTTAGCTCCCAATATTAACTGCGCTATTATTGAGGCGATGGTATTGCTTTACAGCTAAAGCTGAATGATGACGGTGATTGAATTCGGTAATTAAAAAAACAAGCTCAAACAAATTCAGCTTGAGCTTGACTGTATTACCTATTGGGCTTTATTCGTCAAATAGGTACTCTTTTTGTTCTGCAAAAACTTCTTCCGTAACTAATTTTGCTTTATGCCCGCGCCCCGTTTGCTGCACCACAAATTGCATAGAATCTTCTAAAGAGATCTGTTCATTATCGTAGTTCCATCCAATGGGAAAATTAGCTGAGAAGGGAGAGATAGCATTAGCAAATGCTTCTATGATGCAATCTTTATCTTCAAAGTCGTCATCATTTAAAATAGAAAGGCGTGATAAAATAGCACAATCAATCATAGTACCTTCAAGCCACTTAGATGAAGAAGCATACCCAGCACACCACTTGATATTTGTCCCTTCAATAAACACTTCTATGGTGGTTGTATTCTCCCCTACAAAGCATGAGCCAAGCATGACTCCGGTGATGTTAAATTGTTTCGAGCGCTCACCGACCATAAACATCAAGTCACCAATATTAACCTTACCCACTTTTTTCTTGTATCCATGGGCAGCAATATAGACCACTGTGCTTTCAAATTTGCGTTTGCATAAACAGTCTAATGCTTGTTCAAAGCTTTTTTTATCGTAAAAATTAGCATGGAAAACCTCCGTGTTACCTGCCAATTTAGCAATCCCTTCAACAAAGGGAAGTACACTTGTTCGATTAGAGTCTTCGTTATCCAGCTCCCAAGGTGATTCGAGAACTAGAATTGCTCTATTTGTACTACATACACTCATGCTAAACGTCCTTTTTTGTAATGTTGTTGCATATGGTTTTATGTGTTCGTTAACGATTAATGTAAAAAAAAACATCTGCTTTTTTCAGCTGTGGCTTTATGGTTTAAGCTCCCAATAACCAGCGTAGACGCAGGACTTTTGGCTAACGCCTACAGTTAAACTTATCATACGATTCAGGGTATTTTGTTCCAGGCATATCCTTGCCAATATATCGGAATCTCGATATACGTTTATGCCATGAATATTGAAAGTTTTACGCCCCTTCAGCGACACTAAATGGCTCGTTTGCTTCACTTTTAGCCAATACGCCGTGACCCTAAGTACACCTGGTGCCGTTCTCGCAATATCTGGTATTTTCACGTCTACGTCCCTGTTAATCATCACCAAAATTAAAGTTATATCCGGTAGTATTGATTAAAACACTACCTTTTCAAATATCGGCTTATCACCATTATTAGTCATTAATTCTTGTTCATTATCAGCAATGATATTCAGCACTTGTTCGAGGTATACCCCTTGTTCCGATGCAGTGGTGTTGCGCAAGTAGGGAGGTATAACTTCCAAGAACTCATTTTTAGAGATAGGCTTGAACTCACACAAAGCAGCGACCATCGCGGGACGTAGCAACCTGTTAGCTAATGGTATGTTATTACTTGATTGGGAAATCACAGCTTGTTCAAACTTTTCAAGTCTGGCCATTAGCGAATCATCATTATGACAATAGTCTTCGATTAACTGTTTTTGATGCTCTTCCTGCTCAATAACTTGCTCAATTTCATCTTGTTCGCTATCTGGCTGTACAGCTTCATATTGCTCTGGAACCTCAGTCTTTAACTGGTGTAACAACTCGATAATAGGCTTGAGCTGTGCTTGAGGATTTTTAAACCAATCAGTCGACCATATGCGATTAATAGTCCAGCCTAAACTTTCTAATACTGACTGTCGAAGTCTATCTCTATCACGCGCAGATTTAGCGGAATGGTAAGTAGCACCATCACATTCGATGCCCATTAGGTAGCGACCAGGTTGACCTGGATCTTGTACAGCAAGGTCGATGAAGTAACCTGCGACGCCAACCTGCGGCACACAAGTAAAGCCTTCTGATTTAAGCGCATCCATTACTGATATTTCAAAATCACTATCTGGCTGTTTACCTGTATGAATTTGCTGAGCTAACTTGCCTGTTTGTGCGTAAGCTAAAAAGCTCTTTAGCGCGTGTACACCATCACTGGATGTATCGGATGCCAATATATGACCTTCGGTCATCGAACTAAAGACATGCATACGCTTTTTCGAACGCGTGAACAAGACATTAAGTCGACGGCCACCTGCTGCTGAATTGATTGGGCCAAAGCGCTGTGGCATTTGTGCAGCCCCTGCCTCTTGTGGGCCATAAGTACAGGATATGAAAATAACGTCGCGCTCATCTCCCTGCACGTTTTCAAGGTTTTTAAGGAACAACGGCTCATCTACGTCGGCATTGACTGCTAAAGCGTCTCTGAATTGCTCATCATCTTTTGACAACTCCTCAACACAGCGCTCGATCTGTTCACGTTGCTTAGAGCTCATAGCCACAACACCAAGTGATTCATTTGGTCTATTTAACAAATGCTTACGCACCGCTTCTGCAATGACTTTTGCTTCTTCTATATTGTGCTGATTAACAAAACGGCCCAGTTTCACGTGGGTAAACTTAATACCAAACTCTTCACTTTTACTCGACGGTGATGGGAAGACGACAAGATTACTGTCGTAGAACTTCTGATTTGAAAATGCAATTAAGCTTTCATGACGTGAACGATAATGCCAACGTAAGCGCCTTGCATTAAACATGGGTAGTGATACATCAAGTATGCTTTCGGACTGCTCAATAGCCGTTATATCTTCATCATCAATTTCTATGGCCTTATCGAAAAAACTAGTCGGTGGTAATTGCTTTGGATCACCAACCACCACTAACTGTTTTCCCCGTGCAATAGTCCCGAGTGCGTCTTCAGGTTTAATCTGTGATGCTTCGTCCATCACAATAATGTCAAACTCTATCTGACCAGGTGCTAGATATTGTGCAACAGAGTGTGGCCCCATCATAAAGCAGGGTTTTAACTCTACTAGAGACTTACTTGCGCGTTTAATTAACTGACGGACAGGAGCATGACGTGTTTTTTTATTCACTTCATGATTGATGAGGCCCATTTCTGTGTAGCCATTAACCTTTCCACTTGCTATACCTGATACAACTTTTTTCATGCCATTTTTGGCCACTTCAAATGCTATTTTCTCTTGCTGTAGCGACTTTAATTTATTGTCATACTCAGCAAACTGTTTACGAATCGCGTTCTGTTCAGCACCCGAAAAGTAAGCTAGTTCTTGACGTTCCTTGATGATTTCTCTTGCTAGGATGTCATATACTGAATAAAGATATATTTTCTCAAGATCATCGAGGCCGATAGCTCCAGTTTCAGTGTAACGTAGCAGTTTTTCTAATCCCTTATCAGATAGTGCACTTCTAATCCGAATAAAGTCGACCCATGTACCAAGCCATCTAGGCTGGCTTACTGCTCGTTGATTACGCGCTATCCAAGAGTCAACTGTAGTTGACTCAATGTCGTACCAAAATGGTTCATCCAAATTGGCTTTTTCTGAAAATATTTCGAATGCTTGATTATAGTTTTGATATTGAGATTCTATATTTGTTAAGGCTTTACTTAGTAATTCGCTATCTTCGTTTGTTGGGCAGGTTAAGTAGTACTTTTTTAATTGTGTAGATTTTAGATTCTTTATCGCTTTATTGAGCACTAATGTCGACGCTATAACTCCTTCACTGCGTTCGCAGTCATCACGTGCCGACAATTTAACTTGATTGCCAAATATATCGTCGAGTAATGTTTGCGATAATAGTTTTTGCTCTAACGTCTTAAACTCTATAATTTGTTGTATATCTGTACCTAACTCGACTAACGACACATCTTTTTTACAAGCAGATTGTAGGCTTTTAATGTTTGATTCCAATTGCTTAGATAAAACATCGAACCCCAAAACCTGGTCATTAAAGTCAATTTCGTGATCATTGAATATTGCATGAGAAAGAAGCTCTCCCAAGGTCTGATGAGATTCAGAGAAGCTTTCTAGTTGTTGTAGTGTTTTGGATGTGGAAAGGTGTTTTATACCCTTAAATATTTCATTGGTAGATTCAAATAGTGACGTTGCGAATGGGACTTTTTTACCGAAACCAATACCAAATGACGCCCTGACCTCCTTGTACCACTGACGTATTACAACGATATCTTCAATCGGTGTGTTAATTCCGTTGTATTCACTCTGTAAAAGAGATAGATACATCGGCTCTCGATTCAGCTCATCCAATAAGCCTTTATAAGTAATCAAGTCCTGTAAGTGTTGCGTCAACTTATTGAACTTATGCTTACTGTTATTTGAAATAGTGAGTAACTCATGCCTTGCAGAACGCCAGTCGCTGTCGAGCCAACGAAAGAAACCAGCCTCACTGATACTTTCATCTATCGTGATGAGCTCTGAAACTGTTGGTAATGTATTCAAATCAAAATATAAGCCTAAAGCTTCATGCAACCTTTTAAGCTCTGGTAGTACTTCTAGTAGTTTTGGTAAATGCGCATCAAGTAAATCATTGTCAAACAATTCATTGCGGCGAGGTACGTAGACGCTATCTAACTCTGAGAAGTGCTTTATAAACTTATTCAAGTCCACAAAGCCTTTGAAATCACCTGTTAGATTACCAGCCAATTTGGGTTGATGTTCTTTTAGCGTACTTATATCGTCCATTAGTGCTAAATAAAGCGAGTTTAAATCATTCAGTTTTTTAACTGTTTGAAACAATGCCGAAAGCTGAGTATCACTATCAAGACAGAGTTTATTTAACGATATATGTGCCTTAATTATTGCAGATAGATCACTTGGTTCATCAAATACTGACGCTTCAAACTTTGAAATTAGGTGCCGATGCAATCTTCTGGACAAGCTGTAGTCTTTTAAACATGACTTTAAATTCTCATCCAAGCTCTCATTTTCATGGATTAAATTTAAAGCTTTAGGATCTTCTTTACCTGTAACTGTAGGCAGGGTTTGTGCATCTATAAAGAGTAATTTCAATACCTCGATATCGCCCAAATTCTGTTCGCCTATTTGCTCACTAAACGGGGTGATGGCAGCATTGAGCTGATTTAGGTTATCAATAGCATTCTGAACTAAGGCACACACTTCCTCACACTCAAAAAGTTGTATTGACGTGTTATAAACGCCAAACCATGGATGATCAGATAATTCAGCCTCTAAGCCTAATTGCGCCTTAACTTGTTGATAAACATCTGCATAACGACGTAGACTATCAATGGTTCTTCTGGCCGAGATTTCATCGAACTTTTCACCATTAATTTGCGAGGGCTTGATATCATCCAATGATACTGAATCAAACTCTTCTCTATAACGTGTGGCTGCGGAAAAAATTTGGTGAATAGTTCTACCAGTATTCTTCCATTCACTATTGATCAAATTAGCGTATTCACTGAGAGCTTTCTTTTTCTCCTCATACATACCGATGTCGATTGAAATCGAATGAGGGTAACGATAATCATCTTGTTTATTGATTCTTCGCTCTATGTTTTCATAGACCTGTTTTTTCTGGGTTTTGTGGCTATGCAGCTCTAAACAAAAATCTCCTAAGCCTGCTCTTTCTAAACGAGATTTAACCACTTGAAGCGCTGCCATTTTCTCCGCAACAAATAAAACCTTTTTACCCTGAGAAATCGCTGCAGCGATTAAATTCGTAATCGTTTGCGACTTTCCAGAACCTGGAGGCCCTTCGATAACAAGATTTTTACCCTTTATTGCATCCATTAAAGCGCTGTGCTGTGAGCTATCCGCGTCATCAATCAGTGGATATTTTTCGTGGACGCCTTCGACTTTATCAATAGGGTATTCAACTGAAAAACCAGATCCAGTGCTAGTATTCTCTTTGCCTTCCTTTGCAAAAAACATCTGTAAAATATCGTGATTCTGAATGTTGCTTTGTCCATCCGGCCAACGTGAAGGGTCGAGATCCAAGTACATTAACAATTTACCGAAGTCGAACATTGCCAACGTAGAATATCGCTTTATTTTCCACTGTGGTTTATTCCGAAACACATTATTTTCTACTTGTTTAAAGTACTCTTCAGGCAGAATGTCTTCATTCAATTCTGGCAGATGGATTTGAAAATCATGTTTGAGTTTTTCACTTAATGACAGGTTGGGTATTATATCTTCACTAGTATATTCAATAGTATATGTGTAGGTACCTGTTTTCTTATTTAATGAAGCACGATCAACTTTAACAGGGATTAAATACAAAGGAGCTTGTCTGACAACATCAGAGTTGTCATCTTCAAACCATTCCAGAAAACCAAAAGCCAAGTAAAGTATATTTGCGCCAGCTTCTTCTATAGCCGTATTAGCTTTAGATCTGATATTTCGAAGTTGAGCTTCTAACTCTCTTGGGTAGAGCATAGATTGGATATTTGAATCTGTATGTTTGGAGTCTTTAGTTTTGTAACTAAGTGGTAATTCGTAGCTGGTATTTAAGCCCAGAACTTTAGCCCACTCCTTTGCTGTTGGATCGGCCTTAATTCTGACTTCTTGGCCTTTTTCATCGATAGTTATATAGCCATACTCGATGAGTTCTTCTCTTTTAGGTTCTTCAACAGGAATAAACGTATATGGTTTACTTTCGAGAATATCTGCAGCGAGCTGATTTGGCATCTCATCGATAACTCTAATGAATCCAGTTTTACCATGTCGAAAGTTGAGAAGACGGTTTCTTCCTGTAAGATCTAGTAGCCTATTGCGAATCGATTGCAGTGAATCAAAAGCAAAATTATCATTTGATGTTCTAATTATTGGGCTGTCCATAGTATTCTCGCAATCCTTGTCTTTGCCCTCAACAGGCTTCGTCGCTGCAGAACTTATTTTTATGTCTACTAATGACCATTGATAATATGGGTTTATTTGAACTTTGTCTTTCAAATCATAATATAAACACTGATTAATTGATTTTTTGTTAGTATTACATTCGAGAGCTAACTCTTTTGCTGTCTGGTTGGGATTCGTTGTTAAAATAGCCAGAACGGCTTGGGTTATTTTGCTCATCGCTCTCTCTTTTATTTAATACTACTGTAATTATATTTAACGCTGGCTTTCTACAACCAACATTAGGGTTTGTTGTGGGTACTTAGAACGTGCTCATTTTTAAGTTTCCGACCTCCAACTTTATAAGAACAACATATCACCATTAAAAATGGCGTTACGTCTGTCACAAAATACACTTAAAAAGTGATGAAGCACTTACTAAATGAAAGCGAGAACAGCAAGAGGTAAACACCTTGAAAAATATAAGTTAAAAGCAATATAAAAAACAACGAACAACAACCAAAACCTATGAATTGCCATTACTTTCCATTAACTCCCCTCACACGTGACTACTTAGCAGTGTGATGATAAAGAAGTCACAATGTGACAACTCTCAAAGCCTAGTAATTGTGCGCCCAGTTTGAGCGAATATACTGAGAGGGTGATTATTGATGGGCAAATAAGTGCTGAACACCTACCACGAAACCGATGATAGTGTTTACGTTGCAAGGCATCGCTCGCACAATTACGGAAACGACACCTTTGGCGTTTTTTCGTTATTCATCTGGGCGAATTATCCAAGTCAAAAATAGAACTGTGAAAATAGCTAACAAGAATGATTCAATAGGAGTAAACAACCCTGAAAATAGAACGACCGAAGTGGTAAACGCGGTTAGTAAACAAGCAAGCCCCGTTGGAAAAGTTTTTTCTGTTCTTTGTCAGGATTAATCAATTTTTTCATATATTACCGCATCCTTTATCATCACTGTCGAATTACGGTAACACTAACGCAGACAAAGCAAGAGATCAACATACTGTTTTAATTGATATTTTAATATTTTAATATTTTAATATTTTAATATTTTAATATTTCCGCCTTCGAAAAATTTCATCACTTAATACACACAGTTTAAAATGTCACTACGCTAATTTGAAACGCCGGATAAATATCGATAATTTTGTTTTCAATGAAAACTAACAGTCATAGAAAATGGATGTTAGCTCGCCACATAATGACGTGCGAAATACCAAGCTATTCTCAAGCAATTGCACATCCCCTGTAAGCATATTTCTCATTTTCTTATTTTTATCTCCTCTTGTGGGCATCTCTTCTGTAGTGGATCATCAAATTTGACCTCCCCTTTGGAGACTTTCTATCTGGATAAGGTAATCAATATACTATCACCAACATGATTCTTGCTGCTCAGTTCAGTTTTTGTTATTTGTTCTAAAAGAGGACATTCAACTGACTTCCAGTCGTACAATACATCGTTGTAGCTCACCTTGGGGCGTGCGACGTGAGGTCGTATGAAGCGCTGCTCACCGCTTTTGAGTGAACCATCTGTATCACCAGATGAACCTAGGGCTCTGAATAAAGTAGCGAGCCTGACAATGTAACGAAGATTGGTTATAGACCAATCGGGATCTAAATCGTGAGAGAACGATCCTCCTGATAACCACAAATCGGGTGAGTGCTAGGGAGTCAGTAAGATGAATGAAAGTGAATCCATATAATATGCGTAATTTCACAAGCAGCGGAAGTGGTTTTTACGCTGTGGCCAAAAGGCAATGAGAGTTGGAAAGAGATTGCCCCATGCTCTTTCGTGGTCAATATAACTCTTCGCACTATAGCGGGCATCTACCCTGACATTGCGCGACATACGGAACATGGTAAGCCTATATCGCTCCCACTGGGAAAGCTTTTATGGCCGACAGGGATGTAGGTATAGGAGGTTGGAAAAAGCTAAAGCTGCATTGTAACGATGCAGATACAGACTTGTGTCTGGTCACGAAAGTGAGCCCACTTCCGACTGGTCTCCCGTTGCAAGATAATTTGAAGAACTTTATTCAAGGAGAAACGCAAATGATGATTTCAACAGAAATTAGTGCCTCTCCTGACGGCGAACAATGGCAGTCAATAGACTGGAAATCCGTTGAAACGCATGTATTAAAGCTTCAAATGCGTATTGCAAAGGCAACACGAGAAGGTAAACACGGTAAGGCGAAAGCGTTGCAATGGATACTGACTCACTCGCATTCAGCAAAACTTCTTGCTGTTAAACGAGTATCAAAAAGCAAAGGCAGTAGAACGCCTGGAATAGATGGTGTTATCTGGAACACGGATACACGCCGCATGAAAGCAGTAAATCAATTGAGTAGGAAGGCATATCAAGCCAAACCACTTAAGCGTATCTATATCCCCAAAAAGAATGGCAAACTTAGACCTCTTGGTATCCCATGCATGATAGACAGAGCACAACAAGCGCTCCACCTTCTGGCATTAGAGCCTATATCGGAGACCCTTGCTGACCCAAACAGCTATGGATTTAGACCAAATCGTAGCACTGCCGACGCAGTCGATCAGTGCTTCAAATGCTTGGCTCTAAAGAAATCAGCGCAATGGGTTCTTGAGGGAGATATCAAATCCTGCTTCGACAAAATCGGGCATCAATGGCTTGTTGATAACATCGCCATAGATAAACGAATGTTGGAACAATGGTTAAAGTCTGGTTTTATGGATAAAGGGCTGTTTTATCGTACTGATGAGGGCACACCACAAGGAGGGGTTATATCCCCAACCTTGATGCTAATGACTCTTGCAGGACTCGAACAGCGCATAAAGTCTACAGCACTCAAAAAGGGTGCTAGAGCCAACTTTATTGGATACGCCAACGATTTCGTCGTCACCTGCGCTTCAAAGGAAGTGCTCGAGAACGATATCAAACCGTTGATCGCAGATTTCTTAGCGGAAAGAGGCTTAACACTCTCCGAAGAGAAAACGCACATTACCCACATCAATAATGGTTTTGACTTCTTAGGATTCAATCATAGGAAGTACAAAGGAAAATTGCTCATTAAACCGAGCAAGTCCAATACCTTGTTGTTCTTGAGTAACCTGCGCGAACTCATCAAAAAGCACGCAACCATCCCTGTTAACGATCTTATCAAACTGATAAATCCGAAACTAAGGGGCTGGTCGAACTATTATCGACATTGCGTTGCTAAACAAGTATTCGGATATGTTGGGCACAAACTATTCTACGCGTTGTGGCACTGGGCAGTAAGGCGCCATCCAACAAAGTCTAAGACTTGGGTAGCCCTTAAATACTTCATCAACCGCAAAGGCCAATGGCAATTTCACGGTTGGCAGAAGGTCAAGGATATGGATTGCCAATTCAATCTATTCCAAATAGCCAAAGTGCCTATTGAGAGACACGTGAAAATCCGAAGTTCGGCTATACCATTCGATCCTCAATACCAAGAATATTTGGCTAGGAAAAAATCGAAAAGGCAAGCTCGTAACTCTTGGAATGAACCTGCTCTCACTGCTTTCTAAGTTGCTGGGTATCTAACGATACCTTTGTGGAGGCTTGAGCCTAGTGCAGTGAAAGTTGCACGCTGGGTTCTAAGGGAGACGGCACTTGGTAACAAGTGTCGTCCACCCGACAGAAATGAGCCACACCAACACCATGGTAATTGTCGTTACCATTAAGTAAGAGCATATTAACTCGACTAGCTATGTAGGTTTGACCTCTGCCCTACAGTAAAAAAATATTCACTAATAACTAAAATTTGCTAATGGAGTGCTTACCTATCATTAGAACGGTTTGAATCATCAAAACGTTCTATGCGACAACTCTCATGGCCTAGTAATTGTGTCCCAATAACAGCGAATTCTGAGAGAACGAGTACTAGTGGGATAGTATGGTGTTGAATGCCTGATACGAAAGCGAAGAAGGTGTTTAAGTTGCGAGGCATCGCTTACACAATTACGGGAACGGGCGCTTCAGCGCCCTTTTCTCCTTTCTATTATTGATAAAAGCTTTTTGTTGACCACTTCAAAGTGTCTGGACACCGATTATGAGCAACAAGATTAAAACTGCTGCAGTAAAGCAGCCCTCTCCTCAAGTAGAGGGGCGACTTGAAGCTACACACCACCTAGCTAAACTCTTTACTTGAGAAAGTATTGATTTTTCCAACGGGCTTAACCGTTAAGCAAGCAAAGTACAATGTAAAAGAGCTTGAAAAGGAACAATCCCTAAGCCACATAGAGACAATGCAATGCATTTTTTGGGGTAATGGTATTCATAATGTACAGAGCTTCAACCAAGCGCTACCTCACTTGGTAAAACCCACTTTTGAAATCGAGCATACTGAATTTGGCCTTTACCCTAATGGCGATAGTTACACTTGATTTTGGTGGGTTGAAGGAGATATGTAGGTACTGTCAACTTATCAGAGCTTGACGAATTAAAGCTATAAAACTAGCTTTAAGCTAAATTATGGACACAACCAACCTGCATCCATTGATAAAACGAGCGATCGCGTAGCGCTCGATAATGTTTCACTTGCAGTAGATGACAACCAAAGCGAAACAGGTTATTTACCACTCCATGACAACTAAGAAACCGTTGAGCTTGACCCTGAGATTTAAATTTACGCATCTGTCGTTCCTGTTGCCGAGTAGGCTGATGAGATACTCATAACCGTTATTTTCATATTGAACGGTTGAATGCTCTGCGCTTGGCATTAACTCCTTTTTTGCTGCTGAGTAACTTGCCAGCTTATCAGTCACAACCTTCAACGGTGTTGATCCCTCACCTTTCAGTAAACGCTTTAAAAAACACATGGCAGCCCTTTTATCTTTACGTTTTTGAACTAAGATATCTATCTCATCACCATCTTGATCAACTGCTCGCCAAAGGTAATGTAATACGTCATTTATTTTGATGAAAACCTCATCCAGATACCAAGTATCATCAAGTATCATCAAGTATCATCAAGTATCATCAAGTATCATCAAGTATCATCAAGTTGGCCACGATTCTTTTTGAACTGATTACAATAGATGCTGGCATATTTTTACACCACTGGCGGATCGTTTCATAAGTAACAACAATTCCTCTCGCGGCAAGTACTTTGTCCATATCACGAAAGCTGAGTGTAAAACGATGGTATAGCCAGACTACGTGGCTGATGACTTGGGCTGGGTAGCGATAACCTCCATAGATATTTGAGTTTTTCATTAGCTGATTATCGCATAATTGTTGGGGTAGTCGCCAAGTTGACAGTACCCACTCATGCCCCCCTATATAACTAATGTTAATTATGCGCTATTGACCAGCTCAGTAATCGTGATTAGGTCAGCCCCATCTTCTCCAGACAGGTAAAGCTTCAGTCCATAAAGCAGATCTGGTGTTCGGTGATAACTAACCGGTTTGTTTACTGTTAACTTAACACGAGCAACCACTTTCGGCTGTTGAAGTTGATAAGAAAGCGCCTCGCCTTGTTTATCCGTGATTTTTTCTACCGTGTTTAGTAGCTGGTTGCTTAAACTACTGCCATAGGAAAACAGCGTGCTAATTGCTGGCACTAAGCTTTCCCTAGTACGCAATAGACCAAGTAATAGCTCTAAGCGCAAAATAAAGGGATTCCATTTGTAATGTGGACCCTTTTTCTTTAGCAGAGTAATATCTTTAGTCAGATATTCGTTGAGCCTTTCAGCAAGGGCTGTCACTTGCTCTGCCGTTAATGTATGAATCATTGTTTTATTGCGCCACATAGCTACCGATAAGATATCTAGAGCCGCTGCTCGCGTATCATTACTATCATCAACAGGTTCCAATATTTGCTGGAGTAATTGTTGCTGCCATGTCTGACTCACACTACCTAATGCATACTTGAACCTCAGGTGCTCACGACAAAGCAGTTTAGAGTCGGTAGCCGCTTGTAGTAAATCATTTACCTCCGATTGCGGCATCAACGTGTGGCAGTAGCTTAAGAATTGTTTTAACTCTATCTTGAGAGCCTTATCGACACCTTCGACAGCTAGCAATTCCTCCGCTTGTTTAATTGCTTTATTCCCTCGCTGAGTTAAATTATCTGGCACATCATCATCAGTAAAGCTGCGCTCTTGATCGCTAAAAATAAGCATTGGGAAGCGCCACCTACCAGGTAAGCTTTTGAGATCTCTTTCTGTTAACTCACCCTGAGCACCAATACTCTCCAAAGAAAACTTATTGTCTTTCTTAGCAAGTACATCTCCAGAGAAATAACTTTGATTTACAGTATCTAAACCTTCAAACCCACTTCGATGTACAAAGATATTCTCGTAATCAGGGTGGGTTCTATAAAAACCAAAATCCTTATTAGCAATCCAATCAATGTCTTTATAAGAAAAATTGAAACGTTGCCCACCCTTACCGAACAACATAAAGTGATAAATATTATCCATCTGCGCTAGATTGCCCTCTAACCAATCAACAATATCCTTTGATCTCTCATTGCCCTGGAATGCTCGTAACTCCTCGAACGATCTTCGTTCTGGAAAAGTCGGAATAGCAATATCACGACTATCGGTATCGCCCTGCTTTTTACCCCATAGAGCATCGACATAATTAAACGGTTTGTTGTCAGCATCATCAGGGATAAAACGCAACTTATAGGGCTGTTCTTCGCCATAGGTATAGCTCAGATTTAGCATACATATACAGTCTGTTTTAAGTGGCTTTCGAAGCGATAACAATAATGAAAACACCTGTCGTTCGCTTCCTTTGCCCTGGTAGACTGTAAAGCGCAACTCTTCTTTTCCACCAGGCAGAGTGAATGGCGTGTCGATGGGGATATCAACTGGAACACCACGCTCCGGTTTAACGGAGGTGCCACTATCAACAAAATAGAAATCCTGCTCGATTCCCTTCACTGGCAAACGAGTCATCAACTGCGGCAGGTGATCTTTCCAAAAAACTTTATTAGGTCGTTCATACTGTTTTTGTAGTAGCTGCTGTGATCCTAAAAGAGGGTTCCCAGCAAGCCACTGTGTAGACTTAATACCCTTTTGTGGTTTGATCGCAGCAGATACAGAAATGAAAAAGGTTTGTTCTACTTTTTTCTGCAATGCTCGAGATTCTTTGAGCAGAATATCACTGACATCAACACTTGCCACTTTGAGGCCAGAAGGAATACGATACCACTGTTCAATCTCTTGCAGTATCAGCTGCGCTTTATTTGTTACTATCTCTCGATAGCTGTACAGTTCGATAAAGCGCTCAGTTATACCCTCTGTCAACCCTGAGTTAACTAAAGCATTGCGTAGTAGTTGTCGCTCTCCTTGCAGGGAGAGCCTAATCGACGGGTGTCTTTCAAAATAATCCTCCCTCGATTTTTTTCCACCGCAGTAAAAGATCGGGGTAGCATAAATGCCATCATTATCTGAGCTGAGAACCATAATCAAATCATTAGGTTTAAACTGATTTTTCTCCAGTGTGGCATACACTGCTGCGATACTTTTTGGTAATGGAGTCGCATTATTAAAGTTGCGGTTAATTTCACGACGCAGATCACTAGTCTCAAACTCACTATGGTGATCACTTACAAGATAATGCATTGCTTTATGTGCATGAAACTGACTCGCTAACTGGTCTGAAAAACCTCCTAACTGGCGGAATTTAGTGTCACCATTTATCTGGGTTAACTCTCGAACACTAAACACTTCTTCTTCAACTGGCAAAGCATGGCTTTGACTGCAATCTAATCCTGCTACGTCCAATAACTGTGGTCCTATCGAGCGTGTTGCCGATTCATTTCCCAGTTGCAGCTTATAGCTGGCCCCTTCGATCATCATCGTGACAAATTCGCCAGACACTTTTATCAATGGCCTTGCCACCTTCCTAGCTTTGCTTTCTCCAGGAAGGATTTCGCCAACAAGCTGTTTGGCCAAGCTGGGAAAATCTGCTGGCATTGCCACTATCAAGGTTTCATTTTGGGTACAGCTTTTAGGATGGGAAATCACCCTTACACTGATCAATCCCTCTGTTTCCTGAAATTTAACATCCCAGCATCGTGACGCTCCTGAACTTCCTCGCCGCTGAATTCGAATATGGCCATCAATCGACAACGACAATACAAGGCTCGCCTCGGGTTTAATCTGTGCTTGGCCCTTCGCTTCTTTCTCACCAAGATCTATAGCCAACAACTCAATTGGGCTTAGTTTTTCAGTTGGTTCAAGAGAAGAAACCACAGACAAGTAGTCAAGCTTAAATTGCCAAGTCTGATCCAATAATACGCAACGAGTCATACCAGCTAATTGCTTGAGCAGTTCACTAAAGACACCGAACCCAGAAGCAACAAAGTCTTTCTGTTGGCGCTGACAGTCTTCCTCCAAGCGCTGCAATAGCTGCCACGCGCGCCACACTTTACGGTATTGTTTATCCTGCAATAACACATTATTAGGTGGCATATGCTGCCACGATTTGATTGCTAAAAAACCTTCAAACCGTAACGTTTTCTGTATAGCAACAAGAAGTCCTTCCTGCTCCTCAGCTAACTGTAAACCCGCTTCTTGGCGATATAAAAGCAGCCCTTGGACACGGATTAATAAAGCCTTTAATAGACGGTTTTCAAGGGTGTCAAAGCTCATTTTACGCGTGGCAGCCAAGATGTGCGGATTTGCAGCCAACTTCTCACGCATATTATTACCGGGCTTGCGACTCAGCCATTGCACTGATCGACTATCTAGGCGCTGGGCTAAATAAACAGGTGTCATCTCATGAACTCGCACTACAGTTTGCCGAGGCGACAATAAAATATGGCCGATAGCATCCATGCAATGATCAATAATATGCGTAAAACTATCACACAGGTTTTGTTCCGGTCCTAGGATATTCTGACTCAGCCTGTGGCTCATTCGCTGTGGCAATGCCTGGCCATTGAGAGGATCAAAAGTGAGATTACTCAGGTAACGGTGCTGCCCCTGTAATAACTGTTTGGCTATTGGCTCCTGGTTCTGATAGCGATTATAGAGTTGTCCAAAATCGCTCAGCGGCTCTGTAACAGCGGCGGTCATCTAAACATTTTCCTTGGTCTTCTTTTTGAAAAACTCAGGCATTTTATATTTGTTTGCTCGCGAGTGCTGATCAGCTGGTTCCTTTTTATCAGTGGTCTCTGGTTCTGACTTAATTACCTTTTTTTGATGAGATGATGGCGCTAAAGCAAGCTTAAACAATTCTTGATAACGTTCATTACTTTGTTCATTATTTAAATAGTCAGCACTAGCCCAACTAAATTGACCATGGCCAATTCGCATCGCTTTATCGAAGTCATCCAGAATATCCAGTTTGTTATCAGCCAGGAGATCACGAATAGGATTTAGACAATGCTCTTTAGCATAACCACGGGTTTCAATACCTCGTAGCTTAGGCATTACCTTCTGAACCAACTGATCTTCAAAGGCAAACTTGAGTGCGTCTTTGTGCTCGTCGGGATATTGCTCAGCATCCAAGCCAATGACCAGAGGGTGGTTCACCATATAGTACTCGATCGATTGCCATACACGGTGACCAAGGGCTCTGCCGTCTGTGCCCAAATACTTATTAATACCTTCAATCAATTGCTTGTAGTGAGTTACAATCACCTCACTTAGATCGCTCTTTTTATTAATCCAACCCCACCAAATTTTCATTGGTAATAACGGCGCTTGTTCAGGTAATGAAGTAAGTTCTTTTCGACGATGCAAAGATTCTGGGCGCGGGAAAAAGATGGATGTACCACGGTCGATCACTTTATCCGATAACGATTTGGTCGTTTCATCCTGGTTCATGGTGCCGGCAAACAATAGGTTACGTCCTAGAGAAAGCTTATAAGGATCAAGCTTTGCCCCTAAGTCAATATCGATAAATGGCAACTCGTCATTTTTGGTTGCACGACGTTGCTCCAACTTACTTAAGAAATCAGCAAAATAAAGCTCTACATGAGCCAAGTTCATCTCATCTAGTAATACTAAACTTACAGTATCATCAAGACCGTTATAGTTAGCTTCTGAATTATCACTTCCCGTTATCAGCTTCTCCCGACTTTGCACCAAAAAGTTGAGCATCGGCTTTGTTTGGTAGCTGTTACTGATTGAGTTAAAGTAGCCCAACATTGCCTCCTGCGAATCCCAGTTAGGCTGTACAGGCACATTGATAAAGTTAATACCGCCAAAGCGACTGTATAATTTTGGTAGCTCCGACTTACCTGTACCACTAACACCTGCGAGTACCGTTAACGGTGACCATTCAGCAATTTTTAAAGCGGTGTGGAAAGCACATAGAATACGGGGCGAGAAATGCAAGCCGTGTTTATCAATGCCTGTAGAAATCGCTTCGAGCCATTTGAGCTCATTGATACTTTTTTCTTGACGGCGTGGCACATATTGTTCGATGTAAGGACGTTTAATATCCCTAATCCGTTCTTCCCGATTTTGTGGCTCGTTATAAGCTGGATTTAATCGATCTAGGGTTTCTTGCAATTTGTTATTATCAGCTAAAATCGCCTTATAATTAACATCAAGGCTATTAAACTTAGTTTGTAGCCGCTCTTGGTCAAACTCCAGCTGCTCTTGGGTATCCAGATCGTGCTGAAGCTCACGCTTTTCATTTTGTAATTTCTGTTTATCTTCTTCCAGTCTTGTTACTTCAGCTCTGTGGCCATCATAGTATTCTTCTAACTCTTGACTCGGGCGCTTAAGCTCTTCACGCAATACTATCAGCTCTTCGTTCTTAGCAGTTAGGTCGCGTAATACTTCATCTGCCGAACGGTCACCTAGCGCTTTTTCAAGTTCATCATACGCGCTATGCAGCGTATCCTGATGCTTGATACGATTTAGAAGGCGCTGCTTTTCCTGTTCAAACTGTTTCTGACCTTGTTCAAATTCTTCTTCTCTTGTTTTAGTGCGTTCAGCTATTATCTGTTCTAGTGAAGCCTTCAGTTGTTTATTTTCACTTTGCTGGAACCTAACGTTATTCTGATCGCCTGTTAATGTGGCTTTATCCTGTTCTAACTGCTTTTCACGCTTTTCAAGATCATCTCGGCGCTGCTGCACTTCTACTTCAAGCTCTTTAAAATATTTTTCGCGCTGCAGCTGAACTTCATTGTGTAATTTGGTGCTCGCTTCAGAACGTTTCCGTTGCAGCTCTCGCTGCAAGTCAGCTCGCTGTTCCGCAAAATCACCATCAACTGTTTCTTGCACTCGCTCAAGTTGTTCACGCTCTGTTTTAAGATGCTGCTCTTTATCTGCAACATCGCGCAACTGTTGTTTCAACTGCTGCTGCTGTTCTGCAAGCTGTTGTTCGCGCTGAGCAAAAATCTCATCTCGCAAAGCTGGTAAGCCTTGCTCTATTTCTAGTTGCTTACTCTCTTGCTGTTGATGACGAGTCTCTAGTTTAAGACTTTGAATATTAAGTAACTCTTTATCTTTAGCGAGAGCTTCTTCTCGCTGCTCCAAAAACTGCTGTTGGTTATTACTCTGCTGCTGTTTTTCTTTTAACTCTGACTCTTTTTTTTCCAACGCACCCGCTTGCTTTTGAAGACTCTGCTGCTGATATTGAATCTGAGTATTTTCCGTCTTATCCTTGCTTGGATTTTGTTGCTCGTTACCCACAATACTGCTCCATTAAACGCTTAATTAATTTAAACACTGTCTTCTCAATCTCATTCAAACTGCCATGCTGACCTATTACTGGCCCAGAGTGACCTCTTATTTTATCCAACCGGTCCACCGCTTTTACAAAGCCCTTATCAGACTGGAGATCTCTCTGTTGCTGATCAGTAATTTGTACCCAAAAAGCAATAAAATTTGCTCCCAGAGTCGCATTACCGCCCTTTAGTGCCAGTTGCACCTTGTGCGAGTTACTCTTCGTAATTTGTTCTGCACCCAAGCTCGCCAACTCGCGTTTTACAGACTCAATATCTTTTGCCTCATTCGCATCAAGTGCTTGGCAGGCCTGATAAAGCGCATGTTGCAATGAACCCGCAAGCGCATTGGTTCTGTCTCGGGCATCTTTTGAGCTGGCATGAACTAAAGCATCAAACAGCCCCTTATAAACACGCTCGCTCATTCGGCTGCGCATCAAGCCAAAGTCTTGCTCCAACCTATATCTAGCCTTACTGCGGATATCATCTTTAAGCCAATTGGGAATAGTCTGCTCTGGGGTTTGATCGCCCATGTCTTTTATCCATTCTGACAATAGCTGGCGCACCTGCTCGACCAACTGATGAATAAAATTAATTTCTTCAGCGCCGATTACATTCAATGCATCAGCAGAGTCACCATGATCAATTGGATTTCTCCAATGTCGTAACCTGGCAATATCTTTCAAGAGCAGAGGATATTCTTGAGCTAATTTGGCCATAGGTTGCTTCACGTCCCCCCGTGCTGCTAATAAGTGACACAACAGCAGTGGTGACATTACTGGTTTATCAGCCTTGAGGTGGATAACACTACCCTTGTTCGTTTTAAGAAGTTTTTTAACAAGCTTGCCATCCTCTGTTTGAAACCCTAAATGACTTGCCACCTTTGTCGCTAATTCAGCATTACTTTTCGGGTCTGTGCTTAACTCTGAAATACAGCTTTTGAGCTTCGAAAAGGCGTAGCACTCGGATAGCATTTGCTCAAGTTCGGCATAGCTCTGGCTAACAAATTTTGAAAGGTTATATTTATACTCCGAATTCTCGGTGGCATTGCTCACCTTGCTAGATATCAATAATTGATAAGTCTTACGCAATGAAGGAGACTCCTCCATAGCCTGACGCTGATACTCCCTAGAGCTCTTCCGCCACAATTTATCACGGGCACTTTTTATTGATGGATTGCCCTCGCGCTTACTTGGGTTATTAAACCCTCGAGTAAATCGCTCCTGAGTGGTTGAGCGGAAACCATCACTAACATAAGACGATTTACCACCAGCAACCATAAACGCATAGCAATGCAGGTAAACCAATTCACCGTCTGGGTTGACTGAAATAGTCCCGCTACTTGTTACAAAACCATCGCTATTGGTGCTGGCTGAATAGATTTTAAGTTTTTTATTTTGCTGACGAGAACGCTTAATCATATCGATAACGTCGCGTTCGCTTGGAGCCTTTTTAGAAAGCGTTTCACTCAATAATGGCCGTGCTTTTATCTGTTTCGCATTTCCTACACTGCCTTGAGAAAACTCGACCAATCCCTCGGATGATTGTTCTGCATGAACAGGCTGTATTTCGCCACGACTAATTACGGGTAACCAACAGTGATTGATCAAATCAAAGTACACCGTGGCACCTACCACTCGCGTTTGGGTACTATTGATTTTTTCAAGCACTTGCTCACCTTCATGCGTTAACTTCAGCCTGTCAGTAATCAAATTTAATTGCTGTAATTTAAGACACAAGAACTCTGCTAGACTGGAGCGCGTTCCCTCTTTATTTGTAAGTCCCATCTGCTGACTTAACTCTTTAAGATCACCTCCCCCTTCGCCTAGCAAGCGTAATAGAGTACTCTCAAACAGATTCAAGTCTTGATCTGCTTTAGCTTGTAACGAGATTGCAAAGCGTAAGCACGGCCATAAAACATCTTGTGTTGCTTTAGGATGGTATTGAGCAATAGAATGCGATTGATGCAGTACTTTAAATACTTTAGGGTGCTGTAGGCTCATGTAACCACCCCCTGCAAATTGTTCTTACACAGTTCATAAAATGCCTGTAACTCAGGTACTGCTTGCTCTGCTATTGAAGCTTGAATCAACTGACTGTCACCAACTACGACTAGGGCCTTTTTTTGGCGCGTCACAGATACGCACAGACGACTCTTAGACATCAGGTGACCAAATACTCGCTGCTGTTCCTTTGCCGAAAATTCACGCTTTTGAAGAATATTCGAACTTTGTGGCTGAGAACGTACCATCGATAGGAACACCACATCGAACTCCATTCCTTGAAACGAATCAACTGTACCAATACGCAAACGTTCCTCTAATGGCTTGCCCTTATTGTCAAACAACATCTGATAATTCTGTGCAATAACATAATTCCCTACCTCGTTTTGTACGGTGATTTGGTCTTTGGCAAGCGCTTTCATTACTTCATTCACCTGCGCTTTATAAAAAGAAATCACACCAAAACTGAGCCCCTCCCCTTGCGGGCTATCAATCCACTGTTTCAACTGTTTTGCAATTAGCTCGGCTTCTGCCTTTCTAAATCGACTTTTGCTAGCATTACGCTCTTCCTTTCCAAGTTGTGCTGGAGCGTCTAGCCATATAGCGGCCTTATCTTCGATGCCTTCTAGCTGTTGCGAGAAATCACTGGCTGGCAACGGTGATTCATATCCTTCTCCATAAGGCTCGTAGAATTGTTCACTGGCGAACTTCCCCAATAGAGGGTGACTACGATACTGCGCATCTAGCGTAATAGTTCTGGGCTTACCATCTTGCTGTTCCAATTTTTTAGCACGATTGAATAAATATTCGAACATACTTTCTTTGATATGCTGGTTAAACAGCTCTCTTCCACCTTGCCAATCATCAGTATCGTCTAACTCATTTTCCATTTTCTCTAGCAAAGAGTCATCGATCATATGGGAAAGTTGGCGATGATCACCAACCAAAATAATACGATCTTTTGCTTGTACCATTGGGATCATCAAGTCTCGTGGGCTAGCTCGGGCAGCTTCATCAACGATCACTGTGCCATACTGCAAATAGCCTTTACCGTCACCGCTTTTTGATTTGAAGCGACGAATCTTCTTACCTTCAGATTGCCCCGTCGTAGCGCCATACACTAGATTGTATTCAGCTAAAGCCGTTTGTACTGAAGACGGATTACCCTCAAGATCACTTAGATATTCAAGCAGAGCTCTGCTTTTGGAGGTATTTCGACTACTGTCCTGCAATAAATCGAGCGCTCTTTGCATTGCAAATTTAACATCCTCTCTTGCTAAAACTCGCTTGAGATGAGGCCTAGGTGTAAACCGCTTTAACAGCTGAAGCTTGATTTTTTTTAACTGCGGTAAAAAACTTAGTTCGCTTTCCGTTTGCCATGACACAGCTTGACGTAATGTCTCTAAATACTCCTCTTCAATAGCTATAGCCTTATCACCAAGCCAAGCTAACAAAGCAGCCGCTCTATTGGAGCCATCATCAATAAACGCAGTTTCTGATAGGCGTAATGAACGCAAAATTAACACACCGTCACTCTGAACCAATTGCTGATTAGCAAGCTCACCGCTAAGATCTTTTAGCAAACGTATTAATTCATCGCTACCTGATACTTCTACTAGCAGCGCTTTAGCCTTGTTTACAAGACGCAAAGCAGCGCTATCACTTGGTCTTGTCGCATACGCTTTAACATCACGCTCAAGCTGTAAGTAAGCAATACTTTCCTTCAGCTCTGGTGCATTCTGATAAATCCGACTCACCGTCTCTTGACGCCATTCATCCAGTTTGACATCTGTTGAGTTACTCTGTGCAGTCTCTCCTGAACGTTGTCCAAACTTAATGGAGGGTAAATCGTTAACGGACAAACGATTTAACAAATTTTCTACTGCATCATGTTGATAACCCGTAACTAAGATATCTCCTTGCACCGACTTACTTTTATCAATTTCCTGATTAAGACTTTCAATAATCGCCGTGATCACAGTCGTTTTACCGGTTCCCGGTGGGCCTTGAATAACCATAATATCTGGTGTTTCCAAAGCAAGCTTAATCGCGCGCCTCTGGGTTTTAGTTGGTGAATTTTTAGGGAATACCTTGCTTTCAACAAACGAAGAAAGCGGTTTTGTAGACGGACGTTGGTCACGCCCAGGAGGTAAGGTAGCGCCTTCCTCTATCAGCAATCCCAAATGAGGCATTGCACTTTTACCTTCAATAATTGCACTTCGAGCCATCATCCGTCGCTCAATTTGAACCTGATCACCCAAGATAGACAATGCAAGCACCATATTATGCAAAGGCACAATGCCATCTTTAACGACTATTCGATGCTGCTCAATCTTAACTACATTAAACGGCTCGGTACTTTCATTCGATTCCGGTGCTGGCTCCTCCTTAACATTACCCATTTCATCTTCTGAGTTTGCCTGCTGCTGCCAATCAGAAAGTCCGCTATCAAAACCCTTTCGCTCCTTATAGCTCTCCAACATCTGCGTACTAAACGCTTGCCAATCCATCTCAGGATCTACGAGGTGAGCAATAGGCGTTTCAGGACTAACCATCAACAAAGAATCTTGTGACGTTAATAACTTGCGTAGATCAGTTTCAACATAGATAGACATCAGATCAGCAGAATCCTCATCAATCTGACAATCTTCAGGGACAATTTCGATGTGGCCCACCGCTCTGGCTCGTTTAAGTAACTGCTCACCTTCCGAACTTCCATATTTATCCCAGGTAGACAAATACCCTCTTTGGTCCGAGATAATTTCATTTAGTTGCTGGGTAGCCAGTATGGCCATCTGTTGACGTTGCTCACTAAAATTCAACTGCAATTTGATAAGCCTGAGGGTTCTAGTAGGTGCTCTGTGCGAGCGTGTGACTAATTTACGCACCCCCAAGTAATCAAATTCCACCGCAGAATATTGTTGCACGGCTAATTGCAAGTTATCGCCTAGCAAAACTAAGCCATTTTTTATTTTTTGCAGGGTAGTTTTATCTGCTTTATCAATATCGCCTTCAAATTGCTCAAGGTGCTTAAGCTGATCGAGAGCGCTTTCTCCTAATACAGCAATTGCGTACTGCTGCTCAGGTTCATCAGTAAGGCTTAAACTACAGCGCTGCTCTAGAGCTTCTTTAATATCAACGAAAGTCTCA
This sequence comes from Shewanella gelidimarina, assembly GCF_023283945.1. Lineage (GTDB taxonomy): Bacteria > Pseudomonadota > Gammaproteobacteria > Enterobacterales > Shewanellaceae > Shewanella > Shewanella gelidimarina. Next base: position 51,248 of record NZ_JAKIKW010000012.1, on the reverse strand, counting down.
CCAAGCTCAGCAGCTTTCGCCTGCTCCAATGTTCTCGGATCCAGCGCAATATCGATTATTCCTAGCTCAATTTCAGGGCCGTTGAACGATGCTAGCGCCAACTCAAACTGAATACACTCTTGTGGCCAATCCCTTTGCTTATGCACACGACTCACTTCAACAAGGTTTGCATTGGCACGAGCGAATCCAAGCCCTATTTCATTAAGTAATGCAGGCTCACGCAAAGAAATAGTAAATAACTTGCCCTTAATAATTAGCTGTAATTTACCCGTACGTGAATTCAAACGTAGTTGACCCAAGTCTCCCTGCGTAAAAGTCAGTCCTTTACTATCGAGGGGCTCTATCCAGAATGTATGACTTATTTCAATATTCAGTTGTTTAAATCGCATTATTTTTCTGAACCCTAATTTCAATAATCACAGAACAAGGAGCATGCAGATATAACTGCACTCCAGCCTCAAGCTCTTGTCTTTCTAGCAACCACTGGCTTGTTAATTGACGAAAACGTCCACTGTTATCAGCCACATCTACACGTAAGTCTTCTGCTGAAACATAGATAAACCAGTCTTGCTCAACCTGGTTAATTTCAATCATTGGAGCGTTATGCTGATCAATATCAAAACAACCTGACAATCGCCTTGGCAGTCTAAGATCTATACCGTCAACAAAAGGTGTAACCCAAGTCCAAGCCGGCTTATTTGAACCATCTGATGTATGAAAATAGCTGGTGACTACCAAAAGCTGCTCTGGCTGTTGCTTGCAATATGGGCAGGACTGCTCAGAAACCGAAGGTTGGTAATAAAAACTCATGCCACAGCTACACTTAATCGAGTTATCGGCAGCACTGGCTAAAATTCGTGGTAGTGAATGAAGACTTGGGCGCTGCCAAGGTTTGGGTCGACCTAGACCAAACATTTGTTGAAAGAAGGTAAGTAGTTCCGGCGTCAGAACTAATTCATGGGGCAGCCCGTTAGTTCGACTATTACTGTTATCTTCTGCATCAAAAATAAACGGTAATAAACCATGCTCTGCCTGTAACTCTAAACTTAGCCCACCTCCTTCTGAATCATCTGTAGCCCAATCTTCATCATCACTTTGAGCATCACGAAAAAGCTGCCCATCAAAAGTTCCAGACATAGTCAACACCTTGAATGCCAAGAGAGCTAACGAATACGCATCACTGGTCACTCGCGCACCACTTTCTCCCTTAATCACTTCAGGGGCACCATACTGCGGTGTTAAAACACCAGCTTTGGCACCTACCGCCTCAAAGCGAAGGTTATCGGCATCAATCATCCAGGCTTCGTTATTCCCTGACATAGCCGAACAAAAAATATTTTCTGGAGAGACATCCATAAATACCAGCCCAACACTGTGCAGCTTAAGCAGTTCAATTGTAGCCTGAGCCAGCAACTCCAACCTTCTCTTAGTGCCACCAGATTTAGCATACATAGTTAGCGAGTACGCAGCCTCCAAAGGGACATCATCACTAAGCCAAGCTGGCCGTGTAAAATCCTTAGCAACCTGTTTATTTAATATCTTTGGCAGCCACTCGTCTATCGGCTGCATATCCTGCATCATTTGCATCACATAACCAGCTTGCTCTTCAAGCAAATAAAGTGGCTTGGTAATGTGCATTGCCTCGGTTAATGGTAATAAATACAACCGTTCAAGCTGCTCTTGGAAGTTTTTCACTTCAGCCTTGTCGGTTATTTCCTTATTATCTTTTAATGGTATTTTAACCAGCAGTTCAGGATCTGAAGTTCGATATACAATCCCTTGCCCACCCTGCCCCAGCTTTTTAGTTAGCTTATGCCGCTGGGATAATTGATCTTTCACCCACCTAGGTTCAGGTGTTTTTTGCTGTTTCATTTGAAGCGTCCTATGCTAACCCTAAGTTAGGGCGAAGCAGAATATGTTTTGTGCAGAGAGGATTGACGAAACAATGCGACAATTGTTTTATCATCACTATGACCAACAACCGGCCACTGACTAATCCAGCGCCGTACATCAGCCTTAACTTGGCCGTCTGTTAACTGTCGATATTGATTCAATAACTCTAAGTAAAAGTTAGCTCGATACTCTAAAGCGATGTCATCAGAAATGCCGTCCGTTACTAAGAAACAAGCATTCAATTCAGCAGTTGGTTGCAAGTAAAACTGCCACTCACTGGCTTGAAATTTTTTACCTAGAGAATACGTTTGGTTAGCAAATAGGTCTTCGTCTTTATCAGATAAAAAACGAACCTGTTGTTCACACTCACCTTCCTTTGAAGTAATAATGCAACAATCCCCATCTCCAAGCTGGGCGATAAAAGTCTGCTCACCCAACATAATGGCGAACAAAGCTGTGCAACGACACAGCTCAAGATCTATACCCCGAAGCTCTTCTAACCAGTAATCATGAAATAATTCAATCAACGACACTGGCTCAACTTCTTGCTCAACTATCACTTCATCCGCGCAGTACTGAGCTAACCTTACAACTGCCCGACTTACAGCTTGAGCACCTAAGTGAGACAGAGACTTGCTTCCTAAGCCATCAGACAAAGCAATCAGTATTGGCTCGTTTTTACGCTCTAGATGGTAAGCATCCTGATTAAGTACGCCAAGGCGCTGATGAAGAGGGCCGATTTCACTGTCACCGAAACCACGCCATACAGATGTGTTACCACTCATCATCATCCTCTGATTCGTTTTCAACAATAACACCGGCTAAATCAACTCGGTTCAATGGGCCGCCTGCAACGATTTCTGGACGCCAGATCGTGTGCAAAACATGATCCAGCTGTTCTGCACGATAGCTATGATTCGATAGCGTAATTAACTGTGCTAAATCAGCATCACCACCCACGCCAATAAAGAACAAATTATCGACCTGTGAAATCAACTGCCGTTGCTCTGTATTTAACTTAAAGTAACCATCTGTCAGCACCAAAAGCGTTGCTTCAGAGTTCACTTCGCTCCAGCTACAAAGGCTAGCAATATCACTACTATCTTCAGCGGCTGGCAGCTCAACATCTGCTTCAGCTAACCAAAAAATCTCTGTAATATCCTCTCGCCAACTGAAGTAGCTCGTGCTTTTACTGTGTTGTGTAGTAAATTGCCGGATATAGCGCAGTAGGTTAACCAATAGCATCGGTTTACCATACTCAGCCATACTTCCAGAGCGATCTATGATGCAATGCAACTCAGATGAACTCATCTTCAAGCTCTTCTGACGGTTGATTATCTTCCTGTTCGACTAAACGCTGAACCTCTTCTTGCTTTGGAACAACATTAGCATTTTGACTCTGAGTACGGGTAGTTACTGACATAGTGACAAATTTAAAGAACTCTTGTATTTGCGAAGAATCCTGCGCCGTAAACACCTTGTTTTCAGTACCTGATACAAACTCATTTAGTACGCTATTAGAAGTATCACTACCAATAGCCATTGCCATGCGGTCACATTTCTGCGAACGCCCTTCTTTAACCAATTCTCGTAGTGGCTGCTCCCAAGAATCATTCGGTGCTCCGTCTGAAACCAATACAATCGTTGGGCGATACGCGCGTGACGGTGTTGTTTCTTTATCTTCGATCATCGCTTTTGCCATCGAAAAAGCCGTGCCCATTGGCGTCATTCCGCTTACCGTCATGTCTTGCCATTCAATATCTTTAGCAGAAGTGTACGGAGTATGAAGTAAAACCTCTGCACCAAAGGTGATGATTGAAACAAGTATTTCAATCTCATTTTTTTCAGCATTGGCAAAGTCAGTGAACATCTCTTTTACTGCAACATTTAGTTCATTAATGCTATTACCTTGCATACTGGTACTCACATCAAGCAGCAACACCACAGGTAGGGGCTTGGCCTTAGCTACAGTAAAATCGGAAGGGTTAAATCCAGTCATAATATCGTCCTTTTAATTCTCTCAATTGTAAATTTATTAAACAGGGAGTCGACAAGATTAAAGCTCGCTCATGTCTACTACCACATTTTTAATGGCTCGAATTTTATGCAGTTAGATAATGCTTAATCGCCATTCATTGTGTTCGTTTAGACTAACAACAAACAATTTAATGTCGGGAATGTGCAAGCTTACCTACTCATAAATTTACATCCTATGTACTTTGCTCAGTGTGAATGTACTGGCGTGGATAATTGCAATATGAACTCAAGGGTGCCATTCATCAACAAGCTCACTTGGTGTTACCCTTGCTTCATGCAACTAAAATCTGCGTTTTACCTTTAGCATCACGTCCACACTTCCCTTTTCTTTTGCCACCCACCAAGGCATTTCATAGCAAATCTCACTTCAAGCTTTAATTTATAAGATAAGAATATGTCAAAACTGACTCAGATACAGAGGCATGTTAATTAATACAACCATCATAACTAAACCGAAAATTAAGCGATGTTTATAAGCTTACAAATCGCATGGGTGGATCACATCAACGGTTAATGTCTCGCTAACGGAATAAGTCGAGCCCCCCTTTACCCCATCTGAATGCACTTTAATATGATCAACCACATCATTTGGTAGAAGCTGAATCAGCTTTTTATGAAGCTGACTCAACACCTCTTGAATGAACTTCGCATTCAGAGGCTGTAAGTTATCAAACTGACCCCGAACCCAATCACCCTCATCTTCTAAGCCGAAGGTGCCGTAAACACGAACATCCCCCTTCATATCGTAGAAGAATTGCAAATACTGTTTGGTAAAATCGGTATTTTTAATAAAGCCTGAACCGACTTTAATTTTTCGCTGGGGTTGAGAAAGCATAAACAGGTAGAGGGCTAGTAGCTTAGCTGAGAGCTTAATATCAATACCCAAAACACTCAGCGTTCGTGACTTCAAACTGATAGAGACTGCCAATGGCTGACTCGCGGCATTCATTAGTGCTACTGTTTTAGAGAAAGAACTATCTTCAAGTTGATTTAGCAGGTCCGATTCAAACTGCTTGCGCATGCGCACAAAAGGGATCTCTGCAAGGGTGACATGTGCATCTTTAGTATTGACTCGGCTGCCAGCCGTTTTTCCGTCAATCCAGTGTTCTTGAAGTGTCGGATAATAGAAGTCTCTTACAAACTCAAATTCATCATTAACAAACACATGACTCAGGGCATCTTGCTCACGTCCATAAAGCGACATGGCATAACCCATATAGAACGCCATGGTTTTACGGCCTCCAGCAATAGAGGCATGAATAGCACAGCTAGTGTCAGCGGTTAGCATGGCGACCTTGCGGGTGATAAAGTCTGCCATCGTAGACTGATCCTCTTCACCTTTGGCATCTTCTAACTCATTCCCTTGCTCGTCACTAATGACCCAGATATTTGACTCATCAAATTTGATCTGTGGTAGTGAATAATCAGTAATCAACCGCTGCCAATGACCTTGCTCAAAGAGACCATCGACTAGCATCTGCTTGGAATTTTTAGTGGTGATCACGAACACTTCTTCAGGTAAAGCTTTTCCTTGTATATGTAAACCAAATAAGGTTTCAGTCAATACTTGAGGGCTCGCCCCAGTTACAGCAACTAAGATATTTTTCATTTTATGTATCGCCTATAACAAACCATAGTTATCACCAGTCTGCCGGATCCCTAATGCCTCACAGCAGAGCATGTTTAATGGCCTTACCAGTGTAGATATTTAAAGGTGCAAATCAGGAAAATTCAAAGACCAGATTCCGTTCTGCATATATTCCATATACTTAATAAACCTGAACTTTTGCTGAACAGGTGTCAATATCAAAATGACTATATGCGACTTAATTCGGGTTGTCACCGACATACGTCAAACAAACGTATTTTCAGACAATTAAAGGGGATATGAGTATCGGCTCGCTAGTAAATGAGTTGGAATATTCTCAGTAACTTGCACAATCATAAAAGTACAGAGCAGCGGATGGGTATATCTTGAAGCAGAAAATAGATAATTGAACAGCAATCGGCTCAACAGCGAACAACACGCATATCAAGTTCAACAAACCTCCCCCATCACACTTATCATTGGGAAGCACAAGTTAATCACTGGGGCTCCTCCCTTCATGCACGCTGTTGACTCTTGCAAGCGGTAGTCAATGGTACAAAAAATCTAGCTTCGATAATTCAGGACGGATAACCAGCAAAGTTAGGCAGTGGACTGACAAAGAGGTCGTGGTTACCTCATTGGATAGCTGGGTATCGATAAGCATTTTTCAGGTGGTATCTTCATCCCATTCAAGGATTTTTGCGGTTTGTTGGCTACGGCTTGGGCTTGTTTTGTGCTGTTTGATGGTTCGGGGAACACTAATGGTGCAAGATCTGATACATGAAAACCGTAGTAGTTCACCGCAAGGTATTGGCTTAGCTGATGCACAGTACCTAATGCGGCATAACCTATCGACAGCGAGCCATCAGCACCGTGAGCAGTTTCGTTACCTTTAATGCGAAGGAAATGCAGTTGGTCGCGCAGTCTGCGCTTCAGTACAATACAAGAATGCATCACTTTTAAGTAACTCGATAAAGTTCGCTTGGGGCATTTTTGGTAAGGCATCAATAGCGTAGATCTCTTTGGTCACCTCTTCTGCAAAGCCACGCAGACGAGTGATCGCACTGCCTGGATCTAAATGCAGTATGCTTTCAGCAAGCTGACCTAGATTAGCGAGCTTTTCATTATGGCCGCGGATTAATTCAAAATTGAGTGACTTTGTCCATAAGCTATTGATACCCCAATGTAGATTGCCATCTCCTATACCAGAACTCGCGTGCAAAAACGATGATACCCTTATGATAATTAGCGAAATTATTATCTATTCTTTATATTTTCAGTGTTCTTTTTACCCTTTCAAGCCAGCTATAAACAATTTCACGGGTTTCATTAGTGGCCAAGGCGTTACGCATCCCCGCTATTTGGTCTAGTTCTATGCGCCCATTTTGCCTATCGATTTTAATGCCTATGGTTACCCGTTGCGGTTGCGGCATAACAAAGACACAATAGTTCCCTGCAGCTATGCGACTATGATAAATAGCGATGCAGTGTTTTTGGCTAACGCCTTCATTAAAGAGTTGATCATAATCCTCAATTGGAACAATGTTCGGCTCTGCAGCAATAAGCTGTGGATAGGGCTTATCAGCATCTTCAGGCCGGTTTTGCTCGCGTCTTAAGCCGTTGCGTCTGTCTATCCAATATTGGTGTAATACCTCAAGCTCATTGAGTGACGATAATTGGCTCACTCGCTTGGCAGGGTCGTTAACCCCAAGCTCTATGCCGAGCGTTAAGGTATCTGCTAAACAGGCACGTAATGGCCCTCTTGTTAGCCCGTTTGCAGTTGATATTGCCAGCCCTAACTTGGTCCCAGTTAAAAACGGGTATCGATTGTCTAGACTCAATGCCACATAGTTAATTGTTGAGTAATGATTAAATACTTTGTAACGGCTAAAACGTACATCAAGTTGCTTTTTAACGTGTTTGAGCTCTAAATCACGTGCAAAAGTGAGTGTCAGCTTATCGATAAACTTAAGAGCGGCTTTGCCGCTGTCATAGCCCAGGTGTTTTAGGATATCTCGCTGCCCCAACTGGCTTATTATTAACGCTTGTTTGTTGTCGATTGAGTAATGTTCACAAATAAGTACCAACAATAGTGGTCGCATCAATAACAATTGAGCGGCTTGTTCACTGTTCGCGGCGAGCCATAGTAGCTGATACTGATGCTCAGGAAATGCCTCTGTTACTGCAATGTACTGCGTGGGAATATGCGCTAACCAATCTAAACCCGATTTAAACTGGGTAATTAGGTTAAACCCTAATCCTAATCCTCCCTCTAACAGCTCTTTGGGTTTAGTGTCGAATACTCTATAGGCTTGTAGCTTTTGCTGCCAACTGTGTAGCTCTATGTCATACTCAAAGCCGAGACGTGAAATCGGTATCGTCAGGTGCAGTTCTATGTTGATAGCTGATTGATTATTAATGTTGAGTTATCCTTTAGACTTAGATCAAAGTAAATGTAGCAGTTGCTATCAGGCAATCATATAGCACTATTTATGCGAAAACTGCCATTGACTAAGCAAGCGATATCAAGCTGCTTCTAGTCGAGAAACAATTGCCTCGAGGGGTATTGCTTTCTCCTGTATCAGCGCAACAATAGCCTCAATATCTTGCTCGCGATTAAGCATCATGGCTTGCTCAATCTCTTTTATCAATTCGCGCCCCTGTTCAGCGTTCAAACTGCGTAACTCATTGACACGCTTGGGACTCGAAAGTGACACCAGCTGCTTTAATGCTCGTTGTTTTGGCCGATGGTCCTTATGCTCAACCTTTATTCCCTCAACAGCCTTAGCTTCATTATTAGCCACAGTGTTATCTATATTCGATTTAGTTCTAGCCGTTTTACTCGATGCGAGACTAACCACTTTAGTCTCGTGATTAACAACATTGTGCAGATCAGTTGCTGGATGTTTTTCTGACTCAAGTAGATCCGAATAAAAAGCAATGCTTGGTAGCATAAAATTAAGGTGTTTTACAATTACCGTCTCAATTTCTCGCATTGCTCTTGGCTTGATATACCCCGCCTGCTTATTGGTTTTTATAACGTGAGAGACGGAATGTTTTATCGCTTTCAGACGCGCAGTTTTAATAAAGTCAACATCATTAAGTTGCTCAACTTGACGCTGTTCTTGCACTTTGATTGAGTCAATCTGAGTACGTAAACTTTTAATGCTGGTCTGGATCAGTTTGTCATAACACGGCTTAAACACTGACTGTATGGTTGGATTCAACTTAGCTGGCATCGAGGCGGATTTTTCTAACTCGTGCACAGATAGCCTTAGTTCCTTTTTAACTTCTGACATAAAGTTGTGTATTGACCGGCAATCGGAAGGTGTTGAGCCGGTATAAAGCGGTTTACTAACGCCTTCTATCAATACCTTTAGGTGGTTATTTTTGGTTCTTTCATAGGAGAATGGCGTGCCAGAACCAAGTAAATCATTTAGAAATTTAATCACTCGTTTTTGATATTTACTGTAACTGACTTGCTTACACATATGATGGCCTCATTTGATTAATTGAGGCCATCATATGTGCAATTAACAAATGTTGAGAATTATAAGCTTGCAAAAACTTCGAACTAAAGAATCAAAAAATTTTTACTCCCTCTTACCTAAAATATAGATAATACACACAAAGGTACCCTACCTATTAGTACAAAAGGACCTGGAGGCCCTATGTCAGCGAAACTCACTTACTGAGAGACTTCTATTGGAACTCCTACCGATAGAGACCTGCAATTGCACCAAAGCGTTCAATTTGCTTTCGCATTCTGTAGTCTACGAAGAAATGTAGTTCTGCCGGGAAAAAGATACTTTATGTATCTTTTTTTCGTTTAAGCAGTTTAAAATCTAAGAATAAAAGGTATCACTCAGCTCTTTGCAAAGTACCGTTCTATGCACCACCTTCCCTCTCAGCATCTCTGCATCTTCAATACTTAACATCACCAACTTTGTTTTTTTATCAAACCGTGCTGGCATTTCATCCAATAGCTGGGTATGCAGTCTCTTTATGTCATTAAAGATTTGCAGTGATTGGGAGAAGAGCATCACTTTGTCGTAATAACCGTGCTTGAGGCCATACAGCCACTTTAGCAGAATAGTTTGTCGTGCTGCTTTGGTTTTGAATGAGTGCTCTATTTCAATTGCTGCGATAGTGCCATCAGGCTCTAATGCTATTCCGTCGACATTACGCACATCATCTGATTTAAAAAGCCGCTTAAATTCAGGTTCGGTGACAAACGAGTACCAATAGGGTTTATCTGTATTGTCTTTTGCTCTGTTATGTAGCCCTTTCAGCTGAACATATTGCATCATAAGGTCATGCATTATGGTGTTTTGATTGACGCGTAAGCTAGGCTCTCCGGCACGAAAATATACCGCTACCGATAACAACTCCTCAGCATATTTGGCTCCTGTATAATCGAGTACATAAACCCGTCCATCCATTGAGCGATGCGTGATAACCAGACTCAATAATTTTTCACTCACGAGCTTGTTCAAATGCTCCAATGCGAGACGCAGAGGAATACCATAAAGCCAAGCAACTATGGTTGGAGAAGTCAGGCCAAAACGTGCGACAAGCTTCATGGTCAACACTCGCCTTGCTTTACCTATTTGATTGTTGTTGGCACCTTGCTGATATCGCATGGGTATTGATAGGTAGGGTTGATATTGATAACCCCCTTTACCTGAAGTATCGAGTGTTTGGTTTATCAGTTGTTGTGGGATATTTTGGTCGTACATTTTTGATACCTGTCATTCAGTTCATAATCGATATCTAGAGATAGAGCTTTACGATACAAACTATGGTGATTCAGACAAATAAGTGTAGATTTTCATTCCGAGATACTTATTTCCCCCTATCGGGATGAAAATAGCGATAACTATCGCTACCAAGCCAGGCGTTGCCTGATGAATGCATCACTTCGTAACACATTCATATGCCTTGAAACGCACGCCAGTTCTGATGACTCGTCATCGACACTGTCTTACGAGCTACGCTCTAGCTTTTCAAGACATCAAACGCGCATGTATCTCGCTCCGCTCTGTACTAACCGCATTTTCGCCGCTTACGACGAGGGGATGTGTTCCACCTCTATTCCCTCTTTCGACACTCTGCTTTTCTAACGAAAAGGCAAATGGTTTAGCCATCAATTTGTGCCAAATATGAGGCTAAATTTTGCTGAAGCAAAACGTAAATGCGGTTAGTACAGACCAGCTGTACATGCGCGTTGCTCCTTTGCATCAATACTTCGTATCAATCCAAATACGCGAGCTGAAGGCATGTTGCACATGCTGTTAATTACAAATAATCGTGCCGATTTTTGCTGTAAGAGCACACATTCGTTTGGGTGTAATAGCTAAAAATGAGGTTTTTTTGAATCTAAAAATGCAGAAAACATGGGGAAGTTGGGACAAACTTTTTGTTGCTGACAGTTCAGTCAAACAAGTTTGTAATTTAGCATTTTTTCATTAATGTGTATAGAGAGCGGTAAAAATTAAACAAAAAACTGGAGATAGGTATGAACAAATTACTTAACGTAGAACCTCAAGTTAATGTCGATGGTACTCCGATGGTATCAGGCGCAAATGTTGATATTCACGGCAATCCATATGGAGTAACTGAGCCACCTTTCGATTCAAGTTGCAATATGATGAATGACAGTAATAACGACTCATTTGGTTGTGGCTTTGATAGCTCATTCGACAATTCGTTTGATAGTTCATTTGACAGCGACTGCGACTCATTTAGCTCAGGGTTTGACGATTTCTAGATGTCTAATAAAAAATTATCAAGAGACCAGACAACAAGTATCCCGCTAGTATTCGGTGCAACGCTATTGCTCTGGTTATTCTCTTTCTATTTAGAAACAGACGATGTTAGATACCTCGTCGTCTATAGTTTAGGTTCGTGTAAACTGACATTTGGCACTGCAACATACCAAAGCTTGTGTACTAAAAAACCAAGCAAAGTGAACTTATGGCGCGCGAGCTACTACGTGTTATTTCGAATCATATAAGCTAATAATTAGCTTTAAGGAACATATATGTATTTTCTACTCCCCACTTTTGTGCTGATTGCTGGTGTTTATTTTCTTGTCACTCGCTCTAAGAAAGATTCAGATCAAGAGTGACACCAATAGAGCGTACAAAAAATAGCCACTTAGATTTAGTCGAATTACTCAAAATGTGTTTTTAACTTTATTTGATAAGCAATAAAAATGACTCATACAAAGATGAAAACAGACATCACACTAAGAATATCTTCTTAAATTAGAAAAATAAACCACCAAGATTAAACCATAATACTTGGTGGTTTAACGCGCATTATCGTTTAATTTTCACATTGCATACACAAGACAGCGCCGCTGCATGGAAGTGAGTATTTATTCACTAAACCGCGTAAATTAGCCGTATGACAAAAAAGTAGTCATTTATACGACATATCTATACACAACAATAACGGTTTACAAATACACTTTGCCACTGTTAGCATTTATTTAAGCACTAAAGCAGCCACGTAAAACAGATTTATCCGAGAACTAAAATGTCGAAGAACAAGATGTTTTCGCAATCAGTACATAAGTCAACCTATTGGAGTCAGAAATATTAACCAAATTAATAATGAGGCTATTTATACGTGAAATAGACTTCAAACTATTAAAAATCTAATTTCTTCCTATTTTATTACCATATTCGTACTAAATTACAATGACTTAACAGAGGTAGATATGTTCTCTAAATCCGCAAGAAATCAATCAAATGCCAACATGATGACTGATCTCGAAACGCAATCATGGTTGAAGGACAGAATTCTCGTTCTTGAAAGCAAGTTAGCGGCTTTAGAAAGTAAATATGATGACGGTTGGATGCCATTAGAAGCAGCTTCAAAAAAACTCGGTAAATCTGTTGCTGCAATACGCCAGAGAATTAAGAGTAAGACAAAGCCAATGCCAGAAGGAAATGTTTGGAAACAAGAAGCAAAAGGTTATGAGATCTTCGTCCATCTTAAAAACTTTAGAGCGTGGCTATAATGATATTAACAGCATCTATGAAAGCAGATTTAAAGGAAGCTAGTGGCGTTACAGCTCACAACGGTAGCTTACGCGTGCAATTTAAGCTCCCTGAGCTCAACAACGCGATCAAGCGCTCTTTGAGTATCCCTATTACAAAGGCAAATATAAAATTAGCCAAGCTGACATTGGCTAATATCAAACAAGACATCGCCAATGGCCTTTATAAGAATGCTCCTGAAGCCTTCTGGCTTAAGCACTTTCCAACAAATAGCATCAATTCTGCCATAAACATTACCGTAGAAAGCTGCATAGATGAGTATACGGCAGAAAGCGCTAACATCCTGACAGACTCAACAAGAGATAAGTTAACAACTATCAAAAGCTGGCTTGAGCGCTCCAATCTTTTAGACAAGCCCATCGCAGAAATAACGGTCCACGTATTCAATAAACTTCGGGTACGAACTTTAGAAACATGCACATACTCAACAGTTATTGATTACACAAGCTCATTTAATAAAATTTTGAAGCACGCATTAGACAAAAAATACATTAAATCGAACCCGACTCTCCTTCTGAAAAAGCTCGTAAAAGACGATATACACCTTGATGATGAAGACAAGTCAATATTACCATTTTCACAAAATGAGTTAAGTAGGCTTATAGCCGTTATTCACATCCCTCAAACAAAGCGAATGGCAGAATTGCTTGCATGGACTGGTCTGCGTCCTGGAGAACTTAAATCTCTTGCGTGGGAGGATGTAGATCTTGAAAACCTAAAAATACATGTGAAGTATAATATTACGCGTCAGGGGAATCTTAAACCACCAAAGACAACTGCTGGCCACAGAGTCATCGAGTTACTCCCTAGGGCCTTAGAAGTATTACTTCAGCAAAAAGAAGAGACCTTTAGCGTGCCATCGCGTCGTGAAACCATTTACTATAAAAATCAAAAAACAAAAGTTGTTGAACGTAAACGAGTCTTTTTGGGCAGAAATAATGAACCCTATAAAGGGCCGGAATTAACGAGTACGACTAATTACTGGAAAAATTGGCTAATTGAAGCTGGTTTAACTCATAGGCCTGCGTATCAATTGCGACATACATACGCTAGCCAGTTATTGATGGCTGGAGCCGAACCATTATGGTTGGCAAAACAGATGGGGCATTCAGACTGGGGAATGATCAGAAAAATTTATGGACAATGGGTCAGTAATGAAAAACCTGATTACGTAAAAGAAATGGCAATAAAATTGAATCAAAGTTACGAATGATATTCGTTAGTAAACACCTCATACATAAAAGCTCAAGCAATTGCTTGAGCTTTTTTTTAACTATTTTTTGGCCCCTATTTGGCCCCAAATTATATGCGCTAAATAATTAAGCTTAAATTCAGACACTTATAATCAAGACTGCATTTAGCTTCCAAACTGCATCTGATACAGGTTGTAATATACGCCCTGCTTTGCGAGCAAAGACGTATGAGTGCCTCGCTCAACAATCTTGCCTTGGTCAACAACAAGAATTTGATCGGCGCTTTCAATGGTTGATAATCGGTGCGCAATAACAATCGAAGTTCGGTTTTGTCTTAGGTTATCAAGCCCGCCTTGAATCGCTTTTTCTGATTCAGTGTCTAAGGCTGATGTTGCTTCATCTAAAATCAATACAGGCGAGTTACGTAATATCGCTCGCGCAATCGCAATACGTTGTCTTTGACCACCAGAGAGCATGACACCATCTTCACCAATTTGGGTATCGAGCCCCTGTGGCATAGGGTCAATAAACTCCATCGCATGCGCTAGGGTTGCAGCGTTAATAATCTGCTCTCGCGTAGCTTCACCTGGGTAGGCATAAGCAATATTATTGGCAATGGAGTCATTAAATAGAGTGACTTGTTGGGAGACTAACGCGATTTGACTGCGTAGAGATGTGAGCTTGTACTCATCAATATTGACGCCATCGAGGGTGATTCCTCCCGATTTTAGCCCCGTATAAAAACGGGTGATCAAACTGGCGATAGTCGATTTACCTGAACCTGAACGGCCCACTAACGCCAACGTCTGACCTTGTTCAACTTTAAAGTCGATACCGTTTAGCGCCAGCTTCTCATGCCCAGAATAGCTGAAATCAACATTGTTAAATGCAAGTTCACCCTTAACACGTTCGACTTCAAGCTTACCGTTATCCTTTTCAGGCTTAATATCAAGCAATTCAAACACGGTCGTACAAGCTGCAATACCCCGTTGGAATTCGGCATTAACGCGGGTAAGGTTTTTAATGGGTTGTAACATTGCCAACATAGCACCCAAAATGGTCGCGAAGGTACCAGCTGTGAGCTCTGCTTTCATGCTATCAATGCTTGCTGCATATAAGATAAACGCAATCGCAAACGAACCAATAATCATCACTAGTGGCTGGCTAATCGCTTGAGCAGTTGCAAGTTTCATTGTTTGGTAGCGGTTTTGATCATTTACTTTCGCAAAGCGTTGCGCTTCCGTTTCTTGACCACCAAAAGATAATACATTCTTATGGCCTTTTAGCATTTGCTCTGTTGCGGCGGTAACTCCACCCATTGCAGCTTGAATATTCTTCGACACTTTTCTAAATCGGCGGCTAACCACCGCAATGATCAACCCGATAATGGGACCGATAACTAGAATAACTAATGATAGTTTCCAAGAGAAATAGAACATAATACTTATCATGCCGACGACAGTAATACTGTCGCGCACGATAGTGATCAGCGCACTCCCCGTCGCGCGGGCGATTTGTTCTGTATCGTAGGTCACGCGGGATATAAGATTACCCGTGTTCTCATTGTCCATATAACTCACAGGCAGAGTCAGATAATGTTCAAACACCTCTTGGCGCATATCCATTATCACTCGAGCACTCATGTAAGCAATGCAATAGGTCGACAGAAAGTTTGCTAAGCCACGTAGACTAAACAACACTATGACCACAAAAGGAGCGATCAGTAACACGTCACTACTAGAGCCAAAGCCACCACTCGTACCAAGATCGAGATTACTTAGGCCACCAGCACCAGAAGTGGCTTGACTGACTTGACCGCCAAAGCCTTCATCAATGAAAGGTTTTATAACGGCAATAAATGTGGCATCAACTAATGCATACATGATTAAGCCAATAACGGCAAAAAACAGTACTTTCTTAAGCGGTTTCAAATAGCCGAGAAGGCGCTTAAAGACTGTCCAGACTTCATTTTTAGGAGATGTTGTCATTGAGAGAATTTACGTATTGGCAAAAGAAGCATTCTACTCTGGATTTTTGATCTCACCAAACCTAAACACTTGGTTATACCAAAATGGCGCAAAATCTGAGCGATATGTGTAAATTTTGGTACTGTCGGACTGAAAAGCAACACTAATTTGTCCCTGCTCTCCAGTGACTAACGTATCAATACCCAAATCATCATATCGCGCCCAAACATCCTTCTTGGGAAAACCATATCGGTTATTAAACCCCGCAGGAAACAGCACCAGTGTTGGTGATACCGCATCAATAAAGCGGGCACTTGAAGAGGTTCTGCTGCCATGATGTGGCGCGGTCATCACTGAACTGGCAATGCCTTTATGATGTATAAGTTTTTGCTCCGCTTCATGTTCAATATCTCCCGTGAGCAAAATACTGTTGTTATCTTTGAATAAACGCACCACACATGAGCCATTATTGCCTTTAGCAGGCCTTAAAGGACCAATAATCTCTAGATTGATGCTTTGCCACACAATATTTTTAGGTCGGCAATTAATCGTACCCCACCTTTTATCATCTGCTATAACGATGGCCTCGGGGTAAGCCTCCATGACCACTGACACGCCACCAGCATGGTCATTATCAGCATGGCTAATCACTAAGTAATCAACCTTGGTAATTCCTTTACTCTTTAAAAACGGCAACACTATACGTTCTGCATAACTAAAGTTTTCACCAAAACGGGCTCCGGTATCATAAATAATGGCTCGACCATTACGCTCTATCACGGCTGACATCCCTTGGCCTACATCCAATAAATGTACTTTCCATTGCTGATGTTGCACCCCAAATATCGCTTGATAAGCCAATATTAGGGCTGGCAGCGACATGACACTAAAGGCGAAGCGCCAATGCATAGTGCGAAATTGCAAACAAAGCCAAATCCCAAGTATCGCGCTCAGTCCGGCAGTTACCCACTGTGTTGACAAATCAAGCCAAGCAAACTCGATACTGCTGCCCATGTCTAATAGCATAAGTACCGGTTCCATCGTTAACTGTGTCAGCCAGAAAAGATTAAGGGACTCAGGAGCAACACCCGCCAACATTGCCATGATAAATATCAACAGTGATAATAAAGCGACGGGTAAAACAACAAAACTAAACCAAGGCACCAGAATAAAGTTGACTGCAATACTGATTATCGACGTACCAGCAAAGAAAGTCGCTTGTACTAGCCCTAACACAAGAGCTAATCGCCACTGTATCGCCCAAAATGCGACTATCCAGTGCTGAATACCACTGCAGCCATTAGCCACTTTTATTCGCAATACTTTGGCAATTGAGCTAACTGCAGGCTGATTGGCCGCCACGTTAGTTTCTAACGCTTCAAGCCGTTGCGGATTAAACCTTGCTATAGTGATTAAAATGACCGTCAAAGCCATAAATGACAACCAAAAACTGGCACTCAGTGGACTCAAAGGGTCCAGTAACAACACCATAAATAGCGCATACAACAATCTCTCCCAACTGCTTGAAAAGCGACTCAGTAGCCATGACGATATATAGGCTAATAGCATAATGAGGGCGCGTTGAGTTGATACCGAAAAACCCGCTAAATAGGCGTAAGCAATTGCCGTCACGGCACAAAGCACCATAGCGATAACATTGTTACGCCGTCCTTGAGTCGGCAAAAAGTTAAACAATAACGTTTTACTCAGCAGGAATATCCAAAAGCAAGCCACTGATAAATGTAGACCTGATATCGCAAACAAGTGACCCGTACCGGTATTTCTCAACTGCAACCAACGCTCTGATGTCATTAGACTTCGATCGCCAACTAAAAGAGCAAACAGCAAGTCTTGTGAAGAGTACTCAGCCAATGCGGGCTTTAACTGTTCTATGAGCTTGTCTCTAACGCCTTTATTCTCGCTGAGTAACTGCCCTGCCGTCACCTTGCCTTTAGCAAAAACATGTTTACTCAGTAGGTATTTCTGCTGATTAAACCCTCCTTCATTTAAAGGGCTTGTAATCGACTTTGGCTTAATCGTGAATAACCACTGTTGGCCAACCTTAACTTTTGGCGGTTTTGACCACGATAATCTAAGCTTTCTTGTGAGCTTGTGGGGCAAAATTGAATCAACCAGCATAATATCCATACTAATCCAGTCGCCGTTTGCATGAACTAGTGATATGATTTCGCCGCTAACATTGATAGCGTCAGTGTTTTCATCTGTGTCCCAGTCCATTAATAACGCATAGAACATGGTTATCCAGCTGAGTGCTAATAAGCAACCAGCTAACATAGGGGCACGCTGAATCACGACCACAGCCATTAAAATACACAACGGCACTAAAGATAGCTGAGGGAGCGATGGCCAGATCATTGCTGATAATATCGTGGCGCAAAAGCCACACATGAATCCATTCATAATGAAGTTAGTTAAGACAGTAAATTCGAGTTATGCCAAAAAAACTTATAAAAAAATTTATGCCCAAGCCTGAAACACTGCGTAATCATAAAAATCTACGCATGTTCGGCGATCTATTACTAAAGCCTAACTTATGGGCTCTCAATAGGCGTTCAGCACCGGGGGCGTTTGCTGTTGGACTTTTTGTCGCGTGGATCCCGATGCCCTTTCAGATGGTACTGGCTGCAGCGCTAGCGATTTTATTTAACGTCAACTTACCCGTTGCCGTAGCGCTTGTTTGGATCACAAACCCCATTACTATGCCGTTTATGTTCTATATGGCCTATATACTAGGGGCAAAAATATTGGGGCATCATCCGCAAGAGTTTGCCTTTGAGGCTAGCTGGCAATGGGTTGAGTCATCCATAGAAACCATTGGCCCGTCTTTTCTAATAGGCTGCTTGGTTTTTGGATTACTGTTTTCGGTTACGTCCTACTTCACCATTAAAACGTTATGGAAGTACTCAGTGCTCTTTAAGTGGAAAAAACGTAACAAGGAATAGCACGCCATCTATTTTAGTGTGCTGTACAGCAGGCTTTGATAACGTAAACAGTCTTAATAACAAAAAAAGCAGCTTATCGCTGCTTTTTTGTTATGTAAGAGGCTCATCTTAGACGCTAATGCGCTGCTTGATTTTCCAGTACACTTTTCATCGAAGGGACTATGCTAGTTGGATCGAGTCGCATCTGATACCAATTCACTCGCCAGTCAAGATGAGGCCCTGTCGCACGGCCTGTCGCGCCAACTTCAGCGACCTTATCGCCTTGTTTAACCTCTTGGCCCTCTTTCACGTACAACTTACTCAAATGTAAAAAGCTTGAGCTGACACCAAAGCCATGATCAATAATCATCGTTCCACCAGAGTAAAACATATCATCAACAGCAAGCGATATAACACCATCTGCAGGCGCAACCACAACGGTCCCGGTTTTTGCGGCAACGTCGACCCCGTAATGTGGAGTGCCAGGCTTACCATTATAGACACGTTGACTGCCGTAAACGCCTGAAATCCGCCCCGTTAGCGGCCAAATAAACGTTTGGTTAAACGCGTTGCTTTTAGTAAATTGTGTTCGTGCCGCTTTGACTTGCTTACTGTCTTGTGCCGCACGATTTTGGGCTTTGGGATCAGGCTTCATGATTTTCTTGCTGATCCCATTCACATTTTGGATCTTGTATTGCCGTTTTGCTAAAGTCAGCGGCTTTAGCTCTGTTAATCCGTCAGGATAAACAAGTTTAAGCAATTGCTTGAGATCTGCCTCTCGAGCAAAACCAAACGCAAATTGCCCTTCAGCATTGACATCAATAGTGGCATTGTTTAAATAAACCTGAGTACCCGGTTGAACTTTGGCGCGAATTAACGAACCTTGTTTAAGGTCGCCATTCAATTCAACTTGAGCATTTACCTGCAACGATAAACTGCTCACGAGACTTGCAATAACGATGGGGATTATTTTGCTCAAAGTGAGATCCTAAAAAATACTAGTTATTGGCTTTTCGGCTGGCAATTGCACCCTTGCCTACCCCTTCATAAGCGATGACTTTAAAATCACTGCTGGATACTTTTTCTGACAAGGTTTGCACCATGTAGTCAGCTAACAATTCAACCGTCGTATCATGTGGTAAAACATCGCAACACGCTTTTGGCATTGCAAGCTGAAAGTCACCTTGTGGCGCTTGATAATGAAAACCAAAATGAGTGTTGTCGCTGACGTTTGTCTGTGGTGACAGTGTTAGGGTGTTCACCAAGACACAATCTTCTTCGCTACCGAGGTAGATATCGTGCCAGCGTTTAGCCCAGTACTCATCCCATTTAGGCGCCGCTGCGCCATTTTCAAATACGGTCACAGGGCTTCTGTGCCCATGAGCGATACGCTGACAGTTGCCATCGTGCTTTTTCAGACCATGGGTATAATGGTAAAATGGAGCGTCATGGATCTCATTTCTCAACGTCAAAGATATCCCCTCAACGTTTGCAGGCAAGACCTCTTTTAGCTCTTTTTGCAGAAATGCATTTACGCTTTCAAAATCGATGATTTCACTTGGGATTAAGGCAAATGCTTGCGAAGGACACGCTAAATGTATATCCCCTTGCTGGCTACTGAAATCCATCCATACTCGGTCACCTTGCTGCTGCCAACGCACTTCACTACAAGCGGTAGGGACCAACAAACGATGATCAGCAATATCGTCTATAGTGCTTTTAATTGCGCGCTTCACTTTGGCAAAATCGAGCACCATGTTTTGCTCATCTAAACCACCGTCGAGCAAAACATCGACAATCCAGCTCTCTCCTACCATGCCACGAATAGGACAAAGATAAGAAAAATCAATAACAGTTAAATCTTTAACAAACAGTTGCATTTGAGCTCCTAGGTAGAAAAACAGTCTACCTTGCACCGTCCAGGCAGCGATGGCTGCAGGATGTAATAACAGGTAAAAAGCAGCTTTTTAGCTGCCCTCTTTAGAATTTCTGTAGCTTACAATGATAAGCATTATTATTCGACCATTTTAAACTTAATCAAGACTATTATCTGCTGCCATAAAAAAACCGAGTGCTAATACACTCGGTTTAAACCCAACAGAGTTAAACTCTTCTTTTTTTATTCGCCTTTCAAGCGACGATCCAGTTGATCTTTAAGGTTTGCGGGGACGCCTTTGATGATAATGCTGTCTGACACTGGGTCGTAAATAACTCTTTCACCCAAGTGTTGACTATCAAAGCTCAACGTTACGCCACCACCCGTACCTGAAAACTTCTTCAACTGACGAAGTGTTGGCTTGTCTCCTGGGAACTCCTCTTCAAGTTCATAGTTACCCCCTTGAGCAAATTCATAAAATGAATCCATTCCTTGATCCGCTAACTCATCAGCGAGATCTTTCATATGAATGTCAGCCCCTTCATCACAACGTTCGGTGCAGTAATCAAACACGCGCTCACGAGCGACTTGACGCTCATCTTTGTTCAACTCACTGCCGCCGACAAAATCTTCAACCGCATTCAATAGTGATTTATTTTGCGCCTTGGTGTTAACACCTTCAACACAGCCCATGAAATCTAGGAAAAAATCAGCCACTTTACGGCCCGCTCGTCCACGGACAAAAGAGATGTACTTTTTAGAGTCAGGGTCCGCTTGCCATTCCGTTAAATCAATCCGAGCAGCAAGGAGGATATTGTTGAGATCAAGGTGGGTATTTTGGGTTAACTCCATATCATCTAAAACGGTCATCGATGACTTGGCGTTCAGTAGCGACACAAAAAGGTAATCACTGGTCATGTAGGTATAACAGGACAGTAGCAGGAAACCACCAGTACTAAAGTCATACTTGGCTAACTCTTCTTGCAACAATTTGCCAGCAATACCCGAAAACTCAACAAAGCCCAGTGCGTTATTACGGTATTGGCTCAGTGCGGTTTCAAATTTGGTGTTAGCTTCACCATCTTCACCACTAATGCCGAAGTGGCCAAAGCCTTTACCCGCCTTACCTGTATAGGTGTGATGGAGTTCATCTAACATCGTCTCAACGGCTTGACTATTTAATAGCGGTTGTGGGCGTAACCGACAGCTGAGCTGACCTTCTCCATCTTGAGAAATGGCATGGATAATTGCTTGTTCGACGTTAATACTCATTGAGCCTCGATAGAAAGTTGCTTAGAGCGATAGCCTGGTAGTCAGCTCTATATGAAATAGATAAGTCAGTTTACAACCACAGTCGTAAGATATCATCCGCTGTGCAGGAAACATTTCGGCAGACATCATACCAGACAAAACCCAGAAATCCATACGGAAAATAGTGGCTAAAAGTGTAATCGATTACACTGAAAAAGCACGCTAATGAAAGACAATAAAAGATGAATAAATCAACGTATTTCCGACTAAAAGGTGTAAGTTGAATAACGTGGTTTGAATAATACTCTTTGCCGATTATGCATTTAACCGCTATGTTCAGAATAATATGGAAGCACGACCTTACTCACAGCATCGATTAGTTAAATGATAAAAGCACTCGCTCAATGGTAAAAAGTGCAGAGCTTATTGAAAAAATCCGTTATTATATGCCGTTAATCAGGACTTAAAGTGAATTTTTCAATTATGGCTATCAAATCAAAATATTCAAACACGCAAGTTGAGTCTATCATTGCTGAACTTTTAGCAGTGTTAGATAAGCACCAAGCACCCACAGACTTGAGTCTGATGGCACTTGGCAATTGCGTTACACATTTATTGCAAAACAAAGTGCCTGCAGAATCTCGCGCCGTTGTTACCGAGCAGTTTGCCAAAGCATTATCTCAGTCAGTAAAAAATAACTAAGATTAAATGTAGGAACCACATTGAGTAAGGGTTTAACGATAGTGATTAAACCCATTAACCGCATTTACAGAATAATGGGTCAACATGGTTGAGCGACAAAAACAGTTAGGACGAGATCGAGTTTCACGCTTAGTAAGCTGGGGACATTGGTTCGCTTTCATTAATGGCTTGCTTGCTATTGTGGTTGGTTATCGGTATCTCGACACTGTCGGTTTTCCTGAATCGATTATTGGCTCGGTTTACCTTGCATTCAGTACCATTGGCCACTTCAGTTTTCTGGCTTTCATGGTCTATCTGGTATTCATTTTCCCCGTCACTTTGTTGCTACCTTACTCAAAAATCCTCAGAGGCTATGCGGCCGTTGTGGCGACCTTAAGCTTGTGTATATTGCTATACGACACCATTATTTATGACGACTACGGTCTGCATCTCAGCCCTTTTGTGTTTGACTTAGCGTGGACTGATCTCAACGGGCTACTGCAAGGTACCTCCTATATTATTACGCCTATCGGTATTTTAGCGATTGAGCTTACCCTCGCTAATTATCTATGGAAGCGTATCGAAAAAATTCGTAAGCGCAATTATGGCAACAAAGTTGTTGTCGTTGTTGGTTTGTGCTTTATCGCCAGTCACCTCATTCACATATGGGGAGATGCTGCCGAAGTCACTGAAATAACACAATTTGATGATGCTTATCCACTATCCTATCCCGCGACAGCAAGAAGTTTTATGGAAAGTTATGGCATTGATAACACTCAAGTTCATCAAACGAACATCCGGCCGAAAGTCAGTCTTAAATATCCTCTAACGCCAATGCAGTGCGTAGCGGATGATAAGCCTAATATCCTATTTATTGCCATTGACAGCCTTCAAGCAAAGCTCGTTAATGATACGACCATGCCCGTTTTAGCAGCCTACGCTAATCAAAACCTCTCTTTTCAACAGCATCTTAGCGGCGGCAACCAGTTTAATAGCGGCATGTTTAGCCTACTTTATGGCTTGCAAGGCAGTTATATGAACGCTATAGACCTTCACTATGAAAGCCCGGTGTTGACTCAAGAACTCATCGCCAGCGGCTACCAATTAGGTTTATTTACCACCGTCGATACTCTTACTCGCCCCCAAGCCATTTTTAATGACTTTGAACGTATTGATGCTCAACACCAAGATAGTTATGCCCGCTCAGACCTCAGTTCGATTAGCAACTGGCGCCAATGGACCCAAACAACAACAAAACCTTGGTTTACGTTATTAAACCTAAAATCACCCGATAGCTACGATACTCCTATCGGTTTCTTGGGGATTAAAACGGTAAAAGCAGACAAAGCACTTAAGCCTGCACAAAAAGTATTATTCAACCAATACCGTCAATCTTTGAACTTTATCGATACTCAACTCGAAAAAATCTTGAGTGACCTACCCAAGAACACCATGGTTGTGATTACTGGTGTCAGCGGGAAGATATTTACCAGCAATCCTAACGAAGCCAGAACCAATCTATCTCCTGACAGTGTTAGAGTGCCGATGGTTATCCATTGGCCAAACCAAAGGGCTGCTAAGCGTATCAACTACAGAACGACCCACAATGCCCTTGTACCAACATTAATGGTGCAAACATTGGGTTGCACTAACCCAGCCACTGATTTCAGCGCCGGCAGCAGTCTTATGCAGCCCAGTGATGAATCATGGGTCTATACTGGTGATAACCGTATTTTCGCCATTTACCAAGAATCTGAAATAACCACGATTGATCGCCATGGTAAATATCGAATTTTCGATAGTGAATATAAAAAACGTCTTAAAAAGAAGTTAAGTGCACCCGAGCTAATTGAAGTGATGCGCGAAGGAAGACGCTTTTATATTCATTAAAATAACGTAAAAAGAAGACATCCCCAAACAACTTGGGTATAAACTAGCCAAACAAATCGAAGACTTTAATGTAGCGCTTGCACTCACAATAATGACTTGATACAGTGCTTGCTCTTCAGAATTCCCCTTAGTTTATAACTTGTTCTGTCGCAAAATTCGGGATATGGCCTAGTTCGGTAGGGCGCTTGTCTGGGGGACAAGAGATCACAGGTTCAAATCCTGTTATCCCGACCAAATATCAATAAAAAAGCCAGCTGAAAAGCTGGCTTTTTTATTGGGTGTTCAACAGCTAACGATGTCGTTAGTCGTGACAATCCGCACACTCTTTGATTGTTAAGTCAACAGTGTGGAGCTCAGCATCAAGCTCATGCGCACTCGCCATATCATGACAATCGTTACAAGTGTTGATTGTCGCTTCCATTTCAGTGTGGGCAGCCACGTCGATTTTTTCGTGACAATCGGTACAATCAACAGCCATAGCTGAAGCGGAAAAAACCAATACTGCGAACATAGATAAGTATTTCATAACAGTTCCTTAATCACGGAGTAGTTGCACTTAAATACGATTTTCCACCATCGATTTAAGATGCACGTTCAAAAACCCCACCAGCTAAAGTCTATTAATTAATAGAGACTTAGACCATGGAAGTCCATGGCTAATATCATATGAATTATTATTAACTGAATATTAAAAAATGCCCTATTGATGAAGAAATGCGGAATAAAAAATGACTCGATATCAAGGTTGTGAACTCGATCATGTCCGTAAGTGACTCAGATTAAATAAGGTAGGAAAAACTCAGCAAAAATTCAAATCGCGACTTTTTTATACAACGACCTTAATCAACAATGACTAAATGCACCAAAATCCAGTTCAGTGGCACCTTAACAGTTGCTATCAGGGAGAAAAGTTAATAGATTGTAACAAGTAACTTATAATAAAAAATGGCTACAGAGTATTCTTACTTAGCCGAATCAAAGGTTTCGCTTTTGGACAATATCAACCAGAAAAAATTTCTCATTGCATCCATATTAGGGCTAGTCGGTTTCATTATTAACCTCTACCCATTGCCTCTATTTGCCAATATACAACTTATTCTCGGTAATGCCAGTTACGTTATTTGCGCCATCTTATTCGGCCCTTGGTATGCACTCTATACAGCAATGATATCTGTGTCAGGGCTGTTTATGGAGTGGGATAGTTGGCATGTTTATTTACTGTTTCCAATAGAAGCCGTATGCCTAGGTTTAGCAAGGCGGAAAGATATCTACTCGCTCTATGCAAGCATCATTTTTTGGATTGTTATTGGGATGCCACTGTTTTATTTGTACGCCATATTCAATACCAACTTACCCAGTAGCCACCTACCGTTTATCATACTAAAGCAAGGCATTAACGGGGTTTTCTATGCAGGAATAGGCTCGTTACTTGTTATCTTAACGCCCTCTTTTGGGCATTTTCAACCGAAAGCTAAGCACAAGCAACGACGCACTTTTAATGCGCAGTTAACCTACGCATTTACTCTTGTCATTTCCTTAGCGCTACTTTTAGCTGCGCTACTTTTTAATAATCAGTTTATTAATCGTTATCAATCACTATTAAGCGATAACATTAAAGAATCAGCGCAGCAGTTAGGAACCTTGGCTCAAGCCTATATCGATACTCATGTTCAAGCGTTAAACAATGCCGCAAGCGGGTTAAGTTTAAGCGAGACAACCTTAGCTCAACAGCAATTATCGCTGTCTAAGTTGCATCAAATGTACCCAGGCTTTATCACTATGCTCATTGCCAACGAACAAGGACATATCAAAGCTGCCAGTCCTGTTTCACGATTACAAGATCTCACCGATAACGATACCAACCTCAGTGTTATTGATCGAGATTACTTTATTGAATCGTTTGTAAACCAACGGAACTTCATATCACCGGTCTTTTTAGGTCGAGGTTTTGGTAACGATCCTATCGTGGCAATAAGTGCCCCTCTTTATGCTCCTCATAATGCATACCATCCTATTGGGATTATTGAAGGTTCGCTGGATCTAAACAAGTTCAGAGAGATAGATAAAACGAATAAAAAATTCAAAAATCAATCTATGGTACTCGTTGACCGTAGCAATCGGGTTATTTTTGCTTCGCCGGAGCTGAGTATCAACCCACTATCTGCATTTAGCTATTCACAAAACAATGCTAATTATACAAGTCTTTTGCCGATGCTAAATATTATTGATAAAGACAACATGGCACCTGAATATGTATTTGCGTCCTTCGAGCTTGAAAATAAATGGACACTGTACGTGCTTAATCCCTTTAGACCTTTAGTGTTGTTAGTCGAAAACATGTATTTAGCAACCTTTGCCATACTGGTTATTTCACTGTTAATTACTTTTTTTATTACTCGGGTTATCAGCGCCAGGTTGACGCTGCCATTAGAGAGAATTGCCAATAGGTTCAGTACCTCAAATGAAAACGATAATCATGACTACGGCATTGATGACGAATCACCTAAAGAGGTCTACTCACTCTATATGCGTCTTAAGCAAAGCAAGAGCTTGCTCATTGGCTACCAATTAGCGTTAGAAGAAAAAGTAGCCTTAAGAACATATGAATTAGAGCAGGCTAATATTAAGTTAAAGACACTTGCAGAAAAAGACTCACTCACAGGGCTTTATAATCGCCGCTATGCTGAAGATAAATTTTCAATAATCCAAGATAACTGCCAAAGAAGTGATGAAGTCATTGCCATTGCCTTATTGGATCTGGACAGGTTTAAACATATAAACGATACCTATGGTCATTTAAGTGGCGATCTCACGCTTAAGACCGTTGCAAAACTGCTAAACGATGACTTTAAAAGGGATGGGGATATTATCGTGCGTTTTGGCGGAGAGGAGTTCCTCATCATTATGCCTTTGTGTAACGCATTGAAAATAGAATCTCACCTTGAACACTTTAAACAAAAGCTGGCGGACACCATCATTGCTCCCCCTGGTAATACAGCCCCTTTTAATGTGACCACGAGTATTGGAGCCGTTATCGCTAATGGCACTTACAGTGATTCTCTTGAAGACTGGATAAAACAAGCTGATATCAACTTGTACAGCGCTAAAAATGGCGGTCGAAATAAATTGGTATTTACAACCTTGTCAGAAACCCCAGCTGAAAACGATGTTAATCAGTAATAACCTTATCCATTTTGTCCATCATATAACCAAAAAATGGATTCCACTTTTGTCGAAGAATCTCACTTGGAGGAACGCTAAGCACTCCGCGTTCTCCTTTTGAAGCTCCTGCACCGATTTGGATCCTATTGCCAGCCTGTTTTTTATATGGACCATATAGCTCGTCGTCTTGGGGAAAGGGTAAGGCAACATGGGACAATGAATAAACCTGTTTAGGCCAATGCTGAATAACAGCTTCTACATTGGCTCCATTAGTGAGATGTCTTGCCTGTACCGCTCCTATTTTCCCCCCAGTATTTTCGATTAATGTAAAATCGAAATCTAGTTCCGTCGTGTCAACTAAATCAAAGAAAGGGAGCAGAGGATCCGTTGGCATTAGGCTTAAGTTAACTTGAGTACGATTAATATCGAATATCACCAATTCATGTTTTTTGCCCGGCAACTTCAGATACAGATCACGCAGTACCGCCATGGTATCAACGGTGTCATCAGTCAAAGATTGAAAGGTGAGTACGGGCGCAAGCCGAGCAAGCGATTGATTATCAAGTTGATTTAATAATTCAACATTTCGACTTGCAAGCTGATAAACCACATCCCCAGCATTAACCGCAAATGAACTGTATTTGAAAGGATCATATTCAGTTTGAATACTGTTCCAGCTTAGCTTATCTAACCCCAAAAAATGGCCCAGTATCGCCTGCCATTTTGCGCCTGCTGCCACTGGTGGTAGACCTATTGCGGGTGAGACAAAGACCAATCCAGAAAAATCACCAGCATCCCCTAGCCTTAACTTCTCTAACTCATGATTAAGCGCCAGCGCAGCCCCCGTTGAAAAGCCAACCACATACAGCGGTTTATCCTGCAGAACCTGTTTCATATGCTCTACAGCAATAGAGACTGCTGCTGCCATGTCCTGCCAATTTATATCGGTAAGCCCAGAGGGGAGTGTTCCATGGCCTGGTAATCTTAACCCTAGAACATGAGCCGATTCTTGATAGTGCTTTGCAAAATATTGCATTGTATAAGGCGAGTCTGACATTCCATGCAGTAGCAACACGCCATATTGCGCATGCTCATTTTCCCACTCAAAGCTTCGATTCCAATTTTGCTGCCACTTATTAGGATCAGAATAACTCCCCGGTAAATAGCGATTAACCACTAACAAAGAGTCAGACGTTGTTTTAGCGGTAACCTTACGCTCAACCTCTGCGAACAGTTTATCTTCCAAACGCAGGTAATCATCAAAATTGGCAATGCTGGGTTGTTGCCTATATTGCGCCTCAAGCTCCGTGGTGTGCCATAAATCCAGTGCAGGGCGTGAATTCAAATACCAAACAGCACCCGCGATCAAGGCGATACAGGTGCCCACTGAAGAGTAAAACAGTGCAAATGCCAAATGCTTAGTTGAACCAATAATAATGGATTTCATCATCAAATTAACTCACTGATTTAAGTTGTTGGTATTCATTAATAAATCGAAATAGTATGCATACTCGATAACACTAACTTACACTGCTTTTAACGCGAAACAAATAGACACTATGATGATCGGAACAGAACTGGCGACAACTTGCTTTTATCTACCAACCTCTCCAAAGCTTCCAGAGAACTGGAGTTACCAGGATTTAAATGCAACGCAATCCATGATGGTATTAAATGGTAACCATTGGCGGAAAATTCTAACTATCATGGCAAAGATAACCGTTAATGGCCAAGATTGGCGACGCTATCGTGATACGCAATTATTAAAACAAGAAGAGTCGATAGCGATTACCGCCCTATCTTTGCAATCCGAATCGAAAGTTCACATTATATGTGGCCAGGAAAGCGCACTGAGTCTGCAAATAAATAGAGCGGAATTTATTCCCATCAGCGCTCAATGTAGCAGCCTACTGAAACACCCACATCAGTCCATTTATCTTTGTCCATATTTAGATTATCGGCAATTCCCTAACAAACAGATTAATCAATTAAGACAAGAACTCGGATTACAGCCGCTTGATTAGCCCGAGTAGCATAATAATCGTTAAGTTTAGCAGACCAAAAAAAAGCGCCTATAGGCGCTTTTTAAGTGATTAACCGTTAATCGTAAATTGTCGGGATTGCGTCACGCTTATGCTGCGTCGCGCGGTAAATACCAATCAATTTACTATTGACGAACTCACTAACCTCTTTGCCTTCAAGAAAATCATCTATCTGGTCATACGTCAGGCCGAGTGCTATTTCATCTTCTAATTGAGGCTGTCCCTCTTCAAGATCTGCAGTCGGCGCCTTATGGACCAAAATATCGGGCGCGCCTAAAAAGTGAGCCATCTGTCTTATTTGACGTTTATTCAAGCCGAATAATGGGGCTAAATCACATGCTCCATCACCCCACTTGGTATAGAAACCGGTAATATTTTCTGCACTGTGATCAGTTCCTACCACTAAACCTGCCACTAGCCCTGCTATCTCATATTGAGCAACCATGCGCATTCTGGCTTTGACATTGCCTTTTACAAAATCCACTTTAGCGCTATCAGGCAGTATCATTCCAGCAGATTCAATCGCATTGATGGTTTCACTATGAACCCCATCGACTCCTTGTTTAACATTCACTGTCACTTGTTTAGACGGATTGATAAATTGACATGCTAACTGAGCCTCATCTTCATCCTGTTGTACATCGTAAGGCAGACGAACGGCAATAAATTGGTAATCATTCTGAGCAATGTCTTGATTAAGTTCATCAACAGCAAGCTGGCATAAGCGCCCGGTAAGCGAGGAGTCAACGCCACCACTGATCCCGAGTACGAGGCTCTTGCAGTGTGATTCCTTGAGCTTCAGTTTGATAAAGGCCACACGTCTTTGCACTTCATACTCTGGCTCAATAGCCGCTTGAACCTTCATTTCACGTAGAATCTGTCCCTTCACAAGCTGTGCTCCAATAAAATGACGATATTTAGCAAATCAGCTTGGTATTATGAGCCAAAATACTGATTAATACAGTGTTATCTTGCAACATATTTTACTACTGCAATTTTTTCCTAGCCTATATAATTAACCAACCGCTAAAATAGAAAACACTCAGCGTAATCCCGCTTCGAATGGTGAAAATGAATGATCGAAGAGAAAATTGAATATTGGCACAACCCAATAGTGCCTGACATCGAGCTCAGTAAAGCCAGCTTTCAGCGCTTTGAGTTCGATCAACATATTCATCTCGACTATCACATAGGCGTGGTGACTAAAGGTGGACAAAAATATCAGCATAAAGGAACCAGCTATCAACTTGATAAAGGATTTATTTCAACCCTAAACCCCGACGAAGCACATAATGGACAAAGTACCCAGGCACAAGGTTATCAAGCCAATGTTATGTCTATCCCGGTAGATTATGTCAATCAAATCGCCAATGAGCTTTACATTAATGAACAATTTTTCAGCTCGCCTCTTTGTTGGGCCCCCGACCTGCATCTCGCCTTTTCACATTTACATAAAATACTCACCAGTCCCCAGACACAGCAAACGAGGCTCTCGATAGAGACACATTTATTAGCCTTAACCACTGAACTATTTGAACGATTTGGGGCTGTTCACACTCTCGCGCCTACTCGTCATGCCCTCTCCCAACAACAGCTGGGTAATATTAAGAGTCAGTTTCACGATGAGCTGCACAGAGAATTTAAACTCGATGATTTGGCCGTTGCCACAGGCTTAAGTAAGTTTCAGTTTTTACGTCAATTTAAAGCGGCAACAGGTATGACCCCACACGCCTATTTAAAACGCATACGACTGGAGTATGCCAAAAAGGCGTTAATCAAAGGCAAACCGATAATAGACATTGCGCAACAAGTCGGTTTTTACGATCAGAGTCATCTCAATAAAGCGTTTAAGAGTGCCTTTCTTATCACGCCATCACACTTTCAAAAGCGAGTGCTTTAGTAACGGGATCTTTCACAGCATCAATATTTTGTCCAACCTGCAATAATTTACAATACCTAACTGCAACAATCCGCCATCATAGAAGACAATATTATTATTCGGACCTTCTTATGGAACTGCAATTGCTGCTCTCTTTAGCCATCATTCATTCGGTCGCACTCGCCAGTCCTGGACCCGATTTTGCGTTAGTCGTAAAAATGGCAAGCCAAGAAAGTCGCGCCACTGCCATTGCTGCCGCGATAGGGATCTCAGTGGCTATCTTACTGCATAGCTTACTTAGCCTTACCGGTGTCAGCGTGATCATTAAGAGTTCGCAATGGCTATTTATTGCAGTCCAACTCATCGGGGCATCATATCTAGGCTGGATGGGTATAGGTGCCGTTCGTAGCGCGATAACACACTTTCAAACTAAGCGGGCTAAAAAGGATGCTATTGAACTGGGATCCACAATAACGACCAATGCAGCTCATAATGGACTTTCCATCAAACAAGGGTTTCTGCAAGGTTTGTACACCAACTTACTTAATCCAAAGGCAATGGTGTTCTTTATTACCTTATTTTCAGCTTTGATCACACCAGATATCAACTTGCTCACCAAGATTGTCGCAGTATTTATTATGTTAATATTATCTTTGATCTGGTTTATATTCATTGCCTTAGTACTGTCAAAACCGACGATCCAGCAAAAAGTTAAGCAAGCGAGCCCAATCATCAATTTGGTTACCGGCCTGCTCTTTATCTCCGTTGCAGTGATCATCGTCTGCGGCGCTTTTTAAGCGTGGTATTACTCGTCAAAACTCGCTTATCTGCCGCCGCACTGCGGCAAAGAAGACTTGATACGTGAGTATCACAACCACACCATGAGTCAGTTTATTAACCTCATAGGCATTAGAAGTACCAACTCAGATAGATCCCAGCAAACATTTGTTTACTGCCTCCCTTTGTCTCGCTCACTTCAGCCCCCGATTTGCTTGTCGAGTCAGTACTGGATGCTGAATTGATTTGTGCATTACGTTCAGACTCAATGCCCTTTTGTGGTGTGATATGGCTCAGGTGTCCAGATAAATAGACACGCTGATTAATCGGGTAATCCACATTTATACCCATTTGAAAATGATTAACTCCGTTATAACCGTCAACGACAAACTCATAATCGAAGGCTTGGGTCACATAGGGTGTTACTGACACGCCACGAGCCAATACAATACTCATGCCTTGCAGGCTAATTTCAACATAATGCCCATTAGCCCCAAGTGAGTATGTGTGTTCAATGATTGGCGTAAACCAATCTATTCCTGAATAGGAAAATGTCGTGAATAGTTCAACATCACTTTCGCGATCACCGCCAAAAATTTCAATGAATTGGATACCTGTGCTAGCGTCAAAAATTGCAGTTGATAACAGTTCAAATTCCATACCTATATTTAATTCAGTGTAGTCTTGATGTGTCGCCCTTCCAATACCAGCGTCTAGGACCAGATAACTCAAGTCCCAGTGCGCATTCCCCCAGAAAATACCTCCCTCATCGAGTAGATTGCGTCCTTGGTCTATATACTGTGAATCGACACCCAAGTCGACATGAAAGGCAGACTCTGATTGCTTAGCAAGATGCTGATCCATGGTGTTATTCGTCATTGCCATCGCGACCGTCATGGCAGAGGCAAGGAGTATAAACGCCCGAATAACAAAAGATGTTAAACGGTAAAGTTGACGAGAAATACGATTTTTTACTTGTTGATAGGACATAAGTAGTCCTCCTATCTAATCAGGATATAATGTGAAAAATGAAGAAAAAACTCTTTCGCAGTGATTGACAACAAATTGAATCCTAAGATAAATTTGATGTCACAAGTCATGGATTAATTGAGTAAAATCAAAGAAGTAATATAAAAGTAGATCAACAGACCGGTGACATCGACTATGGTTGTGATAGCGGGGCTCGCAACTACCGCAGGATCTTGCCGACATAACTTTGCCACAAATGGCAACGCAGCACCGATCACCGTAGCAGTAACAACCTGAAAGAAGAGCGCTAATGCAATGGCACTCCCTAGCATGGTTAAGGTTATATTACCCGGGAACTCAGCATTATGTGACAGAAACAATACTTTGCCAAAAGAGACTAGCGCCAAGCCTAAACCGATAAAAAGTGAAATACGTAGCTCCTTCCACAATACATCACACCAACTTTTCAGCTTTAGCTCACCCAGTGCCATAGAGCGGACTATCACCGTTGCAGCTTGGCTTCCTGCGTTCCCCCCCGTATCGGCGACCATAGGCATGTATAGTGCTAAAATAGTCAATGCCATGATGGCATCATCATAACTTTGAATAACCATACCTGATAAAATTCCAACTGCAGCTAACCCGACAATCCAGAAAATTCGCTTATGAACATGTTCCAAAACCGTTGTCTGCATGTAAGGTGTATCATCGTGAGTACCCTGAATGCCCATCAACATTTCAACATCTTGAGTCTGCTCTTGTTGTAAAACAGACATCGCTTCTTTGGCACGCAGTACCCCCGCGGGCTTACCCCAAAAGTCCACTAAGGGTAAGTAATCATTCTCGCTATGTTGCAACTGTGCCACAGCCAGCTCTCTATCAGTGCTGACATGACATGGAGCCACCCAACCAGCAATATCAGCCAATATTACTGATGGCTGATATTTGACTAATTGATGTAACTCCAGGAGCGATCGATAACAGCCCTGATCATCTACGATAAAAAGCACTTGCTCATCAAAGATGTTTGTTGATTGCTGAATTATCTCAATCGCTTCACTGACCCGCATATCATCATTAACGCAACGCTGTGGCCGGATTGTCGCCACGGCAATAACTGGATGAGCTTGTGACTCTATTTTTTCCATGTCACTCATAAACCCGCTAGGCATTAGGTGAATAACAGTCTTTTTTTCAACCTCTGGTAATTGATTATAAATATGAAAGTATTGTAATAAAGACAGTGTTTCAAGCCAGCGCTGGATAACGGTACTATTTTGCTCTTTAATAAAATCAATAATCTTGTTTATACTGCCTTTATTATCAACTTCATATTTACAGTTATTAAAAACTTCAAAGTCTAAATTCAAATGACCATTAATACTATCTGTGGCACTTACTGTAATGTTGGACATGTTTAGTCCTCCCAATAGAATAGGGTGTTAATTTTATTTAGCCCAAGCTAATAACTATTGATATTTATCATTGAAAAATAAACAGCACTAACTAAGTTGAGACTAATGGATAAACAGTATGAAATAAACAGCGAGGTGGGATGTAAATAGGCAGTAGGATAAACAATTTATATATTAACTATTACCATACTTTTCCACCGTCACTGTTTTCTCTACTCGGAGGGATTTCATTTTCCATAATACGTTCCTAAACTATCGCTATAAAATAGAAGCAGATTAAAGCAAAGCCTTAATTCACAAAGGATTAAAAGTCTCACAGACTAACCAGATAACCATACCAAACAATGATTTAGCACATCACAAAGCTGAGCTTTATATAGTATTGCAAAACGACCATTACTGTCACAAAGGGCAGTTAATGCAAGGTGGAATAATCAATATTGGGGAGTGTTTGAAGCGAAAAGTAAAAATCAAAAGAGGGCTCTTAATAAAACACTATTGTTTTATTAAAAACCATCTCCAAAATAACTTATATTGCCTCGGCAAGTTCCCTTTAAACTGTCGGAGTCCATAGAATGTCCTGATGTCATTTATTTGAGCTGGATTATAATCCTAACAACGTATATGTCAATGTAAAATAGACTAATCTACATCATATTATCATATTATCATATTACCAGATTCCATTCAATTGACAGCTGTCGCAACAAAGTAACCGTACACCCGCCTGATTAAATTAAGTTTTAATTAACATTGCATTAAGTCTTGGTTAAGGAATGAAATTAAAACCGCATCAATTAATAACCCCTGTGATTATCAATATTCACAGGGAGGTGACATTTTAAACCATTAATATAAATGGACACGAACTTACACCAATTGATATTTTTCTAATCGATACAGGAAAGCTTTATAGCTCAGTCCCAAGAATTTAGCGGCTTTAGTACGATTACCTTGATGTTTATCCATTGCCTGTTCCAAACAATCTTTTTCAAATACCTCCCATTCGAGCCCTTGTTCAGGCAATGAAAATTGACTGGTATTAAGTGGCTTAGGCTGACAAGCTAACTCATCGACCATCTCGTCTTCATCGCCTAGTAAGACAAAGCGTTCGATTCGATTCGCCAGTTCCCTCACATTTCCAGGCCATGAATGATCTAATAGCTGCTTTAATGTCATCGGTGTCAATTTAGGTAATGCCACTTTGTACTGGCTACTGTGAAGTTTTAAAAAGTGCTCAACCAACCTACCAATATCCTCCTGGCGTTCCCTTAGTGGCGGCATATGGATAGGGACAACATTAAGCCTGTAATACAGATCTTCTCTAAATCGCCCTTCTGCCACCTCGGTAGGTAAATCTCGATGGGTTGCCGCGATAACTCTAACATCCAGCTTGATTTCACCATTTTGGCCTAAGCGAGAAATGACCCCCTCTTGCAAAAAACGGAGTAACTTCGTTTGCTGCAATAAAGGTAAATCACCGATTTCATCTAAGAAGATGGTGCCGCCATTTGCGGCTTCGAGTTTACCGATTTTTTGGATAGTTGCTCCGGTGAACGCTCCTTTCTCTGCACCAAACAACTCAGACTCAGCCAAGCTTTCGGGGATTGCACCGCAATTGATGGCGACAAAAGGTTTATGATGTCTTTGCGACAGTTGATATAAAGCTCTTGCAGCAAGCTCTTTACCTGTGCCGCTTTCACCCCCAATTAACACTGTGGCATCAGTAGCGCTGACTCGCTGCACCCGTGTATAAACCTTTTGCATGCAAGGGGCTTTTCCGACTAAACCCACCAGTTCCTGTTGCTGTGAAAGTTCCGACGCTAAACGCCTATTATGCTGTTTTAGCTTAAGTGACTTAGCCACTTTATCAATGGCCATGAACAATGATTGACGCTGATAAGGCTTGGACAGGTAATCATCTGCGCCAGCCTGCATCGCGTCTACTGCGTGAGTAATGGTTCCGTAGGCTGTCGCAATAATAAACCCTAGCTCTGCATGCTCTCGCCTTACATACGTTAGCAGATCCATACCGGTCAATTGACCAAGTTTCCAGTCTGAAAATATGAGATCGGGTACACTCTTTTTCAGTAACAAAATAGCCTGTTCGACACTGTCAGCTTCACTGACAACGTAATTGTTTGCTGTCAGCATTTGACAAATAAGCGAGCGTTGATCGGGCTCATCTTCTACCACTAAAATATGAAAAGGCTGCTGGCTCATCAATAGTGTTCCTTCTGACTAGGCTGTTGTTCGATAAATAGAATAGTGGCGATGGTTCCACCTTCTGGATTGTCTTGATAGCAAATATCACCGTTGTAGTGGCTCTCAATAAGGCGTTTTGCGATGTAAATCCCCATACCCGAGCCTTCTGATTTTGTGGTTATATGCGGTTTAAACATTTGGCTTTTAATCGCAGGCTCAATGCCTTTACCCCAATCAGTGATCACGACATATTTTTCATGCTCAGACTGGTTAAGTTCAATTTTAATCTGCTTAGTATCTGCTTCAACGGCATTGACCAATACCGCATGCACGATGCTTCTTAACTCTGATTCGGCACCGTAAACAGCCACTATTTTGTTTGCATCAAAAATCACATTGGGCTTGAGGCCAGAGATCGACAGCTCTAACAGAATGTCTTGTACGATGGCGTTAAGTGGCACTAGTGTGTCTCTTAGCACCTCATGGCTTGAAAGAGTCAGTAGTGATTGAATGCTCTTATCCATTAGGGCAATCTTCTTTTGCATCTTTTGGTTTACCGCTTCACGCTCACTTTGTGACTCAGTGTAGATACTTTGCTCCGACAGCAAACCAAGAGTATGCAGCGGATTTCTTAAGCTGTGAGCGATACCCCGTGTAATTTGGCCGAGATCTGCAAGATGTTGCTGTTGAGACATCTGCTGCTCTTTTTTCTTCCAACTTTCCAATGCTTGGCTCATGCGGTTAAAGCCCTTCATTATCAGTTTAAGCTCCTTAACGCCCTGCTCTCTTAACTGTATACCAAATTTACCTTCACCCAATTTTTGATGGCCCACAGCGAGTTCACTTAAAGGCTCGGTAACGTGATGACTTAACCAATATGCGAGGATAAGAGCCATCACACTGGTCAGTAATATGACAAACAATACTGACTCACTAAAGCGCTCAAGCAGATGATTCGCGCCTTGACTAGGCAATTCAATACTGCGCTCTTCACGGATGAGCATGCCGTCCTTTTCATCTCCATCAACGATCAACACCCGGCCCGCTTGCAACCAATCATCAGTATGGATCTCAAAGTTTTCAAGACTCTCCTCCACCCTCAATTGATACTCTTTAGCCGCCTTTTGCTTCAGTTGCTGCAAGTTCTCTCGTTCATCCTCCATATAACGCCGCTCTTTTACCAACAGTGCTTGAACCTTCTCTTGTATTGCCAATTGATGTTTTTGGTAGTCATTGCCAGCCAGTGCTGATGTGCTCTTATCGACACTTATCTCTACCAGCGATTGTGCAAGGTTATCTATCTCTTGTTCTAGATCTGCAATTTCTTCATCAAGCTCGGCGACAAATTCTTTATTGTCTTCAAGCTCCGTCACTAATTCATTTGAGTCTGCTGGTTCAAAATCCCAACTGTCGATATCGGACGCTCTTTGGATCACCACGCTGACTAAACTTTTAGACAGTGATTTTGAGCTTTGTTCTAACTCTTGTTGCAGTTGAGTTTTAAAATACTGAGCCACAAAAAGCTGGCTTATCGCCAGCATAAGAATAAGTGCTCCGAACAACAGAAAGACATAACGTTTAATAGACATAATCGACTCTTTTATCTGCCTCAATACACTTTAGATTGAGGCCTTTATTATTAGTTTCTATAGCTATACAAGTTTAATACCAGCTTTCAAATATCAGCTAACGCCCTGTAACACGCTCTTTCAAGAACGGTATTGACCAGAGTAGTTGATTTAAACCCTAGCACGTTTAAGCACAATATCCTTATTTGAGGAAGTCATATGCCCAAATAGGGTTATTTTGTTGTTCTTTAATGGGTTAACAGATTATTTCCGCCGAGGCCCCCGCTAAAAGCGCATTGTTATGAGTTGGCACGATACTCGCAATACCTACTGAGAATAGAGGGAACGTACCGTTAAGTGGCTGCGTTAGATCCAAACACATCAATGCATTATGGCAATAGAGAAGACATTATGAAAAATAACTTATTAGTATGCGCATTATTAACCTGCGGTTTAGCCTTGCCAACCAGCTTATTAGCTGCACCGACACAAATGAATGTAGTCGACAATAAAGACAGAGAATTTAGCACCCAAATAGAAACCGATGAAAATGATATTACCCATGTTACGGTTAAAACAAACGGCAAGCAGCATGACTTAGCATTCACCGCACAAGAGTTAGAAGATCAAGATGTGATAAAGGCTAAATTAAGTGAACTCCCAAAAACTACTCAAGCACCGCTAACTCGCCTGTTGTCACGTATGCAACTGCACTCTAAAAACAATCTTTCTGTTGTTAACGCCGAACAAGATAAGGCGATTAAGATTAAATTGGAAAAACTGTATAAACAACTCGATGGGAAAACAGCGCAAATCGAAGCTCATGTGATAAAAATCGAATCGAAATCGGGTGAACTTGAAGCGAAAGCCCTAGAACTCGAAAAACTATTCGAACAAAATGAAGGCGAATTTGAAATACATATTGAATCCCTTTCAGATGATATAGAGATTATTGCCGAGCAGATCTCTGAGCTTGAAGTCATGCGATTTGCTGATAGTGATCAACACGCTGGTTTTGTTATCTTTGAGGATGAGGATGACGATGACGATGAGGCAAGTGCTGAACATATTCTTAGCTTAATTAGTCACGCAAACCTCAGCAAAGAAGATAAACAAAAGCTTAAATCTGCTTTAGACAATATCAAATAGCATTGAATGGGCAAGCTGCTCTTAACAGACCAGCTTGCTACAACCAACAATCAAGGTAGATAGAGTTGTGCTTTGACGCACATAATCACACCTCTATTACTGATGCCAGTAAGCATTAATCCTATATTTGTGAAGCCACCTATAGAATACTTGTTTGATTTTACCTTATCCTTACAGGCTATTTATGGACAATAAGGTATATCTCTATGTGGTGGCGTATTCTTTTTATCAGTGTTGCGTATTTACTGCTCGGCGCACATTTTCTTCGATTTGGTCAAAACGAAGTCTGCATAGCCTCTGCATTGGCACCGGTATTACTCTTTATACGAGCAACTTGGATGACTCGACTTTTACAGCTTGCCCTTATCGTCTCCGCCTTTCTGGTTTGGGGAACAAGTGGTTTTGAATATGTACAGGCGCGCATTGTGGCTGAGGCTCCTTGGTACCGCCTAAGCATTATTATGTCTAGTGTTGTCGCGTTTACACTATTTGCCGCATGGTGTGGCAACGGCATCATCTATAGAAGACACCCGCGCAAAATATTCAACTAACAATATACTAATAGCCCACAGGCTGAGATTCTATTCGTTAATAATCTGTCAGGTTCAAAATCACCGTATATGAGTTCACTCTATACGGTGATTTAACAAGGTTTATGTGAGAGCGACCCATTAACCAGCAGTTTACGACTCGCTATATCAATTAAAATATTAAGTAAAGCCGTCGCACCTATCAGCACTAGCGCCCCATTAAAGCGTATTTCGGAAAAGTTGCTATCAATATAAAAGCCTAACGTAGCAACGCCTAACATTCCCAAAATAGCTGTTTCTCTAAGAATAACTTCAAACCGATAAAACAGTAACGCCATCATATTTGGATATATTCGCGGTAATATGTCATATGCATAGCCATCAATCTTGCCATTAAAATGCTGGCTAAATGTGGTGGTAGAGCTTTGTCGAGCGGTTAAATAGGCAACTAAGGCACCATTATGAATCGCTAACGCTATGATTGCCGGCAACATAGAGGGTCCCAGCAACAGCATAAAAATATAGGCCAAAATGTACTCAGGTATCGATCTTAAAATAAGTAAGATAAAATTGTTGAGTCTAGTGATAAACGCACCCGTCAATGGCTTAAAACTGAATGTTGTCATCAGCAATGCCAACAGATAACTAAAGCCTAGCGCCGCAACGGCAAGCAACACGGTCGCTAAAATACCGGGAAGTGCTTGCTCTGTAACAATGTCATACAACCATTGTGCAAATAGGCGCCACTTATCGTTAAACAACAGGTCTATGCTATGACTTTGAAACATGGGTGGTAAAATATCATCACTTAAAAAGCGCCAAACGAGTGAGCCGTCAATAGTGGTGATATCAGGTAACAACCATACCGCGGCAATAAAATACAAAGGTAACAATTTAGCTCTACACCAATAAGGTATAGACCCGATCATGATAATAAACAGAATAAGCAGCGCTGCGCCTTGGTGATAATGCCCTTGCCTGAAAGCCGACTCTAAATAAAAGCCTAATGTGGGCATTCCGACAAAGCCAAGTATCGCGCTACTTCTTAACGCACATTCAAAACGGTAACGCACGTAAGCTTTAATTTCATTCATTACGTGGGCGAAACGGCCATATATGTAGCGGCTGACTTTATCGGTATTCGCCGGTAAATTTTGCAATGTATACACAGGGGCTTGCTGTAAAATATCGCTAAAGACTCTAGCAAATGTAGCGCCATAGGGTAAGGCAATAGCAAGCACGCCTGTTAAGGGGGATAAGCCGAACACTTGCAGAAATAATAACGCCCAAAATAATTCATGAATCGAGCGAATAAAGGCACAAGCGGCTGCGACTAGAGGCTTATTATAAAACAATGCCACGGGAGCACCTAATAACAATCCTGCCGCCACGCCGAGTAAAGCAAAACTAATCGTTTGCCAAACCGCTTCCAATAAATATTCGGTCGCTAAAAAATCTGGTGAAAGGAATCCTAGGGCTATACGCTGCAATTCGCTCCACGGTTCTAACGCTATAATTTCCGTGTCAGCCCAGTAAAAGCATGCCATGGTAACACCAAGCAAAATCAGCGTTACTTTCTGCCAATAGCCAAAAAAAGCATGACGTGGAATTGAACTCATTCTGACAAGATCAGGCAATGGTATCCGATCCTAAAGCTTCGTCAGTATCAATGCTTGAGCCTTCATAGAACGCTTGCAACATCTCAGCACTCAGCCCAGAGGCACAAGTATCTATACACTTTTTTCCGTCACGCAAACCAATGACTCTATCAAAATGTTGCAACGCCATATCCATATCATGCAATACCATAATGACGCTCTGGTGCTGTTGTAATACTAAACTTATCAGCCGCTTACCCATAACAGGATCTAAAGCAGAGAAAGGCTCGTCACCAATGAAAATAGGCATCTTTTGATATATAGCTCTACCAACCGCAGTGCGCTGACGTTGTCCACCTGATAACTGAGAAACCGTCTGGGATATTGGACAGTCTAGCGCTAAAGAGTTAGCAATGGTTGTTACTTCTTGAAGTGGTTTTTTAAAGGGAAATGCTAGGTTAAAAAGATTATAGACTGCAGCATTTCTGCCTAGTGCTCCCATATAAATATTATGAAATACACTTAAGCTCTCGACTAAGCCCTGTTGCTGGGAACAATATGCCGCGCTTCCCTGCAGCTGCTCATAGATATAACGAATAAGCGTAGATTTCCCTGAACCTGAGCTGCCAATGATGGCGACCTTTTCGCCAGACTCAATAGATAGGCAAATTGAATCCAACGCTTTTTTATCACCAAAGCTCAGAGAAAAATCAATAATGTCTAGCATCAATTAATCTATTAGACCGATCGTTTTTGCGACATTTTCAATCGGTTCATAATCTTGATTTTCGGCCGGCACAAATGATTTACGCGGAAAACTCTTAAGAAGGTCCGTATCAGTCATGCCCAACAATGCTGCTTCAACTCGTGCTTTAAAGCCTTCGCCAAAGGTCTCATCGACGCCCGCTCTTACCGTCCATTGGTAATCAGGATACGTTGGTGTAGTCCAAATCACATCCACTTTGTTCAAGTCAATTTTACCCGCAGCCAAAGCAGACTCCCAGACTTTATAATTAACCGCCCCCACCTGATAAACACCGGCTTGAACTTGTGCGATGGTGCGACTGTGGTCGCCTGAAAAACCAATTCGCTTAAAAATATCTTCAGGGCGTTTACCCAAATTACGTTCGATAAAAAACTGCGGCATCAAGCGGCCAGAAGTAGAATCTTTTGAGCCAAAGGTAAAGGTGTAACCGTTTAGATTAGGGAAGCTATCATCAGCTATAATCTCAGTAGAATGGTGTGCAATAAAGTAGCTTTTAAAAAATTGGTCTTCATACCCTTGTGCTATTGCGTCAGAACCTGGTACTAAACGTCTTGCTTGTACGCCGGAAAGACCACCAAACCATGCAAGCTGCACTTGATTGTTTCTAAAAGCGGTTACGGCTGCAGAGTATGACTTTACCGGCACGTATTTAACTTCAACGCCTAGTTTTTCTTCTAAGTAAACGGCCACTTTATCGAAACGTGTTCGAAGTTGGCTTTCATCCTCATCGGGAATAGCGGTAAAAGTAAAAGTTGCAGCCAAAAGACTCGGCGCGAATAGCAGCACAAACATGCTAATAAGGGGCTTGATAGCAAACATAATAAGCTTAATCTGACAAAATATTTACCATATTTTAACTAAATTTAACCAACAAACCCAGAAGAAACACTATAAAGCACTAGATAGATCTGGATTTAGCTATAACCTTTATCAAACTGATGTTAAATCATCCACTAAAACGTTTTCTTCATAGTAACATCCACATAATTCAGCCAAGGTTAAGTTAGCGAGGCGTAAACTCCTACGTAATAAGAAACACTTAGTTGGCAGTATGCATAAATCTGCGTAAACTAATCTTTATCGCATTCAAGGATATTTTACTATGAGAATATTGGTTGTTGAAGATGATCCTATTTTATCTCACCACCTTAAAGTGCAGCTTAGTGAGCTAGGAAATCAGCTTCAAGTTGCATTAACAGCGAAGGAAGGATTTTACCAAGCGACAAACTATCCTATTGATGTCGCCATTGTCGATCTGGGCTTACCCGACCAAGATGGTATTAGTTTAATTCAAAGTATGCGTGATAACGGAGTGAAAGCTCCCATTTTGATTTTGACTGCCCGAGTTAACTGGCAAGACAAGGTTGAAGGCCTAAATGCAGGTGCTGATGATTATCTGGTTAAACCGTTCCAGAAAGAGGAGCTCGTTGCTCGACTCGATGCTCTGGTCAGGCGCAGTGCCGGTTTTGTCAAACCAAAGATCACCAGTGGCGCACTAGAGATAGACTTGGCAGCCAAACAAGTCACTCTCAACGACGTACCAATGGAAGTGACTGCCTTTGAATATTTGATCCTCGAGTACTTAATGCGCCACTGCCATGAAGTTGTCGCTAAACAGCGCTTGCTCGATGTCATTTACGGTGACAAAGAGGGGGACCCAAACACTATCGAAGTCATGGTCAGTCGTTTACGCAAAAAACTCACAAAAGATGGCATTGAAAATCCTATCGCGACGATTCGTGGCCAAGGTTACAAATTTAATCTGCCATGCAGTTAAGCTTTAAACCTAAGAAACGTCTGCTTACGCGGATGTTTCTCACTTCGCTCTCAATCATAGCCTTGGTAGGCTTTGGTTTAGCTTGGATGGTTAATATTCTTCATGCCCAAAATAGTTACAATGAAGAAACCTCCCAGCTTATTGCTGAAATTCCTAAAGTTGCCGCCGAGCTTAGGGAGCATGATCTACTGCCTGATAATAGTGATGAATGGCTAGCAGAAAATAGCGCTTCTCAGCGTTATATTATTGCCAGTTGTGACAGTACCTTTAATCAAGTATGGACATCTTCTTTGGCTGTCGATCGCGGATTATTCGATACCTGCGAACGTTTTAACGAGATCCGCAATGACACTCCCCCCTATTACCTTTCCTTAGCTGATACTCGTGGCTACTTTGTGTATTTGCTTTCACTTGATATCGCTGGCAGTGAATACAATTTACTGGTGCTAAAAGA
Source organism: Shewanella gelidimarina (assembly GCF_023283945.1). Classification (GTDB taxonomy): domain Bacteria; phylum Pseudomonadota; class Gammaproteobacteria; order Enterobacterales; family Shewanellaceae; genus Shewanella; species Shewanella gelidimarina. The sequence continues at coordinate 6,569 of NZ_JAKIKW010000012.1, read as the reverse complement.
TGCTGAGAAGTTAGAAGCAGAATACAGTAAGTTCAGTCGACGCACCTATGTACGGCTGGGGTTTGTGCTGGCATTAGCACTGGTCTTGCTCATCAGTGCGGCATACTGGGGAATGCGCCCATTAGTGCAATTAAGAAATGAGCTCCAATCGGTTAATAGCGGTAAATCTAAGAGCCTTTCTGAAGGTTATCCCATTGAACTTGAAGGTGTAACCCAAGCGCTTAACCAATTGTTAGTGCAATCAAGTGCACAACAGCAGCGCTACCAAAATGCAATGAACGACTTAGCGCATAGTTTAAAAACACGTTTAGCCGCGGTGCACGCCATTACTGATGATGCCAGATTGGATAAAGAAGCAACCAGTGAAAAAATAATGGAGCAAGTCAGCCAGATGGATCAATTGGTAAAATACCAATTAAAACGAGCCATGTTGGGGCGTAAGGGCCTAAAACAGGAACAAACTCTAATACTGCCGCTGGTTGACCAACTCGCTCAAATGTTATTTAAGGTATACCGCGACAAACAAGTACAGTTTGAAGCGGTTATCGAAGAAGAACATGTTTTCCCTGGTGACAAAGGTGACTTAATGGAGCTTTGTGGCAACTTAATGGAAAATGCATTTAAGCTCTGCATTACCACCGTGAGGGTCTCATCCTATTACAATGATGCGGGTGAGTTTGAGCTTTTAGTGGAAGATGACGGTCCAGGCGTTGAAGAGAGTATTAGACAAAACATTATTCAACGCGGCGTTCGAGCAGATACCCAAAAAGCGGGACAAGGTATTGGACTGGCGGTCTGTAACGAGATAGTCATTAGCTATGGCGGACGTCTCAGTATAGAGACATCCGACTTGGAAGGTGCTTGTTTTAGGATCTCAATTCCAATCTAACGCGCGTATAGCTGCTCCGCCCGATTAAACATGATCCAAGAGGTCGCGATATATTTATCGCAACTCTTGGGCATGTTGCCTCGATGCGAATGAGTAAAGCCTGCAGGCGCTATCACCATGGTGCCTTTTTTAGGCATTACTTTCTTATCTTGATAGTAAAACTCAGTCTCTCCGCCCTCTTCGACATCATTTAAGTAAAACATATATAACACGACTCGATGTAAGGCTTCGTTATGATTAAGCTGTGGAAATTGTTCTGAGTGCCAATGAGGATAGCCTCCTTTGTTTTTATCATATTTTTGAATGTTAATCGTACCACTCCGATATAAATATTTAACTAAGGCTTCAGCTCTTGGCTCCCCAAATGCCGCATAATTATCAGGTGTTAACGTAACAGCGTCACCTTCGAGATTCGATACACCTACCGATACCGCGCCCATCAGCGCCATAGAATATTTATTAAAGTACTCCGCGGCGTGCTGCAATGTGTATTGCAGCAAAGTATTTTTTAGCACAGCTAAATCTTCATGAGAATCTAACATCAAATCTCGGCTCATTTTTTTGTCAGTGTCGACACCGCCGCCGGTGCTTCCCGCTAACACACCAGGGTGTTGCTCAAAAGCACTAATGAGCTGTTCACAAAGGTCATCGGGAAGTGCATTGGGGTATATTTCAATAAAATCCATTAGATACTCTTAAGCTGCTTGCCTTCGCATAATTGTAAACATATGAGTTAAGCATTTGTAAATAAGATAAGTTGCGTTAAAATAGCAAACTAAGGAAGACTCACACAAATACATATGACAAATAGTTGTAAAATTGCAGTAAAGCAACTGCAGGTAGGTAATTTTATTCGATTACCTGTTTCATGGAAAGATCACCCTTTTCTATTCAGCAGTTTCAAAATTAGACAACAAGCCCAAATTGAGTTAATCAAGAACCTGGGTATTGAGCATGTCTTTGTCATATTAGATCGCAGTGATACTGCGGTCCTAACGCCTGAAGATGCCCGCAGCAGAAAACAGCCGATTGTAGATAGTAATTTAGATAAGCTATCAGAGGATCTACGTCAACAAAAAGCCGAAAGCATAGAAGCCCATAAAAGCCTAAGGCGTCAGCTGCAAAAAACAGAGCAACACTTTGATCGTTCAGTAGCGATGATCCGCAGCCTTATGGGTAAATTGCGTAATCGTCCTTTAAATGCGGTCAATGATGCCAAGGAACTTATCCATAATATCTGCGAGCAGTTATTAACGTCTGATAAGTTAGTCTTGCATTTGATGGCTGATGCTAAAAATGATGATGGGATCTACTACCACTCTCTCAACGTATCCGTTTTATCTATGTTAATCGCCAAAGAACTAAACTGGACTCGCAATGAAATAGAATTGGTCGGCATAGGCGCATTATTTCATGATACTGGTAAGCTTAAAGTGCCGACGCAGATATTAAGAAAAACGTCACCACTATCCCAAGCAGAACAAAACTTTGTCCGTCAGCATCCCATGATGGGCGTTGACTTACTCAAGCTTGCTGATAATTTCCCAGCAGAAGCACTGCCAGTCATCTTGAATCATCATGAGTTCCTCGATGGTTCAGGCAGTCCAAAAGGCTTGAAAGAACCCCAGATTGACAAGTTAAGCCAATTGGTTGCAGCGGTAAATACTTATGATAATCTTTGCCACTCAGATAATAATCAAAAAGCCCGTACCCCCTATTCTGCTTTAGGTTATCTGTATAAGCATTATCAAACACAGTTAAACCCGCAAATGGTTGGAAGAATGGTTAAGATGTTAGGGATCTATCCACCCGGCAGCATTGTCGAGTTATCCTCAGGCCAATACGCTATGGTTATGTCGGTAAATATGAGTCAACTATTGCTACCGAGGATCCTTGTTTACGATGCATTAGTCCCAAAAGAACAAGCACCTATAATAGAGTTGGCACAAGAAGGAATTACCATTGTCAGGTGTTTACCTCCGGCAGGCTTGCCAGAAAGGGTCTTTAAATATTTAAACCCGAGAGAAAGAGTAAGTTACTATTTTGGTATCGATAGTTGAGAATAATCTTTTTGTAATAACAGTAAACTTGTCCATTTCTTGCTCTATTCCGTTCCTGTTACTAGATTTAATCTAACAGTAAACGTGTAAGAGTGAGTTTTTATGACTAAGCTTCCCGATTTTGACCAATTACTTTGGCTAGCAGAAAACGAACCAAGCAAATTAGATGCTTTACAGAAAAAGTTAAACCAAGAAGTTATTGACGAGTCTTCAGCTGCAAGTAAACCGAAGTTAGTTTCATTGCTCGATCATCTCGAGAAAAAATTATCGCTATGCAAAACACCATACCAACGCTACCAAATTGTAAGCAGTATGATGTACCAAAAACTCTCAAGTCTTAATGATGTACTTAATCATCCTGATGAGTTTTATCAACATAAGGCTACGGTGCTTACTTTTGCAAACCGCCCCTCGCAAACAGGCACAAAAAAAGCTCGCTAAAAGCGAACTATTTTTATTATAACCAACCTTTACGCTTGAAGAAAAAGTAGGTACCCGCAGCACTGCCAAACATCATCAAAATAGCCATCGGATAACCTAACTTCCAATCCAGTTCGGGCATATTGGCAAAGTTCATACCGTAGCTACTAGCAATTACCGTTGGCGGTAAAAATACCACGGCCGCAACCGAAAATATTTTAATAATCTTGTTTTGTTGCAGTCCACTAAAACCCATTGCAGCATCGAGCAAGAAATTTAATTTATCGAAAATGAACTGACTGTGTGGCATCAGTGATTCAATATCTAATAACATCTCTCGAAGATCTTTTATCTCACCATCTGAGAGTTGACTACGATAGTGCTTTTGCATGTAACGTAATGAACGCTGTGTATCGAGTAAACTTAATCTAATCTTACCGTTGGAGTCTTCTTGTCTAGTAATAAGCTTAAAGACATCATCAAGCTCTTCATTCTTGAAAACTTCCTCACTCACGCTATCAAGGACGGTGTAAACGTCTTCAATTAAATCTGAGAGATAATCAACCTTTAGATTAAACAACTCGAGTAGCAATGCTTGCGGTGATGTAGCTTCTATTCTACCAAGACGTAAATAGTTTCTTAGCAGTCTGATTAAGCCAACATCTTCTTCCCTAATCGTCAAAAGAAAATGTGGGCGAATGTTAAAAGAAACGTTTACGCCTTTAACATCTTGTCCTGCTCTTTGTGGGAACAAAGAGTTAATGTGCAAGCCGTCTTTATTCTGATAAAAACGTGCTGAAGCTTCAATTTCATTGATGTCTTCCTCTTCAGGAACATTTTCAACAGAAAACTGGCTTAACCACTCTCGCTCCAGATCATCAGGCTTATAAAGGTCTAACCAAATTGTGCTTGGAGGGATAGTATCCTGGATGCTCAATTCGGTGATCGTTAGATTACGATTCTCGTAGGCATAGGCTGTTATCATAGCTCCTCCTTCTTACAATTAATCAACTAATAGGGGTAAAAAAACGAGGCTATTCTAACCCAAAAAGAGACACCGAAAAGTGCTAACTAAACGAAAAAAACCAAATATTACTCTTCAACTGTCTTAGCGATGGTTATTCGTTCTTGATTAGATAATCTGATTCTTATCCCATCTATCGTTATTAATTCGTTGTTAGTGATATGCTTCTTTCTAACTTGATAAACAACCGAATCGTTACTCACTGGCGACACAATTGTGACACTAACGACCTTATTACCATCCTGCCAATCCCAGTACCAATACCCAGCACTTGCCAATAATGAAAGAATGATAACGATGTACAGAGAGAAGCGAATAATGATCCCTTTACCCATATCTTGAGTTCGCTCTTTTGTGCGGCTTACTTTAGATTGACGAATATAAAAAATGGCACCCGCTATGACTAACAAAGTCACAAGAATTTTCGTTAACACGCGTTCTCTCCAAAACCGTAATGAAATCGCATTATAACTAAAATCATAAAGCTAAACTGTTATTATTATCTAAGCATTCGCATTCAATTGCCCAGTTACATCAGATCAAGCTGCAAAAAAAAAATCGTTCTGCTATAAAGTAAGTATCAATTAAAATAGAGATCTTCTATGAAAATAAATCAGTGTATTTTGGCTACAGCATTACTTTGCGTTCATTCTTTAGCTATCGCCAATGTAGAGCTAACACTTCCCTCAAGCTCTGAACTGATCCTTATCAATGGTAAAGAGGCTGACAGCAATAAAGCACTTTCACTCGATAATGGTGAGAACCAGATAGCACTAAGGTATATAGGGCGTTACCAACAACAGGGATCGCAAACCCAATTTAGTTCTGATGTAATTGTTGTGACATTTTCAGCCGCGGACAAACAATTGAAAATGGACTTCCCCAGAATACGTTCAAACAGTGCAGCGGATGCTTTCAATAGAAACCCTCAGATTACAATTAAAGATTCATCAGGCACTATCATGGCTTTTAAACAGGGTCTATTGATTAAAGAAGGTATGCAACTGGGTCGTGATTATGAAGCTGAAATCCGCATTTACAATAGCAGTCACCAGGTCGCAGGCGTCAGTTCTTTAGCTTTAGCAGCGCCCATCATTTTGGCTAGCCCACCAATTTACACTCAAGCTGTTAAAGCACTTCCAGCAGAAGTAACTTCTGACTCTAATGCAAAATCAGATCAAATAAATGTCGGGCAAATGCTCGATTTTTGGTATGAACAAGCTCATGAAGCAACAAAAAAAGCATTTAAATTAAAGATAAACGCTAAATAGCACACATAGATATTATCTGACACGGATCGATTTTAAGTAAACCGATTGTGGTTTAAGTGTCATCGAATGTCTCGCTCATTCCATTAGTCAGGGGCGTCTTCTGGTAGAAGACGCCCCATGTTCTACCAGAAGACAATGTCGGCTATTAAGTCACCCTCATCTCATTGTTATAAAAACACTATTACTGTATTCATGCAATTCAAAAACGTCGTTGCTATCTCCAGTCTTTTCTATCCAGTTTAAACATTCATTTGACCCAACGTAATGTGGCTAAAAATTTAATAAGCCTGAAAAATATCTATGTTCATTGCAGAATAGATTTAAGAAATTTAAGTCATAACAAGACAACATGTCGCCATATGTGAACTCAAGAATCTGATCAACCGTATATCCAATGACTCAAAAACCACAAATCGCAGACGTAAAAAAGCCCGTTGCGTTAGCAACGGGCTATTCACTCTCTTTCGAGACTGATATAAGAAAGAGTCGGCGCCTGTCATGGCCAGCTACGCTAAAGCTCCGCGCTGACCACATGGATGTGGTGAATGCAGAAAATGTCAGGAGCAATTTTCTGCCATAAGCACATCGCTATTACGATATTCGCCCTACGACCGCCAAGGATGGCGGAAGTGTCGATTATGCAGGATGCAATTATCGACCTATCACATGAATTGATGCATGCTTCGCATACGCTATTTACTTCCCATGTGAGAGTAACTATTCAAAAAGCTAATAAACGAAAAAATCCCTAGTGCAGAGCGCTAGGGATTTATCGCTTCTCTTTCGAGAATAAATAGGCGCCTGGAAATGACCTACTCTCACATGGGGAAACCCCACACTACCATCGGCGATACTGTGTTTCACTTCTGAGTTCGGAATGGGATCAGGTGGGGCCACAGCTCTAT
>NZ_JAKIKW010000011.1 GCF_023283945.1 Shewanella gelidimarina | reverse complement strand
TAGTTGCTATTATCGATGAGTAACGAGTCATCAATTGTTATGTGTTCTGGGGGAATATGGTGTTCGTCATGAAGACCATTTCTACATGACTGCATAAGGCGCGGTTTGGTTCACTAAGCCGGCTCACTCAATCGATGATCCGTTCGGTTACGAAGCTTAAGGCTTAAGAGCGTTATTCGTTATTTGCTAGTTGCTATTATCGATGAGTAACGAGTCATCAATTGTTATGTGTTCTGGGGGAATATGGTGTTCGTCATGAAGACCATTTCTACATGACTGCATAAGGCGCGGTTTGGTTTACTAAGCCGGCTCATTCAATCGATGATCCGTTCGGTTACGAAGCGTAAGACCACTTATTAAGCCTCTAACAAAAAAGCCCGAATGTTTGCACATTCGGGCTTTTTATTGTCTTTATACGGCTATCTAGTCGATGCTGATAAGCTCGACATCAAAGATAAGTGTTGAACCGCCGCTAATTTTGCCGGCACTGCGATTACCGTAGGCCAATTCACTGGGAATAAAGAAGCGAGTTTTCTCACCAACGACCATGAGCTGTACCCCTTCAGTCCAACCCTTAATCACGCGGTTAAGTGGAAAGTCGATAGGCTCGCCGCGTTCAACAGAGCTATCAAATACACTGCCGTCGATTAAAGTGCCGTGGTAGTGAACCGTGACGGTATCACTTGCCTTTGGATGAACAGTGCCATCACCGGCGGCCAATACTTGATATTGCAGGCCTGAGGCGGTTGTTGATACACCCTCTTTTAACTTGTTTTCAGCAAGAAAGGCATTGCCTAGTTCAATATTTTCTTTTGACACTTTTTGGTTATTCATTGAGGTAAAGAAGTAAAAAATCACGCCGGCAATGACGACTACCGCTAATATCATTTTCATATTAATTCACTTTGGTTGAGTTTGTTTGAGTTAAATTCAGTTTGATTGCAATCATATAGACTCGATACCCACAGGTAAATCTACAGTCGTTTAGAGCATGCGCTGGAACTGTTGAAAATACTCAGCGCCCTGTGGCGTAAAGAGAACGATGTAGCTAATGCCAATGTTAAGCAGTATGGTTAGCCATAACAGCACTTTAAACGGGGTTTTAGCGGACTTATGCCTAAGAAGTTGCTGCGCAATCAGAGCGCCAGGCCAACCACCAAGCAGGGAAAATAGATGTAATGTCGATTCCTTAACGCGCCAGCGCTGCTGGCGTGCGGCGCGTTTATCCAGTGCATAGGCAATAAAGGTCATACTCGACATGACGAACATGTAGATAAGCGCGGTTAGCGGCAGTAAAGCAAATTGATAAAGTACAATTGCGCTGATGATTGCAGTGATAGCAAATAAACTGACCATGCTTAATTTGGCCGAGCGCTTAGCCATTTTTGTCGTGCCTGGGGCTTGCCCTATGATTTTAGCCATACTGACTTGCGACTTACCCTTACTATTTCTAGTATTCTTGAAACTAATAACATCGCCATTTTTAGGGCGTTGAACTTTTGATTTGAAACTGGATACATGTACAAAAATGTCATTACTGTCATTTGCTTGGGTTATAAAACCAAAGCCTTTTGCATCATCCCATCGGGTCAGTACGCCTTGTTGCATGGTGTCCTCTTCTAGTTATCTATCTCAAGTTGTAGTGACTCTAAGTCTTTTAAAATACGCACAAACTTTTGCCCAAAGTCGGTCACGTTATATTCGACTCGTGGTGGGATCTCTGGATAACTGACCTTCTGCAAAATACCAAATTCGATATTGCGTTTTAAGCACTGGTTCAACACTTTTGTGGTTAAACCCTCTACCGATTTGACCATTTCGCCAGGGCGATTGATGTCATCTTCCAGCAGCTGATAGACAGTTAATGACCATTTACAGCCAACAATTGTCTCTACCATTCTGGCTGTTTTAGCCGGGCCCGATTTTCTTGGAATTAATTTTTCTTTTAGATTCATAAATATGTACCAAAAAGTACCTATGGTACTAATTTGTGCTTACTATTCAGACATATATTCATTGTTTAAGGTTACCACACTAAATCAGATGAGTGAGCCTTATGAGTAACAAGATCAATGATAAAAAACTAGCCATCGTTGTGGGTGGATCAAGCGGCATTGGGCTGGCAACGGCTAAGCTGCTGCTAAAGCAGGGTGCAGAAGTGATTATCATCGGCAACAATGTTGATAAACTCAATATTGCCGCCACGCAGCTATCTGCTTTGGGCGCCGTGAGCACCATACAAGCTGACCTGCAACAGGAGACAGATGTAGAGCGATTAGCCACAGCGTTAAGCACACTGGAGCGTAAAATAGATTACTTAGTGAATGCGGCGGGTTACTTCAACCCTAAGCCCTTCTTAGCGCATTCCTCTGCTGACTACGATATTTACATGCAACTCAATAAAGCCCTGTTTCAAATGTCGCAAGTGGTTGCGAGTAATATGCAGTTGCACGGTGGCGGCAGTATCGTCAATATAGGGTCTATGTGGGCTAAGCAAGCGGTTAAAGCCACGCCATCATCAGCCTATTCAATGGCCAAAGCGGGATTACATGCACTGACACAACATATGGCGATGGAGCTGGCTGATAGCAATATTCGCGTGAATGCTGTTGCCCCCGCCGTGGTTAAAACACCCATCTATGCGGCGTTTATCAAGCCTGAAGAGTTGGATGAGGCTATCTCGGGATTCGATGCTTTTCACCCCATTGGTAGAGTCGGTACTGCCATTGATGTCGCGCAAACGATTGTGCATCTATTATCAGATCAAGCCGCCTGGGTTACAGGGGCGATTTGGGATGTGGATGGCGGCGTTATGGCTGGCCGTAATTAACCGCAATTTTATTAAAGGTGAAGGAGCAATTGATGTTAAATATGGACTTGAGTCAAAAAGTGGTTATTAAAACCCAAGAGTTACCCTGGTTAGACAGTCCTTCTCCTACGGTATTTCGTAAGCCGCTTGAACGCGCTGCAGCTGAAAGTGGTCACACGACCAGCATCGTTAAATACATCGCAGGGGCGCGCTTTAAGAGTCACTATCACCCTTATGGTGAAGAGATTTTAGTGCTAGAGGGAGTGTTCTCTGATGAAGACGGTGATTATCCTGCGGGCACTTATATTCGTAACCCACCGGGGAGTGCTCATGCACCGTTTAGCCAAGATGGCTGCGTACTGCTAGTAAAGTTAAACCAGTTTGATAAGCATGATTTAAAAACGGTGAGAGTAAGCACTCACACTCATGATTGGCGCCAAGGAATGGGTGGTTTACAGGTTATGCCTCTCCATGAGTTTGAGCATGAGCATGTGGCATTGGTTAAATGGCCTGCCGGAGAGCGTTTTCAAGCACATCGTCATTTTGGCGGCGAGGAGATCTTTGTTATTAGTGGTGAGTTTAACGATGAGCATGGCGCTTACCCGCAATACACCTGGCTGCGGAGCCCACATATGAGTGAGCATTTTCCTTTTGTTGAACAGGACACCATTATTTTTGTCAAAACGGGGCATCTCTACCTTGCTGAGTAAGTGTTAACTGCGCTTAACACTTTTCGTCGGTACAGCACTCATCTTGCAGAAATGAAATTAGCCCGTCTAAGCAATCAAACTGAGGGATACAATGCAACACTCGTCCCTCTCTTTGTTGCTTCACAAGTCCTGCAGACATTAAGCTTGAAAGGTGATGTGACAAGGTTGAATTCGGGATCTGTAATGTTTCTTGCAGTTGCCCGACCGGTAAGCCTGCATATCCTGCTTTTACAAGACAACGAAACAACGTCAGTCTCGTTGGGTGTCCAAGTTCTTTTAGTGCTTTGGCTGCGACGTCAATGTTCATAAGCTCGATTCAGTTGATTTACGCTAGACACTGGATTTAAGCATCTATGTTTCGATAATTGCCGAAATAATAGCAGGATCTACCCGGCCAATGAAGGGTTATTTCATTAGCCGGCGATTAAGGCATGTTATTTTTTCGGTGGTTTCTCTGAGATCCATAATTTAATCGATCCCCGCACCACAACGACACCTTCTGTGTCGTAAGCCGTGACAGCGACTAACATATCACCCACTGCCCATTGCTCAGGCGTAACTTCTGCCACACAGGTGATGTCGCTACCCGCTTTAGCGGTGTAATCAACACTCATCCCCTTTGGGATCCAACGTAAATGGTTGGGAATAGAAGCTTCGGCCATCGTGCCCATCGCCATCTCAAGACCGTTACAGATCGCGATGACATGTACCGTTTTAATATGATTATGAACTGATTTGCGTTTTTTAATGAGACAAACGCATTTATTCACTTTTAATTCACTAATAAAAGGGTTAACTGTACCGAAGTAAGGCGCCATTCGGCAGACCATGAGTGAAAATATCTTATTGCCAAAAGGCAATCGGGTCACACGCTTGTAGAGTGACATCACTTTTGTCGGCTTGTTGTTGTGGGCTGCGTTGCTCATCTTCTTCCTTGTGAACCTTACTGGTCGGATGAGGTTAACATTGAATTAACATCAATTACTAGCGTCAGACTCATTTCGGGGTAAAGATAAACTTCATTTCCTTTTATAGAGGATAGAGAAGTATAATTTTGGCAGAAACCAGTTTTTGACTGATATTAGGGAATAAAGTGAATTATTTAAAGACCTACCTTAAAGGGATGGCAATGGGCGCAGCAGATGTTGTACCGGGTGTTTCGGGCGGTACTATCGCCTTTATTACCGGTATCTTAGATCAGCTGCTCGACAGTATTAAAAAGATTAGACCCTCTTTGTTTTGGGTGATTAAAGAGCAAGGTATTAAAGCGGCCTTTATGCATATCAATGGCCCATTCTTAGTGTGTGTCTTTGGTGGGATCTTAACCAGTATTCTCACCTTAGCTAAGTTGATCTCCTACTTATTACATACGCATCCTATTCCTGTTTGGTCATTTTTCTTTGGTTTAATCCTCATTTCAGTGGTGCATATGTTGAAACAGGTTAAGGGTTTCACTTTAGGTCGCTTGGTTTTATTTGTTATTGGTATCGTTATCGCGTGGGGGATCACCATGTTGAACCCTATTGCGTTAGAAATGACTTATCTGAATGTATTCATCGGTGGCTGCATCGCTATTACGGCGATGATTTTACCGGGTATTTCCGGTAGTTTTATTTTATTGCTACTCGGTCTGTACACCTCGGTTATGGGCGCGGTTAAAAGTTTTGATCTGGCGATTATGGCAACGTTTGCAGCTGGAGCTGCAACGGGGTTATTGAGTTTTAGTCATGTGTTGTCTCTTCTGTTGCGTAAGTATCACGACGCAACATTGGTGTTCTTAACCGGATTAATGCTGGGTACGTTAGGTAAAATCTGGCCTTGGAAAGAGGTGCTTAGTTTTCGAGAGAACTCTAAAGGAGAGATGGTACCGCTAGATGAACGTATCCTATCGCCGCTGCAGTATGAGCAGGTAACCGGACAAGCGTCATTGCTTACCTATGCCGTTATCGCCATGTTAGCCGGTATCTTAGTGGTATGGAGCTTGGAAAGGTTTGCTAATAGAGAACGTTAATAAACTCAAATCTATTTTTTAATTATTAAAAACGCCAGCAATTAGCTGGCGTTTTTTTTGCCAAAATGCAAAGGAGTGCCATACTAAATTTCACACTTGTACAAAAAAGTGATCCTTGTACAAGTATGTTGCGTAATGACTTCAAAATTAAGGGAGTAATATCATGAGCCATTTTAATTCAGACAAAATTCAAATCGGAATTAGCGCCTGCTTACTTGGGGAGAAAGTCCGTTTCGACGGCGGACATAAAGCATCAGGCTATTGCCGTAAAGAGATAGCTCCTCATTTCGATTACGTGCCTGTTTGCCCTGAAATGGCAATCGGTATGGGCGCGCCAAGAAAGTCGGTTAGACTTGAAAAAGACGGTGATGTTATTTACGTTAAAAGTGCCGATGGCTCAATTGATGTCACCGATAAACTGAATGAGTTCAGCACTAAAAAAGTGGAACAACTAGGCTTTTTGGGTGGTTACATTTTATGTGCAAAATCGCCGACTTGCGGTATGGAACGTGTGACGGAATACAAGCTAGGGACTAATAATGGCTGGAAATCAGGCATTGGCGTTTATGCGCGTAAGTTGATGGAACGTTATCCTTTATTACCTGTTGAGGAGGAGGGCAGGCTGCATGACTTGGTTATTCGTGAGAATTTTTTCACTCGCGTTTACGCATATCATGATTGGCATTGCCTGCAGGCGTCTGGTTTTACTAAGAGTAATGTCTTAAATTTCCACGTGCGTTATAAATACATGCTAATGGCGCATTGTCCGAAGCTGTATCGCGAGCTGGGACCGTTACTAGCGGATATGACCGGTGATTTAGATAAAATTGCCGAAGAGTATTTCACCGGCTTTATGCAGATCCTTAAGATTAAAGCGACTCGAAAGAATCACACCAGTGCGCTACAGCACATGCAAGGCTACTTTAAAAAACACTTATCGAGTGCGCAGAAAGAGGAGCTAGCTGAATCAATCTTAAAGTATAACCAAGGTTTGCAACCCATCTTGGTACCAATGACCTTGATTAACCATTATATCCGTGAGTTTCCAACGCCTTATATTGAGAATCAAGTCTATCTGAATCCGCATCCAGAAGAGCTTAAACTGCGTTACGCGTACTAAGTTAGCGGCCACGACTATGACTCAGATTAAGCCCTTCATTGCGGAAGATAAGTGGCTCACTATAGGTGAAGCCGCTGACCGTACTGGGGTTAATCCGGTGACATTAAGAGCGTGGCAACGCCGTTATGGTTTAGTTGTCCCTAAGCGAACAGCAAAGGGGCACCGGCTTTATAGCCATGCACAGTTAATGCAAATAGAGGAGATCCTTTATTGGCTCAATAAAGGGGTCTCTATTAGTAAAGTAAAACCCTTTCTCAAAGCATCAGTTATCAAAGCGACGGCCAAACCTTTGGCTAAAAATACTTCGCTGAGTGCTGTTGAGATGAGTTTTTGGCAGGACAAGATCATCTTTTTGAATCAGTGCTGTATTGATTTTAATGCCACTGACTTACATAAAAAATTAAACGTATTAACAGCGCGCTACCCATTTAGCGTGTTAAAAACCTGCCTTTACTGGCCCTGGCTAAGTGGACATGAAGCCACGATGGGAGAGCGAAAGGATGCTGCAAGTATTCAAGCTTGGCTCAGTAATGAATTGGCAGCCTATTTTTCGGCGCGGCGGTTGGCATTGCTACAAGAAGATAGCTTAGCCATGACGCTATTGGTCTGTATTGGCAAGGAACCCCATTGGAGTCCATTGATGTTTTCTGCCGAACTGAGCGCCTATAAAGTGAAACATCAACAGATCAATATTACTAAGGTTAATGAGTTGGGGTTTATTGCTCAACGAATACCCTCGAAACAGATACTGCTGATCGCTCACCCCCAGTTTAATAATGTCGATAAACGAGAGTTTGAGCTGCTGATGCAATCCAACCTTGGCAGTATCAATCTGGTGGGGATCTATGCCAAAAGCGTGAATCAACGCTTGGGCCTAAGTCATCTCAGTATTAAAGACATTGTGGCTAAGGATGGGGTAGCGAATAGCATTGTTGATACCGATATCGAAATAATGACACCGAACAATGAGACAAGATTAAGTGGAAACAAGGATGATTAATTATGGCGGCTGAAAAGGTAAATACACTGGTTTGGTTTCGAAGCGATCTGCGGGTGCAAGATAACCAAACATTAACGGCGGCTTGCGAACATGCAGCAAGCAAAGGCCTGTTGCTGCGGGCTATTTTTATTGCAACGCCGCAGCAGTGGCAACAACATGATGTCGCGCCAATTCAGTTAGACTTTATCGAACGGCAGCTAAATGAATTGGCTGTCGCTCTTGCCGCCCTTGGGATCCCGTTGGACGTTTATCACCTTAATACCTTTGACGATATTCCAGCATATCTAAAACAATATGTTGAGCAGTGGCAGGTCGATAGTGTATTTGCCAGCAGTGAGCCTGAGTTTAATGAGTGTCAGCGCGATCTCGCTGTCGCCGCAAAGGTGAATTTAAGCCTATATCAGCAGCATTGCCTGTTAGCCCCATTGAGCGTGCTCAACTTAGCGGGAAAGATGTATAAGGTATTTACCCCGTTTGGTAAAAAGTGGCGTGAAATAGCCAGATCTAAGCCAATACACACACTCGTTACTCCGAATGCAATCGCTGCACCTATCAGGGTGACTGAACCTGTTCGACTGCAGTGTGCAAAAGTGTGTAGCAAAGCCTGGGCTGTTGGAGAGCATGCTGCGTTAGCCCAATTACGAGAATTTGCGTTAACTAAAGCGGCAGACTATAAGGCGTCTAGAGACTTTCCTGCCATTGATGGCACCAGTCAAATATCGGGCTATCTTGCTGTCGGCATTCTCAGTTCACGGCAATGCATTGTGGCACTGCTCAGCCATTATCCCGATGCATTAGTCCACGATGAAAGCCCCGGCCGTTGCTGGCTAAATGAGATCATCTGGCGAGAGTTTTATCGTCACTTGCTGGTGGCCTTTCCTCGGCTTTCAAAAGCGCAGAACTTTAATCCATTAGCCGACAATATCGTTTGGCGAAATAATGAAACAGAGTTTAAAGCTTGGTGTGATGGCCGCACCGGATATCCACTGGTGGATGCGGCGATGCGCCAGCTCAATCAAACAGGTTGGATGCATAACCGTTTAAGGATGGTAGTCGCGAGCTTTTTGACTAAACATCTGCTGATTGATTGGCGTTGGGGTGAACGTTACTTCAGGCAGAAACTTATTGATGGTGATTTAGCGGCTAATAACGGTGGTTGGCAATGGTCTGCGGGCACAGGTTGTGACGCTCAACCCTATTTTAGAGTCTTTAATCCTATTTCACAGTGCGAAAAGTTTGATCCTGCTGGTGAGTTTATTCGTAACTATCTACCAGAGCTTGATAGTGTGGATTTGAAGTTAATTCATAAACTTAAAATACCGATTCAAGCGCAACTTTTTTCAGAACATCACTATATTTGCCCAATCGTCGATCACAAACTTGCCCGTGAGCGAGCGTTAAGAGAGTTAGCTGCGATGAAGCGCGGTAACAACCCAATGGCAGCGGTAGATTTAGATAAGGAGATTTTCGGATGACAATCACTGCAGATACAACCATGGATGTTTTGGTCGCCGAAATGACCGTCGCCAAGAATAGTGCTAATGCGACATTAGACAACCAACAAGCCAGTGACTATATCCTGTCTCAAGAGATTATTGAGCGCTTTGTTTCTGTCTATAAGCAGCTTAATAAAGACAACCTAGGGTTACTTGGAGATATCTACTCTGAAGACATTTGTTTCATTGACCCACTGCATAAAATTGCTGGGTTAACCGCGTTAACAAGTTACTTTGAAACGCTTTATCAAAATGTAGAATCGATAGATTTTGTTATACATCAAGTGGTGCGAGATGACGGTGCCGCCGCATTAAAATGGACCATGAACTTGGTTCACCCTAAGCTGAATACGGGTAACATCATTAGCGTAGATGGTATGAGCTTACTGATGTTTACCGACAAAATTAATCATCATCAAGACTACTTTGATCTCGGTGCAATGCTTTATGAGCAGCTGCCTATCGTCGGTGGGTTAATTGGTTTTATCAAGTCAAAGGTGGCTAAATGACCACAATGACAGGGGCAACCCAAACACAAAAAAGCGTGCTGATCACCGGTGCCAGCTCAGGCATAGGTTTGCAGCTTGCTTATGACTATTTAGCGCAGGGCTGGCAAGTCTATGCCTGTGGTCGTAATGAGCAAGGGCTTGCTACACTTTTTGGCGCAACAAAGCTGTTATTTGATATTAATGATACTGACGCTATCGCCGTACAAGCTGACTTGATAAAAGCACAACAAGTGCAGCTCGACTTAGTCATCTTGAATGCAGGAACCTGTGAGTATGTTGATGATGCTATGCATTTTGACGGCCAGTTATTCGAGCGAGTCATTCGCACTAATGTGATCTCTATGGGGCACTGTTTAGCGGCTTTCTTACCCTTAATCAAAACGGGGGGTCGTATTGGATTAATGGGTTCTAGTGCGGTGTATCTGCCGTTTCCAAGGGCTGAGGCATATGGTGCATCAAAAGCGGCAGTGCAATATTTAGCCAGCAGTTTGTCATTGGATCTAAAGCCTCATGGTATTGGCGTGAGTGTTATTTGCCCTGGATTTGTAAAGACCCCACTCACTGATAAAAATAATTTTGCGATGCCAATGCAGCAAACACCTATTCAAGCGTCAGCTGCGATAAGGCAAGGGCTCGAAAAAGGCCGTCAAGAGATACACTTTCCACGCCGCTTTACCCTCATTTTAAAGTTTATATCCTTGTTGCCCCGTGGTATTTGGCAAAAAATGGTCCAGCCAAGTCAAGCATCAGCAACGGAACAAGTGACTGCGCCTGAGGCTAACCCACATTCAAATAAGCCAACAGATAATAGGAAGGTGCGCTAATGGAATCTGCAGCAAACCGTCATAAACGCAAAAAAATTGCCATTGTAGGATCGGGTATTTCAGGTCTTACATGTGGGTATATTTTATCGCAGAAGCACGATGTCAGTGTGTTTGAAGCTAATGATTATATTGGTGGGCATACCGCGACTGTCGATGTCGATATGGATGGCAAACGCTATGCTATTGATACTGGTTTTATCGTGTTTAATGACCGCACTTATCCGCGGTTTGAGCAGTTGCTGGCACGCCTTAACGTTAAGGCCCTTCCCACCGAAATGAGTTTCAGCGTACACAACTCGCTGACTAAGCTTGAATATAATGGCAATACCTTGTCTAGCCTTTTTGCGCAGAAGCGCAATCTATTTCGCCCCCATTTTTGGCTGTTTATTAGAGATATTTTACGCTTTAACAAGTTATGTAAGCAGGCATACTCAGACGACCATTACGCTTATCAAACATTAGGTGAATTACTCGAAAAAGAGCGTTTTAGTGAGTTCTTCAGTTTGCATTACATACTGCCTATGGGCGCGGCCATTTGGTCATCGAGCATAGAGGATGTGAAGGCCTTCTCGCTACGGTTTTTTATCCGGTTCTTTCAGAACCACGGCTTGTTAAACATTGCCGATAGACCGCAATGGTATGTACTTGAAGGCGGATCTCGTAGCTATATTCCTGACTTAACCGCCCCTTTTTCCTCCTCTATTCATTTGAATAGCCCTGTTACTGCGATTGAACGCAATGATGTAGGCGTAAAAATTAAGGTCAACGATAAATGGTTGGAGTTCGATGAGGTGATCCTAGCCTGTCATAGCGATCAAGCGCTGGCGATGTTAAGCGATGCGAGCGAGGATGAACAACAAGTATTGAGTAAACTGACTTATCAAAATAATGAAGTGGTTTTGCACTGTGATGAGTCAGTATTGCCGCAGCGAAAGACTGCTTGGGCAAGTTGGAATTATCGCTTAGATGGTGATATCAAGAAGCAAGCATCGGTCACTTACAATATGAATATATTGCAGTGTCTACCCAGCGATGCGCCCACCTTTTGCGTCACCTTGAACCAGTCTGAGCTAATAGATGCAAACAAAATAGTGCGCAGCTTTAATTATTCACATCCGGTATTTAACGAACAAACCTTGCTAGCTCAATCTCAAAGGTCATTGATCTCAGGCGTTAATCATACTCATTTTGCTGGTGCTTACTGGTATAACGGCTTCCATGAAGATGGTGTTCACAGCGCATTTGATGTGTGTGGAACATTTGGGCTACGCCTATGAATATCGAGCTAAATAGCGGTATTTATAAAGGGGATGTTAAACATCGACGTTATAGTCCACGTAAACATAATTTTGATTATGAAATAGCAATGTTGGTGCTCGATCTTGACGAGCTTAACGTGATCGAACAGATGAGTTGGTTATTTTCAACCACAGGTTTTGCGCCACTGATGTTTAATCAAAAAGATTATCTAAGTGCACAGGTAAAGACTTCTGACTCCGCTATTATCGCTGATAACCTCAAAGCAAGAGTGTTGGATAAAGTCGATGATTTAGGCGGTGATATTGAGTGTGATCGAGTGCTTTTTGTGGGTCAGGTAAGGCACTTTGGTATCTATTTTAGTCCGATTAATTGTTTCTTTTGCTACCAAGGTAGCGAAGTCAGATACATGTTGGCTGAAGTCAGTAATACGCCGTGGAATCAACGTCATTACTACCTTGTTGATCTCAATAATCCGCAGCCCAGTGATAAGGCATTTCATGTGTCGCCCTTTATGGACTTAAACATGAAATACATATGGCGTATAGAGCCGCCATCTTCGTCTGTCAAAGTCGGGATTGAGAATCGAAGTACGCAAAAATTATTTGATGTTAACTTGTGTTTATTTCGACGGGAAATGAGCCACCATAGTTTACGCACAATGCTGCTGCAGTTTCCCTTTATGACACTCAAAATAGTGCAAGGGATCTATTGGCAAGCATTGAAACTATTTATTAAGCGCGTGCCTTTTATTGGGCATCCAGACAAGTCAGCGGAGAGATAATAATGGACAATACAGTAACCAAGAAAAGTCTGACTAGCGCAGCTTTACCCGATAGCTTAGCGAGAAAGCTATTATTAAGCGTATTGCCAGGATTAGCCGATGGTCACTTAAGTTTGATCGATGGCGACAATAGCTATGAGTTCGGCAGCAAGGATTCAGATCTACATGCAACGTTAGTCGTCAAGCATCCCCGTTTCTATCGGCAGATCTTGTTGTCTGGCTCTATTGGTGCGGGTGAAGCCTACATTCAAAACGACTGGACCAGTCCCGATCTCACCAAGGTGGTACAGATCTTTGCTAAAAACCTGCCTTTGCTGGATAAATTGGAGCAAAAGTTATCTTGGTTGACCACTCCTTTTAGCAGAGTCGCTCATCTGTTCAAACGTAATACGCAAGCAGGCTCAAAGAAGAATATTTTGGCCCATTACGACTTAGGCAATGACATGTACCAAGCCTTTCTTGATAAAGAGATGCTGTATTCAAGTGCGTTGTATCCGCACGTTGACGCCTCATTAGAGGAAGCACAGCAACATAAACTTAAGACTATTTGTGAGCGACTCGACTTGAAAGCTGGACAAACACTGCTTGAGGTCGGCACTGGTTGGGGAGCCCTCGCCATTTATGCTGCTAAGCACTACGGCGTGAAAGTGACCACAACAACCATTTCTGATGCCCAGTTTGAATATGCAGTCGCGCGAGTGGCAGAGGAAGGGTTAACGGACAGTGTTACCTTGCTTAAAGACGACTATCGGATCTTAACCGGAGCATACGATCGCGTGGTTTCTATTGAGATGATTGAGGCGGTAGGGCATGAGTACTTGCCCGGATTCTTTAAGAAGCTACAAGCACTGTTAAAGCCCAATGGACGCTTATTAATTCAAGCGATCACCATCGTCGATCAGCGCTATAACAGTTATCGCAAGAGTGTTGATTTTATTCAGCGCTATATTTTCCCTGGTGGCTGTTTACCGTCTGTAACGCGCATGACTAATGAGCTGACTAAACACACTGATTTTGTCACTTGGTCAGTGGATGATATGGGCTTGGACTATGCTAAAACCGTCAAGGACTGGCAGGACAATTTCGACGCTGCGTTACCAAAAATTAAGGCGCTAGGTTATGGCGATGATTTTATCCGTATGTGGAAATTCTACCTAAGTTATTGTGAAGGTGGCTTTCTTGAACGCACCACCAGTGCGGTTCACCTAGTCGCGGTTAGACCGCAATATCGCCTTACGCAGCAACAGGGTTAATATGTTTCAGGCTTGCGTCGATAAGTTAGCATCGCAATATTTAACGGTCGTTAATTTGCTAATGTTCCAATGTGTGTGGTGGTTATCTATTTTGTACCAGAATAGCGGATTGGGACTTAGCTTAGGTTTGTTGTTGTTTCACTTCATCTTATCAAGCCGGATGCAGCTTGATTTTATGCTCATGCTGAAAGTGGTGCTATTGGGAATGGCTGTTGATTCTTGGTTGATCTTTAGCGGTGTTTTTCATTTTAGTGAGACGCCTTATTGGCTGATATTACTTTGGTGCCACTTTGCTATCAGTCTAGGTTACAGTTTGGCGTTTACTCAAAAACTACCGTGGTATATCAATGCTTTACTCGGAGGTGTGTTTGGCTGTATCAGCTATTTAGCTGGAGCGCGCTTTGACGCAGTTCAGCTGCCGCTGGAGTATTTAAGCAGTGCAATGATCTTGTTTGCCATCTGGAGCGTAATATTCCCTATATTCGTCAATATCAGCAGGCGAATGCTCAAGGATTAACGCCCCGTTTGTTCTCTGGATGATTTTATAGGAATGGTCAACATGGGTTATTCTGTTGTAAATCGCGCTATCTTATTCACCGCCTTCATGTTTAGCGCTGCTTGCCTTGCGCAAGAGGGGTCGGTTGAGGAACTGACTCACACCATTCCCCCTAATCCCACGCCAGATTTACCCTCTACAGTAGACGCTAAAGTTGAGCAGAGTTTTGCTGACAGTGTTGCATCATTTCAAGAAGTGGGGCGAGGCGAGATGCAGTGGTGGTGGTTCACGCTTTACCGCGCAAGGTTACTGACGCCTGATGGCGCTTATAGCCAAGGGCAGTATCCGCTGGTATTAGACATTGAGTACTATCAGGATATCCCCAGTTCACGCTTGCTTGAAGCAACTTTAGATCAATGGCAGCATCTCGGGCTAGACGACAGTCGTCAGCTGCAGTGGCAAACCACTCTTAGTGAGCTTTGGCCTGATGTTACCGAAGGCGACAAGTTGAGCCTCAAGGTGATGAGTCCGCAAGTCAGCCAATTTTATTTCAACGGAAAACCACTGTCTAAGGCTATGCCGGCAGGTTTTAGTGACGACTTCTTATCGATTTGGTTGTCGGATCAAACCAGTCGCCCAAGCCTTAGAAAACAGTTATTAGGAGAGGTTGCATGCGATTGTTAAGCAAACAGAAAGACATTAGGTTTTTGGCTACAGTGCCATTTAGGATTTTGTTTACCCTGTGTGTCGCGCTATTACTTAATGCGTGCTCCAGTCGCGATATCGAAGATTACCAAGGTAGTACTCCAAACCTGGATTTAAAGCAGTTCTTTGAGGGTTCACTAACGGCCCACGGTGTGGTTGAAGATTTTAGTGGCCATGTTGTACGACGTTTTACCGTCAAAATGTTTGCTCACTGGGACGGTGATAACGGCGAGATAAAAGAGTGGTTTATCTATGATGACGGTGAGAAGCAAACTCGTATTTGGAATATCATCAGCTTAGGCGAGGGCAACTATTCTGGTGGGGCGAATGATATTTTAGGTGATGCCACGGGCCGCGCTGTTGGCATGGCGCTACAGTGGGAGTATGAAATGTTACTGCCCGTTGATGACAGTGAATATCAAGTACGCTTCGATGATTGGATGTATCTAGTGGATGAAAATACCATTATCAATCGTAGCGATATCATCAAGTTTGGCATTACTATGGCACAAGTCACTCTGGTGATCACCAAGCAGCCATCTGCTGATTTTTCCGATATGACGATAGCGATAGATTAAGACTATTTTACTTGGGGCAGTAGATCTTTCACGGTTGTTTTTGCCGCCGTTTATTGGCTGTTTTGACAAGGCGGAGGCTATGTCGTTTAGTCATTCTCCACAAATAGCCTACAACACCGTAAAAATAGTCAAGAAGCGCGGCCCTTAGGGTTCGTTTCAATGCTTTTAGTCTTTTATGACTAGAATGCGTTACGAGCTTTTTGCTTAAACTGCTAAATCATTGCTCAAGCCTTGTACTAAAATCATTATTCCTCACGGTAAATAATCGAACAAAAACTAAGCTCGAAAGAACAACCGCCCCATAAATGGGCTGCACACATTTGCTCGCAAAAATAGCATTTACTGTTAGAGAGTCATTCATATAGGATAACAGCAACAGAATTCAACTGAGCTTAGCCCTAATCCATGGTGCATTAGTTCAATTTATATAAAAGGATTTATCAATGAAGTTTTTCGCTATTTTGTCTGTGCTTTTTGTATTGTCGGCCTGTGGTTCCAATGCCAGTTATTCTGTATCAGCCAGTTCTGATGACGACGTGATGGGGTCAAGGCAGGCGCCTATGGTAAGTGATAGTACGCCTATCATTAATGATGAACTGACCAAAGAAGCGGAAGAGAAAGAATAGGAAAAAAATCAATGAGCGTAAATCACCTTTACGCTCTCAAGCTTGCAATCGTTAAGATGTTTTACGGCTATTATCAACCTGCTTTTTATCATAATACTCAAACGGGAACATATTTCTGATCCTTTGAGTGACGTCATCGCCGACATTCGCCGACACATGCAGTCTGACTCCACCGAGCTTTTCTGCTCTAACGGTGCAAGTGAGCTTGTTAGATTTAGCGATAGCGCGACACTCTTTTTCAAACTTTTCTGGGATTTTACCTTTGTGGGAGCTGAGTCGGCCCTCTTTAAAGTGCATCTCAAATACGGTTAATCCTTTCTTACCGCTGAAAATCAATTTGTAGACCAAAAAAATACCGAGAGCAATAACAGCGATTTTAACTAGTGTTGGCGTCATATTTATTCCTTTTGCTTTAATCCAATTTTTAAACCTTGAGCCTTAAGGCTAAGATACTCTGGCTGGTCATTTTTTTAAAGTAGCCAGAGCACAGTTTGCCAAGATTTGTAATTTTCGATCACTAGGATCTATTTTAGTGTAGCCAAGGGATTTTGTGTATCGGTCTATTTTCGGTAAAGGATGACAACGTCTGATCGTTTCAAATGCACAACAGTGGGTTGAGTTGTGTCAGCTGTAGGCTAATAGCTCAGCGATGAGGAGGTTATTTTAATACCCAAGTAAAGGTCATCACCCTGAGCTTTGGTGAATACCTCATAAAAAAACCGCCATTAGGCGGTTTTTATCGGGAGGGAATTAGGTTCGCAACATGTGGCTTAGAAAGCGTAGCTTGCTGATGCTAGTACAGTACCGTCATTTCTCCAAGGCTCTGAAGAGTCGATGATATTGTCGCTGCTTAAGTTAGTGTCTAACCAGGCTACAGATAACGCCACGCCGCCCAGTTCTGTCGAAACACCAATAGAGTAATCGACATAGTCTTCACCCCAATCATAGTCAGCACCGTCACCATAGCTATAACCTACGTGGGCATCAATACTCCAGTTTTCAGCAATTTCATAAGAGTAGTTAAGTTCGGTGTAGTTAAGTGATATATCTGCATTTGAGTAGTCGTTGGTGTACCACTGTGCTAGATGAAAGTCAGCAAAGTAAAGACCAACAGAAGCTTCTAAATACTGCGTGCTTTCATCTTGTCCTGGGTAAGTGTAGTAAGTCAAAGTGACATCGTATTCTATCGCTTCATCTTCGCCAAAAGCGCCAGCGTAGCCCGCATATATATCGATTTCGACATCAGCATCATAGCTGTCATCATCGACGTTACTTGCCCAAGCACCTAAAAATAGGCCGTTGTCCATGCTGAAATCAACGCTGCCTTGCACGGCAAAGTCACCGGCGGTTTGTGACACACCGCGAAAGCGATAATCATTGGTGACGCCAATTTCGCCTGACACTTCAGCTTGAGCTAGAGGTGCAATTAGCGCTGTTGATAAGGTAAGACCGACAACGAGGGCAATCCGTTTTTTATTGAATTTTTTATACACGGTAGTATCTCCATTTTACTATGTTGACTTAGATGCTCTATTTTTATGTTTTAAGCATCTTTCGGTTTGCCAAACAGCAGCGTTAGCTACGACCTCATGGCTGATAATGATTTCGTTACTGCTGATTAGGCTCGAAAATCACATATACTTTTCGGCAGCTCTCAAGTACCTGCCAGGTACCTTTAAAGCCTGCCGGGATCACAAACCTATCACCGGTTTTAACGGTCATTTGGGTACCGTTACTGTCAGTAATAACACTGGCACCCGATAGGATTTCACAATATTCATGTTCGCTATAAGCCACTTTCCAGCAACCTATATCACCCTGCCAAACGCCAGCATGGAATTGGTCGCAGTCACTTGAGTAATGATTCTGTAAGTGCTGCTCAGGGTCGCCCTGCAATACTTTTTCGGCACTGAGTTTGTAGCGTTCAACAGCGGTATTTATCGCTGAAAAATCAATAATTGAATCGATTCCTATCGGCATTGAACTGTCCATTTTATGGTTATATTTAAACGGCAAATGCGCAGCGTTAACTGCGCATCTAGGTGCTATTTCATCGTTGGCATTACAAACTCAGCTTTTGACTGCTTGCTTGGCTGAGGCCAGCGGGCAGTAATGGCTTTGCGCTTGGTGTAAAAGCGCACTCCATCTGGACCATGCATATGCAAAGGACCAAACAGTGAGCGTTTCCAGCCGCCAAAGCTATGAAATGCCATTGGCACTGGAATAGGCACATTGACACCGACCATGCCCACTTGTACGTGGTGACAGAAGTGACGTGCAGCTTCACCGCTTTGGGTAAAGATAGCGGTACCGTTACCAAATTCATGGTCGTTGATGAGTTGCAATGCTTCGGCGTAATCTTTTACGCGCACAATGGCGAGTACTGGGCCAAAAATCTCCTCTTTATAGATAGTCATCTCAGGTGTGACATGGTCAAACAAACAACCGCCTAGGAAGTAGCCTTGTTCATGATCCGTCACTGTTAGCTGGCGACCATCAGCGAGTAACTTAGCGCCTTCGTTCACGCCAGTTTCAATATAGTTAGTCACTTTCTCTAAATGCTGCGCAGAGATAAGTGGCCCCATGTCCATCTCAGGAGTGACACCGTTGCCGACTTTAAGTGACTTAATTTGAGGCAATAGTTTTTCGACCAGAGCGTCGCCTGAATCACCCACTGCCAGTACCACAGATATCGCCATACAACGCTCGCCAGCACTGCCGTATGCCGCGCCCATTAATGAGCCAACCGCTTGATCTAAATCAGCGTCAGGCATGAGTACCATATGGTTTTTAGCGCCGCCCAATGCTTGAACGCGCTTGCCATGTGCAGATGCCGTTGCGTAAATATATTCCGCAATTGGAGTTGAACCGACAAAGCTAATAGCATGTACATCTTTATGAGTGAGTAGTGTATCTACTGCTTCTTTGTCACCGTTAACAACGTTGAATACGCCATCAGGTAAGCCCGCTTCGGTAAGGAGTTCAGCCATACGCATGACTGAGCTTGGATCTTTTTCAGACGGCTTCATGATAAAGCTATTACCGCAGGCAATTGCGATAGGGAACATCCACATTGGCACCATCACTGGGAAGTTAAACGGTGCAATACCCGCTACCACGCCCAATGATTGATTCAGTGTCCAAGCATCAACACCACCGCCAACTTGCTCGGTATGCTCGCCTTTGAGTAGATGAGGAATACCACAAGCAAACTCAACGACTTCAAGACCACGAATAATTTCACCTTTGGCATCATCAAGCACTTTACCGTGCTCGCGGGTGATAAGTTCGGCCATCTGATCCATATTAGCTTCGACTAACGCCTTGAACTTAAACAGGACGCGCGCACGGTTTAGCGGCGTGACCTTAGACCAAGACTCGTGTGCCTTTTGGGCTATTTCAATGGCATCTACAACATCCGCAGCGCTGGCTAAAGAAACGGTAGCGCTTTGCTCTCCGGTAGCGGGTTCAAAAATCGCTTGTGTACGTTGGCTAGGCGAAGTGTGGCCGCCATTAATGTAATGGTTAATCGTGTGCATAGCGCAAAATCCTAATGTTAATTCCCTGCTGGGAACCAAGAGTGTTAATGGGTATTAATGGATCAGCCTATAACATCAGTCGCGCAAACTGGCGCGACAACATGCAATAGACACAGGGATTAACCGACAGCGGTAATCGCATCCGATAAGGTGTTAATGATGGTATCGATTTGTTGTTTATCGATAATTAAAGGTGGGGAGATCGCAATGATATCGCCAGTTGCGCGCACTAATGTGCCATTAGCAAAGCAATGTTCAAATATGCCGAAGCCTCGCTTACCTGCGCCTTTGTCACTGGGAGAAAACTGAATGCCGCCGACCAAGCCAATGTTACGAATATCAATGACATTGGGTAAGCCTTTTAAGCTATGCACCGCATCTTCAAAGTAGCCTTCAAGCTCGCGGCTACGTTCAAATAGTTTTTCATCTTGGTAGATATTAAGAGTGGCAATCGCTGCGGCTGCTGCAACGGGGTGACCGGAATAGGTGTAACCATGAAACAGTTCAATGGCATTTTCAGGCCCCTGCATACAGGTGTCGTAAATATTGTCATCTACCAGTACTGCGCCCATCGGGATAGCACCATTATTGAGTGCTTTAGCGGTGGTGATCATATCGGGAGTCACGCCCCAACGTTGGCTAGCAAATGCATCGCCCACACGGCCAAAGCCAGTAATCACTTCATCGAAAATCAATAAGATGCCGTACTTGGTAGTGATTTCTCGTAGTTTTTGTAGGTAGCCTTCTGGTGGCAAGATTACGCCAGCAGAGCCTGACATAGGTTCAACAATCACTGCCGCGATATTTTCTGCACCATGAAGTGCGACAAGCTGTTCAAGTGCTTCTGCTTTTTCGGCACCCGTTTTAGGCATACCGCGACAAAACGCATTTTCTTTCATGTCTAATGTGTGCGGCAAGTGATCAACACCTTGTAGCAACTGTTGGCTAAACGTCTTACGGTTATTACCAATACCGCCCACTGAAATACCACCAAAACCTACGCCATGATAACCAAGCTCACGGCCGATAAAGCGCGTTCGAGTCGCTTGACCATTGGCACGGTGATAGGTGAGTGCGATTTTAAGTGCGCTATCGACAGATTCAGAACCTGAGTTAGTAAAGAAAACTTTATTAAGACCTTCAGGGCTTATCTGCGCTAGGCGTTCAGCGAGTTCAAATGCAAGTGGGTGACCCATCTGAAAAGAGGGAGCGAAGTCCAGTTGGTGGATCTGTTTAGATACCGCTTCTGAGATCTCTTTGCGTCCATGACCGGCATTGCAGCACCATAATCCTGCAGTACCATCTAATATGGGGCGACCAGCGGTGTCTCTATAATACATACCTTCAGCTTGAGCCAACATTCGTGGATTAGACTTAAACTGTCTATTGGCCGTAAAAGGCATCCAGTAATTTGATAAAGAGGGTGTTTCGCTGTGATGTTGCGTCTGTGAATCTGCCATATCATCTACCTTGATTCAGTTTGATTATTGTTGTTTTTTTAGTATCTGTTGCTTTTTTAATCAAGCGGTTGATATTTGCTATGCTATGTCAGAAATAATGAACATGAAAGCTTTTTGTGCATTTATTTATAGCAAAAGTGAACTTTTTGTAAAATATATTGAAACTTATGCGCCATTAAGCGTAATCTTGGGCAACACCTTACTGCGGTAATTTGCTATTTATAGGCAAAATGACCGTATTGAAAACAATTCTAATAATTAAATTCAGTGTTAAGAGGTCTTCATGAGCACACCAGAAAATCGCAGCCAGTGGCAAGCACTCGCAGATACAATGTCAATTAACGGCGCAGCATTTATTGCAGGTGATTATGTTGAATCACAGTCTAAAGAGACCTTTGATTGCATCAGTCCTATCGACGGTAAAGTACTGGCTAAAGTGGCGAGTTGTGATGAGGCCGATGCCAATATTGCCGTTATCAATGCCCGAGAAACATTTGAAAGTGGTGTGTGGTCGCATCTTGCCCCTGTCAAACGTAAGCAGATAATGATTCGTTTTGCCGATTTGCTAGATGAAAATGTTGATGAGCTAGCCCTGCTTGAAACCTTGGATATGGGTAAACCAATTCAGTATTCTCGCGCTGTCGATGTTGCTGGCGCTGCCCGCTCTATTCGCTGGTCTGGCGAAGCTATCGATAAGATTTATGATGAAATAGCCCCCACTGCACATAATGAGATCGGCATGATCACCCGTGAAGCTGTTGGTGTGGTCGCCGCAATTGTCCCTTGGAACTTTCCGCTATTAATGGCGTGTTGGAAACTTGGGCCGGCATTGGCAACCGGTAACAGTGTGATATTAAAGCCATCAGAAAAGTCGCCTTTAACCGCCATTCGTATCGCGCAAATCGCCATCGAAGCCGGTATTCCTAAAGGTGTGCTCAACGTTCTGCCAGGTTTTGGTCACACTGTCGGTAAAGCACTTGCGCTGCATATGGATGTCGATACATTGGTGTTTACCGGCTCGACCAAGATTGCCAAGCAGTTAATGGTTTATGCTGGCGAATCAAACATGAAACGTGTTTGGCTAGAAGCGGGCGGTAAGAGCCCTAATATTGTGTTTAACGACACGCCAGATCTAAAGAAAGCCGCGGCAGCCGCGGCTGCTGCAATAGCCTTTAACCAAGGTGAAGTGTGTACTGCGGGTTCACGTTTGTTAGTTGAGGCGGATGTAAAAGAAGAACTTATCGGACTGATTGCTGAAGAGTTACAAAGCTGGCAGCCAGGTCATCCACTCGATCCAAGTACCACCTCTGGTGCGGTAGTCGATAAACAGCAACTTGATAACGTATTGGGTTACATTCAATCAGGTAAAGATGAAGGCGCTACGCTCAACTTTGGTGGTCGCCAAGTGATGCAAGAGTCTGGTGGCGTCTATATTGAACCGACTATCTTTTCTGATGTTGATAACAAGATGACCATCGCTAAAGAGGAGATCTTTGGTCCGGTGTTATCGGTGATCACTTTTGAGGGAATGGAGCAAGCGATCGCCATTGCTAACGACAGTATCTATGGCTTAGCTGCTGGCGTTTGGACGGCAGATATCAACAAAGCCCATAAGACCGCCAAAGCATTGCGCAGTGGCATGGTGTGGATCAACCATTACGATGGCGGTGATATGACCGCGCCTTTCGGTGGCTATAAACAGTCGGGTAATGGCCGTGATAAGTCACTGCATGCTTTTGACAAGTACACTGAAATCAAAGCCACTTGGATTTCGCTGGATTAAGTCTTTGCAGTAAACCGCTTTGTTATAAGCCAGCCATTATCATGGCTGGCTTTTTTATTGGTTGTTTGGGGACTTTTAAGATTAGTGCTAATTTGAACTATTAATGGCTGGCTATTGTTTTTATTTTAGTGACACAACCCACTATTCAAAAGATAAAACTAATGTAACATCTGTGTCCATAAGAAAAATCTTATTTAATAGGGAATTCAAGGGAGACGTAACAGATGTTTATGATTGAGTTAAATGGTACCGGCTGGAGATATTGGCTGGTAACCGCTGCACTGCTTACCTACGGAGTTATAGCTGATCCCATCGGTTTTGTGCTCGCCATAGCTCTTACCTTGGTTCATCTGCTTCACTTTGTCATTATGAAACGAAGTGTTACCGCATTTCCTATACAGGTTCGATTTTGGTATCTGTCGCTGTTGTTACTGGCGCAGGTCGAGGGACTTGGGTGGATATATTGGATCCCGGCAATAGGCACCTGGGCTCAAGTACTCTTTGGCTACTGCGCCATGGCGCGCATCGTTTCACTGCTGCCCTGGAACAGCAGTGAGCGTTTTTCGTTTTCCCTGATCACCCGAACATTTCTTGCCCGCCCCGTAAAAGGAAGCATCAAGCAAAATATTGTCGCTCAAAAATAATAGATGCTTAGAATCAATATGGACAGGCATAGTGAATGATGAAGTGGCTAACCCATAGCCTCTAAGCTATGAGTTAGCCGCTGAACGTGAAACCTGCAACTCTACGGCGTGACGATATTAAACACCCCTTTAGGCTTATCGAGCTTAGAGAAGAAGCTCGCCAAATCGATTTTACTGCCTTCGATCTCGAGATCATCTGAGAACAATAGATCTGATACGCCTGCGCTGCCGATAATCAAGTCGATAAACAACTCATGACTGATATTGAGTGTGGCATTAGCCGAGGCCGACTTTGGGGCAAGCTTATGGTGTAATACTGCATTTTTAAGGGTCAGTACGTAGTTTCTATCGAGATCGGTAAAGTTGATATTAAGCTCAAAATCATCACCAAACGCCTCTGGGCCAATCACCCTTGATGCCATCGATTGCAGAAAGTTTTCTACGGGCGATCGCAATAAGATCTGTTTCATCGAAGCTAAATCGATGCCCTTGTCAGGGCTACCGTGGCGCAGCTCATAGGCAGCGCTAAGGTAAACATCTCGCCATGGTGCTGACTCGGCTTGATAACCGAGCTGATCATAAGCCGTCGCGAGTAACGCTTTGGCGCGATCATTGCCGTCATCAGCGATCACAAGGTGATTAATCAACTCCGCCGCCCAGCGATATTCACCGGCATCGATCGCAAGCTTAGTTTGCTGAATCACTTTATCTGCGCCGCCGATCAATTTTACATACTTAGCTGCGGAAGCCACCGCTGGCAGTGGATCTAGGTTAACTGGGTTGGCGTCATACCAGCCTAAATAGGCTTGGTAAACGGCCTTAGCATTATGCTTAGCGGTGCCATAATAGCCCCGGCTAGAAAAGGTGTTAGACAGTGCGGGTGGCATTTCGATCGCCTCTGCGATCTCTGCTGGTGTTAAACCGGCATTGAGCATGCGTACCGATTGATCGTGGATGTATTTATAGGTATCACGCTGTGTTTCCAAAAAGCGGTTGATTGCATCTTGACCCCAGATAGGCCAATGGTGACTACCAAAATACACCTTAGTATCGCGCTGTGCGGTAAGGGCACTATCTATTGCGCTGCTCCAAGTGAGTGCGTCACGCACTTTAGCGCCGCGCAGCGTATAGAGGTTATGCATGTTTTTAGACACTAACTCCGCGCCGCAATACGCCTGTTGTTCTGGTAAGTAAAAGGTAAATTCAGCGGGCGCTTCTGAACCGGATACAATCTGAAACTCAAACGGAACACCATCAATCAGCTGGGCTGAGTCTTGAGCAATCACCGTGGTGGGGCTTAAAATCCCAAATTGACCAAACGCAGGCTCCTTGCCTAACCCTGAGTCAATGTGGCCGCGGGCAGAACGAGGTAACTGCTTGCCATACATATACATGGCGCGTCGACTCATGGCTGTACCGGCCATAACATTTTCGCTGGTGGCTTCATGCATAAAGCCTGCAGGGGCGATAATATCAATGCCTTCGAGCGCATCGTTTTTAAGCGTACTGCTTTCGAGTAAACCTAACGCGCCACCAAAATGGTCTATATGGCTATGGGTAAAAATAATCGCTGCTATCGGGCGTTTACCCAACTGTTGGTTTATAAATTCAAAGGCCACTTTCGCGGTTTCAGCGGTGGTAAGAGGATCAACGATTATCCATCCCGTTTTGCCTGCAATCACCGTCATATTGGCTAAGTCAAAGCCACGGAGCTGGTATACCCCGGTGGTCACTTCAAATAAACCATCAATATTATTCAGTGTTGCTTGTCGCCAAAGACTGGGGTTAACACTGTTGGGCGCATCACCCTCAACGAAGTCGTAACTTGTTCTATCCCAGATTTTGTGGCCTTGCTCATCAACCACAATCAACTCAGGTAAGCGGGCTATAAAACCACGGTTAGCATCTTCAAAGTCTTGTTTGTTGGCAAATGGCAGCTCGGCTAACACGGCATTATTGGCGTCGATAGTGTGAGTGCTTGCCGGGGTAAAGCCATCATCATCAATGTCTTGGAGCTGGGATTCAGTCTGACTTGGCTGACACCCGAGTAGAAACATTGCAGTTATGCTGCCGATTAAAAACTGCTGTCCAGTGGCTCTGAGCTTAAAAGGGCGTTGGGGGAAGATGTTAGTCGACATAGATGGCACTCACTGGCTTATAATTAACAATTACCCACAAGTTATTACAACTTGGTCACTAGTTAGTTATCATTTTTCGCCAAATATGCAGGAGGCTGAAAATTAGCAGTTACTGCGTTTGCGGTAATCTGACGGGCTAATGCCTTTCCAAGTGTGGAAAAAACGGCTGAAATTACTTACGCTGCTATATCCCAAGGTGTCAGATAAGGTGTTGATAGGCATTTGGGTATTAATGAGGTAATGGTGCGCGAGCTCCTGTCGTTTTAACTTAAGTAGTGCTCTAAATCCAGTGCCTTCAAGATGCAGATAACGGCTTAAACTACGCTCGCTGATGTTATACATCTGCGCAATTTTCAACGCCGTAGGCTCTTCATTCACCAATAATGCATGGATCCCTTGGCTGGTCTTTTCCTGCCAATTTAGCACCTGCATCTTGTCTAAATATTGGCGTACCGCCTTCTCATTGTGCTGGGCTAATAGTGGATCTTTACTGATAACGGCCTGTTCAAGCATCGCGCGGTCCATCCACATACAGTTATTAACTGCACCCATGACGACCGGGCAATCAAAGAAATCTAACCAGGCTTGTTGCGAATTAGTCTCGGGCCTTATTAACTCGACTTTACGCACAAAGTCGCTATGGCCAATCATCTGTTTGCCGTGCAGCATTAAGCTTGAAAAAAATGCATCTATGGCCAAAGCGCTAATCTCAACTCCATTAAGCGGAATAATTGTGAAACCGAGCAAGTGTGGGCTGCGTTGTAAACTAATCACGGCAGAATTACTGACTAAGGCTGAGTAATCGGGAAGGGTTTCGAAGGCTTGCGCTAAGGTATCACAGCTCATCATCAATGCACCGAGTGAGCGAAAGTGTATTGGATAGGCATATTGACCGACAGTTAAACCAAATGGCAACGACCCAGAAGTACGCTCAACCGCTTGCCAAAGCATGGTCATTTTATCGATGGCGACCCGAGAATCAGGCTCCAATTCTAACTGGGCAAGGCTTAACCCTACATCACTAAATACAGCGCTAGCATTAATATTACTCGCACTTAGCGCGCGAGCTATAGCTAAGGACCAAGCTGCTATTGTGCTGTATTTTGGGTTAGTCAAAGATGCTCACTTAAAACGACTCATTATAAGATACCTACTCATACTCACTATTTTCATCATAAGCGTAGAATCGTAAAATCACTATTGTTTACGACATTGGCTTGGTTTTAGTCTTAGTCCTTCGATAACGGCAATGTGTTGCCCGCTCGTGCTAGAAAGCGAATGTGCTATAACCGCTAAAAAGGGCAGTGATCAAATATATCTTCAATTATCTGCGCCAGTGGTGCATCGCCATCGTATGTTCTGCTGTAGGTGCGTAGTCTC
Organism: Shewanella gelidimarina; assembly: GCF_023283945.1. GTDB lineage: Bacteria > Pseudomonadota > Gammaproteobacteria > Enterobacterales > Shewanellaceae > Shewanella > Shewanella gelidimarina. Next base: position 118,744 of record NZ_JAKIKW010000011.1, on the reverse strand, counting down.
GAGTTCTAGACTTTGATATGACCTGCTAGTTGTTTAGCAGCTTTAGCCTACTTTATGTTGAAAATACATCAGTACTAATGAGCATTCGGTTGATGTGATCTCGCTAGATTATTTCGAGAACACTTAGCGTGAATAGCTTAAAAAATTAGTGTTTAGATAGGCTTAACATTTAAGATGGCAAATATAATTATAAAAAGTTTAAAGGTTAGATTTTGAAAGGGAAAGTCGTCTCTTATATTAAGAATAAAAAATATGGTTTTATTAATGGTGATGATGGAGAGAGCTATTTTATTCACTGTTCTAGCCTCAACAATCACATGGATGAAGCTAAGTTACTCAAAGGCGTGCTGGTTGAATTTGACCCAACACCAGCCCCTAAAGGGTTAGCGGCAAAGCACGTTACTGTCCCTGATGTGTACTTTAAGACACAGTTAGTGGACTTTTTTATCTCCAAAAGCAATACGCCTAAGCATGGCAATATTGAGCAGCTGCACTCTATTAGCACTCGATTCTTTAAAGATCCAAAAGAAGGGCGTAGCCATATAAAGCAGCTTGCAAATGAGGCTGGTTGTAATGCGATATTGAATTTAGACTTTGAGAAAAATACTTTCTCATCAGGTAACTACAGGTATACCGTCCATGCTTTCAAAGGCGACTTAGCGCTGGTGTCGGAGCGTATACCCAGTAATGACCTGCAAGATGAATCGAGTTCTCAGGATGCGATAGCACAAAAAGTCATGGCATTTAATCGCAAGTTTCAACTCATACAAGACAGGGAAGCGGGGTTAAGAGCTAAGCAACTGAAAAAAAATTATATTGGCCTGTATATCGTACTCGGCATTGTTGTGTTTATGCTTATGGCCGCTTTGTCTCGTTAATTAAAGCATCGCAACAATAAGAGATCATACAAGCTGGGCTGCTTGGCCACCTCGCCCTAATCACGTTATTCGTTTGCCGTAGCGTAAAAAGTAAAAGCGGACTCAGTCCGCTTTTTATATCAATAGGCAATACTGCTTAAAAAATGTCTTTAAATCGGTGGTAAAGCATGCCCATGGCAAGCAGAGGTGAGCGTAAGTGTGGCCCGCCTGGAAAAGTCATGTGAGGGATTTGGGCGAAGATATCGAAGCGTTCTGCTTGGGTACTGATCGCTTCGGCAATCAGTTTGGCTGCCATATGAGTGGCATTCACGCCATGTCCAGCATAAGCCTGCGCATAAAACACATTTTTCGCATCGGGTAATCGGCCAATCTGAGGCAAGCGGTTGGCACCAATGCCTATCATGCCGCCCCATTCATAATCGATACGAATGCCTTTTAATTGCGGGAATACCTTTTCAAGGTTAGGACGCAACGCGGCTTCAATATCTTTAGGATCTTTACCTGAGTAGGTACATAAGCCACCAAAGAGTAAGCGGTTATCTTCCGATAGGTGGTAGTAGTCGAGGTCGACTCTGAGATCGGCAAACGCCATATTCTTTGGAATGATGCTATCGCACTGCTCTTGGGTTAGTGGCTCAGTAGCAAGAATATAGGTGCCTGCAGGCAGTACTTTTCCACCAATATCACTTTCAAGCTTATGACCAAGATAGGCGTTGCCAGCCAGTACTAAGTATTGACAGTTTACTTCACCATGTGCGGTGATCACCTTAGGCTTATCACCCTTGATAATTTTCTCAGCGGCGCTATATTCATACATTTTCACGCCTAAGCTACGAGCTACTTTGGCTTCGCCCAACGCTAAGTTAAGCGGGTGTAAGTGCCCACTTGCCATGTCGACCAATGCACCATGATAAAAGTCAGAGCCGACCACTTCGCCAACCCGAGACTTGTCGAGCAGAGTCATGTTGTGGCCGTAGCCAATCTTATTGAGATGCTCTAAGTCCTCTTCAAGCTCTCGCATATGTTTTGGCTTGATCGCCAAGTCGCAATAACCCATCTGTAAGTTACAGTCGATATTGTGCTCTTTTACCCGTTGCCTAACGATATCGACTGCTTCAAAGCCCATCTGCTCAATGGCATTAACGCCTTCGCGGCCAATAATGTTTTCAAACTGTTCAATATTATGACCAATGCCTCTAATGAGCTCGCCGCCGTTACGTCCCGATGCGCCCCAGCCAATCCTTTTGGCTTCTAACAGCGCCACCGAAAAGCCTTTTTGAGCCAATTCAATTGCGGTATTTAAGCCACTAAAGCCGCCACCCACAACACATACGTCAACATCTAACACCTCCTCTAATCGAGGCGATTGGTGTAACTCATTTGCTGTTGAAAAGTAGTATGAGGCGGGATATTGCTCGCTATGCACCGGGCTTTTAGTTGACATCGTTACTCCAAATATTTGTTTTTATTGTAAATTGGACTTGTGACAGTATACTCAAGAGAATATGAATAAATTATTTACAGATGTTCATTATTTTTAACACGCTTTCCTGTAGAATACAAACCTAGCGCGACAGAATAGGCAATGTTTACTTGAATTAGCCAATATTGTTATGGAGCGAATCGGTGCGTTTTATTGTTCTGCATGTTGTTGGAGGCATAGAACGACAACTTCAATTAGGGGAAAGAATTTGGATATTGGAGCAAACCTTAAAACGGTCAGAAAATCAAAAGGCTTATCACAGCGTGAACTTGCCAAGCGTGCTGGCGTGACTAACAGCACCATCTCTATGATTGAGAAGAATAGTGTCAGCCCGTCAGTCAGCTCATTGAAAAAGGTCCTATCAGGATTGCCATTGTCATTGGTGGAATTTTTTTCAATAGAAGATGAGACTGCAAGCGAGCAAAAGGTGGTTTATCGTAGCGATGAATTGCTGGATATTGGTGATGGCGTTTTAGACTTTAAATTGATTGGTCGAGACTTTCCTAACCGCGCAATGTCTGTCATGAGCGAGACCTATCCACCAGGTGCAGACACCGGGATAGAGATGCTTAAGCACGAAGGTCAAGAAGCGGCAATGGTGATTGAAGGTAAACTCGAATTGACTGTGGGCGAAGAGGTATTTGAGCTTTGCGAAGGCGACAGTTACTATTTCAATAGTGAGTTACCCCATCGTTTTCGTAATCCTTTTGATGCACCGTGTCGCATTGTGAGTGCCACCACCCCCGCAAATTTCTAGACTGCTACCTATGTAATACCCGCCTTAGTCGCTAGATTCATAATCTGGTTGCTAGGGCTTTTTTATGCCTAAATTTCTGTTCTTCGTGCTAACGCGGCTCTATTTTGATGATAATGGCTGTCATTCGTGTAAATAATATAAAGCAAAGCTTTAATTTTAGTGTGAGCTGTGTCAATAACATTAAACACGACTAAAGTGCTCAAGTATTGCTGATACAACTTGTGAATATGTCCGCTAAATAACCATAAGTTAGTCTAAGTTATTGTTTTAAATGGATCGCTATTTTTACTTAATGATTATTTTCATTCCTTCCTGTTAAGATCTTGCCTAGTTTGTAAATTAAGTGTAGTGTGTGAAAAAATGAACGTTTGGGTTGTGACTGTTCATTATTAAATGATTTCGTAAATCAAGATGAAAACTATTATAAAAACCATTGAAAAAACTCTGAATACGAAGGATTGAAGGTGTTATATGTTGGAAGAAGGGCTCGCGGTAGTCGGTGTGACGGCATGCAATCAGCAATTGGGATTGCATCCATTTAACATTGTTGGCGAAAAATACTTATTAGCGATTGCTGATGCAACGCAATCATGGCCATTAATTATTCCTGCACTGGGCCATTGCCCTGCAGAAACCGTGTTATCACGGTTAGACGGCATTTTATTTACAGGTTCCCCCTCTAATATTGAACCCCATCATTTTGATGGCCCTGCAAGTGAAGCGGGAAGCCATCATGATCCAAAACGAGACGCTACCACCTTACCGTTAATTCATGCGGCAATTAAAGCTGGAGTTCCAGTACTGGGTATTTGCCGTGGTTTTCAAGAGATGAATGTGGCATTTGGTGGCAGCTTGCATCAAAAACTGCACGAAGTCGGCGGCTTTATTGAACATCGCGAAGATAAAACTGCGCCTGTTGAAGAGCAATACGGTATTTCGCATGAGGTTCAAATAGAACCTGGGGGGTTGCTTCACGATGCATGGGGCCGCAGCTCCGCAGAGGTGAACTCTGTGCACACACAAGGCGTTGATCGCTTGGGTGTTGGGTTGCGGCCAGAAGCGTATTCAAATGATGGTTTAATAGAAGCATTTTCTGTTAAAGACGCGAAAAATTTCGCATTAGGCGTTCAGTGGCATCCAGAGTGGAAAGTGTTAGATAACACATTTTATACCGCAATGTTTAAGGCCTTTAGTCAGGCTTGCCAGCGCCGTGCAGCCAGTAGAGTAAAATAATAATGAAAAAGTTAATTAGCTATTTAAAAGACGAAAAGATCACTGAAGTAGAATGTGTTGTCTGTGATATGACCGGTATTGCCAGAGGCAAGATTGCTCCGGTTGCTAAGTTTATTGATGAAAAAGGCATGCGATTACCAGAAAGCGTGTTGCTACAGACGGTGACGGGTGACTATGTTGATGATGCCTCCTATGACGCTTTATTAGATGCAGCCGATATCGACTTCGTTTGTGTTCCTGATGAAAATGCGGTTTTTAAACTGCCTTGGACTATCGAAGCTACCGCGCAGGTTATCCATGATACGTACGACAAAATGGGCAACCCTATTGAGTTATCGCCGCGTAACCTACTTAAAAAAGTACTCAAGTTATACGAAGAGAAAGGCTGGAAGCCTGTTGTTGCTCCAGAGATGGAATTCTATCTTACTCGTATTAATGAAGATCCAGATCAAGCGCTTATTCCGCCTATTGGCCGCTCAGGTCGTCAAGAATCAGGACGTCAGTCTTTTTCAATTGATGCTGCGAATGAATACGATCCGTTATTTGAAGATATGTATGATTGGTGTGAGATCCAAGGGTTAGATATTGATACCTTGATCCATGAAGAGGGTACCGCTCAAATGGAGATTAACTTCTCTCATGGTGATGCTCTGTCGCTTGCCGATCAGGTGTTTGTATTTAAACGTACATTGCGTGAAGCGGCACTTAAGCACAAAGTTTGCGCTACATTTATGGCAAAACCTATCACTAATGAGCCTGGCAGTGCGATGCATTTGCATCAAAGCATCATTGATATTAAGTCGGGTAAAAATATCTTCAGTAATGAAGATGGCACTAAAGGCCCACTGTTTTACAGCTACATTGGTGGCCTACAGAAATTCATTCCTGAGTTACTGCCCTTATTTGCACCCAATGTTAACTCATTCCGTCGTTTTCTACCGGGGACTTCAGCACCGGTTAACTTGGAATGGGGCGAAGAAAACCGCACTTGTGGTCTACGCATTCCAGAATCTTCTCCGCAAAACCTGCGTGTTGAAAACCGTATAGCAGGCGCCGATACCAACAGCTACCTGTCAATAGCGGCGAGCTTACTGTGTGGTTATATGGGCATGGTTGAAAACGTTAAGCCTTCGACTCCAGTACAAGGTCGAGCCAATGAAACGCGCAGCGGAATTACACTGCCGTTAACGCTTGAAGAAGCACTGGCTGTGATGGCTGAAAGCTCCGCTTGTCGTGAGTACTTAGGTGAGACTTTCACCAATGGTTATGTTGCGGTGAAGCAAGCAGATTTAGAAAATTATCGCCAAGTGATTAGCTCTTGGGAACGTAAATTCCTACTGCTAACCGTTTAGACACAGTGGTTGCTGGTGTTGATTTTGGGGATTGATACCAGCGGCGTTTCTGAGTAAAAACATATCAACAGATACAAAGGAGTCATTCATATAGATAGTGCTTAATAAGGGCGATATCTATATGAAAGCTAAAGCAGTACGCACTGCCGATGCCGTTTTTCAGGTGTAGCATTGGTCAACAATAAGAACTAAAGCCGATAAATCGGCAACACAATGCAGCAACAGCAGAAGCGGTTTATCTGCTGCTACGCTAAACAGGAGATAGCATGAAACTTTTTAAAAAAGTGACCACTCTAGCCCTCGTCACAGTAAGTGTCTTGGCCAGTAGCGTCACTTACGCTGAGGAAGTCGTTCGAGTTTATAATTGGTCTGACTATATTGCCGAAGACACGCTAGATAATTTCTATAAAGAAACAGGGATCCGTGTCATTTACGATGTGTTTGACAGTAATGAAGTGGTTGAAGCAAAATTGCTTTCAGGCCGTTCAGGTTACGACATCGTTGTGCCATCAAATAGTTTTTTAGCAAAGCAAATTAAAGCCGGCGCCTTCCAAAAGCTTGATTCAAACCAGCTATCAAATCATAAAAACTTGAGCCCAGAGTTAATGACACAGCTTGAGACTGCCGATCCCGGTAATCAGTATTCTGTACCCTATCTTTGGGGCACTAATGGTATTGGTTATAACGTCGATAAAGTGAAAGCCGCATTAGGCGACGATGCCCCCGTTGATTCGTTAGAGCTGATCTTTAACCCTAAGTACGCTGAGAAGTTGTCTAAGTGTGGTCTATCGGTACTGGATAGCGCCGATGAGATGATCCCTATGGCACTCATCTATTTAGGACTTGACCCTAACAGCATTAAATCTGATGACTTTAAGAAGGCCGGTGAGGTCTTAGCTAAAGTGCGTCCATATATTACCTATTTTCACTCTTCGCGTTACATTACCGATTTAGCCAATGGTGACGTCTGTGTTGCCTTCGGTTATTCAGGTGATATTTTCCAAGCGGCAGCGCGTGCTGAAGAAGCGGGAAATGGCAATGTTATTGAGTACTCAATTCCGAAAGAGGGTTCAAACCTATGGTTTGATATGTTAGCGATCCCAGCTGATGCCGCTAACGTGAAAAATGCTCACACCTTTATTAATTATCTCCTTCGTCCAGAAGTGATAGCGCCTATTAGTAACTATGTTGCTTACGCTAACGCGAACGTACCGGCATTGCCGTTGGTTGATGAAGAGGTGCGTACCAACACTTCAATCTACCCCACGAAAGAGGTGCTAGATCGCCTTTATGTCGGTGATGTACGTCCAATGAAATCACAACGTGCACTGACACGTGTATGGACCAAAGTGAAATCGGGTTATTAATCAGAATTTGGGCAAGGTGTTTACCTTGCCCTTTTTGATCAACAGCAAAAATAGACACAATATTAAAAGATGAGCCTTTGACCTTAAGGCGTATCTGTTGGAGAAGTAATATGGCTAGTACCTTGGGCGTCACCAATAAACCGATTATAAAGACGCAGGGAGAAGTGCTACTTCAGATCGACCGAGTCAGTAAATTATTTGACGAAGTGCGCGCAGTAGATGATGTGTCACTGAGTATTAGAAAAGGCGAGATTTTTGCACTATTAGGTGGTTCAGGCTCGGGTAAATCAACGTTACTTCGCATCCTTGCTGGCTTTGAAAAACCGTCTGAAGGGCGTATTTTTCTTGATGGCGAAGACATTACTGATATGCCGCCACATGAACGACCTATCAACATGATGTTCCAGTCTTATGCATTATTTCCACATATGTCCGTGGCGCAGAATATTGCGTTTGGACTGAAGCAAGACAAGTTATCAAAAGCAGACATTGAAGCGCGCGTGCAAGAGATGCTAAAGCTAGTCCATATGGAAGCTTATGCCAAACGCAGACCTAATCAATTATCGGGTGGACAGCGTCAGCGTGTGGCGTTAGCACGCTCGTTAGCTAAGCGTCCTAAATTATTACTACTCGATGAGCCAATGGGCGCACTCGATAAAAAGTTGCGTACGCAGATGCAACTCGAAGTGGTCGATATTCTTGAAGCTGTAGGGGTGACGTGTGTGATGGTGACCCACGACCAAGAAGAAGCGATGACGATGGCGGCCCGAATTTCGATTATGAATGATGGTTGGATCGCACAGACGGGATCACCAACCGATATTTATGAAAGCCCTAATAGTCGTATGGTGGCTGAATTTATTGGTAGCGTAAATCTGTTTGAAGGCGAGATTGCAGTCGATAAATTTGACCATATTATTATTGAAAGCCAAGGCATGGCGCAAAAAATATTTATTGAGCATGGGGTATCAACCAGCGTAGAAGATAAAAAGGTTTGGGTTGCTGTGCGTCCAGAAAAGACCCGTATTACTCGCGAGCAACCTGAAGGCGAGTATAACTGGTCGAGCGGTGTGGTTGAAGATATTGCCTATTTAGGAGGGATTTCGGTGTATTACATCCGCCTACCCAATAAGCAGTTAATCCAAACCATCATGACTAACCGTGAACGTCGTTCAGACCCTCCAACGTGGGAAGAAGCGGTTTTCATTAGCTGGGAGGCCACCAGCGGAGTGGTCCTTAGATCATAAGGAATCGATCATGAAAAAGCCGTTAAAATTTCGATTACCCAAAGGCCAATGCTGGACCATCGGTGTCCCGTATTTTTGGCTACTAATGTTTTTCGCACTGCCCTTCGCGATTGTACTTAAGATAAGTTTTTCTACGCCACTGATGGCGATACCGCCCTACGAACCGCTATTAGAGTACGCTGAAGAATCGCTTAATATCATGCTCAATTTTGGCAATTATTTGCTAATTCTAGATGACTCACTGTATTACAACGCTTATTTGAGTTCCTTGAAGATGGCAGCCATTTCCACCATTGGTTGCTTGCTGATTGGTTATCCGATGGCTTATGCCATTGCTAGAGCGCCAAAGAGTAGCCAAACCTTGCTGATTTTATTGGTTATGCTGCCGTCATGGACCTCGTTTCTTATCCGGGTTTATGCGTGGATGGGGATCTTGAGCAACAATGGCGTTATCAATAACATATTGATGTGGACGGGGCTTATCTCTGAGCCGCTGCAGATATTAAACACCAATATTGCGGTGTATATCGGCATTATCTATACCTACTTACCGTTTATGATTTTACCTCTGTATGCGACCTTATCGCAGCTTGATATGAGCTTATTGGAAGCCGCATCAGATCTCGGATCGCGTAGCCTCAATACCTTCTGGAAAATCACACTGCCTTTATCTAAGGGCGGCGTCATTGCAGGTTCTATGTTGGTGTTTATTCCTGTGGTGGGTGAGTTTGTTATCCCTGAACTGTTAGGGGGACCAGATACCTTGATGATAGGTAAAGTGCTATGGCAAGAGTTCTTTAATAACCGAGATTGGCCCGTTGCCTCTGCGCTAGCGATGGTAATGTTAGGATTATTGATTATCCCTATCACGCTGTTTCATCATTATCAGGCACGTGAAATGGAGAAAGGGTCATGAAGAAGTTAAGTTTCTCTACCGTAATGCTATGGGCTGGAATGTTCTTTCTCTATGCCCCTATGTTTGTTCTGGTGTTTTACTCGTTTAACGAATCTAAACTGGTGACGGTTTGGGGTGGTTTTTCGGTCAAATGGTATGGCGAACTGTTTCGCGATCAGCAGATCCTTGATGCGGTAGGTACCAGCTTACAAGTGGCATTCTATGCCTCTACGATGGCGGTAATACTTGGCACTATGGCGGCATTTGTGATGACGCGTTTTGCGCGGGGCTGGGGCAAGTTGACCTTGTCTAATATGATCACTGCGCCATTGGTGATGCCTGAAGTGATCACCGGTTTGTCACTGCTGTTGCTGTTTGTGCATATGGCTGAATTTCTAGGTTGGCCAGCGGAACGTGGCATGTTAACCATCTGGATTGCTCACTCGACGTTTTGTGCGGCATACGTTGCAGTCGTTGTATCTGCGAGGCTCCGTGAGATAGACCGTTCAATCGAAGAGGCTGCGCAGGACTTGGGTGCAACGCCGTTAATGACGTTCTTCCAGATCACGGTACCGATGATCTCGCCAGCGATAGTCGCGGGCTGGTTATTATCGTTCAGCTTATCACTCGATGATTTAGTGATCGCCAGCTTTGCCTCTGGCCCTGGTGCAACGACGTTACCTATGGTGGTGTTCTCTTCTGTAAGAATGGGGGTGTCGCCGAAGATCAACGCATTAGCGACCTTGATTATCCTTATTGTCTCGCTAATTGCATTTGTCTCTTGGTACTTTGCCCGCAGAGCCGAAGCCAAACAACGCGCAGGCTCTGGATAGCCAACAACCCATGACAATGCAGAGCAGTGATCTGCATTGTCAGCGGTAAAAGATGAAGAGCTATGTAGAGGGTGATGAGTTGCTAAACAGCACATCTACCGAGATCGAAAGATTCGCTTTTATAGCGTAAAGGACAGAAGTTATGTCAATAATTAGTCACGAAAGACAGGCGGAAACCATGACCAGTACACCACACGCAAATTCATATTACGCGGCATCAGCCAACGACAAAACAGAGCGTGCACAACTACAAGACAACATCGACACTGATATCTGTATTATCGGTGCCGGTTACACTGGTCTGTCGACCGCATTGCATCTATTAGAGATGGGGTACAGCGTCACAGTGTTGGAAGCAGCTCGGATTGGTTGGGGCGCGTCGGGCCGAAATGGTGGCCAGATAGTGAATAGCTTTAGCCGAGATATCGACTCTATTGAGAAGACGGTCGGCAAAGATGCTGGCAAGTTGTTTGGTGAGATGGCATTTGAAGGCGCGCGTATTATTAAAGAGCGCATTAGCAAGTATAACATTCAGTGCGATCTGCAAAATGGTGGCGTATTTGCGGCACTCAACGACAAGCAGATGGGGCATCTACAGTCGCAAAAGTCGCTGTGGGAAAAACATGGCCATATGAACCATCTTGAGCTTTTGGATAAAAATGATATCCGTAAAGTGGTTAATACTGAGGCTTATGTTGGTGGTTTACTCGACAAGAGTGGTGGCCATATTCATCCACTGAACTTAGCGCTAGGTGAAGCCCAAGCGGTGGAGTCTTTGGGCGGTAAGATCTATGAAGACTCAGCGGTCATTAAGGTTGAAGAGGGCGATAATCCCGTGGTGCATACGGCTCATGGCAGTGTGAAGTCCAAATTTGTGGTGGTAGCGGGTAATGCCTATCTGGGCGGTCTAATCCCCAAGCTGCAAGCCAAGGCGATGCCGTGTGGCACGCAGGTGATAACCACAGCACCTCTTAGCGATGAACTTGCAAAGAGCTTACTGCCGCAAAATTACTGTGTTGAAGATTGTAATTATCTACTCGATTACTTCCGCTTATCGGGCGACAACCGTCTTATTTATGGTGGTGGCGTGGTGTATGGCGCCCGCGATCCTGCAGACATTAAGTCGATTATTACCCCTAAAATGTTGAAAATATTCCCACAACTTAAAGATGTTAAAATCGACTATACCTGGACGGGTAACTTCTTGCTGACGCTGTCACGCTTACCTCAGGTTGGGCGCATTGGGAGCAACATCTATTACTCACAAGGCTGCAGCGGGCATGGGGTCACCTACACTCATTTGGCGGGTAAAATCTTGGCTGAAGCCATTAATGGTCAGGCGACTCGATTCGATGCCTTTGCAGGGCTACCGCATTACCCATTCCCTGGTGGGCACAGGCTTCAAGTGCCTTTCAGTGCGATTGGTGCGTGGTACTACACCATGCGCGATAAGTTAGGTGTTTAACAACATATTAGTTTGATAATGCACCTCAAAACAAAAAGCCTACGTTAGTAGGCTTTTTTCGTTTGGCTTAGTTAGTTAGCTATTCGAAAAACGCTTTTTGAGCTTCTTAATGCTCACTCCAAGACCAATCACGAACACTTCAACCGCACCGATACCCAATAAAACATAAAATAATGCAGGAACATGCTTAATAAAATCCATCTCAATTCTCTTTTAATTGCTAGATACATCCTGTTGCTTGCTCTCAATATCCCACAGTCTTAGCGATAATTACTTGATGTCGGTCACAAATAATAGTGCTACGAAGATGGTGCACAGCAATTTTATTGGGATAAAAATGAAAATGTTTAGCTGCTATTTATGGGATTTACGTGATGTGACTAACGCAAATTTTCGCACCAATATTAGGCCATAAAAATTGCCCCGTACTCGCTTGTCTCGTAGTGGTACTGCTAACAATAGTGAACCAATTTATTATCGGCTACGTATGCTTATTTGAATGTTATTACTGGTATTTGTGGCAAATCAAGCAATTCATACTAGTTTCAATAGGGTGCATAAGAACATAAGAGAACCGCTAATGAATCGAATAATCCTGCTAGTCGTACTTGCGCTCATCACCATGGATGCCAAAGCTGACTATGAGCCGTCATTTGAAATAGGTAAGCAAAAAGCCAAGGTCTGTATGACATGCCATGGTGAAGATGGAATTTCTACTATCGACCCCTATCCCAATCTACGTGGCCAGAAGATGGGGTATTTGATCTCCTCCTTAAAAGACTATCAGTCTCGACAGCGTACCAGTGGCTTAGCGATTTTAATGCAGCAGCAAGCTGATGCCTTATCAGAGCAAGATATTAAGGATATTGCTTACTACTTCTCGGTTCTGGGCACAAAAAATGAAGGGGAATAGCATATGACACCAGGCACGGAGCTTTATGATGTCAAAGTGGTTCGGTATTTTATTGTGGCTGCGGTGGCATGGTCCATCGCGGGAATGTTTATCGGCGTGGTGCTTGCAGCTCAGCTTTATTGGCCGGTTCTGAATTTCAATTCTGAATATATCCAGTTTGGCCGCCTGAGACCCTTGCATACCTCCGGGGTTATCTACGGTTTTGTAGTTAATATGTTGATGGGAACGTCCTTGTACATTGTACAAAGGACCGGCCAAACAAAACTGTTTAATCAAAGCCTGTCTTGGATGGTTTTTTGGGGATGGCAATTGGTGTTGTTTCTAGCATTAGTGACCTTACCAATGGGATATACCTCAAGTAAAGAGTATGCAGAACTTGAATGGCCAATCGATTTGTTAATTGTGCTTGTTTGGGTGCTGTATGGGGTGCTATTTTTTGGCACCATAGCGAAACGTAAAGTGAATCACATCTTTGTTTCCAATTGGTTTTACGGCGCCTTTATTATCGTTGTTGCCCTTATTTTTATTCTTAATAATTTAGCGATGCCGGTGTCTGCAATGAAGTCATATTCGGTATTTGCAGGGGCGCAGGATGCAATCGTTCAATGGTGGTGGGGACATAACGCGGTGGGCTTTTTGCTCACTGCTGGCATCATCGGTATGAACTACTATTTCATTCCCAAAATTTCTGAACGTCCGATCTATTCCTATCGTTTATCTGTAATCCATTTTTGGGGGTTAGTCGGGTTTTATACATGGGCGGGAACGCATCATCTACTCTATTCATCTGTGCCTGTATGGTTACAGAATATCGGTATTGTGATGTCTCTTATCCTATGGTTGCCCTCCTGGGCTGGTGCATTTAACAGCGCTATGACCTTGCTGCAAAACAAAGAGAAGCTTAAAACTGATTACATTATGTGGTTCTTTATGTCGGCGATACTCTATTACTGCTTGGCGACGTTTGAAGGGCCTTTGCTGGCGATACGTTGGTTTAACATGCTGGCACACAACACTGAGTGGATTATTGGCCATGTGCATTCCGCCGCGCTGGGTTGGGTAGCAATGTCGGGCATCGCGATGTTCTATTACTTTATTCCGCGACTGTGGGGCAAGACTAAGCTTTGGTCGAACCGATTGCTTAAATGGCATTTCTGGATAGCCCATTTTGGGGTCGCACTTTATGCCATCGCACTTTGGGTTGCTGGCATAGGGGAAGGTTACATGTGGATGGCGCAGCAAGAGAATGGTTCGCTTGCTTATAGCTTTGTTGAAGCGATGGACTTTAAAGCGCCTTGGTTATTTGTTCGATTCTTTGGCGGCGCATGTTTCGTATTAGGTCTGCTGCTAATGGTATTTAATCTCTATAAAACCGTTTCGCTAGCGCAGGAGGGATCAGCCGATGCTAAGTAAAGACTTTACGCAATCGCTCTTAATCCTCATCGTTTCCACCACCGTGGTTGCCAGTTTTTCTATATTGGTGCTTATTGTTCCTAGTCTGGTTCGCACCGATGAAATAAGGGCTACCTCGTTGGCTAAACCTTTAACGGCTTTAGAGGTTTCGGGCAGGGACATTTACATCAGTGAAGGCTGCCATGTTTGCCATACGCAAATGGTGCGCAACATAGAGCCTGAAGTAAAACGCGATGGTCGCCCCAACAAAGAGGGTGATGATATCTATGAATTCCCCAACCTTTGGGGTTCGAAAAGAACGGGTCCGGATTTGACCAACTTAGGGCGGAAATACTCAGCTCAGTGGCAGCGTTTACACCTTATTGACCCAAGGCAAGTGGTGCCTACCTCATTGATGCCTGCTTACCCATGGTTATTCAGGCAAGCACTTTCTGGGGACGATATTGAAGCCAAGATGCGCGTCTTACAAGGATTGGGAGTGCCTTACACCGAGAATGAAATAGAACGATCGCGCTTAGCAGTGAAGGGAGTGACTAAAGGTGAAGCTTTGATTCACTATTTGCAAAGCTTAGGCAATGACACTGCCAGCGATCAGGAGCGTTGATATGACTGTTTTCTGGAACACCTGGGTGATTGTATTCATCTTGATTTTTCTCGCATTCATGGCGTTGGTAGTCGTTAAATATTGGCGAATTGACCATACTGCAGATAAAGATAAAACCATTGAGACCTTTGATGGTATTGATGAAAACGATGCCCCCCCACCGCGGGTATTTTATTTGTCGTACCTCATCGCATTTATTATTTCCGCAGGTTTTCTAGTCCTGTATCCGGGCCTTGGAAATTGGGCTGGCTTAATGGGATGGGAGCAAAGTGATGATGCACTTAGCTCGCCTATCACTGATTTAGATATTCAAATGACGCCGTTAACCGATCTCAGTCTCACTGCATTAGCGAGGAATTCTGACGTCACGAATAGCGGAGAATTACTGTTTCAAAATCACTGTGGTGCCTGTCATCGCAGGAATGGGCAGGGACAAAAGCACTTTCCTAATTTGATTGACCATGATTGGTTATATGGTGGAACGGAAGTCGACATTTTACACTCAATCGAACATGGCCGTCATGGTGCTATGCCTGGGTGGAAAGACATACTGTCGGAAGATCAAATTCTAAAAACATCTTATTATATTGCATCGCTGCAGCGCCGAAATCTCAACGCTCCCCAAGTGAAAGTTGATTTGGGTAAAGAGATCTTTATGCAGTACTGCTCGAGTTGTCATAGTGATGGTACGGTAGCAAATACTGACATCGGTGCGCCAATATTGTCCGATGATATTTGGTTGCATGGTGGTAGCATTGAGGAGATAAAGCACACCATCGAATTTGGATTGAATAATCTGATGCCCGCTTTTTCTGAGCAGCTAAGCCGTAATGAAATATTAGCCATAGGAGCTTACATCACTGAGCAAAAAGACCAGTATGATGTAAAACTTGCGGCACTTGACCCTGAATCAGTTTCGAGAGGGGAGTATCTCGCCAATGCAGGGGATTGTGTGGCGTGTCATAGTTCAGAAAGTGGTGAACGTTTTGCGGGTGGCCTGCCTTTTAAAACGCCCTTTGGCACGGTTTACTCAACCAATATTACGCCCCACCTTAGCGAAGGTATTGGTGACAATGATTATGCAAACTTCAAAGCAGCGTTATTTGATGGCAAAGGCAAACATGGTTATTTGTACCCGGCTATGCCCTACACCTCTTATCAGTATCTAACCGAGCAAGATACCCAAGATCTGTGGAGCTATTTACAATCGATTACTGCCGTTCCAAGGCAAAATGATAAAAATGCAATGATCTTTCCCTCTAATATCCGTATGGGTTTGTTGGGCTGGAATATTGCCTTTATGGACACTGATCCCTTGTCGTACTCAGCGCCCGAACATGTTCAGCTTAATGATCATGAACTTGAGCAGTGGCAGCAAGGTAAGTACTGGGTGATGGGGCTAGGTCATTGCTCTGAGTGCCATACTCCGAGGAATTTGGCGCAAGCCTTGATCCCTGAAAAGATCTTCCAAGGTAACTTAATTGATGGCTGGAATGCGCCCAACATCACTGCTCAAGAGCTGTATGAAGATAGGTGGGATTTAGAATCGCTGACAGACTTTCTGCACACGGGACATTCATCAAAAGGGTCGGCTTTTGCTGGCATGGCAGATGTGGTGAAAAACAGTACTAGCTTAATGACTCGTGATGACATTGAAACCATTTCACGTTATCTGTTGGTGGGGGATTTGCATAACACTATTCCTGATGGGCAAAAGCAGTTGTCACCCACAGGATTTGTGGCGGAGTCCTACGCTGAAGAGCAATTTAGTGCTTATGCCTTGTATGCGGATACTTGTGGTGCTTGCCATGGTGAAGATGGTAAAGGGCGCGATCCAATAGCGCCAACACTGTTGAATAACGGCATTATTATGCATAGTGATCCGTTCAATACGATTGCGGTAACTATACGTGGTTTAGCACCGACGTATTTGGATGAAGAACGTAACTTCATGCCAATGACCAGCTTTCAAAACGTGCTAACGGATAGCGAGTTAGCGGGACTCATTAGCTTTGTTCGTCTCTATCTGGGGGGCCGAGAAGAACCGGTTACCGCAGCGCAAGTTAAAGCTGTGCGGCAAAAGCTAGAAAAAGCGGGCTTTGCTGGCAATCTGCATACAACGCCTGATATGTACGATCATAAAGACACGGATATCAATATTGATTAATGGTGTTACCGATTAAAAAAGCCAGCTGATGCAGGCTTTTTTGTTTATAAATACAACGAGCAGAGTTTGCTCCGTGGCGCTAAAGTGGTAGCGAAGCGGATGGTCTTTATTGTTCATCTGGAACGCGATGCAATACCACAGCTACAATCGTGTTCAACAGCATGAGCCCGAGTATCGAATCTAAGCGACTATAGTGAATTAAGGTACTACCTATCTAGGCTGTTATATACGCTATAAAGCGGATTTAAATAATCTAACTTGATAATACAACTCGTCACTGCTAGTTTTTAATACAGTATTTTATGCTGTATAAAGATTTGCCGTTTGGGTCAATAAACCTAATTAATCTTGTCGATAATAGTGGATATTAAACAGATTAAAGGAATTGATATGACTTATTTAAAAACGGTAGTACTGCTTTTTTGTGTTGTTTTTTCTGCAATGTCAGTCGCAGGTGACGACCATGATGCGAGCCCATCGAGTGGCGCTAAAGATATGCCCGGCGCTAAAGGGGTATTTGCCTTTCAGCCCAGTGATTGGATGGAAGGGAAAAAGACTTGGTGGAAAGATAGCGACGGCGTCGCACCTGGCGTTGCCGGTTGCCATATTGGCACCGATGAAAAAGGCACAGCCAATGGCAGAATGTTTGGCGAAGCTTGCATGGAAGATGGCTTACTTGTCGAATCGAACCCAGGTAAAGAAGTGCTGCACGCTCACACCAATGATACTGGTCACCCGGATAAATTCGATTGTAATGCTTGGTGCGTTGGCACTGGTAACAGCAGTGGTATGTGCACTATTGCCGCTGCAGCGCCTTGTGAGCAATCGGCAAAATGTGTTTGTAACTAACTGATTAATCTTGTCGCTAGTTTCTCTGTAGCACTCGCTCTATCTATAACGTTAGCCATAAGTAAAAAGCGAACCTTTTAGGTTCGCTTTTTACTTATGGTAGCAGCTATATCAGCTGCCAATAAGCGTCTGCAGTAATGTTAGCTGGCTATTTTTTGCATCTAGCTGCTACTTATAAACTAAACTGGCCGCGCAGTGTTAGCGCAACTTGTCTAGGGGCTCCTAGGCTCGGCGTACGGGTAAAGTTAGTGGTGATATATTCCTCATCAAACAAGTTCTTACCTTGGAGGTAAAGGCCGATATCTTGCCATTCATAACCGAGTTGCATATTAACCAAGGTACGGCTGTCATTTTGTAGGTCAAATTCCGCATCGCCCTCTTTGAGCCCATTACGATATGGATTAACACGGTTGGGTGCACCGCTGGCATAGTTGGCATTTAAGTTGGCAAAGATACCACTATCGGCAGTGTAGGTCGCGCCCACATTGCCAGTCCATTCCGGCGCGGTAAATTGTCTACCAGATAGATCGTTAACAATGGCACCTGTTTCAGTAGGAATACTGATGACAAAATCAATAAATTCACTTTTAGCTTGGCCGAAAGAGGCATACAAAGCTAATTCGTCATTCAGTTGATAGTTAAGTTCGAGCTCAAAACCTTTAACACTTGATTGGCCCGCGTTGACTGTTTTGGTGTCGTAACGGTTTGGCGACAGTTGCACTGCGACTTGCTGATCACGCCAATCAACATAGAACAGGTTGGCATTGGCCACAAGGTCGCCATTTAACCAAGTTGAACGCAATGAAAACTCATAGTTGTAGGTAAACTCGGGATCATACTCAAATACTTCAGCACGTGCGCCGTTGATGCCGACTCCACCTGAGCGGTACCCTTTCTGGAAGGACACGCTAGTGATTAAATCTTCTGACCAGTTATAACTGACGCCGATCTTAGGCAGCACGGTATTAAAGTCGGTATCTATCTGCGGTGTCATTTGTGAGGCATTGCTTGCTAGATCGGTAAACATCTTGTTGATGCCCGCGATAAGGGGCGAAATAGCCTCGTAAGGAGTGCCAATGTAATTGGCTGGATCTGGCATTTTATCTTTATTTAAGATGACATATTTTGCATCGTTTTGAGTTTCTTGGCTTTCGTGGTCAAAACGAATACCGGCAAAAATATCCCATTTATCGGTGACATTCCAAACTCCATCGGCAAACAATGCATAACTTGAAATAGTTTGTTGCGATGATGACAGCTGGCTAGTGTGGGCTGGATTAAATTCGGCATATTGGGCAACAACCAGATCGGCGATAGGTTCACTTAGCCCGTAGCGAGCTTGTAATACATCGCTAGTAAGACCTAAGCGGTTCAGCTTTAAGTTACTCAAGCCATTGGTGTTGTCGTCTATTTCTGTTTTAAAGAAGTAGCCGCCGATCACACCGCTTAAATTGTCGTATTCAAAAGTAAGCCTAAGTTCTTGGCTGAGTGAATCAGTGGTGTTTTTATAGTAGGTGGAACTACCAGTATCTTCGGGGAACACGCTGCCTGCAATAGCAAGAAAATCAGAATCCCATTTATAATCAGTATCCACAGCTGACCAAGAGGTATATGAGCCTAAGCTCCAGATATCGCTCAAGTCATAATTGAGTTCCAAAACCAGCATGTTAGCGTTAATGGTTTCGTTTCTTTCATCATTGTTAAAGCTATGACGATTGCTAAATGGATCTTCGCCTGCGGCTATTTCAATGGCGGTATTACCGTAGGTACTATTAGCGTAGGTGTAGCCTAGCTGAGCTGAAAATTCAGGTAACGCCAAAGGTTGATAGAGAAACTTGAGCCTATAGGTTTCATCATCGTGAAAATCAGCGGTCTCATTACGAGTGAGGTTTTCATTGTAACCATCAATTTCTTTTTTCTCACCGCTAAAACGAAAAGCGAGTTCATCTTCAATTAAACCACCGCCAATGGCGACTCCAATCTCTTGTTGGCCATTTTGACCCGCAGTAAGTTGGTATTTACCTTCCCACTCTTGAGTGGGTGCTTGGGTCGTCATGATCACCGCGCCAGCCAGAGCATTACGACCTTGCAATGTAGATTGCGGCCCGCGCAGCACTTCTATTTGTTTAGCATCCCATGTTGAAAATCCACCACCGTAAATCATTCTCTCCGGCAGAGGAGCGCCATCTACATAAACACTGGCTAAGAAACTATTACCGCCGCCAGAGACATTAAAGCCATCAATACCACGGATACTAAAACTGCGATTTTCAGAAGTATGAGTATTGGCTGTATTGATCAGCACTTCACGGAAGTCATTAATATTCTCTTGCTCAAGCTGCTTCTCGGTTAACACTGCAACACTGGTGGTTGTTTCTTGGACAGTTCTGGCAATCTTTTGCCCAGTGACCATGATCCTTTCAATATTAGTGGTGTCGATTTCACCTGCTTCATCAGCAGAAACTGACAAACAAGCAAACGTAGCGGGAACGAGTACGGCTAAGCGCATTGCACTGGTAATTGAATTTAATTTAGATGAAAACATATTATACGGCTCAAATGGTAATAGTTATTGTTTGCATTGGTGCGAAATGCTATCACAACCTACTTGTAATTTGGTAACGTATTTACGATAATAAATACAAATCATTATCATTTGTATTTATTGGTTGGTTGTATGATCTTTATCGGGATATCTCTTTTATGGATAGGTTGCTTGCTGAGCTATTTATCTTCGAATAAACAAAAGCTTAATAAAAAAAACATTAAAAAATTACCAGCTTGGTCATTGTTTGCTATGTGTCTATTACTGGCAACATATTGCTTTACATACCGCTACGGGCTTGTCGTTGCGGCGCTGAACAGTGTATTGCTCGTTATGACAATGTGGTTGCTATTGGTGATTGTTGCATCCCATATTAATCACAAGTTAATGCTGGTTGGAACACTTGGAATTAGTTTGTTCTCAGGTGTTATTTTATTAGGAATTAGATAGTTATGTGGCCTAAATCAATAACCGCATTCTTCGGCGGGCTCGCACTGTCAGTGAGTATTATGTTGAGTTTATATCTGTTAACCCCATTCGCAACGGATGTAAAATTGTTGCTTGGCTTGATTGCTGGATTCCTTATCTGGGTTGGAGCAATGGTTTACTACTTTAGCTATAACAGCGCCAAAGGCTGTGGCATTGCTTGCATTAAGTTACTACTACTTTCAGTGGCGGTTAACACCTTTCTATTTCTGACGAAGTAACCAAAATGAATACTCGAACTTTAAATGCCAAAATGCCAAATACACCACCGAATAAAGTGATTAAAAACTTAACCGAGTCACATAGTTGGATAGGGATAATTATCTCCCCGTTATTGTTTCTTATTTTTTGGGCCGGCGCTGTCACGCTATTTTATGAAGAGGTCAAGCAATGGGCCGTGGCCCCGCAATTTCCGGTATCGATGCAACAGCCAGCAATGCCATTGCAGCAGATAGTTGAAGCAAAGTTAGCGCTGTACCCCTTTGATTACCAAGAGCACTTGATGGTGCAAATGCCGTCCCACTATGATCCTTACTATAAAGTCTATCTCGACCTTGTTCGCGAAGAGGGTAATGAGGATGATCACGGTGAAGTGGCTTCGCTGCTTGTTGATAGCCAATCTGGTAAAACGGTAGCGAATAAAGAAGATTTTTTCTTAGGTGATTTTTTATATCAATTGCACTACAACCTGAACTTGCCGGCGGGCACTTATATCGTAGGGATTATCAGTTTGTTTTTCTTTTTTGCCCTAGTGTCAGGCATTTTTATTCATGCGAAAAAATTGTACCGTCACTTTTTCCAGTACCGCACAGATAAGAATCGCCGAGATAAATTGCTGGATTTACACAATGTGGTGGGAGTGATGACTCTGCCGTTCACCTTGATGTATGCCTTAAGTGGCTTAGTATTTAACTTAGCCATTGTTTACCAAATAGCTTTTGTGATTTTTATCTATCAAGGAGACCAAGATAGCTTATTTAAAGATGCGGGTTTTACTCTGTTTGATGAACAACGCATAGAGCAGCCACTGGATATGACACCGGCCTACAAAATCATCGCCGAGACGAGACAAAGAGATGACTTCAATATTAGTAATGTCATTTTTTATAACTACGGAGATGAGGCGGCCATCATCCAAATTCGAGGAGAAAACCTCTCTCATTTTTCACAAAATGATGAGTTCTTCTATCGCGTTAAAACCGGCGAGTTACTGAATAAAACAGACATCAATAACTACAACGTATTTCGTAAAGGGCGTGAGATTATCGCCACTCTGCACTTTGGCGACTTTGCCGGAGTAGATGTACGCATTCTTTACTTCATATTGTCTATCGCCATTTGCGTGATGATAGTGGCAGGTAATATGCTATGGCTTGATAAACGCAGCTTGCAGCAGAACATATCTGCTCGCAGCATTAGGTTTGTAAGAGGTTTATCGGTGGGTGGGTGTGGTGGTTTAGTCTTGGCGACCGCTGTGGCCTTTTTGTGTGAGCGGATAATACCAGCGTCTATATCTATGCGCTCCGACGTGATGGTCTATGCCTTTGTTATCAGCTTAGTGGCAACCATGTTATTGGCTTATAGAGTGGATAGTAAAAGGCGTTATCTCGCACAGGTGATTTTTGCCACAGTTGCAGTATTAATACTGACCTTACTGGCTGATTGGTTGATGTTTAGTGAGCAGATTATACTGTTATGGCATGATGGCTTTAGAGCTGTTGTTGGTGTTGAAGTGGGAATTTTTCTGTTTATTATTGCTGGTATTTGGGCGATAAAAACTCTGTCTGCCAACAACGAGACAAGGGTGGCCGAATTAACGGCTGAACCCGCTTTAGACTAGCAGTGTGGCGTTATTGGTTAGATTCATTGTGGCGGTAATCCAAGGAGCCAGAGTCTAGCTCCTTGGGGGTTTTGGGCTTGAATTAGCTTGATGTTGTTAATGCTATATGGCGGTGTGCATAGAGGCTAATCTCGCTAAAGTCATATATTTATGTCCAGTGTTAATGGAGTCGCTTTAGTGATTTGCTATTTCAGGTGTTACTAGGCATTTTTGTTTTTTGGCTCTAACAAATAGGAAATAATAATAGCTGCTGGCGGTAAACCAGGATATGGCCAGACTCCATAAACCATGGGAGAAGAAGTGTGCGCCTCTTAGCTGTTGAGTTAAGCTAAATGTTGCGCCCAAGAGTATGCCAAAGGCTAACCCATACCAGCGTAGTTTAGGTTTGAGCTGCAATGCAAAGTAATACAACGCAACCCAAGCGTAGCCACCACTTGAGTGTCCACCAGGAAAACATTGTCCAAATTCAGCACCATTAGGTAAGGGGCTAAAAATGGGTACATAAGCAAATTGACCACCAAATTGAATCACATCCCACGGACAACTAACGTGAGTGAATTCTTTGGCAAACTTCACTAATAATATTGAGCTCAGCACACTTAGTGTTAAGCAGAGTAAGTTACGTCTGTATTGGTTCCAGCGTTTGCTTTTACAGCTTAATCCCAATGAAATCAGTAACGCAGTGCCTAATACGACAACTAAGTTTCGACCACCAGTATGCAGTACATTTTCACTCAACCACTGGCCTCTTAAAGGCCAGCTATCAACGCCGCCTTCTAGGCTAAAAAAATACTGAGCAATATTAAGATCGAATTGAAAATATTCGAAAATGGATGCCACTAACAGAAATAGCATTAGTGGGTAGCTGATATGACGCTCAAGAGAAAAAGGTTGCAGAACATCTACCGTTTTATGCATCGGAACCATACCTATTTTCACCGTGCCTTTTTAGGAAGGCTACTGATATTAGAGGGATGAGTTTATTTAATCGCTTGTGAAAGAAATGTCGATACAGGCTCAGATACATGCAACGTCAGTATCTTAACTATTGAAACGCGTTTTTTGCTAAGTTATAACTCTCACTTTTTTGACGCCTGCTAGAGAGCTAAAACTGAACACCTTATTGATAATTTTGACTGATAAATTAACTTGATAACGGATGTGCTCAATCAACTGTAATACTAGTTAAGCTTCTAATTATAATCGGTTTTAGTTGTTAACGAACTTCGAACCTAAAGAGCGATAGTTGTTGGGTTTTGAAGATGATTTATTACCCCATAAATAAACTCAATATCAGTGCATATTTTTATTTGCATTTTTTTAAAATAGGTGTAAATTACGCCGCCTTATCTAGTTCAAACTTGTATTGATAGATAGATTGCCAATGTCTGATTAGGGCTGATTGTAGCCATAGTCGTTGTGTTATTTATTTTGAATACTCTACACCTCCCCAAGCCACCTCACAGGCCCAAGATCTTTAGAGCATTCCGTTTTTTAAAGAGATCCCTTTGAATATTTTATTTTTGATGTACCCATGGGAAAGCATCGAACCAGAAACTGATTCTACTATTCGGTTGATCCACGAGTGCGTTGCGAGAGGTCATACCGTGGCGCTTGCTACCACTAGTAACTTAACCATGCGTGATTCAGAAGCGAGCGCGTTTTGTCGAGTGTTTAGCAAAGAGCAAGAGACACCCAACAACATTGTTTCGTTTTATAAAAAAGCGCAGTTTAAACCGCTGCGATTACCGCTAGCGGGCTTTGACAGCATTATTATGCGTGCCAATCCGCCGATGGACACGATAGCGCTCAACTTCCTCGATTCAGTGCGTGATGATGTATTCATCATGAACGATATCGATGGTCTTCGCATCGCTAACAATAAGCTTTATACGGCTTCGTTTGACGACCCGACTAATCAATTTATTCCGGTGACGCATGTGTCAAAAACACCTGACTATCTTGAGGAAGTCTTGCGAGAGTCTAAAACAGACAAGATGATCATGAAGCCGCTTGATGGTTATGGCGGCCAAGGGGTCATTCTGGTTGAGAAAGCAGCGCAAAAGAGTTTTCACTCGTTACTAGAGTTCTACATCAACAGCGGCAAGGGCGGCAACTACGTTATTTTGCAAGAGTATGTCGAAGGTGCAGAGCAAGGCGATGTGCGTATTTTGATGCTAAACGGTGAGCCTATTGGTGCCATGAAGCGCATCCCAGCCAGTGGCGAAGTGCGCTCAAATGTTCATGCTGGTGGCAGTGTGGTCAAGCATACGCTGACCAAAAAAGAGAAAGCCTTATGTAAGCACATTGGCCCTAAGCTGGTGCGTGATGGTTTGTTCTTTGTTGGTATTGACGTGATCAATGAAAAGTTGATTGAAGTTAACGTGCAAAGTCCAGGTGGCATTATGCGCATCAACAAGTTGAACAACGTTAAGCTTCAAAAGAAAGTCATTGATTTTGTTGAAAGTGTAGTCAATGCCAAAGAAGCGTTAAACATCAGAAAAACAGCGTTTAGAAAGGCGATCGATGATGCTCACATTAACTGAAAAAGAGTGTATTGGATTAATCAATAAAGGCGAATGCTTTCAAGCCGAGGTTGATGAGGGGTCCTTTATCGTTAAGATTGATGAGTACTCGCCAGTCGTGTGCACCGCTATTCATAATGGCCATCGCTTGCGAGCGGATTTAAAGAAAAGCTTCTTACTGACTAAGCCGGAACGCTTCTATGAGGAAGATCCATACACTGATGAACTATTGTCATCTTTTCCAATCGTATTGATTGGTAACGATTCACGTTTTGAATATGACTTAAACCGCCCTAAAGCGTTGTCGACCTATTTTAAAACGGCGTGGGACAAGCAAGTTTGGCAAAAGCCGTTAACGCCAAAGCAGCGCGGTGAAAGCCATGCTAAGCATCAGTCTTTTTACAATGTGCTCGAGGCACTGGTTGCTCGCTTAGAAAAGCAGTTTAAAAACAGTATTGTGTTTGATGTGCACTCATACAACCATCAACGCATTGAGGCAAATACGCCAACGTTTAATATTGGCACCAGTCAAATTGATATCGAGCGTTGGGGTGAGACCTGTCAATTTTTTGAAAAACAGCTGAACCAAATTGCGCTACCAAACCTTGATGTACGTGCTGCAACCGATGAAGTATTTCAAGGCCGTGGCTATCTAATTGCTCATATTAACGCTCACTTCGACAATACCTTAGTGTTGCCCGTGGAAGTGAAAAAGGTGTTTATGGACGAAACCACGGGCGAGTTGTACCCCTTGGTGTTAGAGGAGTTAAAAGCGGGCGTCAAACAAGCAATTTCAGAAACAGCAGCGTATTTTATGCGCCGCTTTGGCAAGCGTAAGTCTGTCAGGAACATTGACCTATTATCGTCGACGTTACCGCCAGAACTGTTATCGCTCGACAAGAGCTTGTTTAAGTTGGCCAATAACGTCGCCACGCTTAAATATATTAATCCGATTAATATCGCTAGCGAGCGTAAAAAGTTTTTAGCCCGTAAAGGCGCAGTTGCGCCTGAGTTTAACTACAAACAGCTGAATTTGAACCCGTATCAGTTTAGGGAACAGCTGTATAAGTTACCGGTTGAAAGCGTCATGGATGCCGACATTCAACAACTTTATCGGCATGTGATTGATAACTTAGCGACCAAGATTGATCTGCTGTGCTCCATTGGCACTGATGACTTTGTTTATAACTCGCTTAAATATTATGGTCAGCCAGATAAAGATGACATCGCAAATGCTCAGTTCTTATTACGTGCGCCAGCCATTGAAGCTGAAGATGAGCTGCCGATATTTGATGCCGACCATGCAGTTAAGTCATTCCAAAAGCAGGCGGATGAGTGGGGGCTCAAATGTAAGGTCGAAAAATCCTCTCGCTTGGTTGCCAAGGCGATGGTTAATAATGAAAAGGGCAGTTTGTTAATCAATAAAGATGCCATGTTCAGCGCTAAAGAGTTAATCGCATTTGCATACCATGAGCTTGGGGTGCATATGTTGACGACGGTGAATGCCAGACGGCAGCCGCTGCGCGTTTTGTCGCTTGGCTTAGTCGGTAATACCCATACCCAAGAAGGCGTGGCGATATACAGTGAGTATTGTTCAGGAAACTTAACTTTAAACCGGTTAAAAATCCTAGCATTGCGGGTGATTGCGGTTAATTTGATGCTGTCTCAGCGTGACTTTTCAATGACGTTCCAAACACTCATGCGTGAATATGCTCAAACAACAGAGCAGGCATTCACCTTAACCACTCGGGTGTATCGAGGCGGTGGCTTTACTAAAGACTTCCTGTATCTAAAAGGCTTTCGAGATATTGTGGAACTGAGTAAAACAATGCCGCTGGATAACCTACTGGTGGGGAAAGCGGGCTTACTCGACTTACCGATTATTAGTGAGATGGTCGAGCGCAATATGCTTGAAAAGCCCGTGCCGCTGTTTGCGTTACGGCATACGGTGACAGCGGATACTGCTGTCATCGATTATCTGGTATCAGCTATTCGTTAATTGTCGTGTTATACCCATAAAAATGCCTTGTTCTAGAAATGGAACAAGGCATTCTTTTCAGTTAAATTTTACTCTGACCCTAATTTCATGAACTAGCTTACCAAACTCAGAGGTGGACCTTATTCAATTATCTGCCGACAATAAGGGAGCTTAAAACCCCCAATCTTGCTCCTCGACCTTTGGCATATCTTGATGGCATCGGTAACAGGGCAGTTGCTGATTTTCGTAGTAATGATGGTCCTCATCACTGCCGCCTTTGTAGGGGACAACGCCTTCAGGCAGTTGATGGGCAATGCCCTTATGGCAATCAATGCAGGTCTTTTGTCGTTGTTGTGCATGCTCATGAACTAGGCCGCTGCGGCTTTGTTGAGCGGTGATATCCATGGCATCAAAGTTATGGCAGTTTCGACATTCTCTAGAATCGGTTTGCTGCATACTTTGCCATACGTGCTTGGCCAGCTGGATACGCTTTCGTTTAAATTTTTCTGCAGTATCAATCGAGCCGATGAGTTTATGAAATAGCTCCCTACTGGCCTGAATTTTTCTGACTATCATATGTTGCCACTCTTTGGGTACATGACAATCTGGGCAGGTCGCTCTGACACCAGTACGATTTTTATAGTGCACTGTTTGTAGATACTCAGGATAGACATTGTCCTCCATCTCGTGGCAGCTAATACAGAAACTCATCTCGTTGGTCTGTTCTAGTGCGGTATTAAATGCGCCCCAAAATAGTATTCCTACCGCCATAAAGACCATCGCAGCGCTTAAGGTACACCCTAGAATCACCTTGTGATTAAGCCACTGATGACACAGGTTCACTATTTTCATTGGTTATCTTCATGAGTTGTTTGCTCATCTAAAGGGGCAAAATAGCTAATCTCAATCGCTTTAGGCTCGGTGATACAGGCTTGAACACATTGACCGCAACCTATGCAGGTATCCACGTTGATGCTGGGTTGCTCATTGTGCCAGGTTAAGGTTTCTTCTATGGGGCAGCTGCCGTGACATGCGCCACATTCTGGCCCAGAGTAGGGCATACATTGGCTGGTGTTAATTATTGCCGATGCCATCGGCGGACATTCGTTTGCTGTTGGATATCGGTCGATAAGTGTCTCGGCGTCGACTTGCGTTTGTTGCTGTAGCCCTTGTTCCTGCTGCTGTTGACTCTGCTGTGAGGCCGCTGGAAATGCCAGAGCCTTATCTTTACAGGCGGTCACACAAGGCCAGCCACTACAGAGCTCGCAGGCCTTATTGGGAATATCCATCGCAGGAGTCGACATCGCGGTTGCGCCGCTATGAAGTGGCAGCTTAAAAATAACCTGCTGCGGGCAAGCATCAATACACTCGCCACAGCGGCTACAGTTGAGCAGGAAGTCGAGTTCATTGATGGCGAAAGGTGGGCGGATCCATCCCTTGGCATTTTGCTCTGCTTTTTTCTGGGCATGGGCAGAACCGATATCAGCTATCTTGCTAAAGCTAGATTTAAAAAAGCGGCGACGATCCATTAACGGCTGTTTGCTCTGCTCACTCATAAGTTACATTCTCATCGTCATCGGTTGCACTAGCATCCACAGATTAAACCCAGTGACCAATGCGGCGAATAAGATCATCGGCAGTAATGCGATGCCTTGAGCGGCAAATAAGCGTTGCCCTCTATGGCGGATCACCAGCATCGCGATAATAAACCCCATTGCAATCACAGCGCCCTGCATAACAAATAGGGTATTTTCAGAAACCATCATCTCCATATGACGCATATGCTTTTCCATCATGCTCAACGGTTCTGCCCCGGTGCCTAGCGGATTGGCGAGCAGTGATATCCAGTCGCTGCTCTCACGGACAAAGTGGGTGAGGTTGTGAGCAATGTGATAGCTAAATGCCAGTGGCAATGAGACAAAAGAAAAGCCAGAAAATAGCTTGCTAAAGCTGGGTGTTGTCACTAACTCTTTAAGGTGTTTTTTCAGTAAGCCTTGGGTTAAACCAAGGGCGAGACAATAGATAAAAATAGGCAGCATTAAGGTGACCGCCAAGCCGATAGAGAAGCTGATAATAAGCTGACCACTGTCATTAATCATCTGCGCCATTGTGCTTAAATAGCCCTCCCAGTAGTCGAGCATGGTTAAGCCATGAAACAGGGTCAGAGATAATAAAATCAGTAGGAAAAAGGCTTCATCTAGATGAGGTTTAGCCTCTTTTATGGCTTCACTGCTTGGGGATCTTAGCTGCCAACTGACATTACTTGAGGGGCAGCTTTGAGTGCAGTTACCGCAGGAGGTGCAGTAGGTGTTTTCCTGCAATCTTCCCATCACTATCTTAGTTGGGCAGGGGGCGATGTTGTCACTGCCATGGAAACATTCCAAGGTTTTACACTTACGGCAGATTTCACTGTCGATAGGTCTCAGGGCAATGGGGGAGAGTTGTGAGTATGCGCCAACGGTTCTTCCTACTGGGCAGATGTAGCGGCAGAAAGCCTTATCCTCAAACAATGCCAATGTGGTTGTGGCTAGAATCAGCATCAACAGAGCCAGCATCGCAGTGGCGTAAGGGCTGGCCACAATCCCGATACCCAGTTCTAACCAGGTAAAGCCAATAAATAGCAGGCTAGCGGGCCATAGGCTGCGTAAACTATTGGGCAGTTTAAGTTGCAGTCGACTGTTTGAATTTGAGCGGCGCCAGATGCTGTGATTAACCAACCAGCTGGCGATATTGTCCCAAGGACACACTGCGCACCAAGCCGAGCCGCTAAACACGATAGCGATAATAATCCCTGTCCACCACAGGTTCCAAGTGAGAGTGGTGGCCAAATTACGTTCAACAATGGGGGTGCCCCATAAGCCCGCAGTGATCACTGTGATAAATAACGCAGAAAATACAACTTTGAGTAGCAATAGTGGCCAAGTGTATTTTACAAGGAAGCGAAACAGGCCACCCAAGAGGGGCAGTTTGGCCAACGAGATAGTGCGGCTCGTGCTGTGCTTAGCGGGTTTGAGAGCCATGGTGAGCCCCCCTAGCAATAGCATCATCATGCCGATAGCATAAGCCCAATAGAGAGGAAGTCCGGGGTGGGTCATTATCATGCTGTGTGCCCCTGTTGAATTTTAGTGCGAGCAATACGCTTTCGTTGCACGATATTGATCATCAGTAGCAGGAAGAAGATAAAGCCCACGGCAGCACCAATAGGCCCTACTGGGCTTGCAGCGCCGACTTGCAGAGGAAAGTCGAGTTCGTAGGGCTCGCCATTTTTTTCAAAATAGGCGCGAATGATATAACTGCCTCGACTTTTAAAGAGAAAACCTTGGCGATAAACACCATCATCAATATGCTGCTGACCAATCACCTCTGGTTCAGTCGCGCCGCCGATACTCTCACCCCAAAAGGTGTCATCACGCACGGTAAATGTGATCGCTTGGTCGAGCATTGCACCATTATCTATGCGTGTTGCGTATATATTCACTCGGCCTGGTTCATTCGGTTTAGGGAAGGCGGGAAACACCATATAAGTGACAAAATATTCGCCGATCTGTGTCTCGATCGCCATGCTGGGCGGAGTGTTAGAGTCTTCGTTGAGACTATATGAGGGGCGACCAAGCACATGGTGAGCATAGGTTAACGAGCTAAAAAGTGTCACGGTGCACAATAGCAATGCTGAAAGTATTGGTGTTGTTATGGTCATTTTGTTCATTATTTACAGCCCATTTAAATTGATGACTTACCGACATGAGCCATTCATTAACATCGCTCATTACTATCAGCCATTAACATCACTGATTAGACTCGCCATTTATGGCAAGTCGCTAGCTTATGTTTTTAACTTGAATCGTTTCGTTATGGTCGCTATTTTGTTGACGATACTGCCGACTTTGATGGCCCGGCCCTTGGTTGGGCTGGTCTGAAATTGATAGCGTCAGACTCATGGCACTTTTAGGGCAAACTGAGATACAAGCGGTGCAGTTATTACATTCTGCTCCAAAGTTGTCGCGCATTGGATCTAGGTCAAACTCACACACCGCATTGCATTTATTACAGTCATTGCAGGGCTCAACTAAGCGTTTTACTCTGACGACTCTATAGCGTCCAAGTAATGAGTAGAGCGCGCCACCGGGGCAGAAATAACGACAGATCCCGCGGCGGCTGACAAAGGTGTCAAACCCTAAGGTGAGGATAAAAAACAGCGTTCCGCCGCCAAAGCCTGATAGCGCAATGGAGAAGTAAAGCTCTCTCCCCAATACCGCGGGTGGGTAGATGCTGGCAAAAGCGAGTGTGCCTGTGTAGGCCGATATCCCAATGCCCAGTGCTAGCACTAGGTATTTGATATTCTTGTGAAAGCGTCGGTTGTTTTTGATACCAAAACGACTGAGGTAAACCGATAGATTGGAGTTGAGCTCATAGATAAAGGTCGCTGGGCAGATCCAACCACAGAAAAAACGTCCAAATATCAGGGTGGCCAAAAGCGGAATAACGGCAGTGAGTATCAGGGGCCAATAGAGCTTGAGGCTGGCGGCACTCTGGCCAACAATGGCCAAAGGATCGCTGAGTTTGACGCCAAATAGCTGTCCTGACCAGGTCGTTCCCTTGATGGCGTCGAGATCATGTTCAGGCGCATCGACAAAGGGGGCACTGATAAATTCCATGGTGTCATAAAGCAAGGTTTGCGATGGCGATAGATGGTTATATCCCTGCGCTGCGACATAGTGCTGATAAATACTCAGCAGCGGGATCAAAATCAGCATCAAGAAAACCACCGCCAGTGACAGCCAACGCAACTTATTGAGGTGTCGGTACAGAGCGAATGGTTTACTGGCTGTTATTGGTTTCTGTTTCGAGAGACCTGCTGGGGCAAACTCCTTTTCCATCATGAGTTCCTCAGTTGATCTATGGTGTGACTGGGGATGATCTTCACCGCTTGTGGGATCTGAATGCAGCTGCTTTCACACAGTCCGCAACCTACACAAGCGTCGAGGATCTCTGGTTGTTCCATAAAGCCCACGATAATGGCTTTATCTTGCAGCGGGCAGGCACGGTAACAGACGCCGCAAGATTTTCCCTGCCAAGAGAGGCACAGTTGTTTATCGACACGGGCAATGCCCATGTTAACCTGTTCGATTATTGGGGTTAGTTCGCGTTTAATGGGTTGAATGGCTCCGCTTGGGCAGACATCACCACACTTCATGCACAAGATGCAGGCTTTCTCTCTGGGGCTGATATAGGGGGTGCCGTGGGAGGCTATACCATTTTCGGTGCCGAAAAACTTAATACAGTTATTGGGGCAGATCTCAGCACACTGATTACAGCGTATGCACTGACTGATAAAGTCATCTTCAGTCAATGAGCCAGGCGGACGAACGTAACGTTGAGTGAACTGTTTCACCTTAAAGGCCGCGTTAGCCAGTGAGGTTTTCAACGTGAGCCCAACCGCTGTCACTACACTCAGTTGCTTAATAAAATGACGCCTATTCAAATTGCCACCCCGCTATTGATCTTGAATTCGAGTTAATAAATTTGAAAATAGCGAGCTAGCACTTTGCTTGCTGTTTAAGTGCTAACTCATAAAGTGAAACCGGTTAGATCTTCTCTATCCTGGCGGCCAACTTCTTAAAGTCGACCTGTCCCGATACCGGATCCCAGCAACGGTTGGTGATACCGTTGGCTAGCCACTTGTTCTTCTTTGGATCGGCGCTATCAGCAACAGAGAGGTTCCAAGGGCCAAACATATAGCCTCTAGGCACATTGTTACGTGCGGGTTTGACGATACTGTCAGTGCCACCCACTTGAGCGCGAGCCTCGAGTGAACCACGTCTTGTGACCACACGAACCCACTCGCCATCCTTTATGCCGAGATCGTTAGCATCCTCGCTATGCATCTCCACATACATCTCTGGCACTAAGCGACGAGTGGTGGGGCTACGATTAGATTTGGCGGTATGAAAATGTTCATAAACAACCCCTAAGCCCATCCAGTAGGGGTATTTGTCGTTGGGGACCTCCTTCCAAGAAATGCCTCTGAACTCCTCATCAGGAAGATCGGGCGTTAACCCCATATCACGCGCTTTGATGATCAAGTCTTGGTTATCGATGGTGTAGTGATCTTTTTTAACCCCAAACTCCATTAACTTTTTGGTGATCTCTTTTCGTTGGCTGTAGTCCTGCTTACACAGCTTCATGTTGACCTTGCCATCCTTAGTACGGAAATAGCCATAAGGTCGGTTTTCCCACTGGCCTTCTTGCATCATATAACGGCGCTTAGTGCCGCCATTCTTGGCCGAGTCATAGTTCGGTGCAGGCCACTGGATCCCACGGAGGGTTTTAAGCTGCTCATAGGGGCTAATGCCGTCGAGTTTTTCACGCTCTAAGATCCCAGAGAGATCGGCATCAGTGCCAACCGATGCACGGCAGACATCTCTGAACACCTCTTCGGCGTCATATTCACCATCTTCTCCTCGCTTATAGGGGAAGATAGCATCACCATCCATACCCAGTAGATTAGCGATTTCTTTACCCTTATCTATCACCATATCCATATCTGGACGGCAACCTGTTGGGCCTTGTGCCGCTTTTTCAGTGATATTGATTCGACGCTCTGAGCTAATGTAGACCCCGTTAACCTCACCCCAAGTACAAGCGGGAAAGATCACGTCGGCATAGAGATTATTGGGCGCATGACGGTAGATCTCCTGCACCACGTTGAAGGTTTTCAGCAATGCGGGACGCACCAGATTAAATTGGTCGGGGAGATCAATATGGGTGGCATAAACCAAGAACATCGCTTTAAGATCATCTTTAAGGGCTCGCTCCATCATACCAACGGCATAACCTGGGTTGGGTGAGTTGGCCGCAGTGTCGAGATTTTTCTCTGGTACACGCCACATCTTCGCCATATGCTTGCGATGCTCAAGATTATTTAACCCTTCGTTAAATGGCAGGCGACCGGTCAACCCTCCCGTGAAGCGCTCACCCATGGCATTAGGTTGACCTGTCATTGAGAATGGGCCGCAACCGGGTTTAGCCAAATTACCCGTTAAGGTGAGTAGGTTGATGATCGAGATGACATTATGCTGACCATGGATATGTTGGTTATAGCCAATTCCCCACATGATGATCACGCCACCTGTTCCCTTACCGTCTTGCTTACCTTTACCACGGGCAAGACGCTTGCGGGTGGCATCGGCAAACATCTGCGCGACTAAGCGAATTTTATCCGGTGAGACATCGTGGTTAATGCCGCCCATTCTGTCTTGTACCTGTTCGGGGCTATAATCATTTTGCACCCCTTCAATGTATTCCTCCCAGCCACTGACATGCGCCTTGAGAAAGTCCCAATCGATCACATCGTTATGCTCGTTAAGTAGCACATGGGCAATCGCATTGAGGAAGCTGATATCGCCATTAAGAATAGGGACATGCACATGATTGTTACTGTTGATGTCCTCATAACCTTTACTGGTGCCAGTATTACGAGGGTCAACCACAACGGTTGGGATATCATTTTTCTTCTTATGGTCGGCGATTCGCCAGAAGATGATCGGGTGTGACTCTCGGGCATTATGACCAAAATGCATCACCATATCGGCTATCTCGATATCATCATAAGCCAATGGCGGTGTATCCGATCCTAACGTGGCAAAGTAGCCAGTAACCGCAGAGGTCATACACATACGTGCGTTAGCTTCGATGGTATTTGAGCCTAATACGCCCTTCATAAACAGGTTCTCTAGATATTGTCCCTCCATGGTGAGCTGGCCAGAACCATAAAGAGAGATTGAGTTACCTGAGTACTTCTTAGCAAAGTGGGCGACTTTACGCGCCACCATATCAGAGACATCATGGTAGGGAGCTCGGACAAAGTGCTCTTCGTCGAAAGAGCCTTTAGTTTGGCTGATATACTCCATATCACCGTGATTAGGTTTTTGCCACTCAGCCCAGACGTCTTTGCGTACGTAGGGCTCTCCCTCCATGCGGTCAACATACATTGGCTCTGCTGCCGTTAACCCTTTGATGCACTGTAAGCCGTAGTTAGTTGGGTGGTCTTTATCGGGACGCATCGAGACAATTTTGCCATCTTCAACCTGAATAATGGTGCCACACCCCACGCCGCAGTATGGACATTGTGCTAGGGCTGTTGTTCTCTTTTTAGGTGAAGCTGTTGCTGGCGCGGCCTCTAGTTCAGGGTTACTGGCGACAAACAATCCACCACCTGCTGCAGTTGTAGCAATAAACCCACTACCTTTGAGGAAGTTGCGACGTGATAGGTTATTTTCCTTACTTCTTTTCATCTCAAATCCCTTACTTATTTAGTGTGCGCAGATAGGTGATAATGTCTTCAATCTCTTGTTCATCGAGATTAGCCAGTCCGGTCGAACCATAGAATGGCAACATGCGGGTATTGGATCGACCATACTTGATCGTCTCTCGAATAAAGCCGTCACTGGCTTTGTTGAGGAAGCCTGCCTTACCAATGGCGGTACCCGATGAACCTGCTAAATAACCGTCGCCTTCAGGGCCATGGCAGGTAGAGCAGATATCTCTATACCACAGCGCCCCCTTACGGGCATCACCTTGGGCCGAGCGTTGTTTATCAACTTCGGTAGAGCGGTGAGTCAGGGTCTCATGGCTTCTGAGGTAGGCCACAATCGCGACAATTTTTTCTTTGCCAAGATGAGCATAGGGAACCATAGAGGTACCGACACGGCCATCCCTAATCGTGGCCATCAGGTATTTATCAGATGCGATTGCCAACAGCTCAGGGTTAGAGAGTGAAGGCGCGAATCCAGCCTTACCTATAGCGTCTGCCTGATGGCAAAAGACACAGTTCTGGTTATATAGCGTCTTGCCTTTATCGATAAGTTCTTGACTGTTTGCGCTCACATTTACACTGCATAAAATGCTGAGAAATAGGATTGCAGACAACGTAGGTAGTTGGCTAACTCTTGTCATGTCACACTCCAAAATAGTCATATTATTCATATGGTTTTGTATTTATTAGCAACTACGGCCAAATAAGTGATGACAATTAATCATCTACTACAAGAAAGTGTTTAACGTCGACTTTCACTGGTCTGTTAATAAAATGTTACGTGGTGTTTATTTAACCTAATACACCTACTTAATTAGTTCTATGGCTTTTATGGCAGATCAGCAGGAACTTAAACCTTGGTTGACATGGATCAAATACTTTTGGTCTATGTGACATCGATCAAATAACAATCTATATAATTAGTGGTAGGTAATTTTAGGGGCTGCCCTTTGAGCAGGCCCATGTGAAAAGAGCGTAAGGGGATTTAAGTGTGGGTCTATGAGTTTGACGCAGCAGATTGAGATGTGAATATTGCAGTTTCAGGTTTTTTAGGAGGTAATGGCCTACAAGTGATACTTGGCAAACTTTCAGGTTGAGGCGCTAAGTTTGCTAAGTCCGGTAAAGCACCTTAATCACATGCCAACCCTTATCTTCAATGAGAGGGTTTTAACTAAATGCGGCGTAATTAACTCACCGCTGAAGCAGACCTTGTCGAATGGACTGGGAATAACCCATTTGGCCTTTTATCTTATTAAAAGCTGTTAGGTACGATAAAGCACCTTAATCACATGCCAACCCCATCTTTTCATAAAGAGTGTTTTAACTAAATGCGGTGTAATTAACTCACCGCTGAAGCAAACCTTGTCGAATGGGCTGGGAATAACCCATTTGGCCTTTTATCTTATTAAAAGCTGTTAGGTACGATAAAGCACCTTAATCACATGCCAACCCCATCTTTTCATAAAGAGTGTTTTAACTAAATGTGGTGTAGTTAACTCAGCGCTGAAGCAAACCTTGTCGAATGGGCTGGGAATAACCCATTTGGCCTTTTATCTTATTAAAAGCTGTTAGGTACGGTAAAGCACCTTAATCACATGCCAACCCTTATCTTCAATGAGAGGGTTTTAACTAAATGCGGCGTAATTAACTCACCGCTGAAGCAGACCTTGTCGAATGGACTGGGAATAACCCATTTGGCCTTTTATCTTATTAAAAGCTGTTAGGTACGATAAAGCACCTTAATCACATGCCAACCCCATCTTTTCATAAAGAGTGTTTTAACTAAATGCGGTGTAATTAACTCACCGCTGAAGCAAACCTTGTCGAATGGGTTGGGAATAACCCATTTGGCTTTTTCCATGCATCGGTAGGGTTAAGTTTGCTAAGTTCGATACAGAACTTTAATCACATGCCAGCCGAATTTGGTTTTAACTAAATGCGGTGTAATCAACTCACCGCTGAAGCAGACCTTATCGAATTGCGGCACCATTTGGCCTCTTTTGAACTCGCCTAAACTACCGCCTTTTTTACCCGACGGACAGCTAGAGTGTTTCTTAGCAAGCACGTCAAACTTAACGCCTTTGTTCAATTGCTTAATAATGTCTTCGCCAAGCTCTTTATGCTTAACCAAAATGTGCAGTGCAGCTGCCGTTTTTGCCATGTTTAGGCCTATGTCATGATGAAACTAATAGGCCGATTATACCGTTTAATCTAAGGGGGAGGCTAGGGCTGATATTAGCAATGCTTACCGTAAGCAACTGAAGGTCTACTTACGGTAAGGCTGCTGATGAGCTTACTGAGCTTGCTTGGAGATATTGATAAGATCCTGCATGTCGATATCGACCGTAAAACTGCCGGGGACTTGTCGTGGTGGAAATGCTTTAAAGCTTTCTAACATTTGTTTTACTTTTATCTGTGCCGGAACAGCAACAAATGCACGCTTATACCACCAGTCATCATAACCAAAGCCTTGATCACCTTTTTCGTAAGGGTCAGTGGCAAGATCAAACAGTTTAGGGATTCTTAAG
The DNA here is from genome assembly GCF_023283945.1 of Shewanella gelidimarina. GTDB lineage: Bacteria > Pseudomonadota > Gammaproteobacteria > Enterobacterales > Shewanellaceae > Shewanella > Shewanella gelidimarina. The sequence goes on along the minus strand of NZ_JAKIKW010000011.1, from coordinate 81,072 downwards.
GTTGTTTGAGACTGAGTCCAAACAGCAATGCCTTTACTTTCTTGGATCTTAAAATTAAATTTCCAACGGCCATCCCGCATAGCAAGTAATTCGCCATCATCAGACCAATAGAAAAACTGCTTTCTGGCGCTTTCATCAGTTTGATGGCTGAGGTAATCGACTTGATTATAACCATCTAAATGATTGTGGTATTGCTTACCATTTTTGGCGGTATAACCTGCGAGTAATTGCTTTTTTATCTCTGAGTTACCAGCGATGCTGGTTAGGGTTGGAAACCAGTCCGCTGATGACATTATACCGTTAAACTTGGAGTTTGGTTTAATGTGCTTGGGCCATTTTACTAACGCAGGCACCCTAAATCCGCCCTCCCAGCCGGTATTCTTTTCGCCTCTAAAGGGACCCGTGGCAGCGTCTGGCCAGGTGGCATTCATCGGACCATTATCGGTGGTGTAGATCACCAGCGTATTATCATCAATATCTAGTGAGGTTAAATGGGCCAGCAACTCTCCTATAAGGTTATCGTGCTCAACCATACCATCTGCGTAGTCTCCTAAGCCCGTTACACCAGAATGTTTATCGCTGACGTGAGTGTAGTTATGCATTCGCGTACTGTTATACCAAACAAAGAAGGGCTTTTTCTGCTTCACTTGGCGGCTGATAAAGTCATTGGCTGCTGCTAGGGTTTCATCGTCTACGGTTTCCATGCGTTTACTTGTTAGCGGACCGGTATCTTCAATTTTTCCATCTGCGTAGGAATGAATAACGCCACGCGGACCAAAGCGTTTTTTAAAGGCAGGGTCTTGCGGGTAATCGACATTTTCAGGTTCCTCTTCGGCATTCAAGTGATAGAGGTTACCCATGAACTCATCGAAACCATGGTTAGTCGGTAACATTTCATCTCGATCGCCTAAGTGATTTTTTCCAAACTGTCCGGTTGCGTAGCCTAAGTCTTTGAGGGTTTGCGCCAAGGTTATATCTTGAGGCTGTATTCCTTGGCTAGCTCCAGGTAAGCCGACCTTACTGAGTCCGGTACGAACAGGCATTTGTCCGGTAATAAATACCGAACGACCAGCAGTGCACGACTGCTCCGCATAATAGGAGGTTAGCATTGCACCTTCATTGGCAATGCTATCGATATTTGGCGTTTGATAGCCAAGCATGCCGTTGTTATAGGCAGAAATATTGCTGTAGCCAATATCGTCACCAAATATCACTAGAATATTGGGTTGCTCTGCGGCGCTAGTGGCACTGATGAGTATAGAGCTGGCAATCAGGCTTTTTATCATGCTTATCATAATTAATATCCATATTTTATTGAGTCAATGAGGCGCATTTAATGGGCTGGCAAGTAGGTACCGTACTCCATACTTTTTCCAAGTTCTGGGTGGATTTCATCATGTTCGCAGGCCAGGTTCCCATTGATAAATACCTGCTCGACCAGCCCTGGATTTCGGTTAACTAAGCGTTGTAAGTCAAAGTTTTCCATTTCGGCCCAACTGACTTGCTCTAGGTCTTGGGTAAATTTGGCGGGATTGATAATCACTATGTCTGCTCTATCACCCATGTGAATGCGCCCAGCATCAATGTTGAACCACTGCGCCTGATCGCCTGTCATACGAAATACTGCTTGCTCCATTGTCATAATGGCTTGGTTTTCATCGATACTTTCATTGACGAGCTTTAGCATTCTTAATGGGAGGTTATAAAAAGCCATATTCCGAATATGAGCACCAGCATCGCTAAAGGTGATTAACGACTTTTTATCTTTGACCATGTTTTTAAGTACGTGCTTGCGGTGGTTCGCAACGGTGGTGTACCAGCGAAGATCGGTACCGTATTGCACTACGAGATCGAGAAATAGGTCGACCACATGGATCTGCTTTTTATCGGCAACTTCGGCAAAGTTTTTACCCACGATGGACTCATCTGGGCAGGCGAGAATAATGGCGTCACCAAAGTCACGTTGCCAAACTCTGGGGCTGAGCTTTTCACCGTAGAACTTTCTAAAGTCACGCCGATATTTTTCATCTTTTAGTAATTCATTGCGGGCTATATTGTCTTTTAGATCTAACGCGAGCTCGCCAGCGCCAAACTCTTCAAAAAACACTACATCTATGCCGTCAGCGTAAACCGTGAAGGGGGTTGGCAGCACTTGCCAGCGAAAATCTCCATTGAAAAAGTTGGTGACTCTGGCTGCAATGTTAGTAATTTTGCTTAAATAGACACTGCCTTTTAGATCCATTCGGCTAATTAAGGTGGTCTTTAAAGGCTTTTTGAAAATGCCGATGCATTCGCGCATGTATTGATTTATTTGCAGAATGGCGGCTGCGTTGGGTGCCCCTTGATGCACCCGGTCATATTGGCGCACTAAATTATTAAGGCGGGAAACTTCTTTCCACTTAGCGTAGGTGCTCGGTAAGCTTTTGGACCATTCACGATTACCGTCAAGTTTGTCCCATTTAAGGCACATGGTTGATAATCCTAAAAAGCCAATCTCTAGAGACTCTTTTAGCAGGCGTTCCATCTGTACCATTTCAGCTTCAGTGGGCACTACATTGCGATCAGTGGCACGGTTTAAACCCATAACGGCGACTCGCATATCGCTGTGGCCTAGCATGCTAACGACATTGGGGCCTAGCGGATGGTTTTTAGCAAATGTCACCCACTGCTTTGGTGTGTGCCAGGTTTTGTATTTTTTTAGAATAGGCAACACTTTTTCACGAGGAACGGTTTCAACTCGAGTAAAGATATCAGAGGCATCTTCATATTCACTGCACACCATGCTCAATGAACAACTACCGACTAAAACGGTGGTGATGCCATGGCGAACTGACTCCGATAAGCTCGGACTGACAATCAGCTCAGCATCATAGTGTGTGTGGGTGTCGATAAAACCGGGCATCAGCCATTTATCTTCGGCATCAATAATATGATCGCAGCCGGTTTCACTAATGTTTGAGCTAGATACTTTGGCTATCCTGCCGTTTTTTATCGCAATATTTTGAATAGATGAGGCTGCGCCAGTGCCATCAAAATAGCGAGCTCCCTTGATAATGGTATCGTATGCAGACATTGAAAACTCCGAATGTTGTTAATCGTTTTTATTATGTTTATCGATTCGACACATTCAGATTAAGGCTTAGCTAATTAACATTCTTGTCATTTGGTGACAAATTGGCGATTATCTAATCACAGTTAGTTGATAGGTGACGTATTGATGCAGCAAGATTATCTCATTCGTAGTGGCTCGTTAGTGGGGTTTGATGGCTTAGTTACCGAACTTGGAGGTGATGCTGAACATTTGCTTTTACAATGCGCTTTAACCGCTGAAGACATTGTTAACCCCGATAATATGATTGCCGTTGCGGACATGATTAACTTGCTTGAACTGAGCGCGGAACAGTTAAATTGCAAAGACTTTGGTTTACGTTTAGCGGCGACACAAGGGCTTGAGATGTTGGGTGCGGTAGGCATGATAATGCAGACCAGCCAAACAGTGAGAGCAGCCTTGATTCATGCGCAGCGTTATATGGCGATACATAGTCAGGGTGAATATTGGATGTTGCGTGAGTTTGCTTCATCGGCGTTTATCGAACGTTATCAAGTGTTCCAAGATATAAGCCATGCAAAGCAGTACAAGGAGTTATCTTTTGGTGTGTGTTTAGGCTTAGTTAAAACACTTATTGGCCCTCAAGTAAAATTGGACCGACTTGAGTTTGCCCATACCGCAATATCTGATAGTGCGGTATATCGAAAATACTTTGAGTGCTCTGTGGTGTTTAATCAGGAAAATGACCGACTGGTCCTCGATAACAGTTATTTAGCACAGAAATCGCAATCGATTTCAGCGCAAGATAAAGCTCAAGTTGAAGGTTATTTAGAGGCTCTCATTGGACAGTTTGGTGACGATATTGAGCGTAAGGTTAAAACTTTAGTTTTACAAACTATGGGGATGGGCGATGCCAATATTGATGAAATTGCGTCAATGTTGAATATGAATAGGCGCACCCTTCAACGGCGCTTAAGATGTAAAGGTTTAACCTTTAAGCGGTTATTGATGGACGTTAGAGTGAGTTCTGCCTGTTGGCATTTAACCTCAAGTCAAATTGACATTACCTTGTTATCTGAGGTGTTGGGCTTTAGCGATGTGAGTGCTTTTTCTAAATCGTTTAAACATAGGATGCAGCTGTCTCCTTTGCAGTGGCGCAAGCAAAACACACAATAGTCAGTGACTCGCTTTGCTGCTTGATTATAATGGGTGAATATAAGTTAGTTGGAAGAGTGAGTGTTAAAGTCTAAGGCATATCATCGCATTGGTCCTGATTACCGTTTTGATGAGCAAGTCAGTTTTGTTGATGTCAAAGAGGTGTTTGGCTTAGGTCATATCCGCTTAGGCAAGTGGGTAGAAAATGCGGAGCGTGATAAAGCGGCAAATCTGATCTTTGACTCCTTAGCGGATCTTGCTTTTATCTTAAAGCTACCGCCTAAAGCGCTCGGTTTACGGCAAACACTTAATCTTGCTTTTGGCACCGGTGGTCAAAAAGGCGTGCAGGCGCATTATGCGCCCGATAGACGCGAACTCGCGCTGGCTAAAAATGCCGGAGCTGGAGCGCTTGCGCATGAGTTTTGGCATGCATTTGATCATTACATCGCTCCAAAATCATTTCACATCTCACCTAATAGAATCTCTTTTGCGAGTCATAGTTGGATTGCTGATGTAAAACCGATTAAACATCCGTTAAACCAACGTTTAGAGCGGGTATTTGAAGTGAGTATGCTTAGCGACGATGGTGAGGAAGGGCATGACTATGTCAGCCGCGCGATTGCGTTAGATAAGCAATATGGCACCCAGTACTTTTCAAAACCAACCGAATTAATGGCGCGCGCGTTTGAATCTTGTATCGAATCCTATGCCGATATTAGTAATCCTTATTTAGTGGATGAAACCTTAACGTCAGACCTTTTTGATGCTGGCGGTTATCCTACTGTCGAACATCGACAGCAAATATTCAGTGTGTTAATTGATTATTTTGAACCCTTGGGTGAGGCGTTAGGCCGAGAGTAAAGTACAGATTATATTGATATTAGAGACAAAAAAGCCCGCGTTAGCGGGCTTGGTTTCGAACTGGCTGACAGTGAAAATGACCCGTTAAGCGGTCTTCACTTTCCAATTAACTTTTTCACCGGCGAAGAAAGGGACGATAGGATTACCGTTTGGCAGAATGATCTCTGACGGTACTGTCCAAGCCTCTTTTATCAGCGTGACGGTACTCGTGTTGCGTGGCAGACCATAAAAGTCTGGACCATGAGTACTGGCAAAGCCTTCAAGCTTATCCAGCGCACCTAAGTCATCAAACACCTGAGCATAAAGCTCTAATGCGCTCCAAGCGCTATAACAACCTGCGCAGCCGCATGCCGATTCTTTACGGTGCTTTTCGTGCGGCGCTGAGTCGGTGCCTAAAAAGAACTTGCTTGAACCCGTTGCCACAGCAGCGCGTAGCGCTTCTTGATGAGTACTGCGTTTTAAAACCGGTAAGCAGAAATTATGTGGACGCACGCCGCCAACCAGCAGGTCATTACGGTTAAGCAGTAAATGCTGTGGCGTAATCGTGGCTGCTACGTTATCTGCAGCTGACATGACAAAGTCAGCGGCTTCTTTAGTGGTAATGTGCTCAAACACCACTTTCAAGCTTGGGAAGGCATCAACGATACGCGCTAGGTAGCGCTCAATAAAGAGAGCTTCACGATCAAAAATATCGATATGTGATTCAGTCACTTCACCATGAACAAGCAGCAGTAAATCGTGTCTGGCCATTGCTTCAAATATAGGAAATAGTGAATCTAACGCTTTGACTGCCGCATCTGAGTTGGTGGTGGCACCCGCTGGGTAAAGCTTTGCAGCAACAATACCCGCGGCTTTAGCATCGATGATGTCTTGCTCTGTCGTATTGTTGGTTAGGAAAATGGTCATTAATGGTTCAAAATTAGAACCTGCTGGACGAGCAGCTAAAATACGCTCACGGTAGGCAACGGCAAGCTTTGCATCTGTGATCGGAGGTAACAGATTGGGCATCACGATAGCGCGATTAAATAATCTTGCGGTTGCGGGTACGGTTTCTTGCAACATATCTCCATCACGAAAATGAAGGTGCCAATCGTCTGGTGTCAGTAGGGTAAGCTGCGTCATGTAGGGTTCCTAAGCGTTTACGACAAGGTATTAGGTGCTTTCTTATATGTTATTTTGCGAGCTATATTGTGCCTGAAATCGCCTCTGCTTAATAGCGCTACCTGCGAAGATAACAGCAGCATTAAGCTTGTTACCGTAGCTTGTTTGAAAATATTTGTTTCGCCAACATTTTATGAGTTGCTCCAGCCTATCTGTAGATATGAAGCTAATTTTGTAGTGGCACGTAAACAAGTTATAAAAAAGAGCGGTCTTTGAAAGGCGGTATAGAGTTACTTAATGCACCGATGGCTGTTAACCTCTGATGTCATTTATAAAGAAGAATTTTTATCTGTATGCGTCTCGATAAGTTTTTGTGTAAAAGTACTGAGCTAACCCGTATTGCAGCCACTCAATGTATTGAGCTGGGCGAGGTGAGCGTGAATGACAATGTTATTACCGAAGCGAGATTTCAAGTGCATGAGAATAACTGTGTTGTTTGGCAAGGCGAGCGATTAGTCGCCCGGCGTTCGCGCTATATCATGCTGCATAAACCTGTTGATACTTTGAGCTCGAATGTCGATGGTGATTACCCGAGCCTGTTTCGTTGCATTGATGTGGATAGAGCTGATGATCTGCATATTGTGGGTCGCTTAGATGCTGACACCTCAGGGTTAGTATTGCTGACCGATGATGGTCGTTGGTCATTTGAGATCATCAGGCCTGAAAAGCAATGCCCGAAAACATACCGAGTCACACTGCGCGACCCTATTAGCGACGATGTCGCAGCTAAATTTTTAGTGGGGGTTCAACTGCAAAACGAAGCACAACTTACCGCACCTGCCGAACTTACAAGGGTCACTGAAAAAGAAGTGTTGCTGACGATTACTGAAGGCAAGTATCACCAAGTAAAACGCATGTTTGCCGCTGTGGGTAATCGAGTTAATGGCCTTCATCGTGAACAAATTGGCAGCTTGCAACTTGATGTTGAACTTGCTCAATGGCGCTACCTTACCGCCGACGAAGTGGCCAAGTTTCTGTAATTTTGAGCGAGTTAATTTTTTAGTGTATTAGTTTTCGTGTTTATTAAAGAGTCGAGCTGGCAGCTTGACGCTGCCGTTGTTGGCTTATTCTATCCAATGCAGTACGTTGCGAATGATCGACCAGCGAGGCTGTTTCTCAACAGCACCTTGTCCCAGCATCCAATAGTTATAGATCTCATCTTGGTGACCATCGACTTTGCGCAAGCGCTGCCAGTTATTGACATAGTTGAGCAATGATTGGTTTGATTGGGCTACGGCGTAAGCTACCGGGTAACGTGATTTACTTTCGAGCAAAGCAATACCGTAACCTGGGAAGAATAGTGTCCAAGCGGAGCCTGCTTGAGCACTGATCACCACTGCATCGTATTGGTTTTTTTTCTGTCTAAAGAAGTCTTTATAACCATCTATTTTGACGAATTTAATATTGGGTGCTTTTAAACGCGCATCTTCAACAATGTCGCTATGCTCTACATAAGCAATAGTCACAGCCTCCAGTTTCAATATTTTTTCAGCGCTTTTAAAGGTATTAACCAAGTGATCTTTTGTGGCCATTGCTAAGTTAAGCTCGAGTACCGGGTCGGTATAGCTAAGGGCGTCCATCTGCTCGATATCCATCGCTAAACCAGACATGGCGATATCAAAAAAGCCAGCATCTAAGGCTTGAGCGAGTTTGCTTTTCTTGAATGGGATAAACTCAACTTTAACGTTGAGATCTTCGGCCAGTTTGGTGGCCATCGCGGTATCAAAACCAACAAGGCGGCCAGTGTTATTGTAATAACTAAAGGGCACATTACTGGGTATATAACCGACTCTGAGTATGCCTCGGCTGCGGATGGTCTGGATCCCTGCGATCGGTGATCTTGGAGTAGTGCCAATAATAGGAAACTGCTTACTGACCTTAGTGGGCACTTTATCGGCCACCTGCATATTGGCGATAACTCCGCTGGTGACCTCTGGGCTTTGGATAAATAATCCCATCCCCACGCGGCATACTATCAGAGTTAACACCAGGCTGATGCTGATCCCCAAGCCCATTTTTAGTAATCTAGCGGGACGTAGCGTAAGGTGCTTTTCAAACAGTGCGGCAGTCAGCAAAGTCAGTGCAAACAGGTTCATTACTGCCGCTATAGAGTTAAATTTTCCGGTGATAAAGCCTGACATCACAAATAGCTGAAATAGATCTGACGGCAAATGCACCAGATCCAGCATAAAGGGTATTGCGACATATACACTGCCAAAGAGCGATAACAAGCCACTAATTGAAAGTGATGGAATGCTGCTGATATCAACGGGTGTGCCATTAAACCAACCCGCAAAGAGCACAAAGAGGATCACGGTTAACTTACCTATATTAGGGAAGGTGAACGCGATTGGAACCAAAATTTCTATCAAGGTGGCGCCATCTTCACTCAATTTATCGTGCTCGCGCATGACTTGTTTACACTCTTCCACAATCACAGGGATAACAATAAAGATGTTACCGGTGGCAAAGGCGGTCACCAAGCTCGCCTTTGAGATGCGCAAGGCTTGTGCAAACGTAATGGGGGTTAAAGAAGCGACAATCCACGGCAAGATCCAAAATGTGAGCAGCAGGCAGAGTACAAAGTAGCTAATTAAATACACCTGCATACTGGCAAATTCGTCGACGCCCATAGTGCCTGCGGCTGAGGCTGACATGGCAAAAATGCCAATGGGTAGAATTTTGACTAAACCTTGAGTGATACGAGAAAAAATTTCTGAACTGGTATGCATGAAGGTTAATATTTGCTGCTTATTTTCGCCTTGCATACCAATTAATGCAAGCCCCATGGCTATGCTAAAGACCACCATTGCGGGGACATAGCCATCAGCCATTGACTCGAAAGGGTTCGATGGGATATAGAGTTTGAAATAGTTAATCGGGGTAACCGGTTCAATGCTGCTGGTGCTAAAGAAAGAGGCTGACTCAACCACAGGGAATGACAGTGGCATTAAGGCCACGGTAATCAATCCTAGTCCCCAGAGTAATACCATGATGAGTCCAGCGCGGCTGAAAATAAGCTTGGCGGTACTCTTTTGCAGCTTACCGATACCCCCTACCAACGAGACGATAATATAAGGGAGAACTGTCATCTGCATCAGTAATATCACGCTGGTGCCTATGGTGCCCATCCAGCTAACGGATTCGCCAAAGAATAGGCCGACCCCAAAACCAACAAACATGGCCACTAACATCTGTGTCGAGCTGGTCATTGCTAGTATTTTTTTTAGCACTGGTTCCATCCAATTATTATTTTAGTTCTAATGGTTAGCTCAAATGATTAAAAGTAGAGCTGCAAATGTTCATTTTAGCGATTGAAATACCCTGAAGGTTAAAAATATTTTTACCTTGGTTTACGCTGTTCTATATTAGCTAAAGCTCAGCCACGCTAGCGCTGGTATGACATAGCCATGTTCATTATAGATATAGATAGGTTTAACTTTAAAGTAAATATTTTAAAGTTTGCTCATTAGTATTAACAAATTGATTTACCAGCGACTTCAAGGTTTTTTAACCACACGAAAAATCATTACCTCTGAGTATTGTTGGCGTTGCTTATTAAGCTGAGAATGACCTTCTAACCGACAGTGTATTACGGCCGTGTCCTCGCTCTTTATTCGGTTCTTTATGCTCAATTGAACACCATAAAATCTACCATTAGTGACGAATAAATGCGCTAGGATCTCGCAAGTTGAGCAATAGTTGCTAGGCTTTATGCGTAATTATGTTGGCATATTTCAAATCTCATACTCTCTCTAATGTGTTTTCTTAACTTTTAATGTTGACGTGATTGCAACTCACTCACTGAAAGGATTATAGAAATGAAAAAGATTCTATTTAAGATATTCACCTGCAGCTTACTCGCGATGATGGCGTTGATAAATACCGCCGTTGCCGCTGATTCAAAGCCTGACTCACTTGCTGATGTATGGGTTATGGTCCCTAACCATGGCCAAGAGTCTGCATTTGAAACCGCGTTTATAAAACATGTTCAGTTCCGTGCCAGTCAAGGTGACCCAAGAGCATGGAAAGTCTATCGGCCTGCAATAGGCACCGGCATGGACCGCTATATTATTCGCTACTGTTGTACTCAGTGGAATGATGTTGATGGCTATCAAAAGTGGCAGGCCGATAACAAGATCCTTGATGATTGGTACGCTAATGTGGCGCAGTATATTCATCACTATGAGCACTTTTACAGTCGTTTAGACATTGAAAACAGTAACTGGCCACAAGACAGTAAAGAGTTTAAGTATTTTGCAGTCACCAATTACCAAGAGAAGATGGGCAGTAGTAAAGGTATTGCCGCGGGTAAAAAGCTGTTAAGTGACAATGCTAAGGCGATGAAGTGGCCATATTCTTGGTCATGGGCTGATTCTATTGGTGGTGAAGGGGGGCTTAGTTTAGTGATCCCCTACAACAATTACGCTGGCATGACGCCGCCAGATAAGTCATTTGCAGAAGTATTAGCGACCCATATGGGTGATGAAGCTAAAGCCGGTGCGGCGTTAAAAGCGTGGTCTGATAATTTTCACTCCACCACTTACACCGTATATAGGTTAGTGGATGAGTTATCGATGAAAGATAAGTGATGACTCAAATAGATAGCTAGACCATAAAGCCGCGTTCGCGGCTTTATTTTTGTAACCTCGTTAGCCCAATCGCTCAGCCGCGAGATCAATAAAGGCCCTCACTTTTGGCGATAAATGTTTTCGACTCGGGTAGATCACAAAGACATCAACGTCGATTGTTGGAAAGGTATCAAACAGCACTTCAAGTTGATTACTCTGCAACGCCTCTTGCATATAGAAGCTGGGTAGCCTGGCTATGCCATGACCTTCAAGCACCATCGCCAGTTGCATATGGCCATTGTTACAGAGAACTTTAGGGCGCACATCAACAAAAAAGGGTTTACCATCGCTATCGATATAATCCCAGCGGCTCGGCGATTTTAGATTGGAATAACAGATCCCATTATGATTGGCTAACTCGCGTGGATGGTAAGGCTTACCATGGCGTGAAATATAGTTTTTTGAAGCCACAGTAAAGGCTTTACAGGAATAAAGCTTGCGACAAATAAGGCTGGATTCATCGAGCTGTGATGATGCTCTAATAGCAAGATCGTAACCATCGGCAACCACATCAGTGCGTTTATCACTTAAGTCTAACTCTAAGCTGACGTTAGGGTAGCGCTGCAGATATTCAGAGATAATGGGCTCAAGGTGATTTTGCGCAAAGCCTATCGGGCAGCTTAGTTTTAATATTCCTCGGGGACTGACATCATGTTGAGTGATTAAGCCTATCGCCAGCTCGGCGTCGGTAATTAACTGCTGACATTGTTGATAATAGGCATCACCCTCAGGAGTTAAGCCGATAGAGCGAGTCGTTCGGTTGAGTAGTCTAACGCCGAGGCGCGCTTCGAGTTTATTAACCTCTTTACTGATATAAGAGGTTGAATGGCCCATGGCTTCGGCTGCCGCAGAGAAACCACCACTCTTTACGACTTGAGCAAATATCACTACGCCATCAAACAGTTTATTAAGAGTCATATGGAAATAGTTATTATCTTTTAAGGTTATTAATCACGTATGGATTGTAATATACACTTATCTCTATCGGATTGTCGCTCAAAACTTAGCCTTGTCGCTAATCGTTACTACGACAACAACCCCTAATACACGCTGCAGATTTAACTGCAGCGTTAACAGAATAGAGAGTCAGAACATGAAACTATTAGCCTTTGCAGCGAGTAACAGCACTAAGTCAATCAACAAGCAGCTTGCCACTTACGCGGCTTCTTTAGTCGAAGGTGCTGAAGTTGAAATCTTAGACATCAATGATTTTGAGATGCCAATTTTTAGCCAAGATAGAGAGGAGCTATTAGGTCAGCCGGAACTTGCGCAAACGTTTTTTGCTAAGTTAGGTGAAGCCGATGCCATTATTATCTCTTTTGCTGAACATAACGGCTCATACACTGCCGCGTATAAGAACTTGTTTGACTGGACCTCACGTATTGACATGAAAGTGTTCCAGAATACTCCTATGGTATTACTGGCAACTTCCCCTGGACCGGGTGGCGCATCTTCAGTGCTGGCGGCGGCTTCTGGTTCAGCACCGTACTTTGCAGCCGATGTAAAAGGTTCGCTTTCTATCCCAAGCTTTTTCGATAACTTTGATATGGAAAAGCAGGAACTTAGAAACCCAGAGCTAAAAACAGCATTAGTGGCTGCGTTAGCAGGGTTGAAATAACAAACCAATTTTTTAGACATGTTCATTAAGGCTGATGAACTAAGATAACGCCTGATTAGAACATCAGGCTTTTTTATTGCCAGATTGATGCCCGCTATCCTTCCTTTTTTACCCTACTTTCCCATCCTGATTTTTGGTCCTTAGTGAGTCATTTTTTGTTGTTAATACCAGCATTCATGAAACAAATATTTTCTGAAATATCCACCATTGTAAAAACGAATGCGAACACTGTTTAAATGATTAGTATTGGCATTTCTTTATTCTATATAATTATTTTATTTTGCAGGTAAGTTGTTAATTTAAATAGGTAAATATAATTTCAAAATTAAGGTGTATAGTTGAGTGTTAGATTGTGACGAGCCGCTCTGTATTCATTTTATCTAGATGCTAAAAAGGATGGTTGCAGATCATATATTGGAGCAGTGGTCACTGATGCGTTGTGTTGCAATCTCCCATTAGAAAAGGGGCGTTTTTCTATATCAATCGTTAGCAAAAGGATAGGACTAATGTTGAAACAAGTCAGTCGGCTTGATTATTTTACTTTGCAGGTCTTTATTGGTCTAGTTGAGCTAAAAAATGGCAGTACAGTTGCTGAAAAACTGGCTACAACCCAGTCTAAAGTCAGTCGTGCGCTTACAACCTTACGAGACGTTCTGGGTGATGAGCTATTTATAAGGCAAAAGTACGGCTTTGAACCGAATCAAGTCGCCTTAAAAATAACACCTATGGTGCAAACCATATTGCAGCAGTTTGATAAAATTATTGAAACGACGTTAGACAAAAGAGAAGCCCCCTATGAGTTAACGTTTGCGGCAAATGAGCATTGGTCACTAATGGTGCTTAATTGTATTCAGCAATCATGTCGCTGTGTTGATGGTGGTGTTTATGTCAATGTACAGCCTTGGTCTGAAACGGTCAGTCAGCGATTGTGCCAAGGTAAAATCGATTGCTCAATTTCTATTGAGCCGGTTAATCACCCAATGGTAAATGACACCAAAATTGGCGATATCACACATTTCTTTATTGTCGCCAAAACGGGTCACCCGATTCTTGAATCTTCTCAACCACTGAAAGATATCTTTGATTATAAAATTGCGCTGGTAAATTCTAATTTGCAAGGCCATCAGATGCACCGTATTGAGGAGTATGCGCAAGCAAAGGATATCGATATTAAGGTCGTGCTCAAGAGTCCAAGTGTTCGTATGGTGGTTGATCACGTCAGCATGACCGGAGATGTGGGTATTTTAGTGTCTGCAATGTCTTACTATTATTTTGAAAATAGAAAAGATGTTGATTTTGTCGATATCTCTGATGATTGGCGCAATGCTCCAGAATTAACGAGTGACAGTTATTATCTGCATTGCCATCAAAGTGTGCTCTCTCCGATGGTTAACTGCCTAAGAAACTTATTAGGTGACAAATTAGTGGAGATGCAAAGTCATTACGATAACATCACCACATCAACCAGCCCTGCTAAACCTCTGACGACATGTTGCACCAATAAATCTTGTTCTGCGTTACAGTGCGATGCCGACTGTCTGCAGCGTTCTTGTATGGTAGCCAATAAATGCGGCCCTTAGGGTTCGTTTCAATGCTTTTAGTCTTTTATGACTAGAATGCGTTACGCGCTTTTCGCTTAGGTTGCTAAATCATCGCACAAGCCTTGTACTCAAATCATTACTCCTTACGGTAAAGAATCGAACAGAAACTAAGTTCGAGAGATCAACAACCCCTAATACGCTCGCAAAAATTAATAGTATTACTGGTTATGACGATATAGATGCCCACTATGAGTCACTATTTGACTAAGAGCTTCGGTTAGTCGATCAAAGTTTTCGGAATGATTTCCTTTAGCTCTCACAAGATAAAGTGTTGGGTGAGACTGAGATAAGTAGAGTCGGTTGGTTTCCATTTCTGATAAACAGCAAACGTGTAGCCCAGGTAGTAAGTTACTTTGCTCATATATTTTACTGTAAGGCAGAAGTGCAAGGTTTTCGCTATCTGCGAGCAGTGGGTACAAGTCATGGAAACTAGGACTGTCATCAACGTTATCTATATTAGCTAGTCGGCAGTGGATATGGTGTTGCTGACAATAGAATATAAAGGGATCAACTGAGGTGGGAGTTGCTAGGTTATACGCCTTAACATAGGGATAACTGGCTATGGTATCGATATCCAACTCTTGTTTTAAAATGGGGTGATGCAAGTCGCACACTAGATAGATATGGTTGAGCTTTTGCAAAGGGACGATATCCAAGTTGTTGGCATAAAATTGTAATAACTGCGGATTTGATTCCGTGAGTATTGCAATATCAGTGACTCCGTTATTGATATCGTTAAACACATTAATCGATTGAGTGTGCAACTTATAGCTTATGGGCAGATCAGACTGGTTGATAGCACTGCTGAGTTGTTGCGGGAGGTGTTGTACTAGCATGTCACTCGCATAGATATTGATTTCACTGTTGCTTAAATCTTTGGCGCATACGGATAGCTGTTGCAGGTGTTCAGAACACTGTAGAAGCTCTTTGGCGATGGGGTAGAGTTGTTGAGTAAATTCGTTAGGAATTAATCCATGTTTTTTCCGAATAAAAAGCGGGTTGTTAAATATGACTCTCGCATTTTGTAAGCAACGACTTACTTTAGGTGCCGGAATGTTCATTTTTTTTGCAACAAAGGTAGCTGAATGCTCTTCATATAAATTGACGAGAATGTTAATGCTTAGCATATCTAGATTATCAATAGTTATGTTGCGCATATTAAATACCCCTAGAATTTACCACTTCTACAATTACAATATATTAATTATAACTTACGGTAAAATATTAATTCAATTAAAAGCAATAAAGATTTATCATGTCATTAATATGTTTTTTATAACTGTACTGCTTATCTTTTTATTTTCTTATCTTGTTGTTTTGAAAGTATAATGCATGCTTTCTGTGATATGTGATTTATAGTTTTCCATATTGTGATAGTCCTATATCTACTTTTTGATTATCTGTAATGATTAACGTCGGAAATCGATATTGCGACCTTGTTTTAATTTTTGGTAAAAGGTTTTTCATATCTGTTGCTAAGTCATGTTTTGAGAGGTAATAATTAACTCGAGGGTTAAGTTAGTAAATAAATTCATTGGAGGTTTATCATGAACGCCACCGTAATACTAAGTTATGCTTTTATATACTTTGTTTTATTCCTGATTGTTCCTTTCGTCATTGTGACATTTGTTATGACGTGTATTAAATTTTTTAAGTCAAGTGAAGTCGAAAGGGTTGGGGCTGAAATCAGCATTAAACCGCATCTACTTGATAAAGAGTCTATGCACTTTTTAAAAAGCTTAAAAGCGATTGCAAACACACGTTACGACATTCTTTATGGTGCGTCATTGGTGAATGTGGTTGATATTGACGAATCGGTTAATAATCACGAAGAGGTTCAAGATTTTATGGAACATTGCCATCTTGATTATGTTGTTATCGACAATGAATCTTCTTCAGTAAAGTTGGTGATTAGCAATCCCGATGATAGCTCCCCTGAACAAGCTAAATTTGTTGAGAAGTGCTTAGACTATATTGGTGTGCAATTCATCAAGTTAGATAAGCATAAGCACTGCGATGAAGCGTTGATAAAGACGGCTCTCGCCGCATAAGCAAGCACGTCCAACCTAGCGCTAAACATACTGTTTGGCGCTCATTTTCTTAAACTTTTTTGTATTCACCTATCGGTGTAAGGTTTTGTGATGTCGATTACTAACCGTTACGGCGTTGTCTTACTCTATATTGTTTGGTTTGCTTTACTGTGGGTGAGCTTTCCAAGTTCAGCTTTAGCTAAAGATGCTGGAACAGTAGCGAATAGTGCTTGTTTAAAGTGCCATAAACGTAATGGCCAAATGTTGGGATTACATGCCAACCAAGGACTGGCACTAACCTGTGAAGATTGCCATGGTGAAAAAGGTAAACACCCTCGAAAAGGCGCTTCGATTATTGCATTTGGCGCTAAGAGTGACACCGCTATAAAAACACAGGCACAACAGTGTTTAGCGTGTCATGAGCATCAACAGCTCGCCACAGTTCATTGGACTCACAATGTACATGCGAAACGAGTTTCTTGTGGTCAGTGCCATCAATTACATCCTGAAACTGACCCTGCATTATTGCTGTCAGGCCCGGCGCTTAGTCAGTCATGTGCTAAATGTCATCGAGCTGAAATATAAAGGAGGTGTACTGTGGATAATTCAAAGAGACGTTTTCTAAAAGGCTGTGGTGGTGTTATTGCGGGCATGTCAGTTTATACAGTGACCAAGGCTCCACAAGCGAATATTTCCGAACAGGACAATGGCCTCAAGTATGCCATGGTGCATGATGAGAACCTCTGTATTGGCTGTAATGCCTGCGAAGACGCTTGCCGTGAAGTGAACCATGTCCCTTATGGGGTCACTCGGGTCAAGATTGAGCGTAGCGGACCCTTTGGGGAATACCCGGATCAGAGCTATCGTTTTATCCGACATTCTTGCCAGCACTGCGAAGCTGCACCTTGTGTCAAAGTATGCCCTACAGGAGCGGCTTATATTGATAAAGAAACAGGCATTGTTGCGGTTAATGAAGACCGTTGTGTGGGTTGCCAATACTGTATTGCCGCTTGTCCATATCAAATACGCTTTATCAATCCTGAGACTAAAGTGGCTGATAAATGTGATTTCTGTCAGCAAACTCAGTTAAGTGAAGGCCTGCAACCCGCTTGTGTTTTGGCGTGTCCAACGAATGCATTAGTGTTTGGTAATTTGAAAGATCCTGATTCCGCATTAGTTAAAACGCTTAAGTCTAAACCCACTTATCGGGAGAAAGTAGACTTAGGGACTCGACCAAAACTATTCCATGTGCGGACGATTGATGGGGAGATAGTGCTATGAGTGCATTTCATTTTGATGGATTAGTCTGGCATTGGCCGATTGCTATTTACCTATTTTTGGCTGGATTATCGGCCGGGGCTGTGTTTTTTGCGATTATGCTTAAGCACTTTAAGTTAGCTGACAAAGCATATCTGTCTCCTTTTGTTCAGGCTGCAGCAGTTATTGCACCTGTTGCCGTGTGTGCAGGCTTGGGGATTTTGGTCATCGACCTCACCAAGCCATTGGCATTCTGGAAAATCTTGGTGTTTTATAACACCTCATCGGTGATGTCGATGGGCGTTCTGGTGCTGTTGGCATATCAAGTGGTGCTCTTCGCGTGGATTGGTAGCGTGTTTAGCTCGCCAATGCTGAAGTGGTTAAAACAGCGTTTGCCATTGCTAAGCAAACTCTTGGCACTATTGGCTCGACATGAAGATGTTATTACTGGTGTATTGGTGATCTTATCTTTATCACTTGGGGCTTATACTGGCTTCTTGTTATCAGCACTGATTGGTTTTCCTTTGTTGAACAACCCTGTGTTACCACTGTTATTCCTCATTTCTGGTTTGTCTTCTGGTGCCGCGGCAACCCTTCTTGGTGGTGTATTAATGCGTGGTAACCCCAATGGAGTTGAGGTGCGGTTTATTCATCGCATAGAGATCCCGATGATCTTAGTTGAGATCATGTTGTTATTTACCTTTTTTGCGGGGCTTATCTTATCCGGAGGTCAAAGTGAGGTTGCGGCATTGAATGCAATTGGAGAGGGCTTTTGGGGCTGGATTTTCTGGGGCGGCGTGGTTGGCGTTGGTCTAACGTTGCCATTGGCATTTAATTTGTGGATGAAAGTGTCTTCAGACAGAAAGTTCGCTTATGTCGCTGTTACTGCGAGCTTTAGTTTAATTGGAGTTCTGTTGCTGCGAAACTTCATTCTTTACACTGGGCAGATGACAGGAGTCTGATGTAAACCGATCTGCACTATCACCATGTCAAGCTAGTGTCTTGTGTTAAAACATAGCGATAAAAAAGGCTGTTCACTTCAGGTGAGCAGCCTTAATGTATGTACTGTAAAAAGCAAAATCAGTAATAATTTTCGTTATTGTTGATTTTGCTCTATAAGATACTCATTTGCTTTGGCTAAACTGCCAAAGGAAGTAATAAGATTACTTTGACCTTTCTCTTGGATTTCAGGATTTCCAGATTGGGTCATCATCCATATCCATGTTTGGATGAGTGGTAAAGGTGGATATTTTTGATTGGATGAATCCAACATGTTTGTATCCTTTGATAGTTGGCTTGAATCGAGCATTTTTGATGCCCTTGATTCTGTTCACTCTTAAAATTGCATCAAAGAGAATATCAAATTTGTTACGGCTGAGTAACAGGATTTGCACTTCTTTATACAAAGTTATGAGAAAATATACGGCTAAGCACCTTACTGTGACCGAAGATACTGTCGCGTAGTGCTAAAGTAGTATTTTTTGTCGGTATATTTCAAGCATAAATTTACATTTTTTTTACAGGTGTGAATAAATTTATCGCCTTTTAGCGGAATAAAGTCGCGTTAAATATCGTCTGTTTTTAGTTTTTTAATGTTTAACTTTTGGAAGTGATCATGCGTCCCTCTTTATATTTCGACGGTCCTATCGGTAAGCTTAACTGGCATGTCCTCAAACTACTTTGGCCATATTTGCTTGAATTTAAGCAACGAGTCGGCTTAGCGCTGTTGTGTTTAGTGGTGGCAAAAACAGCAAGTGTCGGATTGCCCTTTGTGCTTAAAGCATTAGTCGATGGCTTGACGTTAAAGGGACCAGGGGAACTACTGGCGGTGCCAATAGGGTTAGTGATTGCTTATGGTTGTATGCGTTTACTCAATACCATTATCTCTGAAGTTAGAGATACGCTGTTTGGGCGAGTCACTGAACGTGCCATTCGACGCTTAGGCATGGCTGTGTTTGAGCATCTGCATCGACTCGATATGGCATTTCATTTAGAAAGGCGAACCGGTGGATTGTCGCGAGATATCGAGCGCGGCACCAGTGGTGTGAGTTTTTTAATGCGCTTTATGGTATTCAATATCGTCCCCACGCTATTGGAGATTGTTTTGGTGGTGGGCATTCTTTTCTACAACTACGGTGTTAGCTATGCGGCCGTTACACTACTGTCGGTGGTTGCCTATGGTGCTTACTCGGTGGTGGCGACAGAGTGGCGTACTGGTTATGTCAGAGATGCGGCTAAAGCGGATTCGCTTTCTAGTACACGGGCGGTCGATAGCTTATTGAATTACGAGACGGTGAAGTATTTTAATAATGAACAGTATGAAGCTAATCGTTATGACAGTGCGCTAGCTGACTGGGAAGAGGCGAAGCGAAAGAACCGCTTGTCGTTATTTGCCCTAAACGCAGGGCAGGCCTGCATCATTTCTGTTGCGATGACAATTATGTTGGCAATGGCCGCTACGGATGTGGCGCAGGGTGTGATGAGCATTGGTGACTTTGTGTTGGTGAATGCATTTATGATGCAGCTCTTTATACCTCTGAACTTTTTAGGCTTTGTTTACCGAGAGATCCGTGGTGCATTTGCTAATATTGAGCGCATGTTCAGTTTATTAGACAAAGAACCTTTGATTGAAGATATCGAGAATGCCAACACTGAAAGGCTAACTCAGGGAGTCGTTTCATTTGAGAATGTAAGCTTCAGTTACGATAGTCGCAATATTCTTGATGATGTTAGTTTTTCAATAAAATCAGGGCAAAAAGTCGCAATAGTCGGTGATAGCGGTGCGGGCAAATCGACGATCGTTAAGTTGCTGTTTAGGTTTTATGATGTCGTTTCTGGTTGTATCCGAATTGACGGGCAAGATATTCGTCAATTAAGCCAAGATACCTTGCGACAAGCGATTGCTATCGTGCCGCAAGACACCGTACTTTTTAATGATACGTTAATTGAGAATGTTCGTTACGGTCGCCCATCAGCGACAGATGATGAAATTGATGCTGCAATCAAAATGGCGCACCTCAGTGATTTTATTGCAAGCCTACCAGAAGGTGGCGAAACCCGTGTTGGTGAGCGTGGTTTGAAACTGTCCGGCGGTGAGAAACAACGGGTTGCGATTGCAAGAGCGATTTTGAAACGTTCCCCTATCTTAGTGTTTGATGAAGCAACCTCGTCATTGGACAGCCATTCTGAACACGCTATTTTAACGGCATTGAAAGCGGCGGCTAAAGGCCATACCAGTCTCGTCATTGCGCATCGCTTATCGACCGTCGTCGATGCTGATCAAATTTTGGTGCTGAGCAAAGGTCGAGTAGTTGAAACGGGGACTCATACCAGTCTATTAGAGGCGGGTGGTTTGTATTCAAAATTGTGGCGTATTCAACAAGAGTAACGATGGAGGATTTAAGTCCTTTTCTGCATAGTGCGACTGATTCGGTGTGGCTATAATGAGTGATTTTAAGATAATTCTGTATACAATTCAGGCTAGGTTCAGACTTGTGTACATATACTAGCTTTACATCAATACTCATTGCCTAAAATATCGGTTCATTCAGTGGGAATTCAGCGCTAGAGCCCCGTGGGGAGTTCGAAGCTCATCGTTATTCTATATCGAACGTTTGCAACTTAGCATGTGGATCTTTGAAATTCAGTCAACGGGAAATGCTTAGACATTCCACGTCTGCTTTGCATAGGTTCACAAGGGAGTTACCATCATCCCTTCAATACGCTTTGAGTTGAAAGTTTGGGTGTTTCTGAATTGGCGACATATTAATACAATAGGTATAACGTCATGATTATACAGAGAAGGTCACTATGAAAAACATACCTCTACTTGTCAATATCGAAGGGCAGGGCAGCAAGGCTAGCACTGACTGGCTTGCTATTATGGCGACGCTTAAAAAGCGTGGGCTAGAAACAGATGAACTTGAAGTGGTTTATTTTGAATTGTGTGCCGGCATGCGAGTAACGACTCGCGGTTTGAGTTTAGCTAAAGCGAGCCCGGTAGACCCTTTGAAAGGACTGCTGCATGAGCCAAAATTCTCAGCTCGCGATTATGCTGGAATGCTAACAGCTTAATAGCTGATTTTGCCGATTTTCCAGCCATCACAGAGCAAGATTTTAGGAGCCGGTGTTTTCATCGGCTGTAAACTGATGATTTTCCCCTCTCTGTAGCAAATATATTCGCCTTCAATCACTGTCATGCGTTCGCAACTATTACAACTTACAGACAATCCCATGTTTTGTGAGGGCGCATCTTTGTCATCCATTGCTCTGCCTCATATGTAAAAGATTACTATTTAGTTTAACTCCGCAAAGAGGTATATCCTACCTGAGCTAATACTTATTTACTAAATATTCCGCAAACTAAGTCTCATTCACTTAAAATCAGGGCATGCTTTAGGGTTATTCCATCAAACGGGGATGCGATTGAGCGTCATTGACCAAATTGAGACATCTCAAAGCTAACGTCACCAGATGGGTGAATAGTTAACTGATAAAGCTCGCCATAACTTGATTCATCTAAGGCCGCAATTTGTGGGCCTCCTAATGCTTTTATAATCAGTGGCACGGTATTGGAGTGACCGGCAATGACACTGTTGCCGTTCGAACTCTGCACCAGCGCAACTATCTCAGCAATATGGGCTTCAATTCCATCTTTGGTACTGGCAGTTGTAAGACTAATATTATGAGCGTCGACGAGTGGCTTAAGTGTCAGTTGGGTTCTTTGGTAGTTACTGGCGATGGCTTGAGAAATTGTTAGGTCTGTTAGCACTTTAGCAAGGGCTTGTGCTTGTTGGTAGCCTACGTCACTAAGAAGTGGATCACGTGAGCCATCGCTGAGTTTCTCAGCATGTCGAACCACAATGATGGTTCTGCTATCGATGGCATCGGTTATGTTTTGTGCTAGTGCCAAGGCACTACAATTAAAGGTAAGAGTTAATACTATAAAGGCGATCATCGACTTAAATAGGGTTGGCATACTGGCATCCTTGAATGTTTTTCTTGGCGGGAATCACGACTAAAAGTTACGCCTATAAAGCCTTAGTTGTTAAAGCTTATGCGTCTTTGAGTTAACTGTCCCTAACAAAATGTTGGCGTTAGATTAATCTTTCTGAATATGAAATAAAAGTTTATGCTGAAACGACGACGCACTTTTGGAGCAAGCTATGTGGATTGAAGGCAAAGTCATTGAGCGGAATGATTGGAGTGACAAGTTATTCTCATTAAAAATCAAAGTCGATATTGGAAATTTTATCGCGGGCCAATTTATTAAGTTAAGCCGAGTTGTTGATGAGAAGCGTATTGGCCGAGCTTACTCTCTGGTTAACCCACCAGGGACTGACTACATTGAGGTACTGGCGGTAGCGGTTGATGACGGCCAATTATCTCCAGATCTGCAAGCATTGTCTGCCGGTGATGTTATTGATGTTGCAACCAAAGCATCAGGCTTTATGACGCTTGATGAGCTACCTAAAGATGATAAGAAAGGTGAACACCTTTGGTTCCTTGCGACAGGTACAGCGGTCGGTCCTTTCATCTCTATGATGGCAACCGAAGAGCCGTGGCAGAACTACCAAAAAGTAATCTTAGTCTATGGTGTTCGAGAAGCGCAGGATTTGGCTTATCTGCCGCTACTTAGGGCGTTGGAAAGCAAATGCCCCTCACAGTTTAAATTAGTACTCTTGGTCACAAGAGAGCCTGTTGATGGGGCGCTACGTTGCCGGATCCCTGATGGACTCTTAAGTGGTGAAATAGAAGCATTAGCGGGAGTCACTATTTCCGCCAATGAGTCTCAAGTGATGATTTGCGGTAATCCTGGAATGATCACCGATGCACAACTGGTGTTAAAAAACAGAGGGCTTGCCAAGAACTTACGCCGAGCCCCTGGGCAAGTTACCGTCGAAAAATACTGGTAAGGTCAAATAATGAAACTGTATTATTCCGATGCTTCGCCCTATGCCCGTTGTGTCCGTGTTTTTATTTGCTACCACAAGATTAAAGGGATTGAAGAGATTATTGCGAACCCTTTCGATAACGCTCCAGAACTGCTTAGAGTTAACCCCTTGGCAAAGATCCCCTGTTTGCAGCTTAATGATGGCTCAGCATTATTTGATAGCGAAGTGATTATGCGTTTCTTAGACACTGAATTTGGCCAGTCTCGTTTATTTGGAACCATGGTAAATAATTGGTCGCAACAGTGTCACTTTTCATTACTGAAAGGTATTTTTGAGAGTGCGGTCTCACTTAGACAGGAGCAACTTCGAGATGAAGAGGGCTTGCGTTCTGCATTTTGGACATCGCGATTTGAGCAAGCATTATTAAGAGGCTTAAAAGAGATTGAAACCATTGGCATCACTTACTCTGCTGAGTTAACGGCACTGCAAGTCATGTTAGTTTGTCTATTGGAATACATTGACTTTAGGCACCCCGATATACTTTGGCGAAATTTGGCTCCTGCACTCGGTCTTTGGCTGAAGGAAACGCAGAAAGCTGATGCTTTTGTTGCCACAAGGCCCGCGTGACAACACGACTTCGCTTGTTAGTATTATGAATAAATAGAGGTTAATTAAGTGTTTGCTAAGGTAAATGGTGTTTTTTGTTGGCAGAAATTACGACTAATGCTTGCTGTTCCAGCCTTGATTGATTACCCTACTTGCAATTGAGAAGTATTATCACTAGCGTGGTGATTAAAAGTACATTGATAAAGGAGTAGGGTAATGAGAATGATCAACAGTCTAATGATGGTTGGGCTTTTATGTAGTGCAACTATGGTTAGTGCCGCTGAAAGATTAACGGTCTACTCTTATCGACAAGCTTTTCTTATTGACCCTATTTTGACTGACTTTACTAAGCAAACGGGCATTGAAGTTGATGTCGTGTTTTCAAAGAAAGGCATAGCAGAGCGTATGTCGCGAGAAGGACGCTTGTCTAAAGCTGATATCGTACTGACTTCAGATTTCTATCGGTTAATGGAGTTGGTTAAGAAAGATCTTGTCATCCCAGCAAGCAGCGATACGCTAAAGCAAAATATTCCCCAAAAATACCGTTCCCCTGACGACATGTGGTATGCATTAACCATGCGTGTCCGTAACATTTATAGCTCTAAAGACAGACTGGGTAAGCTGGATATTAACTATGAAGATCTCGCTGATCCTAAGTATGTTGGTAAAATCTGTACTCGAAGTGGTAAGCATCCTTACAATGTTTCCCTCGTCGCATCGATGATTGCGCACCATGGCGAAGAAGACACTAAGGCATGGCTGCAAGGTTTAAAAGCTAACCTTGCGCGTAAGCCACAAGGTAATGATAGGGCCCAGGTTAAAGCGGTAAGCGAAGGTTTATGTGATATCGCCATTGGCAACAGCTATTACTTAGGCAAAATGCTACAAGATCCTAAACAGAAGCCATGGGCTGAAGCGGTTGAGATTAACTTCCCTAACCAAGATAACCGTGGTTCGCACATCAATGTATCAGGTATGGCGTTAGCCAAATACACTAAAAACCGTGATGCAGCTATTCAGTTAATGGAGTTTCTATCAAGTGATTCTGCGCAGAAAACCTATGCTGATGTAAACATGGAATATCCGGTTAAAACTGATGTTGAACCATCGGAATTAGTCGCCTCTTGGGGACAATTTAAAGCTGATGACCTACCTATCTATAAGCTAGCTGAATACCATAGCGCTGCGATAAAACTATTGGATGAAGTGAAGTTTGATCTTTAGTGCAAGCTAGGCTTTTAAGGTTGAGCTAACGCTATCGCTATATAATGCATTAACGCGAATGCTTCGTGATAACATTCTTAGAACCTATCTTTATGATAGGTTTTGTTTTTTCTACATATTTCTATTTTTCATGACTCTTATACCGATCCTACCTGAAGATGTAGGATTCAGTGGGAGTTTAATGGGCTTTAATCACAGATTCATTGCTCCAGGCTGAACCTAAGCACCTACATCCATGTAGGCGAGGCATTGATTGCCGCTAATGGTCATTCCCTTAGTAAAATCAATAACACAGAGTAAAGCCCACTCTATAATATAAAAAGCATACCCATCGCAGAAGACGTTGTGCAAGCCCACTTCGTTGTTGCACTCACTTAAAAGGGAATAACCATTTCTACGTTAATGCGCCTAGAATTGAACTGGCACAACGCCTCTGAAACGAGCATCTCCAAGCTGGATGGCTATAGGTATTTGACACCATGATATTAGGCTTAGCTAGACGCTGGTCTGTTGCAAGCTACACATTGGCACTGTTGATCGTGATGCCGCTTATCGCGCTTATTTTGCAATCACTGATGCCAGATGAAGCTGTTTTTGGTCATCTCATTGATACCGTTCTACCGACCTACATCAGTAATAGCTTACTGCTAATGTTCTGGGTGGTGATAGGCGCACTTTTACTGGCTATCCCCGCCGCTTGGCTGGTGGCCAAATGTCGTTTCCCTGGCCGAAACATCTTCCAATGGGCATTATTGTTACCACTGGCAATGCCAGCCTATGTGGTCGCTTACGTGTACACGGACCTTTTGGATTATGCAGGTCCCGTGCAGCGAAGTCTGCGAGGCCTATTGGGCTGGCAAACGCCCCATGACTACTACTTTCCTGAAGTACGCTCTTTAGGCGGCGCAGCAATCATGCTGGCTTTGGTGCTTTTTCCGTATATCTATCTGCTAGCGCGCACTGCATTTTTAGAGCAATCAGCAAGTTTAGGACACGCTGCACGTGTCATGGGGTGTAGCCCTTGGAAAAGCTTCTGGCGGCTTAGCTTACCTATGGCTAGACCCGCTTTAGCCGTGGGAGCCACACTTGTTGCGATGGAAACAGCGGCAGATTTTGCCACCGTGAGTTATTTTGCGGTGCCTACATTAACCACGGCTGTTTATGATACTTGGTTTGAATATGGCAGTTTAACTGCTGCCGCAAAACTCTCTACTATTATGCTGTTTGTCATCTTCGCTATGATAGGTTTCGAGCGTTTTGCGCGCCGAAAACAACAACTTTTCCAAAAACAGTCATCACCAGGAGAATTAGACAGCTATTCGCTGAGTGGCGTAAAGGCATTTGCGGCTACTGGCTACTGCTTTGGCTTATTAACGCTCGCATTTTTGCTGCCATTCGCTATTTTACTGCAATATGCTTGGGGCTATTTTGCCGAGAGTTGGAATGCCAAATTTTTTGAGTACAGCTTTAATAGTTTATGGATTTCGCTATTGGTAAGCGTGATCTGTGTCTGCATCGGTATTGTCTTAATGTTTGTCAGAAGGGTCAGTCCTCGAAGAGCCGATATGTTGCCGTCAAGGTTAGCCTCTACTGGCTACGCTCTACCCGGTACCGTGTTGGCCATTGGAATTTTAGTGCCATTTACACAGCTTGATTTTGCGATTAATGATGTCGCTGAATATTTTGGTTTTGAAGGACCGGGACTTGTATTAACCGGTAGTGCTTTTATTCTGGTTTGTGCTTTTTGCATCCGCTTTGCGGCAATTGCAATTGGTAGTATAGAAAATAGCTATAAACGGATTTCGCCCTCTTTAGACATGGCGAGTGTAACGTTAGGCTTAACCCCCAAAGCATTACTGGCTAGGGTGCATATCCCCTTGCTGCGAAAAGGGATATTTGCGGGGTTATTACTGGTCTTTATTGAGTGTATGAAAGAGCTCCCAGCAGCTTTGTTACTCAGGCCGATCGGTTTTGAAAATTTGGCGACGTATGTTTTTCAGTTTGTCTCTGATGAGCAGCTAGAACACGGCGCTTTAGCCGCGATTGTTATCGTGTTGGTGGGACTAGTCCCATTGATATACCTCAACCGTTCTTTGGAGCAAGAAAAGTAGTATGGCAACCTTACAAGTCAGCAATGTCCATAGCCAATACCAAAAACAAGTGGTGTTGAAAGGTCTCGATTTAACCGTTGAGAAAGGCGAAATTATTGCCTTATTGGGGCCGAGTGGCTGCGGTAAAACGACACTGCTACGGGCTATCGCGGGTCTGCAACATATTACCGAAGGCGAGATCGCAATCAATGGTAATACCGTGGTATCCGACAAAGAATTTGTCGCCAGTGAGAAGCGTGGGATTGGGATGATCTTTCAAGATTACGCCTTATTTCCTCATCTGACCGTGGCCGAGAATATACTTTTTGGCGTAAAAATAGCGAATAAAGCACAGAGAGTGACACGGCTAGATAAAATGTTGTCACTGGTGAAGTTGGACGGGCTAGGGGAGCGATACCCACACGAGCTATCGGGTGGTCAGCAGCAAAGAGTATCAATCGCTCGAGCGTTAGCCTATGAACCTGAAGTTCTTTTACTTGATGAGCCTTTTTCAAATATAGATGCCAAGGTTCGTCGAGAGATGATGCTTGAGATCCGCCATATCCTAAAGCGACATAATATAAGTGCCGTTTTTGTGACTCATAGTAAAGATGAGGCGTTTGTTTTTGCTGATAAGCTGGCTTTGTTTAACCACGGTAAAATTGTTCAATGTGGTGATGCTGAGAAGCTGTATCTATGCCCACAAGATAAGTATGTGGCTGACTTTTTAGGGGCTAGCAATTACTTACCTGCGAAAGTGATTGCGGATAAAACCGTGTCTACACTTATTGGTGATATTGAAAGTGACCGTCCGCTGACGATGGCGTTAAATGATGAGGCTGAGCTTTTGTTAAGGCCACAGCATTTAGTCATATCTAAAAACGACAAGGGCCTAGGTGAAGTCATTGAGCGTCGTTTTCTTGGACATGTCTGCCAGTATTTGGTCCAAATTGATGACATCACGCTGGATGTCCATAGTGAATGCTTAGATATCAATATTGGTGAAAAGGTGGCAATTACAGTAACACGGCACCATTTAATTTTACTCTAACTGAGGTAGCATTAACCTAATATCAGCGCGTTTGAACTGACATAAGAAAACACTGAGAGTTTAATTCATCGTTTAATGTGTTGTTTTTATCGCCGTTTAGTGACAATTTTAGTAAGCTTGAGTTTAGAACGTTTAATATAAAATTAATTAACGGCTTACTCGTGCTCATGCTACAAGACAAAACCAATGTGACACAGGTATAGCGCTTTGCAAGTAGGCTAAATATAAGTCTTTATTCTGGTTAATGTGCGTCAGGTAGAATTATTAGATGCTAAAGTTGTAGATAATATTGCCGATGATTAATGCAAAATAAGGGTTACATATAAAAATGGATAGTCAGGTTATGCCTCGTGAACAACTAGGAGTTTGTGCAGAAGGGAATTTGCACAGTGTCTATTTAATGTTTAATGCGAATGATGGTATCGAATCGCAAATGCGCCCATGTGTCGCAAATGTGGCCCAATATATTCACGATCTTGCAGATCAATTTGCGGATAGTGCATTCAACGGGTTTGTTGCCGTTGGGGCAAACTATTGGGATGCGCTATACCCTGTAGGCAGACCACGTCAATTAAAGCCATTTCCTGCGATGAATCAAGAGAATAGAGATGCGCCGGCGATCGAATATGATCTATTTGTGCAGCTGCGTGGTGATCGCTTCGATATTCTCCATTTGGTGGCCAATGAAGTGTGTCAGATGTTTGATGGACTCGTAGAGTTGATAGATGAAGAGCGCGGCTTCCGTTTTATGGACAGTCGAGATCTAACAGGCTTTGTTGACGGCACTGAAAACCCCAAGGGTCGTAGCCGTCAAAGTGTCGCACTGGTTGGAGATGAAGATAGCGAGTTTAAAAATGGCAGTTATATTCATGTACAAAAATTTGCTCATAACTTGAGTAAGTGGAATCGACTGCCAGATAAGAAACAAGAAGATATCATTGGCCGTACCAAAGCTGAAAATATTGAATACGCTTCTGCAGAGAAGCCATTAACAAGCCATATTAAGCGAGTTAATCTTAAAGATGATGACGGTAATTCAATGGAAATATTACGTCAAAGCATGCCTTATGGTTCGGTTAAAGAACAAGGTTTAATGTTTATTTCTATGTGTGGAAACTCGGTGAATTTTGAGCAAATGCTCGAAAGCATGATCTATGGTGATGCTGAAGGTAACCATGATCATCTGATGCATTTTACTCAAGCACTAACAGGGTCATCTTTTTTTGCGCCATCAATAGATTTTTTAGAACGATCGGCATAAGCCCAGTTAATCTGCAAAAAAACGCACAATAAGTGCGTTTTTTTATGTCTGCTGTTAGCGGCTTACTACCTGTTATTTTTCTTGTTGTTCTTTATCATTAGTAAAGTAGCTAGTAGGGCTGCGGTCATAAACCTCATTCATACTCCGGACGAGTACTTTATTGGTTTCGGGATAAACAACGACATCATGGGTATCACGGTTACCGACCACTAAAAAAATGAAATCCGCATCGCTATTATTAACTATTTTATGGGCGACACCAGAGTTGGCCGTAAAGCAGATATATTTTCCTTCACTAAAAACATGAGGTTCCTCATCAATATAGAGAGTGGCTTCCCCTTGCATCGCGTAAATGTGTTCCTCTTCTTTAGTGTGATAATGAGCAAGTGCTGATGCCATGCCGGGTGCTACCTTTTCCATGGTTACGCCAACTTTTTCAGCCCCTGCAGTATCACCAATGTGCTTTTGATCACTGCCGTAATTATTTTCATGTGACCAAGACTCCCAGCCAACATCAGAAACATTAATCAGTTTGTTTTTCATCTTTATTATCCTCAACTTAGGAATGCTGCCCTACTGGCAGTATAACCATATTGATATAATAAAAAATAACAGATTCAATATATTGTATAAAATTTATATTGGCATATTGCTTAGAGGGAGATAGGGCGGCGTTTCCGCCCTTATTTTGCTCGCCGAAAAAGTTAATCCATGTAATTGAACAATGATTTAACCGTCTCTACTGTATCCACAATCATGTCGATATTTGACGGACTGATAAAGATAGTATCATCACCTGCTATCGTGCCTAAAATACCTTCTGGCTTGCCTATCGAATCAAGCAATCGGGCGATTAACTGTGCCGCACCGGGACTGGTTCGAACCACGATCATTGACTGGTTATGATCCACATCGAGTACGAGGTTTTTAAGTGGGCTGCCAGCGGTTGGCACACCTAGCTCTGCGGGTAAGCAGTAAACCATTTGCTGTTTAGCATTTCGGGTTCGAACTGCGCCAAATTTACTCAGCATACGCGAGACTTTTGATTGGTTGATATTGCTAAAGCCTTCAGCTTGAAGCGCTATCACTATTTCACTTTGGGAGCCAAAACGCTCCTCTTTTAAGATCAACTTAAAGGTTCTAACGAGATCGTCCTGATTTTTGCTTGTTTGCATATATTATTATTCTTTATTCAAAAAAATCCGCTCTATGATGATTATATTCGCCTTTCATGTCAAATTTTATTCGTTTTTTTGAATAACAATTCACAATGAGTTGTTTTGTTGAACGGTCCTAAATTCATTAGAGTATAAATTCTATTTATTTTTAAACTGATCTTTTACACGCGACTTTAGAGCAAAGCTAGACAGGCTGGGCGTTTAAAGCGATGGTAAGCGACATTGTGAATCTAGAATAGAATGAACACGACTAAGGGATAATTGAATTTTAGTTGTGAATCCAGTACTGTTGCGCCATTAGAAAAGCGGATCTAAATCACAAAAATCCGAGAATTGACGGAGATAACTATGAAAGTTGCTGTACTTGGAGCTGCTGGCGGTATTGGCCAGGCGCTTGCCCTACTATTAAAAACTCAACTACCTGCGGGTTCAAAATTGTCGCTTTATGATATTGCACCTGTAACACCAGGTGTTGCCGTTGATTTAAGCCACATCCCAACAGCGGTTGAAGTAAAAGGATTTGCGGGTGAAGATCCTTCTGCTGCATTAGACGGTGCTGATGTCGTCCTTATTTCTGCGGGTGTTGCACGTAAGCCTGGTATGGATCGCTCAGATCTATTCAACATCAACGCTGGGATCGTAAGAAACCTTGTTGAGAAGTGTGCTGCGACTTGCCCTACCGCGCTTATCGCGATTATCACTAACCCTGTGAATACGACAGTTGCTATTGCTGCTGAAGTGCTTAAGAAAGCGGGTGTGTATGATAAGAACCGTTTATTCGGTGTGACGACGCTTGATGTTATTCGTTCTGAAACCTTTGTTGCTGCAGCAAAAGGCTTAAACGTTGCAGACGTTAAAGTGAACGTTATCGGTGGCCACAGTGGTGTGACTATTCTGCCACTTCTTTCACAGGTTAAAGGCGTTAGCTTTACTGATGAAGAAGTTGCAGCGTTAACAACGCGTATCCAAAATGCAGGTACTGAAGTTGTTGAAGCTAAAGCGGGTGGCGGTAGTGCGACACTTTCTATGGGACAAGCAGCTTGTCGTTTCGGTCTTTCTCTCGTTCGTGGCTTGCAAGGCGAAGCAAACGTTGTTGAATGTGCCTACGTAGATGGCGGCAGCGAACATGCTGAGTTTTTCGCTCAACCTATTGTTCTTGGTAAGAATGGTGTTGAAGAAGTATTAGCATATGGCGACGTTAGCGCATTTGAAGCGAACGCACGTGATGCAATGCTAGATACGCTAAAAGCGGATATTAAGCTTGGTATCGAATTTGTTAAGTAAGCTTACCTTTTGAAAATGTAAGCCCTTAACTAAAAAACGGAGCCAATTGGCTCCGTTTTTAATAGCTCAAAAAAACTAGTGACTACGCTGTACGGCTATCTTAGCCAGTGAAATTAGCGCTGTTTTGTATTCTGACTCTGGCAATATGGCTAATGCGGCGATAGCCTTGTTAGACTCTTCTATGGCTCTCTGTTCAGTATATTCAAGCGCCCCACAACGCTTTAAGGCGCTTATAATCACTTCAATGTGCTCTGTACCGTCACCTTTCTCAATCGCTTCTCTAATGAGCGCTTTCTCAGTGTCGTTACCTTTGGCTATGGCAAAGATCAACGGTAAAGTTGGCTTTCCTTCAGCGAGATCATCCCCTATGTTCTTACCCAGCTCTTCTGTTTCTGCAGTGTAATCCAGTAGGTCATCAGTTAATTGGAAGGCGGTACCCAAAAACTTACCATACTCAGCAAGTGCTGTTTGTATCTCTTCAGAGCTTTCGGCGAGTAAACCCGCTAAGCGTGTCGCAGCTTCAAACAATTTTGCTGTCTTACAATAGATGACACGCATGTAGCTTTCTTCAGTGGTGTCTGGGTCGTTACAATTCATTAATTGCAAGACTTCACCTTCGGCGAGTACGTTAGTGGCGTCAGCGAGTATTTCAAGTACGTCTAAGCTTTTAAGCTCAGTCATCATTTGGAATGAACGGGTATAAAGGAAGTCACCCACCAAAACACTGGCACTATTACCAAACAATGCATTCGCAGTTTCTCTACCGCGACGGAGCATAGATTCATCAACGACGTCATCATGCAGTAGCGAAGCGGTATGAATGAACTCGATTATTGCAGCCAACTTTAGGTGAGAGTCACCTTTATAGTCGATTGCCCGAGCCGCTAAGATTGACAATAAAGGTCTTAAGCGCTTGCCGCCACCGTTAATAATATAAAAACCTAATTGATTAATTAGGGCTACATCTGACTCTAATTGTTTATAGATCAGTTGATTGACAGCTTGCATATCGCTATCAGCCAATTGACGAATGGCGTTTAAATCCATAAATAGACTCTGATTTGTTGGCTGCTATGACAATCAGCAGCTCATTTAAGACATAAATGTTATAATAGTTGGATTCTACCTAAATTTGCGCAGCAAGACAGTAGTTGTCGCTAATTCTGGGAGATATTTGGGTCTTTTTTTATTCTTACTGAATTAGCTCTTGTCAGATGTTAGTTCTTAGCGTAAACTCCGCGACCATTGTCATTAAAGCTTTTATAGCACCCAGCATCAATCTATTATAGTTTGAGCGGCGTGTTTAGAATATCGGAGTAAAATAGCTATGTACGCTGTTTTTCAAAGTGGCGGCAAACAACATCGCGTTGAAGCCGGTCATACAGTTCGTTTAGAAAAATTAGAAGTCGCTACAGGCGAAACTATCGAGTTCGACCAAGTTCTTTTGGTTGCAGATGGTGAGACTGTACACGTAGGTGCACCTTTAGTTGAAGGTGGTAAGGTTGTTGCTGAAGTTGTTAGCCACGGCCGTGCGGAGAAGGTAACTATTGTTAAGTTCCGTCGTCGTAAGCACCACGATAAGAAGATGGGCCATCGTCAATGGTTCACCGAAGTTAAAATTACAGCTATTAGCGCTTAATTAGGAGTCTAACTCATGGCACATAAAAAAGCTGGCGGTTCTACTCGTAACGGCCGCGATTCAGAAAGTAAACGTCTTGGTGTAAAGCGCTTTGGCGGCGAATCAGTTCTAGCTGGTAACATCATCGTTCGTCAACGTGGTACTAAATTCCACGCTGGTGTTAATGTTGGTATCGGTCGTGACCACACTTTATTCGCACTTACCTCTGGTAAAGTGAAGTTTGAAGTTAAAGGTCCACAGAGCCGCAAGTTTATCAGCATTGAAGATTAATCTTTAGCTTCTGCTAAGATTAATACAAAGCCCCGCCATTGGTGGGGCTTTGTTTTTTTTAATATTAAGTAAATTGTTTTTTGGCGACTAGAATCGTTAAGAGTATAATTCTTTCATTCTGTGGTGCCAGGAGTTGGTATGAAGTTTGTCGATGAAGCGACTATCCGTGTTGAAGCGGGTAATGGTGGTAGTGGTTGCGTCAGTTTTAGACGTGAAAAATATGTTCCTGATGGTGGACCTGATGGTGGTGATGGTGGCGATGGCGGCAGTGTTTATCTGCAGGCTGACGAAAACCTTAACACATTAATTACCTTTCAGTTTGAACGCTTCCATAATGCCGAACGCGGTAAGAACGGTCGTGGTCGAGACTGTACTGGTCATGGCGGTGATGAGCTAGTGCTTAAAGTACCTGTCGGTACACGAGCAATAGATGCTGAGACAGAAGAGACTCTTGGTGATTTAACCATACACGGCCAGAAAATGCTTGTGGCCAAAGGTGGTTTCCATGGTATGGGTAATACGCGCTTTAAAAGCAGTACTAACCGTGCACCTAGGCAAAAAACATTAGGTACTGATGGCGAAGTACGTAGCTTGAGACTTGAGCTGTTGTTGCTTGCTGATGTTGGCCTACTGGGTATGCCAAATGCGGGTAAATCGACTTTTATTCGTGCAGTATCAAAAGCAAGACCAAAAGTAGCAGATTATCCCTTTACAACGTTGGTGCCCAATCTTGGTGTTGTTAACCCAAGACCTGGCCAAAGTTTTGTGATTGCGGATATTCCTGGTTTAATCGAAGGTGCTGCAGATGGTGCTGGTCTTGGTGTTCAATTCTTGAAGCACTTAGAACGTTGCCGAGTACTGTTGCACATTTTGGATGTTGAGCCTATCGATGGTAGCAATCCTGTAGAGTCAGCACGTGCTATTGTTGCTGAACTAGAGAAGCATTCACCTAAGCTTGCTGGCAAGCCACGCTGGTTAGTCATTAACAAATCCGATTTGATGCTCAAAGAAGAGCTGCAAGTTAAAATCGATAAGATTGTTAGTGAACTTGAGTGGGAAGGCGAAGTATTTACTGTTTCTGCTTACAACCGCGAAGGTACGGCTGAATTGGCACTTAAGTTGCTCGACTTTATTGCGTTGCTACCTCCTGAAGAGAAAGTTGACGTCGAAGCCGAAGTTGAGTTTAAGTGGGATAATTACCATCAAAATGCTAACGAATCAGTTAACGAAGATTATGTCGCTGACGATGATGACGACGATTTTGATGAAGACGATTATGATGTTGAGGTTATCTATCAAAGATAGATAGTTTCAATTGAGGATGTTGAGAATTGTACGCCGACACACAAAATGATATTACACGTCAAGTTGTTAGGGTTGCTCAACTTCTTCTAGCTTATGGCGCTGACTCTGAACTTGTTGAAGAGATTAGTCAGCGCTTAGGCTATGCTTTAGGCCTAGCCAGTGTCGAAATATCTATCTCCTCCAACTGCCTCGTTTTAACTAGCCTTGTTCATGGGCGCTGCATAACCACAACCAGACGAACGCGTGAGCATGGTATTAATATGACCATTGTATGCGAGCTTCAACGTATCTGTCTGTTGACCGAAAAAGGCATATACGGCCTGCATGAAGTGCGTAAACGTGTCAGTCGCATCGAACCTAAGACTTATCCAGCAAAATATGTAGTACCTATGATTGGCTTATCTTGCGCTAGTTTTTGTCACCTATTCGGGGGGGACATTACGGCTTGCCTGATTACGTTTTTAGCCTCAGCTATCGGTATGTTTGTTCGACTTTCTATCGCTAAACGTCATTTCAATTTACTCCTCAATTTCAGTGTTACAGCATTCGTTACGACTATCATTGCGCAAACGGGTTACCAATTTGATTTAACTGACACGCCCAAGTTACCCATGGCCGCGAGTGTATTGATGCTTGTGCCAGGCTTTCCGATGATAAATGCTATATCAGATATGGTAAAGGGACACCTAAACGTGGGTATTTCGCGTTGGGGCCACGCAACATTACTGACGGTATCGTCAGTAATAGGGATCACTATGGCAATGCAAATAGGCGGGCTGTTTTTATGATGTCGCTTATTCTAAGCATGTTAAACGATGCCGTGTTTTCAGCGATTCCTGCCGTTGGATTTGCGATGCTGTTTAATGTACCGCGTCGTTTCCTGCCTTTTTGTGCGATAGCAGGAGCACTAGGGCATGGCAGCCGCACGATGTGGTTAAGTCTAGGACTGCCTATTGAATGGGCAACATTCTTTGCAGCTGCGCTTGTAGGGATTGTTACAATAGGTTTTGCTAAGCGTCATCTCGCGCCACCTTTGATGTACGCTGTTGCAGCGATCATTCCGATGATCCCTGGCTCCTACGCATTTAATACCGTGATAGCATTAGTCCAATTGACGGCACAATCCCATGTCAGCCCGGAACTGATATCAGAAGTCATCAGTAATGGGCTTAAAACTGTATTCATTCTCGGCGCACTATCTGTCGGCCTTGCTATGCCAAGCTTACTTTATTTTCGCTCGCGTCCAGTCATCTAACAAAATGTAAAAGGAAGTATTTTGAAAATTGCTATGATTGCCGCTATGGCGAATAACCGCGTTATTGGTAAAGACAACAAGATGCCATGGCACCTCCCAGAAGATCTACGCCATTTTAAGGCCGTAACCTTAGGTAAGCCTATTGTGATGGGGCGAAAGACCTATGAGTCAATTGGTCGGCCGCTGCCAGGTAGGCATAATATAGTGATCAGTCGCCAAGCAGATTTGGCCATAGACGGTGTCACTACGGTGACCTGTTTTGAGGATGCTAAGCTCGCTGCAGGCGACTGTGAAGAGCTGGTTGTTATCGGAGGCGGTCAACTTTACACAAGCCTTTTGTGTCTATCGGATGTTTTATATTTAACTGAAATTTCACTGGATGTCGAAGGCGATACCTATTTCCCGCATTGGGATGATGGATCTTGGTTGGAAATGTCGAGAGATGTAGCTATAAGTGGCAAACAATTGGAATATAGCTTTATCAAAATGGTTAAAAAGTGTTAAATTAGGCGGGTTGTTTAGTACCCTGTTGTAATAATAAAGAAAGCATATCGATAAGTGCTTTCTTAATATAATAAATAAAAACTAAAATAATAAGGAGTGTCTGATGCGCTTGTTATCTATGAGCATCGCTACACTGATTGTGGCATCTTCAATATCGATTTCAACTCCAGCCTTAGCAAACCAAGATCAATTAGCTGCCAATATTTGTAACTATGTTGTCAGTGATGATAAAAACCGTTTGCGTAAGAAGCTAAAAGAAAGCCGCGTTAAATTGCGTAATATATATGATGGTGTTTCATGTAATGGTGATAGCTTGCTGAGAGTGGCTATGAAGAATGGCTCTAATGCAGTAGGTACCTTTGTCACAAAGAGACTGCCTGTATCTAACCTAGGTAAAGCTGAAAGTGACGGCCTTACTATCGCTGCATGGGCTGAAAGTAATGGCCATTCAGCCAGTGAAATTACGACAGCGATTAAAGAACGTTTAGCTGGCGGTTAATTCTACTTTTCGACGTATATAAATATAAGAAACCGGGACTTTCCCGGTTTTTTTATATTTGTCACTTAGCACCAATAATAACGGTTTAATGTAATTGGTATAAACATATTAATGCAGTCGGGCTTATGTTGATTGAAGTGCTCTCCGTCTTGAAGGTATTTATTTGGTGTAACATTCATTGTGGCGGATATTTAATCGCTACCAATATTGAAACCAAATAATTTAACGATAAAAAAGGAGGACTGCAAAACAGTCCTCCTTTTTAAATTGTAAAAGTTATTAAACTTTAAATTCTTTCACTGAGGCTTGTAGCTCTTCTGCTAGTTGTGCAACTTGATGGCTAGACTGCGCCGTTTGATCTGCACCCGTTGAAGTTTCTTCTGAAATCGCCGCGATGTGTTCTAGCTTTTCTGAGACTTGTTGACTGACCAGATTTTGTTCTTGCGCCGCATGGGCAATATGGGTGCCAGAGTCGTGAGCTTTGTGAACAGCATTACTGATACTTTCAAGGGCGTTGTTTGCTTGTTCTGTTTTATCAACACAGGATTTTGCTTGTGAACGACCAAGCTCCATAACCGCGACAGCCTCTTGAGTACCTTGTTGTAGTACTTCAATCATCTGCTGGATCTCTTGGGTTGAATCTTGAGTTCTAGAGGCAAGACTACGCACTTCATCTGCTACCACTGCGAAGCCTCTGCCTTGCTCTCCTGCACGTGCAGCTTCAATTGCAGCATTTAGTGCTAGCAAGTTAGTTTGTTCTGCAATGGCTCTAATCACATCCAATATAGAGCCTATTGAAGCGCTATCGGCATGAACCTTATTAATCACCACTCCAGCCTTTGATACTTCATCAGCTAATGCCAATATGGTGCGCTTGTTTTCATCAGCGATGAGGCGCATATGCTGGCTTTCATCGTCAGCCGCTTTTATCTGGCTTAAAGCTTCATCTGCACTCGCTGTCACTTGCAGCGCACTAGAGCTTAGCTGAGTGGTTGCAGTAGCGACTTGATCCACTTGGCTCTTCTGCTCTTGAATGCCTACTGTTGTTTGGGCAGTAATGGCTGAGGTTTCTTCTGCCGCGGCTGCAAGTTGGTCAGAGCGGTCAAGTATACCTTGGATGAGAGCACGTAAACTGTCGACAAGTTTGTTGCAGTTGGCTGACAATTTAGCAAACTCATCATGCCCTGAATCATCGAGCTTATGAGTTAGATCGCCTGATGCGAGCACATTGAGCGCGTGATTAATTTTGTCTAATGAACGGCTAAGCGGACGAACGACAGCAATACTGACCACAATGGCCACTAGAATGGCAATGATCACTAAGATCAGTGTTTGTATGCTGGCACTATCGATATCTTTTATTGCACTCTCGCTGACGTCTTTGGAGAATGACTCGATGAGAGAGGTAAGGCTTGTCATCTGCTTGTTGACGTTACTCGCTTCCTTATCAACGGCACTGAGTAAAAGAGACGCTTTGCTAATGAGCTCAATCTCTTTGGCTTTTAAGTCAATTAAAGAGTTGTTACCTTTGACGAGTATAAATACTTTTGCCGCTTCAACATTAATCTCATCAATGAGATCTGCTTCGACAACACCTTCCCAGTGGGATGTCACATATTTCAGTCTACTTTTGGTGTCACTGACGATGTAATCGAGCTCTTTAGAAATGGTATTAAATTTTGATTTGTCAGTGGTGCCAATCAAATCAAAGCTAGTACTGACGATACCGCTTAAGCTTGAATCTAATGCACTTGCTGTGGCGGCTATCTCTTGTTGGATGATGTCTTCGCTCAACTCCATATCGATAAGGTCGAGTAAAAGAGACGCGCTATCATCGACAGCCATTTCAACTGCATCGTATTTGTTTGTAATTTGGGATTGAGTTATGAGTGCATTTTCATGAGTAGCAATCATGTTTTCGCTTTCATTTTTAAACTGACTATAGCTACTTTTTAGTTTTCTAATGACTTGGCTAAAATCACTTTTATCACTCACTAAAGTGGTTAATGTGCTTAGCTCTTGTGAGAAGGTTCTACTTGCTGATGCAAACTGAGATTTAATTGCCGGTACCGCTTTGCTATCTGGGCTGTGGTACGCAACTAAAATTTGCTTCTCTTGCTGAGATAAGGTTTGGGAAAGAAGGTTACTCGATTCTAAAGCTGGCAGGCTGAGCTCTTGCAATAATGTCGTACTGGTTTTTAGCTTATTATTGGTAAACCATGATGCGGTACCTAATACGATAAGCAGGAAGGTCACAACTGTAAACCCTCCAATCACTCTAGTGGCAACATTTAATTTCATAGAAGCTCCGTTTATTATTATTTTATTCTGCTAGGTGACAACAATCACATTGGAAGGCGCGCTATTATGTTATATCGACCGTAAGCGCGTTAAGTTTAACTTTCTTTTAACTTATTTTGAGTTATTTTCTGGTCTGACTCTAAGTGCCACAGGGTTAAATGTTCTCCCCAACAACAGCCTGTGTCGAGCGCTTGTAGTGCTGGAGAGTTTACTTCGCCCATAATTGCTGCCCAGTGGCCAAAGACCAGTGTATGTTCAGGGCGAAGTATGGCCTGATGGGTGAACCAAGGTGACAGTTGAGAATTATCACATTGTTCTATGGGCAATTTGCAGTCAAAATCTAGACGGCCGTCGGGGTAGAGATAACGCATGCGTGTCAGTGCGTTAATGGTATATATTTTCTTATCTAGCTCAGATAAGTCATCACTGCAGTGAGCAACTGAGTTAGTGTACATTTTTGCAATCAAAGCGGTTAAGTAATCAGGCTGTTGCAGTGCTTCTGCGACGATATCAGCTTTGTTTCTTAGTGTGCTGAGATCCCATTGTGGTGGGATACCGGCATGGGTCATTAATATGTTCTGCTCGGGATATTCTTGATAAAGTGGCTGAAGACGCAACCAGTCAACCAACGCGCCTATATCAGGAGAGGCTAACAACTCGCCTAAATTATCTTTGGGGTTAGCGCGTTTTATTTTTCCATGCACCCCAAGTAAATGGAGATCGTGGTTACCGAGCACCACCTTTGCTGAGCCTTGCAATGACTTAAAATATTGTAGGGTTTGCAGCGATCCCTGACCACGTGCAATCAAGTCACCTACAGCCCATAGGCAATCTATTGAAGGGTTAAACCCCACTTTATTGAGTACTAATTCCAGCTCGTCAAAACAGCCTTGAACATCTCCTACAAAATAATTTGCCATGTAACAATAAAACCCTTAATGAAGCAAGCCAGGAATGGCAAGACTAAATGCTGAAATTGGTGCTTTAAACTCATCACCATTACTTTTTTGCATGGTGTAGCTACCCTCCATGACCCCGAATGGTGTTTCCAGTACTGTGCCGCTTGTATATTGATACGCAGTGTTTGGCTTTATGGTTGGGGTTTCACCAACGACTCCCGCCCCTTGGACTTCACTTTTACGTCCGTTGGCATCGGTGATACACCAATGGCGGCTTTTTAGGGTTACGTCTTGGTCACCGAGATTAATAATGGTGATGGTATAGCTGAATAAATACTTCTCTTCCTCTGGGGTCGACTGGGCTTCAATATATTCCGTTTTGACTTCAACTTTTACGGATGTCGTACTCTGGGTCATGTTTAGCCTCAAGTATGAAAAATCTGGAATGAGTT
Source organism: Shewanella gelidimarina (assembly GCF_023283945.1). Lineage (GTDB taxonomy): Bacteria > Pseudomonadota > Gammaproteobacteria > Enterobacterales > Shewanellaceae > Shewanella > Shewanella gelidimarina. The sequence goes on along the minus strand of NZ_JAKIKW010000011.1, from coordinate 39,997 downwards.
AACAGTATAGTAATGGGAGTAGTTTGTAATTGATAGAGAATGTGGTTTGAATCGCAGAAAATAGAAAGGGCAAATTAATGCCCTTTCAAATTGTTTTTAGCCATTGTTGCGGGTAAAACTTACACTTGCTTGTCGATGAACAAGTTTGCCATAGCAACGTATTGTTCAACACTTATTTGCTCTGGTCGCAATGTAGGGTCGATATTAAGCTGCGCGAACTCGTCATCAGTTAACATGTGTTTGAGATTATTCCTCAATGTCTTACGACGCATATTAAAGGCGGTTGTTGTCAAATGCCTTAACATTTCCACATCTTTACAAGGGAAGGGTTTGACTTTAAAAGGCACTAGACGTACTACCGCCGAGTCTACTTTTGGTGCCGGAGTAAAAGACTCTGGTGGAACTTCCAACACTGGCATGATTTGGCAATGATATTGTGCCATCACAGTAAGGCGGCCGTAGGCTTTAGTGCCTGGGCTTGCCGACAATCTTAATACCACCTCTTTTTGTAGCATGAAGTGCATATTTTCGATGTACTGTGCAAACTCAAATAGATGAAACATTAGTGGCGTAGAGATGTTATATGGCAGATTACCAAACACTTTCATCTGCATATCTTCACGTACTAACTGTTTAAAATCAAAGTCAAGAGCATCACCTTGGTGGATCTCAAGCTTATCTTTTAGCGTCGGATGTTTTTTTAGACGCTCAACTAAATCTTTATCTAACTCGACGACTGTTAACTTGTCGATACCGCTAGCAACGGGCTCAGTAAGCGCTGCCAAGCCTGGACCAATTTCAACCATAACGTGATCGTTATCTGGCGAAATAGCACCGACGATTCGATTGATCACGTTCTGATCGGTCAAGAAGTTCTGACCGAAGCGTTTTCTAGCCGTATGGCCTAAATGTACTTTATTACTCATGAGATAACTTTTTCACTAATTCTTTGCAGCCAAATCAATGGCTCTATTTAATGCACAGACAAAACTACCAATATCAGCAGAACCAGTGCCTGCAAGCTCTAAGGCCGTACCGTGGTCGACCGATGTTCTTATGTAGGGTAATCCTAGAGTAATATTGACTGAACTGCCAAAGCCTCTAGCTTTTAGTACTGGAAGGCCTTGATCGTGGTACATCGCGAGTACCACATCAGCATCTTCTAAGTATTTGGGTTGAAATATTGTGTCAGCAGGCAGTGGACCAATAATATTCATATCTAACGCTCGCAACTCTTCGAGCGCAGGTATGATGATATCAATCTCTTCTCTGCCTAAATGACCGTCTTCACCCGCATGCGGATTTAAGCCACAGACATAAATCTTAGGTGAAGGGATAGCAAATTTTTCAACAAGATCCTTGTGTAGAATTTTGACTATCTGGTGTAACCGGTCTCGAGTAATTGCCTTTGCAACATAAGCCAGTGGAATATGTGTGGTGACAAGTGCAACCTGTAAACCAGGAGCTGCAAGCATCATGACGACATCTTGGCAATTTGCTTGGTTAGCAAAAAACTCAGTATGGCCGCTAAATGGGATGCCTGCTTGGTTAATAATCCCTTTATGCACGGGACCAGTAACCACAGCATCAAATTCGCCAACCATGTTTTTCTCACCTGCAAAACGCAGTGTATCGACAACATAATGGCTGTTTTTCTCATTAAGTTTGCCGCACACCGCTTCGCTCTCCAAAGTAAATGGAACTATGGTAAGCGTACCGGCTTCTTGAGCTTTAGGAGGCTGATTTGGCTGGTAAGGTCGCAGTTGAATTGATAACCCAAGCTTTTTGGCTCGAGTTTGTAATAGTTCCGGATCAGCACAAACAACTAGCTCAGCAGGCCAAGCCTGCTGAGCTAGTTGTATCACTAAATCGGGGCCTATACCCGCCGGTTCACCCGGCGTAATAGCGATTCGTTTAGTCGACAATATGGTTAACCTCGATTCGGTTCCGGCTCGAATATATCGATAAATGCTTCACTGCGCATTTCATCTAACCAGTTCTGTAATTCTTCGTTAAATTTACGACGATATATTAACTGATGAGCTCGGTTTGTATTAAATTTATCGGTTGCATCAGTAACGCGCTTCTCTTCCAGTTGAGTAATGTGCCAGCCGTGTGTTGAGCGGAATGGTTCACTAATTTCACCAACTTCAAGCGCATTCAACGTTTGGGAAAACGCAGGTACGTAGACGTTTGGATCTGCCCAACCAAGTTCACCACCTTTAGCCGCAGACCCCGGATCTTCTGAATATTGGTGTGCTAGATCTTCAAATTTAGCTTCACCAGAACGGATTTGAGCTAAGAATCTGTCCATCATACCTTTGGCACGTTCTTCCGACAGGATCGGAGATGGCTTCAATAGTATATGACGTGATCTTACCTCTTTAACTTCTTGAGTCTGTAAGCCTCGTGCATCCATGACTTTTAGGATATGAAGACCTGCACCACTCTTAATTGGACCTATTATATCACCGACTTTTGCATCGCTAACAACTTCAGCGAAAAGCGTTGGCATTTCGTTGATGTTCATATAGTCCCAAAGACCACCTTCAAGTGCTTTTGGACCTGCAGATGCTGCAATGGCTATACTTCTAAAGTCATCGCCATCGTTTAAGCGTTTTAATACCGTAGCCGCTCTTTTACTTGATGCTTCAAGCTCAGCGCTCGTAGCATTGTTTGCAACATCGATTAAGATATGACCAATCTGGAATTCTACATCTTTCAAGCCTTGCTCGTTAATCAAGCTGACTAGGTTGTTAATTTCTTGCGGCGAAACTTGGATCCGTCGTTGCACCTGAATACGTTGGATTTCACCTAAGGTCACTTCCTCACGCAGCTGTTCACGATATTGCGCAAAAGAGGTGCCATCAAGTTCGATTTGGGCTTTCATCTGCTCAACAGTTAATTTTTGCTCTTTAGCGATATTATCAATAGTCTGGTCTAACTGGAGATCACCAATATGAAGACCGATACGGTCAGCCATCTGCATCTGCAAGCGAGTCAAAATAAGGCGTTCAATAACCTGTGTTCGCAGTGCAGTATCTGATGGTAGCTTTTGCCCTGCGGTAGCGGCATTGGCTTTAATGGTTTTGACCATCCCAGCAACTTCACTTTCTAAAATGATGCCTTCATTAATTTGCACTGTGACGCGATCTAATGGTTCAACCGCAGCGTGAACAAGTTGGCTCATCGCCAATGTTAGTAAAGCAAAAATCAATCGGTTACAGCGTTTCATCCACAAAAATCCTTGGCATTTATGATGTCATTTACAGTATTTTCATACTGGGTTAATGATTCTTTTATCCTGCTTTGACTGCTTGTCATCGGCTAGGTTCAGCATTTTAGCTAATTTTGTTAATTTAGTTCTTTAAATAAAGTGGTTTGCGATAGTTAAAGAGGCCATCATTAAGCATATCGGAGACCCCTAACGGACCTGAGCCACCTAAACCTTTAATCACAAAATTCAGGTAAACACCGCTTTCAAATAGTTCTCGAGTATCATTGACTGGGTTGTCTTCGTCAATGTAATTGGTCTTAATGCGGTAATGATAACTCAAACGCAGTGCCCAGCAACAAGATTCATATTGAAATCCGGTATAGGTTTCAACGCTGCGGCTTTCATTGAGGTCATAATACCAGTTTCCAACCAAATATAAGCTGTCATTAATTGGCCATGCACCTCTTAAGCCGACTTGCTTTATATCAACTGACTCGTTGGTATTGGTGTTTAGCAGATCGGGTACGTATCGATAACTTGCTTGCAGTAGCTTATTCTTGCCTGGGCGATAATCAACGGTGAGCTCACTCTTCTTATTCTCACTCTCTTTGGCGTCGTATTGAATCGAGCCACTTAAGAACCAATCAGAATAAAGCTGGGTGCTTAGTTCTGCAGCAAGGGCAGAATTTGAAGTGTTTTCTTGAACAAAGCTATCAGAGCTGCCATTAACGTCATTAAGGCCTACACGGCTATCTTCTAGGTAAATTATTTGTCCCAAGCTAAATTTGAACACTTCTTTGTTTTGATCATCAAACAGCTTGGTGGTTAAACCTAACGTAAACTGGTTGGCATCAGCAATACGATCTAAGCCTGAAAAGCGGCGTTCACGAAAGAGTCCGTTATAGTCGTCTTGCAACTGTGCAGTGTCATAAATACCGATGTTAGATTGGTCTTCATAACCCACATACAAGTATTGGAATTGAGGCTCCAAGGTTTGACGGTAGTTCGTATTGAAATAGTCAGTGAAGCGCTCAAAATTAATTTGGCCGTGAATTCGTACTTGCGGCAAGGTGCGATTGACTTTGTCATCAAGTGTCGAGCTTGAAAGATTGGAGTTGTCATCTTGTACATAATTGGTTTGCAGCAGTTTGACTTCGCTCGTCAATGAGCCCGCTGGACCATGTATTGGATAGGAGATACTGGGCTCAATATGCAAACGTGTTGCTGTCGAGTATTCACTATCTTGATGTGAAAAATTGGTGACTTCACTCATCAAGTTAATATCAAAACCATTCCAATATTCAGGTGCGCGGTAGTTAAACGTGAACTGTGGCATCACTTGGTAAGGTTTTTCTTCCTCTCCAAGGACTTTGATGTCTTGTACGCGAGCACTAATATCCCAATTTTCTTCAAAATAACTAATTTCACCAATACGGGTCAATTGATTATCGGTAGCGCGCTGCACATCTGAATTCAGGTCATTGAAATAGTTGTTGTCTGATACGTCGGTATAATTTGCCAATACGCGCCAGTTTTTGTCTATCGCACCACTATGTTCCCAATGGTAAAGGTAACGGTTAGGGCTATTGGTTAACTTGTCATCGTCAGGCAAAAATTCAAAGTTCAGTTGACCTTGTTGCTTGTCGCCAGCGAGATATCTAAATTCGGTTTTAGTATATAAACCGCGAGCAGACATGTAGTTAGGTGTAAATGTTAGATCGAACTCTGGCGCGATATTCCAATAATAAGGTGTCGCGACTTCAAAACCGTTAGTAGTACTGGTACTAAAGGATGGGAATAAAAAACCAGATTTTCGTTTATCTGAGACGGGAATCGTCATGTATGGGATATACATAATTGGTACACCACCAATTTTTAGCTTGGCGTCCCAAATCTCTCCCCACTCTTCTTTACTGTCAATTTTGATTCTATCCGCTTCTAACAACCATGCCGGTGAGTCAGTGGGACAAGTTGTAAAATTGGTTTTCGACATCAACAAGTTGTTTTCTTTGGTGATCTCTAACTTATTGGCATCGCCATGGATCTGTTGGCCATTAAGCCAATATTTAGCGCCTAGTAACGTCGCGCTATTACTGCGCATTTTTGCAACTAAAGAGTCGGCTGTGACGGTGAAAAGTTCATCTTGAAATACTAAATTACCGTTAGCGGCTAGTTCTTCAGCTTCTTGATCAAGAATCGCTTCGTCAGCGGAGATGTTTCTGCCACCTTGACTGAAGCTAACATCGCCATTGAATTTAGCTTGTTTGCCCATTTGCGCTTCAGAGCGGTCAGAAATAATGGAGATACGTTCAAGATCTGCTGGATTATCTAAATCATACAGAGGTACATAAGGCTTAACAGGAGGCTCAATAACGCACTGTGAACTTTCAACAGTTGCAGTATTGGCGTCATTTGCCAAGGCAAATTGGGGAAGCAGGCTCAAGGCCAGAAAATAACGGATCTGCATCTTAGGTCAATTAATTATGATTTCTTAGTTTGGACTATTGAAGAAGAGAAAAGTTGAACCCTTTCTTGGGCAACTCAGCCAAATAATTTGTTTCAATCGCTTAGCTGTTTCCATTTTGTCGTTATAATAAAGCAATTTCTTCTTGAGAGCCATGAGGTGCCCTTGTCAGATCCTAGATTTCTTCAGTTAAATGCATGGGTAAACCAGTATTTTAGCACCAATGTGTCACCGGAACTTATTTCGGGAGACGCCAGTTTTAGACGTTACTTTCGAGTTGTTGTTGGCTCAGTTTCTTATATTGTAGTTGATTCACCCCCTAAACTGGTGCCAATTACACCGTTTATACAAATAGCTGAAAGTTATTCAAGATCCGGAATACCTGTGCCTAAAGTGATCTGCAGTGATACTAAGCAAGGTTTTATGTTGCTTAGCGATCTCGGTGATGTGCAGTTATTATCGGTATTGAACCCCAGCAATCTAAGGCAGTACTACCAACAAGCGTTATTATTGCTAAACGATATCGCTAAAGTCATCGCGACTGACCAAGCACCATTGCCCATTTATGACGATGAATTTGTGCTTCGGGAATTGAATATATTTACTGAGTGGCTAGCAGTGCATCACCTTGGATTATCGAGTGATGAGGTAGGAGCTCAGACTGATATGGCCTTTCAGGTGCTAACCGAAAATGTTAGGCAGCAGCCTCAAGTCGGCATGCATCGGGATTACCATAGTCGTAATATCATGCTGCAAGATGATGAGTTAAGGGTTATCGACTTCCAAGATGCTGTTATTGGCCCTGTGACCTATGATGCGGTTTCATTATTACGCGACTGTTACATTCGCTGGCCTGAAGATAACGTCAATGAACTCATGCTTATTCACTACAAGCAAGTGATTGAAGCGCAGTTATTGCCTGTTGAGGTCAGTTTTTCACAATATCAGCGCTGGTTTGACTTGATGGGACTGCAACGACATATCAAAGCTGCAGGGATATTCGCGAGACTAAATTACCGTGATGGCAAGCCTGCCTATATGGCCGATATTCCGTTAACATTGGAATATGTTCGCGATATAGCGAGTCGTTATCCTGAGCTGAGTAGATTTAGCCAATGGATTGGAAATGTCATTATCCCCGCAGTGAAGGCTAAAAAATGAAAGCAATGATTTTAGCGGCTGGACGTGGCGAAAGACTACGTCCGTTAACCGATAGCCTACCAAAACCTTTGGTTGAAGTGGCGCGCAAACCGCTGATTGTATATCACCTGGAAAAGCTAGCGCTGGCTGGCTTTAAAGAAGTGATCATTAATCATGCGTGGCTCGGCCATAAGCTGGTGTCGGCATTAGGTGATGGTGCTAAATGGGGGCTGAAAATCTCTTATAGTGAGGAAACGCAGGCTTTAGAAACCGGTGGTGGAATTAAAAAAGCGTTAACTTTACTCGGTGATGAGCCATTTTTTGTGATTAACGGTGACGTCTTTATTGATGTGCTGCCTAAAATCGAAAGCTTAGCATCAGGAGAACTGGCGCATCTTTGGTTAGTCGATAATCCCATTCAACATCCACAGGGCGACTTCGCGCTATTGAATGGCAAGGTTTCAATGTTCGGGGAAAATAAGCTCACTTTTTCGGGGATGGGCGTTTATCACCCAGATATGTTTACTCAAGTCTCAGCGCAAGCATTTGCGCTTGCGCCGTTGCTGCGAGAAGCTATGGCGAATGGGCAAGTCATGGGTGATTATTTTGATCATTATTGGTGCGATGTTGGCACGGTAGAGCGTTTGGCACAAATTGAAACACGTGAAATACAAAAGGGTAAGTAATGCGAATTTGGGGTAAAGTTTTCGGTTTTATTATCGGGTTTATGTTTGGTCGTATCGGTGGCGGCGTTTTCGGCTTGTGGCTTGGGCATATGTACGATCGCCGTCAGAGCCAGCGGGCAGGCATTGGCAATAGCAGTAAGCGACAAGCGCTATTTTTTAATACCACTTTTGCTGTAATGGGGCATGTGGCGAAAGCATCTGGGCAAGTAACCGAAGTTGATATTCGGATCGCCAATGCGTTGATGGATCAAATGCGACTCAGTGGCGAGGCTAGAGCGGATGCGCAAGCCGCCTTTAGAGAAGGAAAGGAAAGTAACTTTGATATCCATGCCTGCCTGAAAACCTTCAGATTGATCTCAATGGGGCGCAAAGAAGTATTACAGATGTTTTTAGAAATCCAAATTCAAACGGCGTTATCAGATGCCACCTTGGACCCTAAAGAGCATTCAATTCTATCGACCATTGCTAAAGAGTTAGGCTTCAGCCAAAAGCAATTAGACGATTTACTTGCGCGCTGGCAGGCGGAGTTCAACTTCCATCGAAATGGTGGCAGTGGTAATCATACTTCAGTTGAAGACGCTTATGATGTTTTAGGTATGGAAGAGTCGATGTCTGACCAAGATATTAAAAGAGCTTATCGCAAATTAATGAATGAGCATCATCCTGACAAATTAGTCGCTAAAGGGCTACCTGCAGAAATGATGGAGCTGGCAAAAACAAAAGCTCAAGATATTCAAGCAGCTTATGATAGGGTTAAGAGTGATAGAGGTATGCGCTAACCCTGCATAATAATGATTAACGAGAAGGATCTGTTATGAGAAAAAGCCTAGCATTTGTATTGACCGCGTTTTTTTCTTTGCCCGCAGTGGCTGAAGTCTATGTCGCCCCCTTTGGTGGTTACAGCTTCGGTGCGAGTGATTTCGATATTTACAGCACCCAAAGTGAAGATAATGGCACCGTCAAAGTGTCTGAAGCTGAGAACTATGGCGTGATGTTAGGTTTTACGACTAAAGATCCTGGTAATGTTTACCTGCTTTATAGTCATCAATCGACTGATTTACGTGCCAGCGGCACTTTCAGTCCCGATGTTATCACTAAAATGGATGTTGACTATTTTCATGTCGGCGGCACTCTGTATTTTCCAATGAAAGACGTTAAACCTTATGTCACTACCAGTTTGGGGTTAACTCAAATGAGACCCAGTGGCGCCTACTCAAATGAGACCCGATTTTCAGTCGCATTAGGAGGGGGCGTAGAGTATCAAGTCACCAGTGCATTTTCGTTGTTCGCAGAGGTTAAGGGTTACGCGACCTTTGTAAATTCGAATAATGAACTGTTTTGCAGTGGACAGGGCTGTCTTTGGAATATTCAGACGGACATCATGTGGCAAGGCCAAGCTAATATAGGGGCAAGTCTTAAGTTTTAAGGCAAATGATGACAATGCGTTTGGAAGCTAAACCTCAACATGAGAGTAATAGATGCAGATAGTTATTTTAGATGGCTACACACTGAATCCGGGGGACCTTTGTTGGAAACCTCTTGCTGCAATGGGTGAGCTGACCTGTTTTGAACGGACCGCACCACAAGATGTCCTTGCTCGCAGCAAAGATGCCGCAGTGTTGCTGACCAATAAAACCGTACTCGATGAAAACACGCTTAAGCAATTACCCAAGCTTAGATATGTAGGTGTGCTTGCCACTGGGACAAATGTTGTTGATATCAAGGCTGCTACCGCACTTGGGATCCTAGTGACCAATGTGCCGGGTTATGGGCCTGATGCCGTCGCCCAGATGGTATTTGCCCATATCCTCCATGCGACTCAACAGGTAGCACGTCACTCAGATGCTGTGATGCAGGGGAAATGGTCATTAAGTGAAGATTTTTGTTTTACTTTATCGCCACTGCAGTCGCTAAAGGGCAAGACATTAGGCTTAGTCGGTTTTGGTGATATCGGCCAAGCGGTAGCCCAAATCGCGCTGGCATTCGGTATGCAAGTCATCGTGAATACTCGTAACGCTAAGCTAGTACTTCCTGCTGGGTGCACTTGGGTTACGCAAGATAGCTTGTTTATGGATTCTGATATTGTTTCGCTACATTGTCCTTTAACGACGGCTACCGATAAGCTGATTAATCGCAGTGTGTTAAAGCAGATGAAGCCCACAGCAATGTTAATTAATACTGCTCGCGGTGGCTTAGTTGATGAGTCAGCGTTGGCTGATGCGTTAGCGCAAGGGCAGATTGCTTTTAGCGGCGTAGATGTGTTGTCGACTGAGCCTCCTCAAAAGGACAACCCTCTGCTTAAAGCGCCCAACATTAGCATTTCACCGCATAATGCATGGGCAACAATCGAAGCTAGACAGAATCTGCTCAATATTGCGGTTAATAATCTTAGCGGTTTTTTAAATGGCGATGCCGTTAATACGGTTAACTAGCGGTGATTGCCAGTCAGAATATTGAAGCCCTTTATGTCGCGTTACATAAAGGGCTTTTTACTGCAGAACTGTTTATTACAAACTTTTCTAGAGAATGACGTTAATTTTATTGGCCGAGGCAAGGGCTTTCTCTACTGCTCGTTCAATCGTGGTGTCTCTGGCTAATGCCACACCCAATCGTCTGCTGCCATCAATCTCAGGTTTGCCAAATAATCTAACTTGGGTATTAGGTGCAACCAAAGCCTCTGCAATCCCTGAAAATTGAATGTTGTTTGAATGACCTTCTGCCAGGATCACAGCCGATGCACTGGGCCCATGTTGTACGATATTGCTGATAGGTAAGCCCAATATTGCACGAACGTGCAGCGCGAATTCAGACAAGTCTTGGCTGATCATAGTAACCATGCCGGTATCGTGCGGTCGTGGTGACACTTCTGAAAAATACACAGCATCACCCTTAATAAACAGTTCGACGCCAAACAAGCCGTAGCCACCGAGTGCTTGAACCACCTTTTTGCCTATTTCTTGGGCTTTGGCTGTTACGATATCTGACATCACCTGCGGCTGCCAAGATTCTCGGTAGTCACCCGCTTCTTGACGATGACCAATGGCATCACAGAAGTGGATCCCGTTAACGGCGTTGATGGTCAGTAGGGTGATCTCATAATCAAAGGCGATAAAGCCTTCAACAATCACTCGACCACCACCCGCTCTGCCGCCTTCCTGTGCGTAAATCCAAGCGGCATCTATTTGTGACTCAGTGCGAATAACACTTTGCCCTTTACCGGATGAACTCATTACGGGCTTGACCACACAAGGTAAACCAATTGTTGCTATGGCTTGTTTGAATTGCGTTTGTGTGTCGCAGAAGAAGTATGCTGAAGTGGGGATTGCTAACGTCTCAGCGGCGAGGCGTCGGATCCCCTCTCTATCCATCGTTAATTGAGTTGCTTTAGCCGTGGGGACAATGTTGACCCCTTTAGCCTCTAGCTCAACTAACGTTTGAGTGGCAATAGCTTCAAGCTCTGGGATCACTAAGTCAGGCTTCTCAAGCGCAATCACTTGCTCGAGTGCTGCGGCATCAAGCATGTTGATGACATGACTGCGGTGAGCTATCTGCATTGCTGGCGCATTGGCATAGCGGTCAACAGCAATCACTTCGATACCAAAGCGCTGCAGTTCGATAGCCACTTCCTTGCCTAATTCACCCGATCCAAGAAGCATTGCGCGTTTTGCGCTTACACTTAACGCTGTACCAATCATGGTTTATACCTTTATTAGTTATGTAGGGTCTTACTCTCACGCCGAGTTATATCACTGGTTGGAGGTAAGTCTTTTAGTTTACCCTGAGGTTATACGTTCTAACGTAAGATAGGCAATAAATGTGTGGCAGATCACGTGATTTCAGAACAGAAGGGCACGCTAATATGAAGTTTTATATCAAATAAATATGGCTTTGTAAGGTTTTTGTTGCCAATATGATTTTGTTGCGTTGGGGATAATTAATTCCCGTAATTGACACATTTAGAAGGAGTGCGTTGTGTTTTTAGATTACTTTGCATTAGGAATTATCTTTTTTGTAGCGATTTTTATTTTTTATGGCGTGATAGCAATTCACGACATCCCTTATGAAATAGCAAAAGATCGAAATCATCCTCAGCAAGATGCTATTCATGTCGCTGGCTGGGTAAGCCTTTTCACACTGCATGCTATTTGGCCTTTTTTGTGGATCTGGGCCACCTTGTATCGCGAAGATCGTGGTTGGGGTTTCAATCAAGTTATCGAGAAAGAACAGATTTTAGACAGCGAGGTCAAGGGCTTGACCGAAACCGTAAGAAAATTAGAACAAAGGTTAGCCGCCGTTGAAAGCAATCATACTGCAGTTGAGCAGGTCGAGCCCGTTGTCGAACAGACCAGTGGATCACTAGAGGAGAAGGCGTAGCATGGACTTATTACTCGTTCTTACTTATACCGCGATTTGTATCGCTATTTTTAAAATATTCAAGATCCCTCTGACAAAATGGACGGTACCGACAGCGATATTGGGTGGCATCTTTATTGTGGGTGCATTGATTTTATTAATGAACTACAACCACCCCTATACGCCGTATGGTAAAGAGATGTTCGTTACAACGCCGATCAACCCGCTAGTACGAGGCGTGGTTGTTTCTGTGGAAGTCGAAGCTAACACACCGATCAAAAAAGGCGACGTGTTATTTAAGCTCGATCCTACTGGATATGCAGCCATCGTAAAACAAAAGCGTGCGGCCTTAGTGGCTGCAGAACTCGAAGTGCCACAACTTGAAGCGTCTTGGGAAATGGCTAAAGCCGCGGTGGTCAGAGCGACAGCGGATCGAGATAGAAGTAAGTCAGCTTATGCTCGTTACGAAAAAGGCCGTAAAAGAGGTGGTGCAAATTCACCTTTTACAGAGTTAGAACTTGATAATAAACGCCAACTTTATTTAGCATCTGAAGCACAGTTGACCGCTTCTAATGCTGAAGCGTTAAGAGTGCGATTAGCCTTTGAGTCAAATGTCGATGGGGTTAATACTAAAGTTGCAGCGATCCAAGGCGAGCTTGAAAAAGCACAATTTGACCTCGACCAAACTGTGGTTAGAGCACCTGCCGATGGCATAGTGACACAGTTGGCATTACGCCCAGGAATTGTAGCCGTCCCCATGCCGCTAAGATCGCTACTCAGTTTTATTCCTGATGACGACCGTATTTTCGCTGGATCATTTTGGCAGAACTCTTTATTAAGACTGCAGGAAGGTGACGAAGCCGAGGTCATTTTAGACGGTGCACCAGGTGTTGTCTTTAAGGGCAAAGTCGCGCAGATATTACCTGCGATGGCTGAGGGTGAGATCCAGTCTGGTGGTCGACTTATTACTTCTAACATTATGACAGTACGTGGTAGAGCTATTGTTGTTATAGAACTAGAAGATCAAGATGAAGTTATTAAGCGCTTCCCGGCCGGTGTTTCTGGCCATATCGCTATTTACACTGAGCACTTTGCGCACGTGGCGATTATGCGGAAAGTATTGTTAAGAATGCAGGGCTGGCTGAACTACCTATTCCATTAATGGCATAGTATAAACGCAGCATCATGCTATCGTTGAAAGGGACCGTTAAGGTCCCTTTATTATTGGCTTTACATTAAATAGGCAGCAAAGAATGCAAGATATCAGGGATTTGACAGCCGTTTTGCGTTCCAATACCCCCATTGTGATTATCGAAACCTATGAAGAGTACCGAGTCATTGAGTTGCTCAAAAAGGTGTCGCTGGTACTGTATCAACCCTTATTCAGTTGGAGTATTACCCAGGGACTATCGCGAGTCGATAAAAGCATGGGAGTGCAGAAGTTTAATAGTGAGCCTAGCGATATTTTAGGGCAGATAAAGTCGACGACCCAACGTGGGATCTATGCACTTTGCGATTTTCATCCTTTTGTTATTGATGAACCCAAGAATATCCGCTTACTCAAAGAGATAGCATTGGAGTATGAAGCGCTGCAGCACACCATAGTGTTGATTAGTCACGCCTTTGAGATCCCGGCAGAGATCAAGCGCTATTGCGCTCATTTTCGGCTGTCATTACCCAATAGTACTCAGCTACTTAATATTATTAATGAGCAGGTTAAGCAGGCTAATCAACAAGGTTTTAATATTGATGTCGATGAGTCTGCGGCGTTAAAACTTGCTGATAATCTAAGAGGGGTGACCTTTGATGATGCTCGTCGTTTGGCACATAAAGCGATTGTGGATGACGGTGCAATTACTTACTCCGATATCGATATTGTTAACCGTGGCAAGTTTGAACTGCTCAATATGGATGGGGTACTGCAATTTGAATACGACACTAGCGACTTTTCTCAAGTGGCGGGTTTGCATAACCTTAAAACATGGTTGCAGCACCGTTCGCCATCATTAGGTCATCCAAGTGCGATCGACAGTCCCAAAGGTATTTTACTGTTAGGGGTGCAGGGGAGTGGTAAAAGCTTAGCAGCCAAAGCGGTCGCTGGACTGTGGCAAAGGCCTCTGCTAAAGATGGATCTGGCAGCACTGTACAATAAATATATCGGTGAAACAGAGAAGAATCTTCGTCAAGCGCTCGAACTTGCCGATGTGATGTCACCTTGTGTTTTGTGGATTGATGAAATAGAAAAAGGCCTAAGCAGTGGCGATAGTGACGATGGCACCTCTAAGCGGGTCCTTGGTACTATTTTGACTTGGATGGCGGAACGAGAGTCTGATGTGTTTCTTGTTGCAACCGCTAACGATATTAGCGCGCTGCCGCCTGAACTGATGCGTAAAGGACGCATGGATGAGATTTTCTTTGTCGACTTACCGGATGATGAGATCCGCAGAGCAATTTTTCTTATCCATGTTAAAAAGCGTAGTCTCGATCCGAGTATTTTGAACCTAGCTCAGCTTTCTATGGCAAGTGAAGGCTTCTCGGGGGCTGAAATTGAGCAAGCTGTTATCTCGGCCATTTATACCGCAAGAGCCACTAACCAAGATGTTGATCAATCACTGCTGATTGCAGAGTTAATGAATACACGGCCGTTATCGGTTGTCATGCGTGAAAAGCTGGCAGAATTAAGACATTGGGCGGCGGAGCGCACGGTCAACGCGCACCGTTAATCAGCTTTACTCAACTCGATAACAACCAGCCCTTTGTGATCCATTGCGAAGGGTTTTTCTGTTAATGCTTAATAATCGACGTGATTATGCTCTGACAAATCTGTTTGCAATTGATGCTTTGCGCTTATCCTTTAGAGTTTGTAAGCTGACCGCTTCAAATACAGCTTCTAAAATATCGTACTTAAAATAACAATAAATATTACTAGGGGCTGTTGCTCTTTCGAGCTTGGTTTTTGTCCGAATTCAATGATTTTAGTACAAGGCTTGAGCGATGTTGCTTAGCTGGCTAAGCGAAAAGCTCGTAACGCAGTAATAGAAATATTGAAACGAACCCGAAGGGCCGCGCTTCTTGGCTATTTTTACGGTGTTGTAGGCTATTTGTGGAGAATAACTAAACGACATAGCCTCCGCCTTGTCAAAATAGCCAATAAACGGCGGCAAAAACAACCGTGAAAGATTAACAGTCCCTAACAGTATTAAAGGATTAACTATGTGCTCCCAAGCAAGCATTCCCCATAAGTTTACATTGGCGGTAAGTGCCGCAATCATTCTCTCCTCATCGGTATTTATCTTCAGCGCTAGCGCTGCTGCTGAGACTAAAACCGTAACAGCATCAATTGAACCTGAAATAGTGGTCACTGAGCATAGAGCGAGAATAAATGACAACAAAATTAACTATCAGGCGATCGCGGGAGAGACGATTTTAGAAGACAGTAAAGGCTTGCCGTTAGCGAGTATTTTCTCCATTAGTTATCTGCGTACTGATGTTAAAGATGTCACAAAGCGCCCAGTGACGTTCATCTTTAATGGTGGCCCCGGCTCTGCTTCATTATGGCTACACATGGGACTATTTGGCCCTAAACGAGTCGTTGTCCCTGGTGATGCAACAGACGATGGTGCAGCACCATATCCATTGGTCGAAAACGAATATTCAATGCTTGATGAATCAGACCTTATCTTTATTGACCCTGTAGGTACTGGGTTTAGCCGTGCATTGGGTGACAATAAAGGCGCTGACTTTTGGGGCGTAACCGAAGATGCTAAATCAATTGCTGAGTTTATGCGCCGTTGGTTAATCGAGCATGGTCGCTGGAACTCACTTAAATACTTGGCGGGTGAAAGTTACGGCACAACCCGCGCCGCTGCGCTTGTTGATGAATTACAAGGTGGCTGGACTGATATTTCGATTAATGGTGTGATGTTAATTTCATCCATCCTTGATTTTAGCCATGCCCGCTATCAGCCTGGCAATAATCAACCTTATATTGGCTTTTTGCCAACAATGGCAGCAACAGCGTTTTATCATAATAAAGTCAGCGCTGTGGACAAAGCGATGGGGCTAGAAGCCTTTATCGACGCAGCGCGTCAATTTGCCATTACAGATTACGCGTTGGCATTGCTGCAAGGGAATCGACTTGATAGTGCAACGTACCAAAATATACGTACACAGTTAGCCCGTTTTACTGGACTGAGTGAGAACTACTTAGACAGAGTCAATTTGCGTGTCAGTGCAAGCCGTTACAGCAAGCAACTGTTGCGCGATCAAGACTTAACGATTGGCCGTTTAGACAGCCGATACAAGGGCGTTGATTATGACAGCGGAGGTGAGCGAACTGACAACGACCCATCAGGTTATGGTATTGATGGTGCGTATACTGCGGCGATTCACGATTATGTCTATAAAGATTTAGGCATCAAGATGACTCGTCCATTCAACGTATTGTCATATGAAGTTAACCGCGGCTGGAATTGGAATGTCAGTGGTAAACAGATGCATTACGTCAATGTTGCCCCTATGCTGGGTCGTGCCCAGCGTGAAAATAAAGACCTTAGGATATTTGTTGCTAACGGTTATTTTGATTTTGCGACCCCATTTTTTGCTACCGAGAATACTTTCGCCGATAACGGTATCGACAATAGCCGAGTCTCTATGCATTATTACGCTGCTGGACATATGATGTATATTGAGCCGGATTCACTGGCGCAGTTGGCTAAAGATATTCGTCATTTCTATCATCCTGAAAAGCGTTAAATGGTCATTCGATATCAATGATAAATGAGATGTTCCCTAAAGGGCGCTTAATATAAATAACAGCAATATAGGTAAAGGATTAAATGAGCTTCAGTGCATGGCTAGGGTTACTAGCAATCTGTTGTTTGGGGGCTATGTCTCCAGGACCGAGTTTAGCAATGGTGGTAAGACATACCTTGGGTGGTGGCAGAACAAAGGGGATAATCTGTGCATGGGCTCACTCTATTGGTATCGGGGTGTATGCACTGGTGACGTTGTTGGGACTTGCAGTGGTGTTGAAAAAGGCACCAATGGTGTTCAATGCGATAGCCATCATAGGGGCATTGTATTTAGCTTATATGGGCGTCCAAGCACTGCGTTCAAAAGGTGGCATGTCTGACAAGTTAGCAGCAGGTAAGTCGACGGATGCGTTAACGGCTGCACGAGATGGTTTAGCTATTTCGCTATTTAACCCCAAGATTATGTTGTTCTTTTTAGCTCTCTTCAGTCAGTTTGTCATGGTGGCAGACAATATGACGGCAAAAGGATTGATTGTATTAACACCGCTGATTGTCGATGGTCTTTGGTATACCTTAATTGCGTTAGTATTGTCGCATTCAGCGGTATTGCCAAAGCTACGAGAAAAAGCCGCGCTTATCGATAAGCTGTCTGGCGTAGTCTTGATTTTATTAGCCATAAGAGTGCTGGCGAGTTTATAAGTCTACACGAGTAACAAAAACGCCATCATAACTGATGGCGTTTTTATTTGTTTTACAGCGTATTCACTAAGAGTTAAATTGTTGCACTGAATCATCTTTAGCTGGCTCTTCAGCTTTTGGCTGTGATGGGTTTTTAATATGATCTTCGATGTTGTCTTTCAACATCTCTTTATATTCGTTACCAAACCACTCTACTGCATTATCTTTCTCAGCGGCTAGATCAGCTGACTTGAGTGATGCTTCAAATGCATTGAAACGTGCTGCAGCAAAGCGTAATCCAGTGCCGACTTTACCGACATCCTGCTCTGTTGCTGAAATTTCGTTGGCCAATGCAATGAATTGATCGGCTATTTCAAAAATGGTAGTTTCTTTTTTAGCTTCTGACATTCTGCTTATGCTCTTAGTGATTGATATTTTAAACACTGATTCTATCGTAAATTAGCACTTAAGAAATCATTAGTTATTAACTATTGGGATCTGAATCGGTAATAACGCGACCATCGCGAGAATCATAGTAGATGGACATAGTCTGTTCCGGAAGATAGTAAAAGTAGCATTGGTCCGGTCCTTGATAAAGGGCACGATAAACGGCATCTACAGTATCTGCGGAGTTAGAGACAAGCGGGGCATCTTCTAATATGGTTCGCCAAACTGACATGCAGTCATTGGTGTTATTCAATCGAGGATTGGATTCTACTGGTGGGTAATTCTGAGCCGGAAAGCCCCAAAGGTTAATGTCTAACTGGCCTGATGCGCCCCCGCCGAACACTTGCAGGTTATCTGCGGGACCTGAATTCCCTGCAGCAGCCCATTTTACGTTAGCTAATGTAATACCGGCTTTAAAAGCACCGCCAGTTGCTTCATGTGTTGCTATCTCTGCATCTTGTCTTAGGTTAATAAATTTTGGCATCGCGATAACCGCGATGATCCCTAAAATGATGATAACAACAACCAGTTCAATCAGTGTGAAGCCGCGATGATGTTTACTTTTTGTCACGAATAGGTCCATTGTTCAGTACTTTACCAGAGCTAAGATTTGCTCATTTTAACTGCTTGGATCTGAGTCTACTGTAACTGAACCTAAATTAGAATCGTACTGAATGGATAGTTTAATATTTTCTCTATAGCTGAATGTACAAATTGCGTTTGCACTATAAGTTGCTTTGTAATGGGTTTCATTCGTGTTGGCGCTATCAGAGACGCTTGGCTCATCACCTTGAAATAGAACCTCCCACACTGAGATACAGTCTTCGACATTATCAAGTGCAGGTGACGCTTCGTTACCCTGAGAATAGTGCTGTGCAGGCCAACCGTTAGCATTAAAGTCAACCTCGCCATCTTGAGCTGTGCCGAATACGGGTAAGTCTTCAGCAGGGCCGCTGCCAACTTTTACTGCCCATACTGCTCGCGCGAGATCAACCCCAGACTTAAATGCACCGCCCGTGCCCTTAACCATTGATACTTGTGCATCTTCTGATATATTGACAAATTTCGGTACGGCCACTACAGCCAATATACCTAAAATAATAATGACAACAACGAGCTCTATTAAGGTGAATCCAGATTGGGGTTTAGCAGGTGAAGAGTACAACATTGGGTTGGCCGTCCTGGGCAAATTTGAGCGCGCATTTTAACACCAAAAATACCGAACACCAATCGCTTAACGATCAATTTACGTAATTTCAGGGTACGATTGTGATGAACCTCCGCACTCGTTTGATGGCTCTTTAATCACAAATGTGATTATAAATGCCTTAACTGATTGCCAGCGATAATGTGAACTCTTACTATCAATAAAACATTTTAGTGAGCTCTCCAATGACGATTAATTCAACTTGGAAAACCTTCATCCAGGCGCAGCAGCAACAAGATTACTATATGGCACTAGAAGCCTTTGTTGAGGCTGAGCGAACTGCCGGTAAAGTGATCTTTCCGCCTAAAGAACAGATATTATCAGCATTTGAATATACGCCGTTAAATGAGGTTCGAGTGGTTCTGATAGGGCAAGATCCATATCATGGACCCGAACAGGCGCATGGGCTGTGTTTCTCGGTACAAAAAGGGGTAAAAGTGCCACCCTCATTAGTTAACATGTATAAGGAACTGGCTAGCGACATAGACGGCTTTACGATCCCTGAGCATGGCAACTTGTTAACGTGGGCGCAGCAAGGGGTGTTAATGCTAAATACTGTCCTTACGGTCGAACAGGGTAAAGCGCATTCTCATGCCAAGTCAGGTTGGGAAACATTCACTCAAAACGTGTTATTGCATCTCAATGAGCAGCCTCAGCCTATAATCTTTGTGCTGTGGGGGGCTCATGCTAAAAAGAAAGGTAAAGTGATTACCGCAGCGCATCATCAAATCGTTTCTGGCCCACATCCTTCGCCATTATCTGCCTACCGAGGTTTTTTTGGCTGTAAGCATTTTTCTCATGTAAACCAGTTGCTTGAGCAGCAAGGATCCGCAGCGATTAATTGGCAGGTCTAGCTTTCATTACCGATTGTAATGGCTAGCCCCTAGTCAAATGAGTGATTTTTTGAGGGGGTAATGATAAATGGCAAAGGCACATCCCAATGTTGGCAAGCCAGCTTCGTCACCTGCTGACAATCATGTGCATAGCCAATGGGGAACGGTTTTTTGCGTGTTTGCCAGTTGGCTAAGGTTCTGTCGTAATAGCCGCCGCCCATGCCCATTCTGTTGCCTTGGTCATCAAATGCGACCAGCGGGGTTATCACTACATCTAACTGATGCGGTAAGATCATTTGGGTGATATCTAAGTGTGGCTCCCAAATACCTAAGCTATTTTTCTTAACAGCAGTGTCTTCCTCATATCGAAGAAAGATAAGGTTGCCTGCGGTAAAGGGGTGCAACCTTGGCAAGTACACTTGAATGCCTTGCTGCCAAAGTGTTTTGATTAACACTTGAGTATCCAGTTCACCGTCATTGGTCAGATATAACGCGACCTTATCTGCTTTAAGTTGTTTGAGTTTTTGCAGTGCTTTTATTGCTGCCGTATTAGCGAAAGCAGACTGTTGCACACTGCTTAAGCTGCGGCGAGCAACACGTATCGCTTGTCGAATGGCTTTTGGCGAGTTGACTGCTGGAGCCTCGGCATGGGGCCTGGCTATTTTTTTTTGCAGTATTTTGGGCGTCGGTGTCAGAGGCATCGTTGTCGCTAATCCATTTATGTTCTTATGGAGTCTATCGGCTGTTATACGGTATCGCAATTGGATTTAGCTGATGCTCCTATTAACCAGTGAGTTAATCGAGTGAGATTACAGGTTACATTGACATAAAAAAGCCCAACACTTTATAGGCTGGGCTGTTTTATCATTTAATTTATGCCGTCGCAGGTCTGCCTAATACTCATCTTGCTCAGCGGCATCACTAATTCGCTCTTTGCGTTCCTGTTCCTCTTCGAATGCTGCTTGGATCTCTTCCAATACGGCATTAATATCGGCGGTATGTTCGCTCTCAATAAATTCGCCAGTTAATTCACTATCTGCTGACAGATCGCCAGATTCAAATTTTAGCCACATCTCTTGTGCATATTTGGTTTTTAGCACTGAGGGAGCAAACTGCCCATAATATTGGGTCATGTTGTTCACATCACGCAATAACATGCGCTTGGCATTGTTATTTGCTGCAGCATCGACAGCTTGAGGCAGATCGATAATCACTGGGCCTTTATCATCTAGCAGCACATTAAATTCAGACAGGTCGCCATGAATAAGTCCAGCACAAAGCATACGCTGCACATCTTTCATTACTTGATAATGATGGGCAATGGCCATCTCTTCAGTAAGACTAATATCGTTTAATCTCGGCGCTACGAAGCCGGCGTCATCGGTAACCAGCTCCATCAATAATACGCCGTCAAAACAGCCATAGGGTTGAGGCACTCGCACTCCAGCATCAGCTAGGCGATACAAAGCATCTACTTCAGCATTCTGCCAGGCATTCTCTTGTTCTTGACGGCCGTAATTGGAACCTTTTTCCATCGCACGAGTACGTCGGCTATTGCGACCTTTACGGCCTTCACGATATTCGACTGCTTTTTTAAAACTACGTTTGTCAGCTTCTTTGTAGATTTTAGCGCAGCGGACATCATCACCACATCTTACGATGTAGACGTCGGCTTCTTTGCCACTCATTAATGGACGAACAACTTCGTCTATTAATCCTTCATCAACCAATGGTTGGAGTCGTTTAGGGGTTTTCATAGTGCCCTTATACCCTACTTAAGCAAGCTATGGAACCAAAGTGCGGATCTTCATCATAAAAGATGCCTTTATGGCGATCTTTTAGCTGTTGTGAGTGCATTGGCGCTTGATGCGTGTGTTGGGCTGTTAGATTTAGCGGCGATTAAATGGCTGATGTTTTCATGATTAAGCGCGAGGTTATTTAAGCCAATCGTAGGGCGTATGCCGATACCCGATACTAGCTTTCCCTGAGCGCTATAAACTAAGGCCGCACTAAAGCTCACCTTTATGCCACTTTGTGTGAGTGAGGCATAATGGCGAGGGCTTAGACTACCTCGGGTACTTTCCCCTACAAGTTGTACGTTTGGCCATGCTGATGCCATCAATGCCAGCCATTCACACTCTTGTTGGCAGCTTGAATCGACTAATAAAACTAATTTCCGTTGCTTAGGTTGATTTTCCTCTCTGTTGTGGTTTTTTCTGTTGTTTACTAAGCGACGGACTAGCCAATGGCTAAAGCTTGCTGAGTCCTGAATATGGTTATCGAACCCCAATGCTTCTAAGTTAACTTGCTCAAAAAAATGTAGTTCTTTAATTGGAACAATATTTTTAGTCGAAAATAGCTTGGCTGACGAATGAGGATAACGTTTGTATTTCATTAATCCGATAGCGCTGCTATATGCCACACTCTGAGGCGCAAAGTGGCGCTGTAGCCATTGAGTTAAAGCGGTATCTGGTGCCTTTAGGTGTCTGATATCGAGTATAAGATCTTGTTCAGGTTTACTTGATGCAAGTAGATCTAAAATATGAGGTGATAATTTAATATTCTCAGGGTAACGAATCACACGCTGTGAGCTAGATGAAGCGGCCATGGCCGCTGCTGTCGGCTGCTGAATATTCTCTTGCTGTTGATTTCTGCTGACTAAAGCAACCTCTCGCTGAGTGTTATCACCCTCTGTATTTGTGAATGTCAAAACGATGCTGTTAGAGGTTGTTACGCCTATATCTAACCGAAGCTGATTAATGCCGTGTAACCAATGACTCTGCTCCTTGATTGATAACTTGATAGAGTCGGGAATGTACCGCTGCGCAGCTTTCTGCCAGCGTTGCATGGGGAGGCCGTCCATGTGGGTTAAGAAGGGGAACTCTTCATCGAACAGACTATTTTCTGCGGTATAAACTAACCAATGTTGACCATCGTGATAGAGCTGGCCTGGAAGCTGTTTTATATCGGTAAGTTGCTTCGCTCGACGGGGAAGATTTATAGAGGTCGCTGGATCATTGAGAGAAGAGATCCAACGCTGCAATTGAACTTGAAAATTAACCGCATTACTCGGCTGTAAGTCCGCGCTTAACAGTAATTGTGCATGTTGATTAAAAATGTGTTTTCGGACGGGATCTAATGCTGCGAAAGATGACTTTTGATTAATTACGGCTAAAAGTTGGTTAATATCTTGTCGTTGCTGCGCTGGACTCAGTGCGTACGAGGTTGTATGTGGGAAAAAGGACAGTCGAATGAGTTGAGCTGCACTTATGCCCATCATAAGTACAAATAACAGGACTATGCTTTTAAAACTCACTGTCATATCGATTCTCGGATATGGCCAGCTTAGCCTTTTCTAGGCTAGGCCAGCATAGCCTCTAACTAATTGACTAGATAAGCATAGTTATAAAATGTCGTTGATAGAGATCCCGATACCTATGCGTTGGTTATGTGAATTATAGTCGATAAGACTTTCACCGTAGCCATTAAAGTATTGAGTATAGAGTCTGAGATTGCCCATGATGGGGTAACTCCAGGTAAATTCTACTGCGCCATAATTAGGCTTTTGAATGTAGTTACGCACCATTAAGCTAAATCTATGCTCACCGAGTCCGTACACCCCTGTAAACTCAAGGTTACCCATATAGTCCATTATATCTGGGTTATCATCGCCACTCGGAGAGGTTGGGGTTTCTTTTTCATCTTCAGGTATACGCCACCACGCTTTAGCTTCAAGCGCAAATGGCCCTGAATCGAATATCATCATGCCGTATAAACGATTCCAGCTTCTGGATAATGATCCTGCTTGCCCATTTGATTGGTGTACGGCGCCGACTCCCCAAAAAGAGTTCTGTAAAGGCCCCACTTGCCAATCATTAGTGAAGATCATGAATATTTCAGGCTCATGATTGGTTTCTCTAAACGGCGAAGATATTTCTTTGTTATACACCTGCCAGTACGACTGGTTGGTGTATGCTGCAAACAGGTGGCCATTATCGCCAAATACATTGTGCCAGAGCGGAAATTTAAAACTAATCTGAAACTTGGCTTCTACATTATCCATCATAAACGGGGTGTCTTTAGCTTCTTCAGCAAAAGGTTCCATATTAGGAGAGGAGTTGTAAGTCACCGGAAGAATGTAGTTCACCTTGTGTGGTGTAATGACATAAGGCAGATCGCCAGTTGCTAATTCTTTAGAGACTCGCGCTGCAACCAATGATGTTTGTTTTTTTACTTCAATATCTTCTGTTTTGCTAGCGACCTCTGTTGGTTCTGCTTTCGTCGTTGCTGCATACGACGCAAAAGAGCAGCCTAAACCCATAGACAATAATAACGTGCCTAGCTTATTCATAATATTCCCAAAAGTTGTTAAAACTGCGCTTCTTTTTGTTTGTCGCAATTCTACCTAGCTATCGCTGTGTTTAACAGTGCTATAGCAAGCTGGTAACTTAACACTCGGTAAATAGGTGAAGTGATTACCACTGTGATAGCAACGCGGTTTTGAAACCGGCCTCTAGATCTAAATGCGATAACTTAGTGCCAAATTGTAAAGCGTGTATTTTCTGCTTTGTCCTGGCTCTATCAATACGACCACGCTAAGCATTTGAAAAGTATGCTTTTATTTCTTTATTTGAATGTCTGAATGAATATAATTCTTTTTTTAATAACTAAAAGTTATAAGTGATCTGAATTTTCTATTTATTATGGAATAAGAGGGCGGCTATATTCAGGTTATCAAATTAGAGTGAGGTAGCGTGATGGAGATTGTATCTTTACCGGGTCAAGCCGCAGGAGGAAAGGTGTGGCTAGTGGGTGCCGGCCCTGGTGATGTGGATCTGCTAACGGTTAAAGCATACCGTGTATTGCAATCAGCGGATGTGGTGTTGTACGACGCTTTAGTGAGTCAAGACATCATGGCCCTCATTCCAAGTAAAGCTGAAAAAATCGCGGTGGGTAAGCGTGCGGGTAAGCATAGTGCGGCGCAAAGCGAAATTAATCAATTACTGGTCACCAAAGCGTTTACTCGTAAAAATGTGGTTCGTCTTAAAGGCGGCGATCCTTTTATTTTTGGGCGGGGTGGTGAAGAGTTACAAACGATTGTTGAGTCGGGCCTCGAGTTTGAAGTCGTGCCAGGGATCACCGCTGCAAGCGGCACTGCAGCATATGCAGGCATCCCGTTGACTCATCGAGATTACGCCCAGGGTGTGAGCTTTATTACCGGTCATTGCCAATTAGCGAGTCGGCCGATGGACTGGCAAGGATACGCAAACCCGAATAATACCTTAGTCGTGTATATGGGGATCCTTAACGCCAACATTATTAAAGCGGGTTTACTTGATGCCGGACGTTCACCTAATACCCCGGTTGCTATTGTTTCCAAAGCGACCACTCAGGAGCAGCGAACATTCATTGGCACATTGGACAATATTGAGCAATTAGCGGCAGATCCAGAATTAGTGATGCCCGCATTGATGGTGATAGGTGAGGTGGTTGAACTCGCTGATAGTCTGAACTGGTTTAAGCCTCAAGGCCTGCAGAGTCGCGAAGCAAGCTTAACAACACAAATTAAATAGATGTGCTTAGCACAATCGATTCAAGAAGACGGAGAATTAGCATGGCCGCCAAAGAGTTAAGCCATTTACAACAATTAGAAGCTGAGAGTATTCAAATAATTCGCGAAGTAGCGGCAGAGTTTGATAACCCAGTCATGATGTATTCCATCGGTAAAGACTCTTCTGTGATGCTGCATTTAGCACGCAAAGCTTTCTATCCGGGGAAGATCCCTTTTCCTTTACTGCATGTGGATACCGATTGGAAGTTCAAAGAGATGATCGCATTTCGTGATGCTCAGGCCAAAGAGTTTGGCTTTGAATTGCTGGTGCATAAAAATCCTGAGGGTATCGCGATGGGGGTTGGTCCGTTTACGCACGGCAGTGCTAAGCATACCGACATCATGAAAACCCAAGGGCTTAAGCAAGCGTTGAACAAGTATGGTTTTGATGCCGCCTTTGGTGGTGCACGCCGCGATGAAGAGAAGTCTCGTGCTAAAGAGCGAGTCTACTCATTCCGCGATAAGCACCACACATGGGATCCTAAAAACCAGCGTCCAGAGCTGTGGCGTACCTATAACGGTGCCGTCAATAAAGGTGAAAGCATTCGAGTATTCCCGCTTTCAAACTGGACGGAACTAGATATTTGGCAATATATCTACCAAGAAAACATAAAATTGGTACCACTCTATTTTGCCCAAAAGCGTCCTGTCGTCGAGCGTGATGGCATGATGATTATGGTTGATGATGACAGACTGCCTTTAGAAGAGGGTGAAACGGTTAAAGATGAATTAGTCCGATTTAGAACCCTCGGCTGCTACCCATTAACGGGAGCGATGCATTCAGAAGCTGACACGCTTGAGAAGATCATCGAAGAGATGCTGCTAACACGTTCTAGTGAGCGTGAGGGCCGACTTATCGATTCAGATCAAAGTGCATCAATGGAACTTAAAAAACGTCAAGGCTACTTCTAGGCGCGGTAAGTGCTAAGCATTGTCAGATTTCAAAGGAATTAATCATGAACCAAGCAGTCAATAACAACACCCGCTTAGCCGCTGAGCTAGAAGATTTAGGTGTGAAGGAATATTTAGCACAGCAGCAACATAAAGGCATGTTGCGCTTTCTAACGTGCGGCAGTGTCGATGATGGTAAAAGTACCCTGATAGGACGTTTACTGCATGACAGCGCTCAAATATATGAAGATCAACTCGCCACTTTAAAAAATGATAGTGCCAAAATGGGCACCACAGGTGATGAGATTGACCTGGCATTACTCGTCGATGGCTTGCAAGCTGAGCGTGAACAAGGCATTACCATTGATGTTGCTTACCGCTATTTTTCAACCGACAAACGTAAGTTTATTATTGCCGATACTCCAGGCCATGAGCAGTACACTCGTAATATGGCCACGGGCGCCTCTACTTGTGACTTAGCCGTCATTTTGGTTGATGCGCGTTATGGGGTGCAAACACAGACTCGCCGTCACGCTTTTATTGCCTCGCAGTTGGGTCTACGCCACTTTGTGGTTGCCATCAATAAAATGGACTTGCTCGGCTTTGACGAAAAAGTCTTTAATGACATCAAAGCAGACTTTGCCGAGTTTGCAGCGCAGTTAGGTGACATCGATATTCGTTATGTACCACTATCGGCTTTAAAAGGCGACAACGTGGTCGATCGCAGTACACAAACGCCTTGGTATAAAGATGGCACGTTACTGGAGCTATTAGAAACCATAGACACCCGCCGTGAATTAAACAGCTTACCGGTACGTTTTCCGGTGCAATATGTATTGCGCCCCGATCTCGATTTTAGAGGCTTCTCTGGCACGGTATCATCAGGTGTTATTAAAGTGGGCGACGAGCTGGTGGCCTTGCCATCAGGTAAGCGCAGTAAAGTTGAGCGTATCGTTACATTTGATGGTGATTTGAGCGAAGCTATCGCGGGTCAGGCGGTGACGTTAACGCTAGAAGATGAAATTGATATTTCTCGTGGTGACCTATTATCGCAAGTCGACAATGCCCCCACGCTTGCCAATCTAGTCAGTGCCGATATTGCTTGGATGGACGAAAAACAGTTACAAATTGGCCAGCTTTATGATGTAAAAGTGGCGGGTAAGAAGCTACAAGCAAGTGTTACTCGTGTCGAATACGTAGTCGACATCAATACATTAGAGCATAAAGATAGTGATATCATCGGCTTAAATGATATGGCTCGCGTCACGCTTGAGTTAAATGAAGCGATTGCTATCGACCCGTATACGCTTATTCGTGACACTGGCGGCATGATCTTAATTGATCGATTATCAAATGCGACAGTGGCCGCAGTGATGGCCGTTTCAACTGCGAAGATGAGTAAATCAGCGGGCCAGTTTACTGATTTCGAACTTGAGTTAAATGCGTTAATTCGCAAGCAGTATCCTCATTGGCAAGCGCTTGATATTAGTAAGCTAGAGGGTTAGTGGTGTCTGAATTGTGGGTGTTGTCGAGCATATTATTTGCCTTAGTCGTTGCTTTGATGGCAGGACTTTGGACACCCGCAGCGCTGTTTTTTACGGCGACATTAACGACCTATCTTTTAGGCATGGTGGAGTTAGAGACGGCATTGGCGAGTTTTACCAATGCCAGCTTAGTGACTCTAGTACTGATTATTTTAGCGACTGCCGCGCTAGAGAAAACCTCTTTGCTTGGTAAGCTGAGTCAAGTTGTCGGTGAAGGTTCTTTGGCATCGACGATAGCTAAGCTGGGCTTCTCGACCGCACTGTTGTCATCGTTTACCAATAATACTGCCGTGGTGTCATCCTTGATTGGTGTGGTGAGACGAAATCAGTCTCATGCACCGGCTAAGCTTTTATTGCCACTGTCTTATGCGGCTATTCTGGGCGGAACTCTCACCTTAATAGGCACATCAACCAACCTTATCGTGAACTCTTTTGTTGAGAACGCAGGCCTAGAGCCGTTAGGCTTTTTTGAGTTCTCTATCATTGGTGTGGTTATTGTGACCCTAGGTGTGGGTCTGTTGGTGTTACTCGCTGATTTTTTGCCCGACAGACGCGAAGACGGAACAGAAGAAAGCTTGCCTTACATGCTCGAAGCCAGAGTGGCGAAACAGTCGCAGTTGATTGGTAAAAGCGTGTTAGATAATCGCTTAAGAGCATTGAAAAAACTCTATCTAGTCGAGCTTGAGCGCAGTGGCATCCGAATTTGTCCCGTCCCACCGCACCTCGTCTTGCAAAGTGAAGATGTGTTGCGCTTTGGCGGTGCGGTCGAGTCGGTAGAACTGTTACATCAATTTGATGGGCTCGAATGGTTTGGTAAGCAACAAGCCAAAGGGCAAAACTTGATAGAAGCGGTACTGGCACCCACATCGGAACTGGTGGGTACCTCATTAAAAGCGTCTAAGTTTAGAGAGCGATTTGACGGTGCAGTACTGGCTATTCGACGCGGGCACCATCCGTTAAAAGGTGGCCTCGGTGATATTGAGTTACAAGCGGGTGATGTATTACTGATTACGCCAGGGGATAGCTTTAGCCATAACGCAAAATTGGCGTCAGATTTCGCTGCCGTGAGTGGGCTCGATCTCAGTGTTCGCTTAGATAAAAGACGCAGTCAGTGGGTATTGGGCGGCTTTGCATTGACCATTTTTGCCAGCGTCATTGGCGCATTGCCTTTGGTCAAAGGCTTAATTTTGCTGTTGATTAGTTTCGTTGCCATTGGCGCGGTGAGTTTAACTGAGCTTAGGCGACGCTTTCCGATTGAGCTGGTGGTGATTGTTGGTAGTGCGTTGAGTTTAGCCAATTTGATGCTATCGACAGGTCTTGCAAATGATATCGCTAATTTCATCTTGGGATCGTTAAATGGTTTTGGGGTATTCGCAGCTTTTGTTTGCGTGTATTTGTTAACGTTATTACTGACGGAGTTAATCACCAATAATGCCGCAGCGGCGCTGGCTTTTCCTGTCGCGTACGCTATTGCAATGAGCTATGGCGTCGATACCCGACCATTTATTCTTGCGGTGGTATTTGGTGCTAGTGCAAGTTTCATTTCGCCCTATGGTTACCAGACCAATTTGATGGTTCATAGCGCGGGAAATTACCGTTTTACTGATTTTTTAAGAGTGGGATTGCCTTTGTCGGTGTTGTACTCGTCGATTGTCATTATATTAGTGCCGTTGCTCTTCCCGTTTTAAGGTGGCAATACTATCTCGACCGTTGGAATTGAGTGAGTTTGGCGCATTTTTATCTATTAGATTATTGTTTTTGGAGTGGTTATGTCTGACATCGTTTGGCACCAACATAGTATTGACCAAGAGTCTCGTGCAAAGCAGAAAGGACAAAGTCCGGTACTACTTTGGTTTACAGGCCTATCAGGCTCCGGTAAATCAACCTTAGCGGGCGCATTAGAGCGTGCGTTGTTTGACGCTGGCTTTCATACCTACTTGCTTGACGGCGATAATGTGCGACACGGCCTCTGTAACGACTTAGGGTTTAGCGCCAGTGATCGTGACGAAAACTTGCGCCGCGTGGGCGAAGTTGCCAAGCTGATGGTCGATGCGGGCTTAGTGGTGTTATCTGCCTTTATCTCTCCAACGAAAGAGGAGAGAGAGCGTGTACGTGCTTTATTTGAAGAGGGACGCTTTATTGAAGTGCATGTCTCGACACCGATTGAAGTGTGCGAAGCACGTGATCCTAAAGGGCTGTATAAAAAAGCGCGAGCAGGTGAGATAAAAGAGTTTACGGGTATCTCTGCGCCGTACGAAACCCCCACAGCTGCAGAGTTAACCATTGATACCAGCAAAGGCGATCTAACGGCGCAAGTCAACGCGCTATTAGATTATCTTACCGCGATTCAAGTGATTGATGCAGCGAAGTTAAAAGCCGCTGGCTAATAAGAACGAGCTAAAATAATCGTTGAAATAAGATGCCGTAGATGAAGATTATCTACGGCATTTTTTATGGGATAAATTGGGTGCTTGGAGCTAAATGATGAGATATTTCAGTATGCAACAAAGTGGCTTAACCCGGCTTTAGGGTTACTCCTCAATTCTGAAATCTTGCGCAAATACCGCTTTTAACGCCTTAATATAGTTGGTGTCAGTTTTAAATTGAATTAACTGTGCTAGCTCGTCGCCCACAGGGGTAAAACGGTAATAATTGAAAAAGAGTTGACCGGTTTTTGGGGTCAATTTGAGCTTGATGTTACTTAGGGCGAAATTAATCGGTTTCTTGCTGCTTAGTAATCCTGTTTCCAATTCACTGCGATGTAAAATGCCAGCCTCAATCAAGGTTAAAATATTGGAGTAGGGTAAGCCAAACTGCGACAGACCAATATTGGTCTGAGTCGATTTCTTAAAAAAGTGGCCTAAACCACTGGCGTGTTTAAAGCCAATAACCAGTTTTAACTTACTTTCATTGTTGACCAGTACTGACATCCCCAGGGCTTTTTCTAATACCTGCGCCTCTTTATGGGTAAGCTGCTTTAAAGTGGCTAATGTACGTAAACTAAAGTTACCTGGAATGGTGATTTCACTGGCTAGAATTCTGCCCCATAACTCCTGCATTTTACGATTATGAATCTGTTCAGCCAGCTGAAAAAACTGATGCGCCCAATCGGGGTCGAGATCCACACCGGTGACATCTGACGGGGTTTGGCTTATCGCAATCTTGTAAATAGTTTCTAAATTAGACTGGTATTGGCTAGAGAGTTTTTGTGCTCTATAGGCAGAACGCTCTGCAATTGAGGCGCTGCTGGGGCGGTAATCATCTTCGCTGGCAAGCCCAAGCATGCGCCCAAGCAATAAGGCTTTTTTTCTGGCCGAAACGTCAGCTGACTTTACGTTATCACTGACTGATGATTTCAGCGGGTGATTTCTAGTATCCTTAACTGTTTCAACCATCAACCTCATTCCTCTTTGTTATAAAACTTATGCCAATCAGGGCGTTAATTGTCTAGCTATTTGTCTGCTTTGACAAGTGGTGGCATTTTACCAAATAGCGCGACCTCTTCACCTTGTTTAGGGTGGCGAGGCACATTCATGGCCAGTATGAGTGAACACACCGCAAAACCTGCGCCGATATAGAATACCAGTGAAGGTGAGGTTAGCCATAATAGCCCCAGCAGTGCGGGGATGATAACGGCTGCAATGTGGTTAATGGTGAAACTTACTGACATGGTAGCGGCGATATCTTTGGGATCGGCAATTTTTTGGAAATAGGTTTTTACGGCAATCGCCATTGCAAACAAAAGGTGGTCAATCACGTATAGGGCGGCAGCGGCTTCTGCATGCTCAACGACCGCATAACTGGTAAAGACTGCAATAAGCCCTAAATACTCAATAGTCAGGGCGTTGCGTTCACCAATTCGACCAATGAAGCGGCCAATCGCGGGGGCGAAAAAGAGGTTAACTACATAGTTAATTAGAAAGAGTGAGGTAATTTGACTAATGCTATAGCCAAATTTTTCAACCATCATAAAGCCCGCAAATTATTACCATGAAGATCTGTCTTCTCGCGCCCGAGAAAAAAGTCAGCATATAGTATAACCAGTAGCGTTTTCGCAAGATTATTTTCTTGTGCTGCACCTCTCCTTGTTCAAAGGTAGGAAAGTACAGACGAATGGTTATCACCATGATGAGCCCTAAAGTACCAATGATGGCGTACATCCATTGGTAGTCGAGTTTTAGCCAGCTCATGACTAGCCAAATACTGCCGTAACCTATCAATGCAGCGGCGCTGCGCCATGCCAGAGCTTTGCCTAAAAATTCGGCGGTATTTTTCTTTTCAACCCATTGCAGTGTCAGTGATTGGTTGATGGTTTCAAAATAGTGAAAACCAATCGACATTAATACGGTGGTGATATACAGCCCGAGCACTTGCGGAAAGAACCCCGTGACAGCCACACCGATACACAGTAGTGCCAATGACAATAATGCAAACGCTTGCTCTTTTATCAGTAGTAAGACAAAGATAGCGGTAAACGCAAGAAACCCAGGAACCTCTCTTAAGCTTTGCAATATACCAATTTCAGCACCGGTGAATTGAGCGCGCTCAATAACAAAGTTGTTAAGTAATACCTGCCATACAGCAAAGGCTAATGACATGATAAATGTCATCCAAAGCAGCAGCTTCTGCGGGTTGTTTTTCATTAAAACGGTCCATGTGATCCGGCGAAAGGACGAGCAGTATATACTCAATTAATACTAAGGTGCAGTGGGCTATTCAAAACCCCTCCTCGAAAAAAAGCAGCATAACGCGGGGGTGATTCGCGTGGGATTAACATTGTCATCGTCATATTAGTTGTAGGTTTGAATGCAATATATGATACAAAACAACATGTTAGATGCATAATTTGTTGACTATCTTTTCACCTTCTTCCCTTTTGATAACCACCTCCTTATTCGGCATAAGCAATTAAAGTATTAACACCCTGGTAAGTTGGCTGTAAAGCGCTTGATGCTGATTTATGGGGTACTGCAGTATCTGGTTTATACACTCCGCTATAGGTTTTCCCCCATTGATTTTAATTAATGTATCGCCTTGTTTTTAAGCGTTGCAACTGTTGGCTTTTGGTGTTTGATGTAAGTTTATTGTAAATTATAGTGTAAAGAATAATGCAAATCATTCTCATTTGTAGTATTTTGACGGCGAATTTAAGGGATGCTGGTTTTCCAGCAAAGAATCAATTGAGAGCCGTTTTATGAAAAACATGTCTAAACATGTAAAGCTGAATATATTGGCCGCAACGATAGCAACTGTCTTTAGCGCTAATGCTATGTCAGCAACAGATCCTGAAGTACTCGCCGCAGCGATTGCTAAACAAGAAGCAGAACTGACTGAACTTAAAGTCCAGTTAAAGGAGCTTGCACAACAACAGCAAGCCCAAACTGAACAGCACCAGCAACAACGGTTAGAACAGCAAGAAGCGATAGCGACCGTTAAAGCTGATTCGGCTAATAGTAAGTTCAGCAAGTTTTCATTTAAGTCATACGGCAGTGTGATTTACACCAGTGATGAATATTACGATAACGTCCAAGATACAACGCCTGAACGTCGTGGGCGTGTTGACCTCGAGCGCATTGTGACTGAATTTGGCTATCAGTTTAATGATGACTGGGATATGGAAGTTGAGATTGAGTATGAGCATGGTGGAACTGGTTCTTCACTCGAATACGATGGCTTTGATGAATTTGGTGAGTTTGAAGCTGAAGTTGAAGCTGGCGGCGAAGTGATGATTGAAAAAGCCGAGATCCGTTATCTCCCAAGCGCTGCGTTTGGGGTTAAGTTCGGTAATATCCATCTGCCCGTTGGCCTTAGCAGTACCCTCCATAAACCTAGTCAATACCTCACAGTGCAACGCCATAAAAGTGAAGCGGCAATGTTGCCAGCGGTATGGAATGAAAATGGTATCGGTATTTTTGGTGAAGTTGCTAATTTCCACTATCAAGCACAAGTGGTTAGCGGATTAAACTCTGAGTATTTTCGGACCTATGATTGGGCTGCATCGGGTCACCAAAAGCGTTTTGAACATGTAAATGCTGATGATCTTGCCTACGTTGCTCGTCTTGATTACGGCAACTTCAAAACAGGTTCCGCGGTGGGTGTTTCATATTACTACGGCAATACCAGTGGCAATCGCCATAAAACCAATAAGTTGAGTTCAGATGGTACTGTCAGCATATTTTCAATCGCTGGTGCATTTGTCGAAGGCCCATGGACAGTACGTGGCCAATACCTTAATGGCACCTTGAGCGATTCAGATGCTATTACTCAAGCAAACAAAACCACGCCCGGTCTAAAACCGGGTAACTTCGCGCAACTCGGCAGTGAGTCTGAAGCTTTCTTCGTTGAGGCGGGTGTCGATTTAGGTCATTTCACTCCTATCCCAATTACGATCTTTGCCAACATCGATTATTCAAACCCATTGAAAGAAGTTGAAACTGGCATTGCCACCAAGCGATATGAAAACACGTGGATCAGTGCGGGTATTAACTATTTCCCTATTCCTGAAATCGTTATCAAGGCTGAAGCTGGTGTACAGCAAGTGGCTGTTGCTTCTATTCCAGATACCAATTTCTTTGCGCTTGGCGTGGGTTATCAATTCTCGTTGTAAATAATCAACTATTTATTCGCTAATTCAATTAGCCCAATTAATTAAATTTATTAAGTTAAAAAAATGGAGTTTTTAATGAAACACTTTACTCATTCAGTGGTTGCTATAGCACTTATTTCTGCACTTGCTGCATGTGGCGGTTCGGGCTCTGATAGCACGCCAACACCTGAAGCTGATAAAACTTTCTCATTTACAGCAACAGAGATGGTGACCAACCTGACTGACGATGTCATTGTTGCCGGTTATACCGATCTGGCGGCACGCGGTGCTACATTGTTTGCATCGACTCAAACATTGGTCGCCTCGCCTTCGCAAGTTAATCTTGTTGCCGTACAAGAAGCTTGGAAAGCTGCTCGCCAACCTTGGGAGCAGGGAGAGTCTCATATTTTTGGCCCTGTTGACTCACTTGGCATCGATCCTCATTTAGACAGCTGGCCACTAAACACCACTGATTTAACGTCGGTATTGTCTACAACAACAGGTTTTGATGCGGAAACCATTAAAGGTTGGAATGACGATGTGCAAGGTTTCCATACGATGGAATACCTATTATTCGGTGACGGCGTGACCACAAATACCAAAATGATCGCAGATTTAACGGCTAACGAGCGTGATTACCTAATGGGTCTTGCTGCAGTATTCCGTGATTACACTGAAAAATTGGATGATGCATGGCTTATAAGTCACGATGCTAGTACAGGTAAAGCCTATGGTGAACTGCTTAAGACTCCGGGGACTCAAGATAATACTTTCTACAGCTCAAATGTG
Source organism: Shewanella gelidimarina (assembly GCF_023283945.1). Classification (GTDB taxonomy): domain Bacteria; phylum Pseudomonadota; class Gammaproteobacteria; order Enterobacterales; family Shewanellaceae; genus Shewanella; species Shewanella gelidimarina. The sequence goes on along the minus strand of NZ_JAKIKW010000011.1, from coordinate 4,797 downwards.
GGTGTTGTTCAAGAACTAATCCAAGGCATGATCGGCATTGTTGATGAAGTGGGTAACGGCAAAATTGCCGATCCATTTGGTGCTGACGCAAGCAGCGCTGACACCTCTAAAGTTGAATCTCAATACTCATGGAATTCACTGACAGATTTTAGTAATAACATCATTGGCGTACGTAATGTTTATCAAGGTGAGCTAGCTGGCGCTGCAGATAAGCAAGGTATTGTGGATTTTGTTGCTGCGGCGGATAAAGACATGGCAGCGCGAGTGGGTACTGAAATATCAAACGCAATTTTGACGATTCAAGCCATTGAAGGTGCAAATGAAATGCCTTTCCGTCAAGCGATCTCCGATGTAGAAGGGCGCAAGCGCATTCAAACTGCCGTTGATGCTCTTTCAAAGCTGCAAACCAGCCTAGAATCTGATGTGTTGCCACTGCTTAAAACGTGGAAAGTGTAAAAATATAGTCTGTTGAAAAGGCATTGAGGCGCTCCTCGGTGCCTTATTTTTTAGGTGATTTATCTTAGTTTTTTTGTTGTGTCTTAAATAACAGAATCAAAATACTAACTTAAGATAAAACGTGTGTGGTAACGCAAATGATAATTAAAAATAATAAAGTTAATAATACGAATATAAAGCTAAACATAAAAGTAAGCGTACTCGTGATTGCAAGTGTACTCAGTTTATCGGCATGTGGCGGCAGCGGTGATGAGACCACACCCACGCCAGAAGAGAAAGTTTATCCTTCTTATACTGATATTACTGCCAGTGGGGGTGATACAACCACCTTTGATGCCTCCGAATCAGGTCATGGTTTTTCGACTCCTTCTCCTAACCTTACGGCGGCTGAACTTGAGTTGCACTTAGAGGGTGACCTCGGTTTTGAAACCGCATTTACGACGGCGCCCAATGATGCACATCCAGAGCTAGATGGCCTTGGACCTGTGTTTAATAATGCCGACTGTAACTCTTGTCATCAACGAGATGGCCGCAACTCAACCCCGCAAATTGCCGCAGGTGAAACTCGAGTGAAACTGGGATCCGAAGCTGGGATTTTTTTGCGTATAAGTAAAGCACCAGATGAACCTTGCCTAGAAGGTACTGCCGCTAATAACTATTGCGCTCCTATTGCTGTTCCTGACTTTGGTGGTCAGCTGTTCCATCGTGGCGTACTTAAAGCGCGCCCTGACTGGGAGACAAATAAATTTATTGGCCAGGCTGATGTGTATCTGTCTTATGAAACAAAAGCGATTACCTACAGCGATGGCAGTAGCGTGACCTTGAAAAAACCACTGTTTGATGTTGAAAACCCATATGATGCGCCGGGTGAAACCAAATCAAGTGCTAATGTCACCTCCAATTTACTGCAAGATGACGTACTCATGGGATGGCGTAACGGTATGCCTGTATTTGGTTTGGGTTTGCTAGAAGCGATCCCAGAGGCGGATATCGTGGCAAAAGTCGATAGCGATGATGCCAATAATGACGGGATTTCAGGGCGTGCTAACTACGTATTTGATGCGGTGAAAGCACAAGCTGGCGACAGTAACCCGGTCTCTTTAGGACGCTTTGGCTGGAAGGCCAATACACCAAGTGTCAGAGTACAATCTCTAGGTGCACTGCGAGGCGACATTGGTATTACTAATCCGTTGTTTCCAGATGAAAGTATTAAAGGTACAGCACTGCATGATGACTATCTAACGCGTACTGGGTTTGTCGATACCGGTGAAGGTATTGACGGTGAACCGGATGCGACGGCCGAGTTTAGTGATTCAGTGGTGTTTTATGCCGAGACATTGGCAGTACCGGCTAGACGCAATGTTACCGATACAGATGTACGCGAAGGCGCGCGCCTGTTTGAGCAATTAAATTGCAGCGGTTGTCATACGCCAAGCTTTGTCACTAAAGCAGCGGGTGATATCGGTGGTGCAGAAATGATTGCAGGTCACAAGAGTCAGACTATTTACCCTTTCACCGATATGCTACTGCATGATATGGGCGAAGGTCTTGCTGATGGCCGTCCTGATTTTCTGGCCGATGGCAGTGAGTGGCGTACTCGTCCATTGTGGGGAATAGGGTTAACTAAAACGGTAAACCCACAAGCTGGTTTCTTGCATGATGGCCGTGCAGCAACACTTGAAGAAGCTATTTTGTGGCATGGTGGAGAAGCACAGCAAAGTACAGATGACTTTATGGCACTTAATGCGGCTGAACGTGCTCAAGTTCTTGATTTCTTGATGTCTCTGTAATGGCATTGTCAGACTAACCAAAGGGAAATACAGGCTTAATGTATTTCCCTTTTAATTTTGTGAGCTAGATAAAGTTAAAGCAGATTATCGTTTTGTAGCTCGTGATCTGATTCAAGTAAAAATATTCAATTATCCCCTATGATTAATCAATTGAATTTCTATCTAAAGGGGGCCGCCAGATGAGTAACATTCTTATCGTTTATTCAAGCGTGCATGGCCAGACTCGCAAAATTTGTGCTTATCTTGAACAAAAGCTAATCGCTTTAGGTCATCAAGTTAACGCCGTTAGCATTAGCGACAATATTGATTTAGCTGAATTCGATAAAGTCATTATTGGTGCCAGTATTCGTCATGGCAAACATAATCCAACAGTTTATGATTTTATTGAAGCCAATCAAAGTGCACTTGAACAAATACCTAGTAGCTTTTTCTCGGTAAATTTAGTCGCAAGAAAACCACTTAAAAATACTGCTGCAACCAATCCATATATGCAGGCGTTTATGGAAAAGTCGCCGTGGTCACCCACTCTTACCGAAGTGTTTGGTGGTAATCTGAATTACCCAAGCTATGGTATTGTAGACAGAAGCATTATCCGTTTTATTATGTGGATGACCAAGGGGCCAACGGCAGCAGATACTAACATTGAGTACACCGATTGGTTAAAAGTCGATGCTTATGCTGACAAGATCCATCAGTTACCGGTTGAGACAAAGGTGAGTTAGCCACTTAATGGATCAACAGAGGTCGTCATGGCGAAATCAAAATTACAACGGTTGTTAGATAAGTGTATCGCTCGGCAGCATATTGTTATCATTTTTACGGTGGCTTATCTGCTATTAACCAGTAGCTGGGTGTTAATCGGCCGCAGCTTAAGGGCGAATGCGAGCTTATGGGATCTTAGCCATGTCTACCTTGGATTATTTGCCGCCTTTGTTGCACTCACATTCTTAATCACTACCTGCCTAAAGGGTAAGTGGCGTCAATATTTCCCTTGGTTAGTTGCAGATTTTACTCAGTTAATCAGTGATTTTAAAGGACTAACAAAAGGCAAGTTACCTATAGCGGGTGGGCGTGGCCTGTTTAGTATTGTTGAAGGCTTAGGCTTACTGGTATTTTTGGCCGTGGGTGTGACGGGTGTTTTATGGTTTGTCACACAAGGCTCAAGTGATGCGCTTTTATGGCGAAGTTACCATATATTCTGCACTAAAGGCTTTATTGGTTTTATTGGCGTACATATCGTTTTTGCTTGTTTACATCTGCTCGATTTTATTCGTGATTAGCATTTCTACGTTTTATTGTAAAACAAAGCTTTTATCTTTGATGGCTTTAAATTAACTTACCTTTATTGGGGAACAAATAAAGGTAAGCTATTGCAACCAAAGGTTATCCACCTTATCGATGATGCAAAACTCGGTGGCGTCAATTTGGCGCTAGAGAGTCTTGCTGCCTCAAGGTTAAATCAGCACTTTGATTTTCAGCTGCGGCATATCGAACTGACACAACTGCAACTGACCCGCTATGACACTAATATCATTGTTATTCACGGAGCCATGAGTTGGCGAAAAATTCCCTCACTCGTGATACTAAAACTGGCGAATAGGTCGACTCCTCTGCTGTATCAAGAACATCATTATTGTCGTGAATTTATGCGCCACTGCGTGCGTCATCCTTATCGTTTTAAGCTGATGCTCAAGCTGGGTTACGCATTGATGGATAAGGTGCTGACCGTTTCTGATCAGCAAGCTGATTGGTTAGTTGAGTTTGGCACGCTAAACGAAAAAAAACTCGCGCGAGTTGGACAAGCAAAAGAGCTCGCTAACTGCATAGCACTTACGGGTGTAAAGCCGCATACGCCATTGAGGCTTGTAGCCTATGGTCGATTAGCAAAACAGAAAGGGTTTGACCTGCTTATTCAAGCAATGGCGAGCTTTAGTGAGCAAGAGGTGACGTTAGCGATAGCGGGAGATGGCGAGGATAGAGCGTTGTTACAGCAACTGGCTAAATCAATGCCTCAAGTCACTCTGGTTGGGGAGGTTGATGACGTGGCCGCTTTTTTAAGCACTGCTGATGCGGTTGTTATCCCCTCGCGCTGGGAGCCTTTTGGACTCACGTGTATGGAATCGATTGCAGCAGGACGGCATGTTATTTTACCTGAAATTGATGGGCTTGCCGATCAAATTGCAGCGCTGAGTAAGCATCAACAAGGCTATGAAGTGATTGAGTCGCTATCGGTTGAGGGAATTACGCAGGCGATTATGCGCGTCAAAAATGGCAACCAAATTGGTGTCAATGGCGAGCAACGTCAAGCAACGCAGCAGGCATGGGAAAAGATGTTAGTGCGTTGGCAGCAACTGTTAGCGCAATACCTATAACGCTTTATGAAAACCCGTTCAGCGGGAATGTCGTGAACAGTTGCAATAAAAAAGGTGAGCTTAAGCTCTAATGCCGTTCACTTAAGGTGAGCGGCATTTTTGTTTCTAGCATATCGTTGAGGCCGTGGCTTTACTGTTCTGGGGAATGTTCTTTCCCGCCGGGGTTCAAGTACCAAGCT